>NZ_JBXVVX010000009.1:0-869 GCF_057219855.1 Hydrogenophaga sp. T66 | reverse complement strand
CGCGTGAGATCGCCCGCCGCCACCGCGTTGGCCACCGCCACGGCCTCCTTGATCGGCTCGGTCACCGAACGGGTGATGCGCCACGACAGCACCGCCGTGACGGCGAGGGCGGCCACGAACAGGACGGCCAGCCACAGGTACAGCGAACGGAACTCGGCCTGCACGCGCGCCTGCAGTTCATTCATCGCGGCGAGCTGTCCATCGACCAGCGCCTGCGTCACTTCCACGTAGCGGTTGGTCACCGGCACGAATTTGCTGGCCACCAGTTCGCGGGCCCGCGCGTCGTCGCCGGAGGCCTTGACCGCGTTGATTTCGTCCCGCGCCGCCAGCCATTCCTTGCGGACATCACCCACCAGCGTGGCGCGCTTCATCGCCTCGGGGTTGTTGGCGGCGATCTCCAGAAACGTTTTCTGGGTTTCGCTGGTGCCGCGCGAAGTCGCTGCCATCGCGTCCTTGAAAAAGTTGAGCATGTCGCTGCCGGGCGACATGGCCACCGCGAGCGAGCGGGCCGAGTTCTGGCGCACGTCGGCCAGCCACTTGTCGGCGAGTTCAAGCTTGCGGGCTTCCAGGGTGGTCTGGGCCGAGAGGTCCTGCACCGCCTCGACCTTCCACACGGTGATGGCCAGCACACCGGTGAAGATCAGCAGGACGGCGGCAAAAGCCGCGGTGAGGCGGCGGCCCAGGGTGGCGAGCAGGCCGCGGGGAGCGGGGGAATGGGGCGCGGACATGAGAGAACTCCGGTTTTTCTTGTGGGGTGCTGTGATGTGGCGAGGGGTGCCGGGTCGGAAGGGGGAGGGCTCAGAAGCTTTCCCAGTCGCCCTCGTCGGAGCCGGAGGCGGCACGGGCGGGGGCCGGGGAGGCGGCGGGGG
>NZ_JBXVVX010000008.1:0-1195 GCF_057219855.1 Hydrogenophaga sp. T66 | reverse complement strand
TGAATTACTCGATGATCTTGGCCACGACGCCGGCGCCGACGGTGCGGCCGCCTTCGCGGATGGCAAAGCGCAGGCCTTCTTCCATGGCGATCGGGGCGATCAGCTTGACGGTGATCGACACGTTGTCGCCCGGCATCACCATCTCTTTGTCCTTCGGCAGCTCGATGCTGCCGGTGACGTCGGTGGTGCGGAAGTAGAACTGCGGGCGGTAGTTGTTGAAGAACGGGGTGTGGCGGCCGCCCTCGTCCTTGCTCAGCACGTACACCTCGCCGGTGAAGTGGGTGTGCGGCTTGATGGAGCCGGGCTTGCACAGCACTTGGCCGCGCTCGACCTCTTCACGCTTGGTGCCGCGCAGCAGGATGCCGACGTTGTCGCCCGCCTGGCCCTGGTCGAGCAGCTTGCGGAACATTTCCACGCCGGTGCAGGTGGTCTTCTGGGTGGCCTTGATGCCGACGATTTCGATTTCTTCGCCAACCTTGACCACGCCACGCTCGATACGGCCGGTCACCACGGTGCCGCGGCCCGAGATGGAGAACACGTCTTCCACGGGCATGAGGAAGGTGCCGTCCACCGCGCGCTCGGGCGTGGGGATGTAGCTGTCCAGCGCGTCGGCCAGGCGCATGATGGCCTGCTCGCCGAGGTCGCCAGCGTCGCCTTCGAGGGCGAGCTTGGCCGAGCCTTTGACGATGGGGGTGTCGTCGCCGGGGAAGTCGTACTTGCTGAGCAGTTCACGCACTTCCATCTCGACGAGCTCGAGCAGCTCGGCGTCGTCGACCATGTCGCACTTGTTCAGGAAGACGATGATGTAGGGCACGCCGACCTGACGGGCCAGCAGGATGTGCTCGCGGGTCTGGGGCATCGGGCCGTCAGCGGCCGAGCACACCAGAATGGCGCCGTCCATCTGGGCAGCACCGGTGATCATGTTCTTGACGTAGTCGGCGTGGCCGGGGCAGTCAACGTGCGCGTAGTGGCGGTTGGCCGTCTCGTACTCGACGTGCGCGGTGTTGATGGTGATGCCGCGGGCCTTCTCTTCCGGCGCCGCATCGATCTGGTCGTAGGCCTTGGCCTGACCACCGAACTTCTTCGACAGCACCGTGGTGATGGCAGCCGTCAGCGTGGTCTTGCCGTGGTCCACGTGACCAATCGTGCCCACGTTGACGTGCGGCTTGGTCCGCTCGAATTTCTCTTTTGCCAT
>NZ_JBXVVX010000007.1:0-6993 GCF_057219855.1 Hydrogenophaga sp. T66 | reverse complement strand
ATCTCCAGCGAGGCGGTGTTGATGCTGTCGGTGGCGCTGCGGATCTGGGACACGACCTGCGCCATGGATCGCTGCATGCGGGCAATGCCCTCCAACACACGAGCCGTCTCGTCGCGACCTTGGCCGGCCACCGGGCGCGCCAGATCGCCCGCGGCCACCCGCTCAATGGCCTGCACCGCCGTCTCCAGCGGCTGGGTGATGCGGCGGGCGACGGCCAGCCCGAAGGCCACGGCCAAGGCCAGCGCCAGACCACTCAACGCCAGGGTGATGAGCGAGGTCTCGCGCTGAAGCGCCTCCAGCCGCGGCACCACCGTGTCGACGCGCTCCATCACGCCCGTGTTCACCTCGGCGAGTGCGCCGTCGGCGGCGCGCACCGCGCCCTTGGCGGGCTCCAGCGCGGCGTTGGCCCGCCACGGGTCGTTGATCTCGCCCCGCTGAATCTTGACGACGATCGCCTCGACCACCGCGGCATAACTGGCCAACCCCGCTTTCATGCGGGTCAGTGCCTCAGCCTCGGCGGTGTTGACCCGTGGCATCAGGGCGTCGATCCGCGCGCCAGCGTCGGCCACGCGCTCGCGCCACAGCCCGTGGTAGCGCTGCAGTTCGGCCTCGTCCGCGAGGTTGAGGAAGAGGTCTTTCTCGAAGCGGCGGATATTGCCCAGGTCCGCACGCAGATCGCTCAGCCCGCGCAGCGCAGTGACTTCAGACTCCACCAGGCTGCGGGTCTGCAGCTTGCTGGAATGCAGGTTCCACAGCGAAAGCGCACACACCGCTGAAATGCCCAGGGCACACAGCGAAATCAAGAGGGCAAGCTTGGCGCGCACCGACAGCAAGTTCAGAAAGGACATGGGAACACTCCGAAGGTGCCGGATCGGCGGCACCGGGCCAGGCGACAGAAACGTCCCGATCAGGACGCGAGCCGTCATCGGCAGTGTGGGGTCACGGCTTGAGTGCGGTGCAGCAAAAAGCGGTGTTTCGGCAGGCCTTCTCAGCCGAAACGGCTTGATCAGCGTCAGATCACAGACGTTGATGACAGATCGACGAAAAATCCGTGAACTGTCATGCACCCGGCGGCAGCGGGCTGCCGTCGCCCGGCGCCTGCACGGCCAGCCAGGCCTTGAGCGTGCCGAGCACGGCGGTGGTGTCGGCCTCGTTGAAGATCTCGTGGTACAGGCGGTCGAAACACCGGGCGCGCACGACCTCGGGCGGCGCGGCTTCAGCAAAGGCGCGGCTGCCGGCCGGGTTGACCAGGGCGTCGTCCCCGGCGTAGAGCAGCAGGGTCGGCACACGCCAGTGCGGCGCGGCGGCGATCACCCGCGGGCCGTTGCCATCGATGAAGCGGGCCAGGCGCGCCGAGATGCGGTTGTGCACGCGGCGGTCGCGCTGGTACGCGCTCACCACGGCCGGGTCGTGGGAGATCTTGCGCGCGTCCAGCCCGTTGGGCACGGCGAGGTCGGGGGCGAGCCGGCCCAGCAGGGCAATGAGCGCGCGCTGCAGGCCGCTGAGACCGGCGTCGAGCGCGGGCGACGACAGCACCAGCGCGTCCACCGCGGGCGCGGGCCGGTCGAGCGCGCGCTGCACATAGGTGGCGCTGGCCAGGCCACCCATGCTGTGGCCCAGCAGGATGAGCGGACAACCCCAGGGCGTGGCGATGTGGTCGCGCGTGTCGCCGATCACTTCGGCCAGGTCATCGAGCAGGGCGTCGTCGTGGGGGATCACACCGGGCGGGCCGGCCGAGTCGCCGTGGCCACGCTGGTCGTAGGCGCGCACGGTGAAGCCCCAGTCGTTGAGCCGTTGCGCCAGCGGGTCGTAGCGCCACGCGTGTTCGCCGATCCCGTGCACGATCAGCACCACGCCGCGCGGCCGCCAGCGCAGGGGCAGCGACCAGTCGTACAGCGCCAGGGTGGCCCCGTCGCGCGCCGTGAAGGGGAGCTGCGTGGTGTCGGTGCTGCGCGGCATGGGCGGGCGGCTCAGGGCATGCGGGCGATGACCTGGGCCACGCTGGCCGTCAGCCGGCGCGCGTAATCGAGGTGCAGGAATTCATTCGGGCCGTGGGCGTTGCTCTGCGGGCCCAGCACGCCGCACACCATCATCTGGGCGCGCGGAAAGCCCTGGCTGAGCAGGTTCATCAGCGGGATCGTGCCGCCCTGGCCGATGGTGGCGCAGGCCGCGCCGAAGTGGGCCTGCGAGGCGTGCTGCAGCGCCTGCTCGAACCACGGCGCGGTGGCCGGCGCGTTCCAGCCGTGGGCCGATCCTTCGGGCGTGAAGGTGACACGGGCCTGGTAGGGCGCGTTGTCTTCGAGCAGGGTCTTCAGGCGCTGGACCGCCACCGCGGCGTCCACCAGCGGCGGCAGGCGCAGGCTCAGCTTGAACGCGGTGTACGGGCGCAACACATTGCCGGCGTCGCGCAACGCCGGCAGACCTTCCGCGCCCGTGACCGACAGCGTGGGCCGCCACGTGCGGTTGAGCAGGGCTTGCACCGGATCGTCGGTGGTGGGCAGCGTGAACACGCTCGCGCCGCCGCAGTCGTGGTGCGCCCACGGGAAACGGCGCATCACGGCGTCGCCGAGGATCGCCGCCGTGGCCTGCGCCTGCGCCACGCGCTCGGCCGGGATGTCCACGTGAAACTCCCGCGGCAGCAGCTCGCCGGTGGCACTGTCCTCCAGCCGGTCAAGCACGTGCCTCAGGATGCGAAAGCTCGACGGGACCACGCCGGATGCGTCACCCGAATGCACGCCCTCGGTCAACACCTCGACCTTCAGCACGCCGCTGGCCATGCCGCGCAGGCTGGTGGTGAGCCACAGCTGGTCGTAGTTGCCCGCGCCGCTGTCCAGGCACACGACCAGGCCCACGTCGCCGAGCCGGGCGCGCAGCGCGTCCACGTAGGGCAACAGGTCGCCGGAGCCGCTCTCCTCGCTGGTCTCGATCAGGCCGACCAGGCGCGGGTGCGCCGCGCCCTGCGCCTGCAAGGCCTGGATGGCGGCGATGCTGGCGTAGACCGCGTAGCCGTCGTCGGCGCTGCCGCGGCCGTAGAGGCGGCCGTCCACGATCGCGGGCGTCCAGGGTCCGAGGTCGCTGCGCCAGCCGCTGAACTCCGGCTGCTTGTCGAGGTGACCGTACAGCAGCGCGGTCTGGCCCGACGCGGGCGCGGGCGTGCCGTCGCGGCCGGCGCTGGCAGGCAACTCAAAGAACAGCACCGGGGTGCGCGGGCGGCCACGCTCGTCGGTCAGGCGCAGGATCTCCAGCCGCAAGCCCGGCACGCGCTGGGCCTCGATCCATTCGGCCGCCGAGCGGACCACGCCGTCGATCAAGCCGCGCTCGGCCCACTCGGGGTCGAACATCGGCGACTTCGCCGGCACTTCGATGTAGCGCTGCAAGGCCGGCACGATGCGCGACTGCCACGCGTCGTCGACATGGGACTGCAGGGCGGAAGCGTCCAGCGCGGACGCCGGGAGACGGGCGTTCATCGGGCTTCTCCGGTGGGGCGGGGCGGCGCGTGGCGCGACCCCGCCGGCATACACCCGGACAGTATAGGCAGCGGGTGCGGCCCCGCGAATCAGGCCGCAACGCGAAACACCCGCACCACCTCGGCCAGGCGCTGGGCCTGCTCCTTCAGGCTTTCGGCGGCGGCGGCGCTTTGCTCCACCAGCGCGGCGTTCTGCTGCGTCATCTGGTCGAGGTGGCCCACGGCTTCATTGACCTGGCCAATGCCCTGCGACTGGTTCTGCGCCCCGCGCGTGATTTCACCGATGACGCTGGACAGGCGCTGGGCGTTCGCCACCACCTCGCCCATCGTCTGACCCGCTTCGCTGACCTGGCGCGTGCCGGTGCTGACCTTGTCCACGCTGGCCTCGATCAGGCCCTTGATCTCTTTGGCGGCTTCGGCGCTGCGCTGTGCGAGGTTGCGCACCTCGCCGGCCACCACCGCAAAGCCGCGGCCCTGCTCGCCCGCGCGCGCGGCTTCCACCGCAGCGTTGAGCGCCAGGATGTTGGTCTGAAAGGCAATCCCGTCGATCACGCCGATGATGTCGTTGATCTTCTGGCTGCTGCGGTGGATCTCGTCCATCGTGGCGACGACCTGACCGACCACCTCGCCACCGCGGGCCGCGACCGTGGCGTTGGACTCGGCCATCGCGCTGGCCTCGCGCGCCGCTTCGGCGCTCTGGTTGACCGTGCCCGTGATCTGATCGACGCTCGCGGCCGTCTGCTGCAGGCTGCTGGCGGCCTGCTCGGTGCGGCTGGACAGGTCCTGGTTGCCGCTGGCGATCTGCGCGCTGGCGGTGCCGATGCTTTCGGTGGTGTTGCGCACCTCGCCGACGATGCGTGCCAGCGAGGACTGCATCTCGCCCAGGGCTGCCATCAGACCGGCCAGCTCGTCACGGCCGGTGGCGTTGACGCGCTGGGTCAGGTTGCCCTGCGTGATGCCAGTGGCCAGCCGCTGGGCTTCATCGAGCGGTCGGCAAATGCTTTGCATGTTGGCCAGCGTGGTCGGCACCACCACGCCCATGGCCACCGCGAGCACGGCCGCAAACACCCACCAGGACAGGCGGCTGGTGGCCTTTCCTTCGGCCTGCAGCGCCGCGGCCTCCTCCGCCAGGACGGCCGACACCTTGTCCATGTTGGCCTGGATGCCGGCGAATTGCTCGTGGGGCCGGGCCAGCATGCGGTTGGCCACCGTGGCGTTGTCGTAGCCGTTGTTCTGCAGCTGGTCGGCGACCGGGCGGGCGCCTTCGGCGTACGCGTCGAGCTGGGTGGTCATGGCACGCACGAGCACGTTGTCCTCGTCCTCCTCGCCCTGCAGCATGGCCTGCATCTGCTGGCGCACACCGTCGAGCGAGGCCTGCCAGCGCGCGCGCGCCTGGGCCACCAGTTCGGGACGCTCATAAGAGATGACCATGTCTTTCTCGTGCCGCGCCACGTCGCCCAGCGCCACCTGCAGCTTGGCCAGGGTCATGTTCTCGGCGAACGCGTGGTCCACGAACTCCTCGTGGTTGTGGTTGAGGCTGTTCATCGCCCACAAGGCGGTACCGCCGACCACACCCAGCAGCGCGAGCACCACGGCGATGGCGCCGATCATGCGGGTGCGGATCGAGAACTGACGCATCAATGACTGCATGCCCATGGCAATCTCCCGAGGGAAGGATCAGGCGGCCGCCGCAGCGACCTGAAAGGTGTCGACGGCCCGCACCAGCAGGCTGGACTGCTGCCGCAAACTGCTGGCGGCGGCGGCGCTTTGCTCCACCAGCGCCGCGTTCTGCTGCGTCATCTGGTCGATGTGTTCCACCGCGCCGCTGACCGAGGCCACCTCGGTGCTTTGCGCGCGGGCTGAGCGGGTGATGTCATCGATGGCGCTGGTGACGCGCTGCACGTTGTCCACCACCTCACGGATGGCGTCACCGGCGCGGGCCACGAGGCCGGTGCCGCGGTCCACGCGGTCCACGCTGGCCTCGATCAGGCCCTTGATCTCCTTGGCGGCTTCGGCGCTGCGCTGGGCCAGGTTGCGCACCTCGCCGGCCACCACCGCAAAGCCGCGGCCCTGCTCGCCGGCGCGCGCGGCTTCCACCGCGGCGTTGAGCGCCAGGATGTTGGTCTGGAAGGCAATGCCGTCGATCACGCCGATGATGTCGCTGATCTTGCGCGAGCTCTCGTGGATGTCGCCCATGGTGGTCACGACCTCGGTCATCACGGCGCCACCCTGGGCGGCGGCCGTGGCATTGGCCTTGGCCAGCGCCGCGGCCTGCGCGGAAGCCTCGGCGCTCTGCGTGGCGCTGCTGTTGATCTGCTGCAGGTTGTCGACCGTCTGCTGCAGCCGGCCAGCGGCCTGCTCGGTGCGCGCCGACAGATCGGCGTTGCCCTGCTCGATTTCTGCGCTGGCCACATCGATCTGCGCCACCGACTGCTTCACGGAGGCCACCACCGCGCCCATGCGCTCAAACGCCTGCTTGAGGGCCGCGCCCTTGGCGGTGCTCACCGGCACGGCCGACACGTCCAGGTTCAGCCGCTCGTTGCGGTTGACCGACGCGACCAGGGCTGCCAGCTCTTCGCCCTCGCGCGCGGCGCGCGCCATGCCACGGGCCAGCATCACTTCCAGCGCGGTCTGCACCACCACATAGGTGGCGTGCAGCAGGATCCGCGCGAAATCGGCTTCCGGCGCGCAATAGACCCCAAAGCCAGCGGCCTGCAACCGGTCGAACGCCACGTGGTGGACGGCGAACAGGGCGGCGGCCAGGACGATGGGGCGCCAGTCGCGGTAGACAAGCAGCAGGGCCAGCGTGACGAACACCCCGAAGTGAAACTCGAGCTCGCCGCGGCCGAGCTGGATGTGCCACACCACCATCGCCACCTGAACGGCCGCCAGCACGTTGCGGCTCAACAGCGTGCCGCGCGCGAGCGCGTACGCCGCCACGCCCACCCCCAGACACACCAGCGGACCCAGAACGCCCAGCAGGGTCAGGGTCTGGTGAGTCCAGCCGATCGGCCCGACGGCCAGCGCGCTCAGCACGATGGCCGCGAGCATCACGCGGTCGCCGAGATCGGCGCCTGAGGATTCCCGCGGGCCGGGGGAGAGGTCATGGGATGTGGTCATCGACGGACTCTTGTGGAGGTGGGGATCGGCCGGCGGGTGGGGTGCCGGTTCGGAAGGGGAGGGGCTCAGAAGCTTTCCCAGTCGCCCTCGTCGGCGCCGGAGGCGGCACGGGCGGGGGCCGGGGAGGCGGCGGGGGCGGGGCGCTTGAGCGCCGGGGCGGCGGGTTTGGCCGTCGGGCTGGCCGCCACGGCCGGGCGCGGGCTGTGGCTCACGGCGGGCGCCGGCTTGGCGCTGGCCGCGCTGGGGGCCGCCGCGGTGGCCGAGGCGATGGGCGTGACCGGCGTGTAGCTCGGCGCCAGCGATGCGCTGGCCGCCCCATCCACGCGGAACACCGCGACCACCTGTGCCAGCCGCTTGGCCTGATCCTTGAGGCTTTCGGCGGCGGCCGCACTCTCCTCCACCAGCGC
>NZ_JBXVVX010000006.1:0-98101 GCF_057219855.1 Hydrogenophaga sp. T66 | reverse complement strand
CGCTGCCCCCCGAGGGGGTGCGATCCCCGCTTGGGGCGGCCTGGCGCCGGGATCGTGGCCCCCACGCTCTGCCGCTGCGCAGCAGGGGTTTCTTCAGTCTCTCGCGCCGCATGAGTGCGCGGGCGGCGGACGAACCGGCCTTCGTCCTGCATCGGTACGACTGGAGCGAGTCCAGCCTGGTGCTGGAGGTCTTCACCCGACGCCACGGGCGGATCGCGCTGGTGGCCAAGGGCGTGAAGCGGCCGACCTCGCAGTTCCGTCCGGTGTTGTTGCCGTTGCAGCCCTTGCACATCGGCTGGGGTGGTGATGCCGAGGTCCGGACGCTGAAGTCGGCCCATTGGGTGGGCGGGCACGTCATGCCCACCGGCGACGCGCTGCTGGCCGGCAGCTATCTCAACGAGTTGTTGCTGCGTCTGTTGGCGAGGGACGACCCGCATCCCGCCCTGTTTGACCAGTTCGCGCTGGCGGTGCGCCTGCTGGCCGAGCAGGGTGACACGACCCAGCATCTGGTCGTGCGGGCGGTTGAGTTGCTGCTGTTGCGCGCGGTGGGTTTCCTCCCGGACCTGGCGGTCGAAGGCGCGAGCCTGCAGCCGATCGACCCGGCCGGGCGCTACGTGCTGATTCCCGAGGCGGGCCTGCGAGCCGCGCCCGACGACGAACCGCACGCGCTGCCCGGCGCGCACTGGCAGGCCCTGCAAGCCGCTCTCGACGACCCGGCGCCGCTGGTGTCGGCGCTGCGGGCCATCGACCCGGTGGCGCAGGCCCTGCGCATCCCGTTGCGCCAGCTGCTGCACTACCATGGCGGCGTGCGGGTGTTCCGGACCCGCCAGCTGATGCTCGACGTGCAGGCGCTGCTGCGCCACCGTTCTTCACCTCCCCCCTCGCCATGACCGATTCCGCTCCGCGCACCGCGCTGTCGGTGAACCTCAACAAAGTGGCCCTGGTGCGCAACACCCGCCACCTTGGCATCCCCTCGGTCACGCGCGCGGCCACGCTGTGCCTGCAGGCCGGCGCCGCTGGCATCACCGTGCACCCCCGGCCCGACCAGCGCCACATCCGCACCCACGATGTCCACGACCTCGCCGCGCTGCTGCGCGACTGGCCGGACCGCGAATACAACATCGAGGGCAACCCCTTCCATAACCTCATGGACTTCGTGCGCGCGCTGCGGCCGCACCAGGCCACCTTCGTGCCCGACGCCGAAGGCCAGTTCACCAGCGACCACGGCTGGCGCTTCCCCGACGACGCCGCGCGCCTGCGCCCGTTGATTGACGAGTGCCGGGCGCTGGGCGTGCGCGTGAGCCTGTTCATGGACGCCGAGGCCAGCGCCATGGCCGCGGCCCGGGCGGTGGGGGCCGATCGCGTGGAGCTCTACACCGAGCCCTACGCCGCCGCCTGGAGCGATCCGGCGGCCCGCGCCGCGCAGCTGGCGCGGTTTGCCGCCGCGGCCCAGGCCGCGCTGGATGCGGGGCTGGCCGTCAACGCCGGCCACGACCTCAACCGCGACAACCTCACCGCCTTCGTGCGCGGCGTGCCGCGGGTGAGCGAGGTGTCCATCGGCCACGCGCTCATCGCCGACGCCCTGGAAGTCGGCTACGCCGAGACCGTCCGCGCCTACCGCGCCTGCATCGACCGCGCTTTCATCGACGCCGGGTTCGATGGCACGGACGACCCGACATGAGCATCCACGGCATCGGCACCGACGTCTGTGACGTCCGGCGCATCGCCGCGGTGCTGCAGCGGCAGGGCGACCGCTTCGCCCACAAGGTGCTGGGCGAGGCCGAGCTGGCGGTCTGGCGGCAGCGCTCGGCGCGCTGGCCGGAGCGGGGTGTGCGTTTCCTGGCCACGCGCTTTTCAGCCAAGGAATCCTTTTCCAAGGCGATCGGCCTGGGCATGCGCTTGCCCATGACCTGGCGCCACTGCGAAATCCTCAACCACCCCAGCGGCGCGCCCCGCCTGGTGTTGCACGGCGCCTTGCGCGACTGGTTCGACGCCCAGGGCCTGCGCGCCCACGTCACCGTGACCGACGAGTCCGACTACGCCGCGAGCTTCGTGGTCGTCGAACGCGCCCTGCCAGATCTGCCATGAACCACCCCGCGCCCTTGCTCATCGACGTCGCCGGCCTGACGCTCAGCCCCGCCGACCGCGCCCGTCTCGCCCACCCGCTGGTCGGTGGCGTGATCCTGTTTGGCCGCAACTGGCGCGACCGCGCGCAGCTCACCCGCCTGTGCCGGCAGATCAAGGCGGTGCGGTCCGATCTGCTGATCGCGGTGGACCACGAGGGCGGTCGCGTCCAGCGGTTTCGCACCGACGGCTTCACCCACCTGCCGCCGATGGCGGCGCTGGGCGAGCGCTGGGGGCCGTCGCCCGAGGCAGCCCTGGCCGCCACGCGCGCCGCCACCGCCGCGGGCTATGTGCTCGGCGCCGAGCTGCGCGCCTGTGGCGTGGATCTCAGCTTCACGCCGGTGCTCGACCTCAACCACGGCCACAGCAGCGTCATCGGCGACCGTGCCTTCGGCCGCGATCCCCGCGTGGTCACCGTCCTGGCGCAGTCCCTCCTGCTCGGCCTGCGCACCGCAGGCATGGCCCACTGCGCCAAACACTTCCCCGGCCACGGCTTCGCCCAGGCCGATTCGCACCACGCCATGGCGGTGGACCGCCGCCCGCTGCGCACGCTGCTCGCCGACGACGCAGCCCCCTACGGCTGGCTGGCGCCGGGGCTGGCGGCGGTGATGCCCGCCCACGTGATCTACCCCCGCGTCGACAGCCGGCCGGCCGGTTTTTCCGCGCGCTGGCTGCGCGACATCCTGCGCGGCCAGCTCGGTTTCACCGGCGCCATCGTCAGCGACGACCTCGGCATGGCGGCCGCGCGCCAGATCGATGGCCGCGAGGTGCCGTTTGGTGACGCGGCTCTCGCGGCCCTGGGTGCTGGCGCTGACCTGGTGTTGTTGTGCAACCAGTCGGTGGTCGATGGGGGCGCACCGATTGACGATGCGATTGAAGCGCTGGCGCGGGCCGTGGTGCAGGGCGATTGGGTGCCCGATCCCGAGAGTGACGCGCGCCGCCGTGGCTTGTTGGGCACCGCCGGCGCCCCGGCCTGGGACGACCTGATGCGCAGCGAGCGCTACCAGCAGGCCCTCGCCTGGCTGGCGGCTTGAATCACGGTCTGGAGACGGCCTGAAGACGGCCTGAAGAAGCCGGGGGGCGCCGGGAGGTGTCGCGCCGCCGAAGGCGGATCAGGCGGCGTCCGGGGCGTCCAGACCCAGCCGCTCCAGCAAGTCGGCCACCAGTTCCAGCCGCACCAGGGGATTGTCCAGCGCCATCAGACGCTGCTTGAGCTCCGCGGGCGCCGGCAGCAGTTCGGCCCAGCGGTTGGCCAGCCAGCCGGCGTCGTCCCAG
The DNA here is from genome assembly GCF_057219855.1 of Hydrogenophaga sp. T66. Lineage (NCBI taxonomy): Bacteria > Pseudomonadati > Pseudomonadota > Betaproteobacteria > Burkholderiales > Comamonadaceae > Hydrogenophaga > Hydrogenophaga sp. T66. Next base: position 94,702 of record NZ_JBXVVX010000006.1, on the reverse strand, counting down.
TGGTAAGGCGGCTGCAGCGGCAAACCCGGCAGCGCTTCGGGCTGACGCTCTGTCAGGCTGGCCAGCAGGCGCTGCAAGCCGTCGCGCGCGCCCAGCAGGTGCGCGGGCACCGGCACCACCGGCTCCGCCGCGTCCAGCACCACGTCGGCCACCCACAAGCCGTGCGGCAACTGCTGCCGCCGGGTGATCTGGAAACGCTGCAAGCCACGGCAGCGGATCATGAACAAGCCGGGCTGCGGTTTCTCCAGCGATTCGATCTGCGCCAGCACGCCGGTGCCGTGAAACGCCTCGCGGGCGAATCCCGGCGCGTCGCCGGCCGCCGGACCCGGGCGTCGTACCTCGCTGCCTTCGCTCAGGCAGACCACACCAAACGGCGCCCCCGCCTTGTGACAGCGGCCGATCATGTCGAGGTAACGGACCTCAAAAATCCGCAACGGCAGCCAACCGCCTGGAAACAGGACGGTCTGCAGCGGAAAGAGGGGCAGCTGGGTCAGCGCGAGCGGCTCAGCCGGTGGCGCGGCGGCGGTCAATCGTCGACCACCGCGTCGGCACTTTGCCGCTGCAGCATGGCCAGCACGTGGGCCACGGTGTCACGCAGTTCGCGGCGGTCGCAGATGAAGTCGACCGCGCCCTTGGTCTGCAGGAACTCGGCGCGCTGGAAGCCTTCGGGCAGCTTCACGCGCACGGTGTTTTCAATGACCCGCGGGCCGGCGAAGCCGATCAGCGCCTTCGGTTCGGCAATGACGACGTCGCCCATGAATGCAAAACCCGCGCTGACGCCGCCCATCGTGGGGTCGGTCAGCACGCTGACGTAGGGCAGGCCCTTCTTGGCCAGACGGGTGAGCGCGGCGTTGGTCTTGGCCATCTGCATCAGCGACAGCAGGCCTTCCTGCATGCGGGCGCCGCCCGTGGCGGTGAAGCAGAGGAAGGGCACCTTTTGCGCGATGGCTTCCTCGACGCCGCGCACAAAGCGCTCGCCGACCACCGAACCCATGGAGCCGCCCATGAAATCGAACTCGAAGCAGGCCGCCACCAGGCTCACGCCCTTGACCGCACCGCCCATGACGATCAGCGCGTCGGTTTCCCCGGTGTTGTCCATCGCCTCCTTGAGGCGCTCGGGGTACTTGCGGCTGTCCTTGAACTTCAGCGCGTCGACCGGCAACACCTCTTGCGCGACCTCGTAGCGGCCCTCGGCGTCGAGGAAGGCGTTGAGGCGGGCGCGCGCGCCGATGCGGTGGTGGTGGGCGCAGTGGGGGCAGACGTTCTGGTTCTTTTCCAGATCCGTCTTGTAGAGCACCGCCTCGCAGCTCGGGCACTTGATCCACAGCCCTTCAGGCACGCTGCGGCGCTCGGTCGGGTCGGTCGGGGTGATCTTGGGCGGCAGCAGTTTTTCAAGCCAGGACATGCGCGATCTCCTTCAGCGGCGGGATTAGAACATGGCCGGCGGGGGCTGCCCGCCGGCGCGGCGCCGGACGGCGTTCAGGCGTCGAGCGCGGTGCGGATGCCGCGCAGGAAGTCGGCCGCGGTGGCCGGCGCCTGGGCGGGCGGCACGCCGTCGATCAGCTGGATCAGCCGGCTGCCGATGACCACCGCGTCGGCGCTGCGGCCGATGGCGCGGGCGGTCTCGGCGTCGCGGATGCCGAAGCCCACGCCCACCGGGATCTGCACGTGCTGGCGGATGCGCGGCAGCATGGCCTCGACCTGACCGACGTCGAGCGTGCCCGCGCCGGTCACGCCCTTGAGCGAGACGTAGTACACGTAGCCGCTGGCCACCCGCGCCACCTGCGCCATGCGCTCGTCGGTCGACGTGGGCGCGAGCAGGAAGATCAGGTCCATGTCCCGCGCGCGCAACGCGCGGGCGAAGTCCTCACACTCCTCCGGCGGGTAGTCCACCACCAGCACGCCGTCCACCCCGGCGGCGGCCGCATCGTTCACGAACGCGCCATCGCCGTGCTTCTGGTCGTAGCGCTCGATCGGATTGGCGTAGCCCATCAGCACCACCGGGGTGGTCGTGTTGGCGGCGCGGAAATCGCGCACCATGCCCAGCACCTGCACCAGCCCGACGCCGGCGGCCAGGGCGCGGTCACCCGCGGCCTGGATCACCGGCCCGTCGGCCGATGGGTCGGAGAACGGCACGCCCAGCTCGATCACGTCGGCGCCCGCGTCGGCCATGGCGTGGAGCAGTTCGACGGTGACGCCCGGCGCGGGAAAGCCGGCGGTGACGAACGGAATGAGCGCCTTGCGGCCCTGGGCCTTGAGCGTGGCCAGCGACGCGTCAATCCGGCTCATCGCACCACCTCCACCGGCGCCACGCCGCCTTTGACCGATTGCCCGCGGCAGCTCGGCCGGCAATAAAAATCCGCCTGCGCCAGGTCGGCCACGGTGCCGATGTCCTTGTCGCCGCGGCCGGACAGGTTGACCAGGATGGACTGCGTGGGCGCCATGGTCTTGGCCAGCTTCATCGCGTGGGCGATGGCATGGCTCGACTCCAGCGCCGGGATGATGCCCTCGGTGCGGCACAGGTAGTGGAACGCCGACAGCGCCTCCGTGTCGGTCACGCCGACGTATTCCGCGCGGCCGATGTCCTTCAGGAAGGCGTGTTCCGGCCCGACGCCGGGGTAGTCCAGGCCAGCGCTGACGCTGTGCGTTTCGGTCACCTGACCGTTGTCGTCCTGCAGCACGTAGGTGCGGTTGCCGTGCAGCACGCCCGGCGTGCCCATCTGCAGGGAGGCCGAGTGCTTGCCGCTGTCCAGGCCCTCGCCGGCGGCTTCTACGCCGATCAGCCGCGTGCCGGTGTGGTTGATGTAGGGGTAGAAGATGCCCATGGCGTTGCTCCCGCCGCCCACGCAGGCAACCACCGCATCGGGCTGCTCGCCCAGGCAATGGGCTTCACGCAGCATCTCGGGCATCTGCTTGAGGCATTCCTCGCCGATCACGCTCTGGAAGTCGCGCACCATCATCGGGTACGGGTGCGGGCCGGCCACGGTGCCGATGATGTAGAAGGTGTTGTCGACGTTGGCCACCCAGTCGCGCAGGGCCTCGTTGAGCGCGTCTTTCAGCGTCTTGCTGCCGCTTTCCACCGGCACCACCGTGGCGCCCAGCAGCTTCATGCGGTACACGTTGGGGCTCTGGCGCTTGACGTCCTCGCTGCCCATGTACACCACGCACTCGAGGCCATAGCGCGCGCAGATCGTGGCGGTGGCCACGCCGTGCTGGCCCGCGCCGGTCTCGGCAATGATGCGCGGCTTGCCCATCCGCTTGGCCAGCATGGCCTGGCCGATGGTGTTGTTGACCTTGTGGGCGCCGGTGTGGTTGAGGTCTTCGCGCTTGAGGAAGATCTGAGCACCGCCCTGCTCGCGGCTCATGCGCGCGGCGTGGTACACGGGGCTGGGCCGGCCGACAAAGTGGGCCAGTTCGCGCTTGAACTCGGCCAGAAAGTCGGGGTCGTGCTGGTAGCGCGCGTAGGCGGCCTTGAGTTCGTTGATGGCGTGGGTGAGCGTTTCGCTCACGAAGCTGCCGCCGTAGATGCCGAAACGGCCACGGGCGTCGGGTTGCTGATAGGGCGTCTGCATGGGGAAATCCTGTCGGAGAGCGACGGTCCCGCGGCAGGCGCGGGGGTCCGTCAGGACGGGGGAATGGCGGTTGACGCGTCGGCGGCACGCACGGCGGCCGCAAAGGCCTGCATTTTCTCGGCGCTCTTGATGCCTTTGGACACCTCGATGCCCGAACTCACGTCAACGGCCCAGGGCCGCACGAGCCGGATGCCATCGGTCACGTTTGCAGGCGTGAGTCCACCAGACAAAACGAGGCGAGAGCTGGCGTTTAGTCGCGGGTGTGACCACGGGAATGCTGTCCAGTCGAAGGATTGACCGCCACCGCCGAAACCCTCGACGTGAGCGTCGAGCAGGATGCCTTGGGCGGCGGCAAACAGGTTCGCGAATTGTAGGAGATCGAAGCCATGCCCGGCCGGCCCGGTCGGGATCCGCGCGGCGCGCAGGAATGGCCGGCCCGCGGCGGCACAAGCTGCCGGGGTCTCATCGCCGTGGAACTGAAGCAGCGCGTTCGGCACGGCCCGCAGGCCCGCTTCCACCTCGGCTTCGCTGGCATTGACGAACAGCAGCACCGGCGTGACGAACGCCGGCAGGCGGCGCGCCAGCGCGCCCGCCCGCTCGGGCGACACCGCGCGGGCGCTGGGCGGGTACAACACAAAGCCCACCGCGTCGGCGCCTGCCAACACCGCCGCGTCCACGTCGGCTTCGCGGGTGAACCCGCAGAACTTGATGCGCGTGCGCCCGGGCGCCGGGTGGGTCGGGGGTGGGGCGGAGGGGGTCTTCATGGCAGCCAGTCGAACGCGGGCGTGCGCGCCGGCAAACCCCAGGCGGCATCGTAGACCGGCCCCAGAAAGTACAGGCCATCGGGGGAAAAGGTGGGTGCGGCCGCGTCGCGCGAACGCGCCGCCAGGACCTCGGCCATCCAGTCGGCCGGTCGGTTGCCAGTGCCCACGGCGATCAGGCAGCCCATGATGTTGCGGATCATGTGGTGCAGGAACGCGTTCGCCTCAAACTCAAAACGCCAGTAGGCGCCGCGCCGCGCGATTTCCAGCCGCCGCAGCGTCTTGACGGGTGTATGCGCCTGGCATTGGGCGGCGCGAAACGAGCTGAAGTCGTGTTCGCCAAGCAGGTGTGTGGCCGCCGCCTGCATGGCGGTCTGCGACAGGGGGCGAAAAACCCACCCGACACGCCCGGCGTCCACGCTGGGCCGCACCGGCGACTCCAGCAGCACGTAGGCATAACGCCGCGCCAGCGCGCTGGCGCGCGCATGAAACGCGTCGGGCACCGGTTGGGCCCACTGGACGGCGATGTCAGGGGGCAGAAAGCGGTTGGTGCCGCGCACCCAGGCATTGTCCGGACGCTGCAAAGGGGTGTCGAAATGCACCACCTGCATCAGCCCGTGCACGCCGGCGTCGGTCCGGCCCGCGCACAGGGTGCTCACCGCGGGCAGGTCGCTGAAGGCCGACAGCGCGCGCTCCAGGTGGTCCTGCACCGTGTTGCCGGAGGGCTGACTCTGCCAGCCGTCGTAAGCGGTGCCCGAAAAGCTCACGCCCAGCGCGATCCGCTGACGCGGCGTGGCACTGGGCGTGAAGTCGGGGGTGGGCGTGTCGGGGGGCAAGCGCGGGGCGTCAGGCCAGATCGGCAAGGAAGGCCGACGCTTTGGACTTGAGCGCGCCGTTCGCCTCGGCCATCACCTCTTCGGCCAGCGACCGGGCGCCCTCAAGATCACCGATCGCTCGGAACTCTTCGGCCAGGGACAGCTTGGTTTCCAGCGGGTTTTCCTCGGTCAGCTCACCCGCGCCGGGCATGGCGGTGTCGGCGCCGGCGGCGGGCGCGTCGAGGTCGAGGTTGAGCCCGTTGAGGTCGAAGTTCAGCGGGGCCGCTGCGGCGGCGGTGGCCGGTGCGGGCGCCGGCACATCCAGGTCCAGGTCCGGCAGCGTTGGCACCGGGTCGTTGGCCGGCGCCGGCGCAGACGCCAGCTTCGCCGGCTCGGAGGGAAAGTCGAGGTCGAACTCGAGTCCCAGGTCGGCCGACGGCGCTTCGCTGGCGGGAATCAGCGACTCCGGTGCACCTGGGGTCGTGAGTGACTCGGTGGCGCTGAGGTCGTCCATGGCCGAGGCCGGCGTCTCACCGCGGGGGGCGGTCGGGGCGTCGTCGACCGGCAGGTCGAGGTCCAGGTCCAGGGCGCCCAGGTCGAGCGCCGGCGCGGGGGCCGCGGTGCTGTCGATCAGGCTCGCGTCAAAAGGCATGGTGTTGGCGCCGCCCATGGCCGCGCCGGCCGCCGCCACCGCCGCCTTGCCCACCGGTTTGCCGCCGGGCTGGTACAGGGGGTTGTTGGCGTCGAGCTCGCGGCCCAGCTCGCAGGCACGCTCCCAGTCGGGGCCCTCGCCCTGGGTCAGTCCGTAGGCTTCGGAGGCGACCACCTCGAACGCCCGCGCATCGCGGCGCTTGGCATAGATTTCGAGCAGCTTGACGTGGATCGCCACCCGGGTGGGCGACGTCCGCATGGCTTCCTTGAGGATTTCCTCGGCCTGAAGGTCGCGGCCGTAGGCCAGATACACATCGGCCTCGGCCACCGGATCCACGTCGCCGGCGGCGTCCAGTTGGCTTGGCGAATACACCATCGACGATCCGGACGCCGCAGCTTCCGCCGTGTCGATGCGCTGACCACCGCTGGATCCGAAGAACGAATCCGGTTGCAGTCGGCTCTCGAGGTAGGAGCTGTCGACGCTGGCGCTGGCCTTTCGCTGGCGCAGGCGGTACAGCCCCAGACCGGCCAAGAGCGCCAGCAAGCCCCCCACAGCCGGCAGCACCAGGGGGTTCTCCATCAGCTGGCTGACCAGCGAGGGTTCCTCCATTGGGACCGGGGCGGGCGCTGCCGGCGGCGCGGGCGGCTTCGGGGCCGCCACGGTGGGCGCGGGCGCCGGCGTTGGGGCTGGCGCCGGCGCGGCAGCAGCCGGTGCGGGTGCCGGGGACGCTTCGGCCGCCGGTGCGGCCGCGGCGGGTGGGGTGGCGGCCGGGGATGCCGGTGCGGGTGCGGGTGCGGGTGCGGGCGTTGGGGCCGCGGCAGCGGGCGCAGCGGCTGGCGCGGGCGCCGGTGCGGCGGCGGGCGCCGGCGCTGCCGCGGGCGGCGTCAGCTTGGACAGCTCGGTGATGTTGCGCTTGAGTTCGGCCTCGCGTTGGGCGGCTTCCGCGGCCGCGCGTTGCTTGGCGATCTGCTCTTCCGACGCGCCGCCCGGGGCCACGCTTCCCTTGGACAGGGTCAGCTTGTCGGCGGCCGGCGCCGCGGGTTTGGTTTCCTTGACCTCGGTCTGCACACGACCCGCGGCCTGCCGGTCGGCGGATTCAACCGCCGCCTGCGGGGCGGCGCCCGCGAGCCGGCGACGGAACTCATTGAAATCGCGGCTTTGTGCCGCGATCGTCTGACGCGCTTCCGAGGGCGAGGTCTCACCGGCTTGGGCGGCGTCGGGCAGGGCAATGACGGCCCCGGCCTTGATCCGGTTCACGTTGCCGCCGATGAAGGCATTGGGGTTGTTGCGCAGCATGGCGACCAACATCTGGTCGAGCGACACGCTGGGCGGGCGGTGGGCCTCGGCGATGGCGCCGGCGGTTTGGCCTGGGCGCACCGTCACGGATTTGGCGCCGGCGTCGGCGGGCGCTGCGGCAGGCGCCTGTGCCTTGATCGCCGGGGCCGGCGCGGTCGCGGCAGGGGCGGGCGCTGGCGCCGGAGCGGCGGGTGGGCGCACCGACGGCGCGACGGGTCGTGGTGCGGCGGCCACCGCGGGCGGCAGCGGTGCCGGGGCCGTCGAGCGCAGCGACGGCGGATCGAACAGCAGCGTGTAATCGCGCACGATGCGGCCGGTGGACCAGTTCGCCTCGATGATCAGGTCGACAAAGGGCTCATTGACCGATCGGTTCCCGATCAGGCGGAGGTAGCTGCGGCCGTCAGGCCGTTTTTGCAGGCTGATCTGCAGTCCGTTGAGGGCCGCGCTGGCGTCCACACCGGCCGCGCGGAAGGCCTCGGACGAGGCCAGGCCCACCCGCAGGCTGGCGGCTTCCTCGGCGCTGATGTCCGGCACGTCGATTTCGGCCCGCAAGGGTTCGCCCAGCGCGGACTGGACCGTGACTTTGCCGAGGGCCAGTGCGAGCGCATCGGGCGATTGCCCCAGACCCAGCGCCAGCACGGCCGCCGCGGCCACCGCGTGAAGCCGGGACATGCCGTGACGGGCTGTGGAATTCGACACGGAAGACGCGGACGTGGCGGTGGTGTGGCGGGGGTGGGATGGCACGGGGACCTCGACGTGAAAAACCGAGAATTGACCTTAACATCAACGGATTACGTCCACAAGCTAACAATCCGCTTGAGTTTGTAAGGCCACCGCCTGTCCGAAAAACGCGGGGCGCCGGCGTTGCGTCACGGCAACGCGGGCGCCCCGTTGGCCCGGGAGCCGGTGGTCAGGCGTCGAGCAGGATGCGCAGCATGCGGCGCAGCGGTTCCGCCGCTCCCCAGAGCAGCTGGTCGCCGATGGTGAAGGCGCCGAGGTACTCCGGTCCCATCGCCAGCTTGCGCAGGCGTCCGACCGGGATGGTCATGGTGCCGGTCACGGCCACCGGCGTAAGGTCCTTGATCGTGGCTTCGCGCGTATTCGGGACGACCTTCACCCACGCGTTGTCCGCCGCGATCATGGCTTCGATGTCGGCCAGCGGCACGTCTTTCTTCAGCTTGAAGGTCAGGGCCTGCGAATGGCAGCGCATGGCGCCCACGCGCACGCAAAAGCCGTCGACCGGCACGGCCGGTTGGGCGTTCGGGCCGAAGCCCTCACCCTGGCCGAGGATCTTGTTGGTCTCGGCCATGCCCTTCCATTCTTCTTTGGACATGCCATTGCCCAGGTCCTTGTCGATCCAGGGAATCAGCGAGCCGCCCAGCGGCACGCCAAAGTTGGCGGTTTCGGCCGCGCTCAGGGCGCGCTGCTTGGCGATCACCTTGCGGTCGATTTCCAGGATGGCGCTCTTGGGATCGTCCAGCAGGGCCTTGACCTCGGCGTTGAGCGTGCCGTACTGGGTCAGCAGTTCGCGCATGTGCTGCGCGCCGCCGCCGGATGCCGCCTGATAGGTCTGGGTGGACATCCACTCCACCAGTCCGGCCTTGTAGAGCGCGCCCACGCCCATGAGCATGCAACTCACGGTGCAGTTGCCGCCGATCCAGTTCTTGCCGCCGTGGGCCAGGGCGTTCTGGATCACCGGCAGGTTGACCGGGTCCAGGATGATGACCGCGTCGTCCTTCATGCGCAGGGTCGAGGCGGCATCGATCCAGTGACCGTTCCAGCCCGCGGCGCGCAGCTTGGGAAACACCTCGGTGGTGTAGTCGCCGCCCTGGGCGGTGATCACGATGTCGCAGCGCTTGAGCGCGTCGATGTCGTACGCGTCCTGCAGCCGGGTTTCATTCTTGGCCATCGCCGGGGCAGCGCCGCCGGCGTTGGAGGTGGAGAAGAACAGCGGCTCGATGAGGTCGAAGTCTTTTTCTTCGACCATGCGGTCCATCAGCACGGAGCCGACCATGCCGCGCCAGCCCACGAGTCCCACGAGTTTCGTCATGACAATTGCCCTCAGCGTTAAAAAATCTTCTTTCCCCGGCTCGTCAGGCCGGGGGAGGGCGTGACGAACCGGAGCTGGATCAGCCCTTGATGGTGGTTTTGGTGATGGCCTGGACGACCGCGTCGCCCATCTCGCGGGTGCTTACCCGCCGGGTGCCTTCCGACCAGATGTCCGCCGTGCGCAGGCCCGACGCGAGCACGGACGACACCGCCGCTTCAATGCGGTCGGCGGCGGCGGGCTGGTTGAGCGAGAAACGGAGCATCATGGCGGCAGACAGGATTGTAGCCAGCGGGTTTGCAATTCCCTGACCAGCGATGTCTGGCGCGCTGCCGTGGCTGGGCTCGTAGAGGCCCTGGTTCTTGGTGTTCAGCGAGGCCGAGGGCAGCATGCCGATCGAGCCGGTGAGCATGGACGCCTCGTCGGAGAGGATGTCGCCGAACATGTTGCCCGTGACCACGACGTCGAACTTTTTCGGGGCTTTGACCAGTTGCATCGCCGCGTTGTCGACGTACATGTGCTCCAGTTCCACGTCGGGGTACTGGGCGTGCACCTCGGTGACCACGTCTTTCCAGAACTGAAAGGTTTCCAGCACGTTGGCCTTGTCGACGGACGTGACCTTCTTGTGGCGCTTGCGCGCGGCCTGGAACGCGACGTGGGCGATGCGTTCGATCTCCGGTTTGGAATAACGCATCGTGTCAAACGCTTCCTCGGCCCCGGGAAAGTGGCCGTCGACAGCGGTGCGGCGGCCGCGCGGTTGGCCGAAGTAAATGTCGCCGGTGAGCTCGCGGATGATGAGGATGTCGAGTCCGGCGATGAGTTCGGGCTTCAGGCTCGACGCACCCACCAGCTCGGGGTAGCAGATCGCGGGGCGGAAGTTCGCGAAAAGCCCCAGGTGCTTGCGCAGACCCAGGATGGCCTGTTCGGGGCGCAGCGGTCGGTCGAGTTTGTCGTACTTCCAGTCGCCCACGGCGCCGAACAGCACGGCATCGGCGGCCATCGCCAGTTTCAGCGTCGACTCGGGCAGCGGGTGGCCGTGGACTTCGTAAGCGGCGCCGCCCACCAGGGCGGTCTCCATCTGGAAGCGCAGGTCCAGCGCCTGCAGGACCTTGACCGCTTCGGCCACGATTTCGGTGCCGATGCCGTCACCCGGGAGAACTGCGATTTTCATGAGCGTTGGTGTTGATGCCGGCTCACTGGCCGGCGAAGGTGCGGGCAAGCCAGGGCTTGGTGGTCAGGCGCTCGGCCTCAAAGGCGGCGATCTTGTCCTTGTGGCGCAGGGTCAGGCCGATGTCGTCCAGTCCGTGGAGCAGGCAATAGCGGCGGAAGGCCTGGACCTCAAACGCAATCTCCTGCCCTTGCGGCTCCACGATGACCTGCCGCTCGAGATCGATCGTCAGCTCATAGCCGGGAAACGCGGCGACCGCATCAAACAGGCGTGAGACCGTGGCCTCGGGCAGCACGATGGGCAGCAAGCCGTTTTTGAAGCAGTTGTTGAAGAAGATGTCGGCGAAGCTCGGTGCAATCAGCGCCCGGAAGCCGTATTGCTCGATCGCCCAGGGCGCGTGCTCGCGGCTGGAGCCGCAGCCAAAGTTCTGGCGGGCCAGCAGGATCGACGCACCGGCGTAGCGCGACTGGTTCAGCACGAAGTCGGGGTTCGGCCGGCGGCTGGCCGGATCCTGGCCCGGTTCACCCCGGTCCAGGTAGCGCCACTCATCGAACAGGTTCGGCCCGAAGCCGGTCTTGCGGATCGATTTCAGGAACTGCTTCGGGATGATGGCGTCGGTGTCGACGTTGTCCCGATCCATGGGGGCCACAAGGCCCCGGTGCACGGTGAAGGCTTTCATCACTTTCTCGCGGCGTCTTCCAGCACCTGGCCACCGCGCTGGATGTCCTGACCGATGCCCTTGACCGTGTTGCAACCCGCCAGCGCGAAAACCACGCCCAGCACACCCAGCGTCAGCAGCTTTTTCATGTCCCAGTCCTTTCAGGCGAATTGACGAACGTCCACGAAGTGGCCATGCACGGCCGCGGCGGCCGCCATGGCGGGAGAAACCAAGTGGGTGCGGCCACCGGCGCCCTGGCGCCCTTCGAAATTGCGGTTGCTGGTCGATGCGCAGCGCTCGCCGGGCTCGAGGCGGTCGGCGTTCATGGCCAGACACATGCTGCATCCCGGTTCGCGCCACTCGAACCCGGCGGCCTTGAAGATGTCGTGCAGGCCTTCGCGCTCGGCCTGTTCCTTCACCAGACCGGAGCCGGGCACCACCATCGCCAGCTTGATGTTGCGCGCCACCTTGCGGCCCAGCTTTTTCACCACCGCGGCCGCTTCGCGCATGTCTTCGATGCGGCTGTTGGTGCACGAGCCGATGAACACCTTGTCGACCACGATGTCGTTCAGTGGCTTGCCCGGCTCGAGGCCCATGTAGGTGAGCGCCCGCTCAATGGCGCCGCGTTTGACGGCGTCTTTCTCCTTGTCGGGGTCGGGCACGGCGGCATCGATGCCGAGCACCATCTCCGGGGAGGTGCCCCAGGTGACTTGCGGCACGATGCGGCTGGCATCGAGTTCCACCACGGCGTCGAAGTGGGCGTCGGGGTCGGATTGCAGCGTGCGCCAGTAGGCCACGGCCTGGTCCCATTCCACGCCGGTGGGCGCCATCGGGCGTCCCTTGATGTACTCGATGGTCTTCTCGTCCACGGCGACCAGACCGGCGCGCGCGCCGGCTTCGATGGCCATGTTGCAGACCGTCATGCGGCCCTCCATGCTCAGGGCGCGGATCGCCGAGCCGCCGAACTCGATGGTGTAGCCCGTGCCGCCAGCCGTGCCGATGCGGCCAATGATGGCCAGCACGATGTCCTTGGCGGTCACGCCGCGGGCCACCGTGCCCTCGACCTTGATGAGCAGGTTCTTCGCTTTTTTGGCCAGCAGCGTTTGCGTGGCCAGCACGTGTTCGACTTCGCTGGTGCCGATGCCATGGGCCAGCGCGCCGAAGGCGCCGTGCGTGCTGGTGTGGCTGTCGCCGCACACCACCGTCATGCCGGGCAGCGTCGCCCCGTTTTCGGGGCCAATGACATGGACGATACCCTGGCGCTTGGACATGAACGGGAAGAAGGCCGCCGCACCAAACTCGGCGATGTTCTTGTCCAGGGTGGTGATCTGCTCTTTGCTGATCGGGTCGACGATGCCGTCGTAGCCGCGTTCCCAGCCGGTGGTGGGCGTGTTGTGGTCGGCCGTGGCCACGACCGAACTGACGCGCCAGACCTTGCGACCTTGTTCGCGCAGGCCTTCAAAGGCCTGGGGGCTGGTGACCTCGTGCACCAGATGGCGGTCGATGTAGAGAACGGCGGTGCCGTCTTCTTCGGTGTGGACGACGTGCTCGTCCCAGATCTTGTCGTACAGCGTGCGGGGCATGGCAGGGCTCGGCGGGACCCGGGGCGGGCCGGGTCGTGATTTTACGGTTTGCCGAAAGACAACGCCCGCCGGACCGGGGTCGCGGCGGGCGCGCGCAGGTTCAGGCGGGCCGATCAGGCCTTCTGCGCGGCGGCCGGCACGTCGCGGCGGGCGGCGCCGGTGAACAGCTGCCGCGGGCGGCCGATCTTGTACTCGGGGTCGCCGATCATTTCATTGAGCTGGGCGATCCAGCCGACGGTGCGGGCCAGCGCGAAGATGCCGGTGAACAGGTTCACCGGAATGCCGATGGCGCGCTGCACGATGCCGGAATAGAAGTCGACGTTCGGGTAGAGCTTGCGCTGCACGAAGTAGTCGTCTTCCAGCGCGATCTTTTCCAGTTCCTTGGCCAGCTTGAACAACGGGTCGTTCTCCAGGCCCAGCTCGGCCAGCACCTCGTTGCAGGTTTCCTGCATCAGTTTGGCGCGCGGGTCGTAGTTCTTGTAGACGCGGTGGCCAAAGCCCATGAGCTTGACGCCGCTGTTCTTGTCCTTCACCTGCGCCATGAATTCGCCCACCTTGGCGATGCCGCCGTTGCGCTGGATGTCTTCCAGCATGTTCAGGCAGGCTTCGTTGGCACCGCCGTGGGCGGGGCCCCAGAGGCAGGCCACGCCGGCGGCGATTGCCGCGAACGGGTTGGTGCCGGAGGAGCCGCACAGACGCACGGTGGACGTGGAGGCGTTCTGCTCGTGGTCGGCGTGCAGGATGAAGATGCGGTCCAGCGCGCGCTCCAGCACCGGGTTGACCTTGTACTCCTCGCAGGGCGTGCCGAACATCATGCGCAGGAAGTTGCCGGCGTAGCTCAGGTTGTTCTGCGGGTACATGTACGGCTGACCGATGCCGTACTTGTAGGACATGGCCACCAGCGTGGGCATCTTGGCGATCAGGCGGATCGCGGCGATGCGGCGGTGCTCCGGGTTGTTGATGTCGGTGCTGTCGTGATAGAAGGCCGACAGGGCGCCCACCAGACCGGTCAACACGGCCATCGGGTGGGCGTCACGGCGGAAGCCGCGCAGGAAGAACTGCATCTGCTCGTTGACCATCGTGTGGTTGGTGACGAGCTTGTGGAAGTCGGTGCGCTCCTGCTCATTCGGGAGTTCGCCGTTGAGCAGCAGGAAGCAGGTGTCGAGGTAGTCGCAGTGCGTGGCCAGCTGCTCGATCGGATAGCCGCGGTACAGGAGCTCGCCCTTGTCACCGTCGATGTAGGTGATGCCCGACTGGCACGAAGCCGTCGACAGGAAACCGGGGTCGTAGGTGAACATGCCGGTCTGCGCGTACAGCTTGCGGATGTCGATCACGTCCGGGCCGATGTTGCCGGCGTACACCGGCAGCTCGACGCTGGGTGCGCCGTTGCTGAACGACAGGGTGGCTTTGTTGTCAACGAGTTTCATGCGGTTTCCCTCGGGGTGGCGGTCTTGGAGGTGGTCAGGTTGCGCGCAGCAGGCCCAACACGGCGGTCACGTCATCGCGGTCGAGATCGCCTTGCGGCGCCTTCCGGCCCAGCAGTAGGTCCAGCAGATCGTTGTCTGACAGGTCCATCAGGGCGGACAGCGCCTGCGCCTGACCGACGGTCAGGTGGGTGGCGTATCGGGCGAAGAAGCGCTCGATGAACAGGTCGTTCTCGAGCAGGCCGCGACGGCACCGCCAGCGGAGCTTGCTCAGGGAGCGCTCGTCCAGCAGGTCGTCGGCGGCCGCGTGGTTCATGGCAGGGTGAGGTGGGCGCTCAGACCGAGCGCAGCACCATCATTTCCTTGATCTTGCCGATGGCCTTCGTCGGGTTCAGGCCCTTGGGGCACACGTCCACGCAGTTCATGATCGTGTGGCACCGGAACAGGCGGTACGGGTCCTCGAGGTTGTCGAGGCGCTCGCTGGTGGCCTGGTCGCGGCTGTCGGCGATGAACCGGTAGGCCTGGAGCAGACCGGCCGGACCGACGAATTTGTCGGGGTTCCACCAGAAGCTCGGGCAGCTGGTCGAGCAGCTCGCGCACAGGATGCACTCGTACAGCCCGTTGAGCTCTTCACGCTCTTCGGGGGACTGCAGGCGCTCTTTCTCGGGCGGGATGCTGTCGTTGACCAGGTAGGGTTTGATGCTGTGGTACTGCTTGAAGAACAGCGTCATGTCGACGATCAGGTCGCGGACCACCGGCAGGCCGGGCAGCGGCTTGAGCACGATGTCGCCCTTGAGCGTGTTCATGTTGGTCAGGCAGGCCAGGCCGTTCTTGCCGTTGATGTTCATCGCGTCCGAGCCGCAAACGCCTTCGCGGCAGGAGCGGCGGAAGCTGATCGACGGATCGACCGCCTTGAGCTTCATCAGCGCGTCCAGCAGCATGCGCTCGTGGCCGTCGAGCTCGACCTGGATGGTCTGCATGTACGGCTTGGCGTCTTTCTCGGGGTCGTAACGGTAGATCTTGAAGGTGCGAAGTGCCATGTCGATGCTCCGGGTCGGGATCAGAACGTGCGAACCTTGGGCGGGATGGATTCCACCGTCAGCGGCTTGAGGTTCACCGGCTTGTAGGTCAGGCTGTTGTCGGCGCTGTGCCAGAGGGTGTGCTTCATCCACTCGGCGTCGTTGCGGCCCAGCGGGAACTGGGCGTCGTCGGCCGGACGCTCGTAGTCGTACACCGTGTGCGCACCGCGGCACTCCTTGCGGGCGGCGGCCGAGGTCATGGTGGCCTGCGCGGACTCGATCAGGTTCTCCACCTCCAGCGCCTCGATGCGGGCGGTGTTGAACACCTTGGACTTGTCCTTGAGGTGGATGTGGCCCACGCGATCGCGAATGGCGTTGATCTTCTGGACGCCCTCGTCCATGCCGGCCTGCGTGCGGAACACGCCGGCGTGCTTCTGCATGGTCTGGCGGATGTCGTTGGCCACGTCCTGGGCATATTCGCCGGCCGACGAACCGTCCAGCCGCGCCAGGCGCGACAGGGTGCGATCGGCGGCGTCCTTGGGCAGGGCCTTGTGGGTCTTGTTCTTGTCGTTGTACTGGACGATGTGGTTACCGGCCGCGCGACCAAACACCAGCAGGTCGAGCAGGGAGTTCGTGCCCAGGCGGTTGGCGCCGTGCACGCTCACGCAGGAGCATTCACCCACGGCATACAGACCATTGACGACCTTCTGGCCGCCTGCGCCGTCGGGCACCACGACCTGGCCGTTGATGTTGGTCGGAATGCCGCCCATCTGGTAATGGATGGTCGGCACCACCGGGATCGGCTCCTTGGTGATGTCGACGTTGGCGAAGTTGACGCCGATCTCGTAGACGGACGGCAGGCGCTTGTGGATGGTCTCGGCGCTGAGGTAGCTGAAGTTCAGCAGCACGTAGTCCTTGTTGGGGCCGCAGCCGCGACCTTCCTTGATCTCCTGGTCCATGCAGCGCGAGACGAAGTCGCGCGGCGCCAGGTCTTTCAGGGTCGGGGCGTAACGCTCCATGAAGCGCTCCCCCTCGCTGTTGACGAGGAAGGCGCCTTCGCCACGGCAGCCCTCGGTCAGCAGCACGCCGGCACCGGCCACGCCGGTCGGGTGGAACTGCCAGAACTCCATGTCTTCCAGAGGGATTCCCGCACGGGCGGCCATGCCCAAGCCGTCACCGGTGTTGATGAAGGCGTTGGTGGAGGCGGCATAGATGCGGCCGGCACCGCCGGTGGCCAGCAGCGTGGTCTTGGCTTCCAGCACATAGACCTCGCCGGTTTCCATCTCCAGCGCGGTCACGCCCACCACGTCGCCCTCGGCGTCACGGACCAGGTCGAGCGCCATCCACTCCACGAAGAAGGTGGTGCGGGCGGCCACGTTCTGCTGGTACAGGGTGTGGAGCATGGCGTGGCCGGTGCGGTCGGCTGCAGCGCAGGCGCGCGGCACGGCCTTCTCACCGTAGTTGGCGGTGTGGCCGCCGAAAGGCCGCTGGTAGATCGTGCCGTCCGGGTTGCGGTCGAACGGCATGCCGAAGTGTTCCAGCTCGTACACCACCTTCGGTGCTTCGCGGCACATGAACTCGATGGCGTCCTGGTCACCCAGCCAGTCCGAGCCCTTGATCGTGTCGTAGAAGTGGTAGTGCCAGTTGTCCTCGCTCATGTTGCCCAGCGAAGCACCGATGCCGCCTTGGGCGGCCACGGTGTGCGAGCGCGTGGGGAACACCTTGGACAGGACGGCGACCTTGAGGCCGGCGCGCGCGAGCTGCAGCGAGGCGCGCATGCCGGAACCGCCGGCACCGACGATGACGACGTCGAATTGACGCTTGGGGAGGGAAGCGGATGCAGTCATGACCTCAGATTCTCCAGAGAACTTGGACGGCCCAGCCCAGGCATGCCAGGAGCCAGACCATGGTGAAGACGTGCAGCACCAGGCGCACCGCCGCGGGCTTGACGTAGTCCATCCAGATGTCGCGGATGCCCACCCACACGTGGTAGGTCAGGGCCAGGAAGACGGCGAAGGTGAGGGCCTTCATCCACTGCGGAGCGAAGATGCCGGCCCAGCCTTCGTAGCCCAGCGGGCCGCGGGTGAACAGCACCTGCGCGAGCAGGATCAGGGTGAACAGCGCCATGAGACCGGCGGTGATGCGCTGGGCGAGCCAGTCGCGCAGGCCGTAGTGGGCACCGGTGACGACGCGTTTGGAACCGTAATTGACTGCCATGGTCGGGAACCTCGGTGAAATTCAGTACAGGCCGAACAGCTTGGCGCCCAGCACGACCGTCAGGCCGATGCTCAGGACCAGGGTGGCCACGGCGGAGGATTTGCCGAACTGCTTGGTCACGGCGTGGCTGGCGTCCATCCACAGGTGGCGCACGCCCGCGATCAGGTGGTGCAGGTAGGCCCAGATGATGGCGAGCACCACCAGCTTGAACAGCCAGCCCGGCACGAAGCCGACGCCAGCGCTGAACGCGCTGCTGAAGCGCTCGTAGGAAATCTCGGACGACACGGACGTGTCGAACAGCCAAACGATCAGGGGCAGCAGCACGAACATCAGCGCGCCGCTGACGCGGTGCAGGATCGACACCCAGCCCGCGGCCGGCAGGCGGTAGGTGGTGAGGTCCTTGAAGGCGTTGATGTTGCGGAACTCGGGCCGCTTTCGGGTCAACTCGGTCATGGTGGGGCTTTCTTCCGGGGGGCTCGGGAGGGCTGGGCGGAGAGGGGGAGGGCTGTAACGCGCTGGTAACTTTCACCCAGCGGTGTCAAATTCTATTGCAACGCACCATCGCGGAAACTGACAGGTGTGTGGGGTTTTGCCGGTGAATGCCATCGCGATGGGGTCCGTTCGATTCAGCTCAGGTCGTTCCGGTAGTGACGGCTGTCCGTGCGGTACAGCCCGCGGCGCAGTTCCATCGGCACGTCGTTGTAGGTGAATGCCAGCCGTTCCACGCTGAGCAGCGGCGCACCCGGGGCCACGGCCAGCAGCGCGGCGGCGTCCGCATCGGCGGCCACGGCCTTGAGCTTTTCGCTGGCGCGCACCATGCGCACACCAAACTCGGTCTCAAACAGCGCGTACATCGGCCCCCGCCACGCCGACAGCGTGTCCACGCTCAGGCCTTTGAACGGACCGCCGGGCAGCCACACTTCTTCCACGATCGCCGGAGCCCCGGCGAACGACAGCACCCGGCGCACCTGCAGCACCGGATCGCCGCCGCGCAGGTTGAGTTGGCGCGCCACGTCGGCCGGCGCGCGCAGGCGGCGGCAGTCGATGATGCGCCGCTCGGCCGGGCCCTGATCGTCAAGCGAGCCGGCGTCGGGCAGCAGGCGCAGGAATCGGTACTGGACATGCTGCTCGGCGTGGGTGGCCACAAACGTGCCCTTGCCCTGGCGTCGCACCACCAGGTTCTCGGTGGCGAGCTCGTCGATCGCTTTGCGGACCGTGCCCTGACTCACCTTGAAGCGGGCGGCCAGATCGATCTCGCTGGGGATCATGTCGCCCGGTTTCCACTCGCCGGCCTGCAGGCTGCGCAGGATCAGTGTCTTGATCTGCTGGTACAGGGGGCTGAAGGCCGGTGCCGCGGACTCGGCCGCCGGCGCTGCCTCGGGGGCGGTGCCGGTGTCGGTGGTCGGGGACGTGGGGCTGGCCATGGCGGTGCGGTCAGGGCTCGATCGGACGCCAATCATATCTTATATAAGACATAAGACAAATTGACGTATCAGGGTTTGCGAGGGTACACTCCTGCCCCGTCCCGGCCGCGCTGGCGCCCGCCGGCGCGGACCCCCCGGCCGGCCCGAGCGCCGCGCCCGCCGGGCCCGTTTTCTCTCCCAACGTCCTTTTCTGGAGCCTCCACCATGACCAAAAAGCCCGTTCGCGTCGCCGTCACCGGCGCCGCCGGCCAGATCGGCTACGCCCTGCTGTTCCGCATCGCCTCCGGCGAAATGCTCGGCAAGGACCAGCCGGTGATCCTGCAGCTGCTGGAGATCCCGGACGAGAAGGCCCAGAACGCGCTCAAGGGCGTGATGATGGAACTGGAAGACTGCGCCTTCCCGCTGCTGGCTGGCATGGAAGCGCACAGCGACCCGATGACGGCGTTCAAGGACACCGACTACGCGCTGCTCGTGGGCGCCCGCCCGCGCGGCCCCGGCATGGAGCGTGCTGATCTGCTGGCCGCCAACGCGCAGATCTTCACCGCGCAGGGCAAGGCGCTCAACGCCGTGGCCTCGCGTCAGGTCAAGGTGCTGGTGGTCGGCAACCCGGCCAACACCAACGCCTACATCGCCATGAAGAGCGCGCCCGACCTGCCGCGCGAGAACTTCACCGCCATGCTGCGCCTGGACCACAACCGCGCCGCCTCGCAAATCGCCGCCAAGACGGGCAAGCCGGTTGGCGCCATCAGGAAGCTGGCCGTGTGGGGCAACCACTCGCCGACCATGTACGCCGATTACCGCTTCGCCACCATCGACGGCGCCTCGGTCAAGGACATGATCAACGACCAGGTCTGGAACGCCGAGACCTTCCTGCCGACCGTCGGCAAGCGCGGTGCCGCCATCATCGCGGCGCGCGGCCTGTCGTCGGCCGCCTCGGCCGCCAACGCCGCCATCGACCACATGCGCGACTGGGCGCTGGGCACGAACGGCGAGTGGGTCACCATGGGCGTGCCGTCCAACGGCGAGTACGGCATCCCGAAAGACGTGATGTTCGGCTACCCCGTCACCTGCGAGGGCGGCCGGTACAAGATCGTTGAAGGCCTGCCCATCGACGCGTTCAGCCAGGAATGCATCAACAAGACCCTGGCCGAGCTCCAGGGCGAGCAGGACGGCGTCAAGCACCTGCTCTGAGCTGCCCTGTAACCGCGTGGTAACTCCGGTGAACGCCTCCCCCGCCAGCATCCTTCTGGGCGCCCAGGCGGGGGCATTGGCGCTGCCGGTGGTTGACCACTACAGCGGTGTCGAGGCGCGCATGCGCAAGAGCCTGGCGTTGCAGGCCGAGTTGACCGCGGCGCACGGCTCGCCCGTCATGGATGTGACGCTGGACTGCGAGGATGGCGCGCCCGTGGGTGGCGAGGCCGATCACGCCGCGCTGGTCGCCGAGCTGGCGCTGGGCGCTGCGCCCGGCGCCCGCATGGCCGCCCGCGTCCACCCGGTCGATCACCCCGCCTTCGAGGCCGACGTCGCCACCATCGTCGGCCGAGCCGGACATCGCTTGTGCCACTTGATGCTGCCCAAGGTCGAGTCGCTTGCCGACATCGACCGCGCCGCCGCGGCGCTGGACGCCGCCGGTGCACCCGCCCTGCCATTGCATGCGCTGATTGAGTCGCCGGCGTCGCTGCATCGCGCCTTCGACATCGCCGCCCATCCGCGCGTGCAGAGCCTGAGCTTTGGGCTCATGGACTTCGTGTCGGCCCACGGCGGCGCCATTCCGGCCCAGGCCATGACCGTGGCCGGCCAGTTTGAACACCCGCTGGTGGTGCGCGCCAAGCTGGCGATTGCCAGTGCCTGCCACGCCCACGGCAAGACGCCGTCCCACAACGTCGTCACCGAGTTCCGCGACAGTGCGGCGCTCACCGCCGCCGCGCGCCGCGCCGCGCGTGAGTTCGGTTTCACGCGCATGTGGAGCATCCACCCCGACCAGGTTCGCCCGCTGCTGGCCGCCTTCGCCCCCGGCGCTGGCGAGCTCGACGAGGCGCTGGCCGTCATCACCCGCGCCGCGGCCGCCGACTGGGCGCCGGTGTCCGTGGACGGCCGCCTGCACGACCGCGCCAGCTACCGCTATCACTGGCAAGTGATCGAGCGCGCCCACCGCACTGGCCAGGCTGTGCCGGCCGAGGTGCAGCGCTGGTTCGCCCCGGCCTGACCCGCTCCGGAACGCCCGATCACCGCCCGATCAACGTCCCCCCGATTTCACCCCAGGAGAACGCCATGTCCGACTTCCTCGTTGCCTACCGCGCCCACGCCGCCGAACGCGCCGCGCTGGGCATTCCGCCGCTGCCGCTGGACGCCAAGCAAGTGGCCGCACTGATCGAGCTGATCAAGAACCCGCCGGCCGGCGAAGAGGCGTTTCTGCTGGACCTGCTGACCCACCGCGTGCCGCCGGGTGTGGACGACGCCGCCAAGGTCAAGGCCTCCTTCCTCGCCGCCGTGGCGCATGGCGATGAAAAGGTCGCCCTGGTCTCCAAGGCCAAGGCCACCGAGCTGCTCGGCACCATGGTGGGCGGCTACAACGTGCACCCGCTCATCGAGCTGCTCGAGGACGCCGAGGTCGCCCCCGTGGCCGCCGCGGCGCTCAAGAAGACGCTGCTGATGTTCGACTTCTTCAACGACGTGGCCGAGAAGGCGAAGGCCGGCAACGCCCACGCCCAGGACGTGATGAAGTCGTGGGCTGACGCCGAGTGGTTCACCTCGCGCCCCGAGGTGCCGCGCAAGATCACCGTGACCGTGTTCAAGGTGCCCGGCGAGACCAACACCGACGACCTCTCGCCCGCCCCGGACGCGTGGAGCCGCCCGGACATCCCGCTGCACTACCTCGCCATGCTGAAGAACACCCGCCCCGACGCGGCCTTCAAGCCCGAGGAAGACGGTAAGCGCGGCCCCATGGCCTTCATCGACGAGCTCAAGAAAAAGGGCCACCTGGTGGCCTACGTCGGCGACGTGGTCGGCACGGGCTCCTCGCGCAAGTCGGCCACCAACTCGGTCATCTGGGCGACCGGCGAAGACATTCCCTTCGTGCCGAACAAGCGCTTCGGCGGCGTCACGCTGGGTGGCAAGATCGCGCCGATCTTCTTCAACACGCAGGAAGACTCGGGCTCGCTGCCGATCGAAGTGGATGTCAGCAAGCTCGAGATGGGCGACGTGATCGACGTGCTGCCGTACGACGGCAAGCTGCTCAAGAACGGCGCCGAGGTGGCCTCCTTCGCGCTCAAGAGCGATGTGCTGCTGGACGAAGTGCGCGCCGGCGGCCGGATCAACCTCATCATCGGCCGCAGCCTGACCGGCAAGGCGCGTGAATTCCTGGGCCTGCCGGCGTCCACCGTGTTCCGGCTGCCGCAGGCACCGGCCGACAGCAAGGCCGGCTTCACGCTGGCGCAGAAGATGGTGGGCCGCGCGGTCGGCTTGCCGGAAGGTCAGGGCGTTCGCCCCGGCACCTACTGCGAGCCGAAGATGACCACCGTGGGCAGCCAGGACACCACCGGCCCCATGACGCGCGACGAGCTGAAGGACCTGGCCTGCCTGGGCTTCAGCGCGGATCTCGTGATGCAGAGCTTCTGCCACACCGCGGCCTACCCCAAGGCGGTGGACGTGAAGATGCACCGCGAACTGCCGGCCTTCATCAGCAACCGCGGGGGTGTTGCGCTGCGTCCGGGTGACGGCGTGATTCACTCGTGGCTGAACCGCCTGCTGCTGCCCGACACCGTGGGCACCGGGGGCGACTCGCACACCCGCTTCCCCATCGGCATCAGCTTCCCCGCCGGCTCGGGGCTGGTGGCCTTCGGCGCGGCCACCGGCGTGATGCCGCTGGACATGCCGGAGTCGGTGCTGGTGCGCTTCAAGGGTGAGATGCAGCCCGGCGTGACCCTGCGCGACCTCGTGCACGCGATCCCGCTGTACGCGATCAAGGCCGGCCTGCTGACGGTGGAGAAGAAGGGCAAGAAGAACATCTTCTCCGGCCGCATCCTCGAGATCGAGGGCCTGCCGGACCTGAAGGTCGAGCAAGCCTTTGAGCTGTCCGACGCGTCGGCCGAGCGTTCCGCCGCCGGCTGCACCATCAAGCTCAACCCCGAGCCGATCAAGGAGTACCTCACCAGCAACGTCGTGCTGATGAAGAACATGATCGCCGATGGCTATCAGGACAAGCGCACGCTGGAGCGCCGCATCAAGGCCGTGGAAGCCTGGCTGGCCAACCCGCAGTTGCTCGAAGCCGACAAGGACGCCGAGTACGCGGCTGTGATCGAAATCGATCTGGCCGACATCAAGGAGCCGATCGTCTGCTGCCCCAACGACCCGGACGACGCCAAGTTCATGTCCGAGGTGGCCGGCACGAAGATCGACGAAGCCTTCATCGGCAGCTGCATGACCAACATCGGCCACTTCCGTGCCGCGGCCAAGGTGCTGGGCGGCGCGCGCGACATCCCGGTGAAGCTGTGGGTGGCCCCGCCGACCAAGATGGACGAAAGCGAGCTGATCAAGGAAGGCCACTACGCGACCTTCGGCACCGCCGGCGCGCGCACCGAGATGCCGGGCTGCTCGCTGTGCATGGGCAACCAGGCGCAGGTGAAAGAGGGCGCGACGGTGATGTCCACCTCGACCCGCAACTTCCCGAACCGCCTGGGCAAAAACACGAACGTGTTCCTGGGCTCCGCCGAACTGGCCGCCGTGTGTTCCAAGCTGGGCCGCATTCCCACGCTGGCCGAGTACCAGGAGGCCGTGGGCATCGTCAACAAGGACGCGGCCAGCATCTACCGCTACATGAACTTCGACCAGATCGAGGAATACGCGGAGACCGCCAAGTCGGTCAACGTGTGACCGGCCGGGGCCGAGCGCCCCGCCGCTTCCGACCAAGCCGCTGCACCCGCAGCGGCTTTTTTTTCGCACCGACCGCTGCGTGGGCGTCAATCCATGACGCCAGCGCGGGGACTGCGCTGCCCGGCAGAATGGCCCGCGCAACCCGCCGGAGCCTCCATGGACACGCCCACCACCTTCGCCCATCCCTTCGCCCACACGCTCAAGACTTTCGCGCCCGCGCCGGGCAAGACCGGGCGGCTGTACTCGCTGCCCGCGCTGGCGCGGGAGTTTCCGGGGGTGGCGCGGCTGCCCCACGCCCTGCGGCTGGTGCTGGAAAGCGTGGTGCGGCATTGCGATGGTGAGCGCGTCACGCGCGAGCATGTGCGCCAGCTGGCGACCTGGCAGCCCACCGCAGCGCGCACCGAGGAAATTCCCTTCACCGTGGCGCGCGTGGTGTTGCAGGACTTCACCGGCGTGCCGCTGCTGGCTGATCTGGCCGCGATGCGCAGCACCGCGCAGCGTCTGGGCCACGATCCGCGCAAGATCGAGCCGCTGGTGCCGGTGGACCTGGTCGTGGATCACTCGGTCACGGTCGACCATTACGGCACGCCACGCGCGCTCGACCTGAACATGCGGCTGGAGTTCCAGCGCAACCGCGAGCGCTACCAGTTCATGAAGTGGGGCATGCAGGCCTTCGACACCTTCGGCGTGGTGCCGCCGGGCTTCGGCATCGTGCACCAGGTCAACCTGGAGCACCTGGCGCGCGGCGTGCATCTCAAGGGCGGCCTCTACTACCCGGACACCCTGGTGGGCACCGACAGCCACACCACCATGATCAACGGTCTGGGCGTGGTGGGCTGGGGCGTGGGCGGCATCGAGGCCGAGGCGGCCATGCTGGGCCAGCCGGTGTACTTCCTCACGCCCGACGTGGTTGGCGTGGAGTTGCGCGGGCAGTTGCGCGGCGGCGTGACCGCGACCGACCTGGTCTTGACGGTCACCGAGCTGCTGCGTCGCCACAAGGTGGTCGGCAAGTTCGTCGAGTTCTTCGGCGAGGGCACGGCCTCGCTGTCGCTGCCCGATCGCGCCACGATCGCCAACATGGCGCCGGAATACGGGGCGACGATGGGCTTCTTTCCGGTGGACGAGCGCACGATCGATTACCTGCGCGGCACCGGCCGGGCGCGCGCGGAGGTGCAGGCGGTGGAGGCGTACTTCCGGGCGCAGGGGCTGTTTGGCGTGCCGCGCGCCGGAGAGATCGACTACTCGGCCGTGATCACGCTGGACCTGGGCAGCGTGGCGCCCAGCCTGGCGGGCCCGAAACGCCCGCAAGACCGGATCGAGATCGGACAGGTCGCACGCCGCTTCGACGAGCTGCTCACCGCGCCCACCGACCGCGGCGGTTTCCAGGTCGCCCCGGCGCGGGCGGCGGCTGCCGCGACCGCCGGGCGCGGCGTGCGCGTGCAGCACGGCGACGTGCTGATCGCGGCCATCACCAGCTGCACCAACACCAGCAACCCCAGCGTGATGCTGGCCGCCGGCCTGCTGGCGAAAAAAGCGGTGGCGGCGGGTCTGCGGGTGGCGCCGCACATCAAGACCTCGCTCGCGCCCGGCTCGCGCATCGTGACCGAGTACCTCGGCGCCACCGGCCTGCTGGAGCCGCTGGCGCAGCTGGGTTTTGCGGTGGCCGGATACGGTTGCACGACCTGCATCGGCAATGCCGGCGATCTCAGCCCTGAGCTCAACGCCGCCATCACCGAGCACGACCTCGTGTGCGCGGCGGTGCTCTCGGGCAACCGCAACTTCGAGGCCCGTATCCACCCCAACCTCAAGGCGAATTTCCTGGCCAGCCCGCCGCTGGTGGTGGCCTACGCCATCGCCGGCACGGTGCGCCGCGACCTGATGACCGAACCCGTCGGCACCGGCCACGGCGGCCGGCCGGTGTACCTCGGCGACATCTGGCCCAGCACCGAGGAGGTGCAGGCCCTGCTCAAGCACGCGCTCAACGGGCGCGCCTACCGGGAGAATTACGAACGCGTCAAGGACGAGCCGGGCGCGCTGTGGGAGCGTATCCGCGGCGGCAAGGGTGACACCTACGACTGGCCGGCGAGCAGCTACATCGCCGAGCCGCCGTTCTTCGAGGGCTTCGACACCGCGACCCCGTCCGTGGCCTCGGCGGCGGTCCGCGGCGCGCGCGTGATGGCGCTGCTGGGCGACTCGATCACCACCGACCACATCTCGCCGGCCGGCAGCATCAAGGCCAGTTCGCCGGCGGGGCAGTGGCTGCAGGCGCGTGGCGTTGCGCCGGCGGAATTCAACAGCTACGGCGCGCGCCGGGGTCACCACGAGGTGATGATGCGCGGCACCTTCGCCAACGTGCGCATCCGCAACCTGATGATCCCGCCGCGCGCCGACGGCACGCGGGAAGAGGGCGGTCTTACCCGGCACCAGCCCTCCGGCGACCAGCTGCCGATCTTCGACGCCGCGCAGCGTTATCTGGCCGAAGGGGTGCCGACCGTGGTGCTGGCGGGGGAGGAATACGGCACCGGCTCGAGCCGCGACTGGGCGGCCAAGGGCACGCGCCTGCTGGGCATCCGCGCCGTGGTGGCCAAGAGTTTTGAGCGCATCCACCGCGCTAATCTTGTGGGCATGGGTGTGCTGCCCCTGCAGTTCGCGCCCGGCGAGGGCTGGGACACCCTCGGGCTGCGCGGCGACGAGCGCCTCGACATCGAACCCGACCCGGACCTCACGCCGCAAAGCCCCGCGCGGCTGCGGATCACCCGCGCGGACGGCAGCGTCGTCGAGACCACGGTGCGGCTGCGCATCGACACCCCGGTGGAGGTGGCCTACTTCCGCGCGGGCGGAATCCTGCCCTACGTGCTCAGGCAATTGCTCGGCGCTTGAGCGCGGCCCCGAAGCGCGGCATCATGGGTCCCACCGCCGCCACCGGGGATCGCCATGCGAAAACCTGCCCTGTACAGCCCAGCGCGCCGTCCCACGGCGGCCGCCGGCGCGGCAGCGGCCGATGCCAGCCCGGCAGGCGGTCCACCCAACGCGTCGTTTCCGCCTTCCCCTGCTGACACCGCGGCGGTCCCCGCCCCACCCCCACGCCGCGCCGCGTGG
The DNA here is from genome assembly GCF_057219855.1 of Hydrogenophaga sp. T66. NCBI lineage: Bacteria > Pseudomonadati > Pseudomonadota > Betaproteobacteria > Burkholderiales > Comamonadaceae > Hydrogenophaga > Hydrogenophaga sp. T66. The sequence continues at coordinate 68,095 of NZ_JBXVVX010000006.1, read as the reverse complement.
CGCAGCCCGCGGGCGCTCGTGGCCGGCTGGGCGCTGCTGGGCGCGGTAGCGGCCGCGCTGTGGTGGGCCCGTCCGCCCGCCGGCCCGGCGCTCACGCAAAAGGACATCGACGCGGCCGTGCTGCGCACGCTGACCACCCAGACCCTGCCCTCGCCCACGGCGCGCGCGGCCGAGCAGGTGCGCCGCGCGGTGGTGCGGGTGGTGGCCTACGGCCCCGACGAACGCGGCCGGATGGACGAAATCGGCGTGGGCACCGGCGTCGTCATCGTGGACAAGGGCGTCATCCTCACCAACCTGCACGTCGTGGCAGGCGCTCAGCGCGTCAGGCTCACCTACGCCGACGGCAGCGACTCGGCCGCCACGCTGATCGGCGCCCAGCCGGACGACGATCTGGCCGTGCTGCAGGCCCACACCATCCCCGACGACCTGGTGGCCGCCACGCTGCGTTCCACCCACGACCTGCGCCCCGGCGATGGCGTGGTGGCGGTCGGCTTTCCCTTTGGCATCGGCCCGTCGGTGTCGGCCGGCGTGGTCTCCGGGCTCGGGCGCTCGTTCAAGTCCCCCGACGGCGGTCAGGAGATGCGCAACCTCATCCAGTTCGACGCTGCCGCCAACCCCGGCAATTCCGGCGGGCCCCTGGTCACACTCGACGGCGAGGTCGTCGGCATCGTCACCGGCATCCTCAACCCCACCCGCCATCGCACCTTCGCCGGCATCGGCTTTGCCGTGCCGATCGAAAACGCCGCCGCTGCCGCGGGGCTGCCCCCGTTCTGAGCCGATCCGGCGCACCAGGAGACCGCATGAACCCCGACCCCGCCAGCGCGTCCACACCCGCCCTGACCCCCGCTCACACGGCGGACCTCATGGAGCAGATCCTCTACGAGGTCAAGCGCGTCGTGGTCGGGCAGGACCGCTTTCTGGAGCGGGTGATGGTGGCGCTGCTGGCGCAAGGCCACCTGCTGGTCGAAGGGGTACCGGGGCTGGCCAAGACGCTCACCGTCAAGACGCTGGCGGACGTGGTGCAGGGTCGTTTCCGTCGCATCCAGTTCACCCCCGACCTCGTGCCAGCCGACCTGGTGGGCACCCGCATGTACAACCAGAAGACCGGGGAATTCAGCACCGCGCTGGGCCCCGTGTTCGCCAACCTGCTGCTGGCCGACGAGATCAACCGCGCGCCGGCCAAGGTGCAGAGCGCGCTGCTGGAGGTGATGCAGGAGCGCCAGGTCACCATCGCCGGCGAGACCCACGGCGTGCCCGAGCCCTTTCTCGTGATGGCCACGCAGAACCCCATCGAAACCGAAGGCACCTACCCGTTGCCCGAGGCGCAGGTGGACCGTTTCATGATGAAGGTGCTGGTGGACTATCCCACCGACGAGGAAGAGGTGGTGATCGTCGAGCGCGTCACCGGCCCGCGCATCCACGCGCGCCCGGTGGCCACCACCGAGCAGCTCGCGGCGCTGCAGGCGCGCGCGCGGGCCGTGTACGTGGACCCCTCGCTGGTGCAGTACGCGGTGCGTCTGGTGTCGGCCACGCGCCAGCCCGACCGCCACGGCATCGCCGACACCGCGCGCTTCATCACCTACGGCGCCAGCCCCCGCGCCACCATCGGTCTGGTCGAAGGCGCGCGCGCGCTGGCGCTGCTGCGCGGGCGCGACTACGCGCTGCCCGAGGACATGACCGATCTCGTGCCCGACGTGCTGCGCCACCGCGTGGTGCTGTCCTACGAAGGGCTGTCGGAGGGCTTCACCGGTGACGCGCTGGTGGCCCGGCTGATGAAACACATCCCGCCGCCGGCGCGCCCGCTGCAGGCCGCGCCCAAGGCCGCCTGAGATGCTCGCCTGGCTGCGTCGCCGCCCGACCCCGCCGGACGCGCCGGCGCCCCCCGCCGCGCCGGCGCGTGCCGAGGCGGTGCTGCGCCGGCTCGAGTGGACGGTCATCAAGCGGCTCGATGGCCTGCTGCAGGGCGACCACCGCACGCTGCTGCGCGGCACCGGCCTGGACCTGGCCGACCTGCGCGAGTACCAGCTGCACGACGACGTGCGCCACATCGACTGGAACGTCACCGCGCGCCTGCAGCAACCGCATGTGCGCGTGTTCACCGAAGACCGCGAGATGGCGGCCTGGTTTCTGCTCGACCTCAGCCCGTCGGTCGACTTCGGCTCGGGCGAGCGGCGCAAGCGCGAGGTGCTGACGGGCTTCGTGGGCGTGCTGGCCCGCCTGATCAGTCGCCACGGCAACCGCGTGGGCGCCGTGCTGTACGGATCGCGCGGCCCGGCGGTGGACGCGGTGCTGCCCGCCGCCGGGGGGCGTGTGGCGGTGTTGCGTCTGCTGCAGCGGCTGCTGCCCGCACCGGCGTCCTCCCCCGCCGCGCCGGGGGGGGGTACGCGGCTGGCCGCCCTGTTGCACAGCGCCGGCCATGTGGTGCGCGCGCGCAGCACCGTGTTCGTGGTCTCTGATTTCATCAGCGAGCCCGGCTGGGAGAAGCCCCTGGGTGCGCTGGCGCAGCGGCACGACGTGGTGGCCGTGCGGCTGCTGGACCCGCTGGAGCTGTCGCTGCCCGACCTGGGCTTGCTGCCGATCCGCGACGCCGAGACCGGCGAGCAGCTGCTGGTGGACACCGCCGACCGCGGTTTTCGCCAGCGCTTTGCGCGCCTGGCCGCGCAGCGCGAGGCGGCGCTGCGCGAGGCGCTGGCGCGCGCGGGCGTGGACACGCTGGAGCTGTCCACCGACGATGACCTGGTCGAGGCCGTGACGCGCTTCGTGGACCTGCGCCGCCAGCGCCGCGGCCTGGCCCCGCGGCGCCGCGCGGCGGCTGTGATAGGAGGTGCCGCATGAATCCTGCCGCCTGGTGGCCGGCCGCGTTGCCGGTGTCGTTTCTCTGGCCGGTGATGCTGTGGGGCCTGCTGGCGCTGCCGCTGCTCGCCGCGCTGTACGTGTGGCTGTTGCGGCGTCGGCGACGGCAGGTGTTGCCGTACGCCAGCCTCGCCCTCGTGCGCGAGGCCCTGGGCCGTGGCCCCGGCTGGCGCCGCCATGTGCCGCCGGTGCTGCTGTGGCTGGCGCTGGCGGCCCTGTTGATCGCGGCGGCCCGGCCGGTCGCCTCGATCACGCTGCCTTCCACCCAGCAGACCATCATCCTGGCCATGGACGTGTCCGGCAGCATGCGCGCCGAAGACGTGAAGCCCAACCGGCTGGTCGCGTCGCAGCAGGCGGCCAAGGCCTTCCTCGCCGACCTCCCGCGGCACGTGAAGGTCGGCATCGTGGCCTTTGCCGGGTCGGCGCAGGTGGTCCAGCCGGTCACGCTCAGCCGCGACGATCTCAACGCCGCGATCGACCGCTTCCAGCTGCAGCGCGCCACCGCCATCGGCAGTGCCATCGTGGTCTCGCTCGCCGAGTTGTTTCCCGAGCAGCGCATCAACCTCAACGACCTCGGCCAGCAGCGCAACGCCGATCCCTTCGCGCCGCGCGGCCGCGCCATCGACCAGCCCCGGCCCGAGGAAAAGCCCTTTGTGCCGGTCGCGCCCGGCTCCTACGGCTCGGCCGCGATCATCCTGCTCACCGACGGCCAGCGCACCACCGGCGTGGACACCGCCGAGGCCGCGCAGATGGCGGCCGACCGCGGCGTGCGCGTCTACACCGTGGGCGTGGGCACGGTGGATGGCGAGGTGATCGGGTTTGAGGGCTGGTCCATGCGCGTGCGGCTCGACGAAGAAAGCCTCAAGCAGGTGGCCCGCGTCACGCAGGGCGAGTACTTCTACGCCGGCACGGCCGACAACCTGCGCCAGGTGTACCAGTCGCTCAGCGCGCGCCTGACGGTCGAGAAAAAGGAGACGGAGGTCTCGGCGCTGCTGGCCCTGCTCGGCGCGGTGCTGGCCGTGCTGTCGGCCGGGCTGTCGATGCTCTGGTTCCAGCGATCGTTCTGAGCGTCCCGCCCAAAGGGGGTGTGTCGTCCCCCAAACGACCGGCACAATCGCCCGCATGAACGACAACGTGCTCGTCGCCGGGGGCGGCATCGGTGGCTTGGCGTGTGCGCTGGCACTGGGGCGCGCGGGCGTGCCGGTCACGCTGTTTGAGCAGGCAGCCGCCTTCGGCGAGGTGGGGGCGGGCATCCAGTTGGGGCCGAACGCCGTGCGCGTGCTCACCGACTGGGGCCTGGGTCGCGCCCTGCAGGCGGTGGCGGCCTATCCCGATGACCTGCGCATCCGTGACGCGCGTGACGGTCGCGAACTGGGCCACTTGCGCCTGGGCGCCGCTGCCCTGGCGCACTATGGACACCCCTACGCCAGCATCCACCGCGCCGATCTGCATCGCCTGCTGCTGGACGCGGTGCAGTCTCGCGCGCCCGCCACGCTGCGCCTGCAGGCGCGGGTGGCTTCCTTCGAAGTCGACCGCGCGGTCGCCGTTACGCTGGACAGCGGCGAAACCCTGCGCGGCGAAGCGCTGGTCGGCTGCGACGGGCTGTGGAGCCGGGTGCGCGAGGGCTTGCTCGGCGCGCAGCCGGTCCGCCGGACCGGCCATCTCGCGTACCGCGGCCTCATCCCGGCCGATCGACTGCCGCGCGCGCTGCGGCCCAACGCGGTCAGCGCCTGGCTCGGGCCCCGCATGCACGTCGTCAGCTACCCGGTGCGCCGCGGCGAATGCGTCAACCTCGTCGCGGTGGTGCACGGCCGACTGGGCGAGGGCCACGGCGGCGACGACCCGCGCCACTGGACCCAGCAGGCGCGCGCGGCCGACCTGCTCGCCGCCACCGGCCCCCTGGCCGGTGACCTGCGCGCCCTCATCGACGCGGTGCCCGCCTGGACGCTCTGGGCCTTGCACGACCGCCCGCCGCTGACCGGTCCGAGGGAACACGCGCGTGGCGCCGTCGCCCTGCTCGGCGATGCCGCGCACCCGTTGCGTCCGTACCTCGCCCAAGGCGCGGCGCTCGCCCTGGAAGACGCATGGACCCTCGGGCTGCTGGTCGACCGCCACCACGCCGCGATTGACTGGCCGAGGCTGTTCCGCCACTACGCCGAGACCCGCTGGCGCCGCAACGCGCAGGTGCAGCGCCGCTCCCAGCGCAACGGCCGCATCTTCCACGCGCGCGGTCTGGTCCGGCTGGCGCGCAACGCCGCCATGAACCTGCTGGGCGAGCGCCTGCTCGACAACCCGTGGCTCTATAGCGGCCCCCCGCGACCACCGCACACCACACCCGCCTGATATCCGCCGCCTGATGCCCGCGCCCACCCGCCGCGCCTTTGCCTGCTCGCTTGCCACGCTCCCCTGGCTGGCGTCCTCGCCCGCCCGTGCAGACGGCTGGCCTCAACGCCCGCTGCGGTGGCTGGTGGGTTTCCCGCCCGGGTCCTCGCCCGACACCACCGCCCGCTGGCTGGCCGAGCCGTTGGCCGCGGCACTCGGCCACCCGGTGATCGTGGACAACCGACCGGGCGCTGGCGGTAATCTCGCCGCGACCCTCGTCGCCCAGGCCCGCGATGGCCACACCCTGGGGCTGATGATCAATGGCAACCTCACCACCGCGCGCCTGCTCAACCCCGCGACCGCCTACGACCCCGCGCGCGACCTCGCGCCGGTCAGTCTGCTGGTGGTGGCGCCGCTGGTGCTGGTGGTGTCGGCGCCCCTGGCCGCCGGTGGTCCGGACGCTTTCGCCGACGCTGCCCGCCGCGCCGGCGACCGCTGGAACCACGGCTCACCCGGCGTCGGCACGCTCGCCCACCTCGGCGCCGCGCTGCTCCAGCGTGCGGTCGGCGCTTCCTCGGTCCACGTGCCCTACGCCGGCAACCCACAGGTTGTGCAGGCGCTGCTGGGCGGCGAGTTGCAGTGGGCCCTGCTGCCCCCCGGCCTGGCCGCCACCGCGGTGCAGGGCGGGCGATTGACCGCGCTGGGCGTCACCAGCGCCGGCCGCAGCGCGCTCATGCCCGCCGTGCCACCGCTGGCCGCGCTGGGATGGGACGTGCCGCCGCTGGAAGTGTGGAACGCCGTGGCCATGCCGCGCGCCCAGCCCGCCGCCCACACGCAGCGCGTCGCCGCCGCGCTGGCCGACGCCGTCCGCCAGCCCGCGGTGCGCGAGCGCCTGCTCGCCCAGGGCTGGACCGTCGCCGGCACCGCCCCCGAGGCGCTCGCGCGGCGGATGCGCGAAGAGACGGCTCGGCTGGGCGATGTCATCCGCGCCCTGCGTCTCGCGCCCCCGGCGCGCTGAACGCGTCACAGCGCGGTGCGCAGGCGCCAGATCTCGGGGAACAGCACCACGTCGAGCATCTTGCGCAGGTAGCTCACGCCGCCGGTGCCGCCGGTGCCGCGCTTGAAGCCGATCACGCGTTCCACGGTGGTGACGTGGCGGAAGCGCCAGAGGCGGAAGGCGTCTTCGAGGTCGGTGAGCTCTTCGCCGAGCTGGTAGAGGTCCCAATGGGCGTCGGGCTGGCGGTAGACCTGCAGCCACGCGGCCTCGACCGCGTCGCTGGCCTCGTAGGGGCGGGTCCAGTCGCGGGTCGTGTGGCTGGCCGGCACCGGCAGGCCGCGGCGGGCGAGCAGGCGCAGGCTCTCGTCGTACAGCGAGGGCGCTTCGTAGGCCGCCTGCACCGTGGCGGCGCGCGCGGGGTGGTGCGCGTGGGGTTGCAGCATCGCGGCGTTCTTGTTGCCCATGGCGAATTCGATGCAGCGGTACTGGTGGCTCTGGAAGCCGCTGGAGCGCGCGAGGTAGGGCCGCAGCGCGCTGTACTCGGGCGGCGTCATGGTGGCCAGCACGTCCCAGGCGTGGACGAGCTGTTCCATGATCTTGGAGACGCGCGCGAGCATCTTGAAGGCCGGCGGCAGTTCGTCGCGGGCGATGTGGCCGATGGCGGCGTGCAGCTCGTGCAGCATGAGTTTCATCCACAGCTCGCTGGTCTGGTGCTGCACGATGAAGAGCATCTCGTCGTGCGCCGGCGACAGCGGCTTCTGGGCGCCCAGGATCGCGTCGAGCTGCAGGTAGTCGCCGTAGCTCATGTCCTGGCTGAAATCGAGCTGGGCGCGCTCGTCGTGGACGATGGCTTCGGTGGCCGAGGTCGGGGCCGGGGACGTGGACGGGGTGTGGTGGTGCGGACAGGCCATGGGTCGCTCCTCAGGTCACGGCCTGCTGGCGGCTGAATTCAGGGCGCTGCCATTCCCCCGTTTCCAGCACCTGCCGCAGGTGTTCCACCGCGTCCCACACGTCGGCGAATCCGAGGTAGAGCGGCGTGAAGCCGAAGCGCAGGATGTCCTGGTGGCGGCCGCCGTCGCCCGCGCGGTAGTCGCCAATCACCCCGCGCGCGATCAGCGCCTGCACGATGGCGTAGGCGCCCTGGTCGCGGGTCAGGCAGACCTGCGACCCGCGGTGCGCGGTATCGCGCGGTGTGGCCAGGCCCAGGCCATGGCCCGCGCAGCGCGCCTCCACGAGTCCGATGAACAGGTCGGTCAGCGCGAGCGATTTGGCGCGCAGCGCGGCCAGGCCGCCCAGCGGTTCGGCCGCGAGCACGGTGTCCACGCCGCACTCCAGCGCGGCCAGGCTGATCATGGGCTGGGTGCCGCACTGGTAGCGGGCGATGCCGGGCGCGGGGCGGTAGTCGGGGGTGAAGGCGAAGGGCGCGCCATGGCCCCACCAGCCGGCCAGCGGCTGCCAGAAGCGGTCCGCATGGCGCGGGCTGACCCACACGAAGGCCGGCGCGCCGGGCCCGCCGTTGAGGTACTTGTAGCCGCAGCCGACCGCGAAGTCCGCGCCCGCGCCCCGCAGGTCCACCGGCACGGCGCCCGCGCTGTGCGCGAGGTCCCACACCGCGAGGATGCCCGCGGCGTGGGCCGCGGCGGTCACCGTGGCCATGTCGTGCATGGCGCCGGTGCGGTAGTTGACGTGGGTGAGCATGAGGATGGCCACGTCGGCGTGCAGGGCGGCCGTGATCTCCTCGGGCTCGACGAGCACCAGTTCCCAGCCGTGCTGGCGGCACAGTGCCTCGGCGATGTAGAGGTCGGTGGGGAAGTTGCTGCGCTCGCTGACGATGCGCCGGCGCTGCGGTGCGTCGGCGGTGGCGATCGCCATGGCCGCGCTGAGCACCTTGAACAGGTTGACCGAGGTGCTGTCGGTGGCCACCACCTCGCCCGCGCCGGCGCCGATCAGGCGCGCGATCTTGTCGCCCACGCGGCCCGGCATCTCGAACCAGCCGTGTTTGTTCCAGCTCTGGATGAGGTCGGTGCCCCATTCCTGCGTGACCACCGCGGCCACGCGCGCTGGCGTGCTGCGCGGCATCACGCCGAGGGAGTTGCCGTCGAGGTAGATCGTGGCGGCGGGAATGTCGAACTGGTCGCGCAGCGCGCGCAGGGGGTCGGCCGCATCGAGGGCCAGGCAGTCGTCTCGGGTGGTCATGGCGGGTGGTCGTCTCAGGTCGGGGGCAGGGCGCGCAGCACGGCGCGCACCGGGCTGGCGTCGGCGGTGGTCAGCTTCAGCGGCAGGGCGATCAACTCGTAGTCGCCCTCGGGCACCTCGTCGAGCAGCAGGTTTTCCAGCACGCGAAGGCCGTGCTGGCGCAGCACCTGGTGGCTCTCCAGCGACTTGCTGTCGGCCGGATCGACGCTGGCGCTGTCGATGCCGATGAGCACGACGCCGCGCGCGGCCAGCAGCGCCACCGTCTCGGGCGCGAAGGCGGGCAGGGCGTCGTCGAAGCGGTCCGCGGGCTGGCGCTCGTACACGCGCACCAGCACCCGCGGCGGCAGCGGCCGGTTCGCCCAGCCCGCGGGCGCTGCCCGGCCGGGCGCGGCGTTGCCCAGCGCGTGCGCCAGGTGCTCGGGGCGCACCAGCGGGCCGCAGCCGATGGCGTGGACCACGCGGCAAGGGCCGAGGAAGGCGTCGAGGTCGAGCGCGCCCACGGCCGCGCCGGCGGGGTCGTAGTGCAGCGGCGCGTCGGCGTGCGCGCCGGTGTGGGGCGACAGCGTGATGGCGCTGACATTGACCGGGCAACCCGGCCCGATCTGCGCCACCCACTGCTGCGTGTAGGCCGTGTCACCCGGAAACACCGGCGAGGCGGCGTGCACGGGCGGAGAAATGTCCCAGAGCGTTTTCATGAGGCCGGGAAAGTAGCACCGGCCCGCGGGGCGTGGTGTCGGTTAATTCCAACAGGGCCCCAAAAACTTGAGGTGTCAACTATCCCGGCGCGACTGCCGGCGCGTCGAGCCCCGGTGCGCGCACCACCAGCACCTTCAGCGCCCGGTCGGGCGCGGCGTCGGCAAAGGCCGGCGGGTTGGGCAGACGCTGCTCCACCGCGAGGCTCGGTGCCTCGGCCGCGAGCGCGTCGCGCAGGAAGCGCTCGGGCAGTTCGGGGGCGTTGAGGCAGAGCAGGGCGCGGCCGCCGGGCGTCAGCAGGTCGGGCAGGCGACGCAGCAGGCGCGGCCAGTCCTTGGTGGCCACGAAGCTGCCCTTCTGGAAGCTCGGCGGGTCGGCGATCACGAGGTCGTAGGGGCCCAGGCGGTTGAGCTTGCCCCAGGAGTTCCAGAGGTCGTGGGCGAGGAAGCGGGCGCGGCTGCCCAGGCCGTTGAGCTGGTGGTTCTGCTGGCCGGTGGCCAGCGCCCCGTCGGCCATGTCGAGGTTGATGACCTCGCGCGCGCCGCCCTGCAGCGCGGCCACGGAGAAGGCGGCGGTGTAGGCGAACAGGTTGAGGACCTTCGCGCCCGCGGCGTGGGCGCGCACCCAGCGCCGGCCCTCGGCCATGTCGAGGAACAGGCCGTGGTTCTGCCCGCGCGACACGTGCACGCGGTAGCGCGCGCCGTCTTCCGTCACCACGTGCGGCTCTGGCACGGCGCCGGCCATCACGGTGGTGATGGGCCGGCTCACCGGGCCGTCGGGCTGGCGGCGCTGGAACACCCAGTTCAGCGGTTCGCCGGGCGCGATCTGCGCCTGCCGCGCGGCCAGCGCCGCGCCGATGGCCTGGGTGTCGGCCTCCGTGGCTTCGCCGAAGCGGGTCAGCACCCACACCGGCGGATACCAGTCCAGTGCCCAGTCCTCGCAGCCCGGATGCAGCCCGCCGCGGCCGTGGAACAGGCGCTGGGCGTCGGCGCCGGGCGTGGCCCGGGCGATGGCGTCGAGCAGGGCGTTCACGCGTTCAGTCTCCCAGCCACTCGCCCAGTGGCGGCAGGCCGTGGCGCGCGCGGGCCTTGTTGCAGCCGTAGCTGCCTTCCTCCAGTTCGGCACACGGCCGCGGGCGCTGGGGATAGATGCGGCACAGCGCCCGCACGCCCAGCTCCCCCTCCAGCGCCACGCAGCGGATCGGCACCGCGCCCGTGCCGCGCATGCGGCAGGTCGCGCCGTCCACCACCTCGGTCAGGGCCTCGGGCACGCTGCCCCCGAGGCTGTCGAGTTCGTAGACGGAAAACTCCACCCGGTAGCTGTGGCAACAGGCGCCGCAGGTGGTGCAGGCGCTGGGTGTCGGCGCTGCGTCCCGCTCGGCGGCGCTCATGGGCCCTCCAGGGGGGCCAGGCCGTGGCGGCGTCTCGCCTGCGCGCAGGCGTCGCTGCCTTCCTCAAACTCGCGGCAGGGGCCGGGCCGCCATTCGTAGATGCCGCAGGTCGCCCGCTGGCCGATGGCCCCGTGCAGGGCGGCGCAGCGTGGCGGGCTGTGGTCGGTGCCGCGCAGGCGCGCGGTGTGGTCGGTCACCGGCACCCACAGCCCGTCGGGCACGCTGCCGCCCTCGGACTGGGTCTCAAACACCGAGAAGTCCACCCGGAAGCTGGCGCAGCAGGCGCCGCAGGCGGTGCAAGCGCTCATCGTCGGCTCGGGCTGGGCAGGCAGGCGGCGCGCCGCGTCAGGCCAGCTGACCCAGCAGCAGGTATTCCATCAGCGCCTTCTGCACGTGCATGCGGTTCTCGGCCTCGTCCCACACCACGCTCTGCGGCCCGTCGATCACCTCGGCGGTCACCTCTTCGCCGCGGTGGGCGGGCAGGCAGTGCATGAACAGCGCGTCGGGCTTGGCCACGGCCATCATGGCCTCGTCCACGCACCACTGCTTGAACGCGGCCCGCCGCACCTCGTTTTCCGCCTCGTAGCCCATGCTGGTCCACACGTCGGTGGTCACCAGGTCGGCGCCCCGGCAGGCCTCGCGCGGGTCGGCGAACACGCGGTAGCAGCCCGGGTCGGTCACGCCGGCCAGCGCGGCATTGACTTCGTAGCCGCTGGGTGTGCTCACGTGCACGGTGAAGCCCAGCAGCTGCGCCGCCTGCAGCCAGGTGTTGGCCATGTTGTTGCCGTCGCCCACCCAGGCCACCACCTTGCCGCGGATCGCCTCCAGCGGGTCGCCGCCGGGTGCGGGCCGGTATTCGGTCAGCGTGAACAGGTCGGCCAGGATCTGGCAGGGGTGGAACTCGTTCGTCAGGCCGTTGATCACCGGCACGCGCGAGTGCGCGGCAAAGCGCTCGATCTTGGTCTGCTCAAAGGTGCGGATCATCACCAGGTCGACCATGCGGCTGATCACGCGCGCGCTGTCTTCGATGGGCTCGGCGCGGCCGAGCTGGCTGTCGCCGGTGGTGAGGTGCACCACCGAGCCGCCCATCTGGTACATGCCGGCCTCGAAGCTCACGCGGGTGCGCGTGCTGGCCTTCTCAAAGATCATGGCCAGCGTGCGGTCGGGATCGGCGAAGGGCTGGTACTTTTCCACCGCCTTGAAGCGCGCCTTGATGTAGGCGGCGCGGCGCAGCAGGTAGCCATACTCGGCGGCGCTCAGGTCCTTGAATTGCAGGTAATGACGGATGGGTGGGCGGATCGTCGTCGAGGCGGTCGAAGTCATGGTGCGAAGGGATCGGTGTTCGGTCGGGCGGCGGCGGTCGGGCTTATTCGGCGAGGAAAGCGCGCACCAGCGGGAGCAGGATGCGCACCACCTCGTCGGCCTCGTCGGTGGTCAGCACCAGCGGCGGCACCAGCCGGATCACGCTGTCCGCCGTGACCGACAACAGCAGCCCGGCGTCGGCGGCCCGCTGGGTCAGCGCGCCGCACGGGCGATCAAGTTCGACGCCGATCATCAGCCCCTGGCCGCGGATCTCGCGCACGCCCGCCACACCGGCCAGCCCACGCTCCAGCGCGCCCCGCAGGTGCGCGCCCACCCGCTCGGCGTGCGCCAGCAGGCCGTCCTCTTCCATGATGCGGATGGTTTCCACCCCCGCGCGCATGGCCAGCGGGTTGCCGCCAAACGTGGTGCCGTGGTTGCCCGGCTGGAAGATGTGGGCCGCCTTCGGGCCGGCCACCACCGCGCCAATCGGCACGCCCGAGCCCAGACCCTTGGCCAGCGGCATCACGTCGGGCACGATGCCCGCCCACTGGTGGGCAAACCACTTGCCCGTGCGGCCCATGCCGCACTGCACCTCGTCGATCATCAACAGCCAGTCGCGCTCGTCGCACAGCGCCCGCACGTCCCGCAGGTATTGCGCCCGCATCGGGTTCACACCGCCTTCGCCCTGAATGGTTTCGAAGAACACCGCCACCACGTTCGGGTTGTGGGCCGTGGCGGCTTTCAGGGCCTCGATGTCGTTGACCGGCACCCGCACAAAACCTTCCACCAGCGGCCCAAAGCCCGCCTGCACCTTCGGGTTGCCGGTGGCCGACAGCGTCGCGATCGAGCGGCCGTGGAAGGCCTTTTCGTACACCACGATTTCCGGCCGCTCGATGCCCTTGTCGTGGCCGAACTTGCGCGCCAGCTTCAGCGCCGCCTCGTTGGCCTCCAGCCCGCTGTTGCAGAAGAACACGTTGGTCATGCCCGAGCGCTCCACCAGCATCTGGGCCAGCCGCTCCTGGTCGGGCACGTGGTAGTAGTTGCAGCAGTGGATCAGCTTGGCCACCTGATCCTGCAAGGCCGGCACCAGCTTGGGGTGGGCGTGACCGAGCGTGTTCACCGCGATGCCGGCGAGTGCATCCAGGTATTCCTTGCCGTTGACGTCCCACACCCGCGATCCGCGGCCGTGCGACAGCGCGATCGGCAGGCGCCCGTAGGTGTTCATCACGTGGGGCGAGGCGACAGGGTTCAGGGCAGCGTTCATGCGGGCTCCGGGATCGCGGCGGAAAAAGAAGCGGCCCAACACCGAATGCCGCGGGTTGGGCCGTCGAGGCGCGATTTTAGGCGCAGGTGCGCGCAGCATCGATGACGGTCGTGCATCGCTCCGATCGGCTCTGTGGCGCGGTGGACAGGGCCGGGTTAACCCGCGGTTCAGGTCTTATATAAGATAGAATTCCGGGAGACTCCGGCAGCGCGGCGATCCCCGCGGCCGGCACCGCTCCCTCCCGCAGCCCTCCATCCGAAGGCGCCCGTCCTGCATGGCCCCACCCGCCGCCAAACAAGTGTTCATCCTGGGCAAGACCCACGATGGACGCACCTTTCGCCCCAGCGACTGGGCGGAGCGGCTGGCGGGCGTGATGAGCGGTTTCCGCCCCGGCGGCGCGCAGCCCGGCAGCCACCTGAGCTACAGCCCCTGGTGTGTGCCCAACGTGATGCACGGCGTGAAATGCGTGGTCGTCCACACCGACTTGCGCGATGCCGAGCCCATGGCCTGGGACTTCGTCATGAACTTCGCCAAGGACAACGGACTGCAGGTCGCGGAGGGCTGTCTGCTGCCCGAATGAGGGCATGGGCAACGGCTTAGCCCCCGAAGCGCCCTGAGAAATCACCTCGCCACCCGCAAAAAAGCCGTCTTGCGACGGCTTTTTTGCTTTTGCTGGCAGCGCACCCGATTCAAACGGCAGGCCCCTGGGGGCCCGGGCGGCTGTGGGTGGGGCTCAGGCCGCGACGGCCAGCGCCTTCACCTTGGCGGACAGGCGGCTCTTGTCGCGAGCGGCCTTGTTCTTGTGGAAGATGCCCTTGTCGGCGATGGTGTCGACAACGGCTTGCATCTTGGCGAACAGCTCGGTGGCCTTGGCCTTGTCGCCGGCCACGACGGCCTTCTCCACGTTCTTCACCGCGGTGCGGTACTTCGAGCGCAGCGAGCTGTTGGCGGCGTTGAGCTTGACGTCCTGGCGGGCGCGTTTGCGGCCAGACGCCAGACGGGGGTTCTTTTTCTTCGGTTTGGTGGCCATGGTGGTGGTCCTTCGGTGTTTGTGGATGTTGCCAGCAAAGCCGAGCATTATAGCCCGCCGCTCGGTGCGGCAACCCACCCCCGGTCGGCGCCCCGGGCGGCGTGGCTACACTGTGCCGCGTGACACTCCTCAAGTCCGCCTCCCTCGTCTCGCTGCTCACGCTGGCGTCCCGGATCACCGGCCTGGCGCGCGAACTGCTCATGGCCGCGACGTTTGGCGCCAGCGCGCTGACCGACGCGTTCAACGTCGCGTTCCGCATCCCGAACCTCCTGCGCCGTCTGTTCGCGGAGGGCGCCTTCAGCCAGGCCTTTGTGCCGGTGCTGGCGGCGGCGCGGGAAAAGGACGGCGAGGAGGCCACCCGCCAGATGATCGACCAGATCGCCACGGTGCTGGCCTGGGCGCTGACGGCCACCTGCGTCATTGGCGTGGCGGCGGCGCCGGTGCTGGTCTACGCCATGGCCGCCGGGCTGAAGCAGTCGCCGGAAGGGTTTGATGCGGCGGTCGTCATGACGCGCTGGATGTTTCCGTACATCGGATTCATGTCCTTCGTGGCACTGGCCGCTGGTGTGCTCAACACCTGGAAGCGCTTCGCGGTGCCGGCGGCCACGCCGGTGCTGCTCAACGTGGCCATGATCGGCGCAGCCTGGTGGGGGGCGCCCTGGTTAGCCGAGCAGGGGATTGAGCCCATCTACGCCATGGCCGGCGGTGTGCTCGTGGGCGGGATGTTGCAGCTGGGCGTGCAGATTCCGGCGCTGCACGCGCTGGGCCTCCTTCCGCGCGTCGGGCTGACCTGGGGCCGGCTCAAGGCCGCTTGGGCCCACCCGGGCACGCGCCGGGTGACGCAGCTCATGCTGCCGGCCTTGCTCGGGGTGAGCGTGGCGCAGGTGTCGCTGCTGATCAACACGCAGATCGCCTCCCACTTGGCCGTGGGCAGCGTCAGCTGGCTCACCTACGCCGACCGGCTGATGGAGTTTCCGACCGCCTTGCTGGGTGTGGCGCTGGGCGTGGTGTTGCTGCCGCAGCTGGCGGCGGCCCAGGCGGCGGGTGACACCGACCGCTACAGCGGCCTGCTCGACTGGGGCCTGCGGCTGGTGGTGCTGCTGGCGGTGCCGGCGGCGGTGGCGCTGCTGACTTTCGCCGCGCCGCTGGTGGCGGTGCTGTACCACTACGGCCGATTCTCGGCCGCCGACGTGCAGCAGACCGCGGTGGCGCTCATGGGCTACGGCGCCGGTCTGCTGGGCCTGATCGCCATCAAGGTGCTCGCGCCGGGGTTCTACGCCCGGCAGGACATCCGCACGCCGGTGAAGATCGCCATCGGCGTGCTCATCCTCACCCAGGTGCTCAATCTCGTCCTGGTGCCGGTGCTGGCCCACGCCGGGCTGGCGCTGGCCATTGGCCTGGGTGCGCTGGTCAATGCCTTGCTGCTGCTGGTCGGTCTGGTGCGCCGCGGCGCGTACCGCCCGGCCCCAGGCTGGGCGCGGTTTGGCCTGCAGGTGCTGGCCGCCAGCGCCTTGCTGGCGGTGTTTCTGATGTGGGCGGCCGCGCAGGTGAACTGGACCGCTTTCGACGGCGGCGCGTTCCTGCGTATCGGCCTGCTGGCGGTGTGCGTGCTGGGCGCGGGGGTGGTGTATTTCGGTGCCTTGCTCCTCAGCGGCTTGCAACTGCGCCAGTTCGTCCGACAATGAGGCTCCGCGCCCACCGCCCGCTGCCATGCCCATCGGCCTGAACTTCTCTGCGCCCAGCCCGCTGGATTACTTCACGTCGCTCGTGCGGGACGACGACAGCCTGCCGCTGTTCGAGGCCGCCGTGGCCGTGGCGCAGGACGAATACCCCGACCTTGATGTCCAGCAGGTTCTGGGCGACGTGGATCAGATGCTCGCCCGCCTGCGCCGGCGCTGCCCGTCCGACGCGGGGCCGTTGCAGCGGCTGCGCGCCCTCAACCAGTTTTTCTTCCGCGACATGGGGTTTGGCGGCAACGTCAACAACTACTACGACCCCGACAACAGCTACCTCAACGCGGTGCTGCGCACCCGCCGCGGCATTCCCATCACGCTGGCGATGTTGTGGCTCGAACTGGCCCACGGCCTGGGGCTCAAGGCCCGCGGCGTGAACTTTCCCGGCCACTTCATGGTGAAGGTCAACCTGCCCAACGGCCAGGTGGTGATCGACCCCTTCACCGGGCAGTCCCTCAGCCGCGAAGATCTGTCCGAGCGGCTGGAGCCCTACAAGCGCCGCAACGGCCTCGTCGATGATTTCGACGTGCCGGTCGGCCTGTATCTGCAGGCCGCCACGCCACGGGACATCCTGGCCCGGCTGCTGCGCAACCTCAAGGAAATTCATCGCACGCAGGAAGACTGGGCGCGCCTGATCGCGGTGCAGGACCGGCTGGTCGTGCTCCTGCCAGACGCCTGGGTCGAGCGCCGCGACCGCGGCCTGGCGTGGGCCGAACTCGGCCAGGCCCGCCGCGCGGTGGACGATCTGGAGGTTTACGTCGCCCACACCGACGACGCGCTGGACCGCGACGCCATCGCCCAGCGGCTGCAGGAACTGCGCCGCGCGCTCAATGGCTGAGTGGCCGCCCAGCCTGCTGGCCGCTGGCGTGTCCCGGTTTTCACCGCCTGTTTCCTCATGTAAGCGCGGTTGACGCCGCGTCCCCGGCTGGCCACCATCCCCGGCTTTTCAACCCCCTCAGCACACCATGAACAAGACCTTCGCCCGCGCCGTGGCCACCGCCCTGATCCCCTGCATGACCCTGGCCAGCGTGCCCCTGACCGCGCAGGCCGGCATCGTCTCCACCGAGCAGGCCATGGTCACGCCCGCGGGCCAGGCCGACCGGGATCGCGTGAGCGCGTTCCTCGCCCGCGACGACGTGCGCGCCGCGCTGGTGCAGCAGGGCGTGAACACCGATGACGCGATCGCCCGCGTGCAGGCCATGTCCGACGCCGAAGTCGCCGAGCTGGCCCAGCGCGTGGACCGCGCCCCGGCCGGGGCTGGCGTGGTCGGCGTGCTGTTCACCGTGTTCCTGATCCTGCTGGTCACCGACATCCTGGGCTTCACCAAGGTCTACCCGTTCACCCGTCCGATCCGATGATCGTCACGCGCCGACGCGCGCTCGCGCTGGGCGCCGGCGCGACGGCCAGCGCGCTGCTGGGCGGCTGCGCCACACCCGCGGCCGTCACGGCCCTGCAGACCGACTGGCCGCCGGGACTGCCGCCCCGCGTGATGCTCGACGGCGTGCCCTTCTTTCCCCAAGACGACCTGCTGTGCGGCCCGGCCACGCTGGCCACGGTGGCTCAGGCCGCCGGTCGCCGCGTCACGCCCGCGGAGCTCACCCCGCAGGTCTATTTGCCCGGGCGACAGGGCTCCCTGCAGACCGAAATGCTGGCCGCCGCCCGGCGGCAGGGGCTGGTGGCCTACCCGATTGCGCCGCGGCTGCCGGTCCTGCTGGCCGAGCTGGCCGATGGGGCGCCGGTGCTGGTGCTGCAGAACCTGGCCCTGCCCATCGCGCCTCAGTGGCACTACGCCGTGGCGGTGGGTTTTGACCGCGACCGCGCCGAGCTGTACCTGCACTCGGGCACCACGCCCCGCCTGCCCACGGCGCTGCGCACATTCGAGTTCACCTGGGCGCGCGCCGAGCATTGGGCGCTGCGCGTCACCGCCCCGTCCCGGGTGCCGGTCACCGCCGAGGCCGACGGGTGGGCCCGTGCCGTGGCTGCGCTGGAGCGCAGCGATGTGGCCGCGGCCGAGGTGGCGTACCGCAGCGGGCTGGCCCGCTGGCCAACGCACCGTTTCCTGCTGCTGGGCGCGGGCAACACCGCCCATGCCCAGGGCCGTCTGACCCAGGCGGCCGACGCCTATGAGCGCACCGTGATCCAGCACCCCGACTTCGCCGACGCCTGGCACAACCTGGCCCAGACCCGCCTTGACCTGCGCCAGCGCGACGCCGCTCGCCGGGCCGCCGCCCGCGCGGTGGCGCTGGGTGGCCCGCGGCAGGCCGACTACCGCGCACTGCTGGCCCGGGCGGAGGCCGCGCGGTGACGCGCCTGTTGATCGCCGGTGCCACCGGCCTGGTCGGCAGCCACGCGATGGCCCTGGCGCTCGCCGACCCGCGGGTCAGCGCGGTGGTGGCCCCCACCCGCCGCGCCCTCGATCCCCGGCCCGGGCTGGTCAACCCGGTCGTGGATTTCGCGCGCTTGCCGCAAGACGCCGACTGGTGGGCGGTGGACGCGGTGGTGTGCACCTTGGGCACCACCCGGCGCCAGGCCGGCTCGGCGGCCGCTTTTGTCCGCGTGGACCACGACTTTCCGCTCGAAGTCGCCTACCTCGCCCGGCGGCACGGTGCCCGTGTCTACGCCTTCAATTCGGCGCTCGGTGCCGACGCGTCATCGCCGGTGCTCTATTCGCGCACCAAGGGCGAAACCGAACGCGACCTGCAGGCCGTGGGCTACCCGTCGCTCACGCTGGTGCGCCCCGGCCTGATCGGCGGCGCGCGCGCCGAGAGCCGGCCGCTGGAGCAGGCCGCGGTGCGGGTGTCGGGTTGGGTGCAGCCGCTGTTGCCGCGGCGCTGGCGGGTCGTACCGGCCGAGCGGATTGCGCGCTGTCTGCTCGACGCCGCCCTGGGCGGTGCACCGGGCGTTCACGTGATTCCGTCCGAAGCCATCTGAGCGGCGTCGGCGCGGCAACTGGTGGGCGGGCTCAGGCCACCACGACCGGCGCGCCGTTGCCACGCGGCGCGATCACACCGATCTCGTGCACCGTCTCGCCCAGCGCGCGCAGCGTGGCGGCGCAGGCGGCGGCCTGGTCGGCGGCGATCACGACCACCATGCCGATACCGTTGTTGAAGGTGCGGTTCATCTCGATGTCATCGATGCCGGCCGTCTTTTGCAGCCAGGCAAACAGCTCGGTCTGCGGCCAGCTGCCCTGGCTCAGGTGGGCCGCCGTGCCCTCGGGCAGCACGCGCGGGATGTTCTCCAGCAGGCCGCCGCCGGTGATGTGGGCCAGCGCCTTGATCGGATGCGCCGCCAGCGCGGCCAGCACGTTTTTCACGTACAGGCGCGTCGGCTTCATGATGGCCTCGCGGAACGGCTGGCCGTCCAGCGTGGCGGGCAGGTTCGCGCCGGCGCGCTCGATGCATTTGCGCACCAGCGAGAAGCCGTTGGAGTGCACCCCGTGCGAGGCCAGCCCCAGCACCACGTCGCCCGCGACCACGTTCTGGCCGGTGAGGATCTTCGACTTTTCGACCGCGCCCACGCAGAAGCCCGCGAGGTCGTACTCGCCCGGCGGATACATGCCGGGCATCTCGGCGGTCTCACCGCCGATCAGCGCGCAGCCGCTGAGTTCGCAGCCCTTGGCGATGCCGCCCACCACGGCCGCGGCCGTGTCCACATCAAGCTTGCCGCAGGCAAAGTAGTCGAGGAAGAACAGCGGTTCGGCGCCCTGCACCAGCACATCGTTGACGCTCATGGCCACCAGGTCGATGCCCACGGTGTCGTGCATGTTCCATTCAAAGGCGAGCTTGAGCTTGGTGCCCACGCCGTCGGTGCCGCTCACCAGCACCGGCTCCTGGTAGCGCTTGGGCACCTCGAACAGCGCGCCAAAGCCACCAATGCCGGCCAGCACGCCTTCGCGCATCGTCTTTTTGGCGAGCGGTTTGATGCGCTCGACCAGCGCGTCTCCGGCGTCGATGTCGACGCCGGCGTCTTTGTACGAGAGGGGGGTGGCGTTGGAGCTCATGGGGGCGGCCCGGGGCGGGCGGTGGGGGCAGGGGAGGGGCGGTCGGATACCCCCGGGGGGGCCGACTAAAATTTGGGCGGATTTTACGGGTTTGCCCTTGACCGGCCCCGTGCCCCCAACCCACATGACATTCACCCCCACCCAGACCCGCGCCGCCGCGTGGGCTGCCATCGCGCTGGCTTTCTGGCTGCTGCTCACGCTGCTGGCCCCGGTCCTCACGCCCTTCGTGCTGGCGCTGGCCATGGCCTACGCCCTGCACCCGCCGGTGGAACGCTGGGCCGCGCGCGGGGTGCCGCGCTGGCTGGGCGCCGGGCTGGCGATCTCGATGCTCATGCTGGTGTTGCTGGCGGTGGTCCTGCTCATCGTGCCCGTGATCACGCGGCAGGTGCCGCTGCTGCGCGAACAGGTGCCGCTGCTGCTCGACCGGGTCAACGAGCACCTGGTGCCGCTGGCGGCCCGGTTTGGCTTTGACCTGCAGATCGACACCGCCGCGGTGCGTGGCTGGCTGCGCAACCTCATCAGTGGACATGAGGGGCAACTCATCGACGGACTGCTGTCCTCGCTGCGCATCGGCGGCAGCGCCCTGGCCGCGCTCGCTGGCAACCTGGTGCTCATGCCCATCGTGGCGTTCTATCTGCTGCTCGACTGGGATGGGCTGGTCGCGCGCCTGAAGCGCCTGATTCCGCCCCGCTTCGCCGCTGGGGTGGACGGTTTCCTCGGCGAGACCGACGAGGTGCTGGGCCAGTACCTGCGCGGCCAGCTGCTGGTGATGGCGGTGCTGGCCGTGTTCTACACGGTGGCGCTGGCGGCGGTGGGGCTGAAGCTCGCGCTGCCCATCGGGGTGTTCACCGGGCTGGCGGTGTTTGTGCCGTACCTCGGGTTTGGTCTGGGTCTGGTGATGGCGCTGATGGCCGCGCTGTTGCAGTTCCAGACGCTGACCGGCGTGTTGCTGGTGGGAGTGGTGTACGCCGTGGGCCAGCTGGTGGAGAGCCTGTACCTCACGCCGCGTCTGCTGGGCGAGCGGATCGGCCTGCACCCGATCGCGGTCATCTTCGCGTTGCTGGCGTTCGGTCACCTGTTCGGCTTTGTCGGGGTGCTGATCGCGCTGCCGGTGAGTGCCGTGCTGCTGGTGGCGGTGCGCCGCGTGCAGGCGCGGTACCTGGCCAGTCGCCTGTACACCGAGGGCGCGTCCGCTGCCCCCGCCGCCGAGGCCGGTCCCACATCCTCCCCGACCGATCCGAAGGCCGACGCATGAAGCAGCTCGCCCTGGACATCGGCCTGGCGCCGCTGCCCACGCTCGACAACTTCGTGCCGGTCGGCAACGAGGCGGCGCTCGATCACCTGCGGCTGTGGACCCGCAACCCCCATCGCTCGCCCGTGCCCACGTTCCTGTGGGGTGAGGGCGGCAGCGGCAAAACGCACCTGCTGCGCGCGGTGCGGGAGGCCTTGCGCGAGGGCGGCGCACGCGTGGGCTGGCTCGACGCCAGCGTGCTCGACCCCGGCGAGTTCGACGAAGGCTGGGAGGCGGTGGTCATGGACGACTGCCACCTCTACACCGCCACGCAGCAGGCAGCGGCCTTCAACTGGTTCGTCAACGCCCAGACACCCGCCAGCGGACCGGCGCGCTGGGTGCTCGCCGCCGCCGCCCAGCCGCCGGCCGATCTGCGCCTGCGCGACGACCTGCGCACCCGGCTGGGCTGGGGGCATGTGTTCCAGCTGCGCGCGCTGGGCGAGACCGAGCGCCGCGCGGTGCTGCGCCGCGCCGCTGACGAGCGCGGCGTGTTCCTCGGCGACGAGGTGATGGACTTCATGCTCAACCGCTTTTCGCGCGACCTCTCCAGCCTCATGCTTCTGCTCGACCAGCTCGACGCGTACGCGCTGCGCACCCAGCGCGCCATCACCATTCCCCTCATCAAGTCCATGCTGGAAAGCGAATGAAGCTGGCCCTGTTCGACCTCGATCACACGCTGATCCCCCTCGACTCCGACCACGCCTGGGGCGAGTTCACCGTGCGTCTGGGCTGGCGCGATGCCGACGCTTTCCGCCGCGCCAACGATGGCTTCTACCAGGCCTACAAGGCCGGCACGCTGGACATCCACACCTATGTGCGCTTCGCCATCGACGCCGTGCGCGAACATGGGCAGGTGGCGGCCGAGACCGCCCACCGCCGCTTCATGGACGAGGTCATCCGGCCGGCCATCACCGAGCGGGCCCGAGCGCTCGTGCGGGCCCACCAGGACGCGGGCGACACCGTGGTGATCGTCACCGCCACCAATGAATTCGTCACGCGCCCGATCGCGCAGGCCTTTGGCGTGGAGCACCTGATTGCCATCGAGCTCGAACGCGACGAGACCGGGCTGCCCACCGGCGCCATCCGTGGCGTCCCGTCCTTCCGCGAGGGCAAGGTCGCGCGTGTGGAACAATGGCTCGCCGGGCGCGGCCTGCGTTGGGCCGACCTGGCGCACAGCGTCTTCTACAGCGACTCGCCCAACGACCTGCCGTTGCTGGAGAAGGTGCACGAACCGGTGGCCACCAACCCCGACGACCGCCTGGGCGAGATCGCCCGCCAGCGCGGCTGGCGCGTCCTCCATCTCTTCTGAGATCGGCCCAGCCGCCTTGAAGCCGATGCCCCGCGGAACCCCGGCGCCTTCCGCCTGAGCCCCCATCACCCTCTGACCGCGGCGCCGCCGCGGTGAAACTGGTCCCATGATCAAGAAACTCATCGACAAACTGCTCGGCAAGAAAACCGCAGACCCGGCCCGGCCGGCCTCGCGGTTCGGCCAGCGCGAGGACGTGCCGGCCAGCGTGCACCGCATCGACCCGCAACTGGTGGACCCGCGGGCGGTGGAGGTGGTGCGCACGCTGCAGCACGCCGGCTTCCAGGCCTACATCGTTGGCGGCGCGGTTCGCGATCTGCTGCTGGGCCTGCGCCCCAAGGACTTCGACGTCGCCACCAACGCCACGCCCGAGCAGGTCAAGGGCCTGTTCCGCCGCGCGTTCATCATCGGCCGGCGGTTCCGCATCGTGCACGTGGTGCACGGCCGCGGCCGCGAGCACGAGGTGATCGAGGTGTCGACCTTCCGCGCCTACCTCGACAGCGCCGATGCCGAGCAGGTGGCGGGCAACGAGCGCACCAGCAAGGGCGAACTCGCCGGGATGAAGCACGCGGTGGACGCCAGCGGGCGGGTGCTGCGCGACAACGTGTGGGGACCCATCGAACACGACGCCGCCCGCCGCGATTTCACCGTCAACGCCATGTACTACGACCCGCAGACGCAGGTCGTCGTCGACTTCCACCACGGCATCCGCGACGCCCAGAAAAAAACGCTGCGCATGATTGGTGACCCGGCCACCCGTTACCGCGAAGACCCGGTGCGGCTGATCCGCGCGGTGCGCTTCGCCGCCAAGCTCAGCGCGCTGGGGTTCTCGCTCGACGCCAAGACCCGTGCGCCGATGCAGGCCGCGCTGCCGCTGCTGGCCGACGTGCCGCAAAGCCGCCTGTTCGACGAGATGCTCAAGCTCCTGCAGACCGGCCACGCGCTGGCCAGCGTGGCGCAGCTCAAGACCACCGGCATGGACCGCGGCATCTACCCGCTGCTGGACGTGATCGTCCAGCGCGCCGACGACCCGCTGGTGCGCGCGGCCCTGCAGGACACCGACCGCCGCGTGGGCGAGGGCAAGCCGGTGGCGCCGAGTTTCCTGCTGGCTTGCGTGCTGTGGCCCGACGTGCGCCAGGGGTGGGAGCAACGGCTGCAGTCCCGCCCGTCCCACAAGCCGGTCCCGCCCTTCGCGGCCTTGCAGGAGGCGGTGGACGAGGCGTTTGACGCCCGCATCGGCGACGTCTCCGGCCGCGGCAAGCTCGGCGCCGACATGCGCGAGATCTGGCTCATGCAGCCGCGCTTTGAGAAGCGCACCGGCAGCTCGGTGTTCAGCCTGCTGGACCAGCCGCGCTTCCGCGCCGGCTTCGATTTCCTGCGCCTGCGCGCCACGTCCGGCGAGATCGACGATGCCCTGGCCAGCTGGTGGGAGACCTTCAGCACCGCCAGCGACGGGCAGCGCCACGAGATGGTCGAGGAGCAGCGTCGCCAGACCCAGGGCCGCGCCAGCGGCGCGCGCCGCGTGCGCCGCGTCGATGCCCCGCCGACGCCAGGCGTGGCCGGCGAGACGCCGACCGACGATCCGCGCTGGCGCTCCGTGGACCCCGCCGCCGGCGACACCGCTGACACCGCCGACGATGGTCCCGAGGGCGGCGAGCCGCCCGCCGCCGACGCCCCCGCGCGCAAACGCCGTCGCCGGCGCCGCAAGCCGGGCGGCGGCTCGGGGGGTGCCGGACCCGACGGCGGAGCCAGCGGCGCGGACTGACCCGCGGACTGGCATGGTGTCAGCGCGCGAACGCCCAGAAGTCACCGCTTACGTGGCGCTGGGCGCCAACCTCGGCGATGCGGCCGCCACGCTGCGCGATGCGCTGCAGCGTCTCAATCGCACGCCCGGCTTGCGATGTCTCAAGGTCTCCGGCCTCTACCGCACGGCGCCCATCGATGCGAGCGGCCCCGACTACCTCAACGCCGTGGCCGAGGTCGGCACCACGCTCACCGCACCGGCCCTGCTCGTCGCCCTGCAGGCCATCGAAACCGCCCACGGCCGCGAACGCCCCTACCGCAACGCCCCGCGCACGCTCGACCTCGACCTGCTGCGCTACGGCGACGCGCGCATCGACTCCCCCCGCCTGACCGTGCCCCACCCGCGGATGATGGAGCGGGCTTTTGTGCTGGTGCCGCTGGCGGAAATCGCGCCCCACCTCGTCGATGCCGCTCGCCTGCAGGCCGTGGCCGATCAGCCGGTGTCCCGCTGCGGCGATGGGCGCCTGCCCCCGCCGGCTTGACGGCCGCCGCGCCCCCGGCGATCCTGCGGCGCACGCCCCACCACGCACGCCCCACCACGCACGCCGCTGCCATGCACGATTTGCTCACCGGACAACGCGTCCTGATCACCCAGGCCGACGACTTCATGGGGCCCGCGCTGTGCGCGGTGTTTGCCGAGCAGGGCGCCACGGTCGTCGCCAGCCGTGAGCCGCTGTCGCCGCGCGGCGCGCCCGAGGCCGTGGTGTCGGCCGCGGGCGACATCGACGTGCTGGTGGCCAACCTGGCCCATCTCGCGCCCAGCACGCCGGCGCCGGCCGTGGACGAGGCCGAGTGGCGCTCGGTGTTCGCGGCGCTGGTCGACCCGCTGCCCCGCCTTCTGGCCGCCGTCGGTCCCCGCATGACAGCGCGCCGGCGCGGCAAGGTGCTGGTGATCGGAAGCGCGGCGGCGCTGCGCGGGATGAAGCGTGCCTCCACCTACAGCGCCGCGCGCGGCGCGCAGCTGGCCTGGGTGCAGGCGGTCGGCGTGGAACTCGCGCCCCACGGCGTGCAGGTCAACGCCATCGCGCAGAACTTTGTCGACAACCCCACCTACTTCCCGCCCGAGGTGCAGGCCAACCCGCGCTTCCAGGAGCGTCTGGCCCGTGAGGTGCCGCTGGGCCGGCTGGTGTCCGCCCGCGAAGACGCCCTGTTCGCGGCCTACCTCTGCAGCCCGGCCGCCGATTGCTTCGTGGGCCAGGTGTTCCCGGTCTGCGGTGGCTGGGTCGGCCGCTGACGCGCGGCCCCGGTCAACCGACTCGCATACCCCGGCCGGTGTCGGCCGCCTTGCCCGCGTCCACTGTGCGGTGGCCGGCGCGCCCGCAACGGGTGGCGCGCGCTGTGTGCCAGACGCCGGGGAGGCTGTGTGCACAAAGACCTGGAATTGGTGTGTGGGGCGTTGGACTCGCTGGCCAAGGTGACGTTGGCGGGCTGGTCGGGGGATCAAACCTTTGCCGACGCGTGGGGGTGGAACTGCCCTTCGCTCACCCGGCACGATCTGGCGGCTCTGCCTGCCGCGCTGGCGCGGGACATCCGTGATGCGGGCCCGGACACGCTGTCGGAAGCCCAGCAGCGACTCGTGCTGGACATCCCGCGACGCTTGCAGTACGTCGGCAGCCACACGGTTCCCAACCTGTGGGGAGGCAACAACGGCGCGGCGGTGGCGGCCTACACCACGACCCTGGCCGCCTTGCGCGAATCGCTGGCGCCTGTGATCGGCTGGCAACGCGCGCCGGATCTCAAGACTTTGCCCGCGGCGCTGGTTCGCAAGTTGCGCACCTTGCAAAGCGAGATCGAGCAGCTGGTGCCCGACAAAGAGCGCCTGGCCAGTCAGGTGGCCGACATCATCGCCGCCCACGAGGCCGCCGAGTCCTTGCCGGTGGACATGGAGCGCTTGAAGGATGCGCGCAAAGACACGGCCGCTGCGTCCGCCGACGCCGCTGCGTCGCGCAAGGCGGCCGAGGCCCATGCCGCCGAAGCAGCCGATCATCTCAAGGACATCCTCGCGCGCCAGACCGAAGCGCAGCGGTTGGTAGCGCAATGCGAAGAGGCTTACCGCATCACCACCACCAAGGGCCTTGCGGCGGCGTTTGACCAGCGGGCAGTTCAACTGACGCAATCGCTTTGGATCTGGGTGTTGGGCTTGATGGCGTCACTGGTGATCGGTGCTCTGCTGGGAGCGGAACGAATCCATCAGTTGTCCTTTCTGCTCGGCAACCCCTCCCCCTCGTGGGGTGCGGTGTGGATGAACCTGCTGTTGTCGCTCGCGGCGGTTGGCGCGCCGGTCTGGTTCGCGTGGATCGCCACGCGGCAGATCGGTCAGCGTTTTCGCCTGGCCGAGGACTACGCCTTCAAGGCCTCGGTGGCCAAGGCGTACGAGGGCTACCGCCGCGAGGCTGCGCGCCTGGACGAGGCGCTGGAGCAGCGCCTGTTCAGCTCCGCGCTGACCCGCCTGGAAGAGGCGCCGCTGCGGCTGGTCGAGTCCGAGACACCCGGCAGCCCGTGGCACGAGTTCGTGCAATCGCCCGCCTTCCAGAAAGCCGCCCAAGCCGTGCCCGAGCTGTGGCAGGCCGCTGGCCGATTTCTGGGGTCGGTTCGCCCCTCGCCGGCGGCCCTTGATCAGCGGGCGTCTGATCGGCCGTCCTGACCAGGCCAGTCGAGTACACGCCCGCCGGTCCTTCCCCGCCCCCACGCCAACCGCACCAGGAGCCACCATGCCATTCAATCTGGACGCCGCCAGCAAATTCCTCACAGTCTGCTCCCTCGCCATCGCTGTCGTTGCGGCCGGCAAGGCGCTTCCGCTCGATGCCGAGCTGAAGAAACTAGCCTCCGAGACGCAGCGGCTCGACAACGAGTTGAAGCTGGCATCGGCCAGGCTGCAGGAGGCCGAAGCGCAGCTCAAGCAAGCCGAGTCCGGCCGAAAGCTCTCCTTTGACCTCTATCAGGAAGTCAAAAAAGTGCTGGAGAAAAAAGAACGATCGGCCCGAGATGAAGAGGCCTTGCGGGTGTTGATCGAGTCGCTGGCGGAGGACCCATTCCGCTACAAGCTGCTTTCCGTCTTGGCCGTGGGCTCGGCCACGGACAGCGTCAAGCAATTGGCGGCCGAAAGCTCGCGCTTCTATCAGGAAGAAGCGGCCCTGGCGTCGCTTGAGAAGTTGACCAGCCGCACCGCTGCCCCTGCAGCGGGTGGGCGATCGCTTACCAACTACGACGTGGACATCTTTTTCTGTGTGCAGAAAAGAGAAACGTCGGAACCCGTGGCCAAGCAGTTGATCGCGCTGAGGCGACTGGACGAGTCGGGCCGGTGGCGGCTGCGCGCCCTGCCTGAGACCATCAACCAGCAGCCCGGTTACGGCGTCCGCTCGACCGAGATCCGCTACAACGCCCCGGACGAGGCGCCTCAGGCACAGGTCTTGGTCGACCGGCTGGCAGGCGCGGGCGTTCAGGCGGCGCTGCGGGTGTCATCGCAGTCGACACCGTGGTATCTCAGCGTCTTCGTCTGTCAGTAAGGCTGGCGCTGCCCGACGACGGCCGCGGACCGCCGGGGTCAAGGTGTCTCGTGTCGGCAGCCGCCTCAGGGCGCCAGCCGCTCCCGCGTCCAGCCCGCACCGTCCTGCGGGGTGTAGCGCAGGCGGTCGTGCAGGCGGCTTTTGCGGCCCTGCCAGAACTCCCACCGGTCGGGCACGAGCCGAAAGCCGCCCCAGTGCGGCGGGCGGGGCGGGTTGAGCAGGAACTGGGCGCCGTATTTGGCGGCGTTGGTCACCAGGACGGTGCGGCTGTCGATGACCTCGCTCTGCGGGCTGGCCCAGGCGCCGATGCGGCTGTCCAGTGGGCGGCTGTGGAAGTAGGCGTCGCTCTCCGCGTCGCTCACCTTCTCCACGCGACCCTCGATGCGCACGACGCGCTCGAGTTCGACCCAGTGGAACTGCAGCGCGGCGAACGGGTTGCCCGCGAGCTCGCGGCCTTTGCGGCTCTGGTAGTTCGTGTACCACACGATGCCGCGCTCGTCGTAGCCCTTGATGAGCACCACGCGCGTGCTCGGCCTGAGATCGGGGCCGACGGTGGCCAGCGTCATGGCGTTGGGCTCGGGGAGGTCGGCGCGAATGGCTTCTTGCAGCCATTGGTCGAACTGGCGCAGCGGGTCGCCGTGGGACGCGTCTTCGCTGAGTTCGGCCTTTTCGTAGCTTTTGCGCAGGTCGGCGATGGAGGAGTTCATGGCGTGAGTCTAGGCGGGCGGAGCGCCGGGATCGGCCAGCCGCAGCAGCCGCCCCAGAGCGCGGTCGTGTATGCCGTGGGCGCGCAGGCCGTCGAAGGTTTGACGGGCGTAGTCGAGTGTCGTGCCGTAGCGGCCGCAAGCCCGGGCGAAGATCGCCCGGTAGTCGTCCACGCTGAGCTCGCCGGTGTGGCTGGGGCTGCGGCGTGAGAGGGTGAAGGCCAGCGCCCGCACGTCGCCCTGCGGCGTGCGGCAGCGCAGCCACTTCGGGTCGTAGACCGGGTTGGGCATTTCG
The DNA here is from genome assembly GCF_057219855.1 of Hydrogenophaga sp. T66. NCBI lineage: Bacteria > Pseudomonadati > Pseudomonadota > Betaproteobacteria > Burkholderiales > Comamonadaceae > Hydrogenophaga > Hydrogenophaga sp. T66. The sequence goes on along the minus strand of NZ_JBXVVX010000006.1, from coordinate 39,410 downwards.
CGCGCCCACAGCGCGGGCATGGCGGCTTCCACCGCGTCGTGAGGCAGGCGCAGGGCGAGTCCGTCGCAGCTGCCGCCGGGCAGCAGCGCGAACACCAGACCCGGGCAATCGGGTGTGCCGCGGTTGACGCGGCTCCACATGCGCAGGCTGCGGTGGTGGCCATGCACACGCGCCGGGCGCCGTTCGGCCGCTTCGAACTCCGGGCGCCACACCAGCGACGCGTAGGCAAACACCCAGAGGTCGGCTCGCGGGCCCTGCGCGCGCCACTCGCGCAGCGTGCGCTCGAGGAGCACGGCGCCATCGCGCTGCGTAGAATCCGGCGGTTTTGCCTTAACACCTTGAACGGAGAACAAGCCCATGGCTTCGCAGGATAACGAACAGGAATTGCGTGTGGTGGCGGCGGTGGTGATCGCGCTGCTGGTGCTGGTGGTGGGCAGCGTGATCGGCTTCGGGGTGCATCGCGCCGGTGCCGAGCGCCCCGCGGCGCCGGCGACGGCGGTGGTGGCGCCCGCCGTGGTGGTGTCCGATGACGCCAGCGTCATCGTCGAGAACGGTGTGGTGAAGTTCTATTTCGCCACCGGCAAGGCGGAGCTGGCCCAGGGCGCGGCGTCGGCGCTGGCCGACCCGATCGCCGCTGCGCTGGGGGGCAAGAAGCTGGCGATCTCTGGCTTCCACGACGCCACCGGCAGCGCCGACGCCAACGCCGAGCTGGCCAAGCAGCGGGCCCTGGCGGTGCGGCAGGTCCTGATGGCCGCGGGCGTGGCCGAGGCCGCCCTGGAATTGCGCAAACCCGAGGTCACCACCGGCAGCGGCAACAACGCCGAAGCGCGCCGCGTCGAAGTGGTCGTGCTGCCCTGATCCCCGATCGCCGGATCACCGCCCGCCGCTGCCGGCGGGCTCCGGCAGCCACACCGCGAGGCGCTGCCGCAAGCCGGTGAGCCGCATGGGCTTGGTCATGAAGTCGTCCATGCCGGCCGCCAGGCACCGGGCCCGGTCGGTGTCGAATGCGTTCGCGGTGAGGGCGACGATCACCGGCTGGCGCTCAAGCCCCAGCGCCCGGATGGCCCGGGTGGCCTCCAGGCCGTCCAGGCCGGGCAGCTGAACGTCCATCAACACCAGGTCCACCGCGGGCCGCGCCGCCACGCGCTCGACCGCCGCGCGCCCGTCGCCGACCGTTTCGGCGAGGTGGCCCAGTTTGGCCAGCATCGCCTCACCCAGCCGCCGGTTGACCGGGTCGTCGTCAACGAGCAGCACCCGCGCCTGTCGGCCTGGCGCCGGCAGCGAGGCGGCGCCGCTGGGGTCGGCGGCGGCGGGGCTGGGCGGGATCGTCGTCACGCCCGGCAGGGGCAGGATCACGGTGAAGCAGGAGCCGGCGCCTTCGGCGCTGGTCGCTGCGATGGAGCCCCCCATGGCCTCGCACAGGCGGTGGCAGATCATCAGCCCCAGGCCACTGCCGCCATGGCGGCGGGCCACCGCCGCGTCCGCCTGGGCATAGGGCTGAAAAAGGCGCTCCAGGACGGCCGCGGTCATGCCGGTGCCGGTGTCGGTGACCGTCAGCCGCAGCCGCGGTGACGCGCCGTCGGTGAGGCGGTCGGCGCGCAGCGTGACCGCGCCGGCCGGGGTGAACTTCAGGGCGTTGGACAGCAGGTTGCCGACCACCTGCCGGAGCCGGTGGCTGTCGCCGCGGGTGAGGTCCGGCACACCGTCATCAATGGACAGCACAAGGTCCAGACCGCGGTTCTCCGCCTGCGGGCGAAACAGCGCCACCGTGTGGGCCAGCGCGTCACGTAGCGCATAGGGTTCGTCGGCCAGCGGCATCTGGCGCGCGTCGAGGCGTGAAAGGTCGAGGATGTCGTTGATCAGCACGAGCAGGCCGTCACCGCTGCGCCGCAGCGTCTCGACATAGCCTCGTTGTTCTGCGGTGAGCGCAGTGGTTGCCAGCAGTTCGGCCGTGCCCAGCACGCCGTGCAGCGGTGTGCGGATTTCATGGCTCATCATGGCAAGAAACTCACCCATCGCCGCGGTCAGCTGGGCCGCCCGTTCGGCCTCCCGCTGCCAGGCGGCGGTCCGTTCCGTCACCTGACGCTCGAGGTCGCGGGCCTGGGCTTGAAGCGCCAGATGGGCGTCAAACAGCGCGCGGCTGCGTTCCTCCAGCAGCCGCTCGGCCTCGGTCCGGGCACGACGCTCGCGCGCCAGTGCGCGGGCCAGCAGGTCGGGGGAGGCGGGGTGGGTCAGCACGAGGGCACCCGCCGGATGTCGAAACGCTGGGCGCCCTCGGGGTCGCCCGCGACCGGCTCGCGCTGCACCGTCAAGTCTTCACCGTGGTGTTCGGCGCAGCCGGCGATCAGTCCTTCAGCCAGCACCTCCATGTGGCGGGCCGAGCGGTAGACGAGCACCAGACGATCGGGCTCCCGGTGCTCGACCTCGAAGCGGGGAAGTTGGGCATCGGGGTACAGACGCAGCACCTCGCGGTGGATCACCGACTCGATGCGCGCCAGGAACTCGAGCGCGCCGCCGCTGGCGGGCAGCAGGCCGCTGTGGGTGGCGGCAAACCGATGGAACAGGTGCCGGCCAAAGGCGCGGAGCAGCTCGGCCACGGGGGTCCCGGTGGCGGCTGAGAGGGCCTGCACGAGCGCGACCATTTCCCCGTGCGGGTAGCTGCCCACCGCCGTATAGGCGCCGCCCGAGGCCGGCCGGGCGCGCTCGATCACGCCCTCGACCATGGCCAGCGAGTGCTGCTGCTCGACCATGTCGAGAAACTCGGTGAAAACGACGCCTTTCATCACTCCGCCTCAGGGCATCGGCCCTTCGCTGGCGGATTGTCCCCCGACGATGGGAAGTCGAAGCCGTGAAATGCGTCGCGCACCGGCCGCATTTCTGACCCGGGGCTGCTGCGCGCCGGTCCTCGCGGCTGGCTGTGCCAGGCTGTTCGTGGGCAGCCCGACGCCAGGTTCAGCGCAGGTTCAGCGCAGGTCAAACACGAGGCAGGTGGTGGTGGCGTGGGCGTAGAGCGTGCCGTCCGGGCCCTCCAGGCGGGCTTCTGCGGTGGCCAGTTGCCGGCCGGCGTGGAGCACCCGGCCATGGGCGCGCACGCGCGGCACCTTCGGCGTGAGCGCCCGCACGATGTTCACGCTGAGTTCGGCCGTGGTGTAGCCCCGGCCCGGGGTCATCCTGGTGTGGACCGCGCAGCCCATGGCCGAGTCGAGCAGGGTGGCGAACCAGCCGCCGTGCACCGTGCCCATCGGGTTGAAGTGCTGGGGGCCCGGGGTGCCCTGAAACACCGCCTCGCCATCGGCCACGCCGACCAAGAGGAAGTCGAGGGTCTGGGCGATGGCCGCGTAAGGCAGTTCGCCCCGCAGCATGGCCTGCATCATCGCGAGACCGTCGAGCCCGGCGATCTGGTCCGGCCGCGCCACGCCGGGGCCAGGGCCGGCCTCCAGCGCGCGGCGGACGGCGGATTCCTCGGTCAACCAGCGATCCAGGGTGTCGGTGGCGGTGGTCATGGGCGTACCTTTCTGAAATAAGTTGCGTATGCAATGAGTGTATATACAATTAAAAAGATGCGCCCTGCTCCCACCGAAACGCCCGCCCCACCCCAGCCACAGGGGTGCACCAACCTCAAGTTGCGCATGCTGGGCCGGCGCGTGGCGGCCGTGTACGACGCTGAGGTCGGCCAGACCGGCCTGAAGGGCACGCAGTACTCGCTGCTGTCCCATGTGGTGCGGCTTGGTCCGGTGCCGGGTGGGGAGCTGGCGCGGCTCATGTCGCTCAGCCCGTCCTCGCTGTCGCGCAGTCTGCGACCGCTGATCGAGGCGGGTTGGGTGCGTCTGGGCACGGGTGCGGACGAGCGCACCCGGCCGGTGGAGGCCACGGAGGCCGGTCGGGCCAAGCGGGCTGAGGCGCAGCGCCGCTGGCGCGTGGCGCAGGAAGCGATCAACCGCCGGCTGGGGCCGGAGCGTGTGATCGCGCTGCATGCGCTGCTCGACGAAGCGATGGTGTGCCTCGACGACACGCCCGGCTGACAGCGGCGATCGACGCGGCGCGCGCGCCGTGCCGCGGCCGTAGATCGCAGAGCCGACGGCCTTCGGGCCGCGGTGCCGCCTCAGGGCGAGCCAGAGGCCGTCGCGGCGGCAGCCGGGTCGGCGGGCGCGACCTCACGGACCGGGCTGGGGGTGGCGGCCGGCGCCGCTTCGGCCTCGGCCGGTGCCAGGGGCCATTCCACCACGACGCTCAGGCCGCCGCCTGGTGTGTCCTGCAGGCGCAGCTGCCCCAACGACTGCGTGACGATGCTGGCCACGATGGCCAGGCCCAGGCCGCTGCCCGTGCTGTCGTCCGGGTTGAGCCGCACGAAGCGCTGCAACACGCGCTCGCGGTCCTCGGCGGGGATGCCGCGGCCGTTGTCGCACACCCGGAGGCGGGCGTGCGAGGCATCGCGTTCGACCCGCACGTCCACCCGGCTGCCGCGCGGGCAATAGCGGGTGGCGTTGTCCACCAGGTTGTCGAGCAGCACGCGAAGCTCCGCCGGATCGGCCCACACCAGGGCCGCTTCGCTGCTGTCCAGGCCAAGGTCGATGTCGCGGGCTTCGGCTTGTGCTGAGAACGCACCGACCACCCGGGCCGCCAGCGTGTCGAGCCGCACCGCGCGGGGCTGGCGCTCGCGCACATCGGGCTCCAGGCGCGCCATCTGCAGCAGCTGGGCCACAAGGTGCGTGGCACGTTCGATGCCTTGGTCGAGCTCGTCGAGCGCCGCGCTGCGCTGGGAGTCGCTGGCGCGGCGCGCCAGCTGGGCCTGCAGCTTGACCGCAGCCAGCGGGGTGTTCAGTTCGTGGGCGGCGTCGGCCAGCAGCTGGCGTTGGGTGGTGAGCAGGCCATCCACCCGCGCCAGCAGTTCGTTGAGCGCCTCGGCCAGGGGTTCGAGCTCCTCGGGCAGGTCGTCGCGGGGCATCGCGCGCAGGTCGCGTGTGTCGCGCCGGCGGATCTCGCGGCCCATGGCATTGAGCGGCGCCAGCGCACTGCCCACGGCCGTGTGGATGATCAGACCGAGCAGCAGCACCAGCAGTCCCAGCGGCGCGAGCAGCCACGGGGCAAGCTCGGCGAAGCTCGCCGCACGGTCTGACGACGTGACGGCGACCTGCACCACCTGGCCGCGCTCGGCCAGCGCATAGACGCGCCAGAGCTCGCCGTCCCACTCCACGATGTGCAGCCCGGGGGTTTGCAGCGGCGGACCAATGCTGTCCAGTGAGCTGTAGACGAGGTTGCCGCCGGGCGTCCAGATCTGACTGACAAACTGTCCGAGGTCTTCGTAGGGCTCCTCGTCGGGTGGGTTTTCCTCCCGTCCCTCGCCGTCGGCGACCGTTTCGCTGCTGTCATTGGCCGCGGCCGGTGGCGGTGCCGCCCGCGGCGGGGTGGTGGGCCGAACGCCGTGGCGCAGCACGGAGTAAGCGATCTGCTGCAGGCCATAGTCCCGCACCCGGTTGAAGCCGTTCCACGCCAGCGTGTAGGTCAACACGCTCACCAGCACCGCGGTCACGATGAGCGCGCCGATCTGCCAGAGCAGCAGGCGCTGCCGGATCGATTTCACGCGCTGGCCTCGACGATCTTGTAGCCCACGCCGCGCACGTTCTTGATCCGCTCCGGGCCGAGTTTTCGCCGGAGGTGGTGCAGATGCACCTCGATGGCGTTGCTGGTGACTTCGGTTTGCCAGCCGTACAGCCGGTTTTCCAGTTGCTCGCGCGACAGCACCACGCCCGGTCGCTCCATCAGCGCGGCCAGCAGGTCAAACTCCCGCGGTGGCAGGCTCAGCGGCTCGCCGCCCAGCGTGACCTCGCGGCGTTGCGGGTCCAGCACGAGGTCGCCGAGGCGCAGCTCGGGTTGGGCGCGCCCCTGGCGCCGGCGCGCCAGCGCGTGCACCCGCGCGATCAGCTCGTCGAGGTCGAAGGGCTTCGTCAGGTAATCGTCGGCGCCCAGGTTCAGGCCGCGCACGCGATCGCCCACCGCGTCGCGGGCCGACACCACCAGCACCGCCACGCTGGAGCCCGACTCGCGCAGCCACTGCAGCAGTTGCAAACCGTCCTCGCGCGGAAGGCCGATGTCGAGCAGCACCACGTCGTGTTGCCCGGTTTCCAGGGCGCGGCGGGCGGCGGTGCCGTCTCGCACCCACACCACGGTGAACCCGGCCATGCGCAAGCCGCGTTCCATGCCTTGGCCCAGCATCAGATCGTCTTCGGCAAGCAGCAGCTTCATGGCAGGGAGAGTGTGCGACAAAAAGAGGCGGCGGGGTCAGGCCCCGCCGGGACGCGGCCGGGGTTCCCGGCCACGCTCAGATTCCAACGACGTCGTGAAAGCTCAGGCTTTCTTTTCTTCTTTTTTGGCCTTCTTGGCTTTCTTCTCGTCCTTGGCCTTCGGTGCCGCGTCCTTCTTGGCGTCGGCGGGGGCGGCTTTCTTCACCTCGGGCGTCGCCGGGGTGGCTGCCACCGCGGGCGTCGCGGGCGCAGCGGCCACGGGTTTCGCGGCCGGGGTGGCCGGCACCGCCGGGGTGGCGGGCGTGGCGGTCTGGGCGAAAGCGGCGCCAGACACGGCGAGGGCAGCGATCAGGGTAGCGAGGCTTTTTTGCATGGTGTTCACTTCCAAGGACAGTGGGTTGGCTTGTCGACCGCGCCATTCGCTGCCGACGGAAGTGATTCTGGGGAGGCAGGCTTAGGGCCGGTTTAACGCTTTCGGTATCGGTTTGTGACCGCGCTGAAGCGCGTCCATCGAGGCCGCGTCCGAGTCCATCGTCGGGTGACGCGACCGCAGCGCACAACGCCGCCACAATCGCGTCATGACCCAACTGACCACGTGTGTGTTGTTCACCGACGCCGACGGTGTGGCGCGCTTTCGCGACGAACCCGTTGCCCTGGACCAAGGCACGCCTCAGGCGCGCCTCTCCGCTGCGCAGGCGGCCCAAAGTCTGGTGTGGCGCGAGAGCCCGGTGGGGTTTCGCAGCGACTTCCATTGCACGACCACGCCGCAATGGCTGTTCGTGCTGCGGGGCGTGATGGAGATTGGGCTGCGGGACGGCAGCAGCCGCCGTTTCGGACCGGGCGAGGGCTTCTTCTCGGCCGATACCGTGCCGGCTGGCGAAGAGTTTGATCCCACCCGCCACGGCCATTGCAGCCGGCAGGTGGGTGATGAGCCGTTGGTGACGGTGTTCGTTCGCGTTTGAACGTCACCGTCGGCGGGGCAGGGCGCCCCGCCGGTCAGATGCGACCGTAATTGGTGCGCAGCGGGTCCACGCCACCGCCACCGCCGCCTGCCCCGCCGCCGCCACCGCGCGGGCCTTTTTTCTTGTGGCGGTTGCCGGTGCGCATGGCGTCGATGCCGGTGCGCAGCGGATCGGGCTGGCCGCCGCTCATGGCCGGACGCGGTTTCGGATCGCGGATGCGCAGGCTGCCGAGGTGGGCGTTCGGCCCGGGCTGGCGCTCGTGGCCTTCACCGTCGAAACGTTCGCCGCGGTCGGCGCGTTCCGGGCGGTCACCACCGCGCGGGCCGGGACGGTCCTGCCGCGGCGGACGCTGGCGCTGCGGACCCTGGCCCGGTTGGCCGCCAGGCGCGCCGTGGCGGGCCTGCGTCGGCTGACCGCGACGGCCCTCGCCCGGCTGGGCAGCACCCACGCCCTGGCCGCCGCGGCGCTCGCCGCCTTCGCCCGCCTTGCGTTCGCGCATGCGCTGCATCATGTCCTGACGCGCGGCCTTGGCCGCGGCCGCCATGACCTCGCGGCTCGGCGGCTTGCCCGCGCCACCCCAGATGGTCTGGCGACCCATGGCGATCGGTTCGGCTTTCTCGCCCGGCTCCGGCATGAACTCGGGAAAGATCTGCACGGCGATCTGCTGCTTGGTGAAGCGCTCGATCTCCATCATGAAGCCTTCTTCGTCCAGGCTCACGAGGTTCACCGCCTGCCCTTCGCGCCCGGCGCGGCCGGTGCGGCCGATGCGGTGGACGTAGTCTTCGCACACGTTGGGGATCTCATAGTTCACCACGTGCGGCAGATCGTCGATGTCGATGCCGCGGGCGGCGATGTCGGTGGCCACCAGCGCGCGGATGTCGCCGCTCTTGAAGCCGGCCAGCGCCTGGGTGCGCGCGCCCTGGCTCTTGTTGCCGTGCAGCGCCATGGCCGTGATGCCGTTCTTGTTCAGGTAGTCGGCCACGTTGTTGGCACCGAACTTGGTGCGGGTGAACACCAGCACCTGGCTCCAGTTGTGCTGCTGGATGATGTGCACCAGCAAGGCTTTTTTCTTGCCGCGGCCCACCGGGTGGATCACCTGGGTGATGCGCTGCACGGTGGTGTTGCGCGGGGTGACCTGAATGTGCTGCGGGTCGCGCAGCAAGCCGCTGGCGAGGTCGCGGATCTCGTCGCTGAAGGTCGCGGAGAACAGCAGGCTCTGCTTGCTGTGCGGCAGCAGCGCGAGGACCTTCTTCACGTCGTGGATGAAGCCCATGTCGAGCATGCGGTCGGCTTCGTCGAGCACCAGCACCTCCACCGTGGACAGGTCGAGAAAGCCCTGGCCCTGCAGGTCGAGCAGGCGGCCTGGCGTGGCCACCAGGATGTCCACGCCGCGCTTCATGGCCTGGATCTGCGGGTTCATGCCCACGCCGCCGAACACGACGGTGGAGGTCAGGCTCAGGTGCTGGCCGTAGACGCGCACCGATTCCTCGACCTGGGCGGCGAGTTCGCGGGTGGGCGTCAGCACAAGCGCGCGGATGCCGATGCCGCCGAAGCGGCTGGCCGGACGCTGGCCTTGCGAGAGGCGGTGCAGCAGGGGCAGGGTGAACGCGGCGGTTTTGCCGGTGCCGGTCTGGGCGCCGGCCAGCAGGTCGCGGCCGGCCAGGACGGCGGGAATCGCCTCGGCCTGAATGGGGGTGGGTTGGGTATAGCCTTGCTCGCGCACGGCTTGCACGATGGCCGGGGCCAGGTTCAGTTCGTCAAAGGTCATGTGAGTGGCGCCCGTCCAGGGCGCTGGGACAGCGGTCGTTCCGGGGCGCCTTCGGGGCGCCGGGCCGGTCAGTCGGGACCGCTGGATTGGGGGATCGGGCGACGCCGTTCCGGGGAACCCGGTAGACACACACCCCCAGCCAAGTGCTGGTGTCGGGCCAACTGAGGTGCACCGACAGGCCGTATTGTGGCATGCCCCGATAATTCGCGGGTTCGGGCCACTCTTCGGCCCCCGTTTTCTCCCCTCGGAACCCCATGGCCCAATACGTTTACACCATGAACCGGGTCGGCAAGATCGTGCCGCCCAAACGCCAGATCCTCAAGGACATCTCCCTGTCCTTCTTCCCCGGCGCCAAGATCGGCGTGCTCGGTCTCAACGGTTCGGGCAAGTCGACCCTGCTGAAGATCATGGCCGGCATCGACAAGGAGATCGAGGGCGAAGCCATCCCGATGCCGGGCATCCGCATCGGCTACCTGCCGCAGGAGCCGCAGCTCGATCCCGAAAAGACGGTGCGCGAGACGGTGGAAGACAGCATGGGCGAGGTGCGGGCCGCCCAGAAGCGCCTGGAAGAGGTGTACGCCGCGTACGCGGAGCCGGACGCCGATTTCGACGCGCTGGCTGCCGAGCAGGCCAAACTGGAAGCCATCATCGCCACCGCCGGCACCGACTCCGAGCACCAGATCGAGATCGCCGCCGACGCCCTTCGTCTGCCGCCGTGGGACGCCAAGATCGGCGTGCTGTCCGGTGGCGAGAAGCGCCGTGTGGCGCTGTGCTGCCTGCTGCTGTCCAAGCCCGACATGCTGCTGCTCGACGAGCCGACCAACCACCTGGACGCCGAATCGGTGGACTGGCTGGAGGTGTTCCTGCAGCGCTTCTCCGGCACCGTGGTGGCCATCACCCACGACCGCTACTTCCTGGACAACGCCGCCGAGTGGATTCTTGAACTCGACCGCGGCCACGGCATCCCCTACAAGGGCAACTACTCCAGCTGGCTGGAACAGAAAGAGGCCCGCCTGGCGCAGGAACAGCGCACCGAGGACGCGCGCCGCAAGGCCATGAAGAAGGAGCTGGAGTGGGTGCGGCAGAACCCCAAGGGACGCCAGGCCAAGAGCAAGGCCCGACTGGCCCGCTTCGAGGAGTTGAGCGACGTCGAGTACCAGAAGCGCAACGAGACGAACGAAATCTTCATCCCGGTGGCTGAGCGCCTGGGCAACGAAGTGATCGAGTTCAAGGGCGTGAGCAAGAGCTACGGCGACCGTCTGCTCATCGACAACCTGAGCTTCAGCGTGCCCGCGGGCGCCATCGTGGGCATCATCGGTCCCAACGGCGCCGGCAAGTCCACGCTGTTCCGCATGATCACCGGCAAAGAGCAGCCCGACAGCGGCACCATCAAGATCGGCCAGACCGTGAAGGTGGCCGCGGTGGACCAGAGCCGCGACGGCCTCGCCGGCGACAAGACGGTCTGGGAAGACATCTCTGGCGGCCTGGACATGATCACGGTGGGCAAGTTCCAGATGGCCAGCCGAGCCTACTGCGGCCGCTTCAACTTCTCCGGCGGCGACCAGCAGAAGCTGGTGAAAAACCTCTCCGGTGGCGAGCGTGGCCGGCTGCACCTGGCCAAGATGCTCAGCGAGGGCGGCAACGTCCTGCTGCTGGACGAACCCTCCAACGACCTCGACGTGGAAACCCTGCGCGCGCTGGAAGAGGCGCTGCTGGAGTTCGCCGGTTCCGCGCTGGTGGTGAGCCACGACCGCTGGTTCCTCGACCGTATCTGCACGCACATCCTCGCGGCCGAAGGCGACAGCCAGTGGACCTTCTTCAACGGCAACTACCAGGAGTACGAAGCCGACAAGAAGGCGCGGTTGGGCGAGGAGGGCGCCGCCCCGAAGCGCACCCGCTTCAAGAGCCTGGCCTGATGAGCGACGAGGAGGTCATCGCGAGCACCCGCACCTGGGTGGAGAAGGCCGTGATTGGCCTGAACCTCTGCCCGTTTGCGCGGGCGGTGTGGGTGCGTGACCAGGTCCGCATCGTGGTGAGTCGCGCCCGCCACATCGACGGCTTTCTCGATGACCTGGACCGCGAGCTGGACTTGCTGGCGAGCACCCCGGCCGAGGAGGTGGACACCACCTTGCTCGTGCACCCTGGCCTGTTTCCGGATTTCCTGGCGTTCAACGATTTCCTGGATGTGGCCGACGAGGTGGTGGCCGAGCACGACCTGGAGGGGGTGATCCAGATCGCGCCCTTTCACCCGGATTTCCAGTTTGAGGGCACGGCGGCCGACGACGTGACCAACTGCACCAACCGGTCCCCGTTTCCCACGCTGCATCTGCTGCGGGAAGACAGCGTCGCGCGCGCCATTGCCAGCCCGGGCGGTGACGCTGACGCGATCGTGGAACGCAACCAGCAGACCCTGCGTGATCTGGGTCACGACGGCTGGCAACGTCTGCTGCGGTCCTGAGAACTGAAGTCCTTTTCAGGACTTATTTCCTCGGTTACTCCGTGGGGTAACCAACACAATCGTCACCAACGTCCCCCCATTGGGGGTCAGCCGCGACGATTGTGAACACCAATGCCCTCTCCCATTCCGCGTTTGACGCCTGCCTGTCCGAGGCCCTGAGCCAGACCCGGCAGTGGCTGCCGCGCTGGCTCGACCACGTGGGCATGGCGCTGCGCGAGCGCGAGCAGGGCGCGGGCAGTGCCGTGGAGCGGCAGGCATTCATTCAGGCGCGCCTGCAGCTCGACCGGCAGCGAGAGGGTTTGCAGCAACGCTATGTGCTCACGCTGTCCGAGTCGGTGCAGGCCGCGCTCGCCTCGGTGGCGCCCAAGGGCGGCGCGCGGGCGGCGGTGAAGTTTGACGAGCTCGAGCTGATGGGGGACGACCAGGTGCAGGAGGCGGTGGAGATCGCCCGGCTGCAGCAGGTGGTTGCGATGGCGCTGGAAGACCAGCAAACCAGCCTCACCTCGCTGCTCTGCGGCGCCCTGGGGCTGTCCACCGTGTCGGCCGACGCCAACCCGTTGCGCGGCGAGACCTTCGTGCAGGCGCTCATGGCCACGATCAAGGGCCTCGGGGTGGAGCCGTCGGTGCGCGCCCGCTGGCTGCAGGCCGGCGCCTCGGCCTTGGGCAAGGAGCTCGCTGGCCTGTTTGCCCATCTGGTGCGCTTCATGAACGAACAGGGCGTACGCCCCGCGGCGCTGCGTGTGACGCAGACCGGCGGCTCGTCGGGCCGTACCCGACTCGGCGAGAGCGACACGCGCACGATGGAGGCGACCGAGTCGCTGCTCACGCTGGACCACCTCCATCAGTTACTGGTGGGCAACCTCGAGTCCGCCGGCAACGGTCAGGGCGGTGACGGCATGGTGCGGAGTCTGGCCACGGAAGTGGTCACGCTGATGCTGGAGAACATCGCCTCCGATGAGCGATTGCTGCGCCCGGTGCGCGACATGATTCTCGGCATGAAGCCGGCCTTGTTGGACGTGGCTCGGGCCGACCCGCGCTTCTTCGCCGACCGCCACAACCCTGCACGTCGGCTGCTCGACGCCATCACCGAGCGCAGCCTGGCTTACACGGGCGAAACCGACGAGGGCTACGCCGCTTTCGCCACCGAACTGCGCGGCATCCAGCGTTACCTGCTGGCCGAGGGCGACGACCGGCCCGCGCGCTTCCCCGACCTGCTGGGCCGCATCCACCGCTTTCAGCACGAGGCGCTCGAACCCGGGCAGTTGCAGGCCCGCGGCCTGGCCGTGCACACGCTGGTCCGCGTGGAGCAGCGGCAGTTGCTGGCCGAGCGCGTGGTGGAGGAGTTCCGCGCGCGCCCCGACTACGCGAAGGCGCCCGGTGTGGTCCGGCGCTTTCTCACCGGGCCATGGGCGCTGGTGGTCGCCGAGGCCCGGCTCACCGACAGCGCTGACGCCGCGGCCACACTGGCCCCCAACGCCAAGTCGCTTCGCTACACCGACATCCTGGGCGACCTGCTCTGGTCGTGTCAGCTGGCGCAGGCCAGCCTGAACCGTCCCCGTCTGGTGAAGATCATCCCGGGGCTCTTGCGCACGCTGCGCGAGGGCCTGGACGACATCGACTACCCGCGCGAGCGGGCGGAGGCCTTCTTTCAGGCGCTGATGGGTCTGCATGAAGCCGCCTACCGCACGCAGCGGCCGACGGCGGCAGCGCCGGCCGACGACGTCGGCAGCCGCCAGAACCCGGAGGACGCCGAGTTGTGGATGCAGGGCGAGGAGGCGCGCGCTGCCGGCTTCGTGCCCAGCGCGGCGATGGCCGTTCCCACCGCGTTTCAGGAAACCCGCCCGATGCTGCGCGAGTGGGCCGAGCCGCCCCAGGCTCAGCGCGCCACCACCGCCGCGGATCTGCGCGTGGGCGCCTGGTTCGACATGTGGCGCGAGGGGCTGACGTTGCGCTGCCAGCTCACCTGGGCCAGCCCACACGGCACGCTGTTCCTGTTCAACACCGCGGACGGCCGCTCGCTGTCGATGACGCTGCGTGGTCTGACGCGTCTGATGGACGACGACAAGCTGCGCGTGATTGCCGACCACAGCGTGGTCGACGAAGCGCTGGACGCCGTGGCCGAGCAGGCGCTGGTGAACTCGGGCAAGGCCTGAGTCCAGTCACCCCCCTGCGGCCACCGCTGGCGCGGCATCGGGGGCCTGGGCGCCACGCCGCTGCAGTCGCTGGCGCACGAGCTGGATGTTGCCGCGCAGCGCGTACAGCTCGTCGGTGTAGCTCAGCGGCACCACCACCTTTTCCACTTTCGCGTCGAGCGCGTCGAGCCGTTCGATCAGTTCGCCAGCGTCCCGTCCGGGCTCCTCGCCCAGGTGTTCGATCTCCCGCAGTTCGGCGTACCACCGAAACACGCGTGAGCGGATGCGGAAGGTGTAGAGCGGCGGCACCACGCGCGACAGCGGCAGCGCGAGTGCCAGCACGAGGCCCAGCGCCAGCCACATGCGCTCGATCAGGTTGGCCAGCCAGAAGGGCAGATGCCGCTGCAGGAAGGGCACGCCCCCGGTGAAGGCGCGGCGCGCTTCGTCGGCGACCGGCAGTTCGGCGTGCTGCAGGTTGGGGTACTCGCGCGAGCGGCTGAACCAGCCTGCGCCACCGTGCAGCGTCACCGCGGTCTGCGCGAACAATTGCAGGACCGCGGGGTGGGTGTCGGCCTGGGCGATCAGCCCCGTGGTGGGGGCCACCAGCCGTGTGCTGCGCGCGGGGATGTTGCGCGCGAGATCCACCACGCCCTGGGGCAGCACCACCGGCGTGAGGTAGGCGAAACGTCGGCTGTAGGCCTCGCTTTGCGGGAAGTCGAGCAGCTTGACGCCCGGGCTCTGCAACAGCATCTGCACGATCAGCGACTCGGGCGCGGAGGCGAAGACCAGCGCGTCGATCTCGCCATTGAGGAAAGCGACGGTGGCCGGCGTCTGGTCAAGCTGGCTCAGGCGCAGGTCGCGCGGGCTCAGCCGGTTGGCGTCGAGCAGGGTGTCGAACAGGCGCGGCACGCCGCTGCCCGCGGTGCCCACGTTGACCCGCCAGCCGCGCAGGTCGGCCAGGGTGTTGACCGTGCCGCTGCGGTGCTGCTCGCGGGCGCGTGCTTCGCGGTAGAACAGCCACAGCGGCTCGACAAACAGGCTCCCGAGCGAGGTCAGCCGCTCCGCGTCGTCGGCCACGATGCCGCCACTGCCGCCCTGCACGAAGCCCAGATCGACCGCGCCATCGCGCAGCAGGCTCAGGTTTTCCGACGATCCCTCGGTGGTCCGCAACTCGACCTCGATGCCCTGCACCTTGAGTGCCTCGGCGTAGCGCTGGCCGAAGGCTTCGTAGGCGCTCTGGGCGGGCCCGGTGGCCAGCACCACGCGCGCCGGCGGCGTCGGCTTGAGCCACCAGTAGGTCAGCACGAGGGCCGCCACGGTGATCAGCACCAGCGGGCTGCCGGAAAGCAGCATCTCGCGCAGCGAGATGAGCGTGTAACGCAGGGTCTTGGGCATGCCGGCACGTTAGCACGCGGCCTGTCTGCCCACCAGACGCCAAGGGCCGGTCGCGTTGCCGCGCCGGCCCGGATGCGGGTGCCGGATCGAACGGACCGGACTCAGGCCGGCTGCAGGCTGCCGCGCCGCTCCAGCCGGAAGATGCGAACCGCCTCGTGCATCACCTGCGCCTGCGCCTGCAGTGAGCTGGCGGCGGCGGCGAGCTCCTCGACCATGGCCGAGTTCTGCTGCGTCACCGAGTCGAGCTGGCCGACCGCCTGGTTGATCTGGGCGATGCCCATGCTCTGTTCCTGGGTCGCGCCGGTGATGTCGCCGATCAGCGCGTTGACCTGTTGCACGGCGGTCACCACGTTGCCCATGGTCTGACCGGCGTTGTGCACCAGGGTGCTGCCCTCGGCGACCTTGCTGGACGATTCATCGATCAGCACCTTGATTTCCTTGGCCGCGGCCAGCGTGCGCTGCGCGAGGTTGCGCACCTCGCCGGCCACCACCGCGAAGCCCCGACCCTGCTCACCGGCGCGGGCGGCTTCCACCGCGGCGTTGAGCGCCAGGATGTTGGTCTGGAAGGAAATGCCGTCGATCACCTGGATGATCTCGCCGATGCGCGCCGAGCTGCGGCTGATGTCGTCCATGGTGTGCACCACACGGCCCATGGCCTCGTTGCCCTGGCGGGCCACGGTGGCCGCCCGTTCGCTCAGCTGCGCGGCCTCGCGGGAGGTGTTGGCGCTTTGCTGCACGGTGCTCGTGAGCTGTTCCATGCTGGCCGCGGTTTCTTCCAGGCTGCTGGCCTGGGCTTCGGTGCGGGAGGAGAGATCCTGGTTGCCGCTGGCGATCTGGTTGCTGGCCACCTGCACACCTTCAACCTCGTGGCGCACGTCCGACACCACCGCCTGCAGGTTCACGTTGAGCTGGTTGAGCGCCTTGTTGAGCTCGCCGAACTCACCCGAGCCGGTGCTCTTGAGTCGCGCCGACAGGTCACCGGCGGCCATCTGGTTGGCGAAGGTGATGGCCTGCTCCAGGGGGGCGACCGCCTGGCGGCGCAGCCAGGCCGAGGCTGCCAGGGACAGCACCACCAGCGCGGCCCCAGCCACACCATGGCCGACCCAGCCTTGACCGGCGGCCAGTTCGCCGATGCCCACGCCGGCCAGGGCCACGCCCAGCGTGGTCAGCGCGATCTGGCGGCCCACCGTCATCCGCAGCCCGCGCTGGAGCGAGCCGACCAGGCCGGTGCGGACCACGCGCCCGCGGTGCAACGCGATGCTGATCTGGCCGGTTTCCCGCTCCTGTCGCATGCGGGCGTACAGGGCCTCGGCGGACTGCACCTGTTCGCGCGTCGGCTTCGTGCGCACGGACATGTAGCCCACGGCGGCGCCGTTTTCCATGATGGGCGTGGCGTTGGCCACCACCCAGTAGTGGTCACCGTTTTTCCGGCGGTTCTTGACCAGGGCCGACCACGGCGAACCGCTCTTGAGCGTCTCCCACATGTCGCGGAAGGCCTCGGGCGGCATGTCGGGGTGCCGCACCAGGTTGTGTGGCTGACCCAGCAGCTCGTCGCGGTCGTAGCCGCTCACCGCAATGAAGGCCGGGTTGCAATAGGTGATGTGGCTTTGCAGGTCGGTCGTCGAGACGAGCGTCACGCCGTCGGGGATCACGTATTCGCGCTGGGTGACGGGCAGGTTGGTGCGCATCGGGTTCTCCTGGTGGGCAGCCCCCGTGGGGCTTCCTTGCAGTATCGGCATTGCCCATGCGCGCTAAAGGGGAAATGTGGCAGGGAAACACCCACCTCATGCTGTCACCAAAGCTTGACGCAGATCAAAACCCGGCGGGCGACGGGGTCGTCCGTCACCCGCCGGCGGTGCGTCAGCGTGCGGCCTCGATGTGGGTCACGGTGTAGGCGCCATTGACCTTGTCGGCGGTGAAACGCACGGCGTCGCCGGGCTTCAGGCCCTCAAGCTGCGCCTTGTCCCGGACCTGGAACACCATGGTCATGGGGGGCATGTCCAGCGACCGGATCTCGCCGTGCTTGAGCGTGATCTTGCCCGCGGCGGGATCGATGCGGCGGACCTCGGCGCTGGCCAGGTCTTGCGGGGCGGGCGTTTGCGCGGCGCTGGTGCCGAATTGCAGGGCCAGCAGGAGCGCCCCCCAAAGTTGTGGTCGGGTCATCATGGGCGGTGCTCCGTTCAGGTGCGGAAATAGGAGGCGTAGACGCGCGACGTGCCGTCGCGCATCACCAGCAGCACGTCGTACGGATCGCGGCGGTTGCCGTACACCTCGCCGTCCATGCCCGGGCTGCCCACCGGCATGCCCGGGACCGCCAGCCCCAGGGCGTTGGGTCGTTCGGTGATCAGGCGGCGGATCTCCCGCGCGTTGACGTGGCCTTCGATCACGTAGCCGGCGATCAGGCCGGTGTGGCAGGAGCCGTACTTCGCCGGCAGGCCCAGCCGCTGACGGATGGCGGTGTTGCCCACGTCGTTGACCTGCACGGTGAAACCGTCGGCACGCAGGTATTCCACCCAGTCGCCGCAGCAACCGCAGTTGGGGTCTTTCCACACCTGCAGCGGCGGCAGCGCGCCGGGGCGCAGGGGCGACTGGGCGAAGGCCGGCGCGAGCGCGGCGCTGCCCAGCAGGGCGGTGGCGGAGGTGGTGGCCAGTCCGGCCAGCCAGTGGCGTCGTTGCATCATGGTGTTGATCCTCGGCGGGGGGTGACGCGCAGCGTGCCGCGCATGCCAGCCTCGAAATGGCCGGCGATCAGGCAGGCGAACTCAAAGTCGCCAGCCCGGTTGAAGGTCCACACGATGTCCCCGGTCTTGCCGGGCTCGACGTGGGCCATGTAGGGCTCGTCGTGCTCCATGCCGGGGTGCTTTTTCATGAGTTCGGCGTGGGCGACGAGTTCCTCGCGGGTGCCGATCACGATCTCGTGCATCACGCCGCCGGCATTCACCGCGCGCAGCCGCAGGGTCTCGCCCTGCGCCACCTCGATGTGGTTCGGCGTGAGCTTCATGTCGTCGGTCATGCGGACCGTGATGGTGCGGCGCACCGCGGCGCTGTCGCCGGCAATGCCCCAGGGCTTCTGCTCTTTCACGACCGGTCCGCTGCCGTGCGGCTTGGCGCCGTGGGCGTGGGCGGGGCGGGCGGTCCAGGCGGTGATCCCGGGGACCAGGGTGAGCGCGGTGAGCGCTGGCAGGGCGAGCAGCGCGTGTCGTCGTGGGGGATGTCGCTGATTCAGCATCGGGGTCTCCTCGGGTCAGTGCTGGTGTCCGCCGGCTGCCGGCTTGGTGGCGCTGCCGGCCGGCGTGGGCGGTGATCCGGATGGGGTGGCGGGCGCGGGCGCCCGGGTCGTGGGCGGGGCGTTGCCCACCTCCACCGGGCGGGCCTGTGTACCGGGTGGCATGGCGTAGTCGCCGGGGTCGCGGTAGTCGTTGGCGCCCAGGCCGGCCCGCACCTTGAGCGTGGTGAACATGCCGCCCATCTCGATCGGGCCGTAGGGGCCGGTGCCGGTCATCATCGGGAAGGTGTTGCGGGGCAGCTCCATCTGCATCTCGCCCATGTCGGCCATGCCGCGCTCACCCATGACCATGTAGTCCGGGTTGGCGCGCATCAGGGGCCGCACCAGCCCGCTGTGGTCCACCCCGATCATGGTGGGCACGCCGTGGCCCATCGCGCCCATGGTGTGGTGGCTCTTGTGGCAATGCATGGCCCAGTCGCCGGGTTCATCGGCGATGAATTCGAGCTGGCGCATCTGCCCCACGGCGATGTCGGTCGTCACTTCCGGCCAGCGCGCGGTGGCCGGTACCGGGCCACCGTCGGTGCCGGTGACCTCGAATTCGATGCCGTGGATGTGGATCGGGTGGTTGGTCATGGTGAGGTTGCCCACGCGCACCCGCACGCGGTCGCCCAGCCGGGCCACCAGCGGGCTGATGCCAGGGAAGACGCGGCTGTTCCACGCCCAGATGTTGAAGTCCAGCATCGTGTTGACCTGCGGCGTCATGGCGCCGGGCTTGATGTCGAACGCGTTGAGCAGGAAGGCGTAGTCGCGCTGCACGTTGGCGATGTGGGGGTGGCGGGCGCGCGGGTGGGTGATCCACAGGCCCATCATGCCCATCGCCATCTGCACCATCTCGTCGGCGTGCGGGTGGTACATGAAGGTGCCCGGGCGCTTGGCAGTGAACTCGTAGACAAAGGTCTTGCCGGCCGGGATCTGCGGCTGGTTGAGACCGCCCACGCCATCCATGCCATTGGGCAGCCGCTGGCCGTGCCAGTGGATCGTGGTGTGTTCGGGCAGGCGGTTGGTGACGAAGATCCGCACCCGGTCGCCTTCGACCACCTCGATGGTGGGCCCCGGGCTCTGGCCGTTGTAGCCCCACATGTTCACGAAGAAGCCGGGCGCCATTTCGCGCACCACCGGCTCGGCCACCAGGTGGAACTCCTTGACGCCGTTGTTCAGGCGCCAGGGCAGGGTCCAGCCGTTGAGCGTGACGACGGGCTGGTAGGGCCGGCCGGCGCCCGTGACGCCGGGTGGCGTCCAGGGAGCCGCGGTGTCGGCGCTGGTCTGTTGGGGCGCTTCGGGCAGCGCGGCCAGCGCCACGCGGCTCACGCCGGCGGCAGCCACGGCCGTGGCGGCGCCCGCGAGCCAGCGGCGCCGGCTGGGGGTGGAGGGAGCGTTGGATTTCATGTCAGTGCGGGGCGCCGCCGGCCGCGGCCGGGCTGCCCAGGGAAGGGGTGGAGGACACAGAGGGGGCGTCGCTGGCGCCGGCCAGCAGCGCCTGCCAGCGGGCTTCGGCGCGCCAGTAGCGGGAGCGGGCGGCCACCGCCGCGTCCAGCGCCGCCAGCCGCTCGCGCGCGCTGGCCAACAGGTCCCAGGTGCTCTGCAGCATGCCGTTGTAGCGCAGCAGCGTTTCCTGCTCCAGCCGCGTTTGCAGTCGGGTGATGACCTCGTCGTGCAGGCGCGCGGTGGCATGGGCATCGTGCAGTTCGGCCCAGGCTTCGCGCGCCACGCGGCGGCGGTTCAGCGCCTCGTCGCGCAGCTCGACCTCGGCCGCCAGCGTGTGCTGCAGGGCGCGGTCGTTGAGCAGCGTGGTGTCGTCGATCGCGGGCGGCCGTGGGGTCGCCTGGGCCGGGTCACGGGCGGCATCGATGGACGCGTCGATGGCGGCGTCGTGGGCGGTGCGCCACGCCGCCAGACGCGCCGGTGGCAGGCCGCGCCGCTCTTGGGCGAGCGCCTGCCGCTTGAGCGCCAGGTGCGGATCGGCGGCGACCGCGTCGGCGAGGGCCCGCGCGCTGTCGTCTGCGGCGGTGGCCCGCGGGGGCAGTGCGGGCAGCTCCGTCGGGAGTTGTGCGGCCAGGGCTTGCAGGTCCGCCGGTTCCCACAGGCCCAGCCGCGCGCCCAGGTCGGCCACGGCCAGATCGGCGGCGCGGCGCGCCGCGGCGGCGGCGGTCCACGCGCTGGCCTCGGCGAGCTGCTCGCGCTGGTGCTGGGCCTCGCTCCAGTTGCCCGCCAGCACCATGCGACGGCCCAGCTCGGCGCCGGTCCGCTGCGCATCCAGCGAGGCGTCGGCCAGCCGCGCGCGGGCTTGCGCGCTCACGGCCTCCACCCAGGCGCTGGCCACGGCACGCCGGTGGGCGGCCCACGCGGCCTGCACCGCGGCCCGGTCGGCGGCACCCAGGCCGGGGCGCAGCAGGAGGTCGGGGCGGGTGCGCAGCGAGGCACGCAGGGCGTCGGCCGCGCTCAGGGTGCCGCGCGGCGCAGTGCGGTCGGCGCTGGCCGCGGGCTCGGGCGGCTCGGCCTTGAGCAGGTCGATGTGGCCGCGCGGGAAGCGGGCGACCCGCTCGTTGGCGGCGCGCCAGATGGCGCGGGCCTCGGCGAGGTCGGCCGGCACCGCCGGGGCCTCGGCCCGCACGGCGGCGGGCAGGGCACTGGGCTGCCAGGCATCGGGCGTCGCCGGGTCGGCGGCCAGCAGCGCGTCCCCGGGCCGTGGCAGCGTGCCGGGGCTGGCGGTCGGGGCCGCCGCGGCGGGGCCCGTGGACGGCTTGGCGCCGTGGGGGTGATGGTGGTGGTGATGGTGTTGGGCTGGGCGCGGCGGGTCGCCGGGTGTGGCCCAGGCGGTGGCGCACAGCAGGCCGGCGGCCCAGGCCGTGGCCCGAAGCGCACGGGCCCCAGAGATGAATGGCATGAAAAACTCCTGAAAACCGGTCGGGGAAGGCGCCCTGCCGCCGGATCGGGCCGGCGGCGGACGCACCACGGGTGCGGAAGTCAGGCGATGGGCGGCTTGTGGCCAGGGCGCGGGTCGAGGCTGGCGAAACGCTCGGCGCCCGCGGCGCGGGCCGATGGCGCGGCCTGCGGATCGGCGCTGCCGGTCACGGCGCTGGCGAGGGCCGGGCCGTTGCACAGGTCGCAGGCCAGGTGGCTGTGGTGGTCGCTGGGCGTGCTGACGTCGGTCGAGGAACCGTGATCAGCGTGCAATGCCTCGTCCGCCGCCGCCGTCACCGCCGTCTCATGGCAGGACGCGGCCGCGGTCTGGGGCGCGGTGAAAGCGCCCAGCGCCATGGCGTCGCCCACCCAGCCGCGCAAGGGCAGCAGGGCCATCATCAGGACGATCAACCAGAAACGCATAGTTCCAATGATACGAAACCGGGGTACGGTGTTCCCGCGGGGCGCCGAACGGGGCTCAGGCCGCCAGCCGCGCGCGGGCCTTGTCGATCCACAGTTGCAGGCTGTCGAGCAGGTCGCGCTGGCTGAACGAGCAGCTCTCCGCGTCGAACAGCGCGCTGGACTCGAGTCGGTCGAGCAGGGGGTGGAGCACCTCGCCGAACCGGGGCGGCAGCCGCGCGGTGAGGTCGGCGCTGTCGCGCAGGCGGGTGGCGACGGCGTAGGCGCCGGTTTCGCCGCGGCGCAGCGCTTGCAGGGCGGATTCCATGTCGTCGAGGGTGAGGCTCATGGCGGTGGCGTCAGCGGGGTGGGGCGGTGTCCGGGCCGGGTGAGGCCGGTCGGCGCGGCAGGGGCACGGCGGGCGGCAGCGGCATGCTGCGCTGGTCCATCACGGCACGCAGTCTGTCGGGGCGGTCGGTGATCAGGCCGTCCACGCCCCAGTCGATCAGGCGCTCCATGTCGGCGGTGTCGTTGACGGTCCACGGGATGACGCGCAGACCCAGCGCGTGCGCGCGGGCGACCAGCGCCGGGCTGAGGTTGGCGTGGTGCGGTGACCAGACCTGCCCGCCGGCGGCAGCGACGAGCGACGGCGCGTCGTCGTGGTCGCCGAGCCGGTGCTGACCGGTCCACGCGCCGCTGCTGAGGTTGTCGGCGTTCGGGCGCTGCACGGTGAGGTGCACGCGCGGCACATCGGGGGCCAGTCGGCGGGCGGCCTGCAGCGTGCGCCAGTCGAAGCTCTGCAGGCTGATGCGGTCGAGCGATTGGTGTTGGCGGGCCACGCGCAGCACCGCGCGGGCGAGCGCCTCCGGGCTCGGCGATTCATCGGGCCGCGTCGGGTTGATCTTGGTCTCCAGGTTGAAGCGCACATGATGCGCCCCCAGCGCCCGCACTTCGCGGAACACGGCCGCCAGCGTGGGAATCCGCTCGCCGTCGACCGGTACCTGGTCGGGAAACTCGCGGGCGTAGCGGCTGCCGGGGTGAATGCGGCCCACGTCGAAGGCGCGGATGTCCCGCGCGGTCAGTTGGGCAAACGGACGCCCGCGCGCCTGCAGCCAGCGCCCGCGCGCGTCGCGGGTGATGTCGGGGTTGGGGGTGGTGTCGTGGGACAGCACCGGCACGCCGTCGGCACTGAGCACCACATCGAGTTCCAGCGTGGTCACGCCGATGGCCAGGGCCTGGCGGATGCCGGCCAGCGTGTTTTCCGGCGCGAGTCCGCGCGCACCGCGGTGGCCTTGCAGGTCAAACGCCAGCGCGGTCACGGCCGCTCCCCCGGCCAGCCAGCCTACCGCCAGCGCACGCAACGCCGCCCACCCGGCGGCGATGGTCGGCGACGGCAGGCGGCTATCGGAGCGGTGGGCCGTCCGGACGGCGGCGTGAAGGATGGAGGGCGGGGTCATGGGCAGCGGCGCATTCTGACAGCGCCGCCTGACGCCGGCCACCCCGTGCCGGCGCGCCGTGCTCAGTGAGCCAGGATCTTCGAGAGGAATTCCCGCGTGCGGGGCTGGCGGTTCTCCGGGTGGGCGAAGAACTCTTCCTTGGAGCAATCCTCCAGGATGCGTCCGCCGACGTCGATGAAGATCACCCGGTTGGCCACCTTGCGGGCGAAGCCCATCTCGTGGGTGACGACCATCATCGTCATGCCTTCCTTGGCCAGCGTGACCATCACGTCCAGCACCTCGCCGACCATTTCCGGGTCGAGCGCGGAAGTGGGTTCGTCGAACAGCATCACCACCGGGTCCATCGACAGCGCGCGCGCGATCGCCACGCGCTGCTGCTGGCCGCCGGATAGCTGACCGGGGAACTTGTCCTTGTGGGCCATCAGGCCCACGCGGTCGAGCATCTTGAGTCCACGTGCCTTGGCCTCGTCGGGCTGGCGGCCCAGCACCTTGATCTGGGCGATGGTGAGGTTCTCGGTCACGCTGAGGTGCGGGAACAGCTCGAAGTGCTGGAACACCATGCCCACGCGGCTGCGCAGCTGCGGCAGGTTGGTCTTGGGATCGTTCACCGCCGTGCCGTTGACGAAGATCTCGCCCTTCTGGATCGGCTCCAGGCCGTTGACGGTCTTGATCAGCGTGGACTTGCCGGACCCCGACGGGCCGCACACCACGACCACATCGCCCTTGTTGATGGACACCGAGCAGTCGTTGAGCACCTGCACCGGCCCGTACCACTTGGAGACGTTCTTGATTTCAATCATGTTGTTCACCGGGAAGACGTTCAGCGAATGATGGCGATGCGGGCCTGCAGGCGTTTGACCACCCAGGACAGCGAGAAGCAGATGACGAAGTACACGACGGCCGCGAGCAGGTACACCTCCTCGGGGCGGCCGTAAATCTTGCCGGCCGTCACGAAGCCCTTGAGCATGTCGTAGGCGCCGATCGCGTACACGAGCGAGGTGTCCTGGAAGAGGATGATCACCTGCGTGAGCAACACGGGCAGCATGTTGCGGAAGGCCTGCGGCAGCACCACCAGACGCATGTTCTGGCCGTAGCTCATGCCCAGCGCCTGGCCGGCAAACACCTGGCCGCGCGGAATCGACTGGATGCCCGCACGCATGATCTCGGCGAAGTAGGCCGCCTCGAACGCGATGAAGGTGATGGCGGCCGACATCTCGGCGCCGATCGGCCGGCCGATGAGGGTGGGCACCAGCAGGTAGAACCACAGAATCACCATCACCAGCGGGATGCTGCGCATGCCGTTGACATAGATCGTGGCCGGCACGGCGAGCAGCGGGTTGCCCGAGAGCCGCATCAGCGCCAGCACCGTGCCGAGCAGGATGCCGCCGATGGTGGCGACGATGGTCAGCTGGATGCTGAACCACAGCCCGCTGAGGACGAATTTGCTGATGACGTCCCAATTGAAGAAGGAAAGGTCGAGGCCGCCCATGTCAGTGGCCTCCCGTGGCACCGGCCGCGATCAGGCCGGGGATGCGCGCGCGCCGTTCGATGAAGGCGAACACGCGGTTGATGGCGAAGGCCGACGCGGCATACAGGGCGGTCACGGCCAGGTAGATCTCGACGCCGCGGGACGTCTCCTCCTGCGCCTGCATGGCGAACATGGTGAGCTCGGCGATCGAGACCGCGAAGGCCACCGACGAGTTCTTCAGCAGGTTCATCGACTCGCTGGTCAGGGGCGGCAGCACGATGCGCAGCGCCATCGGCAGGATCACGTAGCGGTAGGTCTGCGGCGTGGTGAAGCCCATGGCCATCGCGGCATAACGCTGACCGCGCGGCAGCGACTGGATGCCCGCGCGCACCTGCTCGGCGATGCGCGCCGACGTGAAGAAGCCCAGCGCCAGCACCACCAGCATGAAGCCCGAGAGCTGCTGCATCACCGGGAAAATCTTCGGCAGCACGAAGTACCACAGGAAAATCTGCACCAGCAGGGGGATGTTGCGGAACAGTTCGACCCAGGCGTTGCCCAGGCGCACCAGCCAGGGGCTGTTGGGCAGGGTGCGCAGGGTGCCGATCAGGGCGCCCATCACCATCGCCACCACCCAGGCCCCGGCCGCCACCGACAGCGTCCAGCCCCAGGCTTCAAACATCCATTCGAGATACGTGCGGCCGCTGCCGTCGTCGTTGAGAAAAACCTGCCAGTCCCAGTTCATGGGATCACCTCTTGAGTGCGTGATGCAAAAGCGGGCGGACGCCCGGCCGGGTGGGCCGGGCCGCCCTCAAAGGAGAAACCCCGCCGGCGGGGGTGCGCTGCGGGGTTTCCGACACGGGTCAGACCCGGGTCACTTCTTGGCGTATTCCTCAACCGGCTTGTCGTTCGGGGTCGCCCAGGCGGCCTTGGTCGCCTCGGTGGCCGGCAGGCCGACGCGGGTGTTGGACGGCGGGATCGGCTGCACGAACCACTTGTCGTAGAGCTTGGCGATCTCGCCGGACTTCATCATCGCCTTGATGCTGTCGTCCACGGCCTTCTTGAAGGCCGGATCGTCCTTGCGGAACATGATCGCGATCGGCTCGACCGACAGCACCTCACCCACGATCTTGAAGTCCGCCGGGGCCTTGGACTTGGCGATGTTGCCCGCCAGGATCTGGCCGTCCATGACGAAGGCGTCCGCGCGGCCCGACTCCAGCAGCAGGAAGCTCTCGGCGTGGTCCTTGCCAAACACCTCTTCGAAGTTCACGCCACCGGCGCGCTCGTGGCGGCGCAGCAGCTGCACCGAGGTGGTGCCGGTGGTGGTGGCCACTTTCTTGCCGTTGAGCTGGGCGATGGAGGTGATGCCCGAGTTGGCCTTCACCGCGATGCGCACCTCTTCCACGTAGGTGGTCACGGCAAACGCCACGTCGCGCTGGCGGGCGGTGTTGTTGGTGGTGGAGCCGCACTCGATGTCCACGGTGCCGTTCTGCACCAGCGGGATGCGGTTCTGCGAGGTCACCGACACGTACTTGATGTCGAGCTTGGGCAGGGCCAGGCTTTTCTGCACGTCGGCCAGCACGCGCTGGCAGATTTCCACGTGGTAGCCGGCGTACTTGCCGTCGCCCAGCGTGTACGACAGGGCGCCGGAGGAGTCGCGCACGCCCATGGTCACGGCACCGGAGGCCTTGATCTTGGCCAGGGTGTCATTGGCTTGCGCGAAGGCGCCGGTGGCGACGACGGCCAGGGCCAGCGCCAGTGCGGATTTTTTCATTGTGATGCTCCGTAGAACGAGGGTGACAAAACGAAAAGCCGGGAGTGTAGAGGCCCCGGCCAGCGCCTCCGCCCGGTTCGCCGGGGTGGGCCCTGAAGTCAGCGCAGACTGTAGGGGGTACACCAACCGGCGGGATCGGGGTTTTCCTTGCCATTTCATGCAAAAAGAACATGGAGTGATGGCGTGGGCCGAGGTTCCCGGGGTGCGCCGGAGGCACGCAGTTTTTGTGCCACGGTCCCGGCGGCGACAAGGTGATGCTGGCGTTTCGCCCGCCGATCCGTAGGATGGCCCGCACACCCACGCGCCGCGGCGGCGGCGCGCCACCCGACCGCGACAAGACGGAGACAAGACCCCATGAGCACCGCCACGCCCAGCGCGACCCGCGCGCACCACCGCGTCTGGCCCAAGCGCCTGCCCCACCGGCTCACGCCGCCGGCCACCTCGCTGTGGCCCAACCTCGTGGTCAGCGCCATGCGCTACCCCGACAAGCCGGCGCTGGTGTTTTTTGACCGGACGACAACCTACCGCGACCTGCTGGCGCAGGCCGAACGCCTGGCGGCGCACCTGCGCGCCCAGGGCGTCCAAGACGGGGACCGCGTGATCGTGTTCATGCAGAACTGCCCGCAGTGGGTGGTGGCCTGCTACGCGATCTTTCGCGCCAACGCGGTGGTCGTGCCGGTCAACCCGATGAACAAGGCCGACGAGCTCACCCACTACATCACCGACGCCGACGCGCGCGTGGCCATCTGCGCGGCCGATCTCGCGGGCGAGCTGGCGCGGGCCAACGAGCAGGTCCCGGCCGACCAGCGCCTGCGCCACCTCGTGGTCACCCACTACGCCGACGCCATGGGCCCGGCCGCCGAGGTGCCGCCCGCCTGGGCCGACTGGCTTGGCGCCCGCCACGCCGCGCCCGCGCTGCCCGATGGGGCCACGGTGGCCGACTGGACCACCGCGCTGGCCTGCAACGGCCCGCTGCCCGAACACCGCCGCGGCCCGGCCGACCTCGCCGTGCTGCCCTACACCAGCGGCACCACCGGTCTGCCCAAGGGCTGCATGCATCCGCACCGCAGCCTGATGCACAACGCCGTCGCCAGCACGCTGTGGGGCAATGCCACGCCGGAGACCGTGTCGCTGGTGGTGGTGCCGCTGTTCCACATCACCGGCCACGTCACCGGCATGCACGCCGGCCTGTACGCCGGCGGCACCATCGTGCTCATGCCGCGCTGGGATCGCGAACTCGCCGGCCGGCTGATCTCGCGCTGGCGCGTCACCAGCTGGACCAACATCCCCACCATGGTGATCGACCTGCTGGCCAGTCCCAGCTTCGACCAGTACGACCTGTCGAGTCTGGTCTACATCGGTGGCGGCGGCGCGGCCATGCCCGCGGCCGTGGCGCAGCGCCTGTTTGAGCAGTTCGGCCTGCGCTATTCCGAGGGCTATGGCCTGACCGAAACCGCCGCGCCCTCCCACAGCAACCCACCCGACGCGCCCAAGCAGCAGTGCCTGGGGGTGCCGTTCATGAGCACCGACGCGCGCGTCATCGACCCGGAGACGCTGCAGGAGCTGCCGGTGGGGGAGGCCGGCGAGATCGTGATCCACGGCCCCGAGGTGTTCGATGGCTACTGGAAGCGGCCGGAGGCCACCGCCGCGGCCTTCCTGGAGATCGACGGCAAGCGATTTTTCCGCTCGGGCGATCTCGGGCGCGTGGACGAGGAGGGCTACTTCTTCATCACCGACCGGCTCAAGCGCATGATCAACGCCAGCGGCTTCAAGGTGTGGCCTGCCGAGGTGGAGGCGCTGATGTTCAAGCACCCGGCCATCGCCGAGGCCTGCGTGATCGCCACGCGCGACGCCTATCGCGGCGAGAGCGTGAAGGCGGTGGTCGTGCTGCGGGCCGACGCGCGCGGACGCACCACCGAGCAGGACATCCTCGACTGGTGCCGCGAACACATGGCGGTCTACAAGGCGCCGCGCGCGGTGCAGTTCGTCGACGCGCTGCCCAAAAGCGGCAGCGGCAAGGTGATGTGGCGTCTCTTGCAGGAGCAGGAAGCCCGCACGCCGGCGTGAGCGCGGCCGGCGCCGCACAATCCGCGCCATGTCCACCGTTGCCAACGCTTTCCGCCGCTTGTGGCAGCCGCGCAAGGGCCTGTTCTGGCTCGCGCTCGGCTTCAACGCCCTGGCCTCGTTCATGAGCTTCTACCTGCAGACCCGCGAACCGCCGACCTCGCTGGCGCTGATGGTGGCGCTGCTGGCGCTGACCAACAGCCTGATCGGCGCCTGGCTCACCTGGCGCCTGTGGAACGACCCACCGGCCTCCGTCAACCCGTCATCCTCCGATTCCCCATGAGCACCTTCCGCGCCCTGCTGGTCACCAAGCCCGAGACCGGCTACCGCTGCGACCTGACCGACGTCGATGCCTCGGCGCTGCCCGCCGGCGACGTCAGCGTCGACGTGGCCTGGTCGACCATCAACTACAAGGACGGCCTGGCCATCACCGGGCAGTCGCCGGTGGTGCGCAGCTTCCCCCTGGTGCCGGGCATCGATTTCGCCGGCACCGTGACCCACAGCGAACACCCGCGCTGGCGCGTGGGCGACCGGGTCGTGCTCAACGGCTGGGGCGTGGGCGAAACGCACTGGGGCGGCCTTGCGCAGAAGGCGCGCGTCAAGGGCGACTGGCTGGTGGCCTTGCCCGGCGCCTTCAGCGAGCGCGATGCCATGGCCATCGGCACGGCCGGCTACACCGCGATGCTGTGCGTGCAGGCGCTGCAGCGCCACTGGGCGGCGCAGGGGGTGGCGCCCGGCAGCGGCGAGGTGCTGGTCACCGGCGCGGGCGGGGGGGTGGGCAGCGTGGCGATTGCGCTGCTGGCGGCGCTGGGCCACCGCGTGGTGGCGTCCACCGGGCGTCCGCAGGAGGCCGCCTACCTCGCCCAGCTCGGCGCGGCCGAGGTGATCGACCGGGCCAGCCTGTCGGCGCCGGGCAAACCGCTGCAGAAGGAGCGCTGGATCGGCGTGGTCGATTCGGTGGGCAGTCACACGCTGGCCAACGCCTGCGCCAGCACGCGCTACGGCGGCGCGGTGGCGGCCTGTGGCCTGGCGCAGGGCATGGACCTGCCGGCCAGCGTGGCGCCGTTCATCCTGCGCGGCGTGAGCCTGCTGGGCATCGACAGCGTGATGGCGCCGCGCGAGCGCCGGGAGGCCGCCTGGGCCGCGCTCGCCGAACACCTCGACCCCGCCCGGCTGGCCGCCATCACCCGCGAGATTCCGCTCGCCGACGCGTTGCAGGCCGGCCGCGACATCCTGGCCGGCCAGGTCCGCGGGCGGCTCGTGGTCAACGTGAACGCCTGATGCCCGCCGGGTGGCCCGCGCGACGGCGCTCAGGCGCCGTCCGCCACCCGGGCCACGAGATCCAGTTCCACCGCCGCCCCCTTGGGCAGTTGCGCCACGCCCACCGAGGTGCGGCTGTGGCGGCCCGCGTCACCCAGCACCGCCACCAGCAGATCCGACGCCGCGTCGGCGACCTCGCTCTGGCCGGTGAAGTCTGGCGCGCTGCGCACGTAGACCGTCACCCGCAGCACGCTGGCCACCGCCCGCAAGCTGCCCAACTCGGCCTGCAGCAGGCACAGCGCGCGCAGCGCACACACCCGGGCCGCGTGTCGGGCGCGCTCCCGATCGACGGTGTCGCCCACCGCGCCGGTCACGACCACCGTGTCCCGCACCCGCGGCACCTGGCCGCTCACCCAGCAGTCGCGGCCGTCGCGCCGCACCGCCGTGTAGCGCCCGCCGATCTGGATCGGCTCACCCAGCGGGAAGTCCAGCGCGTCGGCCGCCTGGGCCAGGGCGGTGTCGGGGTCGTGGGAGGCGTGCGTGTGCGTGTGCGTCATGAGCGCCACCCCACGACGATGATGCCCATGCCCAGCAGCGCCACGGCCGCGCCCAGCCAGTCGGTGGGTGCGAGCCGCACACCGTCGACCGCGCGCAGCCACAGCAAGGCCATCACCACGTACACCCCGCCATAGGCCGCGTAGACCCGGCCGCTGGCCGCCGGGTGCAGGCTCAGCAGCCACACAAACAGGGCCAGACTCGCCGCAGCGGGCAGCAACAGCCACGCGCTGCCGCCCTGCCGCAGCCACAGCCAGGGCAGGTAGCAGCCCACGATCTCGGCGAGCGCCGTCGCGGCGAACAAGGCAGTGGTGCGCAGCAGTTCCATGGCGCCGATGGTAGGTGGCTGGAGCCGACCGTGGCCGCTCCGGTGTTTACGATGGGTTACAAAATGGCCGCGATGTGATGCAATCGCGGTATTGCTTTTGTTAGCGGAACCCAGTGAAGCAATTCATCACCTCCCTTTTTGACACCGTCACCCAGCGCCTGCACCAGGACACGGTCCCGGTGGACGATCCGGTCCGGTTGCGGCAGGTGCGCCGCGCGATGGTGGATCTGGTGGGCGACGACGAGTCGTGGGAGGCCGAGCAGCTGCGCCACCGCCTGCTGGTGGCCGAGTCGGCCCGCGCGCTGTGGTTCATGCGCCCGGAGGTGTTGCAGTGGCTGTGCCGTACGCAGGACGAGCGCGATGCCATGGTGCGCGTGCTCGCCCTGCAGCCGCTCTTTGAAGGCCTGATCGAACCGGCGCTGCTCGGCGCCTCGCCCGGTCGCCGGCGCCGCCACGGGCCGTTTCACGGGGCATGAATCACGGCGCCTGACCCAAGCGCCGGACCAGGCCTCAGGCCTCAGGCCGCTGCCGGCGGCGGCACGATCTGCCGGTAGGCATGCCAGGTGGCGTGGCCGATCACCGGGCCGGCGACCAGAAGCCCCACGAACGCCGGCAGCATGGCCAGCGCGATCAGCCCGGTGATGAGCGCGCCCCACAGCAGCATCACGCCAGGGTTGTTCAGGCAGGCGCGGATGCTCGTCAGGCCGGCGGAAATCGCGTCGGTCTGGCGGTCCAGGATCATGGGGATGCTGATGGCGCTGGTGACGAAGATCAGCCCGGCGAACACGCCGCCGACCGCGGTGTAGGTGATGAGGAACTCCAGGTTCTCCAGGCTCACCAGGCGGGCAAGCAGGTTCTCGGTGCTGGGCATGGTGTTGAAGGTCACCGCGAACACGACCAGCGAGGCCCGGCCCCAGAGCAGCTCCAGGATCAGCAGCACGCCCGCGAACAGCGCCATGGAGCCCTTCGTGGGTCGCCAGGCCACGAGCGAGTCGCGCAGGCTGGGGCGCTCGCCGCGGCCGAGCGCCCGGCTGGCGTGGTAGAGCCCCAGACACAGAAACGGCCCGAGCAGCAGGAAGCCGGCGGACAGCGCCATCACATACGCCGGCGCGGCGCGGAACACGGCCAGCAGGGCGTGGCCCATGAGCGCAAAGCACAAGCCGTAAAACAGTCCGATGCGCGGCGCGGCGCGGAAATCGCGCCAGCCCGCCGCGAGCCAGCGCAGCGGGTCGCCGGCGCGCAGCGTGGCCAGCGGCAGGTCGAAAACGGACGGCCCCCGCTCGGGCGGGGCCGGCGGCAGGCTGGTGCTGTCGTTCATGGGGGCTCCTCGGTTCTCCTGCGTGGCATTGGGCCATGCGCGCGCTGCCCCGGGCACCGGGTGTTCCCCCACTACACTGGCCGGCCATGACGCGCCCGTTCCAGCCCCCGTACACCGCCCCTTCGGCCCTGGAAGGCCACCTGGCCGATCGTGGCTTTGCCCTGCTCGACGCCGCCGGGGTCGCGCAGTGGCTGCCCGCCAACGCGGCCGAACTCGCCGCGCTGCAGGCCGGCTGGGACGACCTCGCCCCCGACGCCTATCTCAAGGACGGTGGCCGCTACCGCCGCCGCCGCCACAGCTGCTTCGTGGTCGACGGCACCGCGGTCCGCCCGGTGCCGCACCGCGCCCACTGGCAGCCGGTGGAATACAACGCCCTGCACGGCGGCATGCAGCGCTGGTTTGAACCCATGGCCGCGGCGCAGGTGGCGCTGCCCGTGTGGACGCGCCTGCTGGTCGCGCTCGGCCGCGCCGCCAGCGCGCTGCGCGGCGAACGCCCGTGGTTCGTCGAGGCCCACCCCTTCCGCATCGACACCACCGACGGCATCGGCCGGCCCACGCCCGAGGGCGCGCACCGCGACGGCGTGGACCTGGTGGCCGTGTTCCTGGTGGCGCGCCACGGCATCAAGGGCGGCGAGAGCCGCGTGTTCGACGCCGACGGCCCCGGCGGCCAGCGCTTCACGCTCGACCAGCCCTGGTCGCTGCTGCTGCTCGACGACGCCCGCGTCATCCACGAGACCACGCCGATCCAGCCGGCCAGCGCCGACGCCCTCGGCTGGCGCGACACGCTCGTGGTCACCCTGCGCGGGGGCGGCTTCCAGGGCGACTGAAATCCACGCGGTCGCGCTGCCGCGCGGCGCTCACACCCCGCCGGTGGGGTGCGTCGGGTCCACCCACAACACCGTCTGCGGCTTCTCCACCGGCTCGATGTCCAGGTTCACGGCCACGGCCTGCCCATCGCTGCGGCACAACACGCATTCGAGCACCTCGGTGGCGCTGGCGTTGATTTCCTGGTGCGGCACATACGGCGGCACATAGATGAAGTCCCCCGGCCCGGCCTCGGCGGTGAATTCCAGCCGTTCGCCCCAGCGCATGCGCGCGCGCCCGCGCACCACGTAGATCACGCTTTCCAGCGGCCCGTGGTGGTGGGCGCCGGTCTTGGCGTCGGGGTGGATGGTCACCGTGCCGGCCCAGAGCTTCTGCGCGCCCACGCGCGCGAACGTGATGGCCGCTTTGCGGTCCATGCCCGGCGTGGACGGCACGTTCGGATCGAGCTGGTGGCCCGGGATCACGCGCACGCCGTCGTGTTTCCAGGCCGGCGCGGCGTGATCCGGGTGCCCATGGTCGTGGTCGTGGTCGTGGTTGGGATCGTGATCGTGCGGATGATCGTGAGAGTGGTCCTGGGAGTGGTCCTGAGAGTGGTCGGGGTGGTTCATGGCAGACGCGGTCGTGACACCCGGCAGCGGTGGCGGGCTATTCGGCCAGTGTGCGCCCGCACCGGCTGGCGGAAAATCGGGGTTTGTCCCCCGGAGTCCCGCCTTGCCCCTGCCACCGCCCGCGCCCCGCACCCCCATGCACACCCGCCGCGTTGAATACCGCGGCTACCGCCGCGACGACGGCCTGTGGGACATCGAGGCCACGCTGCACGACAGCAAACCCCACGCGTTCGAGATCACCGGCGAGGGCCGCTGGGAGCCGGGCGAGCCGGTCCACCACATGCACCTGCGCGTGACGGTGGATGAGCGCATGGTGATCCGCGGCATCGATGCGGTGATGGACGCCCACCCGCACGACCCGTGTCCGCAGGCCCTGCCGCCGATGCAGCGTTTCCTGGGTGAAACCCTCGGCAAGGGCTGGCGCCACACCATCCAGCGCCACCTCGGGGGCGTGCAGGGCTGCACCCACCTGCGCGAGCTGCTGTTCAACCTCGCCACCGCGGCGTTCCAGACCCGCTCGGCCTCGTTCGCGCCGCCGCCGGACGGCCGCCCGCCGATGCATCTGGGCCAGTGCAAGGCCTGGGACTTCGATGGCTCGGTGGTGGAGAAGGTCTACCCGATGTTCTTCCGCTGGCGCGAGCCGGCGCGCCCGGCGCAGGACTGAGCCGCGCGGCGCTCAGGCGCGGCGCAGCGCGGTCAGTGCGTCGGCGTCGAGCGACAGACGCAGTCCCAGCGAGCCGCTGCCCCGCGCCACCGGCCCTTTGTGCAGGGCGATCTCGGCCGCGCGCACCGCCGGTTCTGCCGCGCAGACCGCGGCCAGCCGTGACATCAGGAACTCCTGCGTCTCGTACCGCCGCTCGCCGACCACACGCTCCACCGCGGCCCGCCAGGGGTCGTAGTCGAACACCAGCGCCATGCGGTCTTCAGCGATCAACACCTGCGCGGCGTCGATCGTCAGCGTGATGTCGAGCACGTGCGTCTCTGGCGCGGGCGCACCGTCCGGCCCGGTGCCGATGCGGATGTCCAGCGCGAGATCGCGCAGCTCGACGGTGGCGGTCGCTCCCACGGTTCAGTCCCGCAGGGCCGCGTAGGCCATGGTGCGGAACAGCGCGCGGTAGTGCTCGCGCTGGTTCGGGGCTTGGGCGAGGAAGATTCCGTAAAAATCCACGGTGGGATCGATGAAGAAACTCGTGCCGCCGATGCCGCTCCAGTGGCAGGTGCCCACGCTGCCCGGCACCGCGGCCAGACCCGGGGCGGTGCGCACCGCAAAGCCCAGACCGAAACCGTGCCCGGGCGGCAGCAGCGGATCGCCCGGCGCGGGCCGGATGTCGCCGAGGTGGTCGCTCATCATGAAGCGCACGGTGCGCGGCCCGAGCAGCCGCACGCCGTCGAGCGTGCCACCCTGCCGCAGGCATTGCAGGAAGCGGGCGTAGTCGGCCAGCGTGGACATCAGACCGCCCCCACCGGCCTCCATGGCCGGGGCTTCCAGCGGGTCGAAGAGGCGCATCACCACGCCACCGTCGGGATCGTGATCAAAGGGCTGGGCCAGGCGCGTCGCCTGGTCTGCCGGCACGCTGAAGGCGGTGTCGTGCATGCCCAGCGGCTCGAACACCCGCTCGCGCAGCAACGCACCCAGGGTCTGCCCGCTCACCGCTTCAAGCAGCGCACCGAGCACGTCGGTGGCCCGGCTGTAGGTCCATTGCGTGCCGGGCGGCACCAGCAGCGGCAGCCCCGCCATCGCTTCGGCGAAGGCCGCGTTGCGCCGCTCGCGCGAGCCGATGCGCGCGGCGCGGTAGGCCTGCTGCACCGGGTGGTCACCCAGGAATTCGTAGGTCATGCCGGCGGTGTGGCGCAGCAGGTCGTGCACCGTGATCGGCGGCAGCGCGGCGAATCCCGGGAGCCATGCCGATATCGGCTGGGCGAGCGCCAGCCGTCCGTCCTCGGCCAGCATCATCGCCGCCACGGACACCACCGGCTTGGTCATGGAGTAGATGCGAAAGATCGCGTCGGGTCGCATCGGCGCCTCGCGCGCCGGGTCGAGCCGGCCCACGGTGTCGAGCAGCGCCACGTGGCCGCGGCGCGCCAGCAGCACCGCCGCGCCCGGCAGGCGCCCGCGCGCCACGTCCTCGCGCAGGGTGTCCATCAGGCGGGCCAGCCGGGTCGGGCACAGGCCCAGGTCCGCGGGCTGCGCGCGGGGCAGGCCGTGCAGCGTCATGCCGCGCCGCCGAAACGCTGCCGCGCCAGCGCCGCGCCCTGGGCCAGTGCCTCCAGCTTGGCCATCGCCACCTCGCGGCTCATCGGCGCCAGGCCGCAGTTGGTGCAGGCGATCAGCTTGTCCGCGGGCACGTACTTCAGCGCCGTGCCGATGGTCTGCGCCACCTGCTCGGGCGTCTCGATCTCGTTGCTGGCCACATCGATCACGCCGACCATGACCTCCTTGCCCTGGAGCAGTGCCATCAGCTCGGGCGGCACGTGCGAGTGGAAGCACTCCAGGCTGACCTGGTCGATGCGGCTCTTGGCCAGCGCAGGGAACACCTGTTCGTACTGGCGCCACTCCTCGCCCAGGGTTTCCTTCCACTTCACGTTGGCCTCAATGCCATAGCCGTAGCAGATGTGCACCGCGGTCTTGCAAGTCAGCCCCTGCGCCGCGCGTTCGAGCGCTTTCACGCCCCAGTCTGCGGCCTCGGCCATGTACACGTTGAACGCCGGTTCGTCGAACTGGATGATGTCCACGCCGTCGGCCTGCAGGGCCAGCGCTTCCTGGTTGAGCAGCTCGGCAAAGGCCATCGCCATCTTGACCTTGTCGCCGTAGAAGCGGTCGGCCACCGTGTCCACGATGGTCATGGGGCCGGGCAGGGTGAACTTGAGCCGCTTCTTCGTGTGCCGGCGGGCGAGCTGCGCTTCAAAGGCGTGAACCCGGCCTTTGAGTTTCAGTGGCGCCACCACCTGCGGGACCATCGCGTCGTAGCGGTTGTTGCGGATGCCCATCTTGACCTTGTTCACAAAGTCGATGCCCTCCACCTGCTCCACGAAGCCGTGCACGAAGTGCTGCCGCGCCTGCTCGCCGTCGCCGATCACGTCGAGGCCGGCGTCTTCCTGGGCCTTGATCCACAACAGGGTGGCGTCGGCCTTGGCCTGGGCGAGCTCGGGGCCCTGGGCCTTCCATTGCGGCCAGAGTTTTTCGGTTTCGGCGAGCCACGACGGCTTGGGCAGGCTGCCGGCGATGGCGGTGGTGAACAGCATGGGCTTGTCTCCGGGAGGGGGCGAGGGGGCTGCCGGCGGTCTTGGCCGCGGCAGGGCAGATACCCCCCGAGCATCGCCGAAAAATCAGCGCCGGATGGCGTTGGGGAAATACAGCGCGGTCAGGCTGTGGCTGTGCACCGGCGAGAAATCGTCGTGCCGCGCGCTGGCTTCGTCGCCGTGGCGGCGCCAGTCGCGCACCCAGTGGAGGGCGTCGCACACCTCGACCAGACCGACGGTTTCGCGGTCGCCGATCAGGATGCCGTGCACCCGCAAGCCCAGCCGGGCCTTGGCGTCACGCAGCGCCGCGAGTGTCTCGTGGGTGACGCCAAACTCGCCGTCGCTGACGATCAGCACATCCGCGTCGTGCCAGCCCGCGCGGCCCACGCGCTCGATCGCCCGTTCCAGCGGCGTCTGCACGTCGGTGCCGCCGTCGAACGACTGGCCCATGCAGTCCAGCAGGTGCGACAGCCCGTCGGCGTCCATCGCCAGTTCGCGCTCCAGGACCTCGCCCGACCCGCCAAAGGCCAGCAGCGCACACGGTCGCCGCCCGGCGTGGGCGCT
This sequence comes from Hydrogenophaga sp. T66, assembly GCF_057219855.1. Taxonomy (NCBI): domain Bacteria; kingdom Pseudomonadati; phylum Pseudomonadota; class Betaproteobacteria; order Burkholderiales; family Comamonadaceae; genus Hydrogenophaga; species Hydrogenophaga sp. T66. The sequence continues at coordinate 2,409 of NZ_JBXVVX010000006.1, read as the reverse complement.
GCGCAGCGCCTGCAGCACGCAGGCCTTCGCCACGTTTTCCGGCGCGCCCCGCATGGAGCCCGAGGTGTCGAGGCACACGATCAGGGGCCCGCGGCCCAGCGGCGTCTCGCGGGAGGCAGCGGGTGCCGGCACCGGGTCGGGCCGCTGGCTGTGGTGGGGCGCGCGGTCGTCGTAGGTCAGCAGCTGCGCCTCGGCGAAGCGCGCGCGCCACAGGCGCCGGCCCACCGGGTGGCGCAGCAGCGCGCTGTCGGCGCCGGTCATGCGGGCCAGCGCGCGCGAGCGGTGCACGCCGTCCACGGCGTGGGGTTCGGGGCGGCGCTGCGCTTCGTCGGCCGGGTGCCGCGCGGCGCGCGCCCGGCCCGTGGGCTGCGCGACGGGCTGCGCCGCCGGCGCCGCCTTGGGCACCGGCGCGCGCCGGCCAACGCCGTCGATGAAGGCCGCCAGCCGCGGCAGGCGCTGCAGCCGTTCGCCGATGCGCCGCGCGTCCTGCCACTCGCGCCGGCTGAGCTGGCCCTGCAGCTCGTCCCAGCGCAGGTGCGCCAGATCGCCCAGCGACTGCAGCAGCGCCATCACCTCGTCCCAGCCCTGTCGCTGCAGGTCCCAGCTCGCTTCGAATTCCTCACAGACCCGCGCGAGGGCCGCATCGCGCGTCTCGCTGGCCGGGCGGTCGATCAGCCGGTCGGCGTGCCACAAGACGCTTTGCAACACCTGCCGCGCCAGCGCCGGGCTGCCGCGGGTGAGCGCGGTGAGTTCGAGCGATTGCACCAGCGCGCGCAGTCGCGGCAGGGCTTGCGGGTCGCCCCAGTCGTCCGCCGCGTCGGGCAGGGCGCCGTCGGCCAGGGCCGACTGCCAGCGGGCCAGGTGGGGCAGCCGGGCCGCCGGATCGCCGGCGCTGCACACCACCGCCCAGCGCCACAACTCGCGCGGCAACGCGTCCAGGCCGTGCCAGGGCGCGGCCGGGGGGCTCACGGGACGGCGTCCCAGGCCACGGGCGCGGGCGATTCGCCCGCGAGCGCCTCATCGACCGGGAGGGCGGCAAAGCCCGCCCGCGCTGCGGCCAGGCGCGCGCACCACGCGCTGGCCTGCCCCACCCGGGTGTCGTGCACCGCGCCGATCCGCGCGCGCCACGACGGCGGCAGCCAGTCGTGGGCCGCCATCGCGGCGCTCACACCCCCCGCGACCCGCTCCAGTTCATCGCGCAGCGAGATCAGCTGCGCGAGCAGCGCGTCGCACTGCGCGGTGCGCGCGGCGATGTGCACCGGGCTCCAGCGCCGCCCGGCCCGCTCGCTGGTGAGGCGCACCAGTTCGCTGTCGCGGTGGTCGGGTGCGGCGATCGCGCGGGCCAGGGCCAGTTTGCCGGCGCTTTCGTCCTGCTGCTCGGCCGGGGCACGGCGCTCGATGTCCAGCTGTTGCTCAAAGGCGGCCACCGCGCGGTCCACGCCGTCCAGGTCCAGCGGCGCCGTCTGGCCCACCCGGTGGTCGAACCAGGTCACCCACGCGGGCACGGGCTCGGCGGCGCTGGCCAGCACGAAAGGCAGCAGCCACAGGTCCCACGGACTCACCGCCGCCGCCCCCCGGCTGGCGGCCTGCAGCCGCAGCAGCGCGCCCAGCTGGCGCCAGCGGCGGTCCGACACCGGTTGCTCGGTGCGCCGCGCGTGCGCCCGGGCGTCGGCCAGCAGCGCAAGCACGTCATCGCCGAGCGTCACCGCCGGCGCTTCGGCGCGCAGGGCGGCCAGCGCGGTGGCGTCCAGCGCCGCGGCGCTGTCGGCCCGCGGTGGGTCGGCGGGAGCCAGGAGCGCGGCGAAGTGGTCATCGTCCACCGGCGCCACCGGCACCCGCAGCAGGAAGCGGTCGTGGAAGGCGAGCAGGCTGTCGTCCTGCGGCGGCTCGTTGCTGGCGCCGACCAGCGTGACCAGCGGCACCGGCTCGCGCTGGCGACCGTTGTCAAACAGGCGTTCGTGCAGCAGGCCCAGCAGCGTGTTGAGGATGGCCGAGTTGGCCTTGAACACCTCGTCCAGGAAAGCCACCTCGGCGCGCGGCAGGTAGCCCTCCGTCAGCCGCTCGTAGCGGTCCTCTTCCAGTGCCTGCAGCGACAGCGGCCCGAACAACTCCTCCGGCACCGTGAAGCGGGTCAGCAGTCGCTCGAAATAGCGCGCGCCCGGCAACAGCGAGCGCAGGCGCCGCGCCAGTTCGCTCTTGGCCGTGCCCGGCGGGCCCAGCAGCAGCACGTGCTCGCCCGCCAGCGCCGCCAGCAGCAGGCAGCGCGCGGCCACATCCCGCTGCAGCAGGCCTTGCTCCAGCGCGGCGATCGGGGCAGCCCAGCGGGACATCAGGCGTCCCATCCCGCAAGCGCCAGCGACGCAGCGGCGGAGCGTGGGGGCATCCCGTCCGGCCGCCGGGCCGTCCCCA
>NZ_JBXVVX010000005.1:0-102856 GCF_057219855.1 Hydrogenophaga sp. T66 | reverse complement strand
TGACGGCCCCCACGCTCCGCCGCTGCGCGGGTCGCTGCCCCGGGACAGGGAGGGGACCCGGTCCGTGCCGGTCCCGGGGGCCGCTTAAGCCTGCGCCCGGCGCGCCAGCACCTCGAAGGCGGGCAGGGTCTTGCCTTCCAGCACCTCCAGGAAGGCGCCGCCGCCGGTGGAGATGTAGCCCACGTCTTTGTCGATGCCGTACTTCGCGATGGCGGCCAGCGTGTCGCCGCCGCCGGCGATGCTGAAGGCGCTGCTCTCGGCGATCGCCCGGGCGATGGTCTGGGTGCCGCCTTCGAAGGCGGCGAACTCGAACACGCCGACGGGCCCGTTCCACACGATGGTGCCGGCGGCCTTGAGCTGATCGGCCAGCAGCGCGGCCGTCTGCGGGCCGATGTCGAGGATGAGGTCGTCGTCGGCCACGTCGGTGGCGGGCTTCACCGTCGCCGGCGCGTCCGCAGCAAACTGCTTGGCGCAGACCACGTCCACCGGAATCGGCACCGCCGCACCCCGGGCCTTCATCGCCTCGATCACGGCGCGCGCCTCGCCCACCAGGTCGGGCTCGGCCAGGCTCTTGCCGATCTTCAGGCCGGCGGCGAGCATGAAGGTGTTGGCGATGCCGCCGCCCACGATCAGGCCGTCGACCTTGCTGGACAGGCTTTGGAGGATGGTCAGTTTGGTGCTGACCTTGGAGCCCGCCACGATGGCCACCAGCGGCCGCTTCGGGTTGGCCAGCGCCTTCGCGATGGCGTCCATCTCGGCGGCCAGCAGCGGGCCGGCGCAGGCCACGGGCGCGGTCTCGGCGATGCCATAGGTCGTGCCCTCGGCGCGGTGGGCGGTGCCGAAGGCGTCGTGCACAAAGATGTCGCACAGCGCGCCGAGCTTCTTCGCCAGCTCGGGCTTGTTCTTTTTCTCACCCACGTTGAGGCGGCAGTTCTCCAGCAGCACCACCTCGCCGGGCGCCACGCTGAAATCGCCATCCACCCAGTGGGACACCAGCCGCACCGGTTGATCGAGCAGCTGGCTCAGGCGCGCCGCCACGGGCTGCAGCGAGTCCTCCGGCTTGAACTCACCCTCGGTGGGGCGGCCGAGGTGGGACGTGACCATCACCGCAGCGCCGGCGTCCAGCGCCATGCGGATCGCCGGCACGCTGGCGCGGATGCGGGTGTCCTCGGTGATGCGGCCCTGCTCGTCCTGGGGGACGTTGAGGTCGGCGCGGATGAAGACGCGGCGGCCGCGGGCCTGGCCGTTGGCGCAAAGGTCGGAAAAGCGGATGAAGGCAGACATGGCGGAGGGCAATGAAAAGAGGGACGGCGCCACGCGGCGGCCGCGGTCAACCCGGGATTGTAGGAAACGCGCGCTCTGCCCCGCCCGCCGGTCACACCGGCCCGGCGCATCAACCGCCGCAGGGACGGAACAGGTCGAGCGCAGGCTGGCGGGCGGACGTCTGCACCGCCAGCGCGCCCAGCACCGAGTGGAACAGGTGGTCGTGCGAGACCGGCAGCGCCGCCCGCTGGCGCAGGCAGTCCGTGCCCACGCCGGTGCGGCGCTGCAGCGCCTCGGACTGCCACACGACCATGGGCACGCGCGTCTGCTGCTCGGGGGCAAACGCGTACGGCACACCGTGCAGGTACAAGCCCTTTTCACCGAGCGATTCGCCGTGGTCCGACACGAAGTACAGCCCGGTCGCCGCCTCGCCGCGCCGGGCCAGGCCATCGAGCCATTGCAGCGTGCGGTCGAGCACATGGTCGGTATAGGCGATGGTGTTGTCGTACGCGTTGATCAGCGACGCGGGGTCGCACTCGGCCAGCGTGATGCGGGTGCACTCGGGCCGGAAGGGCTTGCGCTCGGCCGGTGTGCGCTTGAAGTAGGCCGGGCCGTGGCTGCCCATGAGGTGGAGCACCAGCACCGTGCCGCGGGCGCGGCGTTGCGGGTCGAGCGCGGCGAGCTGGGCGTCCAGCCCGGTGAGCAGCGCCTCGTCAAAACATTCCTCGCCCTCGCACAGCGCGGGCTGGGGCAGCGGCCGGGCGGAGGGCACGCGCGCGCACACGCCCTTGCAGCCGGACTGGTTGTCCACCCACAGCACCGCCAGCCCGGCGCGCTGCAGGACGTCGAGCAGGTTCTCGTGCACCGCCGGCTGGTCACCACCGCCAGCGCGACCCAGCGGGGAAAACAGGCAGGGCACGGAGACCTGGGTGTTGGTGCCGCAACTGCTGGCCTGCGGGAAGTTCACCAGCCCGCGCTCGGTCTGCCAGCGCGCCAGCGACGGCGTGGTCGGGCGCGCATAGCCATTGAGGCCCCAGTTCTGGGCGCGCGCGGTCTCGCCCACCACGACGACGAACAGCGGCGGCGGCCCCGGCGGCGCCGGGTCGGGCAGCCGGGCATCGGTGCCGACGGGTTGCAACGCCGCGGCCTGCCGCGGGAGGTGGCTGACGTCGAGGCGGCCGAGCGCGTACACGCTGTTGAAAGGGTTGATCAGGTAGCGCACGGGCTTGTGGTCCCGGGCCAGCGAGGCCAGCTGCTGGTAGCCAGCGAGCACCGCCGCCACCGCCACCAGCAGCGCGAGCAGGGCAGCGCCGCCGTTGCGCAGCGTCTGGCGGGGCCACGGCCGCCACGCCACCGGCCGGCGCCAGATCCACCACAGCGGCGGAGCGGCGACGCCCACCAGCCACAGCGGCATGGACCAGGACAGCAGGTCGCGCACCTCGCGCGCGTCGGTGGCCAGCGCGTTGGCGATCATGCTGCTGTCGATGACCACACCGTAGGTGGCCATGAAATAACTCGTGGCCGCGCTGGTCACCACCAGCACGCTGGCCACCACCCGCCCCACGCGCGGCCAGGCCAGCAAAGAAAGCAAGGCCACCAGCACCGCCAGCACGGGCGCAGCCAGCGAGGCCTTGAGGCCCACGCCGCCCAGATCGGCCAGCCGCTGCCACAGCGGCAGGTTGCCGACGGTGGTGAGCCACACGGCGACCGGCAGCGTGACCAACCAGGGGGAAACGGGACGCGCGGAATCGGCAGCAGGCATGGGGCGGCACGATGCCGCCCCGCGGTTAAACCAACCTTAGGCGCTCGGCCAGCGCAGCTCGAAGCGCGTGGTCATGGGCGGCTCGCCGGTGTCGCGGTGCAGGCCACCGCCGAGCTGTTCGGCGATGCGCTGCACCAGCCGCAGCCCCAGCCCGAGGCCGCCGCGCGGGGCCGCGAGCGCGGGTGCGCCGGGTCGCTGGCCGTCGTCGCTCACGCTCACGCGGCGCCCGCCCGGGCCGTCGCTCACCTCCACGAGCACCTGCGTGCCGGGCGGCGTGTGCTGCAGCGCGTTCTGCACGAGGTTGCGCAGCGCCAGCTCCACCAGCAGCGGCGGGCCGTCCAGCCACACCGGCTGCACGGGCGCGTCGAGCGCGAGCTCGTGACCACCGGCGTAGGCCGCCGGCGCGAGCTCGGCGACCAGCGCGGCGGCGGTGGCGCCGAGGTCGGTGCGCGCGGCCTCGCCCGACGGCAGGTCGCGCTGGGCGCGGGCGAGATCGAGCAACTGAGCCAGGATGCCGCCGGCGCGCAGCGCCTCGGCCTCCAGCCGCGCCAGCGCCTCCGGCGTAGAGGCTTGGCGCGCGGCGGCGGCCTGCAGGGCGAGCGCGGCCAGCGGGGTGCGCAACTCGTGGGCCACGTCGCTGGCGAACTCGCGCTCGCGCCGGGCCTGCGCCTGCAAGCCGTCGGCCAGGGTGTTGATGGCCTGCACCGTGCTGGCGAACTCGCGGTAGCGGTGTTCGGCCTCGCCCAGGCGCTGGCCGGCGCCGGCGTCGAGCGCGGCCACGTCGCGCGACAGCTCGCTCAGCGGACGCAGCCCGCGGTGGATGGCCCAGGCCAGCAGCAGCGCGACCAGCGGCAACACCAGCAGCGTGGGCCGGGCGAGGTGCAGCGCCATGTCGCGGCCCAGGTCGATGCGGTGGTCCATGTCCATGAGCACCGTCACCCGCACGCCATCGCGCGCCTCGGTGTACAGCCGCCAGTGGTCGGGCCCGTCAGGCGTGGGCGGCGGGCCGCGGCGCTCGCCAAAGCCGGCGGCGGGGGGTTGCCGCAGATCGAGCAGGGGGGCCAGGCCGTGGCTGTCGGTGATGAGCTGACCGTCCGACCAGCGCAGCACGGCCACGTCCTGCACGTACGCTCGGGGTCGGTGCGCGGCGATCGCCGGGGCCCGCGGGCCGGCCCCGGCCGGGGCGGCCCCCAACCACAGGCGCGCGGCCGCCACCAGCTGGCCGTCGGTCACCTCCTTGGCCTCGTGGTGGCCGGTGTACCAGGCCGCGCCCAGCAGGGTGAGCCACACCAGCAGCAACGCGCCCACCACCCAGCCCCACAGGGTTAGCCACAGGCGCGGACGGGTGTCGAGCGTCATGGCGCGGGCGGCGGCACGAAGTAGCCCACGCCACGCACGGTCTTGATCAGCCCTTCGCCGAGCTTTTTGCGCAGGTGGTGGATGTGGACCTCGATGGCATTGCTTTCCAGCGCATCGCCGAAGCCGTACACGGCCGACTCCAGGCGGGCCTTGGACAGCACCTGCGGGCTGTTCTGCAGCAGCGTGAGCAACAGGGCGAACTCCTTGCCGCCGAGCAGCACGGTCTCGCCCGCGCGCTGCACCGTGTGGGCGGCCGGGTCGACGACGAGGTCGCCGTGTTCGATCAGAGGCCGGCTGCGGCCGTGCGCGCGGCGCAGCATGGCGCGCAACCGGGCCATCAGCTCGGTGGCGTCAAAGGGCTTGACGATGTAGTCGTCCGCACCCCCGTCGAGGCCGGCGACGCGGTCGCTCACGCCATCGCGCGCGGTCATGATGAGCACCGGCAGGTCCGGGCGGGGCAGCGATGAGGCGCCCGCCCGCGGCGCGGGCTGGCGGCGCAGCCGCGCCAGCAGTTCGTGACCGTCGCCATCGGGCAGGCCCAGGTCGAGCAGCACGGCGTCGAACGGCTCGACGCTCAGCGCGGTCCAGGCCGACTGCAGCGTGCCGCACACGTCCACCGCGTGACCGGCCTGCTTCAGGGCCGCCTGCAGGCCGGCGGCGATGCCAGCGTCGTCTTCCACCACCAGGGTGCGCATGGGCTGAGGGCCGCGCAGCGGCGGCGGTCGTTGGGATGCGCCGCATTATGGGCGGCGCGATTAATCGGCCATTAATCCGCGCGGCGCAGCCTGCGGCCCATGACAACGCCCCCGCCTCACGCCCGCCCCGCTCCGCCCGACGCCGCGTGGCGCCAGCCGCTGCTGCGGGCCTGGCTGGCGGTGCTGGCCTTCACCCTGCTGTGGGACGCCAGCGGCCTGGACCTGAGGGTGATGCAGATGATCGGCGGTCCGGACGGCTTCGCCTGGCGCGAGCTGCCCCTGCTCTCGCGTTGGCTGCACGACCGCTGGCGCAGCGCGGCCACCGGGGCCTTGGTCGGGCTGTGGGTCTGGGCGCTGTGGCCCGGCGTTCGCCACGGTCTGGCGCGGCGCGAGCGGCTGACCGTGGCGCTGCTGGCGGTGGCGGCGCTGGTGGCGGTGAACCTTGTGAAGAACCGCAGCGCCACCAGCTGCCCCTGGGACTGGCAGACCTTCGGCGGGCCGGCGGCGGTGGTGTCGCACTGGCGCTGGGGTGTCGCCGACGGCGGACCGGGGCGCTGCTTCCCCGGCGGTCACGCGTCGAGCGCGCTGGCCTTCGTGGCCCTGGCGCTGCCGTGGCTCTGGCCGCCGGCGGGCGCCCACCGGCGCGCGGCGGTGGGCGTGCGGTGGCTGGGCGCGATCCTGCTGGCGGGCGCGGTGGCCGGGACCGTGCAGACGCTGCGCGGCGCGCACCCGCCGAGCCACACGCTGTGGACGCTGCTGATCAGCGGCGCGGTGGCGCTGGCCGGCTGGGCGGCGTTGCGCCCCTGGCTGGCGCGCTCACCAGCCCAGGCCCAAGCGCAGCGGCAGGTACACGGCCATGCCACAGACGATGGTGCCAAGCACCCCGCGCTGCCACACGAACCACGCCACGCCGGCGGCGGTGGCGAACAGCCGGGCGTCCTGCCAGGTGGTGATCAGGTGCCCCTGGCTGACCACGATCTCGGGGATCACGACCGCGGCCAGCGCGGCGATGGGCGCGTACTGCAAGCCGCGCTGCGCCCAGTGGGGAAGCGTCCAGGGCTTGCTGCTGAGAAAGAAAAAGCTGCGCGTGATGACGGTGATCGCGCCGAGCAGCACGAAGGTCAGCAGCGCGCCGGGGTCCAGGTCAAACACGGTGGGCCTCCCCGCTGGGCGGGCGCAAGCGGTCGATGATCAGGCACAGCGCGACCGCGCTGGCGATGGCCACCACGATATTGAGCTTCAGCGGCAGCGCGAACGCGGCGACCGCGGCGGTGCCGGCGATGGTGGCCGAGACCACGCGCAACGCCGAGGTGGCCAGCGAGCACAGCACGCCCACCAGCGCCAGGATGCCGGCGAAGCCCAGTCCCCACGACAGCGGGATGGCGTTGGCCAGCGCAATGCCCACCACGCTGGCGCTCATCCACGACACATAGTTCACCGCGCAGTTGCCCAGCAGGTAGGCCTGCTGGCGGTGCAGCTCGTCGGGCGTGTGGCCGGGGTGCGGGTAACGCCGGGCAAAGAAGACGTAGCTCAGGTCGGCGGTCACGTAGCCGGTGACCAGGCGCTGCCAGCGCGGCAGGTGCATCAGGTAAGGCCGCAGGTGCGCGGAGAACACCACGAAGCGCAGGTTCACGCAAAACGCGGCCGCCAGGATCACCCACAGCGGCGCACCGGCCACGATCATGGGCGTGGCCGCGAGCTGCGCGCTGCCGGCGTAGACGATCAGCGTCATGAGCAGCGCCTCCAGCGGCGAGAGGCCGGTCTGCACCATCGACACACCGGTCATCAAACCCCAGGCGCCGATGCCCAGCGCCGCCCCGGTCTGGTCGCGCACGCCTTCCCAGAACTCCGGGCGGGCGCGGTAATCGCGTCGGAAAAACATCAGGCCAGCTCCTCGCCCACGGCCACCGGCCCACCGCGCAGGAACTCCGCCACAGGCAGGCGCTTGCCGCCCGGGCGCTGCAGCGCGGTCAGGCGCAACAGGCCGTCGCCCGTGGCGACAAGGATGCCGTCGGCCCCGGCGGCCCACACGCGGCCCGGCGCGGCCCCGGCGGCCACGCCCGCGCGGCCGGACTCGGCCCGCGCACCCCACACCTTCAGCGCCTCGCCGCGCCAGCCGGTGGTGGCGCCCGGGAAGGGGTCAAAGGCGCGCACGCGGCGCTCGATCACCGCCGCGGGCAACGTCCAGTCGATCGCGGCCTCGGCCTTCTCGATCTTGTGCGCGTAGGTCACGCCGTCAGCGGGCTGCGGGCGCGGCTGCAGCGTGCCGGCGCCGGCGGCCCGCAGGGCGGGCACGATGAGGCGAGCGCCGAGGTCCGCCAGCCGGTCGTGGAGGCGGGCGGTGGTGTCGTCGGAGGCAATCGGCTCGGCCTGCTCAAGCAGCATGGCGCCCGTGTCCAGGCCCTCGTCCATCTGCATGATGGTCACGCCGGTGGTCGTGTCGCCGGCCTCGATGGCGCGGTGGATCGGCGCCGCGCCGCGCCAGCGCGGCAGCAAGGACGCGTGGATGTTGAGACAGCCCAGGCGCGGCAGGTCGAGCACCCAGCGCGGCAGGATCAGGCCGTAGGCCGCCACCACCATCGCGTCCGGCGCCGCGGCCACGAGCGCGTCGCGCGCCGCCGCGGCGTCGTCGGGAAACTTGCCGTCCAGGCGCAGGCTGCGCGGCTGCGCCACCGGGATACCGCGCGCCACCGCCAGCTCCTTCACCGGCGAGGCCTGCAGCTTGAGTCCGCGGCCGGCCGGGCGGTCGGGTTGGGTGAGCACGAGCGGCACGTCGAACCCGGCGTCGAGCAACGCCTGCAGCGCCACGCGGGCGAAGGCCGGCGTGCCGGCAAACACAATCTTCATGGCAGAACCGGCGGCGCTCAGGCGCGCTCGAGGTCGCGCTGGGCCTTGGCCAGCTTGGTCTTGATGCGGGTGCGCTTGAGCGGCGACAGGTATTCCACGAACACCTTGCCCATGAGGTGGTCCATCTCGTGCTGGATGCACACCGCCAGCAAACCCTCGGCCGACACCGTGCGCGCGGTGCCGTCGCGGTCGAGCGCGCGCACGCGGATCGACACCGAGCGTTCCACGCCGTCGTAGATGCCCGGCACGGACAGGCAGCCTTCCTCACCCTTGCGGGTCTCGGGGCTGGCCCATTCGATCTCCGGATTGATCAGCACCAGCGGCTGGTCGCGCGACTCGCTCACATCGATCACGATCAGGCGCTCGTGCACATCGACCTGCGTGGCCGCCAGACCGATGCCGTGGGCCGCGTACATGGTGGCGAACATCCGGTCAATCAGGGTGCGGACGCGGTCGTCCACCGCCGCCACGGGCACGGCGACCCGGTGCAGGCGGGGGTCGGGATAGCGCAGGATGGGCAGCGTGTCGGGGGCGTTCATGCGGGTCGGTTCAGCGGATCAGGCCCGGCTTCGCGACGGCTGGTGGCCGCGCGGTGACAGGCGGAATGGGGTGTCGCTATTTTCGCCACTTTTGCGACGGCAGGTCGAAAGCGCTCCCCACAAACATTGCCTAATCAAGGGCTTGGCCGCAAAATCAAACGCGATTTGTCAAGACACGAGCGGTGCGGTGCGCCGCCGCAGGGGCCTCTCACATGCCGTCCACCATTCCGCTCCGTCGCGCCGTCGCGCTGGCCGCCGCCCTGCTGGCGGCCCCCGTGCTGGCCCAGAACTTCCCCATCACGCCGGCCCAGCGCGCCACCGCCAACCAGGTGGCGCAAGCCGGTGTGCCGCTGTCCGAGCTTGCGCCCAACGCGCCCGACAGCCACACCGTCAAGGCCGGCGACACCTTGTGGGCCATCTCGGGCCTGTTCCTCAAGAGCCCGTGGCGCTGGCCCGAGCTGTGGGGCATGAACCTCAACGACATTCAGAACCCGCACCGCATCTTTCCCGGTCAGGTCCTTTACCTGGACAAGACCGGCGGTCGCGCGCGCCTGACCTCCACGCCGCCCGGCGGCGATCTGGCCACGGTGAAGGTGTCGCCGCGCGTGCGCAGCGAATCGCTGGCCGACAGCGCCATCCCGGCCATTTCGCTGGCGACCATCGAGCCCTTCCTGACCGAGCCGCTGATCGTCGACGAGGCGACCTTCGCCCGCGCGCCGCGCATCGTGGCCACCCAGGACAACCGCGTGCTGCTCAGCCGTGGCGACCGCGCGTACGCGCGCTCACTGTCTGGCGACAACCCGCAGGCCGAACCCCTCACCGTCGTCAACGGCAAGTCCCAGTCCTTCCGCGTGTTCCGCAACGCGCGCCCGCTGCGCGACCCCTCGACCAACGCCATCCTGGCCTACGAGGCCGAATACGTCGGCGGCGCCGACCTGGTCAGCAGCGAGACCAAGCGCACCGCCACCGCCGCGAACGGACAGACCACCACCGAACTAATCCCCGCCCGCCTGTCGATCACGGCCGCGAAGTCGGAGATCCAGGTCGGCGACCGGCTGCTGCCCGAGCCCGCGCGCGAGTTCGCCAACTACGTGCCGCGCGCGCCGCAATCGCCGCAGTCCGGCCAGGTGATCTCCGTGTATGGCAACGCGGTGACCTTCGCCGCCCAAAACCAGGTGGTGGCGATCAACCGCGGCAAGGAACACGGTCTGGAGCGGGGCCACGTGCTGGCTGTCCAGCGCGAGAGCAACCTCGTGCCCGACACGACCGACAGCGCCCGGCCGCAGATCCGCCTGCCCGGTGAGCGCAACGGCCTGATGATGGTGTTCCGCACCTTCGACAAGGTCTCCTACGCCGTCATCCTGCAAATTGAAGACGGCGTGAAAGTGGGCGACCGCTTCACCAACCCCTGACGGGCGCATGGCGCTCGACGACGAGCTGGCCGCCTGGCTGCGGCTGCTGCTCACGCCCGGTCTTGGCCGGGCGTCCGCGCGCCGTCTGCTGGCCGCGTTCGGCTCGGCCGAGGCGGTCTGGGCCCAGCCTGATCCGGCATGGCAGGCCGTGCTCGGTCGCGATGCCCCGGCGGCGCCCGACGACTGGGACGCCCAGCGCGAGGCCCACGCGCGGTGGCTCGACACCGCCGGCCACCACGCCATCCCGCTGGGCGATGGGCGCTACCCCGCCGCCCTGCTGGAAAGCGAAGACCCGCCCCTGCTGTTGTTTGTCCTTGGAGACCCCGCCGCGCTGAACCACCCCCGCCGGGTGGCCATGGTCGGCAGCCGCAACCCCACCGCCCAGGGCGCGGACAACGCCCACGCCTTCGCGCAGGCCCTGGCGCGGGCCGGGGTGGCGGTGGTGTCCGGGCTGGCGCTTGGCGTGGACGGGGCGGCCCATCAAGGCGCGCTGGCCGGCGCCGGGCTCACGGTGGCCGTGGTCGGGACCGGCCTCGACCGCGTGTATCCCGCCCGCCACCGGGACCTCGCCCACCGCATCGTGGCCAGCGGCGGCGCCATCGTGAGCGAGTACCCACTCGGTACGCCCCCGCTGCCCGCCCATTTCCCGCAGCGCAACCGCCTGATCGCCGCGCTCGGCGAAGCCACGCTGGTGGTGGAAGCCGCGCTGCAGTCCGGCTCGCTCATCACCGCGCGGCTCGCGGGCGAGATGGGCCGCGAAGTGATGGCCATCCCCGGGTCCATCCACGCGCCCCAGTCGCGCGGCTGCCACGCGCTGATCCGCCAGGGCGCCAAGCTGGTCGAGTCGGCGAACGACGTGCTGGAAGACCTTCGGTGGGCCGCGGCATCTACCCCGGCCACCGCGTCGGAGGTCACGCCGCAGGAGCCGACCGACGAGGACCCGCTGCTGACCCAACTGGGCCACGAGCCGGTGAGCTTCGACGCACTCCAGGCCCGCACGGGGCTGGACACGCCCACACTGCAGGCGCGCCTGCTGGACCACGAGCTGGAAGGGCGGGTGGCCCGCCTGCCGGGGGGACTGTTTCAGCGCCGCCACGCGGCCTGAGCCGCGACAACTGGCTCAGGCGAGCAGGCGCTCGGGACGGGCCTCGAGTTGCTGGATGGCCTGGCGCGTGGCCCGAACGGTCAGTGCCTCGTCTTCCGACGGGACGAGCAGCCCGGCCTGCAGGTAGGCGGCGAGGCGCTGCGTCTGGAACAGGTAGCAGCGGCCCGACCCGGTGACGAACATGTACAGCTGGCCGCGCTCGCTGCGCCAGACCAGCTGGACGCTGTTCACCTTGCCGGCGCGTTCCAGGCCGAACCAGGTACCGATCTGCAGTTCGGCCGCCCACTGCTTCATCGCCTCGCCCGGCTGGCTGCCGCCTTCGCTGATCACCTCGATGTTCGAGGCGTCCACCCCGGTGATCATCTCCAGGCTCTGGGCATCGAGGTCGAGATCGCCCACACCGCTCTCTGGCAGGTAGTCCTCGAGGTTGGCGAGGCGGTGGGCCAGGCGATCCAGAGCCTCCTGCGGGATCACGTCCGTGCGGGACATGAACGCGTCGGCCAGCGTGTCGCTGATCGACTTGATGTGCTCGTCCTGCAGACGCTGCGGAAAACCGAGCAACGTCATGCCCTGGCGCAGCTGCTGCAGGATGCCCGGCAGCTGCTGGATGACGCGCGCGCGGTCGTTGCGGTTGGGCTTGGCGCTGGCCGCCCAGAGCAGGTCGCTGGCCACCTGCTTGAGCGCGGCTGTCTGCTCCGATTTCAGGCCGTGCTTGACACTGGCCACGGCCAGGACATCCACCCAGACCTTGAACAGGAAATCCCGGACCTCGCTGCGCACGGGCACGTCGTTGAGCAGCTTGCGCAGCTCAATCGTGTACTGCACCGACAGGGTTTCCTTCTGCTCGACCTGCTGGGCCACGCTGACCGCCTTGCTGGCCGAACCTTCGCCGGTGAGGTGGGTGGCGAGAAACTTCTGAAACTCGTCAAACACCAGCTGAAAGACGCGTCGGCCGGTTTCCGGGTACTGCTCGATCACCTGCACGACGCGCTTGATCTCCGCTTCCAGCGCGGCGGACGTGACGCCGGCCTCAAAGCCCATCACGCAGGAGCCCATGCGGTCAATCAGGCGGCGCGCCGGGTGTTGGAGGGCGCTGAAAAACTCGGGCTCGGCGAGGGCCACGCGCAAGACCGGGATCTGCAGCCGCGCAAACCAGACGCGCACCGCGGCCGGAATGCGCTCTTCGGCCAGGATGCTCTGGAACATCAACGCCACGACCTCGACGGTGGCTTTCTCGGTGGGCGTGTCGGCGGCGCGCTTGAGTTCGTCGGCCCGTTCGCGCAGCGACTGGGCAACCCGGTGCACCTGCCCGCTGTCTGCTCGCAGTGCCGCGGTGCCGCTGGCATAGTAGGGCGCGCCACGGACCGAAACCGACACGCGCGACATCGCCTGCTGCAGCTGCGGGGACGGCGGCAACGCTTGCGTGGCCTCGAAATCGTCACCGACGCGGTCAAGCAGCAGGCGCTTGAGGCGCCCGACAACCCCCTGCGCGCGCATCCGGGCCCGCGCCAGCGGCGTGACACCGGTCAACAACCGGGTTTCTTCGCCAATGCCCATGCCGGACGAGGAGGGCCCGCTGCGGGAGAACATGCCCCCTGTGTCAGCGCCGCTGCCGGTCGGGCGTCCACCGCCGAAGCCGCTGCCCACCCCACTGGCGCCGCTGCGGCGCCGGCCCTCGTCGCGGCCAGGGGGTGCGCGCTTGACCAGGGCCTGCAGGTCGATTTCCTTCATCACACCGCTGTTGATGAGGAAGGCGTTGGTCGCCTTGTAGGCTTCCAGCATTTTCTCGGCCATCACCGGCGCAACCATGTCCTGTGCCATCGCCCAGGCCTCGCGCGTCTGACCGGAGGCGACCCATTGCTCGACCAGCAGGCGGGCCACCACCTCGGGCAGGAGGATGTCGTTGCGGGCCAGCTCGGTGGTGCGGTCCAGGTGCTGAATCCGCAGGCGCAGTTCGTTGATCTCGGTGGACGACTTGTCGAGCACGGCCATCGCCAGGCGCGAGGCAATGATCTGGTCGTTGACCACGCCGTCTTCGACCAGCGAGAACTCCTGACGGCCGGGCAACTGGTCAAAGCCGCTGGCGACCGTGGCGCCGCCGCCGGAGACGGGCAGCAGGGTGCGTTGCAGGAGTTTTCGGGTGTTGTTCAGCCAGGCACCGCGCTGTTTCTGAAACGCCATCCAGGCGTCACGGCGCTGCATGTTCTGGGCCGGCGTGCCGGCCACATCGAGCAGGCCGCGCAGCTTCGACTCGAATGCCTTTTCCAGCTCGGGCAGCGCCCGGCCCACGTGAACCACGAAGAGTTCACGTGCCTGTCGGGCGAGCGGGGAGGACGGCTGCTCGGACGGGGACGCCATGCGTGAAGTATGACACGGCACCTGCGGCGCCCGTCCCCCGGGAAACGCCGGGGATCGGGCTTTCGGGCCTTAGACCATGGCGCCGGCGTTGGGGTCGTCCGGATCGCCGGGTTTGCCGGTGCCGCTGGTGGGCTTGATCAGGTCTTCGCGCTTGATGCCCAGCCACATGGCGATGGCCGCGGCGACGAAGACGGAGGAATAGATGCCGAAGCAGATGCCGATGGTCAAGGCCAGGGCAAAGTAGAACAGGGTGGGGCCGCCAAAAAGCAGCATCGACAGCACCATGATCTGCGTGGAGCCGTGGGTGATGATGGTCCGGCTGATGGTGGACGTGATCGCGTTGTCGATGATCTCCACCGTGGTCTTCTTGCGGTGGCGCCGGAAGCTCTCCCGGATCCGGTCGAAGATCACCACCGATTCGTTCACCGAATACCCCAGCACCGCCAAGGTGGCCGCCAGCACGGCGAGTGAAAACTCCCACTGGAAGAAGGCGAAGAAGCCGAGGATGATGACGATGTCGTGCAGGTTGGCGATGATGGCCGAGACCGCGTACTTCCACTCGAAGCGGACCGCGAGGTAGATCATGATGCCAACGATCACCAGCGCCAGCGCCTGCAGGCCGTGGGTGACGAGCTCCTGGCCGACCTGGGGCCCCACGAATTCGGTGCGCGACAGGGTGACGCTCGGGTTCTGGGCCTTGAGCGCGGCAAACATCTGCTCGCTCTGCTGACCAGACGACTTGCCCTCTTGCACCGGCAGGCGCATGAGCACGTCGCGCGACGAACCGAAGTTCTGCACCGGCACCTCCGCGTAGCCCAGCGACTCCACCACCTGACGGATCGCAGCCAGGTCGGCAGGTTGCTCGTAGGCCACCTCGATCACGGTGCCGCCGGTGAACTCGACCGAGAGGTTGAGACCGCGGGTCACCAGGAAGAACACCGCGGCCACGAAAGTGATCGCCGAGATCGCGTTGAGCAGGATGGCGTGCCGCATGAACGGGATGTCGCGGCGGATGCGGAAAAATTCCATGGCGGGCCTTCGGGGGTCGGTCGGCGGAGCGGGCGGTCGTCAGACGGGCATCAAGCGATCATCAATCGGCTTTGGCGGCAGGCGCTTCGTCGCTGCGCCACACCGTACCGATCGAGACGCTCTTGAGCTTCTTCTGCCGGCCGTACCAGAGGTTGACCAGCCCGCGGGAGAAGAACACAGCGGAGAACATGCTGGTGACGATGCCCAGGCAATGGACCACGGCGAAGCCTCGCACCGGGCCGGAGCCGAAGATCAGCAGCGCCACACCCGCGATCAACGAGGTGATGTTGGAGTCGAGGATGGTGCCCCAGGCGTGTTCGTAGCCGGCGTTGATGGCCGACTGCGGCGACGCCCCGCGGCGCAGTTCCTCGCGCACGCGCTCGTTGATCAGCACGTTGGCGTCGATGGCCATGCCGAGGGCCAGAGCCATCGCGGCGATGCCGGGCAGCGTGAGGGTGGCCTGCAGCATCGACAGGACCGACACCAGCAGCAGGACGTTGAAGCCCAGCGCCAGGCTGGAGAACACGCCGAAGAGCATGTAGTACACGCTCATGAACAGCACGATCACCACAAAGCCCCAGACAACGCTGTTGAAGCCCTTTTCGATGTTCTCGGCGCCCAGGCTGGGGCCGATCGTGCGCTCTTCCACGATCTCCATCGGCGCGGCCAGCGAGCCGGCGCGCAGCAGCAGCGCGGTGTCGCTGGCTTCGGCGGTGGTCATGGCGCCGGAGATCTGCACCCGTCCGCCGCCGATCTCGGTGCGGATCACGGGGGCGGTGACGACCTCGCCCTTGCCCTTCTCGAACAGGATGATGGCCATGCGCTTGCCCACGTTGTCGCGGGTCACGTCGCGGAAGATGCGGGTGCCCTTGGCATCGAGCGTGAGGTGGACGGCCGCTTCCTGCGTCTGGTTGTCGAAGCCGGCCTGGGCGTCGGTGAGGTTTTCACCGGTGAGCAGAACCTCGCGCTTGACGATGACCGCGCGGCCGCCGCGCTCCAGGTAGCGCTCCGAGCCGAACGGCACCGGGCCGGTGCCCCGCTCGGCGGCGAGGCCCTCGGTGCTCTCGTCCACCAGGCGCAGCTCCAGCGTGGCGGTGCGGCCCAGGATGTCCTTGGCCTTGGCGGTGTCCTGCACGCCGGGCAGCTGCACCACGATGCGATCAGCGCCCTGCTGCTGAATCACCGGTTCGGCCACGCCGAGTTCGTTGATGCGGTTGTGCAGCGTGGTGATGTTCTGCTTGAGGGCCTGCTCCTGCACGGCGCGAGCGGCTTCAGGCCGGATGCTCAGGCTCAGGCGCGTGTCGCCACCGGGCTCGCGGGTCTCGGCGATGAGCAGGTCGGGAAACTGGGTGCGCAGCAGGTCCTCGGCCGCGTTGAGCGTGGCCTGGTCGCGCACCCGCAGCTCGATGGTGTTGCCGTTGCGGGCGATGCCGCCGTGGCGGATGTTTTTCTCGCGCAGCGCGTTGCGCAGGTCGCTGGTCAGCACGTCGGCGCGGCGCTGCAAGGCGGCGGCCATGTCGACCTGCAGCATGAAGTGGACGCCGCCGCGCAGGTCCAGGCCGAGGTACATCGGCGAGGCGTGCAGCGCGGCGAGCCAGGCCGGGGTGCGCGGCACGAGGTTGAGCGCCACCACAAAGGTCGGGTCGGCGGGGTCGGTGTTCAGGGCCTTGTCGATCGCGTCGCGGGCCTTGATCTGGGTGTCGGTGGAATCAAACCGGGCGCGCACCGAGCTGCCTTCCAGCCCGATCGTCTCCGGGACGATGGACTGCGCGGCCAGCGCCTGCTCCACGCGGGTCACGGTGGACGCATCCACCTTGATGGTGGCCTTGGCGGGCGAGACCTGCACCGCCGGCGCCTCGCCAAACAGGTTGGGCAGGGCGTAGATCGCGCTGATGATCAGCACGGCCGCGATGATCGCGTACTTCCACAGCGGGTATCGGTTCATAAAGGCCCTTCGGCGCGCGCGATATCTTTTCTGGAAACGCGGCGGATCCGGCTGTGCCGGGCCGCTTGCGTTGCCCCCTCGGGGGGAGCGGTCCAGCCGATGCCGGACCGCGCAGGGGGATTACTTGATGGTGCCCTTGGGCAGCACCTGCACCACGGCGGTGCGCTGCATCTGAACTTCGACGCCGTCGGTGAGTTCCACGTCGATGTAGGTGTCGCCGATCTTGGAGATCTTGCCGAGGAAGCCGCCGGCGGTGACGACCTCATCGCCCTTGGCGATGGCGTCGATCATGGCCTTGTGCTCTTTCTGGCGCTTGAGCTGCGGGCGGATCATCACGAAATAGAGCACCACGAACATCAGCAGCAGCGGCAGCATGCCGAGCAGCGTGGACTCGGTGCCGCCGGCGGCGGCCTGGGCGTAGGCGGGGGAAATCAGCACGGAAGGTCTCCAGGTCGGTGGGGGGACGAAGCGCCGGCGCGCCGTTGGGCGCCAGCGCGGTCAACCGGCGATTGTATTCGGGGGGGGTCGATGCCCCCACGCTCAGGCGGCCTGGCGCAGCGGCTGGTCCCAGCGCGCCCACAGGGCCTCGCGCTGGGCGCGCGCGGCGGCGAGGTGCCGGTCTTTCACATGCCCGAAGCCGCGGATCTGCATCGGCACGCGGGCGATCTCGGCGGCCAGGGCGTGGCGCTCGGGCGTCAGGCCGGCGAGCAGGCGCTGCACATCGCTCTCGTATTGCGCGATCAGCGCGCGCTCGGTGCGGCGCTCCTCGGTGCGGCCGAACGGGTCCAGCGTGGTGCCGCGCAGGCCCTTGAAGCGGGCGAGCCAGCGGAAGGCGGTGAACATGAAGGGACCGTAGGGTCGCTTGACCAGTTCGCCGCGCTCATTCTTTTTCGCCAGCAACGGCGGCGCCAGGTGCACCTTCAGGGCATAGTCGCCCTCGAACTGGGCCGCGATCTTGGCGTGAAAGGCCGGGTCGGTGTGCAGGCGTGCCACCTCGTACTCGTCCTTGTAGGCCATCAGCTTGAACAGCGCACGGGCGACTGCGTCGGTCAGCGGCGTGGCGCTGCCCAGGGCCGCTTCGGCCTGGCGCACCCGCTCCACCAGCGCGCGGTAGCGCGCCGCGTAGGCGGCGTTCTGGTAGCCGGTGAGGAACTCGGCGCGGCGCTCGATTACGCGCTCCAGCGTCTCGCGCGGCTGCAGGGTGATGACCTGCGCGGCGGGTTGCAGGAGCGCGCGCACCGCCTGCGGATCGTGCGCCGCGCGACGGCCCCATTCGAACGCGGCCTTGTTCTGTGCCACGGCCACGGCGTTGAGCTCGATGGCGCGCATCAGCGACGCCTGGCCCAGCGGGATCCAGCCCTTCTGCCACGCGTAACCCAGCATGAACGGGTTGGCGTACAGGCTGTCGCCCAACAGGCGGGTGGCGGTGGCTTCGGCGTCGAACAGGCCGACCGCGCCCTCGCCCAGCGTGCGCACCATCAGGTCGACGCAGGTCTGGGCCGGGTTCTGCCAGTCGGCGTTGCGCACAAACGCCGCGGTCGGCGTGGCGCTGGTGTTGAGCGCGACGTGGGTACGACCGGCGCGCAGGCGCTGCACGGTCTCCGGGTTCGCGGCCACGATCGGGTCGCAGCCCAGGATCAGGTCGGCCGAGGCGGCTGACACGCGGGTGGTTCGGATGCTGTCCTGCGACGCGCCGATCAGCACATGACTCCAGGTGGCGCCGCCCTTCTGGGCCAGGCCGGCGGCGTCCTGCGTGACGATGCCCTTGCCCTCGATGTGCGCGGCCACGCCCAGCAGCTGGCCGATGGTGATGACGCCGGTGCCGCCGACGCCGGCCACCACGATGCCCCAGGCCTCCTCGCCCAGCGGCGGCAGCGCGGGATGCGGCAGGGCGCCGCCAGTCCATTCCACGCCCGCGCCTTTCTTGTCCTTCTTGCGCAGCTGCCCGCCCTGCACGGTGACGAAGCTCGGGCAGAAGCCCTTCACACAGGAGAAATCCTTGTTGCAGCTGCTCTGGTTGATCTGCCGCTTGCGGCCGAATTCGGTCTCCAGCGGCTCGACCGACAGGCAGTTGCTCTGCACGCCGCAGTCCCCGCAGCCCTCGCACACCAGCTCGTTGATCACCACGCGCTGGTCCGGCTCGGCCATCGTGCCGCGCTTGCGGCGGCGGCGCTTTTCGGTGGCGCAGGTCTGGTCGTAAATGATGACCGTGGTGCCGGGAATCTCGCGGAAGGCGCGCTGCACGGCGTCGAGCGTGTCGCGGTGCTGGATCGCGATGCCGTCGGGCAGGCCGGTGACGCCGTCGTACTTTTCCGGCTCGTCGGTGACGATGGTGATGCGCTGGGCCCCTTCGGCGCGCATGCTTTGCGCGATCTGCACGACCGAGTGGCCCTCCGGCCGCTCGCCCACCTGCTGGCCGCCGGTCATGGCCACCGCGTCGTTGTAGAGGATCTTGTAGGTGATGTTCACGCCAGCGGCGATGCTCTGGCGCACCGCGAGCAGGCCGCTGTGGAAATAGGTGCCGTCGCCCAGGTTGGCGAACACGTGCGATTCGGTGCTGAACGGCTGCTGGCCCACCCAGGGCACGCCCTCGCCGCCCATCTGCGTGAAACCGATCGTGCGGCGGTCCATCCAGGTGGCCATGAAGTGACAGCCGATGCCGGCCATGGCGCGTGAGCCCTCCGGCACCTGGGTGCTGGTGTTGTGCGGGCAGCCCGAGCAGAACCAGGGCTGGCGCGCGGCGTCGGCCGTGGCGCTGCGCAGGGTTTGCGCGGCCTGGGCCTGCGCGTCCAGGATGGCGAGGTGGGCGTTGATGCGCGCGGTCACGTCGTCCGGCACGCTGCCCAAGCGGCGCAGGCGCCGCGCGATGGCGCGGGCGATGATCGCCGGGTTGAGGTCGGCGTTGGCGCGCAGCAGCGTGTGGGCGCTGGGGTTGGGCTGCGACCATTCACCGCCGCTGAAATCGCCCTCGGCCTCGTCGAACTTGCCCAGCACGTTGGGGCGCACATCGGGCCGCCAGTTGTACAGCTCCTCTTTCAGCTGGTACTCGATGACCTGGCGCTTTTCCTCCACGACGAGGATCTCCCGCAGCCCGGTGGCGAACTCGCGGGTGATCTGCGCCTCCAGCGGCCACACCACGGCCACCTTGTGCAGCCGCAGGCCAATGCGCCGGCAGGTGGCGTCGTCCAGCCCGAGGTCGCTGAGTGCCTGGCGGGTGTCGTTGTAGGCCTTGCCGCTGGCGATGATGCCGAAGCGGTCGTTCGGGCCGGCGATGGTGTTGTGGTTGAGCCGGTTGGCCCGCACGTACGCCAGCGCCGCATACCACTTGTGGTCAAACAGCCGCGCTTCCTGGTCCAGCGCGTGGTCGGGCCAGCGGATGTGCACACCGCCGGGCGGCATCTCGAAGTCCGGCACGACGATCTGCACGCGCTGCGGATCGATCAACGCCGTGGCGCTGGATTCGACGATCTCCTGAATCGTCTTCATGCCGGTCCACACGCCGGCGAAGCGGCTCATCGCGAAGGCGTGCAGCCCCAGGTCGAGGATTTCCTGCACGCTGGCCGGGAAGAACACCGGCAGGCCGCAGGCCTTGAAGATGTGGTCGCTCTGGTGGGCGGCCGTCGAGCTCTTGGCGACGTGGTCGTCACCGGCCACCGCGATCACACCGCCCCAGGGCGTGGTACCGGCCATGTTGGCGTGTTTGAACACGTCGGAGCAGCGGTCCACGCCCGGGCCCTTGCCGTACCAGATGCCGAAGACGCCATCGAATTTCTGCGTGCCGGCCGGCGCAAAACCCAGCTGCTGCGTGCCCCACAGGGCGGTGGCAGCCAGCTCCTCGTTGACCCCGGGCTGGAACACGATGTTCTGCGCCTTCAGGTGCTCGGCCGCCTTCTGCAGGGCCTGGTCGTAACCGCCCAGCGGCGAGCCGCGGTAGCCACAGACAAAGCCGGCCGTGTTCTTGCCCAGCAGCGCGTCGCGCTGGCGCTGCAGCATCGGCAGCTTCACCAGCGCCTGCACGCCACTCATGAACGCGCGGCCGTGATCGAGCGCGTACTTGTCGTCGAGCGACACGGATTCCAGGGCCTGGCGGATGTGGTCGGGCAGCGGGGCGTTCATGTTGTCTCCTGGGGGGCGGGCCGCGCCGGGTGGGCGCGCGGGCGGCGGACACGCCACCCCCGGGTAGGGAGCCGCCTCCAGCCGTGAGCGCAGTGTAGGCCGACCGTCGGGAGAAGTGTTTGCTTTTCATGCCTCGAAACGGCAGTATCGAGAAAGATTCTTTCTCGCAGGAGCCCATCGTGGAAACACTCGACAAGTTCGACATCGCCATCCTTGCCGAACTGCAGGCCGACGGCCGCCTCACCAACGCCGAACTCGCGCAGCGCGTGGGCCTGTCCGCCGCGCCGTGCTGGCGCCGCGTGCGGGCGCTGGAAGAGGCCGGCGTGATCCGCGGCTACCGCGCCGACATCGACCGCGAAAAGATCGGTCTGGGCGTGCTGGCCTTCGTGCGGCTGGACGCCGACCGCAACAGCGGGCGTGTGACGCGCGACCTCGAAACCGCCATCCGCGCCATCCCCGAGGTGGTCGCCTGCCACTACATCAGCGGCTCAGGCACCTTCGAGCTGCAGGTCGTCAGCCGCGATCTCGCCGCGTTCAGCGCCTTCGCCCGCGAGGTGCTGCTCAACCTGCCCAACGTGAAAGACCTGCACACCAGCTTTTCCCTGGGGGAAGTCAAGTCCGGCAGCGCCCTCCCGTTGTCCCACTTGCCCCCCAAAAGTACCCACACGACAAAAACCGGCAAAACTTGAATCGGACACGACACCGCTCGCGTACTTATTTCTACCGTTAAGTCACAAACCGGACGCAAGTGCTTGAAATGTGTGCGATTTTTCATGTCCGCCGATTGCCAAGTACCCGGCCAGCCCCTACCATCCGCTCCACTTGATCCCGAGCACGTTTCATCAAAAGTGTTCAGGTTTGTCCCTTTGTGAAGGAACCGTCGTGAAGAAAAGCCTCCTCCTCAAAAGCACCCTGGCCCTCGCCCTGGCCACCCCGCTGCTGGCCTCGGCCGAATCGCAACTCAGCACCGGCACCACCCCCGCCGTCGCCCGACTCGACTTCCGGGTCGTGATTCCTCGCGTGGTGTACCTGGCCGTGGGCACGCCAGCCGCGGGTATCGCATCGGGCGGCACCATCGACACGGTGACCTTCGACTTCACCACCAACCCGGGCGCCGTGGGCACCGGGGCAGCAGCCGGCACCATCACCGGCAACGCGGTGCCGGTGCGTGTGTTGGGCAACGACGGCGCGATCACGCTGACCGCCAGCACGACCGGCGCCCTGCAAAACGCCGGCGGCGACTCGATCCCCTGGAGCGAAATCACCGCCGTCTCCAGCGCGCCTGCCTTGTTGCCCTCGCCGACCATTCCCGCCACGGGCACCGGCGCCAGCAGCGCCGTGGCCGTGAGCTCGGGACGCGTCACCGACCGCACCGCCACCTGGACCTTCAGCTACGCCAACAGCGCCGTGGTGCCGCCCGGCACCTACGGCACGACCAACGGCCGCGTCACCTACACCGCCTCCCTGCCCTGACGGGCCCGCGGCGCCGATCCGCCCACCGGGTCGGCGTCACCACGATGCCTGTGCTCACCACACGCCATCTTTTGCTCGCAAGCACCGCCACGAAAGCGCCCCGCAGCGCCTTCGTGGCGTTGTGCTTCCTGCTGCTCGCTGGCGAAGCGGCCGCGTGGAGCCTGAGCATCGGCGCCGCGACGCGCCGGGTGTACCTGCACGTGGGCAACGGCACCGCCGAAGGCAACAACGGCACGATCAACCTTGTGTCCGTGACCGTGCCGGCCGCCGCGTTGATCGCGGGTGGCGCCCAGGCCATGACGACCAACAGCACGCAGTCCAACAGCCTGTCGGGCGACAACTTCGCCACCTGCCCCACGCCCGCGTCGCAGATCCTGATCGGCGCGTCCTACCGGCGCAGCAACGCCGGCAACGGGCCGGCCAGCGCCACCCTCACGGTGACGTCCCCGGCGAACCTGACCAACGCCGCGGGCGACACGATTCCCTTCAGCCAGATCAGCTGGACGGTCTCGGCCCCGGGCAGCCCCGTGCCCGGCGTCATCCCGGCCGGCACCTTCAACGGCGGCACGCAGACGCTGGCCACCGTGCCGGCCAACACCTTCATCGAAAACTGCCACACGTTCACCTACGCCAACAGTGCGATCCGTGCCGCCGGCACCTACAACGGGCGGGTGACCTACACCCTCACCAGCCCATGACGCACGCCGCCTGGATCCGCATGGCGGGCGCGGTGCTGGCCGCGCTGCTGGCCAGCGGCGTGGTCAACGCCGCTGGCGCCCCCTCAGCCCAGCGGCTGGACGACTCGCTCAGCCACACAGTGCCGCCCAACGTGCAGCTGCAGTGGCGCCCGCTGCCGCCGTCGGCGGGCGCGGCGCTGAGCATGGAAGGCTGGGTGCGGGTGAACGTGCGCATCGACACCGCCCCGGTCGCGGGCCGCCCCGGTCGCGTCTACATGGTGCTGCCGCCCGAGCAGCGCGGGCTCGAACTGGTCTGGACCTCGCAGGGCCGGCTGCAGGCGGGCCGGCTGACACCGGGTGAGCGTGCGCTGGTCTACAGCGGTGTGCTGGGCGCGGGGCTGCTGGAAGACCAGATCACCGTGCGCCTGCGCGCCTCGCCCGACTGGGACAGCCCGACACGGCGTCTCAACGTCCACTTTGAATGGCAACCCGACTGATGCCCGTCCCTTCCCGCCCCGGATCGCGGGTGCTGTCCGCCCTGGGCCTCGCCGCCGCCCTGGTTCTGCCGACCGCACCGGCCGCCGCGCAAGGCTTCACCGCCGCCATCGCCCCGCCCCGTTTTGAGCTGCAGCTCAAGCCCGGGGAACGCATCCGCGAGGTCATCGAAATCCAGCATGCCAGCGGAGAGCGCGGCGGCTATCGCATCTACACCAACGACTGGACCCTGGGGCCCGACCTTTCGGTTCAATTCAGCGACGCCCTGACCCCCGGCAGCTGTCGCCCTTGGGTGGCGCTGGAGCGGCGCGAGCTGACGTTGGACGCCGGTTCGCGCTACCGCTACCGCTACGAAATCCAAGTGCCTCCCGACGCGCCCGTGGGCGAATGCCGCTTCGCGATCATGGTGGAAGGCACAGCCACCACCCAGCTGCAAGGCGGCGCCTTCAATTTCCCCGTGGGCGGGCGCATCGCCGTGATCGTGTACGCCGCCATCGGCGGCGCCTCGCCCAAGCTGAGCGCAGAACCCGCGGGCATAACCACCATCAATGGCCAGCCGCTGCCTACCCTGCGGGTACGCAACGATGGGCAGGCACACGGCCGGCTGGTCGGCTTCGTCGACGGCGTAGACGCGGCAGGTCAGCGCTTTGAGCTGGCCGCCACCGACAGCCCAGTGCTGCCGGGGGAAACGCGCACCATCGCGCTGGTTCCGGTGGCCCCCGAGGGCGTCACGCTGCCGGCCATCCGATATCCGCTGCAGGTCAATGGCTCACTGGAGTCCCGCGCCGACCGCCTGCCCATCAACGCCCGCTTCGCCCCATGACCGGTCAGACGCGACACGGGCTGGCATTGCTGATCGCAGCGCTGGCAGCGCCACTCTGGGCGCAGTCGGGCGCCACACCGCCCCCCGCCGCGCCATACGTGGACCGCGAGATCGAAGGACTGGCCGCCGAGCCGCTGGACGCGGGCGAGCCCACCGTGTACGACACCAGCGGCTGGCCGCGCTACCTGCGGCTGGAAGCCCGCGCGGGCACACAGGCCTTCGACCCCGAGCGGCGCACGCGCCTCGGATTCACTGCCTTCGGACTGCTGGAAACGCCGAACCACGGCACGCTTTCGGTAGACGGCACGCTCAGCCCCCGCGAACGGGACAGCACCCTCACCCTGCGCCAGCGCGGTCTGCCCTGGGAAGGCGGCTGGCTGGTGAACAACGAAGTCGGCGTGATCACACCACCCACGGCTTCGCTGCTCACCCTGCCGTCGCGCGTGTTCGTGCCAACCACGGCCGTGCGCGGCGCCAGCACCGAGTGGATCGGTCCGCGCGGAGGTCTTACCCTGCTGGCCAGCCAAGGGCAGCCGGGCCAGCAGCAACTGCTGCCCAACAACGGGTTTGACACCCAACCCGGCAGCCGCCGCCGCGTCGGCCTGCAGTGGCGTCTCGATCCCTCGGCTACCGGCCCGGGCAGCCTGCCCGGTTGGACCGCCGCCCTGCAGACCGAGGAGGCGCGCGGCGTGCTCGCCACCAGCGCTGCCGTGCCGGCCGGGGCGCGCGTGGACGCGCGCGGCTCCGTGCTGGCGCTGCGCCACGAAAGCGGCAGCGCCCGCCTCCAGGCCCACTGGCTGGGCGGCCAAAGCAGCAGCGGCCAGACGCAAGGTGTGTGGGTCGATGGCGAGTGGGACGACGGGCCGTGGCGCCATGGCGCCGGCGGCTACCGGCTCGACCCCGGCCTGAGCTGGGCCGAACAGCCGGTTGCCGGCAACCTCGAAGGCGTTTACCTGCGCAGCGCGTGGCGCTCGCGACGCTGGTCCGCCGAAGGCACACTGGATCTCCTGCGCAACCTGCAAACACCCCGCCAGCGTGGCTACTTCGCCACCGCCGCCGGCCGCTGGCGGCTCACCAGCACCGACAACCTGGGCCTGGGCACCGCCGCGCGCAACTTCCAGGGCCGCAACTGGAACCACTACCTCGACTGGCGAACCCTCAACCGCTGGGGCGCGGCGGGTCTGCGGCTCGACGTCAGCGGCGGCGACAGTTCATTTGCTGAGCGCCGCGTGAGCTACGACCAGGAGTGGCCCGTGCCGCAGGGCTGGCAACTCAACACGAGCCTGGGCGTGGGCGAGCGGCCCGGTGAAGCGGTGGTGGGCTCGAGCGACGAGCGTTTCTGGGCCCTGGCGGTCAGCGGAAGCGCCCCGCTCGGTGCCCGCGCCAGCCTGCGTGGGAACCTGCAAAGCGAACGCAGCAGCGGCGGCGAATCCCGACAGTCGCTCAACCTCGGCGCCACCTGGCGTCTGGACACCCGCTGGACGCTTGAGGGCTATGTGTTCCGCTCGGTCGGCCGCAGCCGCCCGGTGTTCGCGCTCGACCCACTGGCTCCGCCCGAATTGAGGGACCCGCTGCGCTTGGCCGACCGGACGTTCTACGTGCTGCTGCGCTATGAACTGAGCGCCGGCTCGCGCGACGTGCCGCTCGGCGGACGCCCCAACCAGGGCGGCGGCACGATCCGCGGCGTCGTCTATTTCGACGCCAACCGCAGCGGCACCCAGGAGGCCAGCGAGCGTGGGGTGCCCAACGTGACGGTGTTCCTCGACAACCGTTTCTCGGTGCGCACCGACGACCAGGGCCGCTTCGAGTTCCCCTTCGTGGCCTCGGGCGACCGCGCGGTGACGGTGCGCAACGACACGCTGCCCCTGCCGTGGAGCGTCGTCGGTGATGGCCAGACGCGCCTGACCGTGCGCGTGCGCGAGACGACCACGCTGAGCCTGCCGGTCCAGCGCAGCGAATGAAATGTGAGCCCCCGCGCTCCGCCGCTGCGCGGGTCGCGGCCCCCCGAGGGGGCTGATCCGGCTGGGGGCGGCCCGGCGCCGGATCGCTCGCCCCCACGCTCCGCCGCTGCGCGGGTCGCGAGGCCTTGCAGGCCGCGGCGCTGCCGGAGTCAGCGCCCCTTCGCCCCGTCCTGACCTGCGCAGGCAGGCCAGGAGCCGCGGGGCTCAGCCCCTCGGGGGCTGATCCGGCTGGGGGCGGCCCGGCGCCGAACCGGAAGCCCCCACGCTCCGCCGCTGCGCGGGTCGCTGCCCCCCAAGGGGGCGCGTTCGGCCTTGGGGCGGCCCGGCGGCCGAACCGGAAGCCCCCACGCTCCGCCGCTGCGCGGGTCGCGGGCTCAAGTCCTGGCCGCGGCGACCGATACGGAGGGCATGAAAGCCGCCCTCCGCTCCATGTTCCGCCGCCGCCTGATGCTGGGCAGCGTCTGGCTGCTGGGGGCCGCGCTGGTGGCGTGGCCGTCGCTGTCGCGGGCGGAATCGGCCGTGGCCAAGCCGGGCGGCTCGGCGAGCGCGAGCCTGCAGTTCCGCATCATCATCCCGCCGGTGCTGCGGGTGGTGGAAAACAGCCACCCGCCGGCGATCGCGCCCGATGCGGCGGGACAATGGCAGGCGGATCAGCGTTTGGTGGTGTTTTCGAACCTGAAGCAGGGGTTTTGCGCGACGTTGCGGTTGCAGGCGCCGGTGGACGGCTGGGCGCTGCAGGCGGTGGATTCGCCCGGGGTGACGCTGCAGCCCGCCGGCGACGGCTGGCGCCTGTGCGCCCCGCGGCCGGGCCGTCACACCGTCACGCTGCAGCACCGGTTCAACGGCCCGACCACCGCGGCCGCTGTGGCCTGGCCGGTGGCGACCGACCTCACCGCGCTCTGAAAGCGCACCCGCTGGCCGGCAACGGTCGTTTGAACGGCCGCACCGGCGGTCGGCCGCCCCTCAGCGCGGTACCAGCACCCACAACTGCAGCGGCTGCTTGAGCGCGGCGGCGAGGGTGTAGGCCTCGTCGGTGAAGCCGCCCCAGCCGGTGAACAGGTCCGCCCGCACCGCGCCGAGGATGGCGCCGCCGGTGTCCTGTGCCAGCACGAGGCGCTGGGTGGTCAGCGTGGGGCCGGCGCTGGCGAGCCAGACCGGGGTGCCGTAGGGAATGCTCTGGGGATCGACCGCGATGGAGCGGCCGGGCGTGAGCGGGACGCCCTGCGCCCCGCGCGGGCCGAACTGGGCGTCGAAGTCCGACAGGGGCTCCTCGCGGAAGAACACGGTGCGCGGGTTGCTCCACAGCATCTCGTTGAGGCGCTGCGGGTTTTGCGCCGCCCAGGTCTTGATGGCCGCCCACGAGGCCTCGCGGATGGCGCCCTGGTCGAGCAGCCAGCGGCCCACGCTCTGGTAGGGGTGACCGTTGTGGGCGGCGAAGGCCAGGCGCACGGTGCGCACGCGGCCGTCGGGCTCGGTGATGGCCAGGCGGCCGCTGCCCTGGATTTGCAGGATCAGGGCGTCGATCGGGTCGGCCAGCCAGGCCAGCGCGCGGCCGGCGAGGGCGGCCTGTGCGGCGGGCAGGGTGTCGATCTGCTGGCGGCTGAACCACGGCTGGCCCGGCGGCAGCGCGGCCGGCGGCGCGTGCAGCGGCACGCGGTGCGTGGCGGTGGGCGCGCGGCTGGCGGGCAGGATGGGCTCGTAATAGCCGGTGAGCAGGCCGGTGGCTGGGCTGCCGTCCACCTCGGTCACGCGGTAGGGCTGGAAGCGGCGTTCGATCCAGGCGAGCTGCTCGGCCGGGGTGGCGATGGCGAGCTGGCGCAGCTCGGCGCAGGCCGCGGCGTGGCCGGGCGCGGGCCGCTCGCAGCCGCGGACCCAGGCGTTCCAGGCCTCGTGCAACGGGTCGGTGCCCCAGCCGGGCAGGTCGGCAAAGCGCACCGGCTCCCAGCGGCTTTTGCCCCGCTGGATGGCCGCTCCAGCGACCGGCGGACGGTCGTCGGGCGCGCCGCGCACGGCCGGCACAGCGGCGGGCACAGCGCCCGGCGCGGCATCGGGCACCACGCGGGGGCCGAGCGCGCAGCCGGCGACCAGCCCCAGGGCGATCGCGCCCAGGAGGCTGCGCAAGGCCCGACCCGGCACGCGCGACCACCCCGGACCGTGGGGTGCCGCCGATGCGCCTTCGGCCGCGCGGCCTCCTACAATCCCGGCCGCCAGCGCCTGGCGCAGCCCGCGCCCCGCGCCGGCCCCGCGGAACCCGCGGCCGCCGAACGAGTCCACCCCGGCTCCGCCCTTCTCCCATTCCTGCTGTGCCATGACCTTGTTGTTGCTCGAAGCGTTCGGCGCGTTGTGTCTGCTGGTGTTCATCGTCTGGTGGACCATGTTCTCGGGCCGCAAGAAAGGCGAGCTGCCTGAGGCGGTGGAGCGCGAGAAGACGCAGGCCCCGCCACGCGAGTGAGCGCTCACGGCGAGCGCAGCAGGTTGGCCAGCTCGACAGCCGACTTCACGCCCATCTTGTCAAACACGCGCGAGCGGTGGACTTCCACCGTGCGCACGCTGATCTGCAGCCGGTCGGCCACCAGCTTGTTGGGCAGGCCGGCGACCACGAGGTCCATCACATCGCGCTCGCGCTCGGTGAGACTCTGCAAACGCGCCTGCAGTTCGCGTTGGGCCCGCCGGCGCGCCAGCACCGCGGCCGACTGCGCGAGCGCCTGCTCCACGCGGTCCACCAGCGCGTTGTCGGAAAACGGTTTTTCGCAGAAGTCGAACGCCCCGCGCTTGACCGCGTCCACCGCGGTGGGCACATCGGCGTGGCCGGAGAGGAAGATCACCGGCAGCGCGTCTTTCCAGGGCAGGGTTTGCAGTCGGTCAAACAGCGCCAGCCCGCTCATGCCGGGCATGCGAACGTCCAGCAGCACGCAACACGGACCGCGCGGCTCCTGGTTCCACGCGGGCTCATCGGCCAGAAAGGCCTCGGCGCTGTCGTAGCCGTCGCTCACCAGCCGCCGGGTGCGCAACAGCCAGCCCAGCGCTTCGCGCACGCCCGCGTCGTCGTCGACCAGGCAGACCTTCGCGTCGGGGTGGGGCGTCATGGGCGGATGATAGGTCAGCCCGCCGGGGCCACGGCGGCTGGCAGGTGGAAGCGGAAGGTGGTGCCGCGCGGCGGGGCGAGCTCGAACACGAGGGCGCCGCCGTGCTGCTCGATCACGGTGCGGCACAGGCTGAGGCCAATGCCCATGCCCTCGGCTTTGGTGGTGAAAAAGGGCGTGAACAGGCGCTCCTGGACCTCGGGGCTGAGGCCCTGGCCGTGGTCGGTCACGGCGAAGCCGACCCAGGCTTTGGGCGGCGGGCCGTCGGCCGACAGACCGGCCAGCGCACGGGCGGGCGCGACGTCGATGCGCAGCTCGCGCAGGCCACTGGCGGTGGACGGGTCGCCGAGCGGCATGGCCTGCATGCCGTTGCGGGCCAGGTTGAGCAGCACCTGCTCGATCATCGTGCGGTCGCACTGCACCGGCGCACAGCCCGGCGCCACGCGCACGACCAGCCGGATGCCCTGTTTCTTGGCCTGCAGGTGGAGCAGCGGCATCACCGCGTCGATCAGCGCCGCCGGCGGCACGGCCTCGCGCACCTGATCGCGCCGGCGCACGAAGTCGCTCACGCTGCGGATCACGCGGCCCGCCCGCTCGGCCTGCTCGCTGATGCGGGCGATGGCGTGGCGCAGCTCGCTCGGTGGCAGCGGCGCGGCGGCCGGCGCATCGATGACGTTGAGCGTGCCGCTGGCGTAGCTGGCGATGGCGGCCAGAGGCTGGTTGAGCTCGTGGCTGATCATCGAAGCCATCTCGCCCACCGTGGCCAGCCGCGCGGTGGCCTGCAGCCGCTCCTGGGAGGTGCGGTTGAGCTCTTCGACGCGGCGCTGCTCGGTGAGGTCGATGATGGCGCTCATGAAGCCGGTCTGCTGGCCGCTGGCATCGATCAGCGGCGCCTCGATGATCAGCACCGGGAACCGCGTGCCGTCGCTGCGCTGGAACACCGATTCGTAGCCTTCGCGCGGCAGGGTCTGCCCGGCCAGACGCACGGCCTGCCGCTGCTGGTATTCGTCCACCAGCTCCGGCGGCCACCACGGGGCAGGCAGACCGGTGCCGATCAGCCGGTCCGCCGGCAGCCCCACCATCTGGCAGAACGCGGGGTTCACGTACGTGATGCGCCCGCTCATGTCGCGGGCGCGCAGGCCGGTGACGAGCGAGTCCTCCATGGCCTTGCGGAAAGCGAGTGCTTCGGCGACGTCCTGCTCGGCGCGCTGGCGGCGCCGCGTGTCGCGCGCCAGCAGCGCCAGCACGGCCAGCAGCGCCAGCGACAGCGCGCCCACCACCGCGGTCAGCACGTTGGGGAACAGGCCGAGCGTGCGCCGGGGGCTCTCCAGCTGCAGGAGGAAGGTGTGGCCGGGCAGGTCGAGCAGGGCGCTGGCGCGGCGGTTGCCCAGACCGCCGGGCGGCGCGTTGAGCGCCACCAGCCGGGTGCCGTCCACGTCGTTGAAGGCCAGCGTGCGGCCGCGCAGCAGGTCGGCGTTGGGCAGCTCGGCCAGCACGCCGGCCAGCGAGTAGGTGGCCACGAGCGCGCCGCTGGTGCGTCCGGCCACGACCAGCGGCATGCACAGTTCCATGAGTTCAAGCCCGAGGCCGCCGCGCACCGGCCAGAAATAGCTGCGCGCGTAGGCCGGCGCCGCGACACGGCGGGCGTTGTCGCAGGCCAGATCGACCTCGCTTTCGGCCTGCGAGCGCGGCAGGTGGGAGAACACCGGCTCCCGGTAGGGCGAATCGCGCTCGGCGATCAGCGCGCCGCGCGCGTCGCGCCATTCCAGCCGCACGATTTCGCGGTGCTGGGCGAGCAGCTCCGCCGCTGGCGTGGGCCAGGAATCGGGCGTGGGCGCGACGCTGTGCAGCGACTGCAGGGTCTGGGCGTTGCGCAGCAGGTCACCGCGCAGGTCGGCGGCCAGCAGCTGGGCGTCCTGATCGAGATCGGCCTGGTCGCGGGCGTCTTCGTACTCCGCCGCCAGGAACACCAGCACGGTGAGCAAGGCGCCCACCAGCAGCAGCAACGCGCCCCACAACAGCCAGCGGGGGGACTTCACGGGGGCTCCGGTCCGACGCACGGGCGCGCTCACCAGCCAGCGCGGCGCGCGCCGCTCACGGGAGCACGCGGTGCTGCAGCGAGGGCAGCTGCTCGCGCACCGCGCGCAGGCGCGCCATATCCAGGTCGGCCACCGCCATGCCGGGGCCTTCGGCGTGCAGGGCCATGACCTGGCCCCACGGGTCGATCACCATGCTGTGGCCCCAGGTGCGGCGGCCGTTTTCATGGACGCCGCCTTGCGCGCTGGCGATCACGTAGGCCTGGTTCTCGATGGCCCGCGCGCGCAGGAGCACTTCCCAGTGCGCCTGGCCGGTCGTGTGGGTGAAGGCCGACGGGACGAGCAGCACGTCGGCGGCGAGCGCGCGGTACAGCTCGGCGAAGCGCAGGTCGTAGCACACGCTTTGACCGATCGTCCACGCCTGCCCGTCGCGCGCCGTGGCGACGAAGCGCGTCGGGGTGTCGCCGGCCTGGAGCACGGCGGCCTCGTCGTAGCGCTCGCGGCCGTTGTCAAAACGGAAGAGGTGGATCTTGTCGTAGCGGCTGCGGCACTCGCCCCGCGGGTCGAACACCAGCGAGGCATTGGCCGCGTGACTGGGGTCGTCGGTGGCCATGGGCAGCGTGCCGCCCACGACCCAGAGCTTGAGATCGCGCGCGGCGTCGCTGAGGAAGTCCTGCACGGTGCCCAGGCCCGGCCGCTCGGCCAGCACCAGCTTGTCCTCGTCGCACGTGCCCATGAAGCAGAAGTACTCGGGCAGCACGGCCAGTTCCACGCCGGCGGCGGCGGCCAGGCGCAACAGGCGCAGGGCTTCGCTGAGGTTGGCGTCCAGGCTGATGCCGGAAACCATCTGGAGGGCGGCGACTTTCATGGCGGTGGGTGCCGACAGGGCGGTGGGTGGCGGTCGGTCGAGCTTACTGCAGGGCTGGCGCGGGCGGTGCGTTCGGCGGGGCCGGCGCGGGCGCGGCGGCCGCGGGGGCGCGCGCGACTTTCTCCACCTGCGGATCGGCCCAGCTGCCGGTGATGCGGAACTCCTGCGTCGTGGCGGACTGCAGCGGCTGGCGCAAGACGAGCTGGGCCAGCAGGCTGCCCAGGCCGATGGCGGGGTTGATGGCGGTGGCGAGCAAGGAGGCGGTACCGGCGTTCAGTTCCGGCACCACGACGACCTTGAGGTCCTGCTGCTCGCGCACCAGATCGGCCGAACCTTCCATCAGCACGGCCGCGTTGACGCCCTTCATCTGCAGGTTGTTGGTGCGCGCCACGCCGGCCTCCACGCGCGCCTGCCCGCGCACGACATCGAAGGCGAAACCCTGGGAAAACACATCGCGGAAATCCAGCACCAGGCGCCGCGGCAGCGCCTGCAGGCTCAGCACGCCGAGCAGCCGGCCCGCGCCGGGCTCGACCTTCAGAAACTGGCCGCGCTCGATGTCGGCGTTGACCAGGCCCGACAGGGTGGGCAGGTCGATGGCGAAGGGCGAGCCGAGCCAGCCGATGTTGCCGTCGAGCCGGCCGCGTCCACCGCGCACCACGCCCTCGCGGCCGAAGCGCGCCAGCAACGCGCCGGCGTCGTCGATGTCGAGCGTGAAGGCCAGCGCGGTGCGGCGCACCGTCCCCGCGCCTCCGCCGGCGAGCGCCCAGTTGCCGGTGGCGGTCAGCCGGGCCTCGGGCAGCGTGGCGCTCAGCCGGGTCAGGCGCCATTCGCTGGCGCGTCCGGGCGCGCCGCGGTTGATCGCCTCGGCCTGCACCTGACCCAGCGAGCGGCCGCCAAACCGGAAGTCGTCCACCGCGATGTCCAGCGCCGGCACGCTGGTGGGTTGCTGCAGCAGCTGCTCCACCTCGCGCCCGGCCTCCGTGGCCAGATTCAGCCGGGCCAGCCGCGCGTACACGCTGCCGGCCGCGCCGCTTTGGCCGGGGCGCAGCTCCAGGTAGCCGCTGAGTTCGGGCGCCTCCACGTTGGCGCGCCACACGCCGGCCTCGCGAGACAGGCCCGCCAGGACCCGCTCGAAGCGGCGGCCGGCCACACGCAGCTGCTGCAGATCCAGCGACAGCCGCGTGGGCAGGTAATCGCCGCCGGCCACCGTCGCCCCGCCCAGCACGCCGCCAGCCCCCACCCCCACACCGGCCAGCGCGCGCTCCCACGCGTCCACGTCCAGCTCGGCCAGCCGCGCCGCCGCCACCACGCCGTCGCCCGGCCACGCCGGGGCCTCGGCAGGCTCCACGCCCAGCGCCACCACGCCGCGCAGCACCCGCGCCCCGCGCTCGCCCAGCTCGCGTTCCCAGCGCGCGTCCAGGAGCGGGGCGGCCGCCTGGCCGAGCGTGACCTGCAGGCGATCGGTCTGCGCCTGCGACCCCACGAGCACCTGCACCGCCTGCTCGGCGCGCAAGGGCAGCGTGGTCTCGGCCCGCTTGCCCAGCGGCGCCGGCAACGCCAGGGCCAGGCCCTGCAGGCTGCTGGCCACCTGCCACTCCGGGGCCCCGCCGCGCCAGCCGAGCTGCGCCGCGTAGGTCGTGGCGCCACTGGCGCCGCCCGCCAGCCGGGCCAGCGGCCCCAGCAGCGGATCGCGCAGGCCCTCGGCCGTCACGCTGCCCTGGCCGCGGAACAGCAGGCGCGCCTGACCCTGCGCGTCCGGCCGCAGGCCGCCCTCGAAACTCAAGTCGCCGCCGAGCACACGGGCCTGCGCGTTGCGCACGGCGAAGCCGGTCTCGCTGAACACGATCTGCCCGCGCGCGCGGGCCAGGGTGGGCGTGTCGGGCGTCATCTGCAGGTCGTTGCCCGGCAGTTGCACGGTGCCGGTCACCCGCGTGCGCGCCAGGTCGGCCAGCGGCACGCTCAGCGACACCTCGCCCTGCACCGCGCCGGTGATGCGCGCCCGCGCCAGCGCCTGCTGCGTGAGCGCGTTCAGCGGCGACGCCTGCACGAAGCCCAGCACCTCGCGCGCCGGGCCGCGCGCGTCCCAGCGGGCGCTCAGGGTGGGCGTGAAGCTGTGCAGCGAGTCCACGCCCAGCGTGCCCGCGCTCAGTCGCACGCCCGGCGCCCCCGCCACGCCCGCCTCGATCTGCGCGATGTCGAGCTTCGCCCGGTCGATCGACAGCTGGCCGCGCGCCCCCCGCAGGCCCGGCCACGGCGCCTGCCCGGCGGGCTGCAGGGAGGCCGGCAGGTAATCCATGTCCAGACCGTCCAACGCGCCCGCCAGCTGGAAGGTCCCGGCCGCGCCGGGCGCATCGAAGGGCACGTTCCACAAATCGCCGGCGATGCGCCAAGACACGTCGCGCCCCTGGCCCGCGCGCACCGCCTCGCCCAGGTAGGCGCGCACCTCGGCCGGCACCGTCAGCGGCAGGTAGCGGTGCAGCGCACGCAGGTCGGCGCGCGACAGGTTGGCCGTGAGGTCGAGCACGCCCGGAAAGCGGCTGCGCGCCGGGCTGGTGGCCGGATCGGCCGTGTGCCAGCGGCCGCGCGCCGTGGCCTGTACGTCGGCATTGGCCAGCGCGGCCTCGTCCAGCGTGACGTCGATGCGGTCGCCGTCCAGCCGCCAGCTGCCGCGCGCCTCCAGCCGCTCCAGCGGCACGCGCTCGTCCTCAAAAACCCCCGGCAGACTCACCGCGCCGCGCTCGATCAGCACCCGCGCGCGCCCGGCGTGGCGCTGCGCGTCGAACTCCACCAGCGCGCCCTCCACGCCCGGCCGACCCGGCAGCGGGTAGCGCCCGGAAATCGACATCCGCCCGCTCGGCTCGCCGGTGAGGAACAAACCGACCACCCGGCCTTTGGCCTGCAGGCCCTGCGCGTCCGGGCCCTGCCAGCGGGCGCTCAATCCGTCCACCCGCCCGGCCGGGCGCAGCCGGGCGAGCCAGTCGTGCACCGGCGTGGGCAGCGGCAGCCGCTCGGCCAGCGCGGTCAGCGCGGCCAGCTCCACGCCGTCGGCCGTGACTTCGGTGCCCGCCAGTCGCGGCGCCGTGCTGTGGCTCACCCGCACGCGCCCGCCGGGCCAGACCACGCCCTCGCGGGTGGTGAAGCTCAGCGCGTCGGTGCCCACCGAAAAGCCCTCCGCCGACCACTGGCCGGCGAGTTGCCCCTCCAGCCGGGTCAGCGCCAGCGGCGGCAGGTCGCGGCCGAGTTGCACATCGACGTCGCGCAGCGCCACCACCGCCGCGCCGCCGGCCACGCGACCGCGCACCACGTCGGCCCAGGCCTGCAGCCGGCCCTGGCCGGCCCGCACGGCCACGCCCCACTCGCTGAGATCGGCGTGGTGACGCAGCCGCGCCACATCGGCGCGCGGCAGCTCGGCGTAGAGCTCGCCGTCCCAGCGCTGCCAGACCGCCTCACCGGGGGCGCGTGGCGCGAAATCAAGCAAGGGCTCGCGCAGGCGCGCGCGCAGGCTGAAACGGTCACCCCAGTCGGCGGGGGGCGTGGCGTCCAGGCGCAGGGTGTGGCGGCGCGCCGTGTTGCGGGCCACGAAGTCGAGCTGTTCCAGCGCCAGCGGCGGCTGCGCGCGGCGTTCGTCGGTCCAGCGCACGGTGCCGCCGCGCACCGCGACCTCGGGCTGGTCAAAGAACCAGTCGGCCGCCGCCTGCCCGCCACCGGCCGGGCGGCCGAGGTCGATGCCGGCGACCTCGATGCGGCCGTCGGCCGTGCGCCGCACATCCAGCGCCGGCGCGTCGATCACCAGCTGCTCCACACCGCCGCGCCACAGCGAGCGCGGCGACACCGCCACCAGCACGCGCGGCAGCGCCAGCGCCGGCCGGCCGGCGGCGTCGGCCACGCGCAGGTCGCGCAGCTCAAAAGCGGGCATCAGGGGCGGCAGGCCAAGGGGGCCGGGCGCGGTCGCCACCGCGCGGATGTCGCCCACGGTGACGGGCAACCCCATCGCGCGTGAGGCCCAGCGTTCCAGGTCGGGGCGCCACTGGTCGATTCGCGGCACAATGGCCGCGTGCAGGACCAGCCAGGTGAGGAAGAACACGGCCCAGGCCGTCGCCACCAACCCCAGCAGCCAGCGGGTGACGCGGGCCCAGGCCCGCAGCCGGCGTGGCGCGGGGACCAGCGAATCCGCTTCCGCGCCGGGCGCCTGACTGATGTGATCCATGTTCACCACAAATTATGACGGCCCGTGAGCCCCCCGCATCGGCGCCGGCCGACGCTTGTTCTTCGCCCGGTGGGCCCGGTTGGGCCCGACTGGACGCCAGCCACCGGCAGGCCACCCACAGCCGCTTCGTGCAGCGGGTGCGCCGGCGCTATGCCGACGAACTGGCGCTGCTGCCCCCGGGCCTGCCCACCCTGGACACCATGACCCCGGCGCTGGCCGCGCTGCGCGCGCGCGGGCTGGCCACGCCGGCGGCGCTGCGGGTGCTGCGTCACCTGGTGCTGGAGCGGCTGGCCGTGCTGGACTGCGAGGCCGACGCGCCGCTGGGCGGCGTGACGCGCGCGGTCACCGAACTGGCCGAACTCGCGTTGGACGAGGCCTGCGCGCTGGCGTTCCGCGAACTCGACGAACTGCACGGCGCGCCGATCGGTGAGACCAGCGGCGAACGCGCCGCCCTGTGGGTGATCGGCATGGGCAAGCTCGGGGCGCGCGAGCTCAACGTGTCCAGCGACATCGACCTCATCTACGTCTACGACCAGGACGGCGAGACCGCCGGCAACGCCGAGGGCCGCGCGCGCATCAGCAACCACGAGTACTTCGCCAAGGCGGTCAAGCACATCCACGCCACCGTCGGCGAAACCACCGACCACGGTTGCGTGTTCCGCGTCGACCTCGCGCTGCGGCCCAACGGCAACTCCGGGCCCAGCGTGGTGTCGCTGGGCGCGCTGGAAGAGTATTTCCTGGTGCAGGGCCGCGAGTGGGAACGTTTCGCGTGGCTCAAGAGCCGGGTGATCGCGCCGGCGGCCGAGCGGCGCGGCCGCGGCGTGCTGGCGCTGCGCGCCACCGTGCTGCCTTTCGTGTTCCGCCGCTACCTCGACTACGGCGTGTTCGAGTCCCTGCGCGGGCTGCACCGGCAGATCCGCGACCACGCGGCCAAACGCGCCGCCGGCCATCCCGGCCGGGCCAACGACGTGAAGCTGTCGCGCGGCGGCATCCGCGAAATTGAGTTCACGGTGCAGCTGCTGCAGGTGGTGCGCGGCGGCCAGTTCCCCGAGCTGCGGACCCGGCCCACGCTGGACGCGCTGCAGCGCGTGGCGCGCGCCGGTCTGATGCCCGAGCCCAAGGCGCAGGCGCTGGCCGAGGCCTACGCGTTCCTGCGCCGGGTGGAGCACCGCATCCAGTACCTCGACGATCAGCAGACGCACGTGATGCCCGAGCGGGACGACGACCTGGCCTGGATCGCCGCCACGCTCGGCTACGCCACCACCTGCGCCTTTCTGCACGCGCTGGACGCGCACCGCGAGGTGGTCGCCGAAGAATTCGACATCCTGCTCGGCGGGCCCGGCAAGGGCCAGTGCCAGGGCAAGGGCTGCCC
Organism: Hydrogenophaga sp. T66; assembly: GCF_057219855.1. NCBI lineage: Bacteria > Pseudomonadati > Pseudomonadota > Betaproteobacteria > Burkholderiales > Comamonadaceae > Hydrogenophaga > Hydrogenophaga sp. T66. Next base: position 65,431 of record NZ_JBXVVX010000005.1, on the reverse strand, counting down.
GGGCAACCGCGCCGACGGAGCGCCGCCGACCGACCTGGCCGGCGTGCTGCCCTCGTTGCCGCCGGCGCTGGCGACCAAGGTGGCGGCGTGGGCGGAGCACCCGCGCGTGCAGGCGCTGCGCGAGGACACGCGGGCGCGGCTGGTGCGGCTGGTGCAGCGCACCGGCGCCTGGATCGACGACGGCCGGGTGAGCGAGCTGGCCGCGCTGCGCATGGCCGACTGGATCGAGCCGCTGCTGCGGCGCGAAAGCTACCTCGCCTTGCTGCAGGAGCGGCCCTCGGTCCACGAGCGCCTGCTGCGCCTGCTGGGCGCGGCGAAGTGGCCGGCGCGCTACCTGATCCAGCACCCCGGCGTGATCGACGAGCTGGCCAGCCAGCAACTGCTGGCCGAGCGATTCGACGCGCGGCAGTTCACCGCCGACCTCGAAGACCGCCGCGCCTCGCTGCACCGCACCGGCGAGGACGACGAGGAAGCGCTGCTCAACCTGCTGCGCCGCGCGCACCACGCCGAGGTGTTCCGCACGTTGGCGCGCGACGTGGAAGGCGTGCTCAGCGTCGAGCAGGTGGCCGACGACCTCTCCGCGCTGGCCGACACCGTGCTGGCGCTGACCGCGCGCTGGTGCTGGCAGCGGCTGAAGAACCGCCACCGGGACGAGCCGGCCTTCGCCGTGATCGGCTACGGCAAGCTCGGCGGCAAAGAGCTGGGCTATGGCTCCGACCTGGACATCGTGTTCGTGTACGACGACCCGCACGACAGCGCGCCCGAGGTCTACGCCGCCTTCGTGCGCAAACTCATCAACTGGCTCACCGTCAAGACCGGCGAGGGTGACCTGTTCGAGATCGACACGGCGCTGCGCCCGAACGGCAACTCCGGCCTGCTGGTGACGAGCTTCGAGGCCTACGAGAAATACCAGACCCAGCGCGGCAGCAACACCGCCTGGACCTGGGAACACCAGGCGATGACGCGGGCGCGCTGCGTGCTCGGCGACGACGCCCTGGCGCGGCGCTTCGAGGCGGTGCGGGCCGCGGTCATCGCGGCGCCCCGCGACGCAGCGGCGCTGGCGCAGGAGATCACCGCCATGCGCGCGAAGGTGCGGGCGGCGCACCCGGTGCGCGGCGAGGCGTTTGACGTGAAGCACAGCCCGGGCGGCATGGTGGACGTGGAGTTCGTCGTGCAGTACCTTGTGCTGCTGCATTCGGCCGACCACCCGGCCCTGCGCGACAACGCCGGCAACATCAGCCTGCTGCAGCGCGCCGAGGCGGCGGGCCTGCTGCCGGCGGGTGTGGGGCAGGCGGCGGCCAACGCCTACCGCGACCTGCGGCAGATCCAGCACCGCGCGCGGCTCGATGAAGCGCCCACCCAAGTGCCACCCGAGCAGGCGGCCGACGCGGCCAACGCGGTGACGGCGCTGTGGCGCCACGTGCTTAGCGCGGCATGAAACGCTCGTCGTGGTGGCTCCTGCTGTGCGGGGTGCATGGCGTGGTCAGCATGATCCTGTGGTGGGGCCAGGAAAGCGCGGTGCAGACGCTGATCTGGCGCGCCGACGACTGGACCGGGCGCGTGTGGACGCTGTGGACGAGCGCCTGGGTGCACGTGAACACGCCCCACCTGATCGGCAATCAGCTGGCCCTGGGTGCGCTGGTGGCGTTTGCCTGGGTGGTGCGCCCGCCGTGGCCGGCCACGCTGGCCTGGTTGCTGGCCTGGCCGCTGACGCAACTCAGCCTGATCCTGTGGCCGCACATCGGCTACGCGGTGGGTCTCTCGGGCCTGCTGCACGCCGGGGCCATGGTGCTGGCCTGCCACCTGGTGCTGGGTCGCCTGCCGGTGCCGAAGGCGCGCCGCTGGGGCGCCCTGCTGGCGCTGGGCGTGGGCACGAAGGTGGTGCTGGAGCGGGGCTGGGCGCAGCCGGTGGTGTGGGACGCCGGCATCGACACGTCGGTCGTGCAGGCGGCACACCTGGCCGGCGTGCTGTGGGGCGTGGGTCTGGGCCTGCTGACCGCGGCGTGGCCGCGACCGTCCGGCGTCCGCGCCTGACCGGGCGCGTGCGAAACCTCAGGCCGCCTGCGGCGCCGCGCCGGCGGGCGTGGCCAGCGACTTGCGAAAGCGGTTGAGTTCCTGCACGGTCTGGAAGCTCTGGTTCATGAGCAGGCTCATGTTGTGCAGGATGCGCTCGACCACCTTGCTCTCCCACACCGCGTCGAAGGCGATCTGCTTGTCCAGCCAGTGCTCCAGCCATTCGGGGTCGGGCAGGCGGCTCTGGATGGTGTCGTTGGGGAACAGGGCCTTGTTGACGTGCAGGTTGGTGGGGTGCAGGGCCTGGGCGGTGCGGCGGGCGCTGGCCATGAGCACGCCCACCTTGGCGAACGCCGCGCGGGCCTCGTCGCCGAATTTGCCGATGGCGCGTTTCATGTAGCGCAGGTAGGCGCCACCGTGGCGGGCTTCGTCCTGCGACAGCGTGGTGTAGATGTGTTTGATCACCGGCTCGGTGTGCCACTCGGCCGCGCGGCGGTACCAGTGGTTCAGGCGGATTTCGCCGCAGAAATGCAGCATGAGCGTCTCCAGCGCGGGCGCCGGGTCGAACTCGAAGCGGATCTCGTGCAACTCCGCCTCGGTGGGCACGAGGTCGGGGCGGAAGCGGCGCAGGTACTCCATCAGCACCAGCGAGTGCTTCTGCTCCTCGAAGAACCAGATCGACATGAAGGCCGAGAAATCCGAGTCGTCGCGGTTGTCGCGCAGGAACATCTCGGTGGCCGGCAGTGCGGCCCACTCGGTGATCGCGTTCATCTTGATGGTCTGGGCCTGTTCGTCGGTGAGCAGGCTGGCGTCGAAGCTCGACCAGGGAATGTCCTTGTCCATGTCCCAGCGGACGGATTCCAGTTGCTTGAACAGTTCGGGGTACAGCATGGTCGTTCTTCCAGATGCGGGCGCGGCGTCGCGCGGTATTGTAGGCAAGGGGGCCCGCCGGCGGCTCACAATTCCGATGGCCGCGACAAGAGATACGCGGCGTGCTGGCGCACGGATTCGCGTTCCTCCGCCGGCAGGCGCTGCAGGTTTTTCACCATCAGCGCGGTGCGCGGGCTGCTGGCGAGTTCGGCTTCGTGGCGGTCGAGAAAGTTCCAGTAGAGCGTGGTGAACGGACAGGCGCGCTCGCCGGTGCGCTCGCCGGGGCGGTAGGCGCAGCCCCGGCAGTGGTTGCTCATGCGGTCGATGTAGGCGCCGCTGGCCACGTACGGTTTGCTGGTGAAGCGCCCACCGTTGGCAAACAGCGCCATGCCGGCCACGTTGGGCAATTCCACCCACTCGATCGCGTCGACGTAGACCGCCAGGTACCAGTCGGCCACGGCGCGCGGGTCGACCTCGGCGAGCAGGGCGAACTGGCCGGTGAGCATGAGGCGCTGGATGTGGTGGGCGTAGCCGTGGCGCAGCGTCTGGCCGATGGCGTCGCGCAGGCAGGCCATGCGGGTGTCGCCGGTCCAGTACCACGCGGGCAGCGGGCGCTGATGACCGTAGTGGTTGGCGCTTTGCAGGCCGGGCATGTCGAGCCAGTAGACGCCGCGGATGAATTCGCGCCAGCCCAGGATCTGCCGGATGAATCCTTCCACCGCGGCCAGCGGCGCGCCGCGCTCGCGCCAGGCGGCCTCGGCGGCGGCGATCACCTCGCGCGGGTCGATCAGGTGCAGGTTGAGCGCCACCGACAGCAGCGAGTGCCAGCCGAACGGTGTGTCGCTCCACATCGCGTCCTGATACGCGCCAAAGCCGATCAGGCGTTCGTCGATGAAGCGTTGCAGCGCCTCGCGGGCGTGCGCGGGCGTGACCGGCCACGCGAAGCTGTCGAGGTCGCCGGGGTGGTCGGGGAAGCGGCGCTGGACGAGGTCGAGCACCTCGCGGGTGATCGCGTCGGGCTCGAAGCGGGCCGGCTCGGGAATGGCGCCAGGGCCGGCCTTGGGGTAGGCCTTGCGGTTGTCGGCGTCGAAGTTCCACTGGCCACCGACCGGCTCGCTGCCGTCCATCAACACCCGGTGCTCGCGGCGCATCTCGCGGTAGAAAAACTCCAGCCGCCATTCCTTGCGGCCTTTGGCCCAGCGGGCAAAACGCCCGCGGCTGCACAGGAAATGCGCGTCCTCCCACACCTGGATCGGCACGCCGGCCTCGCGCGCCGTGGCCGCCAGGCCGTCGGCCAGGCGCCACTCGCCGGGCTCGCACACGTGCAGCGCGCGCGGCCGGCGCTCGGCGAGCACGGCGGCCAGCCGCTGCAGCAAGCCGGGCCGCTCGGCGTGGGCGGGGTCGTCGAGCGCGATGTGCTGCACCGGCCAGCCGCGCGCGCGCAGGTCGTGGCTGAAGTGGCGCATGGCGGCCAGGAACACGGCGATGCGCGCCTTGTGACTCCAGACGTGGGTGGCTTCGCCGGGCGCCTCGATCAGCAGCACCGCGTCCTGCGCGGGATCGAAGCCGTCGAGTGCGGGGTTGCCCGCCCAGAGCTGGTCGCCCAGCACCAGCACGAGGTGTCGCAGCGGGAGTGTCATGGCAGGACGGCAGGCATCAGACGGGCGGCGCGCGGCGCGGCTTCAGCGCGCGGCGCCCTGGGCGCGGCAGCGGTCGCTGCAGTACTTCACGGCGTCCCAGTTCAGCGCCCATTTCTTGCGCCAGCTCATGGGCCGGCCGCAGGCCAGGCATGGCTTGCTGGGCAGGGCTGCCTTGTTGCCCTTGAAACCGGCAGACCGCTCGCGCGCCATGCCGCCGGGCCTCAGGCGCGCTGCGCGGCTTCAGCGCGCCAGCGGGCCACGCCGACCGCCACGTCCTGCAGGCGGCCCATGGGGTAGAACACCCGCGGCTCGCCGCGCGGCAGCGGTTTGTACAGGGCCGGGCATTGGCCGCCGGCCCAGATTTCCACGTGCGCCGGCAGCCGCTCGCGCAACTGCTGCAACGCGGTTTTCACCTCGCGTGGGTTCTGGCCGGCGGTGAAACTCAGGGCGACGATGTCGGCGCTCCCCGCCTCAGTCGCCTTCACCACGTCGCCCAGCGGCGTCTGCGTGCCCAGCGGAATGGTGTGGCAGCGCTCCAGCACGAGGAAGCACTCGGCCATCAGCAAGCCCAGCGCGTGGACCTCGCCCGGCAGGGTGGTCAGCAACACGCGGGGCGGTATGGCAGGCCGCGCGCCGGCCACCAGCGCGAGCGACTGGCGCAGCGTGGCCTGCACGATCTCGGTGTAGAGGTGTTCCTCGTACACCGCCAGCGCGCCGTCCAGCCAGGCCTGCCCCACCTGCACGTTCATGGGCGCGATGCCCTCGACGATGGTGCGCCCCAGGCCGCGCTCGGCCAGCATGAGCTGCAGCCGGGCGCGCAGGGCCGGGGCGTCCTGGGCGCGCAGCAGGCGCAGCCAGTGTTCGCGCTCGGCCACGGTGTCCGCACCGGCGTCGGGGGTTTGAATCCGGCGGGCCGGCGGTGACGTATCCAGTTCCAGCAGCCGCTCCAGCGGCAGCGCCACCACTTGGCCCGGCCGGTGGCCCGCATCGATGAGACGGCGGATGTGACGCAGGCGCACCAGCTGGTCGTCGTCGTAGCGGCGCTCGCCCTGGGCGTCGCGCGTGGGCGTCGGGAAGCCATAGCGGCGCTCCCACACGCGCAAGGTGTCCTTGGACAGCCCCGTGTCACGCTCGACATCGGCGATGCTGTGTCCCTCGGGTGTGGGTAAGCTCTGGTTTGTCATGGACAAATTGGGTGCGCGGCGCCCGGATTATGGAGGTCACCGCATGAAAGTAGCGACGTTTATCACCAATGTCCCTGCGGCACCCCCGCGGGACGCGCTCGCGCGGCGCCGCCTGCTCGCCGGGGCCGCGGCCGCGCTGGCCCTGCCCGCGTGGGCCCAGGGCACCCCGGCCGCGGCCTGCCCGGCGCTGCTGCAGCACCGCTTCGACCGCCTACAGGACGAGAAGCCTCAGTCGCTGTGCCAGTACGCCGGGCGCGTGCTGCTGGTGGTGAACACCGCCAGCTACTGCGGCTTCACCGGGCAGTACGAGGGCCTGGAAGCGCTGCACGCGCGCTACCAGGCGCGCGGGCTGACGGTCCTGGGCTTTCCGGCCAACGATTTCGGCCAGCAGGAGCCGGGCAACAACCGGGCGATCGCCGATTTCTGCGAAAACACCTTCGGCGTGAAATTCCCGATGTTCAGCAAGTCCCACGTGGTCGGCCCACAGGCCAACCCGCTGTACCGCCAGCTCGCCGAGCGCACCGGCCAGCGCCCGCAATGGAACTTCCACAAGTACCTGATCGCCCGCGACGGCCAGACGGTGCGCAGCTTCCCCAGCGCGGTCGAACCCAAAGACCCCCAGTTCGTGAAGGTTATCGAGCAAATGCTCTCGACCAAATCGTGACTGATCAGTCACAATGAGACCAATCGGTTTTCACGGCGGATCGTCCGCCGGTCCACGGAGCCACCGCATGCCCCTCCCGACCCACCGTCACACCCGTCGGAACTTTTCCGACCGCCCCGCGCTCTCAGCGGCGGTAAGCGGTGGGAGGTTCGATCCCCGTTTTGCACTGCGAAGCCTGGCCGCAAGGCCTGCAATCCCGAGGCGCTTCTCCTCCTCCTCCCTCCCTCCCTTGTTCGTTTCGGGGCGCTTCGCAGGCCTTTCTTTTCCGGCGCGGGAGGTGTGCTGATGTACACCGACCCGCACACGCCCAGCACGCCCAACGGCGCGCCGCTGGTGCGTCCGATGCCCCGGGTGGCGGTCGTCGGCTCCGGCATTTCCGGGCTGGCGGCAGCCCACACGCTGCAAGGCCTGGCCGACATCACCCTGTTTGAGGCCAACGATTACTTCGGCGGTCACACCCACACGGTCGACATGACCCTGCCCGACGCGCAGGGCCGGCCGGTGAGCTTCGGCGTGGACACGGGCTTTCTGGTGCTCAACGAGCGCACCTACCCGAACCTGCTGGCGCTGTTTTCGCAGCTCGACGTGCCGATCGCTGAATCGGACATGTCGTTTTCGGTGCAGGCGCCCGGCGCCGCGCCCGATGGCGGGTCGCTGGAGTGGAGCGGCTCGTCGCTGTCGACGGTGTTCGCCCAGCGCCGCAACCTGCTCAACCCGCGCTTCTGGCGCATGCTGGCCGACATCGTGCGCTTCAACCGGGTGACCACCCGGCTGGCCGAGCGCGGCGAAGACCTGCGCCCGAACAGCCCGCTGCTGCAACCCCTGGGCGATTTCCTGCGCGAGCAGGGCTTCTCCGCCGAATTCCGCGACTGGTATTTCCTGCCGATGATGGGCTGCATCTGGAGCTGCCCGACGGACCAGATGCTGCAATTCCCGGTCGCCACGATGGTGCGCTTCTGCCACAACCACGGCCTGATCCAGATCGCCAACCGGCCGCAGTGGTACACGGTGGCCGGCGGCGCGCGCCAGTACGTGCACAAGATCACCGACCGCATCGCCGACAAGCGGCTGAAGACGCCGGTCCAGCAGATCCTGCGCGACGCCGAAGGCGTGCGCGTGGTCAGCGCCGGACGGGTGGAACGGTTCGATGCGGTGATCCTGGCCTGCCACTCCGACCAGTCGCTGCGCCTGCTCGGCGGCGAGGCCTCGGCGGATGAGCGCGAGGTGCTGGGGGCGATCCGCTACCAGGCCAACCGCGCGCTGCTGCACACCGACGTGCGCGTGCTGCCGCAGCGCGAGTCGGCGTGGGCGGCGTGGAACTACGAGCGCGCGCCGGCCGCGCAGGAGTCGGCCCGCGTGTGCCTGCACTACCTGCTCAACCGCCTGCAGCCGCTGCCGGTGAAGCAACCGGTGGTGGTGTCGCTGAATCCGACGCAGCCGATCGACGAACGCACCGTGGTCGGCGCCTGGGACTACGACCACCCGGTGTTTGATCTCGGCGCCATCCGCGCGCAAGGCCGCGTGCCGCAGCTGCAGGGCCACCTCAAGACCTTCTACGCCGGCGCCTGGTGCGGCTACGGTTTCCACGAGGACGGCCTGAAGGCCGGGCTGCAGGCCGCGCGCGCCCTGATCGACGCGTTTGGCCTCACGCCGCGGACCACCGACGACCAGGCGCGCCGCGACGCGCTGCCGGGGGTGTTTGCGTGAACACCGCGGCGCTTGAGCTGCTAGGCCGGCCGGCCGAGCCGCTGATCGGCTTCGGCCGCGTGCGCCACACGCGGCACCGCCCGCGCCACAACGCCTTCGTCTACCCGACCTATTTCCTGATGCTGCCGATGCGCAGCCTGCGCGCCCACGGCCCCGGCGCGCTGGCACGCAACCGCGCCGCCGCCCTGAGCTTCCACGACCGCGACCACGGCGACGGCCGCGAGGACGCGCTGAGCTGGCTCGACGAGGTCCTGGCCAGCCACGGCATCCACGACGCCACCGGCGAAGTCTGGCTGCACACCTACCCGCGCGTGCTGGGCTTTGTCTTCAAGCCGGTGAGCTTCTGGTACTGCCACCGCCCCGACGGCTCGCTGCGCGCCGTGCTGGCCGAGGTGAACAACACCTTCGGCGAGCGCCACGGTTACCTGCTCGACGCCCCCACCTACGGCCAGCCCTGCGAAGCCGCCAAGGTGTTTCACGTCTCGCCGTTTTGCCCGGTGCAGGGCCGCTACCGCTTCGTGTTCATGCGAACCGAACGCCCGAGCGCCGTGGGCGCCGTGCCGCGCACGGTGGCGCGCATCGACTACTTCGACGACGAGCGCCCCGAGGCGCCGGCGCTGCTCAACACCAGCGTGAGCGGCGATCTCGTGCCGCTGGACGCCACCACCACGCGCCGCGCCCTGTGGTCCTACCCCGCCATGACGCTCGGCGTGATCGCCCGCATCCATTGGCAGGCCCTGCGCCTGTGGATCAAGCGCGCCCCGTTCTTCCGCCAACCGCCCGCCCCGCGCGACTTCATCACCTCGGCCCAGCGGCCGCTGTGACCGCCGCCCAGGATCGTCCGACCCAGACCGCCCGACCGCCACCGTCCGCCCATGACCAGCCAGACCGCCACCCGACAGCCCGCCGGCTTCGCCCTGCCGGACAACGCCCCCGCCGCCGCGCGCACCACGCTGCAGCTGCTGCAGCGCCTCTCCCACGGCAGCCTGACCGTGACCCTGCCCGACGGCAGCGTGCAGCGCTTCGGCAGCACCGAAGGCCCGCACGCCAGCATGAAGCTGCACAACTGGGCGGTCTGCGGCGCGGCGCTGAAATCGGGTGACATCGGCTTCGCCGAAACCTTCATCAACGGCGACTGGAGCACGCCCAACCTCACCGCGCTGCTGGAGCTGATGCTGGCCAACCGCCGCGAGGTGGAGGACGTCATTTACGGCTCCTGGCTGGGTCGGCTGGCGTACCGCATCCGCCACCTGCTCAACCGCAACAGCAAGACCAACAGCCGCAAAAACATCCACGCCCACTACGACCTGGGCAACGCCTTCTACGGCCTGTGGCTCGACGAGACCATGAACTACTCGTCGGCCTGGTTCGAGACGCCCGAGCAATCGCTGGTCGAAGCGCAGCACGCCAAGGTGCGGCGTGCGCTGCGCATGGTGCAGGTCAAGCCGGGTGAGCGCGTGCTGGAGATCGGCTGCGGCTGGGGCGCGCTCGCCGAAAAAGCCACCACCGAGTTCGACGCCCACCTCACCGGCGTGACGCTGTCGACCGAGCAGCTGGCCTGGGCGCAGGACCGCATGGCGCGCATCGGCCGCACCGACCGCGCCGACCTGCGGCTGCAGGACTACCGCGACATCCAGGACCCGCCGTTCGACGCCATCTGCTCGATCGAAATGATCGAAGCCGTCGGGCGCGAGTACTGGCCGACCTACTTCCGCACCGTCGCCCGGCTGCTCAAACCGGGCGGGCGCGCCTGCATCCAGAGCATCGTCATCGACGACGCGCTGTTCGACCGCTACATCAAGGGCACCGACTTCATCCAGCAGTACGTCTTCCCCGGCGGCTGCCTGCCCTGCCCGCGCGAGTTCCGCGCCCAGGCGCGCGCCGCCGGCCTGCAGGTCAGCGACGAATTCGCCTTCGGCCTCGACTACGCCCGCACGCTGGCGCTGTGGCGCGAGCGCTTCCTGCACGAGCAGGAGCGCGTGCTCGCCCAAGGCTTCGACCAGCGCTTCCTGCGCATCTGGGAGTTCTACCTCGCGTACTGCGAGGCGGGCTTCCGCGGCCGCAGCATCGATGTCGTGCAGTACACGCTGCACAAGCCCGCCTGAGCCCGGAGCGATCCGCCATGGACGTCCGACCCGCCACCCGATCCCTGCCCGCCCGCGCCCGCCTCGCCGCCTCGGGCGCCCTGCTGGCCGCCGGCCTCCTGCTGGCCAGCGGCCCGGTGGCCGCGCAGCCGGCGCCGGCCGAACCCACGCTCACCGCCGCGCTGCAGGACAAGGCCGCCAGCGGCCGGGCGCGGCTGAAGGTGTGGGGCTTCGACATCTATGACGCCACGCTCTACACCCTGCCCGGCTTCGACGCCGCGCGCTTCGGCGAGCACCGCTTCGCGCTGGAGCTGAACTACCTGCGCAACTTCGACGGCAAGGACATCGCCGAGCGCTCGGTCGACGAAATGCGCCACACCGGCGCGCTCGACGACGCGCAGGCCGCGCGCTGGCTCGACGCGATGGCCCGCCTGTTCCCCAACGTGCAGCGCGGCGACCGCATCACCGGCGTTCACGTGCCCGGCAGCGGCGCGCGCTTCTACCTCAACGGGCGCCTGCTCGGCGAGGTGGCGGACGACGCCTTCTCGCGCCGCTTCTTCGGCATCTGGCTCTCACCCCGCACCTCGCAGCCGCGCATGCGCGAGACGCTGCTGCAGGCCCTGGCGGCCCCGCCGCGCGCGCCATGACCGCCCCCCACCGCGCCGCCGACCCGGCCGCGCGCTTCATCGGCCCGGGCGCCTGGCGCCACGGCCTGAGCTACGGCCTGCTCGGGCTGCCGCTGGCCTTCGTGGCGCTGCCGCTGTACGTGATCCTGCCCAACCACTATGCGCGCGAATTCGCCGCGCCGCTGGGCGCGCTGGGTGGTGTGCTGCTGGGCGCGCGGCTGGTCGACGCGGTGCTCGATCCGATCATCGGCCGCTGGTGCGACCGGCTGGCCGCGCGCGACCAGCGCGCCGTGCTCGCCGTGGCGGCGCTGGCCGCGGTGGCGCTGGCGCTGGGCCTGTGGGGCCTGTTGTTCCCGCCCACCGCGGTGCGCGGCAGCACCTTTGCGCTGCTGACCTGGGCCGGCCTGGTCATGGCCTTCACCTACACCGCCTTCAGCATCGTCAGCGTGGCGCACCAGGCCTGGGGCGCGCGGCTGGGCGGCAGCGAAGCGCAGCGCAGCCGGGTGGTGGCGTGGCGCGAGGCGCTGGCGCTGGTCGGCGTGCTCACGGCCGCCGTGCTACCCACCGCCGCCGGCCTGGGCGCCACCGTCATCGCCTTCGCGGTGTTGCTGGCGCTGGGCATGCTGGCCTGGTCGCGCAGCCTCGTCCCGCCCCCGAGCCCGTCGCTGAGCGACGCGGCACCGCGCGTCTCGCCGCTGCGCCAGCCGGCGTTCCGGCGGCTGCTCGCCGTCTTCGTCATCAACGGCACGGCCAGCGCCGTGCCCGCCACGCTGGTGCTGTTCTTCGTGCAGGACCGGCTGCAGGCGCCGGCCTCGGTGGAGCCGGCATTCCTCGGCGTCTATTTCCTCTGCGCAGCGCTGTCGATCCCGCTGTGGGTGCGGCTGGTCGGGCGCTGGGGCCTGGCGCCCACCTGGATGGCCGGCATGGCGCTGGCCGTGGCCGTGTTCGTCTGGGCGGCCACGCTGGGCGCCGGCGATGTGGTGCCCTTCCTCGTGGTCTGCGCGCTCTCGGGCATCGCCCTGGGCACCGACCTCACCCTGCCCAGCGCCCTGCTCGCCGGCCTGATCGGCCAGCTCGGCGAGCGCGGCCGCGGCGAAGGCGCCTACTTCGGCTGGTGGAACTTCGCCAACAAGCTCAACCTCGCCCTGGCCGCCGGCCTGGCCCTGCCGCTGCTGGGCTGGTTCGGCTACAGCCCCGGCGCGCGCGACCCCGAGGCGCTGCAAACGCTCACCATCGCCTACTGCCTGCTGCCCTGCGCGCTCAAACTCCTGGCCGCCGGTGCGCTCTACACCCTGGTCATCCGTCCCTCCGCCGCGCCCGCGGCGCCCTCCCCCCACACCACGACCTGAGACCGCCATGCAACGACGACTCCTGCTCGCCGCCGGCATCGCCGGCACCGTCACCCTCGCCGGCTGCGCCGGCCCGCAGATCGCGCAGTACGCCAACGAAAAGCCCGTGCTCGACCTGCGCCAGTACTTCAACGGCACGCTCGACGCCTTCGGCATCTTCACCGACCGCAGCGGCGCCGTGGTCAAGCGCTTCACGGTCGTGATGCGCTGCACCTGGAACGGCAACGAGGGCGTGCTCGACGAGGACTTCATCTACTCCGACGGCACCACCCAGAAGCGCATCTGGCGCCTGAAGTACCTCGGCGACGGCCGCTACAGCGGCACCGCCGACGACGTGAAGGGCGAGGCGGTGGGCGAAACCCGCGGCAACGCCTTCCGCTGGAACTACACCCTGCTGCTGCCGGTGGAGGGCCGCGTGTGGGAAGTGCAGTTCGACGACTGGATGTACCTGATGGACGACCGCGTGATGCTCAACAAGGCCGAGATGAGCAAGTTCGGCGTGCGGCTGGGCGAGGTCACGCTGACCTTCGTGAAGCGGCCATGAACACCTCCCTGCCCCACACCGCCGGTACCGCGCGCAGCGCCCGGCCACCGACCGCACCGCCCGCCCGCCGCGGTCTGTTCGCGCCGCTGAACCCGCCGATCACCGATTGGCGGGGCCGCCGCGTCTGGCTGGTCGGCGCCTCCAGCGGCATCGGCGAAGCCTGCGCCGAGGCCCTGTACCGGCGTGGCGCCCAGGTCTTGCTGTCGGCCCGCAAGGCCGAGGCCCTGCAGACCTTTGTTGACGCCCATCCGCCGCGCGACGGCGCGCTGGCGCAGGCCTGGCCGCTGGACGTCACCAACGCCGCGGCCGTGAACGCCACCACGCGCGCCATCCTGGCGCAAGGGCCGCTCGACCTGGTCGTGTACTGCGCCGGCCACTACCGCGAGATGCGCGCCACCGCCATCGACATGGCCGACCTGCGGCGCCACCTCGACATCAACTACGTGGGCGCGCTGCACCTGATGGACGCGCTGGTGCCGGCGCTGGTCATGCAGGGCCACGGCCACCTCAGCCTCATCAGCAGCGTGGCGGGCTTCCGTGGCCTGCCCAAGAGCCTGGCCTACGGCCCGACCAAGGCCGCCCTCACCAACCTGGCGGAGAACCTCTACCTGGATCTTGGGCCGCTGGGCGTGGGCGTGAGCGTGGTTCACCCCGGTTTCGTGCAGACGCCGCTGACGGCGCAGAACGACTTCACCATGCCCGCCCTCATCACGCCCGCCGAGGCCGCGGAATCCATGATCGCGGACTGGGAACGGGGCGCCTTTGAGATCCACTACCCCAAGCGCTTCACCCGCGCAATGAAGCTGCTGCGCCTGCTGCCCTACCGGCTGTTCTTCCCGCTGGTGCGGCGCATGACCGGCCTGTGACGCGCATGGAACCCGCCGACACAATCCAAGTCGCCGCCGACCCCCGCGCCGCCGTGGACCGGCTGTGCACCTACTTTGAGGCCATCGCGCCGGACAACCTCGACCGCCTGGCCGAGCACTACACGGCCGACGCGCGCTTCAAGGACCCGTTCAACGAAGTGCGGGGCGTGGCCGCGATCCGCGCCATCTTCGCCCACATGTTCGTCAGCCTCGACGGACCGCACTTCGTGGTGACCGAGCGGGTGGTGGACGGCGGCCAGGCCTTTCTCGCGTGGGAGTTCCGCTTCCGCTTCAAGCGCTTCGACACCCAGACCGCGCAGGTCATCCGCGGCGGCTCGCACCTGCGGCTGGCCCCCGACGGCCGCGTGAGCGACCACCGCGACTACTGGGACGCCGCCGAAGAGCTGTATGAGAAGCTGCCGCTGCTCGGCGGCCTGATGCGCTGGCTCAAAAAACGCGCTGGCAGTTGATCCCCCCGCGCCGCGCCGGTGGCGCGTCACCCCCCAGGGGGCAATGCCTGCGGCCTGGCGGAGCCAGTTCCGCGGCATTCGCGGGAGCGCGGGCGCGGTGCGGGCCACCGGCGAGCCGCCAGCGGGGGACCTTGGTTCAGGCGGGTTTGGAGTCGATGAAGCTCTGGCGCTGGTTGAGCTTCTCGGCGAGCTTGGCGAGGTTGGGGTGCTCGCTGCGCCAGTCGATCACCGGGAAGCGGAAATCGAGGTAGCCCAGCGCGCAGCCGACGGCGATGTCGGACAGGCTCAGGTGAATGCCGCTGCAAAACGGCTTGTCGCCCAGCCCGCGGCCCATGGCCTTGAGCGCGGCGTGGATCTTGTCCATCTGGCGGTCGATCCAGGCCTGGCTGCGCTGCTCCGCCGTGCGCCCGGCCCAGGTGGCTTCCAGGCGGGCCAGGATGGCCGCGTCGAGCAGGCCGTCGGCCAGCGCTTCCCAGGTCTTCACCTCGGCGCGCTCGCGGCCGCTGGGGGGAATCAGCTTGCCCACGGGCGAGAGCGTGTCGAGGTATTCGACGATGACGCGCGAGTCGAACACCGCCTCGCCGCCTTCCATCACCAGACACGGGACCTTGCCCAGGGGGTTGGAGGTGCCGATGGTGGTGTCGGCGGACCAGACGTCTTCCTGCACGAACTGGTAATCGAGCTTCTTCTCGGCCATGACGATGCGCACTTTGCGCACGTAGGGGCTGGTGATGGCGCCGATGAGTTTCATGGTCGTCCGGGAGTTCGGGGGAAGGCGATTCTAGCCAGACACCCCCGGCGCCCGGCTGACGCAGCCCCGCGGAAATGGGGGACTCCTACAATCACCGGATGCGCCCGACCCCCGCCCCCGCCGCCGCCAGCGCGGCCGCCACCGCCCTGTCCCCGATCGCCGCCCTGTCCCCGCTGGACGGCCGTTATGCCAACCGCCTGGCCGCCCTGCGCCCGCTGATGAGCGAGCTGGGCTACATGCACCGCCGCGTGCAGGTGGAGATCGCGTGGTTCATCGCCCTGTCCGACGCCGGCTTCGCCGAGTTCAAACCGTTGTCGCCCGGCGCGCGCACCTACCTGCTGGGCCTGGTGAAAAACTTCAGTGAGGCCGATGGCGAAGCGATCAAGGCCATCGAAAAAACGACCAACCACGATGTGAAAGCCGTGGAGTACTGGATCAAGTCGAAGTTCGAAGCCCGGCCAGAGCTGGAGAAGGCGGCCGAGTTCGTCCACTTCGCCTGCACCAGCGAAGACATCAACAACACCAGCCACGCCCTGCAGCTCAAAGGCGCGCGCGAGCAGGTGCTGCTGCCGGCGCTCGACGGCGTGATCGCCAAGCTGCGCGACATGGCCCACGCGCTGGCCGCCGTGCCGATG
Source organism: Hydrogenophaga sp. T66 (assembly GCF_057219855.1). Lineage (NCBI taxonomy): Bacteria > Pseudomonadati > Pseudomonadota > Betaproteobacteria > Burkholderiales > Comamonadaceae > Hydrogenophaga > Hydrogenophaga sp. T66. The sequence goes on along the minus strand of NZ_JBXVVX010000005.1, from coordinate 50,028 downwards.
CTCAGCCGCACGCACGGCCAGACCGCCAGCCCGACCACCGTGGGCAAGGAACTGGCCAACGTGGTGGTGCGCCTGCAAACCGCCCGCGCGGCGATCGCCGGCGTGAAGCTCATGGGCAAGATGAACGGTGCGGTGGGCAACTACAACGCCCACCTCAGCGCCTGGCCCGATTTCGACTGGGAAGGCTTCAGCCGCACCGTGGTCGAAACGCCCGAGCCGCTCGGCCTGGGCCTGACTTTCCAGCCCTACAGCATCCAGATCGAGCCGCACGACTACATGGCCGAGCTGTTCGATGCGGTGGCCCGCACCAACACGATCCTCATCGACCTGGCGCGCGACATCTGGGGCTACGTGAGCCTGGGCTACTTCAAGCAAAAGCTCAAGGCCGGCGAAATCGGTTCGTCGACCATGCCGCACAAGGTCAACCCGATCGATTTCGAGAACGCCGAGGGCAACCTGGGCCTGTCCAACGCCCTGCTGCGCCACCTCAGCGAGAAGCTGCCGATCAGCCGCTGGCAACGCGACCTCACCGACTCCACCGTGCTGCGCAACATGGGCGTGGCGCTGGGCTACGCGGTGCTGGCCTACCACGCGCTGGGCGTGGGCCTGAACAAGCTGGAACTCAACGAGGAAGCGCTGGCCGACGACCTGGACGCGTCGTGGGAGGTGCTGGCCGAGCCGATCCAGACGGTGATGCGCCGCTTCGGCGTCGCCGGCGCGTACGAGAAACTGAAGGAAGTCACCCGCGGCAAGACCGTCACGCCCGAGGCGCTGCACGGCCTGATCCGCAGCCTGGACATCCCGGCCGCCGAAAAAGAGCGGCTGCTGGGCATGACGCCGGCCAGCTACGTGGGCAAGGCGGCAGAACTCGCGCGCCGGGTCTGAGCGCCGGCGCGCGGCGCGTTACGTGGCCGGGCCCGCGGACGCGTCCCGCCCGTCGCGGGCGCGCTCGGCGTAGCGGTTGAAGCGCCACGCGTCGCCCGCCTGCGTGATGCGGCGCCAGGTGGCGCGCTTCTCGCCGGGCGTCATCTCCGTCCAGCGCTGCACCTCGTCAAAACTGCGCCCGCAGCCCTTGCACTGCTCGTCCCCCTGGCTGGTGGAACAAATGGCGATGCAAGGCGTGTCGGCCGTGGTGTCGTACCAGGCGCGCCAGGCGGCGGCGGCCTTGGCCGGGAGCGTGAACTCGTCGGCCTCGGTCTCGCCGTAGAACACCAGCAGCGCGTACACCTCGGCCAGCGCCCGGGTTTCGGGCGGCAACGACACGCCGTCCGGCGAGGGTGAGCGCTCACGCCAGTAGTTGATCGCGGCCTCGATGTCGGTGATGTGGATGCCAGCCATGGGGGGGTCCGAAGGGGAGGCGAATGATAGCCAGATCGACCGCCGGCCTCGGGTTTGCGGCTATTGCGTACGACGCCGCGGGGGTCGGTTCGTAAAATCCCGGGTTTACAAAAGGGGCGAGAGGGCCCGGAGGAGTTTCCATGGAATTCATGTCCACCGCCTGGTGGTCGGCGTTGCTGGCCATCGTGCTCATCGACCTCGTGCTCGCCGGCGACAACGCCATCGTGATCGCGCTGGCGGCCCGCAACCTGCCCAAAGAACACCAGAAGAAAGCCATCGTCTGGGGCACGGTGGGCGCCATCGTCGTGCGCTCGGCCATGACCGTGGCCGTCGTGTGGCTGCTCAAGATTCCGGGCCTGATGCTCATCGGCGGCCTGGCGCTGGTGTGGATCGCCTACAAGCTGATCGCCGAAGACGACGGCGAAGGTGACGAACACGGACCGGTGGCGACCACGTTCTGGGGCGCCATGAAAACGATCGTGATCGCCGACGCCATCATGGGCATCGACAACGTGCTCGGCGTGGCCGGCGCCGCCCAGGGCTCGTTCGATCTGGTGGTGATCGGCCTGCTGATCAGCATCCCGATCGTGGTGTTTGGCAGCACGCTGGTGCTGCGTCTGGTCGAGCGCTTCCCGGTGATCATGTACATCGGCGCGGCCGTGCTGGCGTTCACCGCGGGCAAGATGGTCGTCAACGAAAAACTGCTCGGCGAGTGGTTCCGGCCCGGCGGCACGCCCAACACGCTGTACTGGGGCGTGGTGGCGTGCGTGATCGTGGCCGTGCTGGCGGCGGGCTGGCTGCACAACCGCCGCGCGGCCGAGCGCGGCGACGGCGGCGACAACGCCGCGGCCTGACCGGCCGGCCACGCCATGATCTGGCTGCTGCGCTGGCTGCTGGCGGCGTGTGCGCTGCTGCTGGTGGCTTCGGTGTACGACGGGGTGCAGCTGCGGGGCTACGGTGCCGCGCTGATCGCCGCGGCCATCATCGGCCTGTTCAACGCGGTGCTGCGCCCGGTGCTCGTGATCCTCACGCTGCCGGTCACGGTGGTCACGCTCGGGCTGTTCCTGTTCGTGATCAACGCGCTGCTGTTCTGGGCGGCGGCGTCGGTGCTTGACGGCTTCTTCGTGCGCGGCTTTGGCGCCGCGCTGCTGGGCTCGGTGATGTATTCGCTGCTGATGCTGGTGGTCGATGCGGCGCTGGGGGCGCTGCGCGGCCGCCCGGCCGCCTGAGCCGCGCCGCAACCGGGCTCGCCATCACCGGGCGCTGAGTTCAGGGTTCTTTCTCTTCGCGCAGTTGCTCGCGCAGCTGCGCCTCCACCTCCCGGCGCCGGCTGTCCACGATGGCCAGCTCGATGGCGTCGTTGCCGCGCGCCGCCGGCGGCAGGGCCTGCGCCGCGCGCAGCCGCTCGGCAGCGCCGCTGAAGTCGCGGTGCGCCGCGCGCGCCTCGGCCTCGGCGCGCACGGCGTGCAAGGTCAGGCCCTCGGCCTGGCGCACGCGGGCCAGCGTCTGCCAGGCCAGCGCATCGCGCGGCCACATGACCACCCATTCCTGCAAGCGTTGCGCGGCCCGCGCGGTCTGGCCGGTGGCCAGCGCCGCCTGCGCACCCCAGAGCACCGCGCTGCGCGAGCCGCCGGCCAGCGCGGTGTCGCGCAGGCCGGCCAGCAGCGGCCCGTTGGCCGCCGGGCCGGGGCCGGGCGCGAGCAGGGCCTCCATGAGGAAGAACTCCACCAGCGGGCGCGCCTCCGCGGGTGCCGCCAACCGCAGGCTCTCGCCCAGGGTGATGGCCCGGTCGCGCTGGCCCAGGCGCAAAGCGCTCAGGGCGGCGGCGTAGCGATCGCCTGCGCTGGCGCCGGCGGCCGTGCCGACCTGCAGCCACGCGCGCCAGCGGTCGGGGTTGTTCTCGGACAGCACACGGGCGCGCGCCGCCACCAGCGCGTGCTGCGCGGGCGTGGGCAAGCCCGCGCGCGGCGCGGCCGAGGCCAGTGGCCCCACCGGCAGGCGGGCGCGCATGTCGGCGATGCGGTCGGCGGTGAGCGGGTGCGTGCGCAGATAGGGAAAGGCGCCGTCGTCGTTGAGCCGCGAGGCCTGCTGCAGGCGGTCGAACATGCTCACGAAACCCTGACCGTCAAAGCCGGCCCCGGTGAGCACGCCAAAGCCCACCCGGTCGGCTTCGCGCTCCATGTCGCGCGAGAAGTTGAGGCCGCGCTGTGCCGCCACCGCCGTGCTGCCGGCCATCGCCGCGCCGGCGACGTTGGGGTTGGATCCGGCGGCCAGTGCGCCGAGGATCATGGCGCCGATCATCCACGGCGCCATGCGCTCTTCGCGCGAAATCATCCGGGCGATGTGGCGCTGGGAGACGTGGCTGAGCTCGTGCGCGAGCACGGAAGCCACCTCCTCCGGCCGCTCGGTCACGGCGAGCAGCCCGAGGTGGATCCCGAGGTAGCCACCGGGCATGGCGAAGGCGTTGACCGACTTGTCGCGCGACACCAGCAGCTCCCAGGCGAGGCGCTCGGCCAGCTCCGGCGACACCTCGCCGCGGTCGCGCGCCGCCGCCATGAGCGGCTGCCACAGCGCCTGCAGGTAGTCGCCAATCACCGGATCGTCCAGGTAGGACGGGTCGGCATAGAGGCTGCGCACGATGCGGTCGCCCAGCCGCCGCTCCGCGGCCACGCTCATGCCGTCGCCGTCGCCCAGGCTGGGCAGGGCCTGGGCCGTCGGGCCGTCGCGCGGACCCGCGGCGTGCAGGCCAGCCGCCGGAGAATGCGCCCCGGCCGGCGCGGCCGGGAACACCAGGGCCAGGGCCAGGCCGACGGTCGTGAGCGACCGGGCCGGCGCCCACCGGGCGAATCGGGAGGGAAAGCTCATCGCCGTATGATGCCGCGCTTGCGCCGGGGTTCGGTTACGCCGGTGTAAATCCACCCGCCCCCGTCTGTCTGCCAGACCATGCCCGACACCACCACGCCCGCCGCCCCCGCCAGCCCCCTCACGCACTTCGACGCCCAGGGCCAGGCCCACATGGTCGACGTCGGCAGCAAGGCCAGCACCCACCGCATCGCCGTCACCGAAGGCCGCATCCGCATGGAGCCCGCCACGCTGGCGCTCATCGAGCACGGCACGGCGAAAAAGGGCGATGTGCTGGGCATCGCCCGGCTGGCCGGCATCATGGCCGCCAAGAAAACCAGCGACCTCATCCCGCTGTGCCACCCGATCGGCCTCACCCGCGTCGCGGTGGAGTTCCGCACCGACCCCGCGCTGCCGGGGGTGCACTGCACCGCCACCGCGGAGTGCACCGGCCAGACCGGCGTGGAAATGGAAGCCCTCACCGCCGCCAGCGTGGCCCTGCTCACCATCTACGACATGTGCAAGGCGGTCGATCGCGGCATGGTGATCGACGGCGTGCGCCTGCTGGAAAAACGCGGCGGCAAAAGCGGCGTGTTTGTGGCTGACGCCACCAGCCCCGCGGACAAAGGCAGCGCCTGAGCCACCGCGGCCGCGCCGCTCAAGGCACGGCAAACCCGTCGCCGGGCGCGAACCCCAGGATGCGCCCCTGACGGTCCAGCAGCGCGATCCACTCCTGGCGGTGCACCACCGGCAAGAACAGCGCATCCGCCACGGCAACCCCCGACGACCCCAGCTCCCGCTCCACCCGCGCCCGCGCGGCCGGGAACCGCTCCACGAACCGGCTCAGCGGACGCGCCCGCTGCATGGCCTGGCTGGCATAGGCGGGGTCGTATGGGATGTAGAAGTTGGGGCGCTGGGCGAAGTCACGGCCGCCAGAAATCGCCTCGAACAGGATCTCGGCGTGCTCGGTCATGTCCTTGGCCGGCCGCAGCCCGACCGTGATCGGCCCGCGCCAGGGACGCTGCTGCAACGCCGGGGGCAGTGCGTCCAGGTCCGACCGGACGTCCACCCCCAGGTAGTCCGGCGCGGCAATCACGCGAAAACGGTCGAACTCGTGCACCAGGTACATCGGGCGGGCCTCGTGCACCGTCCACAAGCCGTACAGCAGGGCCGCGAGCTGCAGCACGCCGATCAGACCCAGGTCACGCAGCAACTCGCCGCGCGGCTTCGCGCGGTTGAAGACCACCAGCGTGAGCAACGGACCGCACACCACGTCCACCGCCACCACAAGCAGGAACAATTCCCGCCCACCGGACAGCTCGTCAAACGGCGAGGGGTACCAGACGCCCCAGACCAGCAACGCCGCCAGCAGGGACACCGCCAGGGACAACAGAAAATGCACGCCCGCTGCGGGCGCGGCGTGGCGGATGCGGACAATTAAAGACACCATGACTATTTCTTTCCAACGAATTTAGCACCGGGCGTCAGATCGACTCAGCCTTATCCGCAAGTGCAGAACCGGGTGGAACTTTGATAGGAAACAATAAAGTTGATGTATTTGAAACCAATAGGAACTACTCGGGCCTAGATTTTTCTAAACGAGGCGCCACCTTCCACTCAATCCTCGAAATCAAAGGATCGATGGAAGAAAGATATCGCCAACGAGCCAATGCAAGTTTTCGCAACTGTGGGTTGGCCGTAAGGATAGCCAAATCCACAGCGCGCTGCGCGCCAAGAACGTCGCCTTGTCTTGCACGCATCTCCGCGAGATGCTGAAACGCGACAAGAGATGGAAGATGTACGATGCCTCGCTCAAATTCATCGAGTTGTTCTTGAGATAAGGAGTCAGAAGAACCACGGAGTCCAGAGAGAACAGCACCAAACTGGTTCAGTGCATAAACACTCGGCGCCTCCCAAGAATCCGATGCGTCGATCCGCGCAATCTCAAATCGCCATGCATAAAAAGCTCTTTCAACACGCAAATAATCGTGAATAACAAGAGCAAGCGCAACCACAAGCCCCAAGACCCATGGAAGTGCAAAGCGAAGATTTATTGCCCTAAATGGAATCCCGGCAGGTATTGAAAGAGCCCCCATCATCAAACAAGCAGGCAACAAAAAATAAGCAAAAGCAAGGGGTAACTCAACGCATCCGTGCAAACCGATCGCAAATACGCCCGCAGCATAGATTCTATTTTCAACTTCAGTACAGCAAATGACAACTCTGTATGCAGCCCAGACGATCAAAGCAAAGATGCCGAGGGACACCGGCACTCCATACCATACAGCGATATCTAGGAAAACATTGTGCGTCCAGGTGTAGAGCCCCTTGAGGTCAAAGCCAAGATCGCCTGCCGTACGTTGCGCGAGAACACTTTGCGCAAAGCCATAACCTGTCCAAGGCTCGTTCATTGATGCAGCGATGTAAGCTTGCCAGATGAACAGCCGAGCGCTCGTAAGATCTCGCTCAAAGGCTCCAGGACTTGTTGTTACTTGTTGGGCCTCGCCTCCTGTCGATGGCAAGTTCAGCAGAAAGATACTAACGAAAAATAAAATAATTATCGACAGGACGCGAGTAAACCATGGTTTAAATCCCTCTTTACGCCATCCCAAACCCAATACAATCAACATCAGGGCCAAGAACGAAAGATATCCAATTCGTGAACCTGTGACCGAAATTGTGAAAGTCAAGAACCCTGCCCCAATGATCCAGACATTGGGCCTGAGTTCTTTTCTCGATGCAAACCATGTAAGGCCAACCTGCCCAAGCACCATAAGGGTAGCAGCATTGTTCGGCTGGTTCAAATTGCCATACGGTTGATGAGTTGGGGCAACCTCTTGGATCCACACACCCATCAAAGAAAGTTGCATCCATTGCACAAGAACAAAGAAGCCCGTTCCAAAAGCTGCTATCACAAGCCCAAGAAATACAAATCTCCCAAATTGCTCCGGATTGTCTCTGCTCCACTCTCGACCGAATACGGTCGCCAAGGCAGCACCTATCAAGTACAAGAATGCAATAACAAGGTGCCCGATGAAGTATATTTTCCCGGCAACCCATTGATAAATACACAACAGGAACAATAGGATAAAAGCCCCGGCGATAAGATCTATCCCCAAACCATTGCGCGATCCGTCCCCTTTCCTCTTTGCACACCAAACAATAAAAGTTACTAGTAGCACCCCGGAGATCCACGCATCTTTGTGAAACGCAAGCCACGGTGGAGAAGCATTCGGCAGCAACCAAGACATGGCCAGCAGCACCGATGCGAGAGGGGTCCAAAGAGGTAACGCCTTCATCAACAAACCCACATGCAAAAAGAAAAGCCCCGAAAGGGGCTTTTCTTAATTATCCTTCGTTTAACGGCAGCTTGCTGGACGGAAACGGACGTTAATCGTATCGCCGGGGATACCACAATCCCAGTTCACTTGGCCGTTCGCTGCCAGGGTACCACGCATGCTCAGCGTTTGACCGACAATTCGGGGATCGTTTGCACCCGTAGCGGTAATAGTGCCAGTCGATTCGTCTTGACGCGCATACACAACGCCTTGGACAAACTGGGATTGCTGGTTATCCAGCGCAAAGCTACCTACGAGAGGCATCGCACCCTCGGTGGCCGCGGTTTCTGCCAGCGAGGTGCGCGCGGCCGAGACAGCCAGCACGATTTCAGACACCCGTGCCCGGGTGGTGTAGTCCTGATAAGCCGGCAGCGCCACGGCGGCCAGGATACCGATGATGGCCACGACGATCATCAGTTCGATCAGCGTGAAACCTTGTTGGATTCGCTTCATGGGGGTCACTCCTAGGAGGGGTTGGGGGTGGGTCGCAGCCCCATCAGCAGGGTGCGTGCCGAGAAGTTTAGGAGGGGTTGGCGCGTTCACCGAGCCCGCTGGGCTCGCCGGGGGCGCCGCCCGGAAGGCGGGGTGACGACAATTTTTAGCCCCGGGTGACAGGGGTGACAAAAATTGTCAGACGTCGAAGATCTGGCCGGCGGTGAGCCAGCGAATGTCGTGGCCGGGGCGGGTGTCGAAGCGGCGGATCTCATCGACGATGAGTTCGGTCTCGGCCGGCTTGGTGTGGGTGACGTAGATGGGGAACCGGCGCGCGGGATCGAGCTGGGCGAGTTCTTCGGCGAGGCTGGCCGGGGCGAGATGCAGGCTGCGCTGGGCGAGTTCTTGCTCGCGGTCGCTGAAGGCGGTTTCGATGACGAGGTGGCCGACGGGCAGCTGGTTGATGCGTTGCCAGAAAGCGGGGTTGCGGCCGGTGTCGCCGCTGAACACCCAGCAGTCGCCGTCGCCGCGGGCGGCGTAGCCCACGGCGGGCACGGTGTGGACGGCGGGCAGGGCCTCGATGGTCTTGCCGGCCACGCGCAGCACGTCTCCCGTGGCCAGCGGCTCAAAGCGCATGAGCGGGGCGCCGGCGCTGGGGATGGCGGTGAAGTCGGGCCAGATGGTGTTGTTGAACAGGTGGGCGCGCAGGGCGTCGATAGTGCCGGCCAGGGCGTGGACCGCGATCGGCGGGCGACCCGCGGCCAGGCGCGCGGACGCGACGCTGTCGAGCATGAGCGGCAGCGCGGCCACGTGGTCGAGGTGGGCGTGGGTGAGCAGGACGTGATCGATGCGGCGCATCTCGTCGAGCGTGAGGTCGCCGACGCCGGTGCCGGCGTCGACCAGCACGTTGTCGTCCAGCAGGAAGGCGGTGGTGCGGCAGCCGTGGGCGATGGCGCCGGAGCAGCCCAGGACGCGCACCCTCATGGCTGGCGGAGGAGAGCAGGGAAAAGAATCATGGCGGAGCAAGCCTAGCGGCTCGGGCGCCGCGCGGATAGGACTTTTTCCGCAGTTTTTCCGCGCACGGGTCGGCGGGGCCGACGGCGCAGCGGCGGGGGACAGGAGCGGCTCAGGGCTGCAGCACGAACTGCATCTGGGTGCCACCCAGTTCCAGCAGGTCGCCATCGCGCAGGTCGACGGCGTCGCTGCCCAGCGGCTGGCCGTTGACGGTGGGACGGACGGTGCCCTCGACGACGGCGATCACATACGCATGGGGCCGGCGGGTGATGGCGGCCACGGCGACGCCCGGCTTGCCGAGGGTGGTGACGACCTTGACCAGCGGCAGCTCGCGGCCAGCGGCCGAACCCGACATGACCCGGATGAGGGCGTTGCCCACCGACGCGCCGGCGGGGTTGACCACGCTGCCGGCGTTGATGACCATGGTTTTTTCGTACTGGTCGGCGGTGACGGTTTCGCTGCCCTCGGCGACGTAGCGGATCTTGTACTTGCCGATCTCGATCAGGTCGTCGTTGGCCAGCTGCTGCTTCTTGACCGCCTTGCCGTTGACGTAGGTGCCGTTGGTGCTGTTGAGGTCTTCGATGGTGACGCTGCCACCGCTCATTTGCATGACCGCGTGTTCGCCGCTGACCGCCAGGTTGTCGATCACGATGTCGTTGTACGGCCGGCGGCCGAGCGTGGTGCGGTCTTTGGTGAGCTGCACTTCCTTGATGACGACGCCGTCGATGGAAACGATCATTTTCGGCATGGCCGACTCCTGTGATCCTGTGGTCTTATTGTCTGATGCGACGCGCGATTATTTCCCCAACATGCGCGACAACAGGCCGCGCCGTGCGGGTTTGGACCGGGCGTGAGCGAGTATGACCGAAATATTGTCGCGTCCGCCGCACTCGTTGGCACCATCCACCAGCGCGCGTGCTTTTTCCTCAAGCGTGCCGGCGGTGACCAACACGGCGGCGATGCGCTCGTCGCTCATCATGTCGCTCAGGCCGTCGGAGCAGAAGAGGTAGAGGTCGTCGTCCTCCACCCGGAACTCATTCACTTCCAGCAGCACCGTGTCCTCCACGCCGAGGGCGCGGGTGACCAGGTTTTTGTGGGTGGCGTACTGGGCCTGCTCGGCCGAAATCAGACCGGCGTCGATCTGCTCCTGCAGCAGGGAGTGGTCGCGGGTGATCTGCGCGAACTCGCCGCGGCGCAGCCGGTAGCAGCGCGAGTCGCCGACGTGGCCGATCATGGCGCGGCCTTCGCTGAACACGCCCATGACCAGCGTGGTGCCCATGCCGGCGTACTGGGGGTTGGCGTTGGCGGCGTTGAAGATGGAGCGGTTGGCGTTGTCGATGCAGATTTCCATGGCGCGCTTGAGCTCTCGCGGGCTGGCTTCGAAGCCGCCTTCGGCGATCCACCGGCCGAGTTCGGTGCGGATGAAGGTGGTGGCCATGGCGCTGGCCACCTCGCCGGCGTTGTAGCCGCCCATGCCGTCGGCCAGGATCGCGATCTGGTTGTCGGTGTCCAGCGTCACCGAGTCCTCGTTGTTGTCCCGAACGAGACCCGGGTTTGTGATGCAAAAGTACTCGAAATTCATGATCGGCACGTTTATAGCCGGAAGTCGGGCTCGCTGGCGCCGAGCGGGGCGGTGGCGGCGGGGGGCGCGGACGGCGCGCCCCGCCCGGGACGCGGGACGGACGAGGTCGCATCTTGCGGCCGGGGACGGTGGGCGGAGGCCGCGATCGGCTGTTCGGCGATGCGGCGCAGATCGGTGGCCAGGGCTTCGCCGCTGGGATGGCGGTCGGCGGGGGATTTCGCCAGCAGGCGCTGCAGCACGCGGGCCAGTTCGACCGGCAGATCGGGTCGCAACACCGTCACGGCCGCGGCGGGCTCGTTGGCGATCTGGAACATGAGCGCGGCCATCGAATCGGCCCGGAATGGGAGCTGACCCGTCAACAGCTGGTACAGCGTGACGCCCAGCGAGTACAGGTCGGAGCGGCCGTCCACGCGCTGCCCGGCGAGCTGCTCGGGGGACATGAAACTGGGGGTACCCAGGACCATGCCGGTCTTGGTGCGGCTGCTGTCGGTCACGCGCGCGATGCCGAAGTCGGTGACCTTGACCACGTCGGTGGTGAAATCCACCATCACGTTGGCCGGCTTGATGTCGCGGTGGACGACCTGCTGGCGGTGGGCGTGGTCCAGCGCCAGGGCCACACGCTCGCCAATCCGCAGCACCTTGTCCACCGGCAGCAGGTGGCCTGGGCGGGTGAAGGCGGTCAGGTCCTGTCCAGAGAGGAACTCCATCGCGATGTAGGCCAGGTCGTGGTCCTCGCCGGCATCGAAGATGGTCACGATGTTGGGGTGTTGCAGGCGGCCGGCGGTTTCTGCTTCGCGGAAGAAGCGCTCGCGGGCGTCCTGCAGCTCCTGGCCTTCAAATTCCGCGGACAAGGCCAGCGTCTTGATGGCCACGGTGCGGCCGATCTTGGGATCGCGGCCCTGATAGACCACCCCCATGGCGCCTTTGCCCAGTTCCTTTTCCACCTGGTAGCGGCCCAGCATGGGTTTTTCCGCGGCACCCAGCATCAGCGTGCCGCCCGGGTGGGACGACCCCGGGCCGAGCACCACGGCCTGGGCGAGCTGTCGCGCCCGGCGCAGGCCGGCGGCGGCCGCGGCGTGACCGGGCTCCAGCCGCAGCATGTGCTGGCACACCGCTTCGGCCTTATTGAACTGACGCTTGCGCTCGAAGTCGCGCGCCAGATGCAGCAGGTTGTCCATCAGCGCCGGGCTGTGCGGCACGCGCTGCAAACGGTCGAAGGCCAGGTCGAGCTGACCTTGCCCCTGCAGGGCCAGACCCATCATCCGGTTCGTCTCCGCCGACTCGGCGTCGGCGCGACGCCGGCGCACCTCGTTGTGCACCAGTCGGCGAATACCCCACGTGAGGTGGCCGATCAGCAGGAGCGCCGCGGGCAGCACCGCCCCCACCCACCAGTGCGCCTGGGCCACCAGCAGCAGATCACCACCGATCAAGACCGCCACGGCGGCGGCGCTGATCGCGGCGGCGCGCCACCCGCTCAGGCGAGGCAGGCAGAACACCAGGTAGCCCAGCACGAGCACCACCGCCAGTCCCTGGGCGAGACCGCTCCACGCCGGACGCACGTGATGGTGGCCGCTGAGCAGGCTGCTGAGCGTGTGGGCCGTCGCCAGCACGGGCGGTGTGGCAGCGCCGGCGGGGGTGGCGAACGCCGTTTTTCCGCCCGCGGCCGCGGTCGTGGGGCCGACAAGCACGATCCGGCCCTGGTACTTCGACACCGGCACACGGCCCGCGATCACGTCATAAAACGAGTCCACCTCGAAGGCCGGGCGCCCGCCACGGTCCGGGTAGAACTGCGGCAGCAGACGGGCCCGCTCGTCGGTGGGCAACAGGACGCCGCCCAGGCGAACGCCCTCGGCGCGGTCGAGCACGATGTCCTTGGGCGCCAGGTTCAGGCTGTGGGCCGCGGCGGCCAGGGCGATCGACGGCAGGGCGCGTCCGTCGTACTCGACCACCAGCGCTTCCTGGCGCACGGTCCCATCGGGATCGGCCACGTGGTTGACATGTCCCACCGCCGCCGCGCCGTCGGCCAGCACCGGCAGCGGGTGCACCGCCCGCAGCGACGGCAGGCCGAAGCCGGTGGCCGGACCGAGGCTGCTGCGGTGCGCCGCCGGGGGCAAGGGCGCTTCCGGGCGGCCGTGCGGAACACCCAGGGTGTGGGTCGACCCCAGAATCACGTTGCCGGCCGACGCGATGCTGCGGGCCAGTCGGGCGTCGGAATCCAGTCGTTGCTCGGTGTCTCGCAGGTAAGTAAGCAGTCGCTCTCGCGAATCGGGACTCAGATCGCCATAGACGTCGCTGGTACCGCCGGCGGCCTCCAGCCGCGAGCGCAGTTCGCGCAACGGCGCGAGCGCCCGCTCGGTCTGGGGTTCGGAGAAGGCGCTGGTGTGGACGATGGTCTTGGCCCCGGCCGCGGCGAGCTGGTCGATCAGCTCGGCGTGGACCTCGCGCGGCCACGGCCAGCGACCCACCTTGGCGATGCTCGCGTCGTCGATGGCGATGACCGCCACCCGCCCGAGCGGCGCCCGGTCCGTCATGAGGCTGGCGGCGTCGAACAACCGCCGCTCCAGGGCAGCGATCGGGTCGGCGGTGAAGTGCAGCGTCAGCACCGCCGCAGCCACGCCCAGGCCCCACCACACGTCGTGGCGACGCGGGTGGTACCAGGGGCGGTGGAGGGTGGTCAGGCGCGACAAAAGGATGGGCTGCAAGGGCAGGCAAACACAAGGCTTGCCAAGCTATCGGCAGAACGGGGGACCGATGAAGGTTGCATTCTGTTGCATACCCCCGGGAGTGCCCGTGCCTTGCAGCGCCCGCGGACGTACGCCTGTCGTGCGGGCACAAAAAAGGGCAACGAACCGTTGCCCTTGTCACAGACGCGGTGGACCGCTCAGAGCAGCGCCTTGAGCAGCTTGCCCATCTCCGAGGGGTTGCGCGTGACCTTGAAGCCGCACTCTTCCATGATGGCGAGCTTGGCGTCGGCCGTGTCCGCACCGCCGCTGATCAGCGCACCGGCGTGGCCCATGCGCTTGCCGGGGGGCGCGGTGACGCCGGCGATGAAGCCGACCACGGGCTTCTTCATGTTCGCCTTGCACCACATCGCGGCCTCGGCCTCGTCCGGGCCGCCGATCTCGCCGATCATGATCACGGCGTCGGTGTCCGGGTCGTCGTTGAAGGCCTTCATCACGTCGATGTGCTTCAGGCCGTTGATCGGGTCACCGCCGATGCCCACGGCGCTGGACTGGCCCAGGCCGATTTCGGTGAGCTGCGCCACCGCTTCATAGGTCAGCGTGCCCGAGCGCGAGACCACGCCGATGCGGCCCTTGCGGTGGATGTGACCGGGCATGATGCCGATCTTGATCTCTTCCGGAGTGATCAGGCCGGGGCAATTCGGGCCCAGCAGCAGCGTCTTCTTGCCGCCGGCGGCTTCCTTGGCCTTCATCTTGTTGCGCACTTCCAGCATGTCGCGCACCGGAATGCCTTCGGTGATGCAGATCGCCAGGTCCAGATCGGCCTCGACGGCCTCCCAGATCGCGGCGGCGGCGCCCGCGGGCGGCACGTAGATCACCGAGACCGTGGCGCCGGTCTGCTGCGCGGCTTCCTTCACCGAGGCGTAGATCGGGATGTTGAAGATCGACTCACCAGCCTTCTTCGGGTTGACGCCGGCCACGAAGCAGTTTTTGCCGTTTGCGTATTCCTGGCACTTCTCGGTGTGGAACTGGCCGGTCTTGCCCGTGATGCCCTGGGTGATGACCTTGGTGTCCTTGTTGATGTAGATCGACATGTGTTTCTCCAGGCTCAGGCGGCTTTGACGGCGGCGACGACTTTTTGCGCGGCCTCGGCCATCGAGTCGGCGCTGATGATGGGCAGACCGGACTCGGCCAGCATCTTCTTGCCCAGTTCTTCGTTGGTGCCCTTCATGCGCACCACCAGCGGCACGCTCAGGTTCACCGCCTTGCAGGCCGTGATCACGCCGGTGGCGATGGTGTCGCAGCGCATGATGCCGCCGAAGATGTTGACCAAGATGGCCTTCACCTTGGGGTTCTTGAGCATGATCTTGAACGCCTCGGTGACCTTCTCGGGCGTGGCGCCACCGCCCACGTCCAGGAAGTTGGCCGGCTCGGCGCCGAACAGCTTGATGGTGTCCATGGTGGCCATGGCCAGACCGGCGCCGTTGACGAGGCAGCCGATGTTGCCGTCCAGGCTGATGTAGGCCAGGTCGAACTTGGAAGCCTCGATCTCGGCGGCGTCCTCCTCGTCGAGGTCACGCAACGCCACGATCTCGGGGTGGCGGAACAGCGCGTTGGCGTCGAAGTTGAACTTCGCGTCGAGGGCGATCACGTTGCCTTTGCTGTCGCGGTTGAGCGGGTTGATCTCCACCAGCGAGGCATCGGTGTCCATGTAGCACTTGTAGAGCTTCTGGCAGATGTCGATGAACTGGGCCTGCGAGTCGGCGGGCATGCCGATGCCCTGGGCCAGCGCTTCGCCTTGCGCCTGGGTGAACCCGGCGAGCGGGTCCACGAACACCTTGACGATCTTCTCCGGGGTGGCGTGGGCCACTTCCTCGATGTCCATGCCGCCTTCGCTGGAGGCGATGAAGGCCACCTTCTGCGACGCGCGGTCGGTCACCACCGAGAGGTAATACTCTTTCTGGATGTCGGCGCCGTCTTCGATGTAGAGGCGGCGAACCTTCTGGCCTTCCGGGCCGGTCTGGTGCGTCTTGAGCTGCATGCCCAGGATGTCCGTGGCGCGGGCCTTGACGTCGTCGATCGACTTGGCCACCTTCACGCCACCGCCCTTGCCACGGCCACCGGCGTGGATCTGGGCCTTGACCACCCAGACCGGGCCGCCGAGTTTCTGGGCGGCTTCGACCGCTTCCTGCACCGTGAACGCCGGGATGCCGCGCGGCACGGGCACGCCGAAGTGGCGCAGGATCTCCTTGCCTTGGTATTCGTGAATCTTCATGAGGTCGCTCTCAAGGGATGGGACGTGAAGCCCCGGAACGGCCGCGAGATGGCGGGAGAGGTGCTCCGGGGGGTAGGCAACCGGGGACTGTATCATGGTGCAACGCACCAATCTGGCGCAGTCCCGCCGCGCGCATTATGGTCAGGCGCCTGATGCGCGGCTGACAACACCGGCGGCCGTCCCAACGACATCGATTCCGGAGCCCCGCCCATGCCCACCCTCTTCATCGACGGCGAAGCCGGCACCACCGGCCTGCAGATCCGCGAGCGCCTGCACGGGATGGCCGGCATCGAACTCGTCAGCATCGACCCGGCACGCCGCAAAGACCCCGAAGCGAAGCGCGAAATCATGGCGGCGGTCGATCTGGTGATCCTGTGCCTGCACGACGACGCCGCGCGCGAGTCCGTGGCGATGATCGACGCGCTGCCCGGCCGGCGGCCCCGGATCATCGACGCCTCCACCGCCCACCGTGTCGCACCGGGCTGGGTGTATGGCTTCCCCGAACTGACCGCCGCGCAGGCCGACGCGGTGCGGCGCGCCGAGCGCGTGGCCAACCCCGGCTGCTACGCCACCGGCGCCATCGCCCTGATCCGCCCGCTGGTCGACGCCGGCCTGATCCCGGCCGACTTCCCGCTGGCGCTGCCCTCGGTGAGCGGTTACTCCGGTGGCGGCCGCACCATGATCGAGGCCTACGAGGCCGGCACGGCGCCGCTCTTTGAGGCCTATGCGCTGGGTCTGGCGCACAAGCACATCCCCGAAATCATGGCCCTGACCGGCCTGACACGTCGGCCCCTGTTCATTCCCGCGGTGGGCAATTTCCGCCAGGGCATGCTGGTGCAGTTGCCACTGCACCTCGACGAACTGCCCGGCCGACCGCGCGCTGCCGACCTGCACGACGCGCTGGCCGCGCACTACGCCGCCAGCGAAGCCGGCGGCGGCTTTGTCCGGGTACTGCCCCCCACGGAGGACGGCAAACTCGACGCCACCGCCCTGAACGACACCAACCGGCTGGAATTGCGGGTGTTTGCGAACGAGGCCCACCGCCACGCGGTGCTGATCGCCCGGCTGGACAACCTGGGCAAAGGCGCCAGCGGCGCGGCGGTGCAAAACCTGCGGCTGATGCTGGGTCTGTAAGCCCCCCTGCGCGGCTGGCGCCGCTTCACCCCAGGGAGCCAACCCCGTGGCCCGGCGAGGCGGGTTCCACGGCGGTGGCTGGATGGATGGAGACACGCCGGAGACACGCGCCCCGACCGTTTGAAGCGTCAACGGCCGTCGCCGGCCTCAATCGTCTTCGTCCCCCTGGACGACACGGCGAATGGCTGCCGTGCCAAAGCCGCGTGACGCCAGAAAGCGCATCTGCTTCGCGCGGCCCGCGGCATCCATGGCTGGGGCGCCAAACTTCTTGCGCCAGACCTCGCGCGCGCGCTCGACCTCGGTGCCGCGCAAGCGTTCCACCGCCTCCGCCACCGCCTCGGCGCTGACGCCCTTGGCCTGCAGCTCCTGCTTCACCCGCCCCGCGCCCAGCCGGGCGGCGCGCCGGTGAAGCACCGACTCCACCACCCGGGGCTCGCTGATGAAGCCCTTGGCCTGCAGTTCGTCCAGCGCCTGCGCGAGTTCGCCCGGCGCTTCCTCGTGCGGTGCCAGCTTGCGCAGCAGCTCGGCGCGCGAATGCTCGCGCTGCGCGAGCAGGCGCAGCGCCCGGCCCTTGAGCGAGATTTTTTCGAAACCCACGCCGCGCGGCGTTCAGGCCTCGGCGGCGTCGGCGCGCGGCTTGCGGGCCTTGGCCGGCGTTGGCTGCTCGGCGGCCGGTTCGCCGTCGGCTTCCGAGGCCGGCAGCAGCGGCACACCCAGCGCTTCGCGCACCTTGTTCTCGATTTCCAGGCGCAGCGGCGGGTTCTCACGCAGGAACTCGCGGGCGTTGTCGCGGCCCTGGCCGATCTTCTCGCCGTTGTAGGCATACCAGGCGCCCGATTTCTCCAGCACGCGGTGCAACACGCCGAGGTCGAGGATTTCGCCCTCGCGGCTGATGCCTTCGCCAAACAGGATGTCGAACTCGGCGGTCTTGAACGGCGGGGAGACCTTGTTCTTCACCACCTTGACCTTGGTTTCGTTGCCGATCGCGTCTTCGCCTTTCTTGATCGTGCCGGTGCGGCGGATGTCCAGGCGGACCGAGGCGTAGAACTTGAGCGCGTTGCCGCCGGTGGTGGTCTCGGGGCTGCCGAACATCACGCCGATCTTCATGCGGATCTGGTTGATGAAGATGACCGTGCAGTTGGTCTTCTTGATGGTGGCGGTGAGCTTGCGCAGGGCCTGGCTCATCAAACGGGCCTGCAGGCCGGGCAGCTGGTCGCCCATCTCGCCTTCGATTTCGGCCTTGGGCGTGAGCGCGGCCACCGAGTCCACCACCACCAGATCCACCGCGCCGGAGCGTACCAGCGAATCGACGATCTCCAGCGCCTGCTCGCCGGTGTCGGGCTGGCTGATCAACAGGTCCGACAGGTTCACGCCGAGTTTCTGGGCGTACTGCACGTCCAGGGCGTGTTCGGCATCGACGAAGGCGCAGGTGCCGTTGAGGCGCTGCATCTCGGCAATCACCTGCAGCGTCAGCGTGGTCTTGCCCGAGGATTCGGGTCCGTAGATCTCGATCACGCGGCCGCGCGGCAAGCCACCGACGCCCAGCGCGATGTCCAGCCCCAGCGAGCCGGTGGAGACGACCTGGATGTCCTCGATCACCTCGCCCTCGCCGAGCTTCATGATCGTGCCCTTGCCGAACTGCTTTTCGATCTGCGCGAGGGCGGCCTGCAGGGCCTTGGCTTTTTCGGTGTTGAGGGCGGCGTTTTTGACGGGGGCGTCCATGGGGGCTCCTGAAGGGTGTTGACCTGTGGGCGCATCCAGCACTGGATGCATGGCCAGCACTGTAGCAGGCCAATACCCGGGCGAATCTCGATTTTTTGGTCAGTTTGCCTTACCATTTGGCGCCCCCACCGCCAACCCACGCCGCCCATGACCGACACCTTGCCCGACGACCGCTGGCGCGGCGGTCACCTCGGCCGCCTGCTCGGCGCGGCCCAGCGTCGCTTTGATGAGCGGGTGCTGGCGCGCATGGCGCGCGACGCGCAGGTGCCACTGGCGCTGTCGAACCTGGCGGCGCGCGCGCAGGTGGGGGCGGCGCACGTGCACATCACGCGCCACCTCTCGCTGCGCGGCTCGCGCCTGACCGAGCTGGCCGCCAGCGCCGGCATGAGCAAACAGGCCATGGGCGACCTGGTCACGCAGTGCGAGGCCTGGGGGCTCGTGCGGCGCGAGCCCGACCCGACCGACGCCCGCGCGCGGCGCATCGTGTTCACGGCCGACGGCCTGCTGTGGCTCGACGCGTTCCGCCACGCCGTCGCGCAGACCGAGGCGGAGTTCCGCGCGCAGGTGGGCGAGGACGTGGCGACCGTGGTGGCGCTGGGGCTGGAAGCGTACGCGCAGGGTTGAGCGCCCGGGTCGGCGGCGGGCTGGGCGCGCGCGGGCCCGCCGCCTAAAATCGGCCCCACACGGCGGGCACCGCCGGGCGCGAGGAGACAAGGCATGCGCATCCTGATTGCGGAAGACGACCAGGTCCTGGCGGACGGCCTGCTGCGCAGCCTGCGGGCCGCCGGCGCGGCGGTGGACCACGTGGCCAACGGCGCGGAGGCCGACGCTGCGCTGATGACCAACAACGAGTTCGACCTGCTGATCCTGGACCTCGGTCTGCCGCGGCTGCACGGCCTGGAGGTGCTCAAGCGGCTGCGCTCGCGGGGCTCGCAGCTGCCGGTG
Organism: Hydrogenophaga sp. T66; assembly: GCF_057219855.1. Lineage (NCBI taxonomy): Bacteria > Pseudomonadati > Pseudomonadota > Betaproteobacteria > Burkholderiales > Comamonadaceae > Hydrogenophaga > Hydrogenophaga sp. T66. Next base: position 30,726 of record NZ_JBXVVX010000005.1, on the reverse strand, counting down.
CTGATCCTCACCGCCGCCGACAGCGTGGAAGAGCGCGTCAAGGGGCTGGACTACGGCGCCGACGACTACATGGCCAAACCCTTCAGCCTGCAGGAGCTCGAGGCGCGGGTGCGGGCCCTCACGCGCCGCGGCATGGGCGGCACCACCAACACCATCCGCCACGGCCCGCTGGAATACGACCAGGCCGGCCGCGTGGCCACCATCGACGGCAAGATGGTCGAGCTCTCGGCGCGTGAGCTGGGTCTGCTGGAGGTGTTGCTGCAACGCGCCGGGCGGCTGGTCAGCAAGGACCAGCTCGTCGAGCGGCTGTGCGAATGGGGCGAAGAGGTGAGCAACAACGCCATCGAGGTCTACATCCACCGCCTGCGCAAGAAGATCGAGAAAGGCCCGATCCGCATCGCCACGGTGCGCGGCCTGGGCTACTGCCTTGAAAAAATCCCCGGCTGAAGACGCCGCCGTCGGTCGCGCGGCGTCCGGTGGCGAACCCCCGGCCGAGGCGCGCGCGGCCGCCACCGGCTTCGGGCTGTTCCAGCGCGAGCAGCGCAGCCTGTTCGGCGAGATCCTGGACTGGATGCTCACGCCGCTGCTGCTGCTGTGGCCGCTGTCGCTGGCGCTCACGTGGTTCGTCGCCCAGGGCATCGCCAGCAAGCCCTTTGACCGCGCGCTCGAGTTCAACCTGCAGGCGCTGACGCAGCTGGTGGTGCGCGAGGGCGAGCAGGTGCGCTTCGTCCTCAACACCCAGGCGCGTGACCTGCTGCGCGCCGACGACAGCGACCTCGTCTATTACCAGGTGGTGGACGCGCGGGGCGCGCTGGTCAGCGGCGAGGTGGACTTCCCGAAACCGCAGGACGACGATCCGCCGGAGATCGGCCGCGTGCGGCTGCGTGACGACGTGGTGCGCGGCGACGAGGTGCGCGTGGCCTACACCTGGCTGGCGCGCGACGACCCGCAGCGCCCGGTGCTGATGCAGGTGGCCGAGACCAAGGGCAAGCGCTCCACGCTGGCCAACGAGATCATCAAGGGCGTGATGGTGCCGCAGTTCGTGATCCTGCCGCTGGCGGTGCTGCTGGTGTGGATGGCGCTGGTGCGGGGCATCCGGCCGCTGTCGGACCTGGAACAACGCATCCGCGCGCGCCGCCCCGACGACCTCAGCCCGATCGAGGAGTCGTTCATTCCGCAGGAAGTGGCGCCGCTGGTGTCCTCGATCAACGACCTGCTCACCCGCCTCAAGGCCTCGCTCACCTCGCAGCGGCGCTTCCTCGCCGACGCGGCGCACCAGCTCAAGACACCGCTGGCGGGCCTGCGCATGCAGGCCGAACTGGCCCAGCGCGAAACCGACCCGGCCGAGATTCGCGGCTCGCTGCAGCAGATCGCCCGCGCCAGCGCGCGGGCCACGCACACCGTCAACCAGCTGCTGGCACTCGCGCGCGCGGAATCGACCGGCCGGGCGCTGCCCAGCGCCGCGGTGGATTTCGCGCGGCTGGTGCCGCAGGTGGTCCAGGACTCGGTGCCCCGCGCGCTGGAGGCCGGCATCGACCTCGGCTACGAGGGCCCGGCCGAGCTGCCGCCCGAACTGCACCGGGTGGGCAACCCGATCCTGCTGCAGGAAATGGTGCGCAACCTCGTGGACAACGCGATCGCGTACAGCGGCCGCGGCAGTGTGGTGACGGCGCGGGTGCTGACCGACCGCTTCAGCGGCGCCCAGGTGATCCAGGTCGAGGACGACGGCCCGGGCATCCCGGCCAACGAGCGCGACCTGGTGCTGCAGCCCTTCTACCGGGCGCTGGGCACCAACGTCGACGGCTCGGGACTGGGGCTGGCGATCGTGCAGGAGATCGCGCAACAGCACGGCGCCACCGTGGTGATGGAAGACGCCCACCCGGAGCGCGCCCGGCGCGGGCTGCGCGTGTCCCTGCGCTTCATGCCGCGACCCGACCCGGCCGAGTAGGGCCGGGGCGCGGCGATTGACCTCCGGCCGAGTAAGGCCGGGGTGCGTCGAAGGACCACCGGCCGCGCGAGGCCGGTGGTGTGGCGGTTCCGCTTACTGCGGCTTGTACACGTTGAGTTCGAGCCGCTCACGCTCGATCGCACGCGCCACCGCCGGCAGCGCCGCGAAACGCTGGGCCAGGCCCCAGGTCGCGGGCAGGGTGTTGGGGTCGATGCCGGCAAAGCCGCCCCAGCGCAGCAGGGTCAGCGCGTAGGCGTCGAGCAGGCCGGGGTGCTCCCCTCCCAGCCACGGGCCGGCCGCCGCCGCCAGGGCCTCGATCTCGCCCAGCAGCTCACGGTAGGCCGCCACGGCGTGGGCCTTGACCGCCTGCTGGGCGGCGGCGTCCGCGGTGAACTTCTGCGGCATGAACACGTGGGTGAAGGTCGGGTGCACCGTGTTGTTCATCCAGGCAAAGGTCTGCAGCGCGCGGGTGCGCGCCGCACCGCCGGCGGGCAGCAGCCCGGCCTGCGGAAAACGCGCGTCCAGGTGCAGGCCGATGGCCACGATCTGGGTGATCACCTGATCGCCATCCACCAGCACCGGGACCTGGCCGCGCGGGTTCAGCGCGAGGTAGTCGGGCGTGCGGTGCTCGCCCTTGTGCAGCTTGACAAGCGCGGGTTCAAAGTCGGCGCCGGCCAGCTCCAGCGCGGCGTGCGGCACGAAGGAACACGCGCCGGGCGCGTAGAACAGCTTGAGGCTCATGGGTGGTGTCTCCGGGTGGGTGATGGGGTCAGGACAGGTGGCCGCCGACCAGGCCGGCGATCTCGAACATGGTCACGGCGTCTTTGCCAAACACGGGGCGCAGCTTGGCGTCGGCGTTGATGCGGCGCTTGTCGGCCGCATCCTGCAGCCCGTTGGCCTTGATGTAGTCCCACAACTTCTTCACGACCTCGGGCCGGGTGACCGGCCCCGGGCCGATGACGGCGGCCAGCGCGGCGCTGGGCTGCTTGCCCGAGGCGGCGGTGGCGGCGCGGGGGGCCTTGGCGGCGGCGGGCTTGGCCGCCTTCTTGGCCACGGGTTTGGCGGCGGCTTTGGTGGCGGTCTTGGCCGCGACTTTCTTGGCCGCGGGCACTGGCCGCGCGGCGGCCGTCTTGCGCGGCGGGTACTTGCTCTCGCGCGGCTCGAAAGCGAAGTTCACCTTGCCGGCCTCGGCGTCCCAGGCCAGGAAGGCCTTGAAGGGACGGCGGGTGCGCAGCGAGACGAACTTGTCCAGCAGGTCGGTTTTGCCGCTGGCGAGCAACTTGTTCATCTGTTCGCGCGCCACCGGCTGCTGCAGGATGACCTTGCCGCTCTTGAAGTCGCAGCTGGGCGTGGGCTGCTGGGCCGTGGGCACGGCGCGTTCGCACACGTAGTTCGCGCCGTGCTCGTGCACCGCGCCGCCGCACTTGGGACACGCGCCCAGCGACTCGCTGGCCGCGAAGTCCACCAGCTCGCCGGTTTCTTCGCCCTTGCGGTCATCGCCGAAGTCGAACTCCAGCTTCCAGTTGCGGTCCTCGTCGCTGTACTTGAGCGTCATCTCGGCCACGAAGGGCCAGCCGGCCTTGGAGCGGAAGCCCTCCAGCGGACCGATGTGGCGGTCCCGCACGAAGGCCTCGGCCTCGTCGAGCTCAAAGGTGCGACCGGCGGGCGACTTGGTGAACGAGAAGCCGCAGCCGTCGCTGGCGCCGTCGGCACCCGTGCAGGCGTAGCGGCGGTAGTTCTCCTTGACCACGCCGCCGCAGTTCGGGCAGGGCGCCTGCAGCGTGGCGTAGTTGCCGGGCACGGTGTCGCGGTCGTACTCCTTGGCCTTCTTCACGAGCCGCTCGGTCATGGCGGCAATCTCGCCCATGAAGGCCTCGCGGGAGAGCTTGCCGTGCTCCATCTGCGCGAGCTTGTATTCCCACTCGCCGGTGAGTTCCGGCTTGGAAAGCTCCTCGACCTCCAGCCCGCGCAGCAGTGTCATCAGCTGAAAGGCCTTGGCGGTGGGGATGATCTCGCGGCCTTCGCGCAGCATGTACTTCTCGGCCAGCAGACCTTCGATGATGGCCGCGCGCGTGGCTGGCGTGCCGAGGCCTTTTTCCTGCATGGCCTCGCGCAACTCGTCGTCGTCGACCAGCTTGCCGGCGCCTTCCATGGCGCCGAGCAGTGTGGCTTCGGAGTAGCGCGCCGGCGGACGGGTCTTGAGGCCCTTGGCCTCGGCCGACTCGGTGCGCACCGTCTCGCCCTCGCGCACGGCGACCAGGTTCTGGCCCTTGTCGCCGTCCTTGGCGCCTTCGATCTCGTCGGCGGCCTCCTTGCCGTACACCGCCATCCAGCCCGGCTTGACCAGCACCTTGCCTTCGGTCTTGAAGTGATGGTTGACGACGGTGCTGATGCGCGTGGTCACCATGAATTCGGCGCTGGGGAAGAACACCGCCAGGAAGCGGCGCACCACCAGGTCGTAGAGCTTCTGCTCGGCCTCGGAGAGACCGCTGGGGGCCTGCAGCGTGGGGATGATGGCGAAGTGGTCCGACACCTTGCTGTTGTCGAACACGCGCTTGCTGGGCTTGATGTAGCCGCCGTTGAGCGCGGTCAGCGCGTGCGGCGCGAGGTGGTTCATGCCGCTGTCGGCGAGCATCTCGAAGGTCTGCTTCACCGTCGGCAGGTAGTCCTCCGGGAGGTGGCGCGAATCGGTTCGCGGGTAGGTCAGGGCCTTGTGGCGCTCGTACAGGCTCTGCGCGAGCTGCAGGGTGGTTTTGGCGGAAAAGCCGAAGCGGCCGTTGGCCTCACGCTGCAGCGTGGTCAGGTCGTAGAGCAGGCCGCAGGCCTGGGTGGTGGGTTTGCGCTCTTCGGTGACGCTGGCGGCCTTGCCGCGCACGGCCTCCACGATGGCCAGCGCCTGGCGGTGGTCCCACAGGCGGTCGGCCCGCAGGTCACCGTCGGCGTTGTCGCCGGTGGGTTTCTTGAACGCCGGGTCAAACCACTTGCCGGGGTAGGCGCCGGCCTCGGCGAGGAAGGACGCGTGGATTTCCCAGTAATCGCGGCTGCGGTGCGCGCGGATCTGCTCCTCGCGTTCGACCACGATCGACAGCGTGGGCGTCTGCACGCGGCCGACGGTGGTGAGGAAGAAGCCGCCATCGCGCGAGTTGAAGGCCGTCATGGCGCGCGTGCCGTTGATGCCGACCAGCCAGTCGGCCTCGGAGCGGCTGCGCGCCGCGTCGGCCAGGCCACGCATCTGGGCGTCGCTGCGCAGCTGGGCAAAGCCGTCGCGGATGGCGGCCGGGGTCATCGACTGCAGCCACAGGCGCCGCACCGGCTTGCCCAGGCCGGGGTACTGACCGTTCTTCTGCCCGCCGGCGTACTGCTCGATCAGGCGGAAGATCAGCTCGCCCTCGCGGCCCGCGTCGCAGGCGTTGACCAGCTCGCCCACGTCCTTGCGCTTGGCGAGCTTGACGACCGCGTTGAGCCGCGACTTGGTCTTGTCGATCGGCTTGAGCTCGAAGAAGGGCGGCAGCACCGGCAGGTGGGCAAAGCTCCACTTGCCGCGCTTGACGTCGAACTGCTCGGGCGCGGCGATCTCCACCAGGTGGCCCACGGCCGAGGTCACGAGGTAGCGCTCGTTCTCGAAATGGTCGTCGTGCTTGTCGAACTTGCCCGCCACGGGCGTGAGCGCACGCACGATGTCCTGCGCCACCGACGGCTTCTCTGCGATCACCAGCGTCTTGCCGGAAGCTTCTGTTTTCATCTCTACAATCCATTTCCTCGCGCGTGCACACGCGCGCTCGTGGCGCGCACACGCGCGCGCCCGCACTCAAAAAACCTTACCAAAAACACCGCCCCGTGAGCAAAACCCCCGCCAAGGCCCCGCGCGCCACCCCCCTTCGGCGCATCCAGGTGCGCCGCTCCGGCGTTCACGGCCGCGGGGTCTATGCGCTGGTGGATCTGGCGGAAGGTGAAACGCTCATCGAGTACGTGGGCGAGGTGATCAGCTGGGCCGAGGCGCTGCGCCGCCACCCGCACGACCCCAGCGACCCGAACCACACCTTCTACTTCCACATCGACGAAGACCACGTCATCGACGCGAAGTTCGGCGGCAACTCGGCCCGCTGGATCAACCACAGTTGCGCGCCGAACTGCGTGGCCGAGGTGGAAGACGGGCGGGTGTTCATCCGCGCGGCCCGGCCCATCGCCGCGGGTGAAGAGTTGTTCTACGACTACGGTCTGGTCATCGACGAGCCGATGACCGCCGCGCTGAAGAAGCAGTACCCCTGCTGGTGCGGCGCGCCGCGCTGCCGCGGCACCCTGCTGGCGCCACGCCGCGGCGGGCGCGCGAGCCGGCTGGGCTGACAACCAAACACCCGGCATGCTGACCGCCCACGCCGAAGCCGTCTGGAGCGCCGTGGCGCCTCTCTTGCCGGGCTTCACGGTGGAGGTGCTCCCCGCCGTCGATTCGACCAACAGCGAGCTGATGCGGCGCGCACGCGCCGGGCTGATGGAGCCGGTGCTGCTGGCGGCGGAAGAACAGACGGCCGGGCGGGGACGCCTCGGCAAAGGCTGGCACAGCCGCCCGGGCCAGTCGCTGACCTTCTCGCTGGCGCTGCCCCTGGCGCCGGCCGACTGGTCGGGCCTGTCGCTGGCGGTGGGCGTGAGCCTGGCCGACAGCCTCGACCCGGCCATCCGCCTCAAGTGGCCCAACGACCTCTGGTGGGACGACCGCAAGCTCGGCGGCATCCTGGTGGAAACGGCCTCGCCGCTGGACGCGCCCAGCGGTGCTCGCCGGCTGGTGGTGGTGGGCGTGGGCCTGAACATCGCGCGCCCGGCGGACGCGGCCATCGCCCCCGGGGGCGTGGCACCGGCGGGCCTGGCGGAGCGCCTGGTCGGCCTCACCGCGGGCGAGGCGCTGGCCCGCGTGGTGCCGCCGCTGGTGCAAGACCTGCTGCTTTTTGAACGCGAGGGGTTCGCCGCGTTCGCCTCCCGCTTTGCCGCGCGCGACGCGCTGCGCGACCGCGCGGTGCGGCTGAGCGACGGCACCGACGGCACGGCGATGGGCGTGGACGAGGACGGCGCGCTGCGGGTGCACACGGCCGGTGGGCTGCGCCGGGTGACCAGCGCCGACGTGAGCGTGCGCCCATGCTGAGAACGCTCGTGCTGGCGCTGCTGCTGGCCAATGCCGGCACCTGGGCCTACACACAAGGCTGGCTGGCCCCGTGGTTGCCCGCGGCGGTCGGCGGCGCGCGCGAACCGGATCGCGTGGCCGCGCAGGTGCGGCCCGAGGCGGTGCGGCTGCTCAACGGCGCCCGCCCGGCCAGCGAGCCCAGCCCCACACCGCCCGCGCCGCCCGTGGCGGCCGCAGCCACCTCGTCGCCGGCCGACGGCAGCGAGGCCCCGGCACCCACCGCCTGCTTCGAGGCGGGCGGGTTCACGCCGGCGCAGGCGGAACTGCTGCGCGCCGAGTTCCGCCTGCTCGGCTGGGGTGGCACCCTGTGGCAGCTCAATGAGGTGCGCAGCCCGGCGCGCTGGCTGGTCTACATGGGCCGGTATGACACGCCGGAACAGGCCGCCCGCAAAAAGGCGGAGCTGCGGGCGCTCGGCGTCGCCCACCGGGACGTGACCACGCCCGGGCTGAGCCCCGGCCTGGCGCTGGGCACCTACAGCACCGAGGCGGCCGCGCGCACCGCGCTGGACCAGGCGGCGCGCGGCGGTGTGCGCACCGCACGGGTGGTGCAGGAACGGGAAGAATCGCTGTCGTTCAACCTGCGGCTGCCGGCCATCACCGACGCGCAGCGGCGCACGGTGGACGGGCTGCGCGGCGCCATGGGCGGCCGCTCGCTGCAGGCTTGCGACGCGCGCTCCGGGGAACGCTGAGGCGCGGGTTCAGGCGGCTGTCGGCCCGGCGCTGAACCGGACGCCACGCCGGGGCACGGGGCGGCGTCAGCCGGTGCGCCGTGGGCGGAGGCTCAGGCCAGTGCGCGGCGGCGCCGGACGACCGTGATCACCACCAGCACCCACGCCCAAAGCGCCACGCCCGCGGCGAGGCCCAGGCCTCCACCGCCGCCGCCGCCAGCCACCGGCGTCGGATCGGGCGCGTCGGTGACGACGGCGATCACATCGGTCGCGCCGCTGCCCAGCGTGAGCTGAAACTCCCAGCGGGCCTCGATCGCGGGCAAGGTGACGCTGGTCAGCGCGGACGTGGCGTTGGGGATCGTCAGCGCGGGGCCACTGCGCACGCTCCACTGGTAGGTGATGGGCTGTCCCGCGTCCTGGCTGGCGCGACCGTCCAGGGCGATCGTGGCGCCGGGGAGCACCGTGCCGACGGGCTGGATGAACGCCGACTGGCCCAGATAGGCGGTCAGCACGTTGTTCAACGCGGCGGCCGGGTTGAGCAGGCCGGCGCCGCAGGTGGTGGTGGTGCAGCGGCACGCGCCGATGCTCGCCGCACCGCAGGCGGCCAAGCCGGGGGCGAGCCCTGTCCACGGGGTCGCCGCGGCCTTCATCCGGTCGATCAGCGCCGCGGGCGTGAGGCTGGGGTTGATGGCCAGCATCAGGCCTGCCACGCCAGCGGCCTGTGGCGCGGAGAAGCTGGTGCCTTGCTTGTAGCCGTAGGCCTGGCTGTCGGGAAGGCCGGTGTAGGCGACCGGCGTCGTGCCACCGGGGTTGTCGGTGGAACGCAGCAGGTGGTCTGTCTGGGGCGACTCCAGGGCCGATCCGCCCGGAGCGGCCAGCGCCACGTTGCTGCCCCAGCTGGAGTAGTACGCCTTGGCGCCGTCGCGCCGCACCGCGGCCACGGCCATCACGCCGCGGCAATCGGCCGGCCGGGTGAGGGCGGTGTCGCCGTTCCCGGCGGCCACGACCACCAATGCGCCGCGATTGGTGACGTCATCGATGGTGGTCTGATAACCCCTTGTACAAGCCCCAGAGCCACCGAAACTGAGGTTGATCACCTTGGCAGGATGGGTGTTGGGTGGGATACCCAGCACGGGTAAACCCGCAGCCCAACGAAGCCCGTCAAGGATGTCTGACAACAGCGCGCCGCACTTGCCGCTCACGCGTACCGGCAACACCAATGCGTTCCCGCCCCAATTGAGCCCGGCGACGCCCAGATTGTTGTTGGTGCGTGCGGCGATTTGTCCGGCGATGAAGGTGCCGTGCCAAGAACTGGGGATTCGCGTCTGCCCGACGTCGAAGTCGCCGCACTCTTGGGCGTCCACGAACTGCTGCACAGCGGGAGGATTCCCAGTGCGATCAACCCAATCCCCTGGGTCAGAAGCGTCGCTGTCTCGCCCATTCCCATCGTTTGCAAACTCAACCTCACTGACAAAGTCATAACCGTTGAGCAACACACCGCCCTGCGCCACGCTGAGCAGATCGGGGTGGTCGAAGCGCACGCCGCTGTCGACCACGGCGATGGTCACGGGCGACGGACTCGGGGGCATGAGCAGCCAGGCATCGGGCATGCGCATGCTGGCGGTGAAGGCGCTGCCGAGATGCCATTGGGTGTTGAACAGGGTGTCGTTGGGCGGCGGAATGACCTGCTGGCGCTTGACTCGCACATCCGGCTCGACCGACGCGACCAGCGGGTGCAGGCGCAGGCGGCGCAGCGTGGCGTCGAGCTCGGCGCCGGCCTGGGGGCGGTCAAAACGCAAGGCGCTGGCATTGCCGGCTTCATGCCACTGACCCGGAGGCAAACCCGCTTCTTTGGCGACCCGCTTGCCGAGGTCGCGGGCCGCCAGGGCGGCGCGCTCCCAGCGCTTGCGGTCGCGCGATGCCTCGGCGGCCTTCAGCGGCGCAGCGTCGCGCTTCAAGGGATCGACCGAGGCCTTCCAGACCACGATCACGCCCGCGGCGGGCGGGGTATCGGCGAAGGCGGCCGGGACGGCCGCCAACAGGGCCAGGGCCGCGGCGAGGCGACGAAGGCCTCGCCCCGGCCGCGCGGGTCGGGCGGTGATGGAACGCATGACGCGTCTTGTAACACCGCCGCCCCCCGACCGATGCCGAAAAAAGACACGCGGGTCGGTCTTTGTTACCCGGCGGCCACAGGGCGGGCGTCGAACCAGGCCAGCGCGGCGTCCCACAGGGGCCGCGCGCGCGGCCGGAAGTAGCCCATGTGGCCGATCGGACCCAGGCCGCTGCGGCGCGGGTCGATGGTCACGGCGTGCACAGCGGCTTGCCGGTAACCGGCCATGAACGCGTCGCGCGAAGCGGGCGGCGCCCAGGCGTCGTCCAGCGCGTTGGCCGCGGCGATGGGGAAGCGCACCGCGTCGAACCGGGCCGTGATCTCGCGCATCTGCGGGTCGTCGAAGAAGTAGCGCGGAAAGCGGCACCAGTGGCGCCATTGCCGGTAGACGTCCAGCGGCAGGTCCTCGCCCATGCCGAGCTTGCTCCAGGGCAGGTAGCCCGCGGCGCGGGTCATCAGCGGGCCCAGCACATGCCACATGAACTGCACGCGCAGCCGCTCCAACGGCGGCATCCAGCCGTGCCAGCCGGCGCCGGTGGCAAAGGTGTAGGCCGCGTCCACCCACTCGGGGTGGGGCAGCAGGCCCAGCGCGTGGCCACCGTAGGAATGGCCGACCAGCCACAGCGGGGTGCCGGGCTGGCGCATGTGGGCGACGCCCGCGGCCAGGTCCAGCCGCCCCCAGTCGAGGTAGTTCATGCGAAAGCCCTTGAGGCTGCCGGGTGCGGAATCGCCGATGCCGCGGTAGTCCAGCGTCAGCACGTCGATGCCGCGGGCGGCCGCGTGGCGGGCGAAGCGCTGATAGAAGCCCTGAGGCACGGCCGTCGCGCCGCCGATCACGAGGTGGGCGCGGGGCGTCACCGGGCTGTGGTAGCGGCGCGCGGCCAGCGCATAGCCGTCGGCGGCCATGAGGGTCAGGCGCTCGACGCGGACCGCCTCCGGGTCGTGGGGGGTGTCGTGCAGGGGCATCGGGTTCATGTCGGTCCTCCGGGGGTCGGTGGGGTGGGACGGTGGGACGGGTCGCCGAGCAGGGCCAGCAGGGTGCCGGTGACGGCGTCGAGGGGCTCGGTGCTCTGGGCGACCCGGGCCTGCAGCAGGCCGCCTTCGTAGGCGGCCACGATCAGGGCCGCCAGCCCGCTGGCGCGGGGCGCGGGCACGCCGCTGGCGAGCAGCGCCGCGGCGATGCGCTCGCGCAGGCGGGTGAAGGCGCGGGCCAGCGCGGCGCGCAGGGCGGCGTCGTCGGCCGTGGACTCCAGCGAGACCGTGGCCAGCGGGCAGCCGGACTCAAAACCGCTGTCGCTGAGCCGTCGGGTGGCGCCGGCCAGCCAGGCGCGGGTGGCGACGAGCGGGTCGGGCTGGCTGGCGAGCAGGCGGTCCAGGCCCTCGGCCATGCGGTCGACGACGGCGTCGATGGCGGCGATGGCCAGTTCGGTCTTGCCGCCCGGAAAGTGGTGGTACAGCACGCCTTTCGGCGCGCCGGCGGTCTGCAGCAGCTCGTTGAGCCCCACGCCGTGCAGCCCGCGGGTGCGCAGGGCGTCGGTCATGGCGGCGATCAGGCGCTCGCGGGTGCCGGTGGCGCGGGAGGCCGGGGGCGGTTCGGTGGGCATGGCGCGATTCTATAGACCAGTCGGTCTATTCTGCAAGATCAGGGCCGTCCCGCAGGCGACGCGCGACGCGGATGGGGCGGCCCGCCGCGGCCGGCGGTGCCACGGGACCGCGGCCATGAAAAAGGGCGCCCGAGGGCGCCCTGATCGATGAGTGAGCGTGTGCTTACTTGGCGACGACGCGAACCATCTCCAGGCACTTGTTGGAGTAGCCCCACTCGTTGTCGTACCAGCTCACCACCTTGATGAAGGTGCCGTCCAGCGCGATGCCGGCGTCGGCGTCGAAGATGGAGGTGCGGGTGTCGCCGCGGAAATCGGTGGCCACGACCTTGTCCTCGGTGTAGCCGAGCACGCCCTTGAGCGCGCCTTCGGACTGGGCCTTCATCTCGGCCTTGATCTCCTCGTACGTGGCCGGCTTGTCCAGCTCGACGGTCAGGTCCACGACGGACACGTCGGAGGTGGGCACGCGGAAGGACATGCCGGTGAGCTTCTTGTTGAGCGAGGGGATCACCACGCCCACGGCCTTGGCCGCGCCGGTGGAGCTGGGGATGATGTTTTCCAGGATGCCGCGGCCGCCGCGCCAGTCTTTGTTGGACGGGCCGTCCACGGTTTTCTGCGTGGCGGTGGCGGCGTGCACGGTGGTCATCAGGCCGCGCTTGATGCCCCACCTGTCGTGGAGCACCTTGGCGATCGGGGCCAGGCAGTTGGTGGTGCAGGAGGCGTTGGAGATGATGGCCTCGCCCTGGTAGGTGTCGTGGTTGACGCCGTACACGAACATGGGCGTGTCGTCCTTGCTGGGCGCCGACAGGATGACCTTCTTGGCGCCGGCGTCCAGGTGCTTCTGGGCGGTGACCTTGTCCAGGAACAGGCCGGTGGACTCGATCACGACATCGGCGCCGACCTCGTTCCATTTCAGGTTGGCCGGGTCGCGCTCCTGGGTCAGGCGGATCTTCTTGCCGTTGACGATGAGGGTGTTGCCCTCGACGCTGACCGTGCCCTTGAAACGGCCGTGCACGCTGTCGTACTGCAGCATGTACGCCAGGTAATCCGGCTCCAGCAGGTCGTTGATGGCCACCACCTCGATGTCGGCGAAGTTCTGGATGGCGCTGCGCAGCACGTTGCGGCCGATGCGGCCGAAGCCGTTGATGCCGATCTTGATGGTCATGTCGGGTCTCTCCTGGAGGGGTTGGTCAATGGGGGTTGATCACTTCGCGAGCACGGCGCGCACCGTGTCCGCCACGTTCTGGTCGGTGAAGCCGAAGTGCTGGAACAGCACCGGCGCCGGGGCAGATTCGCCGTAGGTGTCGATGCCGACCACGGCCGCCACGCCGTACTTCCACCAGCCGTCGGTGGAGCCCATTTCCACCGCCACGCGCGGCAGGCCGGCGGGCAGCACGGACTTCTTGTAGGCCACGCTCTGGCGGTCGAAGGCGGTGGTGCTGGGCATGGAGACCACGCGCACGGCGATGCCGTGTTCGCGGGCCAGGCGCTCCTGGGCCTTGAGGGCCAGCTGCACTTCGGAGCCGGTGGCGATGATCACCGCCTGCGCCTTCTTCTTGAGGCCCACCTCGGCCGGCTCGGCGAGCACATAGGCGCCCTTGGCGATGTCGCTGAGGTCTTTCTTGGGCGCGTACGGAAGGTTCTGGCGCGACAGCAGCAGCGCGGTCGGACGCTGGCGGTTCTCCAGCGCCACCGCCCAGGCCACGGCGGTCTCGGCCGTGTCCGCGGGGCGCCAGACGTCGAGGTTGGGAATCAGGCGCAGGCTGGCCGCGTGTTCGATGGACTGGTGGGTAGGGCCGTCTTCGCCCAGGCCGATGGAGTCGTGGGTGAACACGTGGATCACCCGCTGCTTCATCAGCGCGGCCATGCGGATGGCGTTGCGCGAGTAGTCGCTGAAGGTGAGGAAGGTGCCGCCGTAGGGAATGAAACCGCCGTGCAGCGCCACGCCGTTCATGATGGCGGCCATGCCGAACTCGCGCACGCCGTAGTTGATGTGGCGGCCCAGGCGACCCTGCTCGTCGGCCACGACATCGCCGCCGAGGTTCACGCGCAGCGCGGGGGTGTGGCTGGTGTTGGTGAGGTTGGAGCCGGTGAGGTCGGCGCTGCCGCCCAGCAACTCCGGCAGGGTAGCGGTGAAGTGCTCCAGCGCGATCTGGCTGGCCTTGCGGGTGGCCACGGTCTCGGCCTTGGTGTGCGCGGCCACGGCCGCGTCGACCGCGGTCTGCGCAAACGCGGCCGGCAGCTCGCCGGCCATGCGGCGGCGGAATTCCGCAGCGAGCGCGGGGTGCGCGGCCTCGTAGGCGGCAAAGGCGGCATTCCAGCGGTCTTCGCGGGCCTGACCGGCGGCACGCGCGTCCCACGCGGCGTACACCTCGGCGGGGATCTCAAAGGGCGCGTGCGGCCAGCCCAACGCTTCGCGGGTCAGGGCGATCTCGGCGGCACCCAGGGGTTCGCCGTGGGCCTTGGCGGTGTTGGCGCGGTTCGGGCTGCCTTTGCCGATGTGGGTCTTGCAGATGATCAGCGTGGGCGCGTCGGCGTGGGCGCGGGCGTCGGCGATGGCGCGGTCCACGGCGTCCACGTTGTGGCCGTCCACCGGACCGATCACGTTCCAGCCGTACGCGGCGAAGCGCAGCGCGGTGTTGTCGATGAACCAGGGCGTGACCTGGCCGTCGATGGAAATGCCGTTGTCGTCGTACAGCGCAATCAGCTTGTTGAGCTTCCACGCGCCGGCCAGGGCGCAGGCCTCGTGGCTGATGCCTTCCATCAGGCAACCGTCACCCAGGAAGACGTAGGTGTGGTGGTCGACCACCGTGTGGCCGGGGCGGTTGAATTCGGCGGCCAGCCGCTTTTCGGCCAGCGCCATGCCGACCGCGTTGGTGATGCCCTGGCCGAGCGGGCCGGTGGTGGTCTCCACGCCGGGGGTGATGCCGACCTCGGGGTGGCCGGCGGTCTTGCTGTGCAGCTGGCGGAAGTTCTTGAGTTCCTGGATCGGCAGGTCGTAGCCGGTGAGGTGCAGCAGCGCGTAGATGAGCATCGAGCCGTGGCCGTTGGACAGCACGAAGCGGTCGCGGTCGGCCCACAGCGGGTGGGTCGGGTTGTGCTTGAGATGGCGGCCCCACAGCGCCACCGCGATGTCGGCCATGCCCATGGGCGCGCCCGGGTGACCGGAGTTGGCGGCCTGCACCGCGTCCATCGCCAGCGCGCGGATGGCGTTGGCCTGGGTCTGGGGGGTCACGGCGGCGGGGGTGGGGTTGGCGTCGGGCATGGCGGGGATGCGGGGTGGGCGCAGGGTCGGCGCGGGGTGGGCGGGGTGAGCGGAGGAGGCCGCGGGTGGCGGCGTGGCGCGAAACCCGGGATTTTATCGGCCGGCGCCGATAATCACCGACCCATGACCGAGCCCCTCCCGAACGCCGCCGCGGCCGCCCTGGTGCTGGCCGCCGGCCGCGGCAGCCGCATGCGCCCGCTGACCGACCACACGCCCAAGCCGCTGCTGGCGGTGCGCGGGCGGCCGCTGATGCAGTGGCCGATGGATGCGCTGGTGCGCGCCGGGGTGACGCGCTTGGCGGTGAACACCGCGTGGCTCGGCGCTCAGATTGAAGGCTTCGCCACCGAGTGGGCCGCGCAGCGTCCCGGCCTGGCGCTCACGCTGTCGCGCGAAGGCGCCGATTTCGGCGACGCGCTGGAAACGCTGGGCGGCGTGGTGCGCGCGCTGCCGGCGCTGGGCGACCTGTTCTGGGTGGTGGCCGGCGACGTGTTCGCGCCCGCGTTCGACTTCGCCGCGGCCGATCCGGCGGCGCTGCTGGCCGACGGCGCACTGGCGCACCTGTGGCTCGTGCCGAACCCGGCGCACCACCCGAGCGGCGATTTCGGCCTGAGCGCTGACGGGCAGGCCCTCAACGGCGGCTCGCCACGCTTCACTTTCAGCACCATCGGCCTGTACCGGCGCGCGCTGTTCGAAGCGCCCTGGTGCGACATCCCGGCCGGGAATCCCCAGGGCGTGGTGGCGCCGCTGGCGCCGCTGCTGCGCCGGGCGATGGACGCCGGTCGTGTGCGCGCCACGCTGTACACCGGGCCGTGGACGGACGTGGGCACGCCCGAGCGCCTGGCCGCCCTCAACGCCTGAGCCCTCGGGGGACAGCGCCCTGAATCGCCGGGGTGGCCCGGCGCACAAGGCCACGCGCATCGCGCGGCGCGGCGCTTGCCGCCACAATGCGCGCATGGACGCCCGCACCCCGTTTTCCCTTTACGCCGAGCGCCGCGCCCGCGTGGCCGCGCAACTCGGCCCCGGCGGCATCGCCATCGTGCCCACCGCGCCCGAGCGCGCGCGCAACCGCGACAGCGACTTTCTCTACCGGCACGACAGCTATTTCTATTACCTGACCGGCTTCACCGAGCCCCACGCCTGGCTGGTGATCACGGCCGAGGGCCGCAGCACGCTCTTTTGCCAGCCCAAGGACCTCGAGCGCGAGATCTGGGACGGCATCCGCCTGGGTCCCGAGGCCGCGCCGGGCGCGCTGGGGGTGGACGAAGCGTTCTCGGTCGCGGAGCTGGAGCAGCGCCTGCCCGGCCTGCTGGAGAACCGCAGCGCCGTCTGGCTGCCTTTCGCCATCCACGACGGGCTGCAGGCTCGGGTGGACGGCTGGTTGCAGAAGGTGCGGGCGCGGGTGCGCTTTGGTGCGCTGTGCCCGTCGACCCAGCACGACCTGTGCCACGTGCTCGACGAGATGCGCTTGATCAAGGACGCGCATGAGCAGGCCGTGATGCGCCGGGCCGCGCAGATCAGCGCGCGCGCCCACGTGCGGGCGATGCAGCGTTGCGCAGCCATGCTGCGCGCCGGGCAGGACGTGCGGGAATACCACCTCGATGCCGAGCTGCTGCACGAGTTCCGCCTCGGCGGCTCGCAGTACCCCGCCTACAGCTCCATCGTGGCGGCCGGCGCGAACGCCTGCGTGCTTCACTACCGCGCCGACGCCGCGCCGGTGCGCGATGGCGAGCTGGTGTTGATCGACGCCGGCTGCGAGCTCGACGGCTATGCCAGCGACATCACGCGCACCTTCCCCGCCAACGGCCGCTTCACCGGGCCGCAGCGCGACCTGTACGCGCTGGTGCTGGCCAGCCAGGACGCGGCCGTGGCCGCCACGCGGGCTGGCGCGCGCTTCACCGATCCCCACGAGGCCACCGTGCGCGTGCTGTCGCAGGGCCTGCTTGACCTTGGCCTGCTCCGGCGCGACGTGGTCGGCGGCGTCGACGACGTGATCGCGCAGCGCCACTATTTCCGCTTTTACATGCACCGCACCGGCCACTGGCTTGGCATGGATGTGCACGACTGCGGCAGTTATGTGGAGCCGGGCGAGATCGGCGCCGTGAGCGAGCGGCGCGACCCGCTCAGCGGCGAGACGATCAAGGACCGGCCCAGCCGCGTGCTGCGGCCGGGTATGGCGCTGACCATCGAGCCCGGGCTGTACGTGCGCCCGGCGGCCGATGTGCCCGAGGCCTTCTGGAATCTGGGCATCCGCATCGAGGACGACGCCATCTTGACCGCCACCGGCTGCGAGCTCATCACGCGCGACGTGCCGGTGGAGCCGGACGCGATCGAAGCGCTGATGCGCGGCTGAGGCCGCGGCCGCGATGCGGGTGGTCAGCGTCAATGTCGGGCGCGCCGCGCCTCTGGCGGTGGGCGGCCGTCGTTTCCTCTCCGGCATCTACAAGCGCGCGGTCGACGGCCCGGTCGCCCTCGGCCCGCTCGGGCTGGCCGGCGACGAGC
The DNA here is from genome assembly GCF_057219855.1 of Hydrogenophaga sp. T66. Classification (NCBI taxonomy): domain Bacteria; kingdom Pseudomonadati; phylum Pseudomonadota; class Betaproteobacteria; order Burkholderiales; family Comamonadaceae; genus Hydrogenophaga; species Hydrogenophaga sp. T66. The sequence continues at coordinate 13,462 of NZ_JBXVVX010000005.1, read as the reverse complement.
AGGCCGACCTGTCGGTCCACGGCGGGCTCGACAAGGCGGTGTACGCCTATCCGGTGGAACACCATGCGTTCTGGACCGCCGCGCGCGGCGGCTTGTTTGACGCGCCGCTGTCCTGCGGCGCCTTCGGCGAGAACCTGAGCATCGAGGGCCTGCGCGAACACGAGGTGTGGATCGGCGACCGCCTGATCGGGCCCGGCTGGGTGCTGCGGGTGACCGCCCCGCGCGAACCCTGCTTCAAATTCAACGCCGTGATGGGCCTGCCGGACGCGGGGCGGCGCATGATGGAGGCCCGCTGCAGCGGCTTCTACCTGGCGGTGGACCAGGCCGGCCCCGTGCAGGCCGGCGATCGCTTTGCGCTGCAACCCGGCCCACGCGGGCTGCGCGTGGACGAGGCCTTCGCCGCGAAGCGGTTCAAACACCTCCGCTAGCGCGGGCCTGTTACTGCACCGTGCTCGGCGCGGGCATGGACACCACCCACGGCGAGGCGGGCGCGTCGCTGCGCAGCTCCATCAGCCAGCGCTCGCTCAAGCGGCTGAGCAACTGGCGCAGCGTCGGCGACAGGTCGGGGTGCCGGGCCAGCTCGGTGAGGTTGGCCACGACCTTGCCGGCCATCAACTCGCGCTGCGCGTGGGGACCGCTGTGCTGGGCACAGCCCGTCATGAGGGCCAGCGTCCCGGCCAGCAGGGCCTCGCTGGATGGCAGCACCCATTCTTCGTCGGTGTGGCGGGAGGTCGGTTTCATGGCAGCTCCGGTGACGCGATGAGGCCATCATATGAGAACAATTCTCATTTGCAAAGTCCTCGCTGGTGGTGGGATCTTTTCGGATCACGAACCGATTACCTCCGCCGCGGTCACAAGCGACGCCACCGCATGCGCAGGATTACGGACTGGGGTTTTCCCGGGGCGCCACTTAGAATGCGAAGGCCGCTTTCACATCGCAGAAAACGCCGACGGAGACACCATGAGCGAGAACACCCCGGAGAACAAACGCGCCGAGCTGCGCCGTGCCGCCCTCGACTACCACGAGCGGCCCACGCCGGGCAAGGTGGCGATCGCGGCGACCAAGCAGCTGATCAACCAGCGCGACCTCGCCCTCGCCTATTCCCCTGGCGTGGCGGCGCCCTGCGAGGAAATCGTGGCCGACCCGGCCAACGCCTGGCGCTACACCAGCCGCGGCAATCTGGTCGCCGTCATCACCAACGGCACCGCGGTGCTGGGCCTGGGCGACATTGGCCCGCTGGCCGCCAAGCCGGTGATGGAAGGCAAGGGCGTGCTGTTCAAGAAGTTCGCCGGCATCGACGTGTTCGACATCGAGATCAACGAGAAGGACCCGGACAAGCTGGTCGAGATCATCGCGGCGCTCGAACCCACCTTCGGCGGCATCAACCTCGAAGACATCAAGGCACCGGACTGCTTCTACGTGGAGCGCAAGCTGCGCGAACGCATGAAGATCCCGGTCTTCCACGACGACCAGCACGGCACCGCCATCGTCGTCGGCGCGGCCATCCTCAACGGCCTGAAGGTGGTGGGCAAGGACCTCAAACAGGTCAAGCTGGTGACCTCCGGCGCCGGCGCGGCCGCACTGGCCTGTCTGGGCCTGCTGGTGAAGCTGGGCCTGCCGCGCGAAAACATCTGGGTCACCGACCTCGCCGGTGTGGTGTACGAGGGCCGCACCGAGCTGATGGACGAGGACAAGATCCAGTTCGCCCAGAAGACCAGCGCGCGCACCCTGACCGACGTGATCGAGGGCGCGGACATCTTCCTCGGCCTGTCGGCCGGTGGCGTGCTCAAGCCCGCCATGGTGCAGAAGATGGCGGCGCGCCCGCTGATTCTGGCGCTGGCCAACCCGACCCCGGAAATCCTGCCGGAAGAGGTGAAAGCGGTCCGCGACGATGCGGTGATGGCCACCGGCCGCACCGACTACCCGAACCAGGTCAACAACGTCCTGTGTTTCCCCTACATCTTCCGCGGCGCGCTCGACGCGGGCGCGTCCACCATCACCGATGCGATGGAAATCGCCGCGGTGCACGCGATTGCCGACCTGGCGCAGGCCGAGCAGAGCGAGGTGGTGGCCGCGGCCTACGCCGGCGAAAAACTCGCCTTCGGCCCCGAGTACCTGATTCCCAAGCCGTTTGACCCGCGGCTGATGATGAAGATCGCGCCCGCCGTGGCCCAGGCCGCGGCCGACAGCGGCGTGGCCCAGCGGCCGGTGGCCGACATGGCCGCCTACAAGGAAAAGCTGCAGGGCTTCGTGTTCGCCTCCGGGACGATCATGAAACCCATCTTCGCCGCCGCGAAGGTCGCCACCCGCAAGCGCGTGGCCTACGCCGAAGGCGAGGAAGAGCGGGTCCTGCGCGCCTGCCAGATCGTGGTGGACGAAGGCCTCGCGCGCCCGACCCTGATCGGTCGACCCGCCGTCATCGCGCAGCGGATCGACAAATTCGGCCTGCGCCTGAAGGAGGGGCTGGACTACGACGTCGTCAACGTGGAACAGGACCACCGCTACCGCGACTTCTGGCAGACCTACCACCGCATGACCGAGCGCAAGGGCGTGACCCAGCAGCTCGCCAAGATTGAAATGCGGCGGCGCCTGACGCTGATCGGCGCGATGCTGCTGCACAAAGGCGAGGTCGACGGCCTGATCTGCGGCACCTGGGGCTCCACCCACACCCACCTGGAGTACATCGACCAGGTCATCGGCAAACGCGCCGGCGGCAGCCCCAGCACGCAGCAGGACGTGCGCACCTACGCCTGCATGAACGGCCTCATGCTGCCCGGCCGCCAGGTCTTCCTGGTCGACACCCACGTCAACCACGACCCCACCCCCGAGCAGCTCTGCGAGATCACCGTCATGGCCGCCGAGGAAATGGTGCGCTTCGGCCTGCAGCCCAAGGTGGCCCTGCTGTCGCATTCCAACTTCGGCTCCAGCAACCGCCCGTCGGCCCAGAAGATGCGCGACACCCTGGCCCTGCTGCGCGAGCAGGCGCCCTGGCTGGAGGTGGACGGCGAGATGCACGGCGACGTCGCGCTCGACCCGGTCGCCCGCGCCGCGCTCATGCCCAACTCGACCCTAAAGGGCGTGGCCAACCTGCTGGTGCTGCCCGACATCGACGCGGCCAACATCGCCTACAACCTGCTCAAAACCGCCGCCGGCGGCAACATCGCCATCGGTCCGGTGCTGCTCGGCGCGGCCGCGCCGGTGCATGTGTTGACCGCCAGTGCCACGGTGCGCCGCATCGTCAACATGACAGCCCTCACCGTGGCCGATGCAAACGCCTCCCGGTAAGGGTATTTACGACAGCGGGCGCTAACTTAAGACGCCGCAAGGCCCCGCTTTTTCTGCTGAAATTTTCAGCATTCGCTTGCATTTCCCGGCCGCTTCGGGCACACTGCGCGGCTTGAATTTCAGGGTTAACCCGCCTCCCTTCGACGCCCGATCGGGGCACCAAGGCGGCGGGTTGATCGCATCAGGAGCGACGAAACCTCATGGGTCTGCGGCCCCGACGCCCCGGTCACCGGGGCCTGAAATCCCGCCTTGTGGCGGGGTTCGCCGCGTTGGTGGCGGCCTCCATCGGCACCATTCTGGTGCAGGCCCGCACCCCCGACCCGGCCGTCAACGCGCCCACTGCGGTGGCCTCGTCGACGGTGGCGGCGTCGGCCCTGCCCCCGCAGGGCCGCGAGGTGCTGGCGCAGATCCATCAGGGCGGTCCGTTCCGCTACGAGAAAGATGGCACGGTGTTTTTCAACCGGGAGCGTTTGCTTCCGGCCAATCCCCGCGGGTATTACCGCGAGTACACCGTGCCCACCCCGGGACTCAAACACCGGGGCGCCCGGCGGATCGTGTGCGGCGGTGAGCGCCCGGCGAAACCCGATGCCTGTTATTACACCGAGGACCACTACGCCAGCTTCCGGCTGATCGTGCAGTGACCCCCGGCCCGAGAACCGATTTGCAACTTCACAGTGGAAAGAAACACGGAGATGGACACGCCACTTCGTAACGTTCGAACCAACATCGTCCAGTCGATCCGCGCCTTCGCGGTCAAGGACCTGCAGGCCGCGGCCGAGCAGTTGGGCCACCACTTCCTGTACGCCAACCTGGCCAAGGCCCAGAGCAAGCAGGACGTGCTGGAACTGATCGCGGCCCAGTACACGCTGCCGGCGCACTTCGGCAAAAACTTCGACGCGCTGTACGACTGCATGACCGACCTGGTCCACAAGTCGGGCCCGCAGACCGGTTTCATCGTCGTGCTGGAGCACATCCCGGCGCACAGCAAGTTCGACAAGGAAGCGCGCGAGCAGCTGCTCGACATCTTCCGCGACGCCGCCGACTACTGGGGCGACCGCAAGATTCCGTTCCGCTGCTTCTACTCGTTCTCCGTGGCCCGCACGCCGCAAGGCGAGGAGCCGATCGAGGTGCAGAGCGACGAGCCGATGCCCACCGACAAGATCGTGGACGTGAGCCCGCAGGCCCTGCGGATGAGCAGCCCCTTCAACGCGGGCTACTGGTTGACTGCGGCTTGATTGACTCACCTCCGCGCCGCGCCTGACGGCGCGTCACCCCCTCAAGGGGGCGGCGCCAACGGACTGGCAGCGCCAGATCCGTGGCGCCACTGAATGAGCCGCGACCCCGGTCGCGGCTTTTTCATGCCTGCGTGCGCTGGGCGAGACTGACGTATTCGCTCACCGGCACCTCTTCGGCCCGGCGCTGGAGATCGAAGCTGCCTGTCGCGTTGCGCGCCTCCAGCCACCGGCCCAGCGTGTGACGCAGGATCTTGCGGCGTTGGCTGAAGGCCGTCTGGACCAGGGCGCTGAAATGGGCCACGTCGATCGCCGGCGGGTCGGCCAGCGGCACCATGCGCACCACGGCGCTGTCCACCCGCGGTGGCGGGTCGAAGGCGTGCGGCGGGACGAACAACACGTTCTCCATCGCATACCGCCACTGCAACATGACCGACAGACGCCCGTAATCCGCGGTGGCGGGGGCGGCCACCATGCGGTCGATCACTTCCTTCTGCAGCATGAAATACTGGTCAGCCACCGCGTCCACCTGATCGAGCAGGTGGAAGAGGATCGGTGTGGAGATGTTGTAGGGCAGGTTGCCGACCACCCGCAACCGGCGGCCCAGGCTGGCGGCCAGCGCGCGGAAGTCGACGCGCAACACGTCGGACTCGATGACCGACAGGTCGGGGCGTGCCCGCAACCGGGCCGCCAGGTCGCGGTCGAGCTCGATCACGGTCAGGCGACCCAGGCGCTCCACCAGCGGCTGGGTGAGCGCGGCCAGGCCGGGGCCGATTTCCACCATCGGGTCGCCGGGTTGCGGCGCGATGGCGACGACGATGGCGTCGATGACGGCGGTGTCGGTCAGGAAATGCTGGCCGAAGCGCTTGCGCGCGATGTGTTTCACAGCTGCGGCGGCTCGCGCAACTCGACGTAGGCGCGGGCGCGCAGGTCGCGCAGCCACAGGTCGAGCGCCTCATCGAGCTTCTTCTCGCGGACCGCGCCGCGCACGGCGTCGCGCTGCTCACGGGCGCTGAGCGCGGTCTGGCGGCGCTCGTCCACACGGATGAGGTGCACGCCAAAGCGCGACACCACCGGGGCCGACACGTCGCCCGGCTTGAGCGCGTCCATCGCCTGTTCGAACTCGGGCACGAACTGGCCCGGTCCCGCCCAGCCGAGATCGCCGCCGCCGGCGGCCGAGCCGTCGGCGCTGTGTTCGCGGGCCAAGGCCTCGAAGGAGGCCTGCCCGGCGAGGATCTGCTGCCGGAACGCGGCGAGCCGCTCCACCGCCTGCGCCTGGGTCAGGCCCGCGGTGGGGCGCAGCAGGATGTGGCGGGCGCGGGTCTGGGTGACGCTGGTGGCCACACCGGGCTGGCGCTTGTCGACGACCTTGAGCACGTGAAAGCCGGCCGCACTGCGCAGCACGCCGGCCACGCCGCCCACCGGCAGGGCGCGCGTGGCGTTGACGAACAGATCGGGCAGGCGTGTGGCGGGCCGGAGGCCGAACACGCCCCCCTGCACGCGCTCGGGCGCGTCGGAGAACTCGCGCGCCAGCGCGCCGAAGTCGTCGCCGGCGCGGGCGCGCTCCAGCACGCGCTGCGCGCGCGCCTGCAACTCGGCCACGCGCGCCTCCGTCGCCCCTTCGGGCACCGCCACCAGCACGTGGGCCAGATTGAGTTCGAGCTGCGCCGGGTCGGCCGCCTGGCTCTGCTGCTCACGCAGGTAGTCGTCGATGTCGGCCTCGGTCACGCGCACGCGCGCGTCCACCTCGCGCTCCCGCACTTTTTGCAACAGAAGCTGGCTGCGCAGCTCAGCGCGCAGGCGGTTGAGGTCGATCACGCCCTCCGCAGCGAGCCGGCGGCGGAACTCGGCCACGCTGAGCTGGTTCTGCGCGGCGACGGCCTGCTCGGCCTGGTCCACCTCGGCGTCGGTGACGCGCAGACCCAGCTCGGTGGCGAGCTGCAACTGGGCCTTCTCGGCGATCAGGCCTTCGAGCACCTCGCGCGCGATCTCCTCGCGGGACGGCCGCGGGCCCCCGCGCTGCGCGAGCTGTTGCTCGATGCGGCCGACGCGGTCGCGCACCTCGTGGTTGGTGATCGGGTCGGCGTTGACGAGGGCGACGATGAAATCGGCGGTACGGGCAGGCCCGGCGGTGCTGCTGGCCGGCGGCGCGGCCACCGCGCCGCTGTTGCCCAGCCGGAGCTGGGCGTGGGCCACGCCGGCCGTGGAGAGGGCCAGGACCAGGGCGGCAAGGGGGAGACGGAGGCGGTCAGTCATGGCGTTGGAACCGGCTGGGCGGGTTGATTTCTTCGCGCAGGTACTGGTAGCGCGGCACGTTGTCTCGCAGGGTCTGCAGCGGGTTGGAGCCGATGCGGGAGAACCCGGTGAATTCGAGCTGGAAGAGGATGCGCTGGGCGGCGCTGGCGGCGCTGCGCTGCAGCCGCTCGACGACGATGCGCCCCACCCAGCAGCCGGCATCGTACTCAAAGCCCGCCACGAGATCGACGACCTTGCGGTCGGGCATGCTGTAGTTCACGCGGCCCACGCTGTACCAGTGGCCGGGGCCCAGGCCGCGCCCGGGCAGGGCGGTGCGGCTGGCCGTGCCCATCAGGTCGCCCAGCGGCCACTGCCAGCCCACGTCAATCTGCTCGCTGGTGCCGCGCTGCAGCCGGTAGGCGGCGCTGAGCACGCGGAAGGGGCCGGGCGTGTAGCGGGCGGCCAGCGTGGTGCGGACCGAGTCGTTGGTGGTGGGGTTGAACTGGAAATTGGTGTCCAGCAGCCACTGCGGCGTCCACTGCACGCGGGCGGCCAGCAGCAGGTCGCTGAAGCGCTCGGTCAGCGGAGCGCCGCCGGGCAGGAAGACGTTCTGGTCGCGCAGGAGGTAGCGCTGCGCGAGACCCAGCCGCACGATCTCGGCGCCGTCGCGCGGGTCGAGCAGGCGCGAACTCACGCCGACCGTCACGCCGCGTGTGTCGGCGATGCGGTCGCTGCCGCCGAACGGGTTGTCGGCAAAGATCGTGGCGAAGTTGAAGTCGGTGGCGGCCGAGTCGTAGTTGGGCAGCAGGCGCTGGTCGCGAAACGGTGTCCAGGTGAAGTAGGCGCGGGGTTCGAGCGTCTGCACGAAGTCGCGGCCGAACACCGCCGCGGGTCGCTCAAACACGAGGCCGCTGTCCAGGCTGACGGTGGGCAACACGCGCTGCGCGCTGCGCGCCCCGTCGGCCAGCGGGCGGTCGAAGCGGTAGTGGGTGGCGTGCAGCCGGGCGCGCGGCTCGATGAACCAGCCCGGCGCCTGCCAGCGGCGGCTGATCTCGGCCACCGCAATGGCGCGCTCGCCGTTGGTTTGCCCGGTGAGCAGCGGGTCGGCCTCGAAGCGCGTGACCTCGGCCGAGAAGCGCGGCGCCCAGTCGGCCAGCGCGCCGGCGGGCAGCGCACCGGGCGCGTAGCGCAGCGCCAGCGAGGGCACACGGTCGTACGGCGGAATGATGGGCGCGGCCGGGTCCTGCAGGGTTTGCCAGGTGTAAGCGCCGGCGCTGAACGACCAGGCGTCGCGGCCCCAGTTGAGCTCGGCGTCGGCGGGCAGCAGGCGCTGGGTGAGCGGTCCGAAGGCGCGAGGGAAATCGCGCCAGTAGTCGTCGTCGCTGACGCGGTTGAGGTTCAGTCGAAGCGCGGCGCTGCCGCCGCCGCCGAGGCGGTTGAGCGCGTCGGTCAGGGTCTGGTTGTGCTGCAGCGTGTAGCCCCAGCGGTTGGCGTCGCGCAGCGGGTCGTTGGGCAGGAAGGCGCCGCGCACGAAGCCGCTGTGGGTGGGCTGCAGGTAGCGCAGCTCGGCGCCGAGGTCCACGCCGCGCTTGGTCATCAGCGTGGGGTAGAGCGTGGCGTCGAGGTTGGGCGCGAGGTTGAGGTAATAGGGCAGCGTGAGCTCAAGGCCGCTGATGTTGTCGAGGTTGAGCGTGGGCGGCAGCAGGCCAGACTTGCGCTCGTCGCTCAGCGGGAAGGTGAAGTATGGCGCGCCCAGCAGCGGCACGCCCTTGAACTCCAGCACGCCCGCGGTGGCCGCGCCGGTTTGTTCCACGTTGTCGAATTCGATCTTGCGGGCGCGCACGAGCCAGTCGGGCATCCAGTCCTGCCCGGGCACGCGGGGACAGGTCGAGTAGCGCGCGTCGTGCGCCACGGCGTGGTCGGCGTCGATGAAGTCGAGGCGGCTGGCCTCGCCCTGGCCGCCGCTTTTGAGCAGGTCGATGCGGGGCTCGGTGAAGCTGCCTTCAAAGGTCTCGGCGTTGAGCCGCACGGCCGGGCCGGTGAAGCGGTCGCCCTGGCGGTTGATCAGGACGTTGCCTTCGGCGGTGGCGTCGCCGGTGCGCTGGTCGTAGGTGAGGCGGTCGGCGCGGATGACGGTGTCGTGGCGCCGCAGCTCGGCCTGACCTTCGACGATGGTCACGCCCTCGGTCTGGCCGCCGATGCGCTCGCCGCGCACGAAGGTCGGCGCCTGCGAGCGCGCGGCCTCGGGCAGCTGCTCGGTGAGGGCGGGGCTGGCCTGCAGCGACGGACCGTCGCTGGGCGGGGCATCGCCGTCGCCCGACTGCGCGCGCGCCGGGGTCGCCGCCAGCCAGACGCACGCGGCCAGCGCCGCCAGGGCAATCGGGGCCAGTCGGGGCGCGGGGTCGGCCGGGGCGGGAGCGGGACGGGCGGCGTTCAAGGCGGCGAGATCGGGACGGGGTGGCCGCCGGCGGGGGCCTTGGCGGGGCGCGTTTGTAGAATCGACGGCCATTATCCTATGGCCCCCCGCGCGGGCGGCCCGAGCCCCATGACCCCGTCCCACCCCCCCGTCGCGTGGGCCGATGCCCGGCGCGAAGCGGCCTTTGCGGCCTGGCTGGCCCCGCTGACCGCCACCCACGGCCTGCGCCCCGAGACCCTGCGCCCGGCGTCGGCCGACGCGAGCTTCCGGCGCTACCTGCGGCTCGACACCGCCACCGGCGGCAGCGCCATCGTGATGGACGCGCCGCCCACCCACGAGCAGACCGGCCCCTTCGTGCGGATCGCCGCGCTGATGCGCGAGGCCGGGCTGCGCGTGCCGCAGGTGCTGGCCTGGGACGAGGCGCAGGGCTTTCTGCTGCTGGACGATCTCGGCCACCGGACCCTGCTTGACGCGCTGGAGGGCGCCGCGCCCGCCACGGTGGACGCGCATTTCCGCGACGCGGTGGCTTCGCTGCTGACCTGGCAGGCGGCCAGCCGGCCGGGCGTGCTGCCGGCGTACGACGAGGCGGTGCTGCGGCGCGAGCTCGCCTTGTTCCCGGACTGGTACCTCACGCAGCACAAAGGCCTGACGCTGAGCGACGCGCACCAAGCGACCCTGCAGAAGACCTTTGACCTGATCGTGCAGCGCGTACTGGCGATGCCCACGGTGTACGTGCACCGCGACTACATGCCGCGCAATCTCATGGTGGCGGACTCATCCAGCGCGCCCGTCGGCGGCGGTGATCCGCGCGCGCTGGCCGTGCTGGATTTCCAGGATGCGCTGCACGGGCCGATCACCTACGACATCGCCAGCCTCATGCGCGACGCCTTCCACAGCTGGGAGGAAGACCGTGTGATCGACGTGACGGTGCGCTACTGGGAGCAGGCGCGGCAGCGCGGTCTGATGGACTTCGAGGACTGGCACAGCGACTTCGGCGCCTTCTACCGCGCGGTGGAATGGATGGGCCTGCAGCGCCACCTCAAGGTCGCGGGCATCTTCGCCCGTCTCACGCTGCGCGACGGCAAACCCAAGTACCTCGCCGACGCACCGCGCTTCATTGGCTACCTGCGCGCCACCGCGCACCGCTACCGCGAGCTGGCACCGCTGCTGCGGCTGATCGACGAGGTCGAGGGCCTGCAGGCGGCCAGCGGCTGGGCCTTCGGCCGCACCTGAGCGCCTGACCACGCCGCCATGCCACGCTTCCATTGCGAGACCCCCCTGAGCCCGGCGGCCGAGTTCGCGCTGCCGGCCACCGCCGCGCGCCATGTCCAGGTGCTGCGGCTGCAGCCCGGCGCGCGCATCACGCTGTTCGACGGCGTGGGTGGCGAATGGAGCGCCGAGGTCCTGCGCATGGGGCGCAGCGACGTGGTGGTGCGCGCGCTGGCGCACGACCCGGTGGAACGCGAGGCCGCGCGGGCGGTGACGCTGGCGGTCGGCATGCCGGCGAACGACCGCATGGACTGGCTGGTGGAGAAAGCCACCGAGCTCGGCGTGGCGCGGGTGGTGCCGGTGCAGACGGCGCACGGCGTGCTGCGGCTGGCCGGGGAACGGGCTGAGCGCAAGCAGGCGCACTGGCGCGCGGTGGCGGTGGCGGCCTGCGAGCAGTGCGGACGCAACCGGGTGCCGGCGGTCGCGCCGGTGGTCGCCCTGGACGACTGGCTGGCTGAGCCCGGCCCCGACGCGGCGCGCGCGGTGTTGTCGCTCGCCCCGGGCAGCCAGCCGCTGGCCGGCTGGCTCGGGGGCCTGCCGGCCGGGGCGCCGGTGGCGTTCCTCAGCGGGCCGGAGGGCGGCCTGAGCCCCGCCGAGGACGCGCGGGCGCGCGCCGCGGGTTGGACGCCGGTGCACCTGGGCGCGCGGGTCCTGCGCGCGGAAACCGCCGCCCTGGCCGCGCTCACGCTGGCCATCGCCTGAGGGCCACCCACGGGCCCCGCGGGGGCACCGTCACCGCGGGCCGGGATGGCGCGCGAAGAAATCCCAGATCACCGCGTTGGCCGACAAGGCGGTCGACCCCGGCGCGCCGCCGAGGGCCTTGCGTCCGCCCGGCCACGCGTGGCCGCCGGTGTCGGTCACGCAGAGCTGCACCTCGGTACCGCCGGCACACGCGTGCCGTTCACACACCGCGCCAGGCGCCTCCAGCACGCGCTGCGGCACCGCGGCGCAGCCGTTCGCGCGCACCCACTTCGCCACCGTGTCCGGCACGGACACAAAGTCGGCCCGGGCCACCGACGACGGCCCCGGTCCGCCGTCAAAAGCCACGTGGTCGTCGTCGCGGGCGTGGATCTGCAGCACCGACACCGGGCGGCCCGGTACGCAGGCCGGCGTGCCGTCGGTGCCGGCCACCGCGCCAATGGCCGCGAACACGCCCGGCAGCTCGCAGGCCAGCCGGTGGGCCAGCATCGCGCCGTTGGACATGCCGATCGCGTACACGCGGCGCTCGTCGTACGGCAGCCGCTCGCGCAGCGCGGCCAGCACCGCCCGCACGAAGCCCACATCGTCCACCCCCCGCTCACGCGCCGCGCCGCAACACAGCCCGGCGTTCCAGGTGGCCAGCCGCCCGCCGGGCCAGCGGCTGAAGCCGTTGGGAAACACCAGCACGTCGCCGCTGCGCTCCGACTGGCTGACCAGCCCGTACAGGCCGTCGCGCGCCATGATCGCCGCCGAACCGCCGCCGCCGTGCAAGGCCAGCACCACGCCCGGCCGCGCCGGCGCGCCGGCCGGCACGTACACCCGCACCTCGCGCGTGTCGCCCGCGTGCGTCACGTTGAAGCGGTGTTCGCCCGGCGCGAGCGCGCTGGCCAGCAGCGGCCAGACGAGTCCGAACAGACCCATCAACCCCAGCCCACCGACCCGCGCCGCCCGCGGTCGCCACGCCAACCCGTTCATGCGGCCATCATGGCGCGGCCGGGACCGCCGGGGAAGCCCCGCGGCGCTATAACCGGCCCATGAACCGCGACCTCTGGCTGCTGGCCGCTGCGCAAGGCCTGTTTCTCACCAACAACGTGGTGTTCATCGCCATCAATGGCCTGGTCGGGCTGGCGCTCGCGCCGGCCGGCTGGATGGCCACCCTGCCGGTGATGGGTTACGTGGTCGGCGGCGCGCTGGCCACGCCGCTGGTGGCCCGCAGCCAGCAACGCCTGGGGCGGCGCGGCGCCTTCCTCGCCGGCGCCGCGGTGGCCTTCGTGTCGGCGCTGCTGTGCGCGCTGGCGGTGGTGATGCGGCAGTTTGAGCTGCTGGTGCTGGCCACGGTGGTGGCCGGCTATTACAACGCCAACGCCCAGCTCTACCGCTTCGCAGCGGCCGAACTCGCGGCGCCGGCGGCGCGCGAGCGCGCGGTCTCGCTGGTGCTGGCCGGAGGCCTCGTCGGCGCGGTGGCGGGACCCAACCTCGCCAGCCACACGCGCACGCTGACCGACGCCCCGTTCGCCGGCGCCTACCTCGCGCTGGCCGCGGTCGCGCTGCTGTCGGCCGCGGTGATCGCCGCGCTGCGCTTTCCGCCGCCGCCGCCGGCCAGCGCCGGCAGCGGCCCGGGCCGTCCGCTCGGGGAGATCGTGCGGCAGCCGGTGTTCATCGTGGCGGCGGCCGGGGCGGCGCTGGGCTACGGCGTCATGAACCTTCTGATGGCCGCCACGCCGCTGGCCATGCAGGTCTGCGGCCACCCGTTCGACGACGCCGCGCTGGTGCTGGAGTGGCACGTCATCGGCATGTTCGCCCCGGGCTTTTTCACCGGCCGGCTGATCCAGCGTTTCGGCGCGCTGCGCATCATGGCGGTCGGCGTGGCGCTGAACATCGCCTGCGTGGCGATCGCGCTCTCGGGCGTGGCGGTGAGCCAGTTTCTCGTCGCGCTGTTCCTGCTGGGCGTGGGCTGGAACTTCCTCTTCACCGGCAGCACCACGCTGGCTTTGCGGGCCTGGCGGCCCGAAGAAAAGGACCGCGCGCAGGCGGCCATCAACTTCGCGACCTTTGCCACCCTGGCCCTGTCGTCGTTCGCGTCGGGCGCGCTCGTCACCACCCAGGGCTGGCGCTGGCTGAACCTGGGATCGCTCCTGCCGCTGGCGCTGCTCGCCGCGGCCCTGGCCTGGCTCGGCTGGCGGGAGCGACGCGCGGCAACCGCGGCCGGCGCAGCCTGACAAGTCAGGCGGGTTGCGGCGCGCCCTCCACGCGGAACACCGCGACCACCTGCGCCAGCCGCTTGGCCTGGTCTTTGAGGCTTTCGGCGGCGGCCGCACTCTCCTC
>NZ_JBXVVX010000004.1:0-131415 GCF_057219855.1 Hydrogenophaga sp. T66 | reverse complement strand
CGTCGGCGCCGGCGTCGTGGCCAAGATCATCGAGTAATTCAGGCCGGGCCGGCCGCCGTCTGCGCGAACCGGCCCAGACCGAACCATCCAGGAGTTACTCGCATGTCCACGAAGCAAAAAATCCGCATCCGCCTCAAGGCGTTTGACTACAAACTGATCGACACCTCGGCCGCCGAGATCGTCGACACCGCCAAGCGCACCGGCGCGATCGTCAAGGGCCCCGTGCCCCTGCCGACCCGCATGAAGCGTTTCGACATCCTGCGCTCGCCGCACGTCAACAAGACCAGCCGCGACCAGTTCGAAATCCGCACCCACCAGCGTCTGATGGACATCGTCGACCCGACCGACAAGACGGTTGACGCCCTCATGAAGCTGGACCTCCCCGCGGGCGTCGACGTCGAAATCAAGCTGCAGTGATGCCATAGCCCGCCGGACCTGCGTCCGGCGGCGCTTGCCACGGCAGATGGGGCCCGCTATACTGGCGGGCTTTCCGGCTTTTGGGCCGGATGAGTTTGTTCGAGCGGGCGGTTCGCCGCCCGGCACCCCAACGCGAAGCCCTTGAGGCCTCGCACCATCAGCCCCGGCCAATTGAAGTCGGGAACGGAGAAAACAATGAGTCTGAGCAACTCCCTCGGGTTGTTGGGCCGCAAGGTGGGCATGATGCGCCTGTTCACCGATGACGGGGACGCTGTGCCCGTCACGGTGGTGGACGTGTCCAACAACCGCGTGACCCAGGTCAAGACGCAGGCCAACGACGGCTACGACGCGCTGCAGGTCACGTTCGGCAAGCGCCGCGCCTCGCGCATCACGAAGCCGGTGGCCGGTCATCTCGCCAAAGCCGGTGTCGAGCCGGGCGAAATCATCCAGGAATTCCGCGTCGCTGCTGACGTCGCCGGCAAGTACGCTGCCGGCGCCACGGTGCCCGCGCAAGACCTGTTTGCCGCCGGCCAGAAGGTCGACGTGCAAGGCACCTCCATCGGTAAAGGCTTCGCCGGCACCATCAAGCGCCACAACTTCGGTTCGCAGCGCGCCTCGCACGGCAACAGCCGCTCGCACAACGTCCCGGGCTCCATCTCGATGGCCCAGGATCCGGGTCGCGTGTTCCCGGGCAAGAAGATGACGGGCCACATGGGCGACGTCACCAAAACCATCCAGAACCTCGACGTCGTCCGCGTGGACGAGGCGCGCCAGCTGCTGCTGATCCGCGGTGCCGTGCCCGGCGCCAAGGGCGGCTTCGTGACCGTGCGTCCCGCCGTCAAGGCTCAACCCGCCCAAGGAGCGAACTGATGCAAGTCGAACTCCTGAACGACCAGGGCCAGGCCGCGTCCAAGCTGGACGTGCCGGACACCGTGTTCGGTCGTGATTACAACGAAGCCCTGATCCACCAGCTGGTGGTGGCTTATCAGGCGAACGCCCGTCAAGGCACGCGTGCGCAAAAAGACCGTCAGATGGTCAAGCACTCGACCAAGAAGCCGTTCAAGCAGAAGGGCACCGGCAACGCCCGTGCCGGTATGACGTCCTCGCCGCTGTGGCGCGGGGGCGGTCGGATCTTCCCGAACAGCCCGGACGAAAACTTCAGCCAGAAGCTGAACAAGAAGATGTATCGCGCCGGCATGGCGTCGATCCTGTCCCAGCTGGTTCGCGAGGGCCGCCTGGCGGCGGTCGAGTCGATCAAGGTGGACTCGCCCAAGACCAAGCAGCTCGCCGCCAAGTTCAAGGCCATGAACCTGAACTCGGTGCTGGTGATTGCCGACGAGGTGGACGAGAACCTGTACCTGGCCTCCCGCAACCTGCCCAACGTGCTGGTGGTGGAGCCGCGTTACGCCGATCCGCTGTCGCTGGTGCACTACAAGAAGGTGATCGTGACCAAGGCCGCGATCGACCAGCTCAAGGAGATGTACGCATGAGCACGACCCAATTCGACGAAGGCCGCCTGATGCAGGTCCTCGTGGCACCGATCGTGTCCGAGAAAGCCACCCAGGTCGCCGAGAAGACCAACGCCGTGCTGTTCAAGGTGCTGCGCGACGCCACGAAACCCGAAATCAAGGCCGCCGTTGAGCTGATGTTCAAGGTGCAGGTCAAGGGTGTGTCGGTGGTCAACCAGAAGGGCAAGACCAAGCGTTTTGGCAAGACCGTCGGCCGCCGTGATCACGTGCGCAAGGCCTACGTGACGCTGATGCCGGGTCAGGAACTCAACTTCGGTGGGGAGGCCGCGTAATCATGGCAGTCATCAAGATGAAACCGACCTCGCCAGGCCGTCGCGGCATGGTGAAGGTCACGCGCGAGACCCTGCACAAGGGCTCGGGCTACGCGCCGCTGCTGGAGCCTCAGCACCAGAAGTCGGGTCGCAACAACAACGGTCACATCACCGTGCGCCACAAGGGCGGTGGTGCCAAGCACCACTACCGCGTGGTCGACTTCCGCCGCAACAAGGACAACATCCCGGCCAAGGTCGAGCGCATCGAATACGACCCGAACCGCACGGCGCACATCGCGCTGCTGTGCTACGCCGACGGTGAGCGCCGCTACATCATCGCCCCGCGTGGCGTTGAGGTGGGTGCCACGCTGTTGTCGGGCGCCGAGTCGCCGATCCGCGTGGGCAACACCCTGCCGATCCGCAACATCCCGGTGGGTTCGACCATTCACTGCATCGAGCTGCAGGTCGGCAAAGGCGCGCAGATCGCGCGTTCCGCCGGTGCCTCCGCGGTGCTGCTGGCCCGCGAAGGTGTGTATGCCCAGGTGCGCATGCGCTCGGGCGAAGTGCGCAAGATCCACGTGGACTGCCGCGCCACCATCGGTGAGGTGTCCAACACCGAACACAGCCTGCGCCAGATCGGCAAGGCCGGTGTGAAGCGTCACATGGGCATCCGCCCGACCGTCCGCGGTACCGCGATGAACCCGATCGACCACCCGCACGGTGGTGGTGAAGGCAAGACGGGCGAAGGCCGTGCGCCGGTGGATCCGTGGGGCAACCTGACCAAGGGTTACCGCACCCGCAACAACCGCCGCACGCAGACCATGATCGTCTCGCGTCGCAAGAAGTAAGGGGTTGACCTCATGACTCGTTCGCTCAAAAAAGGTCCGTTCGTCGACCACCACCTGATGGCCAAGGTCGAGAAGGCCCAGGCCACCAAGGACAAGAAGCCGGTCAAGACCTGGTCGCGCCGCTCCATGATCCTGCCCGAGTTCATCGGTCTGACCATTGCCGTGCACAACGGCAAGCAGCACGTGCCGGTGTACATCACCGACCAGATGGTCGGCCACAAGCTCGGCGAGTTTTCGCTGACGCGCACCTTCAAGGGCCACCCGGCCGACAAGAAGGCCAAGAAGTAAGGAACCACCATGACTACTGAAACCCGCTCTGTCGTTCGCGGCGTGCGCCTGTCGGTGGACAAGGGCCGACTGGTTGCCGACCTGATTCGTGGCAAGAAGGTCGACCAGGCCCTGAACATCCTGACCTTCACCCAGAAGAAGGCCGCCGGCATCGTGAAGAAGGCTCTGGAGTCCGCCATTGCCAACGCCGAGCACAACGACGGCGCCGACATCGACGAACTGAAGGTCAAGACCATCTACGTCGAGCAAGGCACCACGCTCAAGCGTTTTGCGGCCCGCGCCAAAGGCCGCGGTAACCGCATCAGCAAACCCACGTGTCACATCTATGTGACGGTCGGCAACTGAGAGGCACTGGACCATGGGACAAAAAATCCACCCGACCGGCTTCCGTCTGGCCGTCAGCCGCAACTGGGCCAGCCGCTGGTACGCCAGCAACCGCGATTTCGCGGGCATGCTGGCCGAAGACATCAAGGTGCGTGAGTACCTCAAGGGCAAGCTGAAGAACGCCGCGGTGTCCCGCGTCGTCATCGAGCGCCCCGCCAAGAACGCCCGCATCACCATCTACTCGGCTCGTCCGGGCGTGGTGATCGGCAAGAAGGGCGAGGACATCGAGAAGCTGAAGAAGGACCTGGCCGCCAAACTGGGCGTGCCGGTGGCCGTCAACATCGAGGAAGTGCGCAAGCCCGAAATCGATGCTAAGCTGATCGCCGACTCGATCACCCAACAGCTGGAAAAGCGCATCATGTTCCGCCGCGCCATGAAGCGCGCCATGCAGAACGCCATGCGCCTGGGTGCCCAGGGCATCAAGATCATGAGCGCCGGTCGTCTGAACGGCATCGAAATTGCCCGCACCGAGTGGTACCGCGAAGGCCGTGTGCCGCTGCACACGCTGCGCGCCGACATCGATTACGGTTTCTCGGAAGCCAAGACCACCTACGGCGTCATTGGCGTGAAGGTGTGGGTCTACAAGGGCGACACCCTGGGCCGCAACGACGCGCCCGTGGTGGCCGAACCCCGCGCTGAAGAAGAGCGCCGCCCGCGCGGACCGCGCCGTGACCGTGCCGAGCGTCCCGCTGGCCCGGCCGCTCGCGCCGCCGTGCGCCGTCCTGGCGCCAATGCCGCCCCGGCCGATGGCAGCGACAAGCCTGCCGAAGCCACGGGTGGTGACAGCAAACCCGCCGTTAAGCGCGTTCGCAAAGACGCACCCGCATCTGCAGCTGCGGACGGCAAAGGAGAATAAACATGTTGCAACCTGCCCGTCGCAAGTACCGCAAGGAGCAGAAAGGCCGTAACACGGGTATCGCCACCAGCGGTACCTCGGTGGCCTTCGGCGACTTCGGTCTGAAATCCACCGACCGCGGCCGCCTCACGGCGCGCCAGATCGAAGCCGCCCGTCGCGCCATTTCGCGCCACGTCAAGCGCGGTGGTCGCATCTGGATCCGCGTGTTCCCCGACAAGCCGATCTCCAACAAGCCGGCCGAGGTCCGTATGGGCAACGGCAAAGGCTCGGTGGAGTACTACGTGGCTGAGATCCAGCCCGGCAAGGTGCTTTACGAGATCGTGGGGGTGCCTGAGCAGCTCGCCCGCGAGGCGTTTGCCCTGGCCGCCGCCAAACTGCCGCTGCGCACCACCTTCGTGACGCGCCTGCTGGGCCAGTGATTCAGGAGAACATCGATGAAAACTGCTGAACTGCGCCAGAAGGACGTGGCCGCCCTCGAGGCGGAAGTGAAATCGCTGCAAAAGGCCCATTTCGGCCTGCGCATGCAGAAGGCCACGCAACAACTCAACAACACCGCCACGCTGGGCGACACCCGCCGCGCCATTGCCCGTGCCAAGACCATCCTGGCCGAGAAGCAGCGCGCCGCCGCCAAGTAAGGAGCCAACCATGACCGAAGCCAAAACCGCCCTCAAGCGCACCCTGGTCGGCAAGGTGGTGAGCGACAAGCGCGCCAAGACCGTCACGGTCCTGGTCGAGCGCCGCGTGAAGCACCCGATCTACGACAAGATCGTGATCAAGTCCAGCAAGTACCACGCCCACGATGAGAACGGCGAGTACAAGATGGGCGATGTGATCGAGATCACCGAGAGCCGTCCGCTGTCGAAGACCAAGAACTGGGTGGCCAGCCGCCTGGTGCAAAAAGCGGCCCTGGTGTAAGCCCGTCCGCCGCTGTCGTCAGCGCCCATTGAAAAAGCGACCGACAATCGGTCGCTTTTTCTTTTCTGGGCGCCCTGAGCCGCCCATCCCTTTCACCCACACCCGAGGAGACCCCCCATGATTCAAGTCGGCGACAAGCTGCCCAGCGCCACCCTGATGGAATACGTCGAAGTCGAAGGCAACGGATGCAGCATCGGCCCCAACCCGGTGGACGTGCACAAAGCCACGGCTGGCAAGACCATCGCGATCTTTGCACTGCCCGGCGCCTTCACGCCCACCTGTTCGGCCAAGCATGTGCCGGGGTTTGTGCAGCACGCCGCCGACTTCCGGGCTGCCGGGGTGGACGAGATCTGGTGCATTAGCGTCAACGACGCCTTCGTGATGGGGGCTTGGGCCCGTGACCAGAAAACCGATGGCAAGGTCCGCATGCTTGGCGACGGCAGCGCCGCGTTCACCCAGGCCACGGGACTCACCCTGGACCTGACCGCCCGCGGCATGGGCCTGCGCAGCAACCGCTACTCGATGCTGGTCAAGGACGGCGTGGTCAAGACGCTGAACATCGAAGGGCCGGGCAAGTTCGAGGTGAGCGACGCGGCGACGCTGCTGGCCCAGGCCAAGGGCCAGTAAGCGCAGGCGGTCCCACCGCCTGCCATCCCTCCCCCCGGGTGGTGACGCCGCCACCCGGCCTCACGACCGATCAGTCGAGATCGGCCTTGAGGTAGTGGGCACCCGGAATGGGGTTGTGGTAGTAGGGCGCGACCTCGACGAAGCCCATGTCTTCGTACAAAGCGCGCGCGGCTTCCATGTCGTTGAGCGTGTCGAGCAACACGCAGTGAAAACCGGCCAGACGGGCGTGGGTCATCACGCGCTCGGCCAATTGGCGGCCCAACCCGAAACCGCGGAACGCCCGCCGCACAAACAGCCGCTTCATCTCGGCCGCGTTGGGGTGGTCGGCGGTGGGCAAGGGGCGCAGCGCGCAACAGCCCGCGGCTTCACCGTCCACCCAGGCCACCACCAGCGTGCCCAGCGGACCCGCGTACGCCCCCGGCAGGGTGTCGAGTTCCGCTTGGAAGCCCTGAAAACACAGGTCGATGTCCAGCGAGGCCTGGTAGTCCTCGAACAGCGAACGCGCCACCGCAAGGTCGGCGGCGCTCGACACCTCGCGGAGCTCGATCGAGGGCAGGTGGGACGCAGAGTCAGCGCTCATGGGGACCGCCACTATAGCCGCGGGCGGATGCACGGCCCTCGAACGGGCGGGCGTGCCTCACCACCCGGGCGCTCCCAGCCGCCACACCGCCGCGGCCGCGCCGCCGCACACGCCCAGCAGGACGAGCGCTCCCAGCCGGGTCATGGCGTCGTCGCGGGACGGCGGGAGGGGTTCATCCACCACCTTGTCGCCGTGAAGCATGGCACCGACCAGGCGCTCGCCCTTCACCACGCGGTAGACGAGGATGGCCAGCACGTGCAGCCCGATGAGCCCCAGCACCAGCAGCTGGCCCTCGTCTTTGTGCCAGCTGGTGGCCGCAGAGACCCAGCTGCCCGGCAGGTGCGCGACCAGCGGGCCGGCGAACGCGATCTCGTCGTCACTGGACAGCCCGGTCAAAGCCTGCACCAGCAAAACGCCCAGCAACGCAAACACCGACAACGCGCCCAGCGGGTTGTGGCCCACGCGGTGGGCCAGCGGTGCGCGCCCGCGCAGGTAGGCCACGACCGACCGCGGCGCGTAGATGAAATGGACGAACCGCGACCAGCGACCGCCCACCAAGCCCCACACGAGCCGCCACACCAGCAAGGCCAACACCGCCGTGCCAAGCCGGGCGTGCCATTCGATCCAGTTGCCGCCCACCTTGCCGGTGATCACCAGTCCCAGGACGCACAGCAACAACAAGATGTGAAACACGCGGGTGGGCAGATCCCAGACGCGCAGCGAGGTGGATGGCTTGGACATGGCGGTGTGGGCGAGGGCGTTGGGCGGCAAGAGTCCGAGCGGCGCGGTCGGGCATGCGGGCGGATTCACCGGGCATACCCCGGGGAGGCACAGACTGTACTGCCTGAGAATATGCCGACCCCCGTCACCCCATCAAGGAGTTTTCCGATGCGCCGACTCATCACGCTCTCCCTGGCTTTCGCGGCCGCCGCCGTGGCCCTGCCCGCCGCCGCGCAGTTCCAGAAGCCCGAGGACGCCATCAAGTACCGCAAGGCCACGTTCACCGTGATGGCCGCCCATTTCAGCCGCCTGGGCGCCATGGCCAACGGCCGTGTGCCGTTCGACGCCAAGGTGGCCGCCGAGAACGCCGAGATCGTGAACACGCTGGCCACGCTGCCGTGGGACGCCTTCGGTCCCGGCACCGACAAGGGCGACACCCGCGCCCTGCCGGCCATCTGGACCGAGCAGGCCAAGTACAAGGCGGCGTCCGACAAGATGGTGGCCGAGGTCGGCAAGCTCAACGCCGCGGCCAAGACCGGCAACCTCGACGCCATCAAGACCGCGTTCGGCGCCGCCGGCCAGTCGTGCAAGGCCTGCCACGACAACTTCCGCAAGGACTGACGCTCACGTCGCCGCCGGGGCCTGGCCCCGGTCTCACGCGGCCAGCAGCTTCTCGATCAGCTCATGCAGCGCGGCGAACTCCGGTTCGCCCACATAGCGCTTGACGATGCGCCATTCCTTGTCCACCACATAGGTGGTCGGCGTGAGCTTCACATCGCCCCACGCCTGGGCAATCTCGCCGGTGCTGTCCAGCGCCACCTTGAACGGCAGTTGCCGCGTCTGCGCGAAGTTCTGCACCCACTGCGGCGGGTCGTAGCTCATCGCCACCGCGATCGTCTCGTAGCCGCGCGCGGCGAACTTCTGATAAGTGGCCACGAGATCGGGCATTTCCTTCACGCAGCTCACGCAGGTCGTGGCCCAGAAATTGACCAGGGTCACCTTGCCGCGCAGCTCGCTGGCTGCCACGCGCCGCCCATCGAGCAACAGGAAATTTGAAGCCGGCGCTTCATCGCGCGTGCCACACCCGGTCAGGCTGGCCAGCGCCAGACCGCCGACCGCGGCCGCCGCGCCTTGCAGCACCCGACGGCGGGGCGGGCTGAGCACATACGAAGAAGGATCGTTGCGTTGCGTTGTCATTTCCGGTTCCCGGGGCTACAGTGCCTCGCCATCACGCATCGACGGCCGAGCCGTCGGGAGGACCACACCATGCAGCGCCGCCAGTTTACCCAGCACACCTTCGCCCTTGGCCTGATCGTCGCCGCGGCCCATCGCCAGGCCTGGGCCTTGTCGCTGGCCGACCTGAGCGAGGGGGACGCAAGCAAGGGCATCAAAACCGCTTTGGAGAAGGGGACGCTGGCCGCGGTGGCGCTGCTCGGACGCCCGGATGGATTCCTAGGAAACCCGAAAGTTCGAATTCCCCTGCCGGGCTACCTCGAAGACGCCTCCAAGTTGCTCAAGCTCACCGGCCAGGGGCCCAAGGTGGACGAGCTGGTGACCAGCATGAACCGCGCGGCCGAGGCGGCGGTGCCGATGGCGCGCGACCTGCTGGTGAACGCCGTGAAGTCGATGAGCGTGAGCGACGCCAAAGGCATCCTCACCGGGGGTGAGGATGCCGTGACCCGCTTCTTTGCCGACAAAACGCGCTCGCCGCTGACCGAGCGTTTCCTGCCCGTCGTCACGAAGGCCACGGAGAAAGTCGGTCTGGCGCAGAAATACAACCAGGTCGCCGGCAAGGCGGCGGGCATCGGTCTGGTCAAAAAAGAAGACGCCAATATCCAGCGCTACGTCACCGGCAAGTCGCTCGATGGCCTGTACACCATCATCGGCGACGAAGAGCGCAAGATTCGCCAGGACCCGGTGGGCAGCGGCAGTGCGATCCTGCAGAAGGTCTTCGGCGCGCTCAAGTGAGGCCCGGCTGATCGCGCGGGCGCTCAGACCGCGCCGTCGGCGCGCAGCGCATCCACCGCGGCGCCGTCCAGCCCCAGCCAATCGGCCAGCACCTCGCCGGTGTGCTCGCCCAGCAGCGGCGGTGGTCGGTCGGCGCGCACGGGCGTGGCGCTGAGCTTGAGCGGGCTGGCCACCAGCTCCACCGGCGATCCGGCCAGCGGGTGCGACCACGCTTGCACCATGCCGCGCTCGCGCACATGGGGGTCGGCAAACACCTCGGCGAGGTTGTTGATCGGCCCGCAGGGCACCTTGGCCGCCTCCAGCGCGGCCAGCCACTCGGCCTTGCCGCGCGTCTTCATCAGCGCTTCGAGCATCGGCACCAGCACCGCCCGGTGGCGCACGCGATTCTGGTTGCGGGCGAAGCGCTCGTCGGCCGCGATCTCCGGCCGCCCCGCCACTTCACAGAACTTGGCGAACTGACTGTCGTTGCCAACGGCCAGGATGATGTGTTGCGGCGCTCCCTGCGTGTCGGGCGCCACCTCGAACACCTGGTAAGGAACGATGTTGGCATGGGCGTTGCCGGCCCGACCGGGCACCACGCCGTCCGCCCGCCCGCGCACCAGGTAGTTCGCGCCCAGGTTGGCCAGCATCGCCACCTGCGTGTCCAGCAGCGCCATGTCGATGTGCTGGCCTTCGCCGGTGCGTTCGGCGTGGCGCAGCGCGGCCTGGATCGCCACGGTGGCGTACAGGCCGGTGAACAGGTCGGCCACCGCGACCCCGACCTTCTGCGGCCCGCCGCCCGGCAGGTCGTCGCGCTCGCCGGTCACGCTCATCAGCCCGCCCATGCCCTGCACGGCGTAGTCGTAACCGGCGCGGTCCTTGTAGGGGCCGGTCTGGCCGAAGCCGGTGATGGAGCAGTACACGAGCCGGGGATTGATGGCCCGCAGCGAGGGGTAATCCAGCCCGTAGCGGGCCATGTCGCCGACCTTGTAGTTCTCCACGAACACGTCCGCCTGCGCGGCCAGCCGGCGGATCAGTGCCTGCCCCGCTGGTGTGGCCAGGTCGCAGGTGATCGAGCGCTTGTTGCGGTTGGCGCCCAGGTAGTAGGCGGCCTCGGCGGTGTCTTGCCCGTCGCGTCCGCGCAAAAACGGCGGGCCCCAGCCGCGCGTGTCGTCGCCCCCGGGGTGATTCGATCCCGGCGGACGCTCCACCTTCACCACGTCGGCGCCCAGGTCGGCCAGGGTTTGCGTGCACCACGGTCCGGCCAGCACGCGGGAGCAGTCGAGTATGCGGATACCATCCAGAGCATTCATGCGGGCATTGTGCTTGAGTGCCGGTGTTCCCGCCGCCGCCCGCGCGACGCCGCTTGTTCACCGCCATGCCCTTCCGTCCGATCGCCGCGGCCGCCGCCGTGACCCTGGCCGCCGTCACGCTGGCCGCCTGCAGCCCCACCTACAACTGGCGCCAGTTGCGCGTGGAAGGCACGCCGCTGCAGGCGCTCATGCCCTGCAAGGCCGAAAGCGCGGCGCGGCCGGTGCCGCTGGGCCTGCCGACCGCCGCGGCCACGCTGACCATGCACAGTTGCCAGGCCGGTGGCCTGACCTTCGCCGTGGCCTGGGTGGCGCTGCCCGACGGCAGCGACGCCGCCGCCGCGCTGGACCAGTGGCGGCAGGGCGCGCTGAGCACCATCCAGGGCACGCCCGACGCCGCCCCCAACGCCCCGTCCTTCGCGCCGCGCGTCAAGGGCGCTCCCGACGCGCAGGGCCTGCGCGCCCGTGGGCGCACCCCCGACGGCCGCGACGTGGTGATGCAGGCGGTCTACGCCCGCCGCGGCGGGCAGCTTTATCAGGGCGCCATCTACGGGCCGGCGATTCCCGACGAGGTGAGCACCACCTTCTTCGACGGGCTCAGCCTGCCATGAGCACCGCCGGTCCCGACGGCGCGCTCGCCCCGCGCGCTGCCGTCATCGTCTTCTTCGCGTTCGCGCTGGCCTACTTTCTGTCGGCGCTGCTGCGCGCGATCACCGCCACCCTGTCGCCCACGCTGAGCGCCGAGTTCGGCCTGTCGGCCGGTGACCTCGGCTTGCTCGCCGGCGGCTATTTCCTCGGCTTCGCGGCCACGCAGCTGCCGCTGGGCCAGTGGCTGGACCGCCATGGGCCGCGCCGCGTGGTGCTGGGTTTTCTCACGCTGGCGGTGGCGGGCTGCGTGGCCTTCGCGCTGGCCAGCAGTTTCACCGGCCTGCTCGCCGCGCGGGTGCTGGCCGGCATGGGCGTGAGCGCCTGCCTGATGGCGCCGCTGACCGGGTACCGCCGCTGGCTGGCGCCAGCCACGCAGCTGCGCGCGAACTCGTGGATGCTGATGACCGGCTCCTTTGGCATGGTGGCGGCCACCTTGCCGGTGCAGTGGCTGATGCCGATGCTGGGCTGGCGCGGGCTGTTCTGGGGGCTGGCGCTGCTGTTCGTGTTGGCGATGGCGGTGCTGGCCTGGACCGTGCCCGCGTGGTCGCGCCCGGCGGACGAGCCCGGGGCAGCGCCGGACACCACGCCCGCGGGTTATGGCCTGGTCTGGCGCCACCCGTATTTCCAGCAACTTCTCCCGCTGGGGCTGGTGAACTACGGCGGCATGATCGCGGTGCAGACGCTGTGGGCCGGCCCGTGGCTGGTCCAGGTCGGCGGCCAGACGCCGGCGCAGGCCGCCACCGGGCTGTTCGGCATCAACCTGGCCATGCTCGCCACCTTCTGGCTCTGGGGCGTGGTCAACCCGCGGCTGGCGCGCGCCGGCCACCGGCCCGAGGACCTGATCGCGCGGTGGCTGCCGCTCAGTCTGGTGTTGCTGGTGGTGATCGTGTGGCTCGGGCCGCGGGCGGGCTGGCCCCTGTGGGCGCTGTTCTGCATGAGCTGCACGGTGGTGGCGCTGTCGCAGCCGGCGGTGGCGCTGGCGCTGCCCAGCGCGGCGGCCGGTCGGGCGCTGTCGGCCTACAACCTGGCGATCTTCCTCGGTGTGTTCATCGTGCAATGGAGCATTGGTCTGCTGGCCGACGCGTTCAGCGCGCTGGGCTGGGATACGCCCACGCGCCTGCGCGGCGCGATCGCGGTGTTCGGCGTGGCCAGCGCGCTGGCCTACCTGCGTTTCCTTGTGCTGTGGCGGCGTCAGCGCGCGGGCAGGAGCCACGGCTAAACTTGCCGCCATGAACGGCATCCTGGTGATCGCGCACGCCCCGCTGGCCTCGGCCCTGCGCCAGTGCGTGCTGCACGTCTTCCCCGACGCGGCTGACGGGATCGCGGCGCTCGACGTGATGCCCAACGTGCCGCCGGAGGAGTCGCTGGCGCAGGCCCGGCTGCTGCTGCGGCAGATGGGCCGCCCGCAGACGCTGGTCGTCACCGATGTGTTCGGCGCCACGCCGTGCAACGTGGCCCAGCGGCTGGTCGATGGCGTGACCAGCAAGCTCATCACCGGCGCCAACCTGCCGATGCTGCTGCGCACCGTGTCGTACCGCCACGAATCCTTGGACGCCCTGGTGTCGCGCGCCCTCATCGGCGCCACGCAGGGCGTGATCCAGGTCGCCGTGACCGCTCCCCAGAACCAGGCCCGACGAGCCACCCATGATCAAGACCACCGCGACCATCAGCAATAAGCTCGGCCTGCACGCGCGCGCCTCGGCCAAGCTGACCAAACTCGCCGGCAGCTTCGCCAGCGATGTATGGCTGTCCCGGGGCGAGCGCCGCGTCAACGCCAAGAGCATCATGGGCGTGATGATGCTGGCCGCCGGCCTGGGCAGCACCATCGAGATCGAAACCAGCGGCGCCGACGAGCAGGCCGCGATGGACGCGCTGCTCGCGCTCATCAACGACAAGTTCGGCGAGGGCGAATGAGCCGCCGCGCCGCCCCCTTCCCCGGAGCGCGCCGGCCATGACCTTCTCGGTGCACGGACTGGCTGTCTCGCGCGGCGTGGCCATGGGGCGGGCGGTGATCGTGGCATCGAGCCGCGTGGACGTGGCCCACTACTTTGTGGCGGCCGATCGGGTGGAGGCCGAGATCGAGCGGCTGCGCACCGCGCGCGACGCCGTGGTGCGGGAGATCGAGCGCGTGCAGCAGACGCTGCTGGAGCCCGGCGCCCACGACGCCCACCCCGAACTCAACGCGCTGCTGGATGTGCACCTCATGCTGCTGCAGGACGAGCAGCTCACCGGCGGCGTCAAGCACTGGATCACCGAGCGCCACTACAACGCCGAGTGGGCCCTGACCACGCAGCTGGAGATCGTCGCGCGCCAGTTCGACGAGATGGAGGACCCCTACCTGCGCGAGCGCAAGGCCGATCTGGAGCAGGTGGTCGAGCGCATGCTGCGCGTCATGCGCGGCGGCGCCAGCGCGATCGCCGCGCCCGCTCCGGCCACGGCGGCCGGTGAAGAGCCGCTGGTCCTGATTGCGCATGACCTGTCGCCGGCCGACATGCTGCAGTTCAAGCAAAGCGTCTTCGCCGGCTTCGTCACCGACGTTGGCGGCAAAACCAGCCACACCGCCATCGTGGCGCGCAGCATGGACATCCCCGCCGTGGTCGGCGCGCGATCGGCCAGCCACCTCATCAACCAGGACGACTGGGTCATCATCGATGGCGACGCCGGCGTCGTGATCGTCGATCCGTCGCCCATCGTGCGCGATGAGTACGGCTTCAAGCAGCGGCAGAACGCCATCGAGCGCGAGCGCCTGGCGCGTCTGAAAAACACGCCCGCCGTCACGCTGGACGGCCAGCGCATCGAGCTGCTGGCCAACATCGAGCAGCCGGCCGACGCCGCCGCCGCGCTCAAGGCGGGGGCGGTGGGTGTCGGGCTGTTCCGCAGCGAGTTTCTATTCATGGGCCGCAACGGCGCCCTGCCCGACGAAGAAGAGCAGTACCGTGCCTACCGCGCGGCGGTCGACGGCATGCAGGGCCTGCCGGTGACCATCCGCACCGTGGACGTCGGCGCGGACAAACCGCTCGACCGCGGCAGCGCGCGCAACGACGACCACCTCAACCCCGCGCTGGGCCTGCGCGCGATCCGCTGGAGCCTGGCCGACCCGGCCATGTTCCTCGCGCAGCTGCGCGCCATCCTGCGCGCGGCCGCCCACGGCCCGGTGCACCTGCTCATCCCGATGCTGGCCCACGCCAGCGAGATCCGCCAGACACTCGCGCTGGTGGATCGCGCGCGCGAACAGCTCGATGCCGCCGTCCAGCCGCATGGCCCGGTCAAGCTCGGCGCGATGATCGAGGTGCCGGCGGCCGCGCTGACCATTCCGCTGTTTCTGCGCCATTTCGACTTCCTGTCCATCGGCACGAACGACCTGATCCAGTACACGCTCGCCATTGACCGCGCCGACGAGGCCGTGGCCCACCTGTACGACCCCGCCCATCCGGCGGTGTTGCAGCTCATCGCCAGCACCATCGCCCAGGCGCGCGCGCTGGGCAAGGGCGTGAGCGTGTGTGGTGAGATGGCCGGCGACGTGGCCATGACCCGCCTGTTGCTGGGTCTGGGCTTGCGCAGCTTCTCCATGCACCCCTCGCAGATCCTGTCGGTCAAACAGCAGATCCTGCGCAGCGACACCACCAAACTCGCCGCCTGGGCGCAAAGCGTGCTCGCCAGCGACGAACCGGCGAGCCTGTTGGGGGATTAATGCCCCCACGCTCCGCCGCTGCGCGGGTCGCTGCCCCCCGAGGGGGCGCGTTCGGCCTTGGGGCGGCCCAGCGGCCGAACCGGAAGCCCCCACGCTCCGCCGCGGCGCTGCCGGCGTCAGCGCCTCTTCGCCCCGTGCTGACCTGCGCAGGCAGGCCAAGAGCCGCGGGGCGCAGGCCCTCGGGGGCTGCGCCGGCTGGGGGCGGCCCGGCGCCGGATCGTCAGGCGCCCAGGCGCTGTTGTGGCGTGGGTGGCCGGACGGCGCTCAGTCGCCGCGGGTGGCCACGATGGCGGCGCCGACGATCATGAGCGCAGCGATCACGACGGCCGGCCCCGGCCACTCGCCGCGCATCGCCAGCAGGGTGAGCGTGGACAGCAGCGGCGTGAGGAAACTCAGCACGCCGATCTGCCGGGCATCGCCGCGCTTGAGGGCTGCGTCCCACAGGAAAAACGCGCCGCCGAGCGGTCCCAGGCCGAGCACCGCGATCAGCGCGAGGTCGCGCGCCGAGAGCGCGACCGCCGGCTCCAGCAGCGCGTGGCAGGCCAGCGAGAGCGCGCCGGAGACCAGCGCAAAGCCGCCAATGGCGGCCGTGGGGAAGGCGCGCACGCGGCGCGTGAGCAGCGAGTAGCTCGCCCAAATGAAGGCCGAGCCCAGCGCGGGCAGGTAGCCCCAGGCCCAGCGCGGGGCGTCTGCGGTGTCACCACCGCCGCCCAGAATCGCCAGCGCCGCGCCGGCGAAGCCCACCAGGGCCGCCACGACGTGGCGCCGCGCCAGCGTCACCCCGGGCAGGAACAGCGGCGCCATCACCACGATCCCCAGCGGCCACAGGTAGTTGACCAGGTTGGCCTGCACCGGTGGCGCGTGGCGCAGCGCGATGAACAACAGGAAGTGGAAGCCGAACAGGCCGTACACGCCCAGCGCCAGCGTGGACGGTGGCACGCGCCACTGCCGCAGGTCGAAGCGCGCCAGGGGCAGCGCGATCACGCTGCCCACCAGCAGCCCGAGGCCGGTGAGCAGAAAGGGCGGCACGTGGGACAGGGCCACGCCCAAGGCGGCGAGGGACGCCCACAGCGCGATCGCGCCGAGGGCCAGCAGGTTGGCGTTCATGGCGGCGAGGGTAGCGCAGGGCACCGTCGCCCCCGGCGGGTCGATCGTCGCGCCCGACGGGTTGGCAGGGTCTGCGGGTCGATCGTCGCGCCCGACGGGTCGGCAGAGTTCGCGGGTCGATCGTCCCGCCCGACGGGTCGGCGGTATCAGCCGGGGGGCAGGTCGCGGCGCAGGGCCGCGGTCAGCGCCGAGGGCGAGCGGTAGCCGACGGCCGCGGCCACGCGGGCCACCGGCCAGCCCTGGGCGCGCAGGGCCCGCGCGGCCACCAGGCGTTGCGCGCGCAGCCAGGCCTGCGGGCTCAGGCCACGCTCGGCGCGGCAGCGCGCCACGAGTTGCGCCGGACTGAGGTGCACGCGGGCGGCCATTTCGCCCAGGGTGGGAGGCGCGCTGGCTTCCCGGCAGGCCCAGCGGGCGAGGGCGTCCCAGTCGATGGCGCGGCGCACCCGCGGGGGCGATTCGGCCGCGGGCGGCAGCCACGCCTCCAGCAGCAGCGCCGGCCCCAGCGCGCGGGCCTGCGGCAGACCGGCCGCCAGCGCCTGCGCGAGGTAGGGCGCCAGCGACGCCGCGGCCCCGCCCGGTGGGAGGCCGGCGACGCGGGCCCAGCCGTCGTCGCCCGTGTCGAGCACCAGGCAGCGCGCGCCGCCACGGGCCTCGAAATCGTGGCGCTCGCCGGGCGGCACCACCAGCCCCTCGCCCGGCCGCACCCGCTGTCCCCGCCCTTGGACCTCCAGCTCCAGCGTGCCCTCCAGGCCAAGGAGCACCTGGAAATGGTCGTGGGCGTGGCTGCCGTGGGCGGCGCCGTAGGTGCGCACGGCGAGGGTGGCGGTGGGTGGCGAGGATGTGGAGCGGGTTGCCATCGGCGCACTGTACGCCGGGTGTGTACGCCGGGTCTGGCCGGCGCGCCGCCTCAGGCCGCGGCCGCGGCGCCTTCGGTCGGGCGTGGGACCGCCGCCTCCGCCAGCACGGCCGCGTATTCCGCTTCGAGGGCGGCGACGATGCGCGACCAGTCCAGGGCCTGCGCGGTGGCGCGCGCGTGGCGGCCCAGGCGTTGCGCGCCGGGCAAGTCGCCGGCCGCGTGCACCGCCAGGCGCAGGAAGGCGCCGCGGTCGCCGGACGGGGCGATCAGGCCATCGCGCGCGGGGCTGATCAGGGTCGCGGCGGCGGCGTGGTCGTAGGCGACCACCGCCAGCCCGCTGGCCATGGCCTCGGGCACCACATTGCCGAAGGTCTCGGTGAGGCTGGCGAAGAGGAACACGTCGGCCGAGGCGTAGGCCCGCGCCAGCGCCTCGCTGCGCAGTGGTCCGGTGAACACGGCCTGCGGGCAGCGCGCGCGCAGCCGCGCCGCCTCCGGGCCGTCGCCCACCAGGACCAGCCGCGTGCCCGGGCGCACCTGCTGCATGGCGCGCCACGCATCGATCACGGTGTCGAGGTTTTTCTCGGGCGCGAGCCGCCCCACGCACAGCGCCACCAGCGTGTGCTCGTCGGCGCCCCAGCTCGCGCGCAGCGCCGGGCAGCGGTGGGCCGGGTCGAAGCGCTGTGCGTCCACCCCTCGGCCAATCACGCGCAGCCGCTCGAAGCCGCGGGCGCCCAGCTCGGCCGCCAGCCGCGCTGTCGGCACGAAGGTGCGGTCGGTGCGGTTGTGCAGGCGGCGCAGCCAGGCCTCCATTGGCGCGGCCAGCCAGCCCACGCCGTAGTGGCCGGTGTAGGCGTGGAAATTGGTGCGGAAGTCCGAGACCACCGGCAGCCCGAGCCGCCGCGCCGCGCGCACGGCCGACGCGCCGAGCGGGCCTTCGGTGACCACGTGCACGAGGTCGGGCCGCTGCGCGGTCCACAGGCGCCGCAGCCGGCCGGCCGCGGGCAGGCCGAGCCGCAGCTGAGGGTAGCGCGGGATCGGCAGGCTGGACACGCGGTGTTCTTCGAGACCGGGCGTGCCGACATCGCGCTCGCCCTGGTCGGGCCGCACCAGTTCGACGGTGTGGCCGCGCTCGCGCAGGCCGGCGACGAGGCGCGACAGCGTGAGGGCCACGCCGTTGACCTCGGGCGGGAAGGTTTCGGTCACCACGGCCAGGCGCAGGGGACGGATCACGGGGCGGGTCATGGAGCGGGTGAGGGCAGGGCTCATGGCGCGGATGCTGCGCGGCGCGTGCAACGGTTTCGTGACAACGGGTCCGGCCAGCGCGCCCGCTCAGCGGACCGGCCACCGGGCGTGTCGCCGCGACGTCATCCGTCGGACACGCCGCTTTCACGCGCTCGCTCCACGATGGCCGCCGCCCGGCGTGTGCCGGCGCGCCCTTGGCCCACAGGAGAACCCGTGAACGACCTGCTTGAGGAACTCGCCCGCCAGCGCTGGGACGACCACCGCTATTACCACCACAGCCGCATCAACCAGTCGCTGCACCTGATCAGCGCCCTGTGTTTCATCGCCGCCTACGCGCTGTTGTTCGTCGACCCGGCCCTGGCCGCGCTCCTGGCCTGGGGTGTGTCGATGACCACCCGGCAGGCCGGTCACTTCTTCTTTGAGCCGAAGGGCTATGACGAGGTGAACCAGGCCACGCACGAACACAAGGAGGCGATCAAGGTGGGCTACAACCTGCGCCGCAAGGTGGTGCTGATGGCCGCGTGGGCGGCGATTCCGGTGGCGCTGTGGCTGGCGCCGTCGCTGGGCGGACTGATCGCGCCGGCCACCGACGCGCGCGGCTATCTGCACGACGTGGGCATGGCGTGGCTGGCGCTTGGCGTGGCCGGGCTGCTGCTGCGCGTGGTGCAGCTCACGCTCACGCAATCGCTGCGCACCGGGCTGGTGTGGGCCACGAAGATCATCACCGACCCCTTCCACGATGTGATGCTGTACTGGCGCGCGCCGCTGCACCTGCTGCGCGGCGAGATGATCGACCCGATGGACCACGCGCGCCGCGGCTGATGGGCCGGCACGCGGCGTGGGCCGGCGGTGCGCGGGAGGCGGCACCGTCCACCGCGGTGTCAGCGGCGGGGCCGCAGGCCGTGGGCGAGCAGTTCGCGCAGAACGCCGCGGCGGATGTCGCGGTTGCTGCGCAGCGCCGCATCGGCGCGCCACCAGCCGTCCTCCACCATGCGCCGCGCTGCCGCCACCAGGCGCTCGCCCACCGCGGTCATGTCGGCGTCGGTGTAGTTGAGGCTGAAGACCAGCCGCCCGCTGCCCACCCACGACAGCGCCAGCCCTTCGGCGCGCAGGTAAAACTGCAGCATCCAGTTGTAGCGGCTGGGCTCGGTGAAGGTCAGTGTCCAGATGCTGCTCAGGTGCGCCACGCGCAGCGGCAGGTCGGCGCGCGCCAGCCGCTCGTTGACCGCGGCGGCGCGGCGGTCCCAGCTGGCGTCGAGGTCGTGGTAGACCGCGCGCACGGCCGGCGTGTCCAGTCGCTGCAAGAAGGCGTTCATCGCGCCCATCACGTAGGGGTGGGCGTTGAAGGTGCCGCGGGCGAAGCAGATGTCGGCCGGGCGGTCCTCGCGGAAGCGCCGCATCCAGGCCGCCCGGCCACACACCACGCCCACCGGCAGCCCGCCGCCGAGCGTCTTGCCGTAGGTCACCAGGTCGGCCCGCACGCCGAAGTATTCCTGCGCGCCACCGCGCGCCAGCCGGAAGCCGACGAACACCTCGTCGAAGATCAGCGCGATGCCGCGGCGCGTGCAGACCTCGCGCAGGCGGTGCAGCCACGCGGTGTAGGCCGCGCGGTCCACGCCGGCGCGGCGGCTGCTGTCAATGAGACCGCTGTCGCCCGGCGCCGCCGCGTTGGGGTGCAACGCCTGCAGCGGGTTGATCAGCACGCAGGCGATGTCGCGGCGGCGCTCCAGCACCCGCAGGCTGCGCTCGCTCAGGTCGGCCAGGGTGTAGGTGTGGCCCGGCGGCAGCGGGTTGCCCGGGCCGGGCTGCACGTCCTCCCACCAGCCGTGGTACGCGCCGCAGAAGCGCACGAGGTAGCGGCGGCCGGTGTGGTACCGCGCCAGCCGCACCGCCTGCATCACCGCCTCGGTGCCCGACATGTGGAAGGACACCTCGTCCAGCCCGGAGATCGCCCGCAGCC
This sequence comes from Hydrogenophaga sp. T66, assembly GCF_057219855.1. Classification (NCBI taxonomy): domain Bacteria; kingdom Pseudomonadati; phylum Pseudomonadota; class Betaproteobacteria; order Burkholderiales; family Comamonadaceae; genus Hydrogenophaga; species Hydrogenophaga sp. T66. The sequence continues at coordinate 111,239 of NZ_JBXVVX010000004.1, read as the reverse complement.
GCGCCACGTTGTCGGCCACCACCGGGTGGTAGCTGCCCAGCACCGGGCCCAGCTCGGCCACGAGCGCGCTGCCCTCGGCGATGCAGGCCTTGTAGAAGTCCTGGCCGAACACGTTCACGCCGTACGACCCGGTGAGGTCGTAGAAGCGCTGGCCGTCCAGGTCGGTCAGCGTCACGCCGTTGCTGCGCTGCACGACCGCGCCCACCGACAGCCGCTCGCGCAGGTAGGGGCTGAACTGGAAGGGCACGCGGTAGCGACCGGTGAACTGCAGATCGGCGATGCCGCCGCGCACCGCGTCGGTCCAGGCGATGGACCGGGCGTGGCGGCCGTTGAGCTGCGCCGCCAGCCGAGCGAAGCCCTCGCGCCGGCGCGCCTGCACCGCGGGGCTCACGCCGTCGGCGTTGAAGAAGCGCGCCTCGTCGTACGCGTAGCCCGGCACCAGCGCCGCCACGCGCTTGGCCAGGCGCGAATGCCCGGTCAGCGAGCGGTGTTTGGCCAGCGAGAGCTCCAGGCGGCGCACGGCGCGCGGCGCGAAGGCGGCCGCGGCCGCGGCGAGGGCGAGGGTGGTGACGGTGAAGGTTTCCATGGGGCGGTCGGTTGGGCCAGGACCGCCTCGTTGTATGGCCCGCGATTGACACGCCTGTGAAGACTTCACGACCGCTCGACGACAGTTCCGTGGCGCCGGCCATGCCCGCGCCAACGCCCGCCCACCGGCGCCGCTGGCGCGACCGCCTGCTGCTGCAGGAGGACCTCAACTTCCTGCTGACCAACCGCATCCCGCGCATCGCCGCCACGCGGCTGATGGGTCGCCTGAGCCGCTGGCGCAACCCCGGGTTCGTGCGGCTGGCGCTGCGCGTGTGGCGCCTGTTCACCGACCTCGACCTGAGCGAGGCCGCGCCGGCCCGCTACGACAGCCTGCAGGCCGTCTTCACCCGCGCGCTGCGGCCGGGCGCGCGCCCGGTCGATCCCGACCCGCGCCTCATCACCAGCCCGTGCGACGCCATCGTCGGCGCCTGCGGGCCGGTGGTGGCCGGCCAGGTGTGGCAGGCCAAGGGCTTCCCGTACGCCGCCGCCGAGCTGTTTGGCGAGGCCGCCCGCGCCGCTCCGTTTGAAGGCGGGTGCTTTGTCACGCTGCGCCTGACCTCGGCCATGTACCACCGCTTCCACGCCCCGGCGGACGCACGGCTCGACCACGTGACCTATCTCGCCGGGGACGCGTGGAACGTGAACCCGATCGCGCTGCGCCGCGTGCAGCGCCTGTTCTGCCGCAACGAGCGCGCCGTGTTGCGCCTGCGGCTCACGGCCGGGCCCACGCTGGCGCTGGTGCCGGTGGCGGCGGTGCTGGTGGCCAGCATCCGGCTGCATGCGCTCAATGTCCTGCTGCACCTGCGCTGGAACGGCCCGACCGAGATGCCCTGCGATGCGGCGGTGCGCAAGGGCGAGGAACTCGGCTGGTTCGAGCACGGCTCCACCATCATCGTGTTCGCGCCGCCCGGCGTGTCGCTGGTCGAGGGCATCGTGCCCGGTCGCGTGCTGCGCATGGGCGAACCGCTGATGCGCCTGTCATCCGCCTGACATGGCGTCTTCACCGGCCTGTCGCCCGCCGCGTCCAGACTGCCTGCATGCGACGCGACCTGCTGCCCTTGCTGGGTCCGGTGGACCCCGATGAGGCCGACCCCGACGCCGCGCTGGAGCCCCAGGGGCGCTGGCGTGTGCGCACGGTGTGGATCTCTGACCTGCACCTGGGCACACCCGGCTGCCAGGCTGCGGCCCTGCTCGATTTCCTGCGGCAGGTCGAATGCGAGACGCTCTACCTCGTGGGCGACATCATCGACGGCTGGCAGCTGCGCCGGCAGTGGTACTGGCCACAGGCGCACAACGACGTGGTGCAGAAGCTCCTGCGCAAGGCCCGCAAGGGCACGCGCGTGGTGTTCGTGCCGGGCAACCACGACGAGTTCGCCCGCAAGTACCTCGACCACAACTTCGGCGGCGTGGATGTGGTGGAGGACGCGGTGCACCGCACCGCCGATGGCCGTCTGCTCTGGGTCACGCACGGCGACCATTTCGACGGCGTGATCCAGTGTGCCAAGTGGCTCGCCCACGTCGGCGACTGGGCCTACGAACTCACGCTGCGCGTCAACCGCCACCTCAACTCCTGGCGCGCGCGGCTCGGCCTGCCGTACTGGAGCCTGTCGCGCTACCTCAAGCTCAAGGTCAAACGGGCCGTGAGCTACGTGAGCGACTTTGAGGAAGCGGTGGCGCGCGAAGCGCGCGAGCGGGGCCTGCACGGCGTGGTGTGCGGCCACATCCACCACGCCGAGATGCGCACGATCGGCGGCATCCTGTACTGCAACGACGGCGACTGGGTGGAGAGTCTCACCGCACTCGTCGAACACCCCGACGGTCGCCTGGAGATCCTGGACTGGTCGCAGCGCCGCGGCGGCGGGACAGCGGGCGCCGACACCGGGCTGAGCGCCACGGTTCCAGCGGCGTCTGCTGCCGTGTGACGTCGCTGGGGGTCGGTCAGGCGCCGGCCTTCGCCAGCACGCCGTGCGCCTGCTGGTCGGCGTGGTAGCTGCTGCGCACCATGGCGCCCACCGCGGCGTGGGTGAAGCCCATCTCGTAGGCCTTTGCCTCGAACATCTTGAAGGTGTCCGGGTGCACATAGCGGCGCACCGGCAGGTGATGCCCGCTGGGCGCGAGGTACTGCCCGATGGTCAGCATGTCGATGTCGTGCGCGCGCATGTCCTGCATCACCTGCAGGATCTCCTCGTCGGTCTCGCCCAGGCCGACCATCAGGCCACTCTTGGTGGGCACGTGCGGAAACAGCGCCTTGAATTTCTTCAGCAGGTTCAGGCTGAACGCGTAATCGGAGCCCGGGCGCGCTTCCTTGTACAGCCGCGGCACGGTTTCCAGGTTGTGGTTCATCACATCCGGCGGCGCGGCCTTGAGGATTTCCAGCGCCCGGTCGTCGCGCCCGCGGAAGTCCGGCACCAGCACCTCGATGGTCGTGTCCGGCGACAGCGCGCGCGTCTGGCGAATGCATTCGACGAAATGGCCCGCGCCGCCGTCACGCAGGTCGTCGCGGTCCACGCTGGTGATCACCACGTACTTGAGCTGGAGCTGCGCGATCGTCTTGGCCAGGTTCAGCGGTTCGTCCCCATCGAGCGGGTCGGGCCGGCCATGGCCCACGTCGCAGAACGGGCAGCGGCGCGTGCACTTGTCGCCCATGATCATGAAGGTGGCGGTGCCCTTGCCGAAGCACTCGCCGATGTTCGGACACGAGGCTTCCTCGCAGACCGTGACGAGCTTGTTCGTGCGCAGGATGTCCTTGATCTCGTAAAAGCGCGTCGTCGGGCTGCCGGCCTTCACCCGGATCCAGTCCGGCTTTTTCAGCACCTCGCCGGGCACCACCTTGATGGGGATGCGCGCGGTCTTGGCCTGGCTCTTCTGTTTGACGGTGGGGTCGTAGGCGGGGGCGCCGGGCGGAGGGGTGCTCATGGGCAGGTGGCGGCTCGTGGCCGCGGATCGCAGCGGGTGGGTGCCGGGTCAGGGTGACAGCGCGGCAGCGAGCTTCTGACTCAGCAGGCGCGCAGCGTCGTCCCACGCCACGGACACACCGATTGTAGAAAGGTCCACCGTGCGCAAGCCCTCGTAACCGCAAGGGTTGATGCGCCGGAAGGGCTCCAGGTCCATGGCCACGTTGAGCGCCACGCCGTGGTACGTGCAGTGCCGGCTCACCTTGAGGCCCAGCGCGGCGATCTTGCCCACGCCGGTGAAGTCCGGTGCCGGTGCCGGACTGCCCGGCTCCCGCCGCGCCGGCGCCTGCGGCAACCGCGCGTGGCCAAACGGATCGTCCACCCGCACATAAATCCCCGGCGCGCCGGCCACGCGGTGCCCGGTCACGCCCAGGGCTTCGAGCGTGCGGATCACCGCGCCTTCGATGCGGAACACGTATTCCTTCACGTAGTAGCCCGCGCGCTGAAGGTCCACCAGGGCGTACACCACCACCTGGCCCGGCCCGTGATACGTGACCTGCCCGCCGCGGTTGGTCGGCAACACGGGGATGTCGCCTGGCGCCAGCAGGTGGTCGGCCCGTCCGGCCTGCCCGAGGGTGAAGACCGGCGGGTGTTCGCAGACCCAGAGTTCGTCCGGCGTCGTTGCGTCGCGCGCCGCGGTGAAGGCCTGCATGGCTTCGATCGTGGGTGCGCAATCCACGCGCCCCAGCCAGCGGATGTTCATGGCGTGAAGCGCTTCAGAGCACCACCTTGACCATCGGATGGGTGGTCAGCGTGCGGTACACCTCGTCCAGCTGCTCCCGACTGGTCACGTAGACGTGGACAGTCAAGCCAAGGTAGTTGCCCGCCTTGCTCGGCCGCGACTCCACCGTCGCCGCGTCGAAGCTGGGGTCGAACGCGCGCACCACGTGCACGATGGCCTCGGTGAATCCGTCCGCGTTGACGCCCATCACCTTGATGGGAAAACGGCAGGGGTATTCGATCAGCGACTGGTCGGGCGCGGTGGAGGTCATGTCGAGATTATCCCGGCGGGTGCCATGCATCGGCTCGCGCGCGGTGGGGATACCCTTGACGGTGCCATCGGGTTTCTACGTATAATCAATGGCTTTGCGACTCGGACAACTTCGTAACCCGCTTGTAACCGGAGCCGTCGAACATGCAGACGCCGATGGAACCGCCGCTGCAATCGCCGCAGCGGTTGCCGCAGCGGTTGCCGCAGCGGTTGCCGCAGCGGTTGCCGGCGACACAACCGACGGTCCGCCCGAGCTGGGATGACGAGGGAGATGGGGCGCAAGAACCCGAATTCAAGCCGCTGACGCGCGAACAAGCGCATCAATGGCGCGCCAGCCAGCCGGTGTTATCGCCCTGGCGGCTGGTGGGAATGCAGTGTCTGGTGGGGCTGTTGGCATCTGGCGCGGCTTGGGCTTTGGGCTCGGTGTCGTTGGGTGTTTCGGTCCTGTACGGCGCGGCAGCCGCAGCGGTCCCGACGGCCTTGATGGCCTACGGACTGACCGGCAGCGCGCTGACCCGACTGCTGGCGGGTGCGGCTCAACCCGCATTCGCCGGATTTCTGTTCTGGGAAGGCGTCAAAGTCCTGCTGACGGTGGTCATGTTGGCCGCGGCGGTGTGGGTGGTGCCCAACCTCAATTGGCCCGGTCTGCTGATCGGGCTGGTGCTGGTTCTCAAGGTCTACTGGTTTGGGTGGTTCATCCAGGCCCGCAGGCCCAACGCAAACGATTGACCTCCGATCCATCGGAACCGAACATGGCTGCTGAAGGCACTTTGACCCCGGGCGAGTACATCCGCCACCACCTGGTCCACCTGACCAACAAGAAGCAGACCTCGATCGTTGATTTCTCGGTGATCAACATCGACTCGGTGATCGTCAGCAGCCTGTTGGGTCTGTTGACGGTGTTCGTGTTGTGGCTCGCCGCCCGCAAAGCGACCGCCGGCGTGCCGGGGCGCTTCCAGGCGGCGGTCGAGCTGTTGGTGGAGATGGTCGACAGCCAGGCCAAGTCGGTGATCCACAACGCCCAAAGCCGCAAGCTGGTGGCGCCGATGGCGCTGACCGTGTTTGTGTGGATCTTCATGATGAACTTCATGGACATGCTGCCGGTGGACCTTCTGCCGCACATCTGGCACACCGTGGGCCCGGCCCTGGGCTATCCCGACTATCTGCGCGTTGTCCCCACCGCCGACCTGTCCACGACGCTGGGCCTGTCCTTCTCGGTGCTGATGCTCTGCCTGTTCTACAACATCAAGATCAAAGGCCTGGGCGGCTGGGCGCACGAGCTTGTCACCGCGCCGTTCGGCACCAGCAAGAATCCCGTGTGGGCGCTGCTGCTGGGTGTGGTGAACTTCCTGATGCAGATGATCGAATTCGTGGCGAAAACGGTGTCCCACGGCATGCGGTTGTTTGGCAACATGTTCGCGGGTGAGCTGGTGTTCATGCTGATTGCGCTGCTGGGTGCGTACGCTGCCCTCTCGCTCGGCGGTGGACTCTTCTTCGTCGGACACCTGATCGCCGGCACGATCTGGACGCTGTTCCACATTCTGGTCATCGTCCTGCAGGCGTTCATCTTCATGATGCTGGCTCTGATTTACCTCGGGCAGGCGCATGACGCTCACTGACGCGGCCTGATTCGGACGCGCTCGGGTTCTTTCCTTTCCTTCTCAACAAACTTCCATCTCAATAGGAGTCATCATGGAAAACGTTCTGGGTCTTGTCGCACTGGCTTGCGGTCTCATCGTCGGTCTGGGCGCCATCGGCGCTTCCATCGGCATCGCGCTGATGGGCGGCAAATTCCTCGAATCGTCGGCCCGTCAGCCCGAGCTGATGAACGACCTGCAGACCAAGATGTTCATTCTGGCCGGTCTGATCGACGCCGCCTTCCTGATCGGCGTGGCCATTGCCCTGCTGTTCGCCTTCGCCAACCCCTTCACGCTGTAAGCGGGGTCGCTGCCCCGCGCGGGCCCGGCGGTGACGGCCGATGAATCCCGTCACCGCGGCGAGCGGCCGGCGCCGGCAGCCGGTGCGTCAACTCTTTTGTCAACACACAGAAAGGCGTTGCGATGAACATCAATGCAACCCTCTTTGCGCAGGCCATCGTCTTTGCGATCCTGGTGTGGTTCACGATGAAGTTCGTGTGGCCCCCGATCGCCAAGGCCCTGGATGAGCGGGCGCTGAAGATCTCCGAAGGCTTGGCTGCGGCCGACAAGGCCAAGACCGATCTCGCCGCCGCCAACCAGCGCGTCGAGGCCGAGCTGAACAAGTCGCGCAACGAAGCCGCTACCCGCCTGGCCGACGCCGAGCGGCGCGCCCAGACCGTCATCGAGGAGGCGAAAGCCCGCGCCACGGAGGAAGCCGCCAAGATCGTGGCCGCTGCTCGTCAGGAAGCCGACGCCCAGATCGTGAAGGCGCGTGAAGCGCTGCGCGACGAGGTGGCTGCGCTGGCCGTCAAGGGTGCCGAGCAGATCCTGCGTCGCGAAGTCAACGCCGGCGTGCACGCCGACCTGCTCAACCGCCTGAAGACCGAACTCTGATTCCGCGCCTCGCGGCGCCCAAAGGTATCCCATGGCCGAAATCGCCACCATTGCCCGCCCTTACGCGGAAGCGCTGTTCAAGGCCGCCGGCCACGGTGCCGCCGGTGCTGTCGCCTGGCTGGACGAGCTGGCTGCCGTGGCCGCCGACCCGCAGCTGCGTCAGTTCGCCGACAACCCCAAGGCCACGGCCGAGCAGGTGTTTGCGGTGATCACTGGCGTGCTGAAGTCGCCGCTGGACACCGCCGGGCAGAACTTCCTGCGCACCGTCATCGACAACGGTCGCCTCGCTGCGCTGCCCGAGATCGCGGCGCAGTTCCGCGCGCTGCGCAACGCGCAGCAAGGCGCGTTTGACGCCACGGTCTTCAGCGCGTACCCCATCGACGCTGCCGCGCTGGCGGACCTGTCGGTGGTGCTGGAGAAGCGCTTCGCCCGCAAGCTGAACCTGCAGGTCGAACTGCAGCCCGAGCTGATTGGCGGTATCCGCGTGGTGGTGGGTGACGAGGTGTTTGACACCTCTGTCAAGGCCCGCCTGGAACAGATGAAGGTCGCCCTGACGGCGTGAAGCCGTCCCGCGCGCCCGCCCGCCTACCCTTTAACGTTTGAAGGAAAGAGTCATGCAACTCAATCCCGCCGAAATTTCTGAACTGATCAAGTCCCGCATCGAAGGCCTCGCCGCTTCCAGCGACGTGCGCAACCAGGGCACCGTGGTGTCCGTGACCGACGGCATCGTCCGCGTGCACGGCCTGTCGGACGTGATGCAGGGCGAAATGCTCGAATTCCCGGCCAACAAGGACGGCGTGCCGTCGTTCGGCCTGGCGCTGAACCTCGAGCGCGACTCGGTGGGCGCGGTGATTCTGGGTGAATACGAGCACATCTCCGAGGGCGACACCGTGAAGTGCACGGGCCGCATTCTGGAAGTGCCGGTGGGCCCCGAGCTGATCGGCCGCGTGGTGAACGCCCTGGGTCAGCCCATTGACGGCAAGGGCCCGGTCAACGCCAAGCTGACCGACGTGATCGAAAAAGTGGCGCCGGGCGTGATTGCCCGCCAGTCGGTGGATCAGCCGGTGCAGACCGGCCTGAAGTCGATCGACTCGATGGTGCCCGTCGGCCGTGGTCAGCGCGAGCTGATCATCGGCGACCGCCAGACCGGCAAGACCGCGGTGGCGATCGACGCGATCATCAACCAGAAGGGTCAGAACATGACCTGCATCTACGTCGCCATCGGCCAGAAGGCGTCGTCGATCAAGAACGTGGTGCGCGCCCTGGAGCAGGCCGGCGCCATGGAATACACCATCGTCGTTGCCGCCTCGGCGTCCGAGTCCGCCGCGATGCAGTACCTGTCGGCCTACGCGGGCTGCACCATGGGCGAGTACTTCCGCGACCGTGGCCAGGACGCGCTGATCGTGTACGACGACCTGTCCAAGCAGGCCGTGGCCTACCGCCAGGTGTCGCTGCTGCTGCGCCGCCCGCCGGGCCGCGAAGCCTATCCCGGCGACGTGTTCTACCTGCACAGCCGCCTGCTGGAGCGTGCCGCGCGCGTGAACGCCGACTACGTGGAAGCCTTCACCAAGGGTGAAGTCAAGGGCAAGACCGGCTCGCTGACCGCACTGCCGATCATTGAGACCCAGGCCGGTGACGTGTCTGCCTTCGTGCCGACCAACGTGATCTCGATCACCGACGGCCAGATCTTCCTGGAAACCAGCCTGTTCAACGCCGGTATCCGCCCCGCCATCAACGCCGGTATCTCGGTGTCCCGCGTCGGTGGTGCCGCCCAGACGAAGCTGATCAAGTCGCTGTCCGGTGGTATCCGTACCGACCTCGCCCAGTACCGTGAACTGGCTGCGTTCGCGCAGTTTGCCTCGGACCTCGACGAAGCCACCCGCAAGCAGCTGGACCGCGGCGCCCGCGTGACCGAACTGCTCAAGCAAGCGCAGTACTCGCCGCTGTCGATCAGCCTGATGGCCGCCACCCTGTTTGCGGTGAACAAGGGCTTCCTCGACGATGTGGACGTGAAGAAAGTGCTCGCCTTCGAAGGTGGCCTGCACGCTTTCCTGAAGGACAAGCACGCCACGCTGCTCGCCAAGCTCGAGAAAGACAAGGCCATGGACAAGGACGCCGAAGCCCAGCTCAGCGCCGCCATCGCCGACTTCAAGAAGACCGGCACGTACTGAGCCGTCCATTGACGCGAACAAGGAGCAGCAATGGCAGCAGGCAAGGAAATCCGCGGCAAGATCAAATCGGTGGAAAACACCAAGAAGATCACCAAAGCCATGGAGATGGTGGCCGCTTCCAAGATGCGCAAGGCGCAGGACCGCATGCGCGCGGCCCGGCCGTATGCGGAGAAGGTGCGCGCGATCGCCGGCAACCTGAGCAAGGCGAACCCGGAGTATGTGCACCCCTTCATGAAGGCCAACGACGCCAAGACCGCGGGCTACGTGGTGGTGACGACGGACAAGGGCTTGTGCGGTGGTCTCAACACCAACGTGCTTCGTGCCGTGACCAACGCGCTGAAAGCGCGGCAGGCCGACGGTCAGGACGCGCAGGTGGTGGCCATCGGCAACAAGGGCCTGGGATTCATGAACCGCATTGGCGCCAAGGTTGTCTCGAGCGTCACGGGCCTGGGTGACACGCCGCACCTGGAGAAGCTGATTGGGCCGGTCAAGGTGCTGCTCGACGCCTACACCGAAGGCCGCATCAACAGCGTCTACGTGTGCTACACGCGCTTTATCAACACGATGAAGCAGGAAGCCGTCGTGGAGCAGCTGCTGCCGCTGTCGGCCGCCGATCTGCAAGAGAACACCGCCGGCCACGACTGGGACTACGTCTACGAACCCGACGCGATCTCCGTCATCGACGACCTGCTGTTGCGCTACATCGAGGCGCAGGTCTATCAGGCCGTGGCGGAAAACATGGCGTCCGAGCAATCGGCCCGCATGGTGGCCATGAAGGCCGCCACCGACAACGCCGGCAACGTCATCAGCGAGCTCAAGCTGGTCTACAACAAGACCCGCCAAGCCGGCATCACCAAAGAACTGTCGGAAATCGTCGCCGGCGCCGCCGCGGTCTGATTCCAGCGCCGTTCAACCGAATCCAGAGATCACAGAAGGTATCCATCATGTCTCAAGCACAAGGCAAGATCGTCCAATGCATCGGCGCCGTCGTGGACGTGGAATTCCCCCGCGACCAGATGCCGCGCGTTTATGACGCCCTGAAAATGGAGGGCACGGCCCTCACGCTGGAAGTCCAGCAGCAGCTCGGCGACGGCGTGGTGCGGACCATCGCCCTCGGTTCGTCGGACGGCCTGCGCCGTGGCATGACGGTGACCAACACCAACGCGCCCATCACCGTGCCGGTCGGCAAGGCCACGCTGGGCCGCATCATGGACGTGCTCGGCAGCCCGATCGACGAGCGCGGCCCGATCGATCAGAACCTGACCGCCTCCATCCACCAGAAAGCCCCGAAGTACGACGAGCTGTCCCCGTCGACCGAGCTGCTGGAGACCGGCATCAAGGTGATCGACCTCGTTTGCCCGTTCGCCAAGGGCGGCAAGGTGGGTCTGTTCGGTGGCGCCGGCGTGGGCAAGACCGTGAACATGATGGAGCTCATCAACAACATCGCCAAGGCGCACTCGGGTCTGTCCGTGTTCGCTGGCGTGGGTGAGCGCACCCGCGAGGGCAACGACTTCTATCACGAGATGGCCGATTCCGGCGTCGTGAAGCTGGACAACCTCGCCGAGTCGAAAGTGGCGATGGTGTACGGCCAGATGAACGAGCCGCCGGGCAACCGTCTGCGCGTGGCCCTGACCGGTCTGACCATCGCCGAGTCGTTCCGCGACGAAGGCCGTGACGTGCTGTTCTTCGTGGACAACATCTACCGCTACACGCTGGCCGGTACCGAAGTGTCCGCGCTGCTGGGCCGCATGCCCTCCGCCGTGGGCTACCAGCCGACGCTGGCCGAAGAAATGGGCCGCCTGCAGGAGCGGATCACCTCCACCAAGGTCGGCTCGATCACCTCGATCCAGGCCGTGTACGTGCCCGCCGACGACCTGACCGACCCGTCGCCCGCCACCACCTTCGCCCACCTGGACTCCACCGTGGTGCTGTCGCGTGACATCGCCGCGCTGGGTATCTACCCCGCGGTGGATCCGCTGGACTCCACCAGCCGCCAGCTGGACCCGCTCGTGGTGGGCCAGGAGCATTACGAAACCGCCCGCGCTGTGCAGGGCACGCTGCAGCGCTACAAGGAACTGCGCGACATCATCGCCATTCTGGGCATGGACGAACTCGCGCCCGAGGACAAGCTGGCCGTGGCCCGCGCCCGCAAGATGCAGCGTTTCCTGTCGCAGCCGTTCCACGTCGCCGAGGTGTTTACCGGCTCGCCGGGCAAGTACGTGCCGCTGGCCGAGACCATTCGCGGCTTCAAGATGATCGTCAACGGCGAATGCGACCACCTGCCTGAGCAGGCCTTCTACATGGTTGGCACGATCGACGAGGCGTTCGAGAAGGCCAAGAAGCTGGCTGGTTGATGCGCCTTGGGTTCGCGGCCACCCCGGTGGCCTGCGGACCTGAACGTGAAAACCGCCCCCAACGCACAACGGACGAAGACCCATGAGCACCATTCATGTCGACGTGGTCAGCGCCGAGCAATCCATCTTCTCGGGTGAGGCCAAATTTGTGGCCCTGCCGGGCGAAGCGGGTGAACTCGGCATCCTGCCCGGCCACATTCCGCTGATCACCCGCATCAAGCCGGGCGCCGTGCGCATCGAAAAGGCCGACGGCGGCGAGGAGTTCGTCTTCGTGGCCGGTGGCATTCTGGAAGTGCAGCCGCGCGCGATCACCGTGTTGTCCGACACCGCCATCCGCGGTCAGGACCTCGACGAAGCCAAGGCCTCTGAAGCCCGCAAGCAGGCGGAGGAAGCCGTGAAGAACGCCAAGAGCGACATCGATCTGGCCAAGGCCACGTCCGAGCTCGCCGTGATGGCCGCCCAGATCGCGGCGCTGCGCAAGTACCGCCAGAAGAAGTGATTCCCACGGAGCCGCGCGCTTGCCGCGTGGTTTCATGACAGAAAGCCGGCCTGAGCCGGCTTTTTTTTCCCCCGTGCCCGTGTGCGGCGCACCGTCGCCCGTTACCATCGTTGCTCGATTGCGTCGCCGTTCATGTCTTCCATTTTTGAAAGCCCCGATCTCGCGCCGGAAGAAGTCGCCGCCCGGCTGCTGGTGACGCCCTCGGCGCTGGCCGACCTAACGCTGGCCGATGCCCTGAAGATCGTGCGGTACATGAAGCCCAAGCTGATCAAGGCCGGGGCCGTGATCATCCAGGAAGGCGAGGTCCGGCAAAACGACTACATGCTGCTCGTCCTGGAGGGCGACATCGCCGTGGAGAACGAGCTGCCCGGTTTGCACGAGTCCATGGTCGTCACCATCATGGGGCCGGGCCACCTGATCGGGGAGATGGGCTTGATCGACGGTGCGCCGCGTTCGGCCACCTGCACCGCCAACACCGACATCGCCGCGGCGGTGCTCACGCGGACCGCCTTGATGCGCTTGCTCAAGGACGATCCCCGCCTCGGCTCGCGGTTGCTGCTGGCGATCACCAAGCGCATGGCCGACCGCCTGCGGGAAACCACCCGCAAGCTCAAAACCTTTGCCCAGATGAACAAGGCCCTGCAGCAGGAGCTGCAGGTCGTGATGAACAACCGCACCGGCCTGCCCAGCCGGGCCGCCGGGACCGACCCCCGCTGACCGGCCACGCGGCGGGTCAGCCGCGGCGGCTCAGACCCGAACGACGGTGTCTGGCAATTCGTTGGCGTCGTGCCGTTCGTCGTCTGGCGGACAGTGGGCCACCAACAGAGCCGACACCTCGCTCAAGGCCTCTGTCAGGCCATCTTCCAGCGCCGACGGTGCGTCTCCAGCCCCGTCGCTCGCGCGCAAGCGCTGGGCGAGGCGCTCGACGATGCCGTGCCACACCGCGCCGTCCACCCGAGAAGACAATCCCCGATCGGCCACCACCTCGATGCGCCGCTCGCTCAAGAGCAGATAAATCAGCACGCCCGTGTTGTTGGCGGTGTCCCAGACGCCGAGCCGGCTGAACCAGTCCAGCGCCCGGGCGCGGCAGATGGCCGTCCACGGCTGGTCCCGCCGCGGCCACCACCACGACAGTGGCATCGCCGCCTCCACGCACACCCGGATCTCCCCGCGATGCCGCGCCTCGCTGGCCGCCACCCGCTGCGCAAGGCGGGCCGCCACCGCATCGGGCACAGCCCGACGGGCGGCCGCGGGGTCGGTCCACAGCGATCGCCACCCGTGTCGCCCCAGCTCGGCCATGGACATCAAGTCACCACCCCCCGGAGGCGCCGCCGCCCCCAAACCCGCCGCCACCGCCGCTGCTGAAGCCGCCCCCGCGGGAACCTCCCCACCCCCCGGAACGCCCGCCGCCGCCCCACCCAACGCCGCCGCCCGGTGCCGGCCCGCGTCCGCCGCCGCCGGCCGGCAGGGCGCGCACCAGCAACGCCACCAGCCAGCCCGCCACGGCCGCCACCGGCACCGCCCACCACCAGCCACTGAGCGCCCACGCCGCCGCGCCACTGGCCACCCCGGTCAACACGACGCCGGCGCGGTGTCCGGCCACCTGGCGAAGAAAGCCCGCCATGATGGGAAGCGTGAAGGCCAGGAACAGCAGCGATTCCCACGCCGACGAGGCGTCGATCGACGCGGTGGCGCCGGGGGACGGCAGCGGCAGGTTCTCGCCGCGAATCGCGGCGAAGAGGGCGTCCAGGCCGGCTTCGATGCCCCCCGGCAGATCGCCCGCGCGCAGCCGCGGCGCGACGGCCTGATCCAGGATGCGTCGGGCCAGCACATCCGGCACCGCCCCTTCCAGCGCGCGCGCTGGCGCGATCCGCAGGCGCCGGTCGTCCAGCGCCACCACGAACAACAGGCCGTCGCCCACGTCACGCCGGCCGAGACGCCACGCGTCACCAAGCCGCTGCGTGTAGTCGACGATGTCCTCGGGCGCCGTGGTCCGCAGCACCACCACCACCAGTTGCGCGCCCCGCTCGGCCTCGAAGGCCGCGAGCTTGTCCTCCAGCCGCTGACGGTCTGCCGGCGCGAGTGCCTCGGCGAGGTCCATCACGCGGGCCTGCAGCGTGGGAACCGGCTGTGGTGTCTGCGCCCAGCCGCGGGGCGCCATCGCGCAGAAGAGCGCCAGCCCCAGCAGCGCGAGCCAGGCCGCCCGCCAACCGTGGCCGGTGGCGAGGCTCATGGCGTCGTCTTGAACTCGACCTTCGGCGGCGCGCTGATGGCCGCCTCGTTGGCGACGGTGAAGCCCGGCTTGGGCTGGTAGCCGAACACCATGGCGGTGAGGTTGGTCGGGAAACTGCGGGCGAGCACGTTGTAGGCCTGCACCGACTCGATGTATCTGTTGCGCGCGACCGCGATGCGGTTTTCGGTGCCTTCCAGCTGCACGCGCAGGTCGCTGAACCCCTGGTTGGCCTTGAGCGACGGGTACTGCTCCACGACCACCATCAGCCGGCTCAGCGCACTGCCCAGCTCGCCCTGCGCAGCCTGAAAGCGCTGCAGCGCCGCGGGGTCGTTGAGCAACTCGGGCGTGGCCTGGATCGCGGTGGCCTTGCTGCGGGCTTCAATCACGCGTGTGAGCGTGTCGCGCTCGAAATTGGCCTCGCCCTGCACCGTGGCCACGATGTTCGGGATCAAGTCGGCGCGCCGCTGGTACTGGTTGAGCACCTCCGCCCAGGCCGAGCGGCTCTGCTCGTCCAGGCGCTGGAAATCGTTGTAGCCGCAGCCGGTGAGGCCCGCGGCCAGCAGCAGGCCAGACACCGTGAGCAGCAAGCGGTGAAACACAGGGCGCATGGAAACCTCCCGATACAGATTGCGCAGCGCGCCATCACGACGCCCGCGGGGACCATCGCAACGACTATACCGCCGCCCCGGCGGCGCCCCGCCGTCGGTGGGCCCGGTCCACGCCGGGCGCCAGCGCGCCAGGGAAGTCCGACGCTTCCCCGGTTCCCCGCCGCTTCGGCACAATCGGCGCATGCGAAAACCGAAACAGCCCCCGGGCACGCCCGACGACACGGAGGCCGCTTTCTACGACGCGCTTCAGCACGCCGACATCGAGCGTCTGATGGCCTGCTGGGCCGATGAAGAGGACATCGTGTGTGTCCATCCCGGCGGGCCTCGGCTGGTGGGGCACCAGGCCATCCGCGGGGCCTTCGAGGTGATGTTCGCCAGCGGTGCGGTGATGGCGCAGCCGGAAAAGGTGCGGCGCGTGGACAGCGGAGCCTGCAGCGTGCACAGCGTGGTCGAGCGAGTAACCGTCCTCACCGACGACGGCTTGCAACAGGCCTGGGTCGTGGCGACCAACGTCTATGCGCGCACGCCCCAGGGCTGGCGGATGCTGGCCCACCACGCCAGTCCCGGCTCACGCACCGAGCCGCCGGAGGTCATCACCGTGGCGCCCGTGCTGCACTGATGGCACCGTCTGCCCGTCTGAGCGCCGTGCCAGGGCCGTCATCGGCCCCCTTCGCCGCCGGCTATCGTGCCCCGCACTGGCTGCCCGGTGGCCACGCCCAAACCATCTGGGCCGCGCTGGCCGCACGGCGCCACCGGGGGACGCCCCCGCGCTGGCGCCGCGAGCGGTGGACCACGCCCGATGGCGACTTCATCGACGTCGACCACGCCGAGCACCCCACCCCGCCCGACGCGCCCCAGCTCGTGCTGTTCCACGGGTTGGAGGGTTCGTCATCCAGCCAGTACGCCCAGGCCTTTGCCGACTGGGCCGCCGCCGCCGGCGTGTGCCTGTCCGTGCCCCACTTCCGCGGCTGTTCCGGCGAACTCAACCTCGCGCCCCGTGCGTACCACTCGGGCGACCACGCCGAAATCGACTGGATTCTGGCGCGCTTCGCCACCACGGCGCCGCACCGGCCGCTGCTGGCCGCCGGCGTGTCCCTCGGCGGCAACGCCTTGCTGCGCTGGGCCGGTGAACACGGCGAGGCGGCCGCCCGCCGCGTGCGCGCGGTGGCCGCGGTGTGTTCGCCGCTCGACCTCGCCGCGGGTGGCGTGGCGCTGGGGCGGGGCTTCTCGCGCGCGGTCTACACGCGCATGTTCCTCAACACGATGGTGCCCAAGGCCCTGCGCAAACTGCAGCAACACCCCGGCTTGTTCGACCGCGAGGCCTTGCTCGCCGCGCGCACGCTCCACGCTTTCGACAACGTCTTCACCGGCCCGCTGCACGGCTTTCGCGACGCCGATCATTACTGGGCCGAGGCCTCGGCCAAGCCCGTGTTGCGCGACGTCCGCGTGCCGGCGCTCGCGCTCAACGCGCGCAACGATCCGTTTGTACCGGCCGTCTCGCTCCCCGGTCCGCGCGACGTGAGCGCTCGTGTCACCTTGTGGCAACCCGCCCAGGGCGGTCACGTCGGCTTCCCGGTGTCACAGGCGCCGCTCGGCCTGCCCGGCCATGTGCGCGCGATGCCGCGGGCCGTGGGCGAGTGGCTGCTGCAACACCGCTGATCCCCAGCCTCGCGCACCACCATGGACGACATCGTCAAAGCCGCCCTCGCCAAGTGGCCCCACGTGCCCCACTGCTTCGGCTGGCTCGGGCTCGACGCACGCGGTGACTGGTACATGCGCGATGACCGCGTGCAGGCCGCGGGCCCCTTTCCCCAGAGCAAAGGCTCGCGGCTGCAGCACGACAAGCTCATCGCCTTCATCCACCGCAACTACCAGCCCGACGAGGCCGGGCGCTGGTACTTCCAGAACGGGCCGCAGCGCGTGTACGTCGATCTCGAAGACACACCGCTGGTGTGGCGCCTGCAGCCCGACGGCCGCGTGCTCGCTCACACCGGCCAGGCTCCTCAGCGGGAAGCTGCGTGCCTCGTGGATGAGGCCGGCCACCTGTACCTGGCCACCGAGCTGGGCCTGGGTCGGGTGCACAGCGCCGACATGGCGCTGGCCGCGGACTGGATCGAGGCGGGGCGCTGGTCGCCCGAGCCGGCCGACCACGCCGGCTTGCCCGCGCGCTGGGGATTCGAGCGGCATCCGCGCTGAACTCCCGCGCCAGCGGCGGGCATAAAAAAAGCCGGTCGGGGACCGGCTGGTTGTGGGAGGGACATCGACCGTGTCCCGACACCCCTCACTTCGCGGCGTTCACCATGTAGGCCACCGCGGCCTTGATCTCGGCGTCCGATGCCGCGCCGGCACCGCCTTTGGGCGGCATTGCACCCTTACCCTTGATCACGCTGGCGGTCAGCGCGTCCACGCCGAGCGCGATGCGCGGGGCCCAGGCGGCCTTGTCGCCAAACTTCGGCGCACCGGCCACACCCGCCACGTGGCAGGCCATGCACGCTTGCTTGTACAGCGCCTCGCCGTTCGCCGCCGCTGCCACCGGGGTGGCTGCGGGCGCCGGTGCCGCAGCGGCCGGGGCCGCCGCCACCACCGCCGCTGCCGGGGCCGGAGCGGGCGCCGCCGCGGGCGCAGCCGCTGCGGCCGGCGCTTCAGCGGCCGCCGGCGGGTTGGGCACCGGGAACTTGCCGCCCGACGCGTTGGTGAGGTGCACCACCGCGCGGCCGATCTCGATGTCGGAGAAGTTGCCGCCGCCCTGGGCGCCCATCGCGCCCTTGCCCTTCAGGGCGGACGTCAGCAGGGCCTCGTAGCCGGTCGCGATGCGTGCCGACCACGCGGCGGCATCGCCGATCTTCGGTGCACCGGCCAGGCCCGCGTCGTGGCAGGCCGCGCACTGCGCCTTGTAGACCGCGTCGCCCGCCTGCAGCGGGCGGTTGGCGTCACGCAGCTCGACGGTGCCGATGCGCTGGATGCGCTCGGCCACGTCGCGCTCGGTGTCGGTGGCCCCAGCGCCGGGCTTGTTGCCCGAGGTCACGAAATAGACCAGGCCGATGATGATGAACACGGGCGCGACAAACGCAAAAAACGAGGTCCACAGCAGTTGGCTGGGCGTCTTGATCGGGCCGGTGTGGGAATCGTGGGCGTGGTCGCTCATGGTGTCCTCAAAGGGCGTCGCGCGGGCGCGGCGGGGGCGGGGGAAAGCGTGCCGGATCGCTCGGCAAACAGCCCATGATTATAGCCAAGCCCCCTGCATCGGCCTGACACCCGAGCGCCCGCTGGTAGAATGCAGCCAACGCGGCTGTAGCTCAGTGGATAGAGTATTGGCCTCCGAAGCCAAGGGTCGTGGGTTCGATCCCCGCCAGCCGCGCCAGTCTCCACACGCCACGCCGGTTTCCGGCCGACACAGCCCTCCGAGCGAGGGCTTTTTTGCGCTTGGCGTGGTGTCTGTGCGGCGGATTCAGCCCTTGCGCGCGGCGGCGCTCTGGCGGTGCGGGCAGTCGGTCTTGGTGCAGGTCGCGTAGAGCGACAGCGCGTGTTCCTGCAGCTGGAAGCCGCGGGATTGCGCAATCATCTGCTGGCGCTTTTCGATCTCGGCGTCGAAGAACTCCTCGACGCGACCGCAGTCGAGGCAGACAAGGTGGTCGTGGTGCTGGCCTTCGTTGAGCTCGTAGACCGCTTTGCCCGACTCAAAGTTGCTGCGCGTGAGCAGTCCGGCCTGTTCGAACTGCATCAGCACGCGGTACACGGTGGCCAGCCCGATATCCGAGCGCTCGTCGAGCAGCACGCGAAACACGTCTTCGGCCGTCATATGCCGCTGCCGGCCTTTCTGGAAGACCTCGAGGATCTTCAGCCGCGGCAGGGTGGCTTTCAGGCCGGTGCTCTTGAGTTCGTCGATGTTGCTCATGGCGTCGGGCGGGAGCCCGCGGACCCCGGGGCTACAATGCCCGGATCATATCGCCAGCGCCTCGCTGGCGCCGGTCCGCCGACCCGGGCGGGCCTGTTCTGAGCAGGGTTTGTGACATGAGCTTCCCCTTGATCCGCTCGCGCCGGGCCGGCGCCGTGGCTGTCCGAACGGTGCTGTGGTTGCCGCTGGTGGGCGCCCTCTCAGCCTGCTCCAGCCTCGGCGAGCGCCTGCCCTCGATCACCAGCGTCGTCACGCCGTACAAGATCGATGTCGTTCAGGGCAACGTGGTGACCCGCGAACAGATGGCGGCCATCCGCACCGGCATGCCGCGCGAGGCGGTGCGCAACGTGTTGGGCTCGCCGCTGCTGACCAGCGTGTTCCACGCCGACCGGTGGGATTACGTGTTCACCTTCCGCCGCCAGGGGCAGCCCGAGCAGCAACGGCGCGTGGCGCTGTTTTTCAAGAACGACGTGCTCGAGCGTTTCGAGGCCGACGAGTTGCCCAGCGAGGTCGAGTTTGTCGCCTCGCTGGACGTGAAAAAGCGCAGCAGCGGCAAGCCGCCGGTGCTGCAGGCCACCGACGAGCAGCTCAAGGCCTTTGACGCGCGCCACAACAGCCGCGCCACGCCGGCCCCCGCCGCGCCGGCCGGCCCCACGCCGACGCCGGCCGCGAGTTACCCGCCGCTGGAAGGCGCGCCCGCCGGGGGGACGCGATGAGCGCGGCCACCCACCGCGTGGCGGTGGCCGGCGCCAGCGGGCGCATGGGCCGCATGCTGATCGATGCCGTGCGCCACAGCGGCGACTGTGTGCTCTCGGGCGCGCTGGACATCGCCGCCAGCCCGGCCATCGGCCAGGACGCTGGCGCCTTTGACGGGCAGCCGCTGGGCGTGGCGATCACGGCCGACCTTGATGCCGGTCTGGCCGGCAGCCATTGCCTGATCGATTTCACCCGCCCGGAAGGCACGCTGGCCCATCTGAAGGCCTGCGCGCGCCATGGCGTGAACCTGGTGATCGGCACGACCGGTTTCACCGACGCCCAGAAGGCCGAGATTGCCGCCGCCGCGCGCGACGTGGCGATCGTCATGGCCCCCAACATGAGCGTGGGCGTGAACGTGACCCTCAAGCTGCTGGAGATGGCCGCCAAAGCGCTGTCCACGGGCTACGACATCGAGGTCATCGAGGCGCACCACCGCCACAAGGTCGACGCGCCCAGCGGCACCGCGCTCAAGATGGGCGAGGTGATCGCCGGGGCGCTCGGTCGCGATCTCAAGGATTGCGCGGTGTACGCCCGCGAAGGCGTGACGGGCGAGCGCGACCCGTCGACGATTGGCTTCGCCACCATCCGGGGCGGTGACATCGTCGGGGACCACACCGTGCTGTTCGCCGGCACCGGCGAGCGCATCGAGATCACGCACAAGTCGAGCAGCCGCGTCACCTACGCGCAGGGCAGCCTGCGGGCGGTGCGCTATCTCGCGGGGCGCCGCGCGGGCTTGTTCGACATGTTCGACGTGTTGAACCTGCGCTGACGCCGCGCCGCACCGCCCATGTGGCAGACCCTTGCGCAGGCCGACGCCCTCGGGCGGGCCGTGGCCTTGCTGCTGCTGGCCATGTCGGTGGCGAGCTGGGTGGTCATCGTCTGGAAAGGCTGGCTGCTCCACCGCGCTGCGCGCAGCCTGCCGCTGGCCACCGCCGCGTTCTGGCAAGCCGCCGACCTGGAGGACGCCGCCCGGCGGCTGGTGACCTTTGACCCGGTGGGACTGATCGCGCCGCTCGTGCGGGCGGTGCAAGCGCTGCAGGGCGCGCCGGCCGGCACGCTGGCCACCGCCGGCGAACCCCGGCTTCACCTCACCCG
Organism: Hydrogenophaga sp. T66; assembly: GCF_057219855.1. Lineage (NCBI taxonomy): Bacteria > Pseudomonadati > Pseudomonadota > Betaproteobacteria > Burkholderiales > Comamonadaceae > Hydrogenophaga > Hydrogenophaga sp. T66. Next base: position 90,567 of record NZ_JBXVVX010000004.1, on the reverse strand, counting down.
CGCGCTGCGCGACGCCCTGCATGGCGTGCTGGCCCGGTTGCAGTTTGGCCAGACGCTGCTGGCCAGCGTCGGCGCCACGGCGCCCTTTGTGGGCCTGCTCGGTACGGTCTGGGGCGTTTACCACGCGCTGGCCGCGATCGGCCTGGATGAGCGGTTTCGGATTGAGCAGGTGGCCGCGCCGGTCGGCGAGGCCCTCGTGATGACGGCGGCTGGGCTGGCGGTCGCGATCCCCGCGGTGCTGGCGTACAACGTGCTGGGCCGTCGCATCGCGCAGATCGAGGCCGATCTGGAAGGCTTCGCCCGGGACCTGCGCGACCTGGGCGAAGGGCGGGGCGGGGCTGAACGACCGGCCGGGAGCGGTGCGTGAGTTTCGGTCGGCTGGAGCGCCCGCGCGCCGACACCCCTTTCGCCGACATCAACGTCACGCCGCTGGTCGACGTGATGCTGGTGTTGCTGGTGATCTTCATCGTGGCCGCGCCGCTGATGGCCACGCGCCTGGCGCTGGACCTGCCGCGGGCCCCGGCCGCGCGCGCGGCGGAGGCGCCTGCGACCGTGCTGACCCTCGCGCTGGACGCCCAGGGCCGCCGCGAGCTCGATGGCGCCGCGCTGGACGATGCGGCGCTCGATGCCGCGTTGGCCCGCGCGGCCCAGGCCGATCCGGCCACCGAACTGCAGCTGCGGGTCGACGCGCGCGTGCCGTACGGCCAGGTGGCTGGCCTGATCGGCCGAGCGCAGGCCGCCGGGCTGTCTCGCATCGGCTTCGTGGCCGAGCCCGCGGCGCCCGCGCGCTGAGCGGCCCGGCCTAAAATCCGCGATCCGCCGGGGCGCGCCGCGCCCGCCGATCCCCCCGCCCGCTTCATGCAAGACAAATACGCCCACCACGACGTCGAGCGCGCCGCGCACGCGCACTGGACCGCCATCGACGCCTACCGCGTGACCGAAGACACCAGCAAGGCGAAGTTTTACGCCTGCTCGATGCTGCCCTACCCCAGCGGCAAGCTGCACATGGGCCATGTGCGCAACTACACCATCAACGACATGCTCACGCGCCACCTGCGCATGAAGGGCATGAACGTGCTGATGCCCATGGGCTGGGACGCCTTCGGCCTGCCCGCCGAAAACGCGGCGCTGAAGAACGGCGTGCCGCCGGCGAAGTGGACCTACGACAACATCGCCTACATGAAGCGACAGATGCAGGCCATGGGCCTGGCCATCGACTGGTCGCGCGAAGTCGCCACCTGCTCGCCCGACTACTACCGGTGGAACCAGTGGCTGTTCCTGAAGATGCTGGAAAAGGGCATCGCCTACCGCAAGACCCAGATCGTCAACTGGGACCCGGTGGACCAGACGGTGCTGGCCAACGAGCAGGTGATCGACGGCCGCGGCTGGCGCACCGGCGCGCTGGTGGAAAAGCGCGAGATCCCGGGCTACTACCTGAACATCACGGCCTATGCCGACGAGCTGCTCAACCACGTGCAGATCGGCAACGACAAGGCCACGCTCAATGGCTGGCCCGACAAGGTCCGCCTGATGCAGGAGAACTGGATCGGCAAGAGCGAGGGCGTGCGCTTCGCCTTCACGCACGACATCAAGTCCGCCGACGGAAGCCTGATCGGCGACGGTCGCATGTACGTGTTCACCACGCGCGCCGACACCATCATGGGCGTGACCTTCTGCGCCGTGGCGCCCGAGCACCCGCTGGCCCTGCACGCGGCGGCGAGCAACGGCAAGCTGGCGGCTTTCATCGAAGACTGCAAGAAGGGCGGCACGACCGAAGCCGAACTGGCCACGCAGGAAAAGCTGGGCATGGCCACCGGCCTGTTCGTCACCCACCCGCTCACCGGCGCGCAGGTCGAGGTCTGGGTCGGCAACTATGTGCTGATGAGCTACGGCGACGGCGCCGTGATGGGCGTGCCGGCGCACGACGAGCGCGACTTCGCGTTTGCGCTCAAGTACCAGCTCCCGATCAAGCAGGTGGTGGCGGTCGAAGGCGAGACCTTCTCCACCGACGCCTGGGCCGAGTGGTACGGCGACAAGCAAAAGTGTGTGTGCGTCAACTCGGGCGTGCTCGATGGCCTGAACCAGAAGGCCGCGGTGGACAAGGTCGCATCGCTGCTGGCCGCCAAGGGCCTGGGCGAGAAGAAGACCACCTTCCGCCTGCGCGACTGGGGCATCAGCCGCCAGCGCTACTGGGGCACGCCGATCCCCATCATCCACTGTGAATCCTGCGGCCCGGTGCCGGTGCCCGAGAAGGACCTGCCGGTGCGCCTGCCCGAGGACCTGGTACCGGACGGCAGCGGCAACCCGCTGAACAAGTGCGAGGCCTTCCTGAAGGTCGACTGCCCCTGCTGCGGCCAACCCGCGCGGCGCGAGACCGACACCATGGACACCTTCGTGGATTCGTCCTGGTACTTCATGCGCTATTGCGATCCGAAGAACGGCGAACAGATGGTGGCCGGTGGCGCTGACTACTGGATGCCGATGGACCAGTACATCGGTGGCATCGAGCACGCCATCCTGCACCTGCTGTACGCGCGCTTCTGGACCAAGGTCATGCGCGACCTGGGCCTGGTGAAGGTGGATGAGCCCTTCACCAAGCTGCTGACGCAGGGCATGGTGCTCAACCACATCTACTCGCGCCGCACCGACAAGGGTGGCAAGGAGTACTTCTGGCCGCACGACGTGGAGCATGTGCTCGACGAGGGCGGCAAGATTGTCGGCGCCCAGCTGAAAAACGCGGTCGGCGACCTGCCCGTGGGCACGTCCATCGACTACGAGGGCGTGGGCACCATGTCCAAGTCCAAGAACAACGGCGTCGATCCGCAGGACCTGATCGAAAAGTACGGCGCCGACACCGCGCGCCTGTACACCATGTTCACCGCGCCGCCGGAAGCCACGCTGGAGTGGAACGACGCGGCGGTGGAGGGCAGCTACCGCTTCCTGCGGCGTGTGTGGGCCTTTGGTCACCGCCACGCCGAAGCCCTGCGCGCCGCCACGGCGCAGGACCTCAGCGGCACCGCCCTGCGCCCCGAGGCGCGCAAGCTGCGCCGCGAGATGCACCTTGTGCTCAAGCAGGTGAGCTACGACTACGAGCGCATGCAATACAACACCGTGGTGTCCGGCTGCATGAAGCTGCTCAACGCGCTGGAAGACTTCGCCCACGACGACAGCCCGGGCGACGCGGCCGTGCGCTGCGAAGGCATGTCGCTGCTGGTGCGCATGCTCTACCCGGCCTGCCCGCACATCACCCACGCGCTGTGGAGCGAGCTGGGTTACGCCCGCGCCGTGGGCGACCTGCTGGACGCGCCCTGGCCCGCGGTGGACGAGGCGGCGCTGGTGCAGGACGAGATCGAGCTGGTGCTGCAGGTCAACGGCAAGCTGCGTGGCAGCGTGACCGTGCCGGCCGGGGCCGACAAGGCCGCCATCGAGGCTGCGGCGCTGGCCAGCGAAGCGTTCCAGAAGGCGGCCGCCGGCGCCGCGCCCAAGAAGGTGATCGTGGTGCCCGGGCGCCTGGTCAACGTGGTGGTCTGATGCACACCGCCGTCACACGCCGTCGTGCCGGCCTGGGGCTGCTGGTGGCCGCCGGCACGGCCGCGCTGGCGGGTTGCGGCTTTCAGCTGCGCCAGGCCCCGCGGTTCGCCTTCGACACGCTGCGCCTGGCCGGCAGCGAAGCCACGCCGGTGGCGCTGGAGCTGCGCCGGCAGCTGCGTCTCAACGGCCTCACCGTGATCGGCAGCGACAGCCCGACCAATGCCGCCGGCGATGCCGCGCCGCAGGTGGTGCTCACGGTCCTGCAGGACCAACGCGAACGCCGCGCCGTCGGCCAGACCGCCGCCGGCCAGGTGCGCGAGCTGCAGCTGCGCACGCGCTTTCGCTTCCGCCTGCGCACGCTCGCCGGCCGCGACCTGATCGATGAGACCGAGCTGCTGCTTGAGCGCGACCTGAGCTTCAGCGAGACGGCGGTGCTGTCCAAGGCCAGCGAAGAAGAGCGCCTGTACCTCGACATGGCCGACGACATCGTGCAGCAGGTCATCCGCCGGCTGGCCGCGGTCGGCCCGCGCTGAAGGCGCCGCGATGCAGATCGCCGCGGCGCAGCTCGCCTCCCAGTTGCAGCGCGGCCTGCGCCCGCTCTACACCGTGCACGGCGACGACCCGCTGCTGGTGCAGGAAGCCTGCGACGCCATCCGCGCCGCGGCCCGCGCCGCGGGCCACACCGAGCGCACTGTCCACACCCTCACCGGCGCCCATGCCGACTGGAGCGCCGTGCTCGCCAGCGGCGCCTCGCTGAGCCTGTTTGCCGACAAGCAGCTCGTGGAGGTGCGCGTGCCGTCGGGCAAGCCGGGCAAGGACGGGTCGGTCGCCTTGCAGCGGCTGGCCGAGTCGGCCGCGGGCAACGACGCGGTGCTCAACCTCGTGGTCTTGCCGCGCCTGGACATGGCCACCCAGAAAAGCGCCTGGTTCGCGGCGCTGGAGGCGCACGGCGTGGCGGTCAAGGTGGAGCCGGTGGAGCGCGGCGCGCTGCCGGCCTGGATCGCGCAGCGCCTGCAGGCCCAGGGTCAGCGCGTGGCCGCGGGCGAGGCCGGCCAGCGCACGCTGCAGTTCTTCGCCGACCGCGTGGAGGGCAACCTGCTGGCGGCGCACCAGGAGATCCAGAAGCTCGCGCTGCTGCACCCGGCCGGCGAGCTGTCGTTCGAGCAGGTCGAGGCCGCGGTGCTCAACGTGGCGCGCTACGACGTGTTCAAGCTCGCCGAGGCGGTGCTGGCCGGGCAGGTGCTGCGCGTGCAGCGCATGCTCGACGGCCTGCAGGCCGAAGGCGAGGCCGCCGTGCTGGTGCATTTCGCGCTCAGCGAGGACATTCGCGCGCTGCACCGCGTGCGCCTGGCGCTCGACGCCGGCCGGCCGCTGCCCGTGGCCCTGCGCGAGAACCGCGTGTGGGGCATGAAGGAGCGCCTGATGGAGCGCGCGCTGCCGGGGCTCACCACCGGCCAGGTCGCGCGCTGGCTGGACGACGCCCACACCGTGGATGGCATCGTCAAGGGCCTGAAGGTGCCGGACTGGCCCGCCGACCCCTGGCTGGCCCTGCACCAGCTGGCCATCAAGGTCGCGCGCGCCTGCGCGCCCCGCTGATGCGCCGCGCACTGGCCGCGGTGGCTTTGGTCTGCGCCGGCCTGTCCGCGGCTTTTGCGGTACTGGCCTGGCAGCGCGCCCAACTGCTCCTCACCGACACCGACGCCCACTTCGCCGACGGTGTCGTCGTCCACGGGCAGGCCGCGCTCGTCTGGGCGCTGGCCGCTGGGGTGCTGGCGGTGGTCGCCGCGCTGGCCTGGGTGTGGCGACGCCGGATCGGGCGCGGCGGCCAGCGCGGCGGTTCATGAGACGGCCGAGCCGTCGCGAGATGCGCTGAACCCGCCGGCCGTTGAGCCGCCGCGCCTGCCGCCCGATTGCGGCTCCGCCCACCGGCCCTGACCGGAGCCACCCCAGCGCCCATGGGGGGTATCGCGGCATTCCATGCACTAAGAAGCACCCTTTAACGCAGTCAACCCGCGCGCCGCTTTGCCCGAGTTTCAGACATCGGTTTGTCAGGGGGGCCATTGATGCCAGGAATCGTCTTCAGCGCCCAGAACGGGGCGCGTTCGCAGTGCCCAGCCCTCGCAGCGGTTGCCGACCTCGATGGCCAGACCAGTCAGCAAACCGCGCCCGAGCGTTGTGTGGCCGCCGGCGAAGACCCGCTGGCGGCCGATTTCAGATTCCTTCATCGGGGTGACCAAACGCCTTTGAATCGAAATCCGAGTCTCTCGGCTCCTGCGACCAGCCGAACTCAGCATCTTCGTAAGGCGAACGGCCGCCATGAGGAGATCGCCGCATGAACCCCCGCGTCTCGCTCTCCAAACCCTTCCCCTGGCTGCCCCTGCTCTTGGCCTTGGCCGTCATCGGGGCGATAGCCGCCGTCGCGTGGCACTTCTATCAAAAACGCTACCCCAGCTGGTACGAAGAAGTCCGCCTCTCCGACGGCCGAATCATCACCATCCACCAAAAGCGCCAGTACTTCGACAACTACGGCACCAACCAAAGCTGGGTCACACTGGATTTGCCGGAATTGGGTGGGAAACGGGTGTGGCATTCGTATTTGATGCCAATGCGGGTGGATGTGGTCGATGGGAAGGTGTATGTTTTTGGTGCGCCAAGAGGCGATCGTCAGTATTTGATATATCGGTTCCCAAAGAATTATTTGGTGGGATTTGTCTGGGCGGGAGATGAATTCAAACGGATTCCGTTTCTTTCTTTGCCCGAGCACATTAGGCGACAAGAAAATGTGTTCCCGTGCATTCCACAATCTAGTATTGCAAGCTTGAAATTAGATTTGAAGGAACAAAGATGGTGCGATCCCTTTGGGGATAGAGGGCAGTTTGGTAAGGACATTTCTCTGGTTGACTATCAAGACCTTGCTATCAAGTATTCGCGTAGAAGCGGTGGCTCACCCATAACTGATTAATCAATAACTGTACGGAGGTAGGTAAATGTCAACGAATCTTGAACTTGCTGCGATGGCAGCTTATGTGTACAACGATCAGCGAGGCGGGGGACCACTTGGAGATGAAAACAAGCTTGATTTGCCCCCTGGCTGGGAAACCCTTGAGCGGCTCGGCTTCACCGCCGGCGACAACCTCAACGCCCTCAACCCTTTCAGCTTCACCGGGGGTGCCTACCTCAACGCGGCCACCGGCGAGATCGTCATCGCCTACAAAGGCACCGACTTCCTGCTCGAATTTGCCGGGCGGGCGTGGAACACGGCGGGCGATCTCGCGGCCGACCTCGGCTTGGCCTTCGACCGCTTGTTGCCGCTGGGCATCGGCCAGCAGCTCAGCGCCTCCGCCTACTACCTCGCCGTCAAAGACTGGGCCGTGCAACACGGCCACGACCCCGCCCGCATCAGCTTCACCGGCCACAGCCTGGGCGGCGGTCTCGCCGCCACCATGGCCGTCTGGTACGACCGCCCCGCCACCACCTTCGCCGCCGCCCCCTTCGAGCGCTCCGCCACCAGCGCCGTTGCCATCGGCGCCGCCATCACCGCCGCCACCGTCCAGTCCGCCGGCAGCGCCAGCATCGCCGTCCTGGAAGAGGTCAACCGCCTGCGCGAACTGCTCGTCGGCGAACTTCTGGCGCAGGGCGAAGTCGAGCGGCGCGAGGCCGCCATCACCAACCTCTACAACGAAGGCGAATTCCTCCAGTACGCCCGCGTCTTCCTGCCCACCCTCGTCGGCACCGACACCGGCATCGACCTCGGCGACAGCGCCCAGCCCCTGGAGTACGCCCTCGGCCTGCACGGCATGAACCTGCACGCCGCCTTCCTCTTTGACGACCGCCTGCGCCAGCGCGTCAAAGACATCCCCGAATTCCTGCCCGCCCTGCTCGATACGCGCCTCTACGCCACCGACCCCAACTCCGCCACCCCAGACTTCATCACCCGCCTCGTCAACGACCACATCCGCCAAGGCCTGAGCCAAGGCCCGGGCCAGCCCAGCGCACTGACCCGCTTCACCGACGACCTCACCCTGCTGCGCGGCACCGAAGGTCTGACGGCCCGCCCCGATGTGCGCCAAGCCCTCATCGCCCTGGCGATGGACTTCCACCACCACGCCCCCGCCGACAACACCAGCGGTCTCTTCCGCCTCGAATCGGGCGCGCTGCACGTCAACCTCGACGACATCAACAGCCCCACCCTCAAAGGCCTGCCCCTGCTGCGCGACGCCCTGTCCACCACCGCCATGGGCAGCGACCCCTTTGAAGTGGGTGGCTTCCAAGACGCCAGCCACTGGCACATCCAGACCGGCGGCGGCGCCATGAACTGGCAAGCCAGCATCCTCGCCAACGACGCCGCCATCGGCGGCAGCGGCGCCGACGTGCTGCGCGCCGGCGGCGGCTGGGACGTCCTGGTTGGCGGCGCCGGCGACGACCTGCTCGACGGCGGCAGCGACGCCGACACCCTGCTCGGTGGCGCCGGCGTCGACGACTACCACTTTGATGCTGGGGCGGGCCAGGACATCGTCATCGACGCCGACGGGCTCGGGCGGTTGTGGTTTGGCGGGGCGCAGGCCGGCCAAACCGTGTGGACCGACGAAGCCAGCGGGCTGGTGTACAGCCTCGTGGCGCGCGGCGCATCGCAAGACCTCGTGATCACCTGGTACGAGCCCGGCAGCCCCACGCAGGCCGCCGCGCGAGTGACCGTGCACAGCTTGGGAGGCTATCTGGCCAGTGCTTTCAGCCGCCTATCCCCGGCCAGCACCGCCAGCGCAGTGACGATCAATGCAGCCGGCTACAGCGTATTGGGTCAGACGTTGGGCAACGTCGATCGGGCGAAGACAGCGTGTTCAAGAAGGATGGCCCGCAGGAATGGGGAGCAAACATGCTCGGTTTGATCTATTTGTTGGCGGGGCTAATTTATTTGGCAATCATGTTCTTGGTCATTAGGGGGGCGTGGCGAATTGGACGCGACGGCAATAGATCAGTTTGGCGAGGTATTGGCTTTGCGGTTGGTGGCTTTCTTCTAGTCTATTTGCCAGTGTTCTGGAGCCAAATTCCTACGGCTCTGAGTTTCAGGCAGGCCTGTGAGCGAGACGCTGGCTATGAAGAGTTTATCAGCCCGACGGAGTGGAGGGCGCGCCATCCGGGCATTCACGATCGACTGAAAGGCATTGATCTGACAAAGAGTACTAAGGTGCCGCAGACTATCGAGGGGTTTTCCCGGCGCATTGACTTTGGGGGGCGTAGGGCGTGGGATCAAAAGATCAGCACAACAGAATCTTGGGGGATTGAGATCACCCGTACGGAGACCCGTATAGTCGACTTGATTGATGGTGCGGTCCTAGCTAGGAGTACAGATTACGCGAAGGGAAACCAAGGCGATGCATTGTTTTGGCGAGTGCGTGAGAGCTGCTTTTCTCAATCTGAATCGCCATTGGTAAGGCTTGTTCAATACTCATATGAAATGAAGGGGGTGAAAAAATGATCAACGTGGCAAGCATTTCAGGGCTCGCAGACCTCGCGGAGGCAAGCTACCGAAATTTTGGTGAGATTCCTCAAGGCAGCACCTTGGAAGGTGCTGCGCTGGCGGCGGTCCTTGAGGCGGATTCACCGACTCCTTGGGCGGAAGCTCGGGCGGACGAATTTATCAACCACTGGCGCGTCGTCGCGCACCGCTCCAACACCCCCAGCGGCTTCAGCGCGACCCTGTTCGAGCGCCTCGAACCAGCTCCCGGTGAGCCGCGCTACGTCGTTGCCGTTCGGGGTACCGAGGCCAACGTTCTCTCCCAGGTCTATGCCGATCTGGCCGCCGCCGACCTCGCTGACCTCGTCGTCAACGGCCTGGCTTGGGAGCAAATCCTAGACCTGTACAACTGGTGGCAATCGATTTCCACCCCGACGACTTCGGTCTACGCCGTGGCATCTTCCATCCCGATCCCCGATTTGGTCGCTCAAAGCCGAATCGCCGCCGGGCACCAAGACGTTGTGATCGAATTCGGACAAGCCTATCAAATCGTCATAGGCTCATCCATTCAGCCCGGTCTGGGATTGATCGGCCCCGGTCAGGCCGTGGATGTGACCGGGCACAGCTTGGGCGGCCATCTGGCCAGTGCCTTCAGCCGCCTATTCCCGGCCAGCACCGCCAGCGCAGTGACGATCAATGCAGCCGGCTACAGCGTATTGGGTCAGACGTTGGGCAACGTCGATCGGGTATTTGCAGCCCTGGGTGGCGCCCCCCGATTTGATGCCGACAAAACTCTCAATCTGTACGGCGACCGAGGCATCAACTTGGTCACCCAAAACACCCAACTTGGCCTGTCCCAACCCGGTGATCATTTGCCGGTATTCATCGAAAACAACTCGCTTGCCAACACCGTCGGCCACGGGGCGGGCCAAATGTCCCATTCGCTCGCAGCTTATGAGATGTTTCGGCGATTGGAAGGCCAGGGCGCGCCCTCGCTGCCAGGTGACATGCTGGCCCGATATCGCCCCCTGCTGGACGCCAGCAGCCACGTGGGCAATCTGACCTTTGAACGCACGGTTGATCAACTCCACCGCGTCATCACCGGACGGGAGGACGCACCCCTCCCCGAAGCCAACCTCCAAGCGTTCTACGACAAGCTTCAGCAAATCTCCAACTCAGCGGCGTTTGAGGCGTTGGCGGGTTCAGTCCGCGTGAGCGTCGTGGCCGGTTCGATCAGCACCGAAGCCCGCCTGGACTTCGGCAGCTACCTCGCGCTGCAGACCCTCAGCCCCTTCGTACTCAAAGCCAAAGACCCCGCAGCCCAGAGCGCGCTCAACACCACCTGGCAGCAACTCCACGGCCCGAGCTACCTCGCCTGGGCGGCCGACCGCAATGCCAGCCTCAGCGGCGACGGCGCCCACGCGCACCACATCACCGACGAATGGATCGCCGACCGAGCCGCCATGCTCAGCGAAGTGCTAAGGCGCAACCGGGAAGACATCGCCGGCATCCTGCCCGGCTCCCAGAACCTGCACTACCGCGATGAGGCCAGCGACACCGACATCCTTATCGGCGCTGGCAGCAGCCAGCGCGTGCACGTCCTCTTCGGCGGCGACGCCTCAGACAACCTCAGCGGGCAAGGCTTCGCCGACCGCCTCTACGGCGGTGCCGGCCACGACAGCCTAAGCGGCCTGGGCGGCGCCGACTGGCTCGAAGGCAACGCCGGCAACGACAGCCTGGACGGCGGTGCAGGCCACGACACCCTGCTCGGTGGCGCCGGCGTCGACGACTACCACTTTGCTGCTGGGGCGGGCCAGGACATCGTCATCGACGCCGACGGGCTCGGGCGGCTGTGGTTTGGCGGGGCGCAGGCCGGCCAAACCGTGTGGACCGACGAAGCCAGCGGGCTGGTGTACAGCCTCGTGGCGCGCGGCGCATCGCAAGACCTTGTGATCACCTGGTACGAGCCCGGCAGCCCCACGCAGGCCGCCGCGCGCGTGACCATGCGCGGCTGGAGCGAAGGCCAGCTCGGCATCCAGCTCGGCGCCGGCGCGGGCCACACCCCGCCCGAAGCCCTGCTGGCCGGCGGCTTCATCAAGGCGCTGCAGCCCGATGGCCAGACCTACCAGCAAACCGCGCCCGGGCGTTATGTGGCCGCTGGCGAAGACCCGCTGGCGGCCGACCTGCTGCTCGGCGCCGGCGGGGCCGAGCAACTGCAAGGGGGCGGCGGCAACGACGGGCTGGCCGGCAACGGCGGCGACGACTGGCTCAGTGGCGGCGAGGGCGACGACGTGCTGCTCGGCGGCGCGGGGGCCGACTGGCTGCAGGGCGGCAGCGGCAACGACTTCATCGCCGGCAGCGGCACCCACACCGGCTTCGTGGCGCCCACGCGCACCGATCAGGTCAACCCCGCGGCCCCTGGCGAGGTGATCGCCCGCGGGTTCGGTTGGGTGGCGTCGTGGCTGCCGGCCCAGGCCGATGGCGAACTGCGGCCTTACACCATCAACCTGCTGACCGGGCAGGCGGCCGCCGATGCAGGCAACCTCATCGACGGTGGGGTGGGCAACGACATCATCAGCGCGGGCACCGGCGCGGACATCGTGTGGGGCGGCGACGGCAACGACGTGGTCAGCGGCATGCACGGCGCTGACGTGGTGTGGGGCGATGCGGGCGACGATCAGCTGTGGGGCGACGGCACACTGGACAGCCGCTACCTGGACCACACGCCGGCCGAGCAGCACGGCGCGGATCTGTTGCTGGGCGGCGATGGCCACGACCAGCTGGTGGGCCAGGGCGGCGACGACCAGTTGGAGGGGGGCGCCGGCAACGACCGCCTGAGCGGCGATGCGCCCCAGGAATGGCTGTCGGGTGCATGGCACGGCGCGGACTGGCTGGACGGAGGCGATGGCGACGACCAGGTGGATGGCGACGGCGGCGACGACCGCCTGTGGGGTGGGGCTGGTAACGATGTGTTGTGGGGGGATGCCAAACAGGCCGATCTCGACGGCGTGTTTCACGGCAGCGACTGGCTCGATGGCGGTGCGGGCGATGACCTGCTCAGCGGCTTCGGGGGCGACGACTGGCTCCTGGGCGGAGAGGGCAACGACACCTTGTGGGGCGACGCGATCGCCAGCCAGCTCGACGCCGGTTTCCACGGCAACGACCACCTGGACGGCGGCGCCGGTGACGATGCATTGGAGGGCGGCGGCGGCGCCGATGTGATGCTGGGCGGGGCGGGTGCGGATCAGCTGGTCGGCGGCGACGGCGACGACACGCTCGACGGTGGTCAGGGCATCGACGATTACAGCGGCGGGGCCGGTCATGACACCTACCGCTTCGTGGCTGGAGAGTTCGGCGCGACGACGCTGGGTGCCATGGAAACGCTCACGGACGCTGGCGGCGTCGACGCGGTGCGCTTTGCGGGCCACCGCGTCGACGACCTGTCGGAGGTGGTGGTGGCCGGCGCCGGGTTGATGTTGCGCTTTGCCAATGGCGACCAGCTCTGGGTGGACGACGGCCACCGCGGGTCGGTGGAATCCTTCGTGTTCCAGGCGGAGCAGGCCGCAGGCGATGCGTGGGACGCACCGGGCCTGATCGGCCGCTGGGCCGACACCGCCGTGACCGGGGCCTTGCCCGATGGCACCGCCTTCGCCACGGGTGGCCGGCAGGCCGACACGCTCACCACCACCGCCCACGGCGCGCAGATCGCCGGCGGGCGGGGCGACGACCTGCTGCAAGGTCAGGGCAGTGGCAACACCTACCGGTACCACCGCGGCGACGGACGCGACCGCATCATCGACGGCTCGCTGACCGGCGGCGTGGTCGGGCCCGGCGGGCGCAGCACCATCGCATTTGGACCCGGCATTGGGCCGGACGACCTGTCGCTGGTGGTGGTGGGCGGCCTGTTGGAGCTGCGCGTGCGTGGCGTGGACGGCCTCACCACCGGCAGCGATGCGATCCAGATCGCCGGCTTCAACCCCGCCAACGCCGGCGCCGTGCTGGCGGTGGACACCCTGCGTTTTGCCGACGGGACGGCGTTGTCCCTGGGCAACCTGCTGACGGCGGGTTTCCTGCTCGTGGGCAGCCCGCTGGGCGAAACCCAAAACGGCACCAACCTGAATGACCGTTTTGCCGCCAGCGCGGGCGACGACGTGCTGTCGGGAGGGCTCGGGTCGGACACCTACCTGTGGACTGCCACCGCGGGCCAGGACGTCATCGTTGATGCCGACGCGGGCACCACCGCCCAGGACACGCTGGATGTGTCGGCCAGCTTCCGCCAGGCCGATCTGCAGTGGCTGCGCATGGGCAACGACCTGGTGCTGACCAGCGCCGACGGGTCGGCCGTGGTGGCGGTGCAGGGCCACTTTGCGGGCACCGGCGCGGGGGTGGAGTGGATCCGCTTTGCCGACGCCACGGTGTCGGCCCGCGTGGACCTGAGCCCGCTGCCGCCGCCGGCGCCGACCGCCGGCGATGACGTGCTGACCGGCTCGCTCGTGGCCGACAACATCGCTGCCGGGGCTGGTCATGACCGGGTGCGCGGGTTGGGGGGCAACGACTCGCTGTATGGCAACGCGGGCGCTGACCTGCTCGACGGCGGCAGCGGCGCTGACGCGCTCTACGGCGGCGACGGCGACGATCGCCTGATCGGTGGCGATGGCGACGATGTTCTGTACGGTGAGGCCGGCCACGACACGCTGGAAGGCGGCGCTGGCCGGGACACGCTGCACGGCGGCGATGGCAACAACACGTTGATGGGAGGCGCGGGCAATGATTTCCTGCGCAGCTTCAGCGCGTGGGACGGTCTGGACACGCTGCGCGGGGAGGAGGGCAATGACGAGTACGAGCTGCGCTATGGCAGTGGCCATTACGCGAACGCGATCGCCATCGACAGTGCGACAGACTCCAGCGACACGTACCGCGTGGTGCAGGGCGGGGCGGTGAGCACCTGGGGGCAGCGCAGCTTCGTCGTCCGCGACGCGGGGGGCTCGGCCGATCTGCTCCGCTTCGAGGGGAGCGAAAGCACCTGGGCAAACGCCCGGGTGCGCTCCCTGGGCGACGGGCTGCAGATCAGCCTGTGGAACATCGATGTCCGCCTGGAGGGCATGTTCGACGCTCAGGGCGTCGCGGGTGCCGGGGCCATCGAGACGGTGAGCTTCGCCGGCGGGCAGTCGCGGACGCTGGCGCAGCTGATGGCCGCGGCCCTGCAGTCCACCGAAGGTGACGACACCATCCGGGGGTTTGGTGGCGCCGACACCGTGAGTGGCGGCGGCGGTCACGACATCCTCGAAGGCCTCGGGGGCGACGACGTGCTGCTGGGCGGCAGCGGCAACGACCGCTTGTCCGGCGGCGCCGGAAACGACCGGCTGGAGGCCGGCGCCGACGGCGCGCAGCTTCTGGGTGGTGCCGGGGATGACGTGTATGTGGTCGGTGCGGGGGATGGCGTGGTCCAGATCGGGGACCGGACCCGTGACTCGGCCGAAGACCAGGGCTACGACACCCTGCGCCTTTCCGCCCTGCCGGGCGGCGTGTCGATGACCATCCAGTCAGTGGCGGGCAGCCCTGACGACGACACGCTGTCCATCCGTTGGCTGGACGGCTCCACGACGGTCTCCTTTCTGCTGGACGACCAGGACGCCTCGTCGGCGCCAGTGGAGCGCATCGAATGGGCCGATGGCAGCGTCTTTGATCTGGGCGCCTGGCTCGCTGCCGGCCGTCCCGTCGGCACCAGCGACGCCGATGACGTGGCCCTCAGCGGCCTGGCCGACGTTTTTCTGGCGGGTGATGGTGACGACCGCGTGCGTGGCCGGGCCGGCCACGACACGCTCATCGGGGGCGCCGGCAATGACTGGCTCGACGGGGGCGGGGGCGACGACGTGCTGCAGGGCGGAGCCGGTGACGACACCATCGCCAGCGGCTCTGGCCGCGACCGGGTGTTGTTCGGGGTGGGCGATGGGCAGGACCGCATCCTTGCCCAGATCGGCGCGCAGACCACCCTGCAGTTTGAGCCGGGCATCGCGGCCGAGGGTCTGAGCGTCCGCTGGGGCAGCGGCTTTGAGTTTTTGAGCGCCAGCGTGATTCCCTCGCAGAACATGGCGGGACAGCCCACGCGCTGGGAAGGCCGTCTTGAGGTTGCGCTGCCCGGTTCGGCGGATGGGCTGTTGATTGACTTCGATAGCTATCTGTTTAATGGAGCTTGGGTATCCGTTCCCAATGGGGCGCATGGTGTAAGTGGCGTGGAGTTCGCCGACGGAACCCAGTGGTCCTGGGCCGATTTGGTGAATCGGGCCAACACGGTGACCGCCGGCGATGATGTGCTGGTAGATGCCCTTGGGGTGGATACGCTCGTCGGTGAGGCTGGCCATGATCGCCTGTTCGGACTGGGTGGCAACAACACCTTGATCGGCGGGGAGGGAGATGACATCTTGCAAGGTGGCGATCAACAGGATGTCCTTTACGGAGGCGACGGCAACGATCAGTTGATGGGCGGCTTGGGCAGCGATGAGCTGTTCGGTGGCGCGGGCAACGACACGATCTTGGCTCTCTCGGGCATCTACTTACCGGCATCGGCAGCGGCTGACTTTGACCGGGTGAATGGCGGTGCCGGCAACGACGCCATTTCTGTTGGGGATGGTGCCGTCGAGTACCTCTTCGGCCTGGGTGACGGTCACGACACCATCCGTGGGTCGGGGTTTCGTGGCAACACATCGGCGGTGCTGGTTCTCGGGGATGGCATCCGACCGCAGGACGTGGTGGTGTCGCGTTCAGCGATGGACAGCGGCCTGGTCATCTCCTTCCGCGGAACCAATGACCTCATTGATGTGGATCGCCTTTTTGTTCAGCAGGGCTCCATCCGCTACGAAACCTCGCTGGATGATCAGCGACCGTTGACCCGGATTGCCTTCGCCGATGGCACCACATGGACCGAAGCCGACATCGTCTCAAGGCTGGAGAACCGAACGACCGAGACGGGCGACTGGCTGCGGGGGAGCGCCAGCGCCGACACGTTGCTGGGGGCTGGAGGCGTGGACGAGATCTGGGGCGAGGACGGCGACGATGTGATCGTGGGCGGCGCCGAACTCGATCGGCTTGATGGCGGTGCGGGCAATGATCGGTTTTTGTATGGCCTCGGCGATGGATCAGACACCGTCAACGGCTGGATGGGCGACGCTGACGAGCTCGTGTTTGGTGTGGGCATCGATCCCGCATTGATGACGGTCACGGCAAGCACCAGTCCTTGGCCCGATGAGCGGCTGTATTGGCTCGCCATCGGTGGCACCGAAGATGTGATGACGCTTCAGGGCATCGAGTTCGTCCAGTTTGCCAACGGCGTGCGCTGGTCCCGCGCGGACCTTGACCTTGAGGCGCGTACGCAGCGCGGTGGCGCGGGGGCGGACCTGCTGGTCGGCACGGCCGAGGCGGACCGGCTGTACGGCTTTGCCGGCAACGACACCCTGCGGGGCGCCGGGGGCGACGACTGGCTCGACGGCGGGTTGGGCGCCGACCGTCTCGAGGGCGGTGCCGGCAACGACACCTTGGTGGTCGATGACGCGGCCGATGTGGTGGTGGAAGCCAGTGGCGGTGGGGTGGATCGCGTGCTGGCTTCGGTCTCTCACGTGCTGGCGGGTCAGGTCGAAGACCTCGAGTTGACGGGTACTGCCCACCTCAATGGCACCGGCAACTCGTTGGCCAACCGCCTGACCGGCAACGCCGGCAACAATTGGCTGGATGGCGGTGCTGGCAACGACACCTTGATCGGGGGTGCAGGTGACGACACCTATGTGGTGGCTCAGAGCGGCGACATCGTGCAGGAGAGCGCCGGCAATGGAACTGACACGGTGCGCGCTTCGATTGCATGGACGTTGGGCGCCCACACGGAAAAACTGGTCTTGACGGGCACCTCCGCCATCAACGGCAGCGGCAACGCGCTGGACAACGAGCTGACAGGCAACAGCGCGAACAACACCCTGAGGGGATTTGAGGGCAACGACACGCTCGACGGCGGCGCCGGGACCGACACCCTGATCGGCGGTGTGGGTGATGATGTTTACGTCGTGGAGCGAACGACCGACATCGTCACCGAAGTGGCCGGCGAGGGCACCGACACGGTGCGGTCCTCGGTGGCCTGGACCCTGGGTGCCCACCTCGAGCGTCTCACGCTCACCGGGTCGTCTGCCATCAATGGCACCGGGAACACGCTTGACAACGTTCTCACCGGCAACACGGCCGCCAACACCCTGAGCGGCGGGGCCGGTCACGACCTGCTCCGTGGCATGGGAGGCAACGACACGCTGGCGGGGGGCACCGGCCATGACACCTACCTCTTTGGCCGGGGGGAGGGTGCTGACACGATCCAGGAGAACGACAGCACCGCGGGCAACACCGACGTGTTGCGCTTCTTGGAAGGCATTGCGGCCGAGCAGCTCTGGTTCCGACGCCAGTCCAACCACCTGGAGATCAGCGTCATCGGCACGGCCGACAAGGTCACTGTCTCGGGTTGGTACAACGGCAGCGCCAATCGGGTTGAGCGGTTTGAAATCAGCAACGGCGAGGCCCTGGTCATGGCCCAGGTCGATCAGCTGGTGAGCGCGATGGCGGCCTTCAGTCCACCCCCCATGGGGCAGACCGAGCTCTCGTCCGCGCAGCTGGCCGCGCTGACGCCGGTCATCGCCGCGAGCTGGAACTGATCGCCCCGGCCTGGTTGACGTTCGGGAAAACCCGCAGCGCCATGCGCGATTGATCAAGCAGCTAGTGCGCGCGCAGCGCTGCGCGGCGCGCTGCGCATGCCTACGATGCCGCAGGCCGTCAGAGCCTGAACCGTGGCCGCGCGCCGCGCTTTTTCACCCACCGGAGACAAACCCATGGTGCACCCGAACCGCCGAGTCGTGATCCAGAAAACCGCCGCCGCCGTGGGCGCGCTGGCCGTGGCGCCGCAGCTGCTGGCGCAGGCCGCGCCGGTGCGTGTGGGCTATTCCATGTCGCGCACCGGCCCCTGGACCGGCGGCGCGCAGACGAGCCAGGAGCCGAACTACCTGTTGTGGGCCGAGCAGCAGAACGCCGCGGGCGGTCTGGACGTGAAGGGCGTGCGCCGGCGCATCGAGCTGGTCAGCAGCGACGACCGCAGCGACGTGGAGACCGTGGTCCGCACCTACGAAAAGCTGATGGGCAGCGACAAAGTGGACCTCGTGCTGCCGCCCTGGGGCTCGAACGCCAACTTCGCCACGGCACCGCTGGCCAACCGCTTCGGTTACCCCTTCCTGGCGCCGACCGCGCTGTCGCGCCGTCTGATCGAGATGAAGCTGCCCTTCTTCTTTTCGATGCTGCAGCAGCCCAAGCCGATGTGCGACGCGGTGGTGGACATGCTGAAGGCGCAGGGCGTGAAGACGATTGCCTGTGTGTACGTGGATGACCTGTTTGGCCTGGAGAACTACGCCGCGCTGAAGGTGGCGCTGCAGGGCACCGGCATCAGCCTGGTGCAGGAGACCAGCTACCCCAGCGGTGTGAAGGACCTCTCGCCCACGCTGCGCGCGATCAAGGACAAGAATCCCGACGCCTTTGTGGGCTTCACCTACCCGCCCGACACCATCCTGGCGAGCCGCCAGAGCAAGGAAATCGGCTTCAACCCGAAGTTCTTCTACGCCTCGGTGGGCACGGCTTTCCCGCTGTACAAGAACGTGATGACCCCCGCGGGCGCCGAGGGCGTGCTGGGCATGGGTTCGTGGAACAGCAAGACCAGCGCCGGCGCCAAGGCCTACTTCGATGCCCACGTGGCGGCCCACAAGAAAGAGCCGGACCGCTGGGCCAGCGGCGCCTGCTGGGCGGGGCTGGAGATCCTGACCGCCGCCGTGAAGGCGCAGGGCCTGGACCGCAAGGCCATCCGCGATTACGTGGCCAACACCACGCACAAGACCATCCTGGGCGACATCCGCTTCCAGGGCAGCGAGAACGTGGGCACGCCCGGTTCGGTGGGGCAGTGGCAGAACGGGGAGTTTGAGGTGGTGTGGCCGGCCAAGATCGCCACCGCCAAGCTGAACCCGGTCAAGCCGGCCTGGAAGTAAAGCCACCCCCGCGCCGCGCCGGCGGCGCGTCACCCCCTCAGGGGGGCGATGCCAGCGGACCGGCGGAGCCGGATCCGCGGCGTCCTCGATCACTTCCCTGCGCCTGTTGCATGTCCTTCTCCTCCTGGATTGAGCTGATCGCGTCCGGTCTCATCACCGGCGGCATCTACGCGCTCGTGGCGCTGGGCCTGAACCTGCAGTACGGGCTGATGCGCATCCTGAACATCGCCCACGGCGAGTTCCTGATGGTCGGGGCGTTTCTGACCTGGATGGTCGCCAGCGTGGCGGGTCTGTCGCCGCTGTGGATGATTCCGGTGTCGTTTGCGGTGCTGATGGCGCTGGGCATCGCGGTGCACTGGCTGTGCTTCCGCCGGCTCACCGCCACCTCGCCCAACCTCGATGTGTTTGAGGCGCGCGGCCTGATGGTGGCCTTCGGGCTGATGTTCCTGGTGCAGAACGCGATCAGCTGGATCTGGGGCGGCGACCTGCGCGGGTACGACTTCCTCACCCAGCCCTTCGCCATTCCGCTGCCCGGCGGACAGGCGCAGTTCGCGGTCAACAAGCTGCTCGTGTTCGGGCTGGCGCTGCTGTTTGCCGGCGCCCTCATCGTGCTGCTGCGCACGACCCTGCTCGGCAAGGGCGTGCGCGCGTTGATGCAGTCACCCACCGGCGCCCAGCTGGTCGGCATCGACACCCGGCGCCTGCACCCGCTGATGTTTGGCATCGGCCTGGGGCTGTCCGGCGTGGCCGGTTGCCTGCTGTCGATGGCCTACACGATCAGCCCGTCGATGGGCGAGCCCTACACGGTGACCGCGCTGATCGTCATCACGCTCGGCGGCTTCGGCAGCATGGGTGGCGCGCTGGCCGGCGGTCTGCTGCTGGGTGTGATCGAAGCCATCGGCATGCATTTCACCAACCCCTCCCTCAAGGCGCTGCTGAGCTACATCGTGTTCATCGGTGTGCTGTTGCTGCGCCCGGAGGGCCTGTTCACCCGCAAGACGCGCAAGGCCTGACGCCATGATCTGCCCGCTGTCCGTTGTCTGTTCCGGCGCGAGGTTGCCCGCATGAACGCCCGCCAGATCCTCGTGCGCGACCTGCTCGTGCTGTTCGGCCTGACAGGCTGGGCGATGGCGCTGCCCTCGTTCGCCAGCGAGTTCGCCCTGTCCATGGCGCTGACCTGCCTGATGTACGTCGCGCTGTCGTCGAGCTGGTCGCTGTTTTGCGGCACCACGCGCTACCTCTCGCTCGCCACATCGGCTTTCTTTGGCATCGGCGCCTACACCAGCGCGCTGTCGCTGGAGCACATGCCCTGGGTGCAGGCGATAGCCCTCGGTGCGCTGATTGCCGCGGCGGTGGCGGTGGTGATGGGCGCGGCCGTGCTGCACCTGCGGGGCACCTACTTTGCGGTGCTCACCTTCGGCATGACCGAACTCATCCGCCACGCCATCAGCTACTTCGAGAAGAGCGTGACCGGCACGGTCGGTCGCGTGCTGGTGGTGGTGCCGGAGTCGATCACGGTCTATCACACGGTGCTGGCGCTGGCGGTGCTGGCCGTGGGGCTGTCGATCGTGCTGCGGCGCACGCGTTTCGGCCTGGCGCTGCGCGGCATCGGCGCGGACGAGCAGCGCGCGCAGACGCTGGGGGTGAACACGCGCGTGGTCAAGGTGCTGGGCTTCGCCCTCACCGCGGCGGTCGCGGGCGCGGTTGGCGCGGCGATGAGCGTGCGCTGGACCTACATCGATCCACACACCGTCTTCAATCCCTTCATCGGCTTCCAGACCGTGCTGATCGCCCTCATCGGCGGCGCCATGACCCTGTGGGGGCCGCTGATCGCCGCCATTGTGTTCAGCGTGCTGGCGGAAACGCTGCGCCTGCAGGTGCCACAGATCTACATGATGTCGCTGGGCCTGTTGCTGATCCTGTCGGTGCTGTACCTGCCCGGCGGACTGGCGTCGGTGCGGACCGACACCTTCCGCGGCTGGTGGCGCGACGCACGCGTCTGGTGGGCCGAGCGGCGCGACGACCTCAGCGGTGAGACCGAGCGTCGCAAACAGCGCGAGAAACGGCAGCGGGAGGCGCGCCATGTGTACTGAGCGTCCGACCACCGCACACCGGAGGAGCCGCTGACATGGCCAGCCCCGCCCTGCTCGAAGCCAAGGACATCACCGTGCGGTTCGGTGGTCTGGTGGCGGTCGATCGCGTGAGCGCCACGCTGATGCCCGGTGAACTCGTTGGCATCATCGGCCCCAACGGCGCCGGCAAGACCACCTTCTTCAACGCCATTTCCGGCGTCACCCGGCCCACCAGCGGCGAGCTGCGGGTGCGCGGGCAGCGCCTGGACGGCCGCGCGCCGCACCGCTTCGCCGCCCACGGCCTGGCCCGCACCTTCCAGACCCCGCGCACCTTCGCCGACATGAGCGTGCGCGAGAACATCGCGTTCGGCCTGAAGTTTGCCGGCCGCCGACCCCGGAAATGGATCTGGTGGGGCGAAGAGCAGGGCGTGCCCTGGGCGCTGCGCACACCCGACAGCATCCTCACCCTCATTGGCCTGGCCGCGCAGGCGGACTTGCCCGCCGCCGCGATCACACCGTCGCAGCAGCGCCTGCTGGAAATCGGCATGGCCCTGGCCACCCGGCCACGCCTGCTGCTGCTCGACGAGGTGGCCGCCGGCCTCACGGAGAGCGAGATCGAGAACATGGCGCGCCTGATCCGCCGGCTGCGCGACGAGCTGGACCTGACCGTCGTGTGGATCGAGCACGCGGTGACCACGCTGCTGCGCCACGTCGAGCGCGTCATCGTGCTGCACCAGGGCCGCAAGATCGCCGACGACACGCCCCGCGCGGTGGTGCGGCATCCCGAGGTGATCGAGGCCTACCTGGGCGATGAAATGGGCACGGAGGCCGCGCGATGATGTGGCACCGACCCACGCCGTTCCAGCTCGGCGGCAGCGCGGGCGCGCACCTGAAGGTGGAGGGCCTGAGCGCGGGCTATGGCGCCTTTCTGGTGTTGCGCGACCTGTCCCTGGAGGCCCGGCCGGGCCTGACCGTGGTGCTCGGCCCGAACGGGGCCGGCAAGACCACGCTGCTCAAGGCCCTGAACGGTCTCATCCGTCGCCAGGGCGCGGTGCTGCTCAACGGCGAAGACCTGCCGGAGAAGACGCACGAGATCGTGCAGGCCGGCGTCGCGCTGGTCGCCGAAGGGCGCCAGCTCTTTCCCCAGATGACGGTGACCGAAAACCTGGAGCTGGGTGGCTGGCTGGTGCCCAAGGCCGAGCGCGCGCGCCGCCTGGAGCAGGCGTTCAACGATTTCCCGAAGCTGCGCGAGCGTGCGCAGCAACTCGCCGGCACCATGAGCGGCGGCGAGCAGCAGATGGTGGCCGTCGCCCGCGCCATGATGAGCGCGCCGCGGCTGCTGATGCTCGACGAACCCTCGCTGGGCCTGGCGCCGCGCATGGTCGATGAGCTGCTGACCATCGCCCGCCGCATCGCCGACGCCGGCACCACGGTGTTGATGGTCGAGCAAAACGTGAAGAAAGCGCTCGCGGTGGCCGACCGCGGCTACGTGATCGAGCGCGGCGCCATCGTCGCCAGCGGGCCCGCGGCGCTGCTGGCGCGCTCGCGCGTGGTGCGTGAGGCCTATCTCGGCGCGACGGCCCCCTGAAGGCGCGCGTCCCATCCTTTGTCTGGAGAACCCCATGTCCGATCTGTCGATGCTCATCAACGGCCTGAAGGTGACGGCCGAACACGGCGCCACGTTCGAGCGGCGCAATCCGCTGGACGGCAGTCTCGCCACGCGCGCGCCCGCCGCGAGCCCGGCCGATGCGGTGATGGCCGTGGAGGCCGCGGCCGAGGCGTTCAAGACCTGGAGCCAGACCGGCCCCGGCGAGCGCCGCGCGCTCTTGCTCAAGGCCGCCGATGCGCTGGAGGCCAAGACGCCGCGCTTCATCGAGGCGATGGCCGCCGAGACCGGCGCGGCCGCGCTGTGGGCCGGCTTCAACTGCATGCTGGCCGCCGGCATGATCCGCGAGGCGGCCGGCCTGACCACGCAGATCGGCGGCGAGCTGATCCCCTCGGACGTGCCCGGTTCGCTGGCCATGGGCGTGCGTCAGCCGGCCGGTGTGGTGCTGGGCATCGCCCCGTGGAACGCGCCGGTGATTCTGGGCGTGCGCGCCATCTGCGTGCCGCTGGCCTGCGGCAACACGGTGATCCTC
Source organism: Hydrogenophaga sp. T66 (assembly GCF_057219855.1). Lineage (NCBI taxonomy): Bacteria > Pseudomonadati > Pseudomonadota > Betaproteobacteria > Burkholderiales > Comamonadaceae > Hydrogenophaga > Hydrogenophaga sp. T66. The sequence continues at coordinate 67,316 of NZ_JBXVVX010000004.1, read as the reverse complement.
AAGGGCAGCGAAAACTGCCCGCGCACCCACCAGCTGATCATCGAGTCGTTTGAAGACGCCGGCTTCCCGCCCGGCGTGGTGAACTACCTCACCAACGCCCCGGCCGACGCCCCCGCGGTGGTGGAGGCGATGGTGGCGCACCCGGCGGTGCGGCGCATCAATTTCACCGGCTCCACCAAGGTCGGGCGCCTGCTGGCCATGACCTGCGCCAAGTACCTCAAGCCGGTGGTGCTGGAGCTCGGCGGCAAGGCGCCGCTGGTCGTGCTCGACGACGCCGACCTCGACGACGCGGTCAACGCGGCGGCTTTCGGCAGCTTCGCCAACAGCGGCCAAATCTGCATGAGCACCGAGCGGATCATCGTTGACCAGAAGATCGCCGACGACTTCGTGAAGAAGTTCGGCGACAAGGCGCGCCACCTGCCGGTGGGCGACCCGCGCAAGCCGGAGCCGGTGGTGCTGGGTTCGGTGATCGGCATGAACACTGTGCACTTCTGCAACGAACTGATCGACGACGCGCTGGCCAAGGGCGCGCGCCTGGTCTGCGGCGGCAAGAGCGAGAACACGCTGATGCCCGCCACCGTGCTCGACCATGTGACGCCGGCCATGCGCATCTACCGCGAGGAAAGCTTTGCGCCGGTGAAGTGCATCGTGCGCGTGAAAGACACCGCCGAGGCGGTGGCCTGCGCCAACGACAACGAGTACGGCCTGTCGGCCGCCGTCTTCGGCAAGGACATCGCCCGCGCCTTCCACGTCGCCCGCCAGATCGACAGCGGCATCTGCCACGTCAACGGCCCGACCGTGCACGACGAGGCGCAGATGCCGTTTGGCGGCGTCAAGGGCAGCGGCTACGGCCGCTTCGGCGGCAAAGCCGGCATCCAGGAATTCACCGAACTGCGCTGGATCACCATCCAGACCACGCCTCGGCACTACCCGTTCTGAGGCGCCGGTTCAGCCGCCGGGGGTCAGCGTCCACACGTCCCAGGCCACCGCCAGCCAGTGGAGGATGGTCAGAGCCTGCGGGGCGATCATGGCGGCGGGAATGATGAAGCGCCAGCGGGCGTGACCCGGCGGCAGCGGCACGGCGCCGAGTCGCGCGGCCGCCGCCTGGAAATACGCCAGCAGGCCGGCCAGGCGCCATTCCGCCAGGGCGAACAGCAGCGACGCCACCACACCCGCGATCGCCAGCGCATGGACGAAGGCCGGCTCGGCCCGCAACAGGCGCTGGCCGCCGTCGGTGAAGGGGAAGGCCAGCAAGGCGCCGCTGATCGTGGCGAACACCGTGAACATGGAAAAGCGCAGGGCGCCGTAGTGCCGCGCGGTCTGCGCGACCTCGGTGGCGTCGGCTTCGGGCGGTGCGATGCGCGACCGGTGGGGAATCCGGCGAAGCGTGGGGGGCATGGACGGCTCCAGGAAGGCGTGGCGGTGTTGCCGCGCAGACCCGACCTTCGCCGCCATCGGGGGGTCAAACGGGTGGGGGTAATCGGTGGGGTCGCGGGTCGGGCGTGCAGGCGGCCGCACGGACGGGAGCGTCGGTGCGAAAATCCCGCCATGAACGCGACGAGCACCTCCGAACTGATGAACACGCTGGGCCTGCAGGCCAAGGCCGCGTCGGCGGCCATGGCCAAGGCCTCGGCGGCGACCAAGCGGCGGGCGCTGCGCGCCCTGGCGTCGCTGCTGCGGGAGAGCGTGCAGGCGCTGGCCGTGGCCAACGCCCAGGACCTGGAGCGCGCCCGCGCGGCGGGCCTGGCCGAGCCGATGGTGGACCGCCTCAAGCTCACCCCCAAGGTCATCGAGACCTGCGCCGAGGGCTGCGAGCAGCTCGCCGCGATGCCGGACATCATTGGCGAGACGACCGGCCTGCGGCAGATGCCCAGCGGCATCCGCGTGGGGCAGATGCGCGTGCCGATCGGCGTGTTCGGCATGATTTACGAAAGCCGCCCGAACGTGACCATCGAGGCGGCCAGCCTGTCGATCAAGAGCGGCAACGCCTGCATCCTGCGTGGGGGCTCCGAAGCGATCGAGTCGAACCGGGCGCTGGCGGCGCTGGTACAGCGCGCGCTCCTTGAGGCCGGTCTGCCGGCCGATGCGGTGCAGCTGGTGCCGACGACCGACCGCGCCGCGGTGGGGCAGCTGATCGCCATGCCGCAGTACGTGGACGTGATCATCCCGCGCGGTGGCAAGGGCCTGATCGAGCGCATCAGTGCCGAGGCCAAGGTGCCGGTGATCAAGCACCTGGACGGCAACTGCCACACCTACGTCGACGACCCCTGCGACCTCGACCTCGCGGTCAAGGTCACCGACAACGCCAAGACGCAGAAGTACAGCCCCTGCAACGCCACCGAGAGCCTTCTGGTGGCCCGCGGCGTGGCGGCTGCCTTCTTGCCGCGCATCGGCGCGGTGTTCGCGGCCAAGGGCGTGGAGATGCGGGTGTGCGCCGAGAGCCGCGCGGCGCTGGCCGGCGTGGCCGGCGCGACCCTCGTGGACGCGACCGAGCGGGACTGGGCCGAGGAATACCTCGCGCCGATCATCAGCATCAAGGTGGTTGATGGTCTGGACGAGGCGATCGATCACATCAACCGCCACGGCAGCCACCACACCGACGCGATCCTCACCACCGACCACGTGCACGCCCAGCGTTTCCTGCGTGAGGTCGATTCCGCCAGTGTGATGGTGAATGCGAGCACCCGCTTCGCCGACGGTTTCGAGTACGGGCTGGGCGCCGAAATCGGCATCAGCACCGACAAGTTCCACGCCCGCGGCCCGGTGGGCGTGGAGGGCCTCACCTCGCTGAAGTACGTTGTGTTGGGTGAGGGAGAGGTGCGCGGCTGAATCCGCGCTTGCAACCGTCAGTGCCGGCCCCATATCCTCACAGCGTCCACCGATCTCAACACCACCACCGTCAGCTTCCACGCAGCGCCAGACGCGTCGAGGTCAGCACGGAACCGGCTCTGCCGGGCCGTCGCTGACGCCCCCCAGTGGGGGGTGACGCCGCAGGCGGCGCGGGGGGCATCCAATCCAGCATGGTCCCCCACCTCGTCACCGCCCTGCAGGGCCCCATCAACGAACTCGAGCAGCGCATCCTCGAGTCCACGCCGGTCATCGAGCGCTGGTTCCGGCTGGAGTGGATGGAGCACACCCCGCCGTTCTACAGCTCGGTCGACGTGCGCAACGCCGGCTTCAAGCTCGCGCCGGTCGATACCAACCTGTTCCCGGGCGGCTGGAACCACCTGACCCCGGAAATGATGCCGCTGGCCGTGCAGGCGGCGATGGCGGCGATCGAGAAGATCTGCCCCGAGGCCAAGGCGCTGCTGCTCATCCCCGAAAACGCGCGCGACACCTTCTATCTCAGCAACCTCGCCACGCTGCAGAAGATCTTCTACATGGCCGGCTTGTCGGTGCGGCTGGGTTCGCTGTCGAACGACGTGACCGAACCCACCGAGATCGAACTGCCCGGCGGGGACACCGTCACGCTGGAGCCCTTGCACCGCAGCAAGCGCCGCCTCGGGCTGAAGAACTTCGACCCCTGCACCATCCTGCTCAACAACGACCTCTCCGCCGGCGTGCCGGGCATCCTCGAGGACCTGCACGAACAGTACCTGCTGCCGCCGCTGCACGCGGGCTGGAGCACCCGCCGCAAAAGCACGCACTTCAAGGCCTACGAGGAAGTTGCCAAGCGCTTCGGCAAGCTGCTCGGCATGGACCCGTGGCTCATCCACCCGATGTTCACCCAGTGCGGGTCGGTCGATTTCGCGGCCAGCGCCGGGCTGGAGTGCCTGCGAAGCAACACCGATGCCCTGCTCACCAAGATCCGGCGCAAGTACAAGGAATACGGCATCAACGAGAAGCCGTTCGTGGTGGTCAAGGCCGACAACGGCACCGGCGGCATGGGCATCATGACGGTGCGCGACGTCAAGGACATCGACGCTCTGACACCGGCGGCCAAGGCCCGCATGGCGACCGCCCAGGGCGGTCGCGCCGTCACCGAGGTCATCATCCAGGAAGGCGTGCTGACCAACGAGCGCATCAACAGCGCCGTCGCCGAGCCGGTGGTCTACATGATGGACCGTTACGTCGTGGGCGGCTTCTACCGCATCCACGCCGACCGCGGTGTCGATGAGAACCTCAACGCGCCCGGCTCCAGCTTCGTGCCGCTGGCCTTTGAGCAGAGCGCACAGCTGCCCCAGCCCGGCGCAAAACCGGGCGCCAGCGTGCCCAACCGCTTCTACATGTACGGCGTGATCGGTCGCCTGGCCATGCTGGCGGCCAGCTACGAGCTCGAAGCCACCGACCCGGAAGCCGAAAACTTCGACTGAGCGCTGCTGCCCCGGCAAGCTGACCGGGCGGCAGTTGCTGCGCTGCAACATGGAGCCACCGCCGGGCCGGTTTAGGCCGGTGGCTCCATTGGCGCCCGGGGTATCGCGGGCGGAGAATGGCGTTCTCTCGACAACCGACCCCGCGCCCACCGCGGGGAGTCTTGTGTCCCGTTCCCAATCGTCTCTGGCCGCGCTCACCCTGGGCGCCGTGGGGGTGGTGTACGGCGACATCGGCACCAGCGTGCTGTATGCCGTCAAGGAAGTGTTTGGCTCCGGCCACGTTCCGTTCACCCACGACAACGTCTACGGCATCCTGTCCATCCTGTTCTGGACGCTCACCACCATCGTCTCACTGAAATACGTGACGCTGGTGCTGCGGGCCGACAACGGCGGTGAAGGCGGCCTGATCGCCATGCTGGCCCTGGCGTCCACCGCCGTGAAAGACCAGCCCCGCCTGCGCAGCACGCTGGTGGTCATCGGCATCTTCGGCACCGCCATCTTCTATGGCGACGGCGTGATCACTCCGGCGATTTCGGTGCTGTCGGCGGTGGAGGGCCTGGAGGTCGTCTCGCCGCACTTCAAACGCTACGTGGTGCCGATCACGCTGATCGTGCTGTTTGCGCTCTTTGCCGTGCAGAAGCGCGGCACCGGGGGCATCGGGCGCTTCTTCGGACCGATCACCGTTGTCTGGTTCCTCACCATCGCTGCGCTCGGCGTGAGTCACATCGCGCACCACCCCGAAATCCTGCTGGCGATCAGCCCGCACCACGCGCTGCGCTTCATGCTGGAGCAGCCGGGCACCACCTTCATCATCCTGGGCGCGGTCGTGCTGGTCGTCACCGGCGGTGAGGCGCTGTACGCCGACATGGGCCACTTCGGCAAACGGCCGATCCGCATCGCGTGGTTCAGCCTGGTCATGCCCGCGCTGACACTGAACTACTTCGGCCAGGGCGCGCTGCTGCTGGACGATCCGACGGCGGTGAAGAACCCCTTCTACAACATGGCGCCCGACTGGCTGCTGCTGCCGCTGGTGGTTCTGGCCACGATGGCCACCGTGATCGCCTCGCAGGCACTCATCTCCGGGGCCTTCAGCGTGACCAAACAGGCGGTCCAGCTCGGTTTCCTGCCGCGCCTGGCCCTGCGCCACACCAGCGTGCGGGACACCGGCCAGATCTACATTCCCTTCGTCAACTGGGCGCTGTTCGCGGCCATCGTGCTGGCGGTGGTGATGTTCAAGTCCTCCAGCAATCTGGCCGCCGCCTACGGCATTGCGGTCACGCTGGACATGCTGATCACCACCGTGCTCACCTTCTTCGTGATCCGGTACGGCTGGAAATACCCGCTGTGGCTGTGCATCGCCGCCACCGGCGCCTTCTTCGTCATCGACCTCGCCTTCTTCGCCTCCAACCTGCTCAAACTGTTCGACGGCGGCTGGTTCCCGCTGCTCATTGGCGGGGTGGTGTTCATCCTCATGATGACCTGGAAGCAGGGGCGCAGCCTGATGAAGCAGGCCCAGGCGGCCGACGCGCTGGACCTGCCGTCGTTTCTCGACGCGGTGTTCGTGAGCCCGCCCACGCGCGTGGCCGGCACGGCGGTGTTCCTGTCGGCCGAGCCCGGCATCGTGCCCAACGCGCTGCTGCACAACCTCAAGCACAACAAGGTCCTGCATGAACAAAACCTGTTCGTCACCGTGCGCCACCACGAGGTCCCGTGGATCGGCCTGGACGAGCGGGTGGCGGTCGAGCCCCTGGGCCACGACTGCTGGGCGGTCACGCTGAACTACGGCTTCAAGAACGACCCCGATGTGCCCAAGGCGCTGCAGCAGTTGCGCGGCCGGGGCTGCGAGCTCGACAATATGACCACCAGCTACTTTCTGTCCCGCGACGTGGTCACGCCCACCCTGCACAGCGGCATGGCGCCCTGGCGCGAAAAGCTGTTCGCCCAGATGCACCACAACGCCTCCGGCGCGGCCAGCTTCCTCAATTTGCCCACCAATGCGGTGATCGAACTGGGCTCGAAGGTGGAGATCTGACAGACCTGGTCCGGGGCCCCGTGCGGCCCGCGGCCCACCCACGCGACGGATCCGGCAAAGCCGGCCACCGAAACCGCCCAAGGAAGCTGGCCACCGAAGCCCGCACAATCGCGCGATGCGATTTTTCAAGGACCTCAGCCTTTCTGCGGCGATCGCTGGCTTCGTGGCGGTGCTGGTCGGCTTCACCAGCTCGGTGGCCATCGTGTTCCAGGCCGCTCAGGCCTTTGGCGCCACGCCGGCCCAGATCACCTCCTGGATGTGGGCCTTGGGCCTGGGCATGGGGCTGTGCTCGGCGCTTCCCTCGCTGTGGCTGCGCCAGCCGGTGATGGTGGCGTGGAGCACGCCGGGCGCGGCCGTGCTGGCCAGCGCCGGCATTTCCGGTGGTTTCAGCATGGCCGAGGCGGTGGGTGCCTTCCTCATGAGCGGCCTGCTCATCACGCTGGCCGGGGCCACCGGCTGGTTTGAGCGGGTGATGAACCGCATACCGATGGCCATTGCCGCCGCCCTGCTGGCGGGCGTGCTGGCGCGCTTCGGCCTGCAGGCGTTCGGTGCGGCGCAGACGGCCCTGGGACTGGTGGTGCTGATGCTGCTGACCTATCTCGTCGCGCGCCGTGTCGCGCCGCGCTATGCGGTGGTGCTCACGCTCGCCGCCGGTGTCATGCAGGTGCTGGCGTCCGGACGCTTCAACGCGGGGGCGGTGGCGCTGGAGTGGGCGGTGCCGGTGTTCACCGCGCCGGCCTTTTCGCTCGCGGCGTTCACCAGCCTGGCCTTGCCACTGTTCATCGTCACCATGGCCTCGCAGAACCTGCCGGGCGTGGCCGCGATCCGTGCGGCCGGCTACGACATGCCCGTCTCGCGGCTGATCACCCTGACTGGCGTGGCGACCCTGGTCCTGGCGCCTTTCGGCGCGTTTGCGCTCAACCTGTCTGCCATCACCGCCGCCATTTGCATGGGCCCCGAGGCCCACCCGGACCGCGACAAACGCTACACCGCGGCGGTGGTCTGCGGCCTGCTGTACGCCGCGATCGGGCTGGTTGGCGCGCTCGTCACCGGCCTCCTGCTGGCTTTCCCGCGCGAGCTGGTCATGGCCATCGCCGGCATCGCGCTGCTGGGCAGCATTGGCGGTGGGCTGCACACCGCGCTGAAGGACGACACCCACCGCGAGGCCGCGCTGATCACCTTCCTCGTCACCCTCAGCGGCGTGGTGATCGCCGGCATCGGCTCGGCCTTCTGGGGCGTGGTCGCCGGCGCGATCGCGCTGTTTGTGCAACAGTACGGCCGATCCCACCGCCGCGCCCCATGAACATCCTCTTCGTCGCCGATCCCCTCGCCAGCTTCAAGACCTACAAGGACAGCACCTTCGCGATGATGCGCGAGTTGCAGCGCCGCGGTCATGCCGTGGCCGCCTGCGAGCCCGCGCACCTGCAGTGGCAGGGCGGCCAGCCCGTGACGGCGCTGGTGCGGCGCATCCAGCTGACCGGCCACGCCGACGACTGGTACCGCGTGACGCACCAGGCCCGCGAAGCGCTCAAGGATTTCGACGCGGTGGTCATGCGCAAGGACCCGCCTTTTGACAGCGAGTACTTCTACGCCACCCACCTGCTGGAGCAGGCCGAGCGCGAGGGCGCGCGCGTCTTCAACAAGCCCGCCGCGCTGCGCGATCACCCGGAAAAGCTTGCGCTCATGGAATTCGCGCAGTACGCACCGCCCACGCTGGTGACCCGCTCGCCCGAAGCCATCCGCCACTTCCACGCCGAGCACCGCGACATCATCCTCAAGCCGCTCGATGGCATGGGGGGCATGGGCATCTTCCGCGTCGGCCCCGACGGCATGAACCTCGGCTCCATCATCGAAACCCTCAACGGCGGCGGCCACACCAGCGTGATGGTGCAGCGCTACCTGCCCGAGATCGTGGACGGTGACAAGCGCCTGCTGCTGATCGGAGGTCGCGTCGCGCCGTATGTGCTGGCCCGCATTCCGCAGGGCGGTGAGGTGCGCGGCAACCTCGCCGCCGGCGGCAAGGGCGTGGCCCAGCCGCTGAGCGACGACAACCGCGCCGTGGCCGAAGCCATGGCGCCCGTGCTGGCCGCGCGGGGCCTCCTGCTGGTGGGGCTCGACATGATCGGCAACCGCGTGACCGAGATCAACGTCACCAGCCCGACCTGTTTCCAGGAAATCCACGACCAGACCGGCTTCGACGTGCCGGCGATGTTCGTCGATGCGCTGGAGGCGGCGCTGGCCTGACGCCGCGCGGGCGCGCTCAGTGCCCGCTGCTGGCCGAAAACAGGTTGAGCACCAGCACGCCGGCGACGATCAGGCCCATGCCGATGAGGCCGGCGGTGTCGATGCGCTGACCGTAGAACCACCACGCGGCCAGCGTGATGAGCACGATGCCCAGGCCCGACCACACCGCGTAGGCCACACCGACCGGGATGCTGCGCAGCACCAGCGACAGGCAGTAAAAGGCCACGCCATAGCCGGCGACCACCAGCGCCACCGGACCGGGGCGGGTGAAACCCTCGCTGGCCTTGAGGGCGGTGGTGCCCACCACCTCGGCCGCAATCGCGATACCCAGCAGGAGCCAGGCGTTCATGTCAGACGCCCTCCTGCGGCTGGCCATCGATGAAGACCTTGAGCTCGCCGGCGGCGAACGCGGTCCAGGCTTCGTTGGTGGTGAGCGGCGTGGTGACGACGATGGCGGCGCGGTCGCCGGGCTGGTTGACCTCGGCGAAGTCGACCGTCCAGTCGCAGTCCTTGAGCGTGGCTTGCGTGAAGGGGTGCTGGCGCACCAGCCAGTGCAGGTTCGTGCTGCAGTGGGCCCAGAGGGCTTCACCGTTGGAGAGCAGGAAGTTGAAGGTGCCGAAGTGGGCGACCCGCGGGATCAGTTCGCGCAGCGTGTGGGTCAGTTCGGTCACACTGGGCAAGGCGGCATGGGACTTGTGCAGTTCCTGCAGCAGCCAGCAGAAGGCGCGTTCGCTGTCGGTGCTGCCGACCGGGCGGAAGTGGCTGTGCAGCTTGGGCTGGTAGTCCTTGAGGTCGCCGTTGTGGGCGAACACCCATTGCCGCCCCCACAGTTCGCGCACGAAGGGGTGGGCGTTTTCCAGCGCGACTTCACCGATCGTGGCCTTGCGCACGTGGGCGATGATGTTGCGGCTCTTGAGCGGATAGGCCTGCAGGAACGCGGCCATCGGCGACTGCGCGGCGCTCTCGTGGTCGATGAACAGGCGCAGGCCCTTGCCCTCGAAAAAGGCGATGCCCCAGCCGTCGGCGTGGTGGTCGGTGTGGCCGCCGCGTTCGCGGAACCCGGTGAAGCTGAAGGTCGCGTCGGTGGGGGTGGCGCAGTTCAGGCCGAGCAGCTGGCACATGGGGTGTCCGGGGGCGGGCGGTTGGGTGGCCGAGGGGGAGTCTATTGTCCTGCAGGGTGGGCGCTGTGGGCACCGGGCGGCGCATCGCGCAGCCGCCACGCGGCCCACAGCGCGGCGGCGCAGATCAGGGCGAGCATCACGAAGGTTTCGTCGAAGGCCGCCAGCCGCGCGGCGCTGGGGGGTCCGCTGTCGAGCCGCACGCCGTGGGCCGCGACGCGCCATTCCAGCACGATGCCGCACAGGCTGACGCCGGCCGCGCCGCCGAGCATGCGCAGGAAGTTGATCACGCTCGACCCCTGCGGGATCAGCGCGCGCGACAGCCCGCGCATGGCGCCGATGTTGAGCGAGGGCAGGATAAAGCCCAGGCCGATGCGTCCCAGCACCGCCCACACCATCAGCAGCGGAATGATGGCCGCGGGCCGGTCGAGTCGGACGGTGAGCATCAGCGCGAACGACGCGGCCAGCAGCAGCAGGCCCAGGCTGACCAGCCGGTGGGTGGGTTGCCGGTCCGCCAGCCGGCCCACCAGCGCGATGCACACCGCCAGCACCAGCCCGGCCGGCAGCAGCACCGCGCCGACCGCCGAGGCCGACAGGCCGAGCCCGAGCTGCATGTAGACCGGCAGCAGGTAGGTGGAGCCGAACAGCGCCACGCCGTAGATGAACGCGACGACGCTGCCCATCGCGAAGCGCCGGTCGGCGAATAGGGCGAGGTTCATCAGCGGTTCGGCGGCGCCGCGGCGCCGCGGGCGCCGCTGCCAGGCGATGAAGGCCAGCAGCAGGCCGGCCGCGCTGCCCAGCAGCCCCAGGGCGCCCAGCGGCGGCCCGCCCTGCAGCTGCACCAGCCCGTTGAGCAGGCACAGCGTGCCGGCGGCGGCCAGCAGCAGGCCGACGGTGTCGAGGGCGTTGCCCTGCGGGTTGGCGGCGCCGCCGCCGGGCGAGGTGGTGGGCACGAAGCGCCGCGCCAGCCACAGCGAGGCCAGGCAGAACGGCACCACCATGAAAAAGATGGAGCGCCAGCCGAAGGCGTCGACCAAGAGACCGCCGATGCTCGGCCCCAGCGCCGGCGCCAGCACCACGCCCATGCCGAACACGCCGCTGGCGCGGCCCTGCTCGTGGGCATCGAAGGCGCGCAGGATGATGATGGCCGGGATCGGCTGGACCACGCCCGCCGCCAGCCCCTCGGCCACCCGCGCGGCCAGCACCAGCGGGTAGTCGTTGGCAAACCCGCCCACCACGCCCCCGGCCAGCAGCAGCCCCATGCAGCCGCTGTAGGTGCGCCGGTAGCCGTAGCGCGCCAGCAGCCATGGTGTGGTCAGCATCGACACGGTCATCGCCGCCATGAAGCCCGAGGTCGCCCACTGCGCGCGCTCCTGGCCGAGCGTGAAGTGGTGGCTCATGTCGGGGATGGCCACGTTGATGATGGTCGAGGACATGATCGACGCCATCGTGCCCACCATCACCGCGAACAGCAGCAACCAGCGGTAGCGCGCGCCGTAGCGCGCGCGCAGGGCATCGAGGCTGCCCGGATCGGCGGCGGCGCTCATGGCAGGCGTTGCGCGGCCGCGCGCACGCAGGCCGCGCACACGCACGCCACGCCCTGCGCGTCGGGCGGGAGCGTGTCGAGCAGCCCGGGCGGGAACGCGGTGTCCACGCACCAGCAAGGCGGCTGGGGCTGGCCGGTGGCGCGCTCGATCTCCAGGGCGCAGCGGTTGTCGCCGCCGCACAGCGGGCAGCGGGTGGGATCGGCACCGGCGGGCGCGGGGAGACTGGGGTGGGCTGCGGGGCGGGATGTGGAGTCCAAGGGGGTATGGTAATTTCCCGGCGTCTGTCTTGTCTTCGGGCACCTGCCGCCCGGCCTCCGACCCCATCCCATGCCCCTGCTTCTGGCCGTCCTGCGGACCGCCCTGCTGCTGTCCTTGTCGTCGGCGCTGGGGGCGGTCCATGCCGCTCCACCGCCCGGACCTCCCCGCGCCGCGCCCCACACCGTGCCCGACACGCTGGCCCAGCGCATGCTGGTCTGCACCGCCTGCCACGGCGCCGAAGGCCGGGCCACGCCCGACGGGTATTTCCCGCGCATCGCCGGCAAACCGGCCGGTTACCTGCACAACCAGCTGCGCCACTTCCGCGACGGCCGCCGCCAGGCCGTGGGCATGACCGCGCTGCTCGATCCGCTGACCGACGATTACCTGCGCGAGATCGCCGAACACTTCGCCTCGCTCGACCTGCCCTACCCGCCGCCGCCGCCCACGCCCGCCGACGCGGCCACGCTGGCGCGCGGCGAGCGCCTGGTGCGCCAGGGCGACCCGGCGCGCCAGCTGCCGTCCTGCAACAGCTGCCACGGCGAGCGCATGACCGGCGTGCAGCCCGGCATCCCTGGCCTGCTCGGCCTGCCGCGCGACTACCTGATCGGTCAGCTCGGCGCCTGGCAGACCGGCATGCGCCGCGCCACCGCGCCCGACTGCATGGCCGACATCGCCCGCCGCCTCAGCGGGGCGGACGTGGGCGCCGTGGCGGCCTGGCTGGCGGCGCAACCCGTGCCGGCCGACGCCAAGCCGGCCGCCGGCCTGCCCGGGCCGCTGCCGCTGCGCTGCGGGCCGGATGCGGGGGTGTTCCGGTGAGCGCCACGCCCAACCGTCGCGCCGCCCGGGCCGGGTGGACGATCGTGGCGGGTGCCATCGTGGCCGCGCTCGCGCTGACGACCGCGGTCGTGCTGGAGCGCCGCGGCGTGCCGGCCCCCGTGGGCCCGGCGCCCGAGGCCACGGCCGAGCGCCTGGCGCGGGGTGCGTTGCTGGCGCGTGCCGGCAACTGCCTGGCCTGCCACACCGCGCGCGGCGGTGAGCCCGGCGCCGGTGGCCACGCCATCACCACCCCCTTCGGCCTGATCGTCAGCAGCAACCTCACGCCCGACCCCGACACCGGCCTGGGCCGCTGGACCGCCGGCGAGTTCTGGCGCGCGCTGCACCACGGGCAGTCGCGCGACGGCCGCCTGCTCTACCCGGCCTTCCCCTACACCCACACCACCCGCCTGAGCCGCGACGACGTGGACGCACTCTACCTGCACCTGCGCACGCTGCCGCCGGTGACGCGGGCGCCCGCGCCCCACGCGCTGCGCTTTCCCTACAACACCCAGACCGCGCTGGCGCTGTGGCGGGCGGTGTATTTCGAGCCGGGCGAGTATGTGCCCGACCCCGCGCAGAGCCCCGCGTGGAACCGCGGCGCCTACCTGGTCACGGGTGTCGCGCACTGCGCCGCCTGCCACGCCGAGCGCAGCGCGCTGGGCGGCAGCGCCATCGACCGGTTCGACGGCGGGCTCATGCCCGACGGCCGCTGGTGGGCGCCCTCGCTGCACGACGCGGGCGAGGGCGGCGTGGCCGGCTGGTCGCCCGACGACACGGTGGCCCTGCTGCGCGACGGCCGCAACCGCCACGCCAGCGTGCTCGGCCCGATGGCCGCGGTGGTGAAAGACGGCACCCAGCACCTGCCCGAGGCCGACCTGCGCGCCATGGCCACCTACCTGCACAGCCTGCCCGCCCGGCCGGTGGACCGCCCGGCGTTCGAGCCCGCCGAAGACCGCCTGCTGACCCGCGGCGCGCGGCTGTATGAGCAGCATTGCGCGCAATGCCACGGCGACGCCGGCGAAGGCGCGGCGGGCATTTACCCGGCGCTGGCCGGCCACCGCGCGGTCACCCAGACCTCGCCGGTCAACACCATCCAGGCCATCCTCAGCGGCGGTTTCACCCCCGCCACCGCCGCCCACCCGCGGCCCTTCGGCATGCCGCCGTACCGCAGCGCGCTGACCGACGACGAGGTGGCTGCGGTCGCGAGTTTTGTGCGTCAGTCGTGGGGCAACCGCGCCGGCGCCGTCAGCGCGCTGGACGTGGCGCGGGCCCGCTGAGCCGCGGCGCGCGCATCCAGCGGTCCAGTGGCCGCTCCACGGCGCGGTAGAAGAAGGCGCCCGCCACGTTGCAGGCCAGCCAGGCCAGCAACACGCCGCCGGTCTGCACCCACGGGTCGGCCGGGGCGAAGCGCGCGAAGGCCGCGTTGACCACCAGCGCGATGGGGAAGTTCAGCAGGAACACCGCGTACGAGATGCGCGCGGCGTAGGCCACCGCTGCGTGGCGCGCCCAGGCGTGCAGCACCGGCGTGTGGACCGAGGCGGCCAGCAGCAGCGCGGTGGTCAGCGCCAGGGCGATGCGCTCGCGGAAGTCGATCGCCAGCGCGCCCACCGCGAGCAGCGCCAGCGCGACCAGCCAGCGCCGGCCGGCGGGGCCGGCGGCCGGGCGGGTGCACCACCAGGCCATCGCACCCAGGCCATAGGCGCCAAAGAAATACAGCGCCCAGACGTCCCAGTCGCTGTCGCGGTTGAAGTGCCACAGCGAGGCCACCGCGACCGCCGCGACCAGCGCCCGCGCGGACAGCCGCGCCGCGCGCGCCAGCCACAGCAGGCCCAGCAGCAGCGCGAAGAGCTGCAGGTCGATGGCCACGTACCACGCGCCCGCCGTGAGGGATTCCACGTCCAGCAGGGAGTGCAGGAGCAGGGCATGGGCCACCAGCTGCCACGCGCCGGGCGGCGGCGGGATGGAGTCGTGGTCCATCCAGCGCTCGGCCAGCGCGCTGCAGCCGATCGCCACCGCCAGCGCAGCCGCGAACGGCAACGCCAGCCGCAGGTAGCGCTGCCACAGCAACCGCGCCGGCGGCGTCGCGAGCAGCACGCCGTCTGGCGCGAGGCTGCGCGCCGCCAGGAAGCCCGCCACGACGAGAAACACCTGCACGGCCATGCGCGCGTCGGCGCTGAACCAGCGCACGAGGTCGGGCGCGAGCGCCATCGTGGCGTCGGACATGGGGCCATAGAAGGCCAGGTGGTGCAGCACGATGGCCTGGCAGGCCACGGCCTTCAGGCCGTCGATCAGGGGCAGCGGGCTGCCGGCGGTGGAGTGGGGCACGGGCGGGACGCGGCGCGGGCCGCGGATGTAGGCAAAGCCCGCGATTGTCCCGGAAGACGCGCGCCGCTGCCCCGCCCGGGTTCCACGGGCGTGGGCCGGCGGGCCCGGCGGCCCGGATCAGACCGCCGCGACCGCGCCGTCGCTGCGCGGGTCGGCCGCGCCTTCGATCACGCCGTTGGGGTGGCGCAGCAGGGCGCCGGCATGGCCCATGGTGTCGCTGTAGGCCTCGGGCAGGCGTTCCACCGCGTGGCCCGCGTCGCGCAGGGCTTGCACGAGCGCCGGGTCGAACCGGCTTTCCAGCTTGAGCGTGGTGCTCACGTCGCCCCAGGTGCGGCCAAGCAGCCAGCGCGGCGCCGTCACGGCCTGCTGCAGGGTCTGGCCGAAGCGCGCGTAGCGGGTGAACACGGCGGCCTGGGTCTGGGGCTGGCCTTCGCCACCCATGGTGCCCAGCGGCATCACGCGACCGTCGTCGAACAGCGCCAGCGAGGGGTTGAGCGTGTGGAACGGCTTCATGCCCGGCGCCAGGGTGTTCAGCGCGGCGGGGTCGAGCGAGAAGCTGGTGCCGCGGTTCTGCCAGCACACGCCGGTGTCGCCCACCACGGTGCCCGAACCGAACTCCCAGTACACGCTCTGGATGAAGCTGACCGCGCGGCCCTGAGCGTCGATCACGCCCATCCAGATCGTGTCGCCGGGTTTCGTGGGCTCGGGCCAGGGCAGGGCGCGGGCGGGGTCGATGTCGGCGGCGAGTTCATCGAGCGTGGCGGGGATGAGGAAACCGCGCGGGTCGGCCGGGGCGCGCTGCGGATCGGTCACCACGCGCTCGCGCACGCGGAAGGCGCGCTTGGTGGCTTCCACCAGGCCGTGCACATGGGCGAAGCCTTCGCCCTCGGTGACCCCGAGCCGCTCGAACAGGCCCAGGATCATCAGCGTGGACAGGCCCTGCGTGGGCGGCGGCAGGTTGTAGACGGTGCTGTCCGCCAGCCGCACCGACAGCGGCTCCACGAAGCGCGCGCGGTAGGCGGCGAGGTCGCTGGTGCGCAGCGGGCTGCCCACGCGCGCCAGGCCGGCGCCCAGGCGCTCGGCCAGCTCACCGCGGTAGAAGTCGTCCAGCCCGCGCTCGGCCAGCTGGGTGAGCGTGCGGCCCAGCGCGGGCTGGCGCAGCACCTCGCCCGGACGCGGCGGTCGGCCGTCGATGAGGTACGTGGACGCGAAGCCCGGAGCGTCCTTCAGGCCGTCGAGTTTCTGGGCGGTGAGGGCGGCCTGGCTGGTCGTGACCACGATGCCGTCGGTGGCGTGGCGGATGGCGTCGCCGAGCAGGCGGGTCAGCGGCAGGCGGCCGCCCCAGCCGGCCGAGACCTCCAGCGCGCGCTGCCAGCCGCCGATCGTGCCGGCCACGGTGAGGGCGGCGGTGGCGCCGCGGGCGGGGATGGCGGTCTGGCCGGCGTAGAAAGCGGGGGTGGCGAGCGCGGCGGCCGGGCCGCAGGCCTCGATGGCCACCGGCGGCTGGCCGGGCTCGTGGATCAGCCAGAAGCCGTCGCCGCCGATGGCGTTCATGTGCGGGTAGACGACCGCGATGGTGGAGGCGGCAGCCACCATGGCTTCCACCGCGTTGCCGCCCTCGCGCAGCACGTCGCGGGCGGCCTGGGCGGCCAGGTGGTGGGGGGCCACGGCCATGCCGCCGAGGGACTTCAGGGTGTGGATCAAGACAGGTCTCCGGAGTGGTGTGGTGTCGCCGCCGCGGGGCTCAGGCCAGCCCGGCGAACATGCGCAGCGCGGTCAGCGCGAGGAACAGGGCGAACACCTGGCGCAGGCGCCGGGCGTTGATGCGGTGCGCCAGCGCGGCGCCCCAGCCGGTGGACACCATTGTCGCGGGCACGATGAGCGCGAAGCCGAGCAGGTTGACGTAACCCACACTCAGCGGGGGGCGTTGCGGCACATCGAGCCCGTTGACCACGAAGGCCAGCGCGCCTGGCACGCTGATCACCAGCCCGAGCAGCGCGCCGGTGCCCACGGCGGTGTGCATCGGCACGCGCAGCCCGCTGAGCAGCGGCACCGAAAGCGTGCCGCCGCCGATGCCCATGAGCGTGGACAGACCGCCGATGCCGCCGCCAAGCAGCGCGGTGCCCGCCGGGCCGGGCAGGCCGTCGGCCCACGCGGTGCCGTCGCGGCGCAGCGCCATGTTCAGCGCCACCGCCATCGCCACGGTGGCGAACACCGCTGTGAGCCACGGCCCGGCCAGGAAGCGGCTGGCCACCGCGCCCACCGCCACGCCCACCACCACGCCGGGCAGCAGGCGGCGGATCAGCGCCATGTCCAGGCTGCCGCGGCGGCGGTGCGCGCGGCTGGAGATGATGGAGGTGGGCACGATGGTGGCCAGCGAGGTGCCCACCGCCACGTGCATGCGCACCGACTCGTCGATGCCCAGCAGCGTGAACAGGTGGTAGAGCACCGGCACGATCACGATGCCGCCACCGACCCCGAGCAGGCCGGCCAGCGCCCCGGCGATCAGCCCGGTGGCCGCCAGCGCCGCGGCCAGCGCCAGCAGCCAGGGCAGGCCTTGTTGGGTGAGGAGTTCCATCGCGTCACCAGCCGATCGCCTTGGGCAGCCACAGCGCGATCTGCGGGAACAGGAACACCAGCAACAAGGCGAACAGCTGCAGCGCGATGAACGGAACCACCCCTTTGTAGATGTCCTTGATGTTCACCTCGGGCGGCGCCACGCCCTTCAGGTAGAACAGCGCCCAGCCGAACGGCGGCGTCAGGAAGCTGGTCTGCAGGTTCACCGTGATCAGCATGGCCAGCCAGATCGGGTCCACGCCCAGATTCAGCAGGATCGGCAGGAACAGCGGCACCGCGATGTAGCTGATTTCGATCCACTCGATGAAGAAGCCGAGCACGAAGATCATCAACATCATGAACCAGATGGCTGTGTTCACGCCGCCGGGCAGCGCCTCGAACATCGCCGCGATCAGCTCCTCACCCTGCAGCCCGCGGAAGGACAGCGCAAACACCTGCGCCAGCATCAGGATGAACATCATCACCGCGGTGATCTTGCTGGTCTCCAGCGCCGTGTCCTTCAGCGTCTTCCAGGTGAAGCGGCCGGACAGCGCGGTGATCAGCACCGCCCCCACCGCGCCCATGCTGGCCGCCTCGGTCGGGGCGGCCACACCGCCCACGATCGAGCCCAGCACCGCCACCACCAGCAGCACCGGCGGCACCAGCACCTTGAAGAAACGCACCCACAGCTCGCGGCGCGACACCGCGTCGCGCTCGGCCGCGGGCAGCGGCGGCATCGACGCCGGCCGCAGCCAGCCCATGATGAGCAGGTACACGATGTAGATGCCCGCCAGCAGCAGGCCGGGGCCGACTGCGGCGGCGAACAGCGTGCCGACCGACTGCTGCATGATGTCCGACAGCAGGATCAGGATCAGGCTGGGCGGGATGATCTGGCCGAGCGTCCCGGAGGCGCAGATCACGCCGCAGGACACGCTCTTGTCGTAACCGCGGCGGATCAGCGTGGGCAGCGTCAGCAGGCCCAGCGTGATGATGGTGGCGCCGACGATGCCGGTGGTCGCGCCCATCAACACGCCGAACAGCACGATGCCGATCGCCATGCCGCCCTTCACGCCGCCGGCCAGGTGGCCCATCACGTCGAGCAGGTCGTCCGCCAGGCGCGACTTCTCCAGCATCACGCCCATGAACACGAACAGCGGGATCGCCATCCACTGGTAGCCGCCGACGATGCCGTACACGCGGGCCGGCAGCAGGTTGAACAGCGTGTCGCCAAAGCCGAGCCAGCCGAACACGAAACCCACGGTGGCGATGCTCACCGCCACCGGGATGCCGATCATCAGCATCACGAAGAAGCCGACCAGCATCAGCACCGCGTAGGTGGAGGGTTCAAACATGGCGGGCCTCCGCGGCGGGGGTGAGCGGGTTGGTCAGCAGGCGGATCAGGTGGGCGATCTGCTGCAGCACGAGCAAGCCGTAGCCCAGCGGGATGAGCGCCTTCACCGCCCAGCGGTAGGGGATGCCGCCGGGGTCGGGTGAGGCCTCGTTGACGCTCCACGACTGCTGCACATAGCCCAGCGAGAGCAGGATGAAGGCCACCGCCACCGCGATCAGCAGCAGGGCCGACACCACATCAACGACCCGCTTGGTGGCGGGCTGGTAGCGGGCGTAGAAGATGTCCACCCGCACGTTGTCGCCGCGCTGCAGCGCGTGGCTCATGCCCAGCAGGATCAGGGCGGCCAGCAGGTGCCACTCCAGCTCCTGCGCCCACACCGAGCCCACGCTCATGGAATAGCGCAGCAGCACGTTGGTGGCCACCAGGCCGATCATCACCAGCGCGATCCAGGCGGTCAGGTTGCCCAGCCGGTCGATGAGTCCTTCAATCAGGGCGGCGAGCCGCCGCAGCGCGTGCACCATGGCTCCCACTCCCTCAGCCGCGGACCTTGAGGTGGTAAGCCTCTTCGCTCACCTCGCTCCAGCGGTCGTACTTGGCCTTGAACGCGAAATAGGAGTCGTGCACCTTCTTGACCAGCGGGTCCTTGATCGACTCGGCCAGCACCTTGTCGGTCTCGGCCTTCAGCGCCTTGATCACGTCATCCGGCAGCGGACGGACCGTCACGCCCTGCTTCTTCAGGTCCTCCATCGCGTCGGAGTTCGCCTTCTGGCACCAGCCCTCGCTGATCACGTTGCAGGCGGCGGCCGCGTTGCTCACGATGGCCTGCAGGTCCTTGGGCAGCTTGTCCCAGGCGGCCTTGTTGATCAGCAGTTCCGACACGGTCGCCGGCTCGTGCCAGCCGGTGGTGTAGTAGAACTTGGCGGCCTTCTGCAGGCCCAGGCGGCGGTCCTGGAAGGGGCCGACGAACTCGGCCGCGTCGATCACGCCGCGCTCCAGCGCCGGGAAGATCTCACCGCCCGGCAGCACCTTCACATCCACGCCCAGGTTGGCGTACACCTTGCCGGCCAGGCCGGGGATGCGCATCTTCAGGCCCTTGAGGTCGGCCACGCTCTTGATTTCCTTCTTGAACCAGCCGGTCATCTGCACGCCGGTGTTGCCGCAGGGCATGGCCACCATGCCGAACGGGGCGTACACCTCGTTCCACAGGTCGATGCCGCCGCCGTCGTAGAACCAGCCGTTCATGCCCTGGAAATTCATCCCGAAGGGCACGGCGGTGAAGTACTGGGCGGCGAAGGTTTTGCCGGTCCAGAAATAGCTGTTGGCGTGGTTCATCTCCACGGTGCCGGCGCGCACCGCGTCAAAGCCCTCGAAGGCCGGGATCAGCTCGCCCGCGCCGAACACCTGAATGTTCAGCCGTCCGTCGCTCATCTCGCGGATGCGGCGGGCCAGGTCGGTGGCGCTGCCCGGGCCGTCCATGTAGAACGGCGCGCCCTTGGGGTAGGCGCTGGTCATCTTCCAGGTGATGCGGCTTTGCGCGCTGACCACGGCGGGGGCGGCCAGCACAGGGGCGGCCACGGCGGCGCGCGACAGGAATTGGCGACGGGCGAGGGTCATGGTGAAACTCCGGGGTGGTGGGTTGAAACGCGGACGGCTGCCATTTGTCAGGCGGCTCGCCACCGCACTTTGCAACCGCTGTGCCACCCCGCGGGGTTTCGGAAGATCATTGATTTGATTGATCTTTTTCCCGAAGACCCGGGTTTGACAGCGCGCCTGTCAGCCCGGCGAGACGCCCGATCTGGGGCGTTGGCCGCTGCGGACCACTGTCGTTTGGACAGACGGCGGCGCGCTGCGTGAACATTTGTTCAGTCGCTGGCGCCGCTTGGCCACTGTGTGCATGCGCACGATGCATCCACGCCGGTCGCGCGTGAACATTCGGTCACCGCGCACCCCGCCGGTGCGGGCGCACCAGCCTGGACGGCGCTCAGAGGCGCGCGCCGCCGCGCCGGTTCTTCACCCGCGTGAGCAGCGTCTTGCAGTCCACCGACAGGATCGCCGGCCGGTTGAAGATGTGCCGGCGCACGAAGCCCTCGAAATCCTCGGGGCTGCGGGTGAGCGCGTGCACGTGCAGGCTGCGCAGGTCGCTCATGATGTACAGGCTCACCACCTCCGGGCAGTCGGCCAGTTCCTGTGCCACCGCCTCGATGTGCGCTGGCGCGACCTGGATGTCCAGGAAGGTGGAGTTCACCTGCCCGAGCTTCTCGGGGTTGATCACCGCCGCGAACAGCTCGATCACGCCGCTGGCCTGCAGCGCCTGCACCCGTGCGCGCGCGTGGGCCCGCGAGATGCCCAGCTGCCGCGCGATGTCGGCGAACGAGGCGCGGCCGTCCTTGACGAGGATGTTGAGCAGCGCGCTGTCGAGCTTGCTCAGCGCGGCCACGCCGGGCTCGGGCGCCGGCTGCGGGGTGGGGGTGGGCTCGGTCATGCCCACCCGGCGAGCAACTCCCGGGCCAGCGCCCTCAGCCCTCGGCGGACCAGGCGTCCACCAGCGCCTCGCCCCAGTCCCAGGGCCCCGTGATCACCAGCACCACCCGCACCCGGCCACCGTCGTCCGGCGCCTCGCTCAGATCGGCGTCCCACGCACCGCCGTCGTCCAGCGGACCGCGCGGGCCCGGCGCCTGCCGCCCCGCATCCTCCAGCGCCGCCTGCGCCTGCGCCCGCACCACCGGCAGCGCGTCCGGCATCACGCTGGCCATCGCCTCCCAGCTGCCGGTGCCGTCGCCGTGGTCGCAGGCGTCGAAGATGAGGTGGTCGAAAGGCGGGGTGGGAGGCATGGTGGATCGTCGTCGGGGTGCAAAAAAGCGGCGCCCCGCAGGGCGCCGCTTGTGCCAGCTTCAGATCGCGGTGGGGCTTACTGGGCCTTCACCTTCAGGCGCCAGGCGTGCAGCAGCGGCTCGGTGTAGCCGCTGGGCTGCTCCTTGCCTTTGAACACCAGGTCCAGCGCGGCCTGGTAGGCCTGGCTGGTGGCGGCGTTGCCGGCCATGGGGCGGTAGAGCTTGTCGCCGGCGTTCTGCTTGTCCACCTTGGCGGCCATGCGCTCGAAGGTGTCGCGCACCTGCTTTTCGCTCACGATGCCGTGGTGCAGCCAGTTGGCGATGTGCTGGCTGCTGATGCGCAGCGTGGCGCGGTCTTCCATCAGGCCGACGTCGTTGATGTCGGGCACCTTGGAGCAACCCACGCCCTGATCGACCCAGCGCACCACGTAGCCCAGGATGCCTTGCACGTTGTTGTCCAGCTCGGCCTGCTTCTCGGCGTCGCTCCAGCTCGGGTTGCTGCTCACCGGCACGGTCAGCAGGCCGGTCAGCAGGTTGTCGCGCTCGGCGGCTTCGTTGACCTGCTCCAGCGCCTTCTGCACGTCGGACACCAGCACCTGGTGGTAGTGCAGCGCGTGCAGGGTGGCGCCGGTGGGCGAGGGCACCCAGGCGGTGTTGGCGCCGGCCTTGGGGTGGACGATTTTCTGCTCCAGCATGGCCTTCATCAGGTCCGGCATGGCCCACATGCCCTTGCCGATCTGCGCCCGTCCGCGCAGGCCGCAGGCCAGGCCGACCAGCACGTTGTTGCGCTCATAGGCCTGAATCCAGGCGCTGGTTTTCATGTCGCCTTTGCGCACCATCGGGCCGGCGAGCATGGCGGTGTGCATCTCGTCGCCGGTGCGGTCGAGGAAGCCGGTGTTGATGAAGGCCACGCGGCTGGCGGCCGCGGCGATGCAGGCCTTGAGGTTGACCGAGGTGCGGCGCTCCTCGTCCATGATGCCCAGCTTGACGGTGCTGTCGGGCAGGCCGAGCAGCTGCTCGACGCGGGTGAACAGCTCGGCGGCAAACGCCACCTCGGCCGGGCCGTGCATCTTCGGCTTGACGATGTAGACCGAGCCTTTGCGCGAGTTGCGGATGGCGTCCTTCTTGGACTTCTTCAGGTCGTGCAGGGCGATGGTGGTGGTGACCACCGCGTCCATGATGCCTTCGGGGATCTCCTTGAGGTCCTTGGCGCCCGGGGCGCCCCACAGGATGGCCGGGTTGGTCATCAGGTGGCCGACGTTGCGCACGAACATCAGCGAACGGCCGTGCAGACGCAGCGTCTTGCCGCCGGCGGTCTGGTACTCGCGGTCGGGGTTCAGGCCACGGGTCAGCACCTGGCCACCCTTCTCGAAGGACTCGGTCAGCGTGCCTTGCAGGATGCCCAGCCAGTTGCGGTAGGCCAGCACCTTGTCCTCGGCGTCCACCGCGGCGACGGAGTCTTCCAGGTCGAGGATGGTGGACAGCGCGGCCTCCACCACCAGGTCACTCACGCCGGCCGCGTCGGTCTTGCCGATCGGGGTGTCGGGGCGGATCTGGATTTCCAGGTGCAGGCCGTGGTGCTTGAGCAGCACGGCGCTGGGCTTCTTGGCCTCGCCCTGCCAGCCGACCAGCTGCGACTTGTCGGCCAGCTTGCTGGTGCCGCCGTCGGCCAGGGCCACGACAAGTTCACCGTCCTTGTTGATCTTGTAGCCGGTGGAGCCGACGTGCGAACCCTTCTTCAGCGGCGCGCAGCGATCCAGCACATGGCGGCAGTACTCGATGACCTTGGCGCCGCGCTTGGGGTTGTAGCCGCCCTTTTTGCCGACTTTCTCGCCACCCTTGTCTTCGCTGATCACGTCGGTGCCGTACAGCGCGTCGTACAGGCTGCCCCAGCGCGCGTTGGCGGCGTTGAGCGCGTAGCGGGCGTTCAGGATCGGCACCACCAGCTGCGGGCCGGCCTGCACGGCCAGTTCGTCGTCGACGTTCTTGGTGGTGGCTTTCACCTTCTTCGGCGTGGGCACGAGGTAGCCGATGGTTTCCAGGAAGGCGCGATAGGCCTTCATGTCCGTCACCGGGCCGGGGTTGGCGCTGTGCCAGGTGTCGAGTTCGGTCTGCAGGCGGTCGCGCTCGGCGAGCAGCGCCGCGTTCTTGGGCGCCAGGTCGCTGACGATGCGGTCAAACCCCTGCCAGAAGGCGGCCTGGTCGACGCCGGTGCCGGGCAGCACCTGCTGGTTGATGAAGTCGTACAGCTCGGTGGCCACGTGCAGGCCGTGGACGGTGGTGCGGGCGGTCATGGTTGCTCCGGTGGGTGGACAAGAAGAACGGGAAGGGAAATCAGAAAAAGGCCAGCGCGTCGCGCAGGCTGCTGCCGGTGCGGGTGGGCTGGGTGTCGAGTTGTTCGAAGGGCAGGTTCTGGCGGTTCACCCAGAGCGTGCGAAAGCCGTACCAGGTGGCGGCGAGGGCGTCCCAGCCGTTGCTGCTGACGAACAGCGTGTGCGCCGGCGCCACGCCGGTGGCCCGCTCGCCCTGCGCGTAGGCCTCGGGGTGGGTCTTGAAGCGGCGCACCGGATCGACGCTGATCACGTGGTCGAGCAGCCCGTCGAGGCCCGCGCTGCGCACCGCGATGCCCAGCATGTCCGGGTCGCCGTTGCTCAGGATGCCGGTGACCACGCCGCGCGCCTTCAGGGCCTGCAGCACCTCGCGGTTTTCCGGGAAGGCCGAGAGGTGACGGTACTGGTTCATCAGCCGCGACGCGCCCTCGGCGTGGGCGGCCCAGTCGGCCCGGGCCGCGGGCACCAGCGCCTCGATGGCGTAGCGCAGCGCGCGTTCGGTCAGGTCCCAGAAGGGGCGGTAGTGGCGGCCGTCGTTGCTGGTCGTCACCAGGCGGGTGTAGTCGATCTGCTTGTCGCGCCAGAGCTGCGCCAGTCGCGCGCCCAGCCCGGGGTAGAGCTGCTCGGCCAGCAGCCCCACGCTGTACACGTCGAACAGCGTGCCATAGGCATCAAACAGGACCGCGCGCGGTTTTTCCATGCCTCGCACTGT
Source organism: Hydrogenophaga sp. T66 (assembly GCF_057219855.1). Lineage (NCBI taxonomy): Bacteria > Pseudomonadati > Pseudomonadota > Betaproteobacteria > Burkholderiales > Comamonadaceae > Hydrogenophaga > Hydrogenophaga sp. T66. The sequence continues at coordinate 42,883 of NZ_JBXVVX010000004.1, read as the reverse complement.
ATTTCAGACAAATCCATTCATTGATGGCCCCGATCGGCATGGATCCATGACTTTTATGTGTGTAATCGGGGCTTCGTGAGCCCGGAGCCGACCATGCCATCCACCCCATCGCCCACCGACGACCCCCCGGCTTTCGCCGGCCCCGCCCCGGAGCGGGCCGGGGCGCCGCCCGGCCCGCTGGCGGGCGTGCGGGTGGTGGAGTTCAGCCACATGGTCATGGGCCCCACCTGCGGTCTGGTGCTCGGCGACCTGGGCGCCGAGGTCATCAAGGTCGAGCCGCCGGCGGGCGACAACACGCGCCGCCTGCTCGGCGCTGGCGCCGGTTTCTTTCCGCTGTTCAACCGCAACAAGAAAAGCGTGGTGCTGGACCTGCACACCGAGGCCGGCCGCGCCGCGGCCTGGCGCCTGGTGGCCACAGCGGACGTGGTGGTCGAAAACTTCAAGGCCGAGACGCTGCAAAAGCTCGGTCTGGACCCCGAGAGCCTGCGCGCGCGCCACCCGCGCCTGATCACCGTGAGCCACAAAGGCTTCCTGCCCGGGCCATACGAACACCGCACCGCGCTGGACGAGGTGGTGCAGATGATGGGCGGGCTGGCCTACATGACCGGGCGGCCCGGCGACCCGCTGCGCGCGGGCAGCTCGGTCAACGACATCATGGGCGGCGTGTTCGGCGCGGTCGGGGTGCTGGCGGCGCTGCGCCAGCGGGACGTGACCGGCCGCGGCATGGCGGTGCAGAGCGCGCTGTTCGAGAACAACACCTTTCTGGTCGCGCAGCACATGCTGCAGTACGCCGTGACCGGCCAGCCCGCGCGGCCCATGCCCGAGCGCATCTCGCCCTGGGGCATCTACGACGTGTTCCGGGTCGCCGGGGACGAGCAGATCTTCCTCGCGGTGGTGAGCGACACGCAGTGGGCCCTGTTCTGCGACGCCATGGGCTGGGCCGACTGGCGCGACGACCCGCGGCTGGCCGGCAACAACCGCCGCGTCACCGCGCGCGACTGGCTGATCCCCGCGCTGCGCGAGCGCCTGGCCGACCGCCCGGCCGCCGAACTGGCCGCGCTGTTCGAGCGCCACGGCCTGCCCTACGCGCCCATCACCGCGCCCCACCAGCTGCTCGACGACCCGCACCTGCGCGCCACCGGCGGCCTCGTGCCCATCACCCTGCCCGACGGCGCGCGGGCCGGCGAGGTGGTGGCCACCGCGCCGCTGCCCTTCACGCTCGACGGCCATCGCCCGCCGGTGCACAGCCCGCCGCGGCTCGGCGCCGACAGCCTGGCCGTGCTCACCGCGTTGGGCTACACCGCCGACGAGGCCGCCGCCCTGTCGGTCACCGCGCCGCCCGCGGGCGCTTGAGCCGGAGCGCCGCATGGACAAGCTCAAGCAGCTCGAAACCTTCGCGGCCGTCGCCACCCGCGGCAGCCTCACCGCCGCCGCGCGCGCCGAAAACGTGGCGCCGGCCATCATCGGTCGCCGGCTCGACGCGCTCGAAGCCCGGCTGGGCGTGAAACTGCTCGTGCGCACCACGCGGCGCATCAGCCTCACGCACGAAGGCAGCGCGTTTCTCGAAGACTGCCAGCGCCTGCTCACCGACCTGGCCAACGCCGAGGCCAGCGTGAGCGCCGGCGGCGTGAAGGCCAGTGGCCACGTGCGCCTGACCGCGCCCGCCGGCTTCGGCCGGCGCCACGTCGCCCCGCTCGTGCCGCGCTTTCGCGAGCTGCATCCCGAGGTGACGATCTCCCTGAACCTCAGCGACCGCGTCGTGGACGTGGCCGGCGAGGGTTACGACTGCGCGGTGCGCGTCGGCGACCTGCCCGACTCGTCGCTGGTCAGCGTGCGGCTGGCCGACAACCGCCGCCTGTGCGTGGCCGCGCCGCGCTACCTGCAGCGCCACGGCACGCCCCAGACCCCCGCCGACCTCGCCCGCTTCGACTGCCTCACCCTGTCCAGCGACGCATCCCAGACGCGCGGCTGGGCCTTCGCCATGCCGGCCAGCGGCGGCGCCGAGCGCGACATCGTGCACCTGCGCCCCGGCGGCCCGCTGGACTGCAGCGACGGCCAGGTGCTGCACGAATGGTGCCTCGCCGGCCACGGCATCGCCTGGCGCAGCACCTGGGAGGTCGAGGCCGACATCAAGGCCGGGCGGCTGGTCAGCGTGCTCGACGACTACGCCGCACCGCCCAACGGCATCTACGCCCTGTTTCCCCAGCGCAAACACCTGGCCCTGCGCGTGCGCCTGTGGATCGACTACCTCAAGCACGAATACGGCCGGCCGGATTACTGGGCCGGGCGCTGACGGCGGCCGCTCAGGGCGCCAGCACCACCCGCAGCAGCGCTTCGCCGCGGTCGGCGAGGGCGAGGCGATGGCCGCGCGCATCGACCGCGGTGCTCAGGCCGTTGTAGGCGGTGGGGCCTTCGTGGCCGCAGGCGTTGGCGTAGGCGAGGGCGAGGCCGAAGCGCCGCGCGGCCTCGGGCAGCCGCTGGTGCTGCACGTCGTCGAAGCCGGCCATGTTGGCGGTGGGCACCAGCGCCGCGTGGGCGCCGCGCGCGGCGAGGTGGGCTAGCGGCACGTCGTGTTCCACGTCGTAGCAGATCAGGAGGCCGAGTCGCCAGCCGCGCCAGTCGAAGTCCGCGGGCGCGTCCGTGCCCGGGGTGAAACGCTGCGCGTCGGCGTCGCCGAAGAGGTGGATCTTGCGGTGCACGGCGCGCAGGGTGCCGTGTTCGTCGATGGCGGCGGCGCTGTTGAAGGGGCGGGAGGGGCGGACGCCGGCCGGGAGGCCAGGTGGAATTTCGGGCCAGCCGGTGACGATGCCCAGCCGGTGTCGGCGGGCGGTGTCCGCCACTGCGCGCAGCAGCGGGCCGTCGCCCGGTTCGGCGCGGGCGGCGATCGTGGCGGGCTCGATCAGGTAGCCGGTGAGCGCCATTTCGGGGGTGAGCAGCCAGTGCGCTCCGCCGGCGGCGGCTTCGGCGGCCGCGGCGTCCAGGCGCGCCAGCGCCACCGCGGTGCTGTCGGCCCCGTCGGCCGGCGCGGGGTGGGTCGTTTGCCACAGGGCCAGGTGCAGCGGGGCGCGGGTGTCCATGGGGTGGGCGCGAGGGTGATGGGGACGGTCAGTCCGGCAGCGCGATCGGGCCGAGCGCGGGGTAGGCCTCGCAGGGGCCGGGGTTGTCGGGGTGCGCCTGGCCGCCCAGGTGGCGCACGATGCCGGCCACCGCGTTGAGCGCGGTCTGCACCGCGCCCTCGACCCACGCGGGGGTGAAGGACACGTCGTCGCCGGCGAGGAACAGGCCGCGCTCGGCCGGTGGCAGCGCGTCCTGCAGGAAATGGCCGTACATGCGGTGGTTGTAGCGGTAGTGGCCGGGCAGGGCGCCTTTGAAGGCGCCGAGGAAGTGCGGGTCGGCTTCCCACGACACGCTGATCGGGTCGCCGATCACGTGGCGGGCGATGTCCACGTCGGGGTAGATCTTGCGCAGCGCCTCCAGCGCGAGCTGCACGCGCCGCGCCGTGGGGTGGGGCAGCATCTTGAGCGCGTCGCTCATCCAGGCGTAGCTCAGGCAGATCACGCCGGGCTGGTCGGGCCCGTTGTCGAACAGGTAGGTGCCGCGGGTGAGGCGGTCGGTGAGCGTCATGCCCATGACCGGCCACCCGTCGTCGCGCAGGTCGTTCCAGAACGGCCGGTCCACCATCACGAAGGTCTTGGACGACTGCATGTAGCGGGTGCGGTCCAGCGCCATCCACAGCGCCTGCGACAGCAGCGACTCCTCCACCGCGATCTGCGTGGTCAGCAGCCAGCTCTGACAGGTGACCAGCACCGCCGGGTAGCGGCGGGTGGTGCCCAGGGTGTCGGTCACGTCGAGCTGGCCGTCGGCGGCGCGGGCGATGGCCGCCACGCCCGGGCGCGGCGCGCCGCCGTGCAGCGAGGCCAGGCTGGTGCCCGCGCCCCAGTGCACCCGCTCGTCAGCGCCCGGCGCCAGCCGCCACAGGCCCTGCGGCACCTGCTGCACGCCGCCGACCACGAGGTGCTGGTCGTCGTCGCAGCCGGTGAGCACCACGCGCAGGATCTCCAGCATCGAGTTCGGGAAGTCCGAGTCCCAGCCGCCGGTGCCGAAGCCGACCTGGCCGAAGACCTCGCGGTGGCGGAAGGACAGGGCCTGGAAGGCGCTGGACTGGGCGACGAAGTCGTAGAAGGTGCGGTCGTCCCAGCGCGGCACGAGCGCGTTCCACAGCGCTTTCAGGCGCGGCACATCCCGCGCGCGCAGCGCATCCTGCAGGGCGCTGAAGCCCGCCCCCTCTTCGAGCGCGTCGCCCCAGGCCGTGGCCACCTCGCGGAACAGCGGCGGCAGGTCGTCCAGCGTGCGCGCGCGGTGCGTCACGCCGGCGAGGTCCACCACCGTGCAGCCGGCCGCCGGCGTGAGCGGGTTGGGAAAGGGGCGGGTGGCCAGACCCAGCCGGTCGACGTAGTGAAAAAACGCCGTGCCCGAGCGCGGGAAGCGCATGCCGCCGAGCTCGGCCACCGCGCCCGCGCCGCCCTCGAAGGCCTGCGAGCGCAGGCGACCGCCCAGGCGCGAGGCCTCGTACACCACCGGCCGGAGCCCGAGCTTCATCAGCTCGTGCGCGGCGGTCAGGCCGGCCATGCCGGCGCCCACGATGGCCACCTCGGTGCCGTGGCGTTCGCGCGGCAGCACGCCCAGGCCGGCGGGGTGGCGCAGCCAGTCGTCGTGCGCGAAGGGGAAGTCCGGGCCGAAGACGGTGAGGGGTTTCGCGGCGTTCATGGGCAGCACCGGGCGGTCAGGCCAGCGAGGCCAGCAGCCAGGCGGCCGTGCCCCACATCATGAGCGCGACCAGCCCGTCGAGCGCGCGCCACAGGCGCAGCGAGTTGAGCCGCCGGCCCAGCCAGAAGGCCGCGCAGCCCAGCACCAGGAACCACACCAGCGAACCGGTGGCCGCGCCCAGGCCAAAGGCGGTGCCACCCGCGCCGTAGGCCAGCGACGCGCTGCCGATCAGCACCGCCGTGTCGAGCCAGGCGTGGGGGTTGAGCCAGGAAAAAGCCAGGGCCGAGAGCACGGCCTGCCGGCGCGTGACCGGCGCGGCGTGGGCGGCGTGGGCCGTGGAAGGGGTCGCGGGCAGCGGGCCGGGCTGCGACAGCGGCGCGGCCACCGGCGCGCGGAAGCGCTGGAACGCCTGCCAGCCGTACACCGACAGGAACAGCACGCCCGCGCCCACGATGGCGCCGTGCAGCTTGTCCGACAGGCCGCCGAGCTGCGCCAGGCCCAGCACGCCGATGGCGATCAGCGCGATGTCGGCCAGCGCGCAGACCGCCACCGTGAGCCACAGGTGCTGGCGTTGCAGGCCCATGCGCAGCACATGGGCGTTTTGCGGGCCGATGGCCATGATCAGCGACAGGCTCAGCACCAGGCCGGCGGTGAAGGTGGGGAAGGTCAGGGTCATGGTGATGCTCGCGGGACAGAGGGCGCCTGGGTTCAGGCCATGGCGGCATGGTGCCCGTCCCACCGGGTGGATTAAAGCGATTTGACAGAAAATGAAGCTCATCAAGGTTTTCTAAACAAGCAGCACCGATGCTCGACGCCCGCCAACTCGAAGCCCTCGCCGCCGTGGTCGAAACCGGCGGGTTCAGTGCCGCCGCGCGGGCGTTGTCGGTCACGGTGGCGGCGGTGTCGCTGCGCATCAAGTCGCTGGAGGAATCGCTCGGCCAGCGGCTGCTGGTGCGGGGCAAGCGCGTCACCGCCACGCCCGCCGGGCAGGCGCTGCTGGGCCACATCAAGCAGGTGCGGGCGATGGAGACCGACCTGCTCGCCGGCCTGGCCGGCGGGCCGGCGCGCGACGGCGCGGCCTGGCAGAGCCTGAGCGTGGCCATCAACGCCGATTCGGTGGCCAGCTGGTTCCTGCCCGGCGTGGCCGCGCTGCTGCAGCGCCACCGGCTGCTGCTGGAGATCGTGATCGACGACCAGGACCACACCCACGACGCCCTCAAGCGCGGCGACGTGATGGGCTGCGTCACCACCCGCGCCGACGCCATGCGCGGCTGCATTGCCGAGCCGCTGGGCGTCATGCGCTACCGCTGTGTGGCCGCGCCGGCCGTGGTGCAGCGCTGCCGCACGCCGGGCGGCGGCGTGTCGCCGCACCGCCTGCTGGCCCACCCGGCCGTCATCTTCAACCGCAAGGACGCCCTGCAGGACGCCTTCCTCCTGCAGCACTTCGGCCTGCAGCAACCCCACTACCCGCGCCACTTCGCGCCCGCGGTCGACGCCTTTGAGACCGCCATCGAACTCGGCCTGGGCTGGGGCATGGTGCCCGAGCAGCACCTCGCGCACCGCCCCGCGCTGCAGGAACTGCTGCCCGGCGCCACCGTCGACGTGGCGCTGTACTGGCAGCACTGGGCGCACGAGCCTCCCTCGGCGCAGCGGCTGACCGCCGCGGTGAAGGCCGCCGCCGCGCGCCAGCTGCGCGCCCCCGACGCGCCCGGGGCCCCCGCCTAAAATCGCGCCCCATGCTCACCATCAAACAAGACCTGCTCGCCGGCCTGGCCGCCGAGCTGGAGTCCCTCAGCCCCGGCGCGGGCGCGCGCGCCGCCTTCGAATCGCCCAAAGTGGCCGCCCACGGCGACTACGCCGTGACCGCCGCCATGGCGCTGGCCAAGCCCCTGAAGGCCAACCCGCGCGCGCTGGCCGAGCAGTTGCGCACCGCGCTGCTGGCCCGCCCGGCCTACCAGCGGTGGGTGCAAGACATCGAGATCGCCGGCCCGGGCTTCATCAACATCCGCCTCCAGCCCGCCGCCAAGCAGCAGGTGGTGCGCGAGGTGCTTGCCGCCGGCGCGGCTTTCGGCCGCCAGCCGGACCACGGCCAGCGCCTCATGGTCGAGTTCGTGTCGGCCAACCCGACCGGACCGCTGCACGTCGGCCACGGCCGGCAGGCCGCGCTGGGCGACGCGATCTGCAACCTCTACGATACGCAGGGCTGGGCGGTGCACCGCGAGTTCTATTACAACGACGCGGGCGTGCAGATCAACACGCTGGCCACCTCCACCCAGCTGCGCGCCCAGGGCAAGAAGCCCGGCGATCCCGGCTGGCCCGAGGCCGCCTACAACGGCGACTACATCGGCGACATCGCCCGCGACTTCCTCGCCCGGAAAACCGTCAAGGCCGACGACCGCGAGTTCACCGCCAGCGGTGACGCCAACGACCTCGACGGCCTGCGGCAGTTTGCCGTGGCCTACCTGCGCCACGAGCAGGACCTCGACCTGCAGGCCTTTGCGGTGAAGTTCGACCACTATTACCTGGAGTCCAGCCTGTACACCAGCGGGCGCGTCGAGGCGGCGGTCAACCGGCTGATCGCCAACGGCAAGACCTACGAGCAGGACGGCGCGCTGTGGCTGCGCAGCACCGACTACGGCGACGACAAGGACCGCGTGATGCGCAAGTCCGACGGCTCGTACACCTACTTCGTGCCCGACGTGGCCTATCACATCGCCAAGTGGGAGCGCGGCTTCACCAAGGTCATCAACATCCAGGGCACCGACCACCACGGCACGATCGCGCGCGTGCGCGCCGGCCTGCAGGCGGCTGACGTCGGCATTCCCGCCGGCTACCCCGACTACGTGTTGCACACCATGGTGCGCGTCGTGCGCAACGGCGAGGAGGTCAAGATCAGCAAGCGCGCCGGCAGCTACGTCACGCTGCGCGACCTGATCGACTGGACCAGCAAGGACGCGGTGCGTTTCTTCCTGCTCAGCCGCAAGCCCGACACCGAATACACCTTCGACGTCGACCTCGCCGTCCAGCAGAACAACGACAACCCGGTCTACTACGTCCAGTACGCCCACGCCCGCATCTGCTCGGTGCTCGACGCCTGGGGCGGCGACGTGGCGGCCCTGGCCCAGGCCGATCTCGCGCCGCTGGACAGCGCCCCGGCCCAGACGCTCATGCTGCTGCTGGCGCGCTACCCGGCCATGCTCACCGACGCCGCGCGCGACTTCGCGCCGCACGACGTGACCTTCTACCTGCGCGAACTGGCGTCGGCCTACCACAGCTACTACGACGCCGAGCGCATCCTGGTGGACGACGACACGGTCAAGCGCGCGCGGCTGGCGCTCGTCGCGGCCACCGCGCAGGTGCTGCACAATGGCCTGGCCGTGCTGGGCGTGAGCGCCCCGCGCAAGATGTGAGACCGTCGCTCGCCATGAAGAAATCCCCCGCTTCGTCGTCCGCCCGCCGCGCCACCGGCGGCACCCTCATTGGCTTCGTCGCCGGCCTGCTCGTGGGCCTGGGTGCCGCGCTGGCCGTGGCGGTGTACGTGACCAAGGTGCCGGTGCCCTTCGTGGACCGCGGGCTGTCGCGCGACGCCGGCGCCGAGCAGCGCGAGGCCGAGCGCAACAAGGGCTGGAATCCCAACGCGTCGGTCGGCGGACCGGCCCCCGCGCCCGCCGCCCCCGGGGCCGCCACGCCACCGGCCGCCCCGCCCGCCACCGACGCCAAGGCCACCGATCCGAAAGCCCCGGCCGCCAAACCCGCCGACCCGCTGGGCGAACTGATGCAGCAGAAAACCGGCCAGGCGCCGGCCGCCGCCACGCCGCCCACCGCCGCGGCCGGCCCCGGCGCCGATCCCTTCACCTACTTCGTGCAGGCCGGCGCTTTCCGCACCGCCGAGGACGCGGAAACCCAGCGCGCCAAGCTGGCGATGATGGGCATCGACGCGCAGGTCAGCGAGCGCGAGCAGAATGGCCGCACCGTCTACCGCGTGCGCGTCGGACCCTTCACGCAGAAAGCCCTGGCCGAACTCACGCAGGAGCAGCTCACCGGCAACGGCATCGAAGCCGCGCTGGTGCGCGTGCAGCGCTGAGCCGGCGGGAACTTTTCCGCGGCGTCCGCGCCCGAACCCAGTCCTTCCCCGGAGAACCGATCCATGCAACGCCGCGCGTTTTCCCTCTCCCTGATGTCTTTCGGCGCCGCCAGCGCCCTGCCGGCCTTCGCCCAGCGCGTCGCGCCCAAAGAAGGCGTCGATTACCTCAAGCTGGCCAAGCCCGCGCCGGTCCAGGCCCCGCCCAGCCAGATCGAGGTGGTCGAGTTCTTCGCCTACTCCTGTGTGCACTGCTTCAATTTCGAACCGCTGTTCGAGGACTGGAAGTCGAAGCAGCCGCCCAACGTCGCCGTGCGCCGCGTGCCGGTGGCCTTTTCGCCGGCGTTTGTGCCGATGCAAAAGCTCTACTACACGCTGGAGGCGATGGACCAGGTCAAGGCGCTGCACGCCAAGGTCTTTTCCGCCATCCACAACGAACGCCTGCCGCTGACCACGCCCGGTCCGATCATCGACTGGGTGGCCAAGCAGGGCGTGGACCGGGCGAAGTTCACCGAGGTGTTCAACGCCCCGGCCACCGCCACCAAGGCCCAGCAGGCCGCGGCCCTGCAGGACGCCTACGCTGTCGAGGGCACGCCGGCGCTGGGCGTGGCCGGTCGCTTCTACATCGCCGGGCAGGGCCCGCGCACGCTGACCATCGCCAGCGCGCTGATCGCCGAAGCCGGCCGCAAGGGCTGATGCGGCGCCGGCGACCGCCGGCGCAGTCAAACCGCGCCCCGAAACAGGGCGCGCGCCGTCGGGACCGCCGTTACAATGAATGCAAGTTTCGTGCCCTGACGCCATGCCTGCATTCGCCATCCCCACCTTCCGTCGCCTTCGGGTCCTCGGCCTGAACGTCTGCCTGACGGTCTGCCTGGGCGGCGCCAGCACCGCCTGGGCCGAGCGCGCGGACCGCGACAAGCCGCTCAACGCCGAGGCCGACAGCCTGCGCTACGACGACGCCCGCCAGACCAGCGTCTTCACCGGCAACGTCGTCATCACCAAGGGCACCATCCGCATCCGCGGCGCGCAGGTGGAAATCCGCCAGGACGCCCAGGGCAACCAGTTCGGCGTGGTCACGGGCAGCCCAGGCACCTTCCGCCAGAAGCGCGACGGCGTGGACGAGCACATCGAAGGCGAGGCCCGCCGCATCGACTACGACAGCCGCGCCGACACGGTGCGCTTCACCGGCGACGCCGTGCTGCGCCGCTACAAGGGCACGCAGCTCAACGACGAAACCAGCGGCGGCGTGATCGTCTACAACAACGCCACCGACACCTTCACCGTGGACGGCGCCGACCCGGCCCGGCCCACCGCCAGCGGCAGCAGCGCCGCCAGCGGCGGCCGTGTGCGCGCGATGCTCACGCCCGTGCCCAAGCCCGGTGCGGCCCCCGCCGCTCCCCCGGTCGCCACGCCGCCCGCCGCCCTGACCCCCAGCCGCCAGATCGAGGGCCGGCCGTGAGCGCGCCTGAGCGCCCCGCGGCCGCCAAGCCCGGCCGGCCGGCGCCCGTGGTGAGCCGGCTGGAGGCCCGCGGCCTGCAAAAGGCCTACGGCAGCCGCAAGGTGGTCAAGGACGTGTCGCTCGCCGTGTTCAAGGGCGAGGTGGTGGGGCTGCTGGGCCCCAACGGCGCGGGCAAGACCACCTCGTTCTACATGCTGGTGGGACTCCTGCGGGCGGATGGGGGCCAGATCCTGCTCGACGGTCAGGCGATCGAACGCTTCCCGATCCACCGCCGCGCGCGGCTCGGCGTGGGCTACCTCCCGCAGGAGGCATCGATCTTCCGCAAGCTCAGCGTCGCCGACAACGTGCGTGCGGTGCTGGAGTTGCAGGAAGACGACCAGGGCCGGCCGCTGTCGGGCGAGGCGATCGCCCGCCGGCTCGACGAACTGCTCAAGGACCTTCACGTCGACCACCTGCGTGACGCGCCGGCCCCGGCGCTGTCCGGCGGCGAGCGCCGCCGGGTGGAGATCGCGCGCGCCCTGGCCACCAACCCCCGATTCATCCTGCTCGACGAGCCCTTCGCCGGCATCGACCCGATCGCGGTCATCGAGATCCAGCGCATCATCGGTTTCCTGAAGTCGCGCGGCATTGGCGTGCTGATCACCGACCACAACGTGCGCGAGACCCTGGGCATCTGCGACCGCGCCTACATCATCAACGACGGTCACGTGCTCACCAGCGGCACGCCGGCGGAGATCGTCGAAAACGCCGACGTGCGCCGGGTCTATCTCGGCGAGCACTTCCGCATGTGATCATGGCCTTCCCCGCGCGCCAGTCCCTTCACGCCGTCGCCCTCCGCGGGCGCGCGTGCTTGCACGGGGCGGCCCGGCGGGGCGGCCCACGGTCGGGCGCGCGATGAAGCAGGGACTGTCGCTGCGTGTCTCGCAGCACCTCGCCCTCACCCCGCAGCTGCAGCAGTCGATCCGGCTGCTCCAACTCTCGACGCTGGAGATGGCGCAGGAAGTCGAGCAGATGCTCGACGACAACCCTTTTCTGGAGCGGGCCGACGACAGCGTCGAGCGCGAGGAGTTCGGCGTCACCCAGACCGACGCCCCCGTCAGTGGCGGTGAGCAGCTCAGCGAGGCCGGCGTGTCGGTCTCCGAGGGCGCCGAGGCGCCCGACACCGACGCGCTGGAAGCCCGGCTCGACGGGGCCGCGCCGGTGGAGGAAAACTGGGACGGCGATGGCACCGTCGACCTCGCGCCCAACGACAGCGAGTGGGGCGGCGATGCGCCGCCGCGCGGCGCGGGTGGCGACGACGACGACACCGCCAGCGCCACCGAGCTGGCCCGCGCCCAACGCTCGCTCACCGATCACCTGCACGAGCAGGCGCGTTGCCTGCGCCTGAACGACCGCGACCGCGCGGCCCTGGTGCTGCTGATCGAATCGCTCAACGAGGACGGTTACCTCGCCGACCCGCTGGACGAACTCGGCGAAGCGCTGCTGCGCCTGGAAGGCCGGCCGCCCGAGCAGGACGCGCTGGACGACGCCCAGCAGCGCCTGCAGCTCGCGTTGTCGCTGCTGCAGCACATGGACCCGCCCGGTGTGGGCGCGCGCAGCCTCGGCGAGTGCCTGCGGCTGCAGATCCTGGAGCTGCGCAACACGCCGGCCGCACGCGCCGCGCTGGCCATCGTGGCGCAACCGCTGGAACTCATCGCCAAGCGCGATGTGCGCCGTCTGGCCCAGGCCTGCGGTGCCGACGACGAGACGGTGCGGGCCGCGCTGGCGCTGATCGCCGGGCTGGAGCCCAAGCCCGGGCGCCGGTTTGTCGATGTGGAGCGCCACATCGTGGTCCCCGATGTGATCGTGGCGCGGGCTGGCCGGGGCTTCAAGGTCATGCTCAACCCCGACGTGATGCCGCGCCTGCGGGTGCACGACGTGTATGCCAACGCGTTGCGCCAGAACCGCGGCGGGCGCGACGGTGGCGAAGGCGGTCACGCCGCCATGCAACAGCGCCTGCAGGAGGCGCGCTGGTTCATCAAGAACATCCAGCAGCGCTTTGACACCATCCTGCGCGTGAGCAGCGCCATCGTCGAGCGGCAGCGCAACTTCTTCATGCACGGCGAGCTGGCCATGCGCCCGCTGGTGCTGCGCGAAATCGCCGACGAGCTGGGCCTGCACGAATCCACCATCAGCCGCGTGACCACCGCCAAATACATGGCCACGCCCTTCGGCACCTACGAGCTGAAGTACTTCTTCGGCTCCTCGCTCGGGACCGAGACCGGTGGCAACGCGTCCAGCACCGCCGTGCGCGCGCTGATCAAGCAGTTCATCGCCGCCGAAGACGCGGCCAAGCCGCTGTCCGACAACCAGCTTTCCGACCTGCTCAAGGAACAGGGCATCGAGTGCGCGCGTCGCACCGTGGCCAAGTACCGCGAGGCGCTGCGGATCGCGCCCGCCAACCTGCGCAAGTCGCTCTGACCGAACCCGCGGCCCGCGCTGTGCGGGCCGTCTACCCACCGACCGCCGTGAACGCCCTGCACTTGTTTCTCCCCTGCGCCGCCGGCGTTGAAGACCTGCTCGCCGATGAGGTGCGCGACATCCTGGGCGCTGAGGGCGTGCAGCGGGTGCGGGGGGGCGTGGCGCTGACCGCCAGCTGGCGCGATGCGATGCGGCTGAACCTGCACAGCCGTCTCGCCGTGCGCGTGCTGGTGCAACTCGCCCACGGCCCGTACCGCAGCGAACGCGACCTGTACGACGCCGCTGCGGCGGTGGCCTGGGAGATCTGGTTCACGCCCGCGCAGACGATCAAGGTCGAGATCACCGCCCAGCACAGCCCGCTCAAAAGCCTGAACTTCGCCGCGCTGACCATCAAGGACGCGGTGTGCGACCGCTTCCGCGAGCGGCGCGGCGAGCGGCCCAGCGTGGAGACTCGCTGGCCCGACGTGCGGATCTACACCCACCTGACGGCCGAGACGGTGACGCTGTACATCGACACCTCCGGCGAACCGCTGTTCAAGCGCGGCTGGCGCGAGGACAAGGGCGATGCGCCGCTGAAGGAGACGCTGGCCGCGGCCATGATCGCGGCCACCGGCTGGGACGGCGCCGTGCCCTTGTACGACCCCTGTTGCGGCAGCGGCACGGTGGTCATCGAGGCGGCGCAGCGGGCGCTGCGCATTGCGCCCGGCCTGGGCCGGCGCTTCGGCTTCGAGAAGCTGCTGCCCTTCCAGGCCCACGTGTGGGCGGCGCTGCGCGAAGAAGCCCGTGCGGCCGAACGCCCGCATCCGGCCGGCTCGCCGCCCCTGGCCCACGGCAGCGACGTGTCGTTCCGCATGGTCGACTTTGCCCAGCGCAACGCCGAGCGCGCCGGCGTCGCCCACGCGATCGAGCTGCGCGGCGGCGACGCGCTGCAGCGCCTGCCCCCCAGCGCGACACCCGGCGTGCTGCTGCTCAACCCGCCGTATGGCGAACGCATCGCGGCCGCCGGCGTGGCCGGGCAGAACGCCGCCGAGCGGGCGCGCGGCCGCGAGCCCGGCCGCGCCCCGCGCACCTTCACGGTCGGTGCCCGGCCCGACGCCGGCGCCCGCGAATCGGCCCAGACCGCCGACGGCGACGATGCCAGCGCCTTTTTTGAGCGCCTCGCCACCCACTGGAAGAGCCACTACGCCGGCTGGACCGCCTGGGTGCTCACGCCCGACCTGAAGCTGCCCGGACGCATGCGTTTCAAGGAGTCGCGGCGCGTGCCCCTGTGGAACGGGCCGATCGAGTGCCGGCTGTTCCGCTTCGACCTGGTGGCGCGCGCTCCGCGCGCGCCCGGCGCGACGTGACAACGACATGACCGCGCCGGCGCTCGTCATCGACACCAATGTCGCGCTGGACGTGCTGGTGTTTGACGACCCGGCGACCGCGCCGCTGAAGGCCGCGCTCGACCATGGCCGCGCGCGCTGGCTGGCCACGACGTCCATGCGCAGCGAGCTCGCGCGCGTGCTGGCGTATCCGGCCGTGGTGCGGCGCCTGGGCGCCGACCCGGCGTCGGCGACCGCGGTGTTGGCGCGCTTCGACGCGCTGACCACGCTTGTCCCCACGGCGGACAAGGCGCCGTACACGTGCAAGGATGCCGACGATCAAGTGTTCATCGACCTGGCCGTGGCCCACCGGGCTGCGCTGCTGAGCAAGGACGCGGCCGTGTTGTGCATGGCGCGCCGGCTCGCCCGGCTGGGCGTTCTGGTGGGTTCCCGATGGTCCGAATCGATGTCGTCCGTGCCGCCGTCGCCCTGAGCGCGGCCCTCCTGTCTGGCCTGGCCGCCGCGGCCGACCCGGCGCCGCGTTGCGTGCCGCTGGACAACGCCGGCGCGCAGCGCTGCACCCTGCCCGACGGCAGCCGCGAGGAGTTCCGCCTCGACCGCGAGGGCCGGCGCGACGGCATCGCCCGCGCGTTTGACCCCGCCGGCACCCTGCGCAGCGAGCTCACCCTGGAAAGCGGCACGCCGGTCGGCCCGCAGCGCCTGTACGACGAGGCTGGCCGCTTGCAGCGCCTGAGCTTCGTCACCGCCTCGCGGGTGCAGGTGCTGCTGGGCTACTGGCCGGACGGCACCCTCAGCGAACTGCGTTGTGCGCCCGTGAGCCTGCTGCCGCAGGACCGTGAGCCCTGCGGCCACGGCGGACCCGCGCGCGACGTCAGCCTGTTCAAGGCGCCGGGCAAGCCCGGCACGACGGTGCGCTACCGCGACGGCGTGCTGGTGTGGCTGGCCGTGCTCAACGAGGCGGGTCAGCGGGTGCGCAGCGAGGCCTTCGTGCAGCAGCCCGGTCAGCCCGACAAGCGCATCAAGCGGGTGTACTACCCGGGCGGGGCCTTGCGATCCGAAACCGAGCTGATCGAGCGGCCGGCCAGCGCTTACGAGGGTCGCGAAGGCGTGGGCCGGGAGTGGGCGGAGAGCGGACAACTGACGCAGGAGGTGGTGTGGGCCCGCGGGCGCGAGCAGCGCGTGCGTCAGTGGTACCTCAACGGCCAGCTCAAGCTCGAGCAGCGCATCACCCGCAGCGGCCGCCACGAAGAGCGCGTGACCCAGAGCTACTGGGACAACGGCAAACCCGCTGCCGTGAACCGGGAGCGCGATGGGCGCCTGAGCGGCCTGCAGCGCTACTTCAGCGAGGCCGGCGTGAAGCGCCGGGAAGACCAGCACGGCGAGCGCGGTGAATTGCTGCGCCGCAAGGAGTTTGACGAGCGCGGCCGGATCACCCTGGACGAGCGCTTCGACGGCGATCCCACGCGCCGCAGCTGAACGCCGCTGCCGCGCCCCGCGGGTGGGCAAAGTCCCTCATCGCGTGACGCGGGGGACTTGCGGGCGGCGGCATTCTCCGGACAATCGCGGCTTCGACAGGAGGGACGACATGATCCAAGCCGCCAGCGCCGGGGCCGAGCCTCTGGCGCAACTCGTCTATCGCAGCGCGGCGGTCGGTCGTCCCACGGCCGGAGACCTGGACCACTTGCTGGCCCAGGCGCGCGAGCGCAACGCCGCCGAAGACCTCACCGGCCTGCTGGTGTACGACCAGGGGCGCTTCGTCCAATGGCTCGAAGGCCCGAACACCGGCATCGACCGGGTGTGGCAATCGATCCGCCGCGACCCGCGGCACACCGAGGTCGAGCGCCTGCACACGCCCTGGCACCCGCACCGCCTGTTCCCGAACTGGCAGATGCAGTTCGGCGTCGCCGCGGGGCCGCAGGGCCATCCCGAAGGCTTGCCGATGGCCGGCATGGCCCTGCGCGGTCTGCGCACCGCCAGCGACACCGCCGCCGACTTCATGGACAGCGTGGCCGTCTGGCGCGCCCTGCCGCCGACCGGGCAGATGGTGGCGGCACTCACCTCGCCCGACGACGAACCCGCCTCGCGGCTCACGGACCAGGTGCTGCGGCTGGAGCCTTCGGTGACCGCGCTGGGCCTGCACGTGCTCAGCCCGCTCGCCCAGGCGCTGGGCGACGCCTGGCGCGACGACCGGTGCGACACCACCGCCCTGCTGATCGCGCAGGGCCGGCTGCAGGTGCTGATGCGCTCGGCCATCGCCGCGCGTCCCCGCGCGCCGCGTCTGAACGACCACCGCGCGCTGGTCACCGTGTTGCCCGGCGAGACCCACCTCGCCGGACTGACCTTCGCCAGCGTGGCGCTGGACGCCATCGGCTGGTCGGTGGAGTGCGGCTTCCCGCGCACCACCGCCGAGCTGGAGCGGCTGGTGAGCGAGGAGGCCTTTGATGTGTTGCACATCGCGCTGAGCGACTCGTTCACGCGCGACGAGAAGCTCGGCCAGCTCGCCGCGACGATCCGCGCCGCGCGCCGTGCCTCGCGCGTGCCGCAGATGCAGGTGCTGGTGAGCGGGCGGGCGTTCGCGGAGACGCCCGGTCTGGCGGTGGTGGTCGGCGCCGACGGCGATGGCCTGGCGCAGGGCAGCGAGGCAGCCGACATCGAGTCGATGCTGTCGTGGGCGCGCATCCGCAGCGGCTCCTCGGCCATGATGGTCGCGCAGGCCATGATCAACGGTGTGGCGCTGGCCGTGCAGCGCAAGAAGTTCGGTCTGCCGGACGAGCCGCCCGACGGGCCCGCGGCCAAGCCGCCCGCTCCCTCAGGCGAGTGAAAAGCGGTCCGGCCGCGCGCGGTCCCACCAGGTAGTGAACACCGGGTGCAGGTCGGGCGTGGCGCCGTGCAGCAAGGCGCCGGCCGGCACCGTGGGCAGCAGGTTGGCCAGCAGCCGCACCTCGTTGCCGCTCACCCGGCGCACCACGTGTTGCGCGCTGATCTCGCCGGGGTGCTCCAGGCCCGCGGCCTGCACGAGTTCCTGCAAGGCCTTGAGCGTGTTCTGGTGGAACTGGAACACCCGCGTGGCTTTGTCCGGCACCACCAGCGCCTGCTGACGCACCGGGTCTTGCGTGGTCACGCCGGTCGGGCACTGGCCGGTGTGGCAGGTTTGTGCCTGGATGCAGCCCAGCGCGAACATGAAGCCGCGCGCGCTGTTGCACCAGTCCGCGCCGATCGCCATCGCGCGGGCGATGTCGAACGCACTGACGATCTTGCCCGACGCGCCGAGGCGGATGCGATCGCGCAGGTTCACGCCGATGAGCGTGTTGTGCACCAGCCGCAGGCCCTCCTGCAGCGGCGCGCCCACGTGGTCGGTGAATTCCAGGGGTGCCGCGCCGGTGCCGCCTTCGGCGCCATCGACGACGATGAAATCGGGCGTGATGCCGCTCTCCTGCATGGCGCGCACGATCGCAAACCATTCCCACGGATGGCCGATGCACAGCTTGAAGCCCACCGGCTTGCCGCCCGAGAGCTCGCGCAGCCGGGCGAGAAAAGCCATCATCTCCAGCGGCGTGGCAAACGCGCTGTGCGCGGCGGGCGACACGCAGTCCTGCCCCGGCGCCACCCCACGCGCCGCCGCAATCTCGGCGGTGACCTTCGGCCCGGGCAACACGCCGCCGTGGCCCGGCTTGGCGCCCTGGCTGAGCTTGAGCTCGATCATCTTCACCTGGGCGTCCCGCGCGTTGGCCACGAAGCGCTCTTCGCTGAAGCGGCCCTCGCCGTCACGGCAGCCGAAGTAGCCCGAGCCGATCTCCCAGATCAGGTCGCCGCCGTGCACCCGGTGCCAGGCCGAGATCGAGCCCTCGCCGGTGTCGTGGGCGAAGCGCCCGCGCGCCGCGCCGGCGTTGAGCGCCTGGATGGCGTTGGCCGACAGGGCGCCGAAGCTCATCGCCGAGATGTTGAACACGCTCGCGTCGTAGGGCTGCGCGCAGGCGGGGCCGCCGATGGTGAGCCGGAAATCGTGGGATGGCAGCGTCGTCGGCGCGATCGAGTGGTTGATCCACTCGTGGCCCAGCCGGTGCACGTCGACCTGCGTGCCGAAGGGGCGCTTGTCGGTTTCGCCCTTGGCCCGCGCATAGACCAGGCTGCGCTGGCTGCGCGAAAACGGCGTGGCCTCGTTGTCGCTCTCCAGGAAGTACTGGCGCAGTTCGGGCCGGATGGTCTCCAGCATGAAGCGCAGGTGCCCGATCACCGGGTAGTTGCGCAGGACCGCACGGCGCGTCTGCCGCAGGTCGTATGCGCCCAGCGCGCTCAGACCCGCGAACACCAGAAAGGCCAGACCGCCCACCCCGAAACCCACCCACGCGAACAGGCTGAGCAGCGCACCCACCACACACAGGGCCAGCGCGGTGTAGCGCACCGGATAGATCGCGTTCAGGCGGTCAAGCATGGCAGGCACCCCGGGTAATACACTCGCGGCCATCTTACGCCCGGGGGTGTCCTGCCTGCCGTGGATTCCCCGCGCGGCGCTCGCCCGGCGCCCCGTTTTCCCTGCTTTTTTGGCCCGACCCATGACCTCCGTCACACCCGACCCCACCGCCGGCACGCCCCTGTCCCCCGACGACTACGACGCGCTGGACGCCATCCTCGATGAGCTGCGCACGCGCGACGACGAGGTGCCCGCCTGGGAGTTTTGCGAAGGCGCCCTGGCCGCGCTGGTCTGCACGCGCCGCCCGGTCCCTGTCGCCGAGTGGCTGCCGGTCGTGTTGGGCACGGCCGCGCTGCCCACGCTGCCGCAGACCGAGGGGACCCACTTTCCCAACACCGAGACCTACGAGCGCTTCCTCGCGCTCTGGGCCCGGCGTGAGGCCGACGTGCGCGCCGCGCTGCAAGCCCCGGTGGAGAGCCTCGAAGACGAACGCAGCTACCACCCCGAGCTGATGGATGTGCGTGGCGCGATCGCCGCCCTCCCCGAGGCCGAGCGCCCCGACACCGGCGGCGAGGCCTTGCCGGCTTACGGGCAGGTGTGGGCGTTGGGCTTCCTCTTCGTCGTGGAAAACTGGCCCGAAGAATGGGCGCCGCCGCGCGACAAGGAAACCGCCGCCTGGATCGACGAAGCGCTCGACCGGATGGTGGCGGTCACCGAGGACGACACCGACCCGCCCACGGTGAACCTCTACGCCGAAGAGGGGCCGCCGAGCGTGAGCGACGAGCGCCTCAACGACGTGGGCTCGGCGATCTGGGCGGTCTATGACCTGCACCAGATCTGGACCAGCCTCGGCCCCCGCGCCGCCCCGGTGCGTCAGACCGCCCAGCCCGGCCGCAACGACCCCTGCCCCTGCGGCAGCGGCCAGAAATACAAAAAATGCCACGGCGCCGGCTGACACGCCCCGCCCCGCGCAGCGGCGGAGCGTGGGGGGCTCTGTCTTCGGCGCCGGGCCCCCTTAGCCGAATCAGCCCCCGAGGGGCTGAGCCCCGCGGCTCCTGGCCTGCCTGCGCAGGTCAGGACGGGGCGAAGAGGCGCTGACTCTGGCAGCGCCGCGGCCTGCAAGGCCTCGCGACCCGCGCAGCGGCGGAGCGTGGGGGCCTCAGTTCAATCCACCATCGAATACGGCCCGCCGCGCTCGATGGCGCGCTGGTAGGCCGGTCGGGCGTGGATGCGCCGCAGCCAGTCGGTGAGGCGGGGGCGGCGCGCGTCGAGGCCGGCGCGGGCGGCGGCGGCTTCGAGCGGAAAGCTCATCTGCACGTCCGCGGCGCTGAAGGCGTCGCCGGCGAACCAGTCGCGGTCGCGCAGCTCGGCCTCCAGGAAGTCGAGGTGGCGCTGCAGGTTGGGCGTGATGAAGCGGGCCTTCACCGTGGCCGAGATCGCCTTGGCCACCGGGCGCACGATCAGTGGCGCCTTCTCCACCTGGTCAAACACCAGCTTGAGCAGCAGCGGCGGCATCAGCGAGCCTTCGGCGTAGTGCAGGAAATAGCGGTAGCGCAGGGCCTCGGGGGTGCCGGCGGCCGGGCGCAGGTGCGGGCCGTGTCGCTCGACCAGGGTTTCGAGGATGGCGCCCGACTCGGCGAGCACAAGGTCGCCGTCCACCACCACCGGCGATTTGCCGAGCGGGTGCACGCGCTGCAGCTCGGGCGGCGCGAGCAGGGTTTTGGGGTCGCGCTGGTGGTGGACGATCTCGTAGGGCTGTTCAAGCTCTTCGAGCAGCCACAGCACACGCTGCGAGCGCGACTGGTTGAGGTGGTGGACCAGGATCATGGCGCGGGCTCCGGCGGGTCGGGGGTGAAAAAGGCGCGCAGCGCGGCGGCGGTGTCGGCCGGGCGCTCTTCGGGGATGAAGTGGCCCGCGTCCAGGGCGTGGCCGCTCACGCGGGCGGCGCACTGCGCCTGCCACAACGCCAGTGGGTCAAAGAAGCGGTGGACCACGCCGCGCGCGCCCCACAGCACCAGCGTGTCGCAGGCGATGCGCTCGCCGCGGGCGCGGCTCTCACGGTCGTGTTCGAGGTCGATGCCGGCGCTGGCCCGGTAGTCCTCGCAGGCGCTGTGGATCGCGGCCGGTCGCTCGAAGGCGCGCTCGTAGGCGGCCAGCGCCGCGGGCTCGACGTGGGCCAGCCCGGCCGCGCCCCAGCCGCCGAGCTTGGCGTGCAGGTAAGCGCGCGCAGCGCCGCCGATCATGGTCTCGGGCAGCGGGGCGGGCTGGATGAGGTGGAACCAGTGGTAGTAGGCGCGGGCGAACGCGAGGTCGGTGCGCGCGTACATGTCCAGCGTGGGGGCGATGTCGATCACGGCCAGGCGGGCCACGCGCCCGGGGTGGTCCAGCGCGAGGCGGTGCGCGACGCGACCGCCGCGGTCGTGGCCGACGAGGCCCACCGGGGCGGTGATGCCGAGCGCGTCGAGCGCGTGCACCACGTCCAGCGCCATCGCGCGCTTGCTGGCCTGCGCGTGCTCGGGCTCGTCGGGGGGCGCGGGGGAGTCGCCGTAGCCGCGCAGGTCGGGCAGCACCAGGCGGAACGTGTCGGCCAGCGCGAGGGCCACGCGCCGCCACAGGACGTGGGTCTGCGGAAAGCCGTGCAGCAGCACCAGCACCGGCCCGTCGGCGCGCCCGCCGTGGCAGACCGCGGTGTGGCCGCCGGGCGCCGGCACCCGGGTGCGCGCGAAGCCGGGCCACCCATCGGCCGGATCGTGGTCGGCGGGGTGCGCGGCGGGCGGTGCGGGCGGGGTAGGAGGGGCGGCCATGGCACGGGGCGGCGGTGGAGCGCCCCGTGGTGTACCACAGCCGGGGGGTTGACCGGATGCCGGGACGCGGGCCCCGGCGGTCAGGCTCAGCGCGACTGGTAGGGCAGCGAGCTGTGGTGCAGCACGATGCGCAGCTGCCCGTTGTCGTCCTTGCGGAAGGCCCAGGTCTTGTCGACGGTGGTCACCTGGCCGGCCTTGTCGGTGATGCGCACATTGCCCATGGTGGTGGCCATGTCGCCGTTGATCAGGATGGCGGCGTTCTGCACCTCGACCGCGCGCCAGCCTTTGAGGGCAAAGCCGCTGTCCTTGGGGAAGGCCGGGTCGCCGCCCACGAAGTAGGCCAGCGCGCCGGCCCGGGTGGTGCGGAAGGTCTGCGGCGCTTCGGTCAGCGTGGGCTTGAACAGCACCGGGCCGGCGTTGTAGCCGTAGGCGGTGTCGAGCACGCGCTCGGCCAGCGCTTTGGCGGCCGCGGGGCCCTGGCGCTCGTGGGTGGTGGCGATCTGCACCAGCGCCTCGCCCCAGGCTTTCTGGGCGGCCAGGACCTCGGCCTCGGTGATGTTGGTGTTGAGCACCGGGGCCTTGGCCGCGGCCAGGCCGGTGGTGGCGGCGAGCAGGGCGAAGGCGGCGGTCTGGCGCAGGGTGGGCAGGCGGGTCATGGTGGGCTCCTGGTGGGGTTGCGGGAATGCAGGGATTGCACCCGCCGGGCCTGAACCGCCGCTGTGCGGCCGCCGCCGCGCGGCATGAACCGCGCATGAACGCCAGATGACAGCGCGACCGCGCGCGCCGCCTCAGGGGGTCGCTGGCGCTTCCAGCCGGTAGCCCAGACCGCGCACGGTGTGGATCAGCGCGCGGGGGTGGCCGTCGTCGATCTTGCTGCGCAGGCGGCGGATATACACATCCACCACGTTGGTCAGGGGGTCCTGGTGTTCGCCCCACACCGTGGCCAGGATGCGCTCGCGGCTGAACAGGCGGCCGGGGTGCGTCATCAGCAATTCCAGCAGCGCCAGTTCGCGGGCGGTGAGCGTCAGCGGCCGCTCGCCCCGCCGCGCCTGCATGCGTTCGCGGTCGAGCTCCAGGTCGTCCACCACGAGACGGCGCCCGCGCACCGGGCCGAGCGCCGGGCCGCGGCGGCCCAGGGCCTCCAGCCGCGCGAGCAGTTCTTCAAACGCGAAGGGCTTGACGAGGTAGTCGTCCGCGCCGCGGCGCAGCCCGCCCACGCGGTCCTCGGTGTCGCCGAGCGCGCTGAGCATGAGCACCGGCAGCGACACGCCCTCGGCCCGCAGCGTCTCGCACAGGGCCAGGCCGCTCATGTCGGGCAGCATCACGTCGAGCACGATGACCGCCGGCGCGCCGTCGGCGGCGGCGTCGCGCGCCAGCGCGCGCGCGGCCCGCAGCCCCTCGTCGCCCCGCCGGGCGAGGGTCACGTGGTAGCCCTCGGCGCGCAGGCCACGCTCCAGAAAATCCGCCACGCGGGCGTCGTCTTCAACGATCAGCAGGCGCATCGTCATCGTCCTCCAACGGGGGCAGGGTCAGGGTGGCGCGGGTGCCGGCGCCGGGCGCGCTGCCCAGGTCGAGCGAGCCGCCGTGGGCCAGCGCGATGTCGCGCGCCAGCGGCAGGCCCAGGCCGCTGCCCTCGGGCCGCCGCTCGCGCGCCGCGGCGCCGCGGAAGCGCCGTTCGAACACGTGGGGCAGCTCGTCGGCGCCAATGCCCACGCCGGTGTCGTCGATCACCACCCGCCACAGACCCGGCGGGCGGCTGGCGCTGATCCGCACCCGGCCGCCGGCGGGCGTGTAGTGCACCGCGTTGTCGAGCAGCACCATGAACAGCTGCCGCAGGCGTTGCGCGTCGGCGCGCAGGACCACGGGCTCGTGGTCGCCGTCCGTGTCGATGGTCACGCCGCGCGCCGCGGCCAGCGCGCGGGCCTGGTCGATGGCGGCGCGCAGCACGGCGCTGCCGTCGGTGCGCGCGGGCCGCAGGCCGAGCCGGTCGGTGTCGCTGCGGGCCACGGCCAGCAGGTCGTCGATCACGTGGCCCAGGTGGCCGGCGGCCTCCACGATGCGCGCCAGCGCCGCGCGGTAGTCCTCGGTCGCGCGCGGCCCGCCGCGCAGCGCGATCTCCGCTTCGCCGCGGATGGCGGTGGTGGGGGTGCGCAACTCGTGGCTCACGTCCGCCAGCAGGCGCTGGCGTCGCGCGTCCAGCGCCTGCAGGCGGGTCAGCGCGTCCTGCAGTTCGGCGGTCCGCGCATCGACCAGCGCGCTCAGTCGTTCCCGCGCGCTGGCTTCGTCGGCCCGGCGCTGTTGCAGTTCGCCGGCCAGGGCGTTGACGCGCCGGGCCAGGCGGGCGAATTCGTCGTCGCCGCCGGCCGGGATGCGGTGCGACAGGTCGCCGGCCTGCAGCGCGGTGGCGCCGTCGCTGAGTTGCTCCAGCGGGCGGCGCAGCGCGCGCGAAAAGTGCACCGCCAGCAGCGCCGCGGCCAGCGCCAGCGTGAGGGTGGCGCCCAGCGCCAGGCCGCGGACCAGGCGCAGCGAATCGTCGGCGGCGCGGCGCTTGTCGGCCACGGCGGCCCGCTCGCGGACCAGGCTGTCGTCGAGCAGCGGGCGCAGCGGGCGGCCGTCCGCCAACGCGGCGCGCAGGGCGGTGATGGCCTCCTCCCGGGCCCGGGTCAGTTCGCCGCCGGCCGCGCCGGGCTCGATCGCCCGCGCGGCGGTGACCCGCGCGGCCAGCCGGTCGAGTTCGGCGCTGTCGAGCCCGTCGGCCGGCCAGCGCTTGAGGGCCTGAAAGGCCAGCAGGATGTCGCTGGCCACGCGGCCGCGCTCGACCTGTCGCGCGGCGGTGTCGATCGCCCACCAGGCCACCGCGCCCTGCACGAGCGCCATCAGGGCGATCAGGCCCCAGGCCCAAAGGAGTCGGCGTTGAAACATGGTGCCCGGTGGAGTGGCCCGCGGCGCGGCGGTTCCCGGCGGGCTCAGGAATCCGCGGCCAGCAGCACGAACGGTGCCTCGGCCACGACCGTGCCATTGACCTGCAGCGCCACGCGGTGTTCGCCGGGATAGAGCCGGCGTGTGCTGACCTCCCGCAGCGCATGCACGCGCACCCGCTGCTCGACCTCGCCGGCGGCCAGGTCGAGCGTCCAGCCCTTGAAGACCTTGGGCGAGGTGCCGCCGCGGGCGCGCTGGTGGTGCACCACGAGGTCGACCACGGCCCGGGTGGCGCGGTGCGCGCGCAGGCGGGCGGTGATCGTGAGCGCGCCGCCGATGGGCACGGCCGCGCGGTCCAGCGCGAGGCTGGCCTCACCGTCGAAGCCGGGCGTGAGGCCCCAGGCGCGCAGCGTGGCCGGGTGGCCGGCCTTGATCAGGCCGCGGCTGGCGTGGCGCAGCAAGGCCTCGCGCGCCGGGCTGGCGCCGGGGCGGTGGCGCGCCACCCACTCGGCCACGCGCGCGGGGTGGTCCTTGGCGATGTCGTTGAGGTGGTTGGCGACGCTGCGCCGCACGTAGGCGCTGGCATCGTCCTGCAGGGCCGCCAGCAGCGGCAGCGCGGGCGTCGGGTCGGCGATGGCGGCCTGCAGGCGCAGACCCCAGGGCAGGCGCGGCCGGCTGCCTTCGCTCACCAGGCGGCGCACGTGGGCGCTGTCGTCGTCCACCCAGCGCCGCAGCACCGGCCACACCGCCTCGGGCGCGTGGGCGAGGAAGGGCCGGATGGCGAACTCGGCGGTGAAGCGCTGGGTGATGGCGTGCAGGCCCGCCAGGGCGCGCGGCACGTCGTGCGCGCCGGCGCGCACCACCCACTCACCCACGCCCCACAGCGCCCAGCCGGCGATGCCATCGGGGTGCAGCCCGTCCTGCAGGCCGACCGGCTCGCCCTGCGCGTCCAGCGGGAGCGGCGGGGCCAGCGCGTCGCACACCACGCCCAGCGCCCGGTCGAACGCCGGGGGCAGGGTGGCTTGCAGCGCGTCGGCCAGGCGGTGGGCGCGTGCCTTGAATTCCAGCGCGTCCAGACCGTCGGTGGCCAGGGCGGTGAAGCGCGCGGCGTCGAAGGCGGGCCAGGCGCGGTGCAGGTGGTGCGCGGTGTGGGCCACGCGCGCCGGGTTGATCAGCAGTTTGAACGCCTCAGCCACCGCCGGACCCCGGCAGGCGCGTCAGCAGCCCGGCCAGCGCGTGGGCCGTGGCGGCGCGGCGCACGGCGGCGCGGTCGCCGGGGAACTGGCAGCGCTCGGTGTGGCTGCCGGCGGGCGTGGCCCAGCCGAACCAGACCGTGCCCACCGGTTTGGTCGCGCTGCCGCCGCCCGGGCCGGCCACGCCGGTGACGGACAGCGCCACCGCCACGCCGGCCCGGGCGCGCGCGCCCTCGGCCATGGCGCGGGCCACGGGCTCGCTCACCGCGCCGTGGGCCTCGATGAGCGCGGCCGGCACGCCGAGCAGCTCGGTCTTGGCGTCGTTGGAGTAGGTCACGAAGCCACGCTCGAACCAGTCGCTGGAGCCGGCGCGGTCGGTGCAGGCAGCGGCGATCAGCCCGCCGGTGCAGCTCTCGGCGGTGGCCACGCGCCAGGCGCGCGCGCGCAGGCTGGCGTCGAGCGCGGCGACGAGCGCGGCGACGGGTGCGGCGGCGTCGGGGGCCTCCGGGGCCTCCGGGGCCGCGGGCGTGTGGGGTTCGGTGGGACGCATGGCGGCGGCGCTCAGAAACGCCAGATGGCGATCACCAGCAGCGTGCACAGCGCGGCGGCGAGGTCGTCGAGCAGGATGCCGAAGCCGCCGCGGGGGCCAAAGCCTTTGAAGCTTCGGTCGGCCCAGGCCATGGGGCCGATCTTGACGGCGTCAAACAGGCGGAACAGCGCAAAGGCCACGATCTGCGCCAGCAGCCCGGCCGGCATGATCAGCCAGAGCACGATCCAGAAGGCGACGATCTCGTCCCAGACGATGTGGCCCGAGTCGGCGATCGCCATGTGCCGGGCGGTCACGGTGCAGGCCCACCAGCCCACGGCGAGGGCCACCAGAATGAGGGCGGCCCAGCCGAGCGGGCTGAGCAGCGGCTGCAGCAGGAGAAACGCGACCCAGCCCCAGAGGGTGCCGGCGGTACCGGGGGCGCGCCGCGCGAGCCCGGCGCCGGCGCCCAGCGCGATGAAGTGCGCAGGGTGGGCGAACAGGAAGCGCGCGTCCGGGCGCAGCACGGGGGTGGAGGGTATCGCGTCGGCCATCGGCGAATTATCGGCGGCGGGGCAGCCCGTCCGGGCGGCGCAGGAGGGTCCATGGAACAGGCCAGCGGGGCGGCGCTCAGCGCCATCGTGATCGGGGTGGTGTTGTCCGCGGGCGTGGCGGCGCTGCTGGTGGCGGCCTACCGCCGCCGCTTGCTCGCGCTCATGGCGGGCAGCGCGTCGGCCGGCGGCCATGAGGTGGCGCTGGAGGGGCCTGGCGCGTGGCCGACCCGCGCCCCGGTGGCCCCCGACGCGGCGGCCCAGCGCGCGGCCGAGCGGCGCGTGGGGGCGGTGATCGCGCTGACCGGGGCGCTGGTGGCGCTGTCGCAGGCGGTGCTGGCCCTGGCCTTGGTGTATCCCGAGGGTGGGCTCACGCCGGCGCGGGCGGCGGTGCTGGGGCTGGTCTATGCGTGGCCGACCGTGCTGACCTGGGGCCTGTGGCGGCGCTGGTCGTGGGCGCGCACCTGGGCGGCGGTGGGCGTGTACCTGCTGGGTGTGCTGGCGGTGGTGCTGTGGCGCTCGGTGGTGCCGCAACCGCTGGCCACCGCGGGCTGGCTCGCGGGGCTGGTGGTGTTGCCGGTGGCGGTGACGGCGCTCATCGGCGCGAGCGGCCGGCTGCGGGCGGCGGCGCCCTATGTGTTGCCGTTTGGACTGGCCCTGGCCGGCGCGAGCACGCTGGCGCTGGGCGCATTGGCGGCGCAGGTGCAGTCACCGCCGGCGTGGATGGTCGCGGCGGTGGAGGCGGTGGGCGCCTGGCCGGCGATCGCGCTGGTGGCGCTGGCGCCGTGGCTGGCCGTGCTGCCGCTGGCCTGGTGGGGCGCGCGGGCGCTGGCCCGGGCCTACGCGGCCCAGCGCTTTTCCGACCTCACGTACCAGACCGCCGCGTGGTGGGCGGTGGTGCTGGTGGCCAGCGCGCTGCCGGCCTGGGAGGGGCGCGGTGCGGTGGGCTGGGTGGTGGCCGTGCCCTGGGTCTGGGTGCTGGTGGTGCCGTGGCTGGCGCGCGGCTGGGTCCGGCCGCGTGGCCCGGCGCCCACGCTGCTGGTGCTGCGGGTGTTTCAGCGCGACGCGGCGGTGGGGGCCTTGTTCGACCGGGTGGTGGAGCGGTGGCGAGTCCACGGGCCGGTGGTGTTGATCGCCGGCACCGACCTGCTGGGCCGCACGCTCGATCCGGACGACTTGTTCACCTTCCTCGATCGCCGCCTGGCCGGCCGCTTCCTGCACGACGCCGGCGGCGTGCGCGACTGGCTGGCCGCGCTGCCCGCCGCGCCAGACCCGGACGGGCGCTACCGCGTGAGCGAGGCCCACGGCACCGACGCCAGCTGGCGGCTGGTGCTGGCCGGTCTGGTGGCGCGCAGCGACGCGGTGCTGATGGACCTGCGCGGCTTCGAGGCTCGCCACGCGGGCTGCCGCCACGAGCTGCGCGTGCTCGCCGCCGCAGCGGGGCCGTTGCGGGTCACGGTGCTGGTGGACGCGCACACCGACCGCGCCACCGCCGCGGCCGACACGGCGGGCGCGCCGGCGGGGCGCTTCGTGTGGCTCGACACGCCCCGGCTGGACGGGGCGGCGGTGGCGCGCACGCTGGGCGCCGTGATGCGGGCGTCGACGGCCGGCTGATCGCGGGCGTTCGCGCGACGCCGGTGCGTCAGCGGATCGCCTGCGGCGCCAGCGCGCGCGACAGGCTCGCCTCGCCGCGGCCGTGCAGCGTGGCGCGGTAGCCGGCGATCGTGTCCTGGCGGGCGGTGTTGAGCAGCTGGTTGGTGATCTGGGTGGGCGTGGCCGAGGTGAACTTGCTGCCCAGCACCGCGGCGTAGCCGCTGACGATGGGCGCGGCGAAGGACGTGCCGTACAGGCCGGTGGCCTGACCGGTCACACCCACCACCAGGAACTGGCGCTGCAGCGTGGCGTCGCTGCCCGGCGTATTTGAGTAACTGGCCAGTGACGCGCGGGCGGTGGTGGAGCCATGGGTGTTGAGCGCGCCCACGTAAATCGTGGACGCCGTGCCGCGCAGCGCAAGGTTGAGGTAGTCCGTCTGCCCCTGGCGGTTCGCGCCGGTCAGCGCGGTGCCGTCGTTGCCCGCGGCCTTCACCACCACCGCCTGCCCCTGGCGGGCGTAGCCAATGATGCTGTTCTCCTGGGCACTCCAGCGGATCTGGCTGGCCTGGTAACCCGCGCGGGCCATCATGCCGTAGCTCAGGTTGAGCACGTTGAGCCCGCGCTGCAGCGACACCGCGCTGCCGCTGGCGAAGTCGTGGCGGCGCACCGTGGCCAGCGGCGCAACCATGCCGGCCTCCATCGCGGTCCATTCGCCATGGCGCAGGCGCTGGGTGGTCGTGCCGAGCCGGCCGGTCGAGGTGGAGGCGCTGCGGAAGTCGTCCACGACGGTGATGGTGGTGCCCTGGCCGCGCCAGCCCTGGCGCCACGCCGCGCCCACGTCGCTGTGCATCCAGGCAGGCGTGGCGGCGTTCAGCAGGCTCGCCTCGGCGTCGAGACCGGCGCCGGTGTCTTGGGCGTGCGCGGGGAGCGCTGCGCATGTGGTGAAGGCCAGGGCCAGGAGCGCGCTGGGGCGGCGGGCGGGGCGGGTGGTGTTCATGGTGGGCCTTGGTGGGGGTGAAAAGGATCAGAAGGCGTGGGACCAGCGCAGCGCGATCCGCGTGCGCCCGCCGGGTTTTTCGTTCAGCAGGTAATCCAGCGTCTGGGCGGGCGGCAGCTCGCTCGCGGCGAGCCGGCAGTTGACCGCCTGCACGCCGCCGATGTCGCCGTAGTCGGCCGTGCAGGCGCGCTCGCGCAAGCGGCCGCCGAGGACGGTGGTGACCTGCACCGACCAGCGGGTGCGCGGGCCCTGTTCGCCGATGAGCAGCAGGCCGAGCCGCAGGCTGGGGTCGATGCGGTACTTCTCGCCGCGCTCGCCGGTGGACACGCCCCAGATCAGTCCCAGGTGCGGGCGCAGGGGCGTGAGAAACGACACCTCGGTGTCGGTCCAGGCGGGGCGATACCAGCGGCCGAAGTCGACCCAGCCGCCGCCGGCGAGCTCAAAGCCCTGGCGGCTGATGTCGCGCACCCGGGCCGAGGCGGCGGTGCCTTGCTGCAGCCCGATCACCTGGGTGCGGTGGGCCTCGGCCGGCACCAGCGCGGGCCAACCGGCCAGCGCGCCGCCGCCCGGCGCGGCGAGCAGCGCGGCCAACGCCCACGGCACGGCGCGCCGCGCGCGCAGCGCGGGGCGTCCGGGGACATGGAAGCGGGGTGGCGTCATGGCTCGGCGGGCGTGTGTGCGCGCTCGATCGGCGCGCCACCCGGTGGGCTTGAGGCCGTCGGCGCCACCACCCGCCCGCGGCGAGAGATTTGCCACACCCGCGCCGCCGGCGGCGGACGAACGGTCAGGCCGGTCGCGCGCCGCGCGTCAGCCGAAGTGGTCGAAGCCGCGCGCGACCAGCGGCTCCCGGGCGCCACCGACGGCAAGCAGCCACAGCCCGGCGTCCGCCTCGATCCGCCCGATGCGGGTCACCGGCGTGCCGCTGCGCAGGCCGGCGGCCTGCACGGCCTCGCGGGCGGCCGGATCGGCGGTGAACAGCAGCTCGTAGTCGTCGCCGCCGGCGAGCAGGCAGGCGCGACGCGAGGCGGCGTCGAGGCCCGCCAGCGCGGGCGCGACCGGCAGGGCCGTTTCGTCAATGACCGCGCCCACGCCGCTGGCCGCGAGGATGTGGCCGAGGTCGCCGGCCAGGCCATCGCTCACGTCCAGCGCCGCGCGCGCCACGCCGGCCAGCGCGCGCCCGAGCCCCACGCGCGGCGTCGGCCGGTCCATGCGAGCGGCCACGGTGCCGAGCGCGTCGCGCGCGCCGCGCGCCCAGGCTTCGTCGCGGCGGATCGCCAGCGCCAGCCGGGCCTCGCCGGTGCGGCCGCTGAGCCACAGGTCGTCGCCCGGGCGGGCCGCGTCGCGCCGCAGGGCCTGGCCGGGCTCGACCTCGCCCATCACGGTCAGCGACAGGGTGAGCGGACCGCGCGTGGTGTCGCCGCCGATCAGCGGGCAAGCGTGGGCGTCGGCCAGCGCGAACAGGCCGCGCGCGAACGCGCCGAGCCAAGCCTCGTCCACCGCCGGCAGGGCCAGGGCGAGGGTCACCCCCAACGGCCGTGCGCCCATGGCGGCGAGGTCGCTCAGGTTCACGGCCAGCGCCTTGTGGCCCAGGGCCTCGGGCTCGGCGCCCGCGAAGAAGTGGCGACCCTCGACCAGCATGTCGGTGGAGATGGCGAGCTGGTGGCCGGGGCTCGGTTGCAGCAACGCCGCGTCGTCGCCCACGCCGAGCACCACCGCGCCGCCCGCCGGGGCGGGTCGGGTGAAGTGGCGGCGGATCAGGTCGAACTCACCCATGCTCAGGCCGCCGGGCGGGAGGTATCCGGCGCCGCGTCGGGCGGCGGCATGAGGAAACTCGCCGGCGCGCGGCGCAGGCGCTGGCGAATGGCCGCGCGGATCAGCCCGCGGTTGCCGGGGCTGATGGCCTGCGCCTGAAGCGCCAGCCGGAAGGCGAGGTAGAAGCTCACGGTCAGGTTGATCGGCCCCACCACCAGCACACCGGCCACCGCCCACCAGAACGCCGGTTCGCGCAGGACTTCCCAGCCCAGCGCGAAACCGGCGGCGCTGACCTGACCGGCCGACAAGGTGACATGGCGCACGTCCAGCCCCAGGCCAAAAAACTGGGCGAAGGCCGGCGTGAGGCCGAGCATGAAGCCCAGTGAGACGTTGGCGGCCAGGCCGGACACGTTGCGCCGCATGAAGGCCGCCCAGCGCGCGGCGCGCTCGCGTCCCAGCAGGCCGGTCCAGCGCGGGTTGTGGGCCATGGCCGAGTCGAGTCTGTGGAAGACGAACCAGTTCTCGATCCAGCCGGCGATGATGCTGGAGGCAAACAGCAGCACGCCGGTGAAGGCCGCGAACAGGGCGGTTGGGCCGAGCAGGTTCAGGCCCTCCAGCGTGTGGCGGGCCTTTTCCTCGCCGATCATGGCGGTGCCGGTGGTGATGTGCAGCACCGCGCTGATCAGCAGCACCACCGGAATCACCAGCCCGATGTTGCCCAGGATGGCCGCGATCTGGGAGCGGAACAGGTGCGCGACCTCGTCCACGAAACGCTCGACCGCGCCGTCGGCCTTGATGTCGCGCAGCTTGGCCACCATCGCCGGGGCGGTCACGGCCGGCTGCTTGGTGGCCACCGTGAGGTGCAGCAGCATGATCAGCACGAAGGACGTGGCGTAGTTCAGGCCGGCCGCGAAGCCGCCCCAGAACGCCGACAGGCCCACGCCGGCGAGCGCGAACTTGACCCACGTGGTCAGACCCAGCACGGCGCCACCGCCCGCGGCTTTGCCAAGCATGTCGCGGTACTCGCTGGCGTTGCGGGTGATGTAGTGCTCGCCGCTTTCGGCGCTGCGCTCGGCCACCTTCGCGGCGGTGAGGTGCGCGCTGCTGGCCACCAGGGCGCGCAGGCTGCGGTTGTCGCGCCCGACCTGCGCCAGGTCGGCGAGCAAGCCCGCCGTGGCGCGTTCCGGTTCGGCGCTGTGCAGGCAGTCCAGCAGTTGCTTGATGCGCACGATGCGCTCGCGCAGCTGGCGCAGGCGGAAGACGATGCCCACGGACACGCCGTGCTGGTCGAGGTGGGCGTACACCGTGTAGGCCGCGTGGCGGCAGGCGTCGAGCCGATCGATCAGCCGCTGGGCGGCGGCCCGCGCGGTTGCGCTGCGCACGCCGTCGGCCGCGGCCGCGGCGCGGAAGGCCTCGAAATCCACCGGCAGCTGATGGAACGCCCGCTCGGCCGCCGCCTGCGGCGACAGGCGCACGCGGATCTCGCTGGCAAAGCCGGTGGCGCTGACCTGGCTGACACAGAAGGTCAGCGCGTCCATCAGTTCGCCCTGCCAGCGTGCGGCGTCGGTCTCGGTCAGCAACACCGCGGACAGCCGTTGCAGCGTGGCGCGGTCGAGCGCCTTGATCCAGTGCGCGTCCGCGTCGCTGGGCAGCAGCAGGCCGAACAGCTCGGCCAGGTCGGTGGTCTCCGGCGTGCCGGGCAGCAGCTTGCGCCGCAGCCGATGACCGAACTCGCTGAGAAACGCGGTGCGCGGGGCGAAACCGTGGTCGGCCAGCAGCGGCGTGACGTCCACCGTCTCGCTGAACCGCTGCCACCAGACCCGCCAGCGCGCCAGCGCGGCCGGATCGTCGGCGAGCGTGTCGAGCGCCAGGCGCACGCGCGCCACCGCCGCGCTCGCGTCGCGCTCCTTCTCGCGCTCGGTGCCGCGCACCCAGCGCAACAGCTCGATCAGCCACAGGTGGCGTTGCGCCAACGGCGCGTCGGCGTCCATCGACGCCAGCAAGGTCGTCAGGCTCATGCGTTCACGGAATGGGGCGCGCCGCGGCGCGCCGGGTTGCTGGACAGCGGCTCAGTGGAGCACGCGCGCGATGACATCGCCACCGGCGCCATCGGCGCGCAGCGCAAAAGCCGCGACCGGCGCCTCGAAGCGCTCGCCGTCTTCGGCCACGCAGAAGAAGCTGCCGCGCATGCTGCCGGTCGGCGTGGCCAGCCGGGTGCCGCTGGTGTACTGGAACGACTCGCCCGGCCGCAGCAGCGGCTGGTGGCCCACCACGCCCAGGCCCTTGACCTCGTCGGTGTGGCCGCGCGCGTCGTCGATGATCCAGTGCCGCGCGATCAGCTGCGCCGTCACCTCGCCGGTGTTGGTGATGGTGATCGTGTAGGCGAACGCGTACTGGTCTTCCTCGGGCGCGGATTGCTCGCTCAGGTACTGCGGCTCGGCCTCGACGGTGAACAGGTATTTCGGCATGGGCGGCATGTTAACGCGGGCCTGCAAACCGCCGGAAGCCCTGCGAAAATGCGGGCTTCGCGCCGGCTTGACCCCCCGCGGCGCCCCACCGCCGCGGCGGTCGCCCGCGCACCGCCCCTGGAAATTCCCATGCCCTCAGACACCACCTTCCGCATCGCGCCGTCCATCCTCTCTGCCGATTTCGCCCGCCTGGGTGAGGAGGTCCGCACCGTCGTGGCCGCGGGCGCCGACTGGATCCATTTCGACGTGATGGACAACCACTACGTGCCCAACCTGACCTTCGGGCCGATGGTCTGCCAGGCGCTCAAGCCCCACGCGAAGAAGCCCGACGGCACGCCGGTGCCGATCGACGTGCACCTGATGGTCCAGCCGGTGGACGCGCTCGCGCAGGCGTTCGCCGACGCTGGCGCCGACCTCATCAGCTTCCACCCCGACGCCAGCACCCACGTGCACCGCAGCGTGCAGGCCATCAAGGCCCGCGGGCTCAAGGCCGGCCTCACCTTCAACCCCGCGGCCCCGCTGGATGTGCTGGACTGGCTGATCGATGACATCGACCTCATCCTCATCATGAGCGTGAACCCCGGCTTCGGCGGCCAGGGCTTCATCGACTCGGCGCTGCGCAAGATCGAGCTGGCCCGCCGCCGCATCGAGGCCAGCGGCCGCGACATCCGGCTGGAGGTGGATGGTGGCATCAAGCCGGACAACATCCGCCGCGTGGCCGACGCCGGCGCCGACACCTTCGTGGCCGGCAGTGCCATCTTCGGCAAGCCCGATTACCGCGCCGTGATCGACCAGATGCGCGCGGCGCTGCGGTGATGGCGACCCGCCCTGAAGAGGCGGCTGCCGCGCAGCGGTGGAGCGTGGGGGCCTTGATCATCGACCTCGACGGCACGATGGTCGACACGCTGGGCGACTTCGACGTGGCGCTCAATGCCACGCTGGCCGACCTCGGCCGCCCGCCGGTTGCGCGCGCCGACATCGAGCGCATGGTGGGCAAGGGTTCGGCCCACCTGATCCGCAGCGCCCTGCGCCACGGCGGCCTCGACGACAGCGGCGCCGCGGCGCTCCAGGACGCCGCCTGGGCGCGCTACCAGGCGCACTACCGCGCGTGCAATGGCGCCCACAGCGCGGTGTACCCCGGCGTGCTGGACGGCCTTCAGGTGCTGCGCGCCCGTGGCTTGCCGCTGGCCTGCCTCACCAACAAGCCGCGCGATTTCGCGCTGCCGCTGCTGCGCGCGAAGGGACTCGACGGCCACTTCGCCCACGTGTTTGGCGGCGACAGCTTCGAGCGCACCAAGCCCGACCCGCTGCCCGTCCGGCGCACCTGCGAAGCGCTCGGCGTGGCGCCGGCGGAGGTGCTGGTGGTGGGCGATTCGCAGAACGACGCGCTCGCCGCGCGCGGGGCCGGGTGTCGCGTGGCGCTGGTGCGCTACGGCTACAACCACGGCGAGCCGATCGAGCGCGCGCCGCACGACGCGCTGCTCGACTCTTTAGCGGCTCTGGACCGGCTGCTTTGACTTGCCCAGCAGGGCGTCCTTGAGCAGGTTGTCGGCCGGCTTGGGCCCCAGCCAAATGCGCATGAGCGCGTTGAAGAACTCGGGCTCCTTGAACGGCTGGCCCTCGACCTGGCCCTTGATGGTGAGCACCGTGCCCGTGCCCGGCACCCAGTCGATGATGAACGTCTCGCCGGCCAGCAGCTTCTTGTGTTTGCTGAATACCTCGCTCATGCGCAGCACGCCCGGAATCAGCTTGACGAACTCGCCGCGCTCCATGTTGTCTTCCATGCCGCGCGAAAACAGCTTGCCCAGTTCGCCGGAATCGATGTCGCGCAGCATCGTGATGGTCATGCGCTTGGGGCCGGGTGCGCCGAGCACACCGTCGGTGGTGTCGGCCTTCTGGGTGAGGTAGAGGCCAGCCGTGTAGACCTGAAAGATGGCCTTGAAGCGCACGCCCGCGCCGTTGAGCACCAGCGGGCTGCCCGCCACCGTGATGCGCTGGTCGAGTTTGACGCCGGCCACGTCGGTCACGTTGGCGTGGGCGGGGAGGGTCAGCAGGGTAGCCAGCGCGAGTGCGCCGGCGAGGGCCAGTCGTTTCATCGGAAATCCTGCGGTGGGAGGGTGGTGCGCTGCACAAGAATCGAACGGTCGTTCGCTGCGCGGGATTCTCCCGGCGCGCGGCCCGGGCCACACAGCGGGTTGATCCCTAAAACCAAAGCATGCGGGCGCTGGGGTCGTCCACGCGGTGTTCACCCGGTGTCGCCGCCCCCGCGCCGGGCCTTGGCGGGGCGTGCGCTTTGCTATAGTGCGGCCACCATGTCCCGTCTGAGCACGATCCCCCGCAGTGAGCTGCCGCGCCGCCCCGGCCGGGGAGCCTGGCCCTGGCGCAAGCCAGCGTAACGTGCCCCACCCCCTCCGGGAGGCCCCGGCCCCGCGCCGACGAGCCGCCTCCCCGCCGCGCGGTGATTCCCGCCGCTCCCCAGGACCCGACGCCCCGGCCCCATGACCGCCGGGCGCTGAAAGACGGAACATGATCACGGAACTCGAATTCAAGAGCCTGGCCCAGCAGGGCTACAACCGCATCCCGTTGATGCTCGAGGCCTTTGCCGACCTCGAAACCCCCCTCTCGCTCTACCTCAAACTGGCCCACGGCCGCGGCGACGGTGCCCACAGTTTTCTGCTGGAGTCCGTGGTCGGCGGCGAGCGCTTCGGGCGCTACAGCTTCATCGGCCTGCCCGCCCGCACCCTGCTGCGGGCCCGCGGCTTCGGCGATGCGGCGGTGACCGAAGTGGTGCGCGACGGCGAAGTCATCGAAACCGCGGGCGGCAACCCGCTGGACTTCATCGCGGCCTACCAGCAGCGCTTTCGCGTCGCGCTGCGGCCCGGGCTGCCGCGGTTCTGCGGCGGACTGGCCGGTTACTTCGGCTACGACGCGGTGCGCTACGTCGAGAAGAAGCTCGAAGCCAGTTGCCCGCCCGACACGCTGGGCTGCCCCGACATCCTGCTGCTGCAGTGCGAAGAGCTGGCGGTCATCGACAACCTGTCCGGCAAGCTCTACCTCATCGTCTACGCCGACCCCGGCCAGCCCGAGGCCTACAGCGCCGCCAAGAAGCGTCTGCGCGAACTCAAGGAATCCCTCAAATACTCGGTGAGCGCCCCGCAGGTGAAAGCCACGCAGCCGCACCCCGCCGAGCGCGGCTTCGCCAAGGCCGATTACCTGGCCGCTGTCGAGCGCGCCAAGGAACTGATCGCCGCAGGCGATTTCATGCAGGTGCAGGTCGGTCAGCGCATCAGCAAGCGGTACACCGAATCGCCGCTCTCGCTGTACCGCGCGCTGCGCTCGCTCAACCCGTCGCCGTACATGTATTACTACCATTTCGGCGATTTCCACGTGGTCGGGGCGAGTCCGGAGATTCTGGTGCGCCAGGAGCGCACCGACGAAGGCACCAAGGTCACGATCCGTCCCCTGGCCGGCACCCGCCCGCGCGGCGCCACGCCCGAGAAGGACAAGGCCGCCGAGCTCGAGCTGGTCAACGACCCGAAGGAGCGCGCGGAACACGTGATGCTGATTGATCTGGCGCGCAACGACATCGGCCGCATCGCGCAGATCGGCAGCGTCAAGGTCACCGAGGCGTTTGTCGTCGAGCGCTACAGCCACGTGATGCACATCGTGAGCAACGTGGAAGGCCTGTTGCACGAAGGCATGACCAACATGGATGTGCTCAAGGCCACCTTCCCCGCCGGGACGCTCACCGGCGCGCCCAAGGTCCACGCCATGGAACTGATCGATCAGCTCGAACCGGTCAAGCGCGGCATCTACGGGGGGGCCTGCGGCTACCTCAGCTACGCCGGCGACATGGACCTGGCCATCGCCATCCGCACCGCCATCGTCAAGGACCAGACGCTGCACGTGCAGGCCGCGGCCGGCGTGGTGGCCGACTCGGTGCCCGAGATGGA
The DNA here is from genome assembly GCF_057219855.1 of Hydrogenophaga sp. T66. Taxonomy (NCBI): domain Bacteria; kingdom Pseudomonadati; phylum Pseudomonadota; class Betaproteobacteria; order Burkholderiales; family Comamonadaceae; genus Hydrogenophaga; species Hydrogenophaga sp. T66. The sequence goes on along the minus strand of NZ_JBXVVX010000004.1, from coordinate 5,624 downwards.
ATGGCGGGAGACCGAACACAAGGCGCGCGCGCTGCTGCGCGCGGCCGAACTGGTGGAGGAGGGGCTGGAATGAGTCTCAACAGACTGAACGACGCCGGGCCGCCCCAAGGCGTTCAAGCCCCCTCGGGGGGCAGCGACCCACGCGCAGCGGGGGAGCGTGGGGGCCCGCGTGTCCTCATGGTGGACAACTACGACTCGTTCACCTTCAACATCGTCCAGTACCTCGGCGAGCTCGGCGCGCGGGTGACTGTGGTTCGCAACGACGAGGTGGGCGTGGACGAGCTGCAGCGCCGCTTCGAGGCCGGCGAAATCGACCGGCTCGTCATCTCGCCCGGTCCGTGCTCGCCCGCCGAGGCCGGCATCTCGGTCCCGGCCATCCGCCATTTCGCCGGCAAGCTGCCCATCCTGGGCGTGTGTCTGGGGCACCAGAGCATCGGCGCGGCCCTGGGCGGCACCATCGTGCGCGCCCAGCAGCTCATGCACGGCAAGACCAGCGAGATCACGACGACCCAGCGCGGCGTGTTCGCGGGGCTGCCGGCGCGATTCACCGTCAACCGCTACCACTCGCTGGCCATCCGCCGCAGCGATTGCCCGGCGGAACTCGAGGTCACGGCCTGGACCGACGACGGCGAGATCATGGGCGTGAAGCACAAGACGCTGGCCATCGAAGGGGTGCAGTTCCACCCGGAAAGCATCCTCACCGAACACGGCCACGCCATGCTCAAGAACTTCCTGGAGCAAACGCCGTGAGCCCATCCCCCGCCGATTCGCGCCCCGGCGGCGCGGCGTCCCCGGTGGGCTTTGGGACCGGCGTGGTGGACCTGCGCAGCGACACCGTGACGCAGCCCACGGCGGCGATGCGCGAGGCGATGTTTGCCGCGCCACTGGGCGACGATGTGTTCGGCGACGATCCGTCGGTGAATGCGCTGCAGGACAAGATCGCCGCGATCACCGGCAAGCCGGCCGCGCTCTTCATGGCCAGCGGCACGCAGAGCAACCTGTGCGCGATCATGGCCCACTGCGCCCGGGGCGACGAATACCTGGTCGGCCAACTGGCCCACACCTACCGCTATGAAGGCGGCGGTGCGGCGGTGCTGGGCAGCATTCAGCCACAGCCGCTGCCTCAGGACGCGCAGGGCCGCCTGAGTGCGGCCGACGTGCGAGCGGCCATCAAGCCCGACGACCCGCACTTCGCGCGCACCCGCCTGCTCTGCCTGGAAAACACCTGGAACGGCCACCCCATGCCGGCGGCCTACCTCGACGAGCTCACCACGCTCGCGCGGCAGCATGGCCTGGCCACTCACCTCGACGGCGCCCGCGTGTTCAATGCCGCCGTGGCCGACGCCGGACCAGGCGGCGATACGTTCGCCGCCTTGCGTGCGATCACCGACCGCTTTGACAGCGTGTCTGTCTGCTTCAGCAAGGGGCTGGGCGCCCCGGTGGGCTCGGCCCTGTGCGGCTCCCACGCGCTCGTGGCCTCGGCCCGGCGCTGGCGCAAGATGCTGGGCGGCGGGTTGCGCCAATCGGGGTTGCTGGCCGCCGCCGCGTCGCACGCGTTGGAGCACCATGTGCACCGGCTGGCCGACGACCACGCCCTGGCCCAGCGGCTGGCCGAGGGCCTGAGCGGACTGCCGGGGCTGCGCGTGCGCTCGGCCGCCACCAACATCGTGTTTCTCGACGTCGATGACGACCGCGGCCCGGCGTTGCTGGCGCACCTGCGCACCCGCGGCGTGCTGGCCACCGGCCTGATCGGGCTGCGCTTCGTCACCCACCTCGGCGTGGACGCCGCCGGCATCGACCGGGCGATCGCTGCGGTGCGCGAGTTCGCCACGCAGCCTGCCGATGCGCCGGTGCCGGCATCCACCGGCGTGTACTGAGCATTTCCATGCCCGACGCTTCCCAGCTCCTGCTGTTCATGGCTGCCGGCTGGCTGCTCAACCTCACGCCCGGGCCGGACGTGCTGTGCATCGTCAGCACCTCGCTGCGCCACGGTGCCCGCGCCGGGGCGGTGGCGGCGCTGGGCATCTTCGCCGGCTGCTTCGTGCACGTGGCGATCGCCACCGTGGGGCTGGGTGCGTTGCTGGCCACCTCGGCCACCGCCTTCACGGCGTTGAAATGGATCGGGGCAGCCTACCTGCTCGTCATGGGCGTTCGGCTGCTGCGCGCACCCGCCCCGGCGCCGGGCCAGACGCCGCCCGCGGCCTTCGAGCCGGCTCCACTGGGGCGCGTGTTCCGCAACGGCTTCCTCACGAACGTGCTCAACCCCAAGGTCGCGTTGTTTTTCCTGGCCTTTCTGCCCCAGTTCATCGACCCGGCCACGCCGAACAAGACCATCGCCTTCTTGCTGCTGGGGCTGATCTTCAGCATCAACGCGCTGCCGGTGACGCTGGGCTACGCCGCGCTGGCCGCCTGGGCCGCGCCACGCCTGCAGCGCGCCATGACGGCGCTCGACCGTGTGGCTGGTGCGCTGTTCATCGGCTTCGGCCTGCGCCTGGCCTTCACCGACGCCCCGGCCGCCACCCCTGCCCCCTGACCGACGGAGACACCGCCATGCCCCACAGCCACAAGATCACCCCGCAGGAAGCCCTGCAGCGCACGATCGAGCACCGCGAGATCTTTCACGACGAGATGCTGCATCTCATGCGCCTGATCATGGGCGGCGAGATGTCGCCGGTGATGATGGCTGCGCTGATCACCGGCCTGCGCGTGAAGAAAGAGACCATCGGCGAGATCACCGCGGCCGCGCAGGTGATGCGCGAGTTCTCGACCAAGGTCCATGTGGCGGACAAGACCCACCTGGTCGACATCGTGGGCACCGGTGGCGACGGCTCGCACACCTTCAACATCTCGACCTGCAGCATGTTCGTCGCCGCCGCCGCTGGCGCGCGCGTGAGCAAACACGGGGGGCGCAGCGTCTCCAGCAAGAGCGGCAGCGCCGATGTGCTCGAAAGCCTGGGCGTCAACATCAACCTCACGCCCGACCAGATCGCCCGCTGCATCGAGCAGGTCGGTGTGGGCTTCATGTTCGCGCCCAACCACCACCCGGCGATGAAGAACGTGGCGCCCGTGCGCAAGGAGCTGGGCATCAAGACCATCTTCAACATCCTGGGCCCGCTGACCAACCCGGCCAGCGCGCCCAACATCCTCATGGGCGTGTTTCACCCCGATCTGGTCGGCATCCAGGTGCGTGCGCTGCAGCGGCTCGGCGCCGAGCACGCGGTCGTGGTCTACGGCCGCGACGGCATGGACGAAGTGTCCCTGGGCGCCGCGACCCTGGTCGGCGAGCTGCGCGATGGCGAAATCCTCGAGTACGAGATCCACCCCGAGGACTTCGGCCTGACCATGGCCAGCAACCGCGCCTTGCGCGTGGACACGCCCGAGGCCTCGCGCGCCATGCTGCTGGGCGTGCTCGACGGCCGAGACGATCCAGCCCTCAAGGCCGCCAGCGATATCGTGAGCCTCAACGCGGGCGTCGCGCTGTACGCCGCCAACGTGGTGCCCGACATGGCCGCGGGCGTGGCCCGCGCCCGCGAAGCACTGCGCTCCGGCGCCGCGCGCGCCAAGCTTGACCAGCTCAAGGCCTTTGCCGCCTGAGCGCTGCCCCGGAGTTCCCGATGAGCGACATCCTCAACCGCATCGTGGCGGTCAAACACGCAGAAGTGGCCGCCGCACGCGGTCGCAAATCCCTCGCCGCGGTCCGCGCCGACGCCGAGAGCCGGGTGCTGACGCGCGACTTCGAGGCCGCGTTGCGCCGCAAGATGGCCGCCGGGCAGGCGGCGGTGATCGCCGAGGTCAAAAAAGCCAGTCCGAGCAAAGGCGTGCTGCGCGAGGAATTCATTCCCGCCGACATTGCCCAGAGCTATGCCGAAGGCGACGGGGCGGTGAGTGCCGCCTGCCTGTCGGTGCTCACCGACCGCTCGTTCTTCCAGGGCAGCGCCGATTACCTCAAGCAGGCGCGCGCGAGTTGCGACCTGCCCGTGCTGCGCAAGGACTTCATGGTCGATCCGTACCAGGTGTACGAAGCCCGAGCCATGGGCGCCGACGCCATTCTGCTCATCGCCGCCTGCCTGGACGACGCGCAGATGGCTGACCTGGAGGCCATCGCGCGCGACCTGCACATGGCTGTGTTGGTGGAGGTGCACGACGGCGCCGAGCTCGACCGCGCGCTGCGCCTGAAGACGCCGCTGGTGGGCATCAACAACCGCAACCTGCGCACCTTTGACGTTTCGCTGCAGACCACCCTCGACCTGCTGCCTCGGGTGCCGGCCGACCGCCTGCTCATCACCGAGTCGGGCATCCTGGCCCGCGACGACGTGCGCCGGATGCGCGACGCCGGCGTGCATGCGTTCCTCGTGGGCGAAGCCTTCATGCGCGCGCCCGAACCCGGGCTGGCGCTGGCCGAATTGTTCGCCTGAGCGGTGTTTGCCGATCAGCGCCTGACCACCGTCGCTCCGGACGCCTGGCCCGTGGCGGCTGGATGGGCTCCGGTGCTGCGCGACTTCTGGGCTGGCGCCGCGGGCGTTGGCCTGCTCGACTTCTTGAAGGGGCGGCTGGCTGCCGGTGCCACGGTCTATCCGCCCGAGCCGCTGCGCGCGCTGCGCCTCACGCCGCCCGAGGCCGTGCGGGTGGTCATCCTCGGACAGGACCCCTATCACGGGCCGGGTCAGGCCGAAGGCCTGGCGTTTTCGGTGGCCCCGGGCGTGGCACCGCCGCCGAGCTTGCGCAACATCTTCGCGGAACGCCAGCGCGACCTCGCGCTGGCGCCGCCGTCTCACGGTTCACTGGCTGCCTGGGCGGCGCAAGGCGTGCTGCTGCTCAACACCTGCCTGACCGTCGAGGACGGCCAGCCCGCGAGTCACGCCAACCACGGTTGGGAAGCGCTCACTGACGCCGTGATGGCTCATTGCGCGGACCGTGGAGCGCCCAAGGCCTTCTTGCTGTGGGGTGCTCACGCCCAGCGCAAGGCCCCGCGGTTGGACGTGCGGCGTCACCTGCTGCTCACCGCCAACCACCCGTCTCCGCTGTCGGCACGGCGCGGACCCGCGCCGTTCCTCGGCTGTGGCCATTTCAGCGCCGTCAACCGGTGGCTCGTGGCGAACGGGGACGCGCCGATCGACTGGTGAGCGCTGTCCGGCGGGCCTTGGCGATCACCGCCGGCTTTTCAGGTCACTGGCGCGCCGTCAAAAAAGCGTGGCATAATGACGGGCTTCGCGACGGAGGGGTGCCCGAGTGGCTAAAGGGGGCAGACTGTAAATCTGTTGGCTTACGCCTACGCTGGTTCGAATCCAGCCTCCTCCACCAGCGATCGATGTGACATGCCAGCCCGGGCGGGAGTAGTTCAATGGTAGAACCCCAGCCTTCCAAGCTGATGACGCGGGTTCGATTCCCGTCTCCCGCTCCATGTGGCACCGGTCGGCGCGATGAAGTTTTGAGATGGTGAGGGCCCGAGGGTCTTGACCAATGCCCATGTGGCTCAGTGGTAGAGCACTCCCTTGGTAAGGGAGAGGTCGCGGGTCCGATTCCCGCCATGGGCACCACCCCTTTTTCTGTGTTTCGCCAAACTCGACTTTTGGAGCTGACCAAATGGCAAAAGAGAAATTCGAGCGGACCAAGCCGCACGTCAA
>NZ_JBXVVX010000003.1:0-287006 GCF_057219855.1 Hydrogenophaga sp. T66 | reverse complement strand
ATCTCCAGCGAGGCGGTGTTGATGCTGTCGGTGGCGCTGCGCACCTGGGTGACGGTCTGGATGAGCGAGGCCTTCATCGCCCCCAGCGCGCGCAGCAGCTCGCCCAGCTCGTCGCGCCGCTGGCTGTCCACGCTGCGCGTGAGATCGCCCGCCGCCACCGCGTTGGCCACCGCCACCGCGTCGTCCAGGGGTTGCGTGATCGAGCGCGCGATGCGCCACGCCACGATCGCGCCCAGCGCCAGCGCGGCCACGGTGAGGGCGAACAGCACCATCACCTGGCGGTTCAGCGTCGCGTTGGAGTTGGCGACGGCTTTGTCCAGCAACTCGCGCTCGTAGGTCTGCAGTTCGGCCTGCGAGGCGGTGTAGCGGTCGGCAGCGGGCATCAGCTTGCCGTTGAGGGCGCTCTCGGCGGCGGCCATGTCACCGCCCTTGAGCAGCTCGAAGTAGCCTTTGCGGGCGTCGATGTATTCGGTGCGGCGCTGCGCGATGTCCTTGAGCAGGGCGCGGCCGTGCTCGCTGGAGATTTCGGCGTCCAACACCTTCTGGATCTCGTTGATGCGCTCGGTGGTCTTGGCGATCATCGGCTTGTAGTGCGCATCCAGCGCGGGGTGGTTGCTGGACTTGGCCAGCGCCATCACCCGGTTGATGTTGAGCTGGGTGCTGGCGGCCCACTCGTCGACCAGCGCCGCGCGCTTTTCCATCACGACGACACGCTCGGTCGCGGCCCGGGAGGCCTGCAGGCTGTACCAAGCGATGGCGGCAATGGCGATCAGCAGGACGAGCACGCTGCCAAAGCCCAGACCGAGCCGTTGGCCGATTTTCAGGCGGGTGAGGAACATGGCTTGTCTCCGGTGGGTAGTTTTGGTGATCCGCGCGCGCGGTCGGGTGAGACGCTGGGGTGTTCAAAAACTTTCCCAGTCGCCCTCGACCGCGGCGGCGGGCTTGGCGGGGCTGGGGGTGGGGGTGGGGAGCGCGGTGGGCGCGGACGGGGCGGGACGCTTGAGCGCCGGGGCGGCGGGTTTGGCCACCGGGTGGGCCGCCACGGCCGGCCGGGCCGCCGGCGACGCCACGGCAGCGGGCGGGCGTGCGGCGGTCACTGCCACCAGCGCGCTGGATTCGTCGCCGGTGCGGAAGGTGCGGACGACCTCGTCGAGCCGACGCGCCTGGTCTTTGAGGCTTTCGGCGGCGGCCGCACTCTCCTCCACCAGCGCGGCGTTTTGCTGCGTCATCTGGTCGAGCTGGCTCACCGCGGTGTTGACCTGACCGATGCCGTCGCTTTGCTCGCCCGCGGCCGCGGTGATCTCGCCGATGATGTCCGAGACGCGCTGCACCGAGCCCACGATCTCGCTCATCGTGGCGCCCGCATCGGCCACGAGCTTGCTGCCGGCTTCCACCCGGTCCACGCTGGCGCCAATCAGGCCCTTGATCTCTTTGGCCGCCTGCGCGCTGCGCTGCGCCAGGTTGCGCACTTCGCCGGCCACCACCGCAAAGCCGCGGCCCTGTTCGCCCGCGCGCGCGGCTTCCACCGCGGCGTTGAGCGCCAGGATGTTGGTCTGGAAGGCAATCCCGTCGATCACGCCGATGATGTCGTTGATCTTCTTGGAGCTGCTGTTGATCTCGTCCATGGTGGTGACGACCTGGGAGACCACGGAGCCGCCGCGCTGGGCGATTTCGGCGGCGCTGGCCGCCAGTTGGTTGGCCTGGCGCGCCGCGTCGGCGCTTTGCCGCACGGTGCTGGTGAGTTGCTCCATGCTGGCCGCGGTCTGCTGCAAGCTGCTGGCCGCCTGCTCGGTGCGACCGCTCAAGTCCTGGTTGCCGGAGGCGATTTCGGCGGACGCCGTGTTGATGCTGTCGGTGGCCTGCCGCAGCTGGCGCATCATCGCCAGGAAGCGCTGGCGCATCGATTCCACCTCGCGCACCAGGCGACCGATTTCGTCGCGGCGGTCGGTGCTGAACGCGCGCGTGAGGTCGCCCTGCGCCACGGTGGTGACCGCGTCGGTGAGGTCACCCAGCGGCTGGCTCACGCTGCGTCGGATCAGCCAGAACAGACCAACGCCCACGCCCAGGGTGGTCAGGCCCAGCAGCGCCCAGAAGGTGTAGATGGTGGTCCAGTGGCTGGCCATGGCCTCGGTGTCGGACACCTCGGCCACGATCCACCAGCCCGCGCCGTCGGCGTTGCGCTTGACGATCCACGGGTCGTCGATCGCGCTGTTGATCAGCGGCGCGGCCTCACGCACATAGCCGCTGGCCTCGCCGTCGCGCAGTGCGGTGAGCATGGCTTCGGCCTGGGGGTTGACGTCCAGCACCTTCTTGCCGGCGGCGGTGGGGTGGGAAACGAACACGGCCTCGGCGTTGCTGCCGCGCGGGTCGATGATGGCGGTGGCGCCGCTGGTGAAGAAGCGCGATTCCGCCACCAGCTTGTCGATGGAGGTCTGGAAGGCGGTGAGGTCGAAGCCGATGAACAGGATGCCGACCACGGCACCCTGGGCGTTGCGCACCGGCTCGTAGTGCGTCATGTAGGGTTTGCCGAACAGGACGGCGCGACCCGTAAAGGTTTTGCCTTCCAGCATCAGCGGGTAGGCCGGGTGGGTGCGCGCGAGGTTGGTGCCAATGGCGCGTTCGCCGTTTTCCTTCTTCAGCGAGGTGCTGATGCGCTCGAAGTCATCGCCTTTGCGCATGAAGATGGTGGCTACACCGTCGGTGGTGCGGTTGAACGTATCGACCTCGGTGAAGTCGTTGTTCAGCGGAACGCCCCAGTTTTTCAGGCTGCCGCCCTCCAGCTCCAGGGTAGGGCCAAACTTCTGGCGGAACGGCCGGTACGCCCGGTCGGTCATCAGGCGCGCGGTGGTATCAAACGCGTTGACAGCGTCGGCAATGGCGGCGGCTTTGTCGCCGGTGGTCTGAACCAGACGGTCGCGGGTGCGGCTCTCGGCGACAACGGCAATCACACCGCTGATGACGGCCAGGGAGATCGCCACCAGGGCGACCGATTGCAGGGCCAGGCGGCGGGCGACGGAGGGGTGGGAAGCGGAAGCAGACATCGGAAATCACTCGGTGGCAAACGCGTCGGGGGCCGGCGCCGCGCGCCGGGCCGCGTCACTGCAAAGACTGGGAGCTGTCCATCAGGCCCATGTCGCTGCTGGACATGAGCGCTTCGATGTCCATCAGGATCAACATGCGCTCGCCCACGCTGGCGATGCCGGTGATGAAGCTGGTGTCGACCGAGGTGTTCATTTCGGGCGAGGGCTTGATCACGTCGCCGGCGAGTTCCAGCACGTCGGACACGCTGTCCACCACCGCGCCGACGACGCGGCCGTGCACGTTCAGAACGATCACAACCGTGAAGCCGTTGTATTCCACCTTGTCGCAGCCGAGCTTGATGCGCAGGTCCACCACCGGGACGATCACGCCGCGCAGGTTGACCACGCCCTTGATGAACGACGGCGCGTTGGCGATGCGGGTCGGCTCTTCATAAGAGCGGATTTCCTGCACCCGCAGGATGTCGATGCCGTATTCCTCGCCGCCGAGCCGGAACGTCAGGAATTCGGCGCTGGCCTTCTGGGCGGCAGAGCGCGCGCTGTCGGCGCGGTTGAGGTGGTTGGCTTCATTGCGCATGTCCATGGTGTCTGTCCTCGGTGGGTAGATGGTCGGTCCATGGAATATCGGCCAGGGGCCGCGCGGCTGAAGGGCCGAATAGACGCGAAAAGGCCGGCTTTCATCGCCCTTTTGCCGACTGGACCGGCCGGTCGCACGAAAGCACGGTGCGATGCGAGGGCCCACTCACATCGCCTGCGCTCGTCGCACAGGCGTCGCCAGCGGGCCGCGCTGGCTGCTACCGTCGGGCCCATGAGCAACGCCCCCGCCCCCACCGCGGCCCATCTGGCGGCCACGGCCGCCATCGACCACGGTCACCCCGCCATCCGGGATTTCGTGCGGGCCCACGACCCGGGGGGAACCATGCGTGAGCGGGCGGTGGCGCTGGTGCACGCGGTGCGCGACGGGGTGCGTTACGACCCCTACCGCATCGACCTGTCGTCCGCCGGCATGCGCGCCAGCACCGCGTTGGCCGCCGGGCATGGCTGGTGCGTGCCCAAAGCGGTGCTGATGGCGGCCGTTGCGCGGGCGGCGGGCATTCCGGCGCGGCTGGGTTTTGCCGACGTGAAGAACCACCTGTCCACCGAGAAGCTGCGCCAGGCCATGCAGACCGACGTGTTCATCTGGCATGGCTACACCGAACTGTGGATCGACGGAGCCTGGCGCAAGGCCACGCCAGCCTTCAACCTGTCGCTATGCGAGAAGTTCGGCCTGTTACCGCTGGACTTTGACGGGATTCACGACTCGCTCTACCACCCCTACGACCGCGCCGGCCAGCGGCACATGGAATACGTGAACGAGCGCGGCAGCTTCGACGACCTGCCGCTGGCGCAGATCGTGGCGGACTTCCGCCGGCTGTACCCGGGCCTGGTGGGCGGCCAGAGCGCGCTGGACGGCGACTTCGGCAACGACGCGGCGGCGGAAGCGCACCGCTGAGCCCGCGCAGGAGCCGCGGCCGTCACCCACGACCGTCACCCACGCGCGGCCGGTTCAGCGCGAGATGCGGAACACCGCCGTGCTGGCGCGCAGGTTGGGCAACCAGCGCACGGCATGGCCTTCGTGCAAGCCAAAGCTGTCGTCGATGCGCAGGCCGCAGTTGCGCGCCAGCACCTCGAAATCGGCGTGTGTGCCCACGCGGATGTTGGGCGTGTCGTACCACTGGTAGGGCAGGCGCTTGGTCACCGGCATGCGGCCCCGCATCACGGCCAGCCGGTTCGGCCAGTGGGCAAAGTTCGGAAAGGCCACGATGCCGATGCGGCCCACCCGGGCGGTCTCGCGCAACATGACCTCGGCGTTGCGCAGGTGCTGCAGCGTGTCGATCTGCAGCACCACGTCGAACGCGTTGTCGCCGAACATGGCCAGACCGCCCTCCAGGTTGAGCTGGAGCACGTTCACGCCCCGGCGCAGGCAGGCCTGCACCTTGGCATCGTCGATTTCCACCCCGTAGCCGTGGCAGCCGCGCGTGGCCTGCAGGTGGGCCAGCAAGGCACCGTCGCCGCAGCCCAGGTCGAGCACGCGCGCGCCCACCGGCACCAGCCGGGCGATCGCATCGAGTTGCACCTGCTGGTCGCTCATGCGGCACCCCCGATGGTGTGGGCGAAGTAGGTGCGCACCGCAGCGTGGTAGCGGGGGTCGTCGAGCAGGAAGGCGTCGTGGCCGTGTGGCGCGTCGATCTCGCAGTAGCTCACCGCCCGGCCGTTGTCCAGCAGGGCCTTGACGATCTCGCGGCTGCGGGCCGGGGAGAAACGCCAGTCGGTCGTGAAGCTCACCAGCAGGAACTTCGCCTGCGCCACCGACAGCGCCCGGGACAGATCGCCTCCAAACGCGCGGGCAGGATCGAAGTAATCCAGCGCCCGCGTGATGAGCAGGTAGGTGTTGGCGTCGAAGTACTCGCTGAACTTGTCGCCCTGGTGGCGCAGGTAGCTCTCGATCTGGAATTCGACGTCGGTGGTGGAGTAGCGGTAGGCGATGTCGGCCACGGCGGCCGGGTCCTCGCCGGCGACCGGCTTGAGCGTGCGCCCGAACTTCTCGTTCATCACGTCATCGCTGAGGTACGTGATGTGGCCGATCATGCGGGCAATGCGCAGGCCGCGGCGCGGCAGCGTGCCGTGGCGCAGGTAGTGGCCGCCGTGGAAATCAGGATCGGTCACGATGGCGCGGCGCGCCACCTCGTTGAAGGCGATGTTTTCCGCCGTGAGGTTCGGCGCGCTGGCCACCACCACCGCGTGCCGCACCCGCTCGGGGTACTGCAGGGTCCAGCTCAGGGTCTGCATGCCGCCGAGGCTGCCGCCCATGACAGCGGCCAATGTGTCGATGCCCATCGCATCGAGCAGCCGCGCCTGCGCGTCCACCCAGTCCTCTACCGTCACGACCGGAAAATCGGCGCCCCAGGGCTGGCCGGTGTCGGGGTGGATGTGCGTCGGGCCGGTGGACCCGAAACACGAGCCCAGGTTGTTCACCCCGATCACGAACCAGCGGTCGGTGTCCACCGGCTTGCCGGGACCGATCATGTTGTGCCACCAGCCCTCGCTGCGCGGCACCGGCTGGCCGTGTTCATCGCCGAGCAGGCCGGCCACGTGGTGCGACGCATTGAGCGCGTGGCAGATGAGCACGGCGTTGGAGCGCTCGGCGTTGAGCGTGCCGTGGGTTTCCACGACCAGCTCGTAAGCCGGCAGCACGGCCCCGCTGCGCAGTGGCAGCGGCTCGGTGAAGCGGTAGGTCTGCGGTGTGACGATCACGCGGAAACACCCTGCGCACAGGGCCCGAAAACAGAAAACCCGGTGCCGCCGTGAACACAGGTTCAAGGGCGGGACCGGGTCCCCCCTTTTAGCGGCATTTGTAAAGCGCCCGCAATCCGGAACAAATCGGCGCTGGGCAGCATTGTACGGCGGCGGTGTTGTAAGCGCGCATCGGGGTCGCGCGGCACTTGCACATCATGAAAATTTGTCACGGCCGGCGCGGCATTCAGCGCATAATGGTCTGGCGGGCCGCGCCGGCGGCCGCGTCAACAGTGATCGGTTGGTTTCGCGCGTACCCATTTTTCTGTGTGCTACCGGGGCTCCATCGCTACTTTCTCTCTGTGTTCTAGGAGTCCCCGAGATGGGCAACAAACTGTACGTCGGCAACCTGCCGTATTCGGTCCGCGATGACGACCTCAGCCAGGCCTTCAGCGCCTTCGGCTCGGTCAGCAGCGCCAAGGTCATGATGGAGCGGGAGACCGGTCGCTCCAAAGGCTTCGGTTTCGTGGAAATGGGCAGCGACGCTGAGGCGCAGTCCGCCATCAATGGCATGCACGGCAAGGATTTCGGCGGCCGCAGTCTGGTGGTCAACGAAGCACGTCCGATGGAAGCGCGTCCGCCGCGCACCGGCGGCGGCGGCTTTGGCGGTGGTCGCCGTGAAGGCGGCGGTGGCGGTTACGGCGGCGGCGGTGACGGCGGTTTCCGCAGCCCCTACGGCGGTCGCCGTGACGGCGGCGGCGGCGGTGGCCGCGGCGGCTACTGATCGACGGGGGCGCAGCGCCCCCAACCGATGACGCATCCCGAGCCCCGCGGCGACAGCCCCGGGGCTTTTTGCTGGGCGGTCGCCACCGTCAGGGACGCACCAGCCCCGGGAATCAGTACTTTTCCGCCCGCACGACCGCCACCTCGGCGAAGTAGAGCGACAAGGCATGGTGCGGCGCATACGTGGTCAAGACGTGCTGCGCGATCTGGTCGGCCACATCGGCCGGACAGATCACCTTGACCTCGATGCTGCGGTCGGCCTCCCACAGGGCTTCGCGCGCGCCCAGGCGGCTGCCGCCGCGCACGTCGTGCACGGTGTAGCCCTGTGCGCCCAGGCGCAGCGCGTCGGCCACCAGGCGCTTCTCGAGCACGGCCTCCGCAATGATCACGAGCAACTGACGGGGATGCTTGTCCATGCGGGGCTCCTCAGCCGTGGACGGCGCGCGCGATCTGCAGGTACAGCGGCACGCCGATGACGATGTTGAAGGGGAAGGTCACGCCGAGCGCGGCGGTGATGGACAGCGCGGCGTTGGCCTCGGGCACGGCCAGGCGCATGGCCGTGGGCGCGGCGATGTAGCTGGCGCTGGCCGCCAGCGTGGCGAGCAAGGCCGTCCCGCCCACGCTCAGGCCCAGCGCGGCGCCGGTGAGGGCACCGACCACGCCGAGCAGCAGCGGCGCGGCCACGGCAAACAGCACGAGCCGCACGCCGTAGCGGCGCAGGTCGCCCAGCCGCGCGCCCGCCACCAGCCCGAGCTCCAGCAGGAACAGCGCAAGCACGCCCTTGAACGGCTGGCTGAACACCGGCGCGATCGGCGCGGTACCGGCCTCACCCATGACGGCGCCGATCAGCAGACCCCCCACCAGCAGCAGCACCGACTTGCCGAAAAACACGTCGTGGGCCAGTTCGCCCCACGCCACGCGCTGCGGGCGCCCTTGCGCATCCACCGCGCCCAGACGCGCGAGCAGGATGCCGGCCACGATGCCGGGCGCTTCCATGATGGCCACCCACAGCGCGGCGTGCGACTCGGCCGGCACGCCCTGCGCGATCAGGTAGGCGCTGGCCACCGCGAAGGTGACCACGCTGACCGAGCCGTAGTGCGCGGCCATCGCCGCGGCGTCCACGCGCGACAGGCCGATCAGGCGCAGCGCGGGCATGAGCACGAAGGGGATGGCGAAGCCCAGCGACACGCAGGCCAGCATCTGCGGCAGCAGCTCGGCCAATGGCTGTTTGCTGAGTTCGATGCCGCCCTTCAGGCCGATGGCCAGGAGCAGGTAGATCGACAGGGTCTCGTACAGCGGCTCGGGCAGCCGCAGGTCGCTCTTGACCAGCCGGGCGAACACGCCCAGCAGGAAGAACAGCACCACCACGTCCAGCGTCATGCGCGTCCCTCCCCCTGGCGGTGTTTGCGTGGCCGGCCAGCCAGCAGTCGGTCGAACCAGGCGTTGGGCAGGAGGCGCAGCAGCTTGGCCACCACGCCCATCTGCCAGGGGATGACGCGGTAACTCGTGCGCGCCTCGATGGCGGCAAAGGCGCGGTCGGCGAAGGCCTCGGCGGTCAGGAGAAAGGGCATGGAGTAACGGTTCTGGCGGGTGAGCGGGGTGTCCACATAGCCGGGCAGCAGCGTGACGACCGACACACCGCTGCCGCGCAGTTCGCCGCGCAGGCTCTCGCAGTAGGCGACGACCGCGGCCTTGCTGGCGCAGTACGCGCCGTGGCCGGGCAGGCCGCGGATCGCGGCCACGCTGGCGATGCCAACGAGCGCGCCCCGGCCGGACTGGCGCATGGCGTCGACGAAGGGGTGGAATGTGGCGGCCAGGCCGGTGTTGTTGGTGGCGAAGGTGCGGGCCATCACGTCGATGTCGCCGCGCTCGGCGGTGTCCATGCCCACGCTGATGCCCGCGTTGGCGATCACCACGGTGGGCACGCCCTGAGCCGCCAGGCAGGCACGGCCGGCGGTGACGATGCTGTCGGTGTCGGCCACGTCGGCGGCCCAGACGCGGCAGCGCGCGGCATCAAGGCCCCGCGCGTCGGCCCAGGCCTGCACGTCGGCCGTGCGGCGCGCGAACAGTGCGAGCCGCCAGCCAGCGGCCGCGTAGCGGGCGGCCAGGGCCTGGCCGATGCCGCTGGAGGCACCGGTGATGACCACGAGGGGGGCGTCGTTCATGGGGCAGTGCAGCGGGAGGGTGAGGGTGTTCAGGGCAGCATCTGCACGCGGACCCGGCCGCGGAAGTCGGCGGTGCGGGTGTCGTCGCGGTAGTCGAGGCTGTCGGCGGTGAGGCGGTCGTTGCCGCGGCGCAGCTCCACGGGGCTGTCGGAACGCACGCGGTCGGGATCGAGCGTGATCTCCAGACGCTGGCCGCGAAACTCCAGCCGCGGGCGGGCCACGCCGTCGGCGCCGGTGGCCGCTTCGCGGATCACCACGGCGTCGCCTTCGAGCAGGTAGCGGGTGTTGTCGCCGTTGGTGATCACCCGGCGCGCGCTGGCGATGGTGACCAGCCCCTGCTCGTCCACGCGGCGGATGCGGGCGTTGTCGATCTCCACGCGGTCGTCGTCCGGGTGGTGGCGGGCCTCGTCGCCGGCGACCTCGGCCTGCAGGCGCCCGTCGGGCAGAAACGATTTCACCGAGAAGCCGCGCATGGTGTAGTCGGGCTCGCCGGTCAGCGGCGCGGGCGCGGCGGGAGCGCTGGGCGCCGGCGTGGCGCGCAGCAGCCAGTAAGAGGCCAGCGCGAGCAGGCCCATGAGCAGCACCGGCAGGTAGATCGACAGCTGGTCGATCCAGTGACCACGGCGGCGAGCGCGCGCCGGCTGCGGGCTGCGGTCGAGCCCGGGCAGGATGTCGTCGAGCGGCTCGTCGGGGGCGGTGCTCACCGGGCGTGCGCCTCGAGTTCGGCGCCGTAGACGCCGGCCGCCATCAACAGCAGGTCGCACGCCTCGCGCACGGCGCCCGCCCCGGCCGCGGCGGCGGTGACGTGGTGGGCCACGGCGCGCACCTCGGCGTGCGCCCCCGGGGGGACGAGCGCCAGCGCGGCGCGGCGCAGCATCGGCAGATCGGGCCAGTCGTCGCCCATCGCCGCGGCGGCACCCCAGCCAAGACCGAGCTCGGCCAGCAGGGCCTCGGCCGCGGGGGCCTTGTCTTCGGTGCCCAGCCGCCGGTGGATGAGGCCCAGCGCGTCGAGCCGGGCACGCAGGGCGGGCGAGTCGCGACCGCTGACGACGGCGGGCTCGATGCCGGCGCGGCGCAGGAGCTTGAGCCCATGGCCGTCGAGCGTGTGAAAGCGCTTGAGGGTTTCGCCGGCCTCGCTGAAGTACAGGCCGCCGTCGGTGAGGACGCCGTCCACGTCGAGAAACAGCACGCGCACCGGCTGCGCGCGCAGCAGGAGGGCGGTGTCGAAGCTGAGCACGGGGGTCACGTCAGATCACCTTGGCCCGCAGGAGGTCGTTGGTGGTGAGCGCGCCCACCAGCACGCCGCCCTCGTCGGTCACGAGCAGGCCGTTGATGCGGTGGGTCTCCATCAGCGCGGCGGCTTCGGCGGCCAGTGCGCCGGGGCCGATGGTGCGCGCGCCCGGACGCATCACGTCGCCGGCGCGGCGGCTGGCCAACGGCGCGCCGCCATCGTCGCGCTCGATCAGCCGGCGCAGGTCGCCATCGGTGAAGACGCCCAGCACGCGCCCGTCGTCGCCCACCACGGCGCACAGACCCAGGCCCTTGGCGCTGGTTTCGCGCATGAGTTCCATGAGCGGCGTGTCAGGCCGCGCACGGGGCAGGGCGTCGCCCTGGCGCATGACGTCGGCCACGCGGGTGAGCAGACGCCGGCCGAGCGAGCCGCCGGGGTGGGAGCGGGCGAAGTCGTCGGCCGCGAAGCCGCGCGCGTCGAGCAGGGCCACGGCCAGCGCGTCGCCCAGCGCGAGCTGGGCGGTGGTGCTGGCGGTGGGGGCCAGGTTGTGCGGGCAGGCCTCGCGCGCCACCGAGGTGTCGAGCACGACGTCGGCGTGGCGCGCCAGCGAGGAGTCGGCGCGGCCGGTGAAGGCCAGCAGGGGCACGCCCAGCCGCTTGATGAAGGGCAGCACCGCGGTGAGTTCTTCGCTCTCGCCGGAGTTGCTCAGGGCGAGCACGACATCGCCCGGGGTGATCATGCCGAGATCGCCGTGGCTGGCCTCGGCGGGGTGCACGAAGAGCGAGGGCGTGCCGGTGGAGGCGAGGGTGGCGGCGAGCTTGCGGCCGATGTGGCCGCTCTTGCCCATGCCCATGACGACCACGCGGCCCCGGCAGGCCAGCACCAGGCGCAACGCGGCCTCGAAGCGCTCGTCGATGCGCGCGGCCAGCGCACGCACGGCGTCGGCCTCGATCGCCAGGGTGTCGCGCGCCAGCGCCGCGGCGCGGGCGGCGTCAAACGGGGGTTGATCCATGGCGGCGATTATCGCCGGGGGGTGCGCGTAACATCGGCCGGATGAATTCCCTCGACCTCACGCTGCTGTACCTGCTGGCCGCGGTGCTGGGTGTGGTGGCCTGCCGCATGGCACGTCTGCCGCCGATGCTGGGCTACCTGGTGGTGGGCGTGCTGATCGGACCCAACGCGCTGGCGCTGGCGCAGAACTCGCAGGGCGTGCGCTACCTGGCCGAATTCGGCGTGGTGTTCCTGATGTTCGTGATCGGGCTGGAGTTCAGCCTGCCCAAGCTGCGGGCAATGAAACGCCACGTGTTCGGGTTGGGTCTGTCGCAGGTCGTGCTGACGCTGCTGTTCACCACCGGCGCGTCGCTGCTGCTGGGTCTGCTGTTGCCGCGCTGGTGGAACCTGTCGTGGCAGGCGGCGGTGGCGCTGGGCGGGGTGATGGCGATGAGCAGCACGGCCATCGTCATCAAGCTCGTGGCAGAGCGGCTGGAGCTGGAGAGCGAACATGGCAAGCGGGTGGTGGGCATCCTGCTGTTCCAGGACTTGGCGGTGGTGCCGCTGCTGGTGCTGATTCCGGCGCTGGGCAGCGCGCCCGACCAGCTGTTGCCCGCGCTGGCGCTGGCCTTGGTGAAAGCGGTGCTGCTGCTCGGGCTGCTGCTCACCGGGGGGCAGAAGATCATGCGCTGGTGGCTCACGCTGGTGGCGCGGCGCAAGAGCGACGAACTGTTCATGCTCAACCTGCTGCTGATCACGCTGGGCCTGGCCTGGCTGACCGAGCACGCCGGGCTGTCGCTGGCACTGGGGGCGTTTGTCGCGGGCATGCTGATCGCCGAGACCGAGTACAAGCACCAGGTGGAGACCGACATCCGGCCGTTTCACGACGTGCTGCTCGGGCTGTTCTTCATCACCATCGGCATGCTGCTGGACTGGCGGCTGGTGATTGAGCGCTGGCCGCTGGTGCTGCTGTTGCTGGTGGCGTCGCTGGCGTTCAAGCTGGTGGTGATCACCGGGCTGACGCGGGCCTTCGGCGCCCCCATGGGCACGGCCCTGCGCACCGGGCTGTACCTGTCGCAGGCGGGCGAGTTCGGGCTGGTGCTGCTCACGCTGGCCGGCCAGCACCAGCTGGTGCCGCCGGCGCTGTTCAACCCGATCCTGGCGAGCATGGTGATCTCCATGCTCGCCACCCCTTTCCTGATCATGTATGCCAACCGCATCGTCACGCGGCTGGTGGGCAGCGACTGGCTGATGCAGTCGGTGCAGATGACCACCATCGCGCGCAAGGCGATCAACGCCGACAAGCACGTGATCATCTGCGGCTATGGCCGCTGCGGGCAAAACCTCGCGCGGCTGCTGGAAGGCGAAGGCATTCCCTACATGGCGCTGGACCTCGACCCCGACCGCGTGCGCCAGGCCGCCGCGGCCGGACATTCGGTGGTGTTTGGCGACGCGGCCCGGCTGCAGGCGCTGATGGCCGCCGGCCTGCACCGCGCCAGCGCGGTGGTGGTGACCTACCTCGACACCGCGAGTGCGCTGAAGGTGCTGCACCACGCCCGGGAGCAGGCGCCGCAGGTGCCGGTGGTGGTGCGCACGGTGGACGACATCGACCTGGAAAAGCTGCGCGGGGCCGGCGCCACCGAGGTGGTGCCCGAAGCGATCGAGGCCAGCCTGATGCTGGCCAGCCACGCGCTGGCGCTGGTCGGTGTGCCGATGCGGCGCGTGATCCGGGTCGTGCAAGACCAGCGCGACGCCCGCTACAACCTGCTGCGCGGCTATTTCCACGGCGCCGACGACGACACGGTGGACGACCTGGAGACCGAGCGCCTGACCACCGTGACGCTGCCCGCGGGCGGCCGCAATGCGGGCAAGACGCTGGGCAGCCTCGCGCTGCCGGCAATGGGCGTGCGCCCGGTGAGCCTGCGCCGCGCCAGCGGGCAGCCCGCGCCGGTGGACGACGACACCGTGCTCGGGGGCGGCGACACCCTGGTCATCGGCGGCAAGGCGCCGGCGCTGGCCTTGGCCGAAGCCAAGCTGCTGACGGGCTGACCGACCCCGGCCGGCGGCGCCCGCTGTCCCCCGATCGCGGTTCACGGCGCCGCGCAATTCCGGGCGCCGCCGCGGGGCATTCCTCGACCGGCGAGTCGTCGGGTGACCGCTCGGTATCCTGCGGGGCTTTCCTTCCACCCACCAGGAGACTCCCGCATGGACCGCCGACTGTTTCTGGGGGCCGGCATCGCCGGTGCCACCGCGCTCACCTTCACCTCCGTGCTGTCGCAAAACAGCCCCGACCTCGGCAGCCCCACGCCGCCGAGCCCGGGTTTCGCGCGCCTGAAGGTCGGTGACATCGAGGTGATCGCCGTCAACGACGGCGTGGTGCGCCGCCCGCTGGGTGACGAGTTCGTGCGCAACGCGCCGCTGGAGCAGGTCAAGGCCCTGCTGGCGTCGCAGAACCTGCCCACCGCGTACGTGGACATTCCCTTCACGCCCTACCTCATCGTCAGCGGCAACACCAAGTTCCTGATCGACACCGGCTTCGCCGACAACGGCCCGCCCACCACCGGCCGCCTCAAGGCCAACCTCGCCGCCGCGGGCCACGACATCGCCAGCATCGACCACGTCATCATCAGCCACTTCCACGGCGACCACATCAACGGCCTGCTCAACAAAGACGGCTCGCAGGTGTTCCCCAAGGCCAAGATCCACGTGCCCGCCCCCGAGATGGCCTTCTGGATGGACGACGCCCGCGTCGCCGCGCTGCCGCCGGCCGCCCAGGGCGCCGCGGCCAACGCCAAGCGCGTGTTCGGCGGCTATGGCGCCGACCGCATCGTCCGCTTTGAGCCGGGCGCCGAACTCGCGCCGGGCATCCAGTCCGCGCCGGCCTTCGGCCACACGCCGGGCATGAGCGTGTTCAACGTGCGCTCCAAGGGCCAGTCGTTCATGTACGTGGCCGACGTCACCAACGTGCCGTCGCTGTTTGCCCGCAGCCCCGACTGGGCCGTCACCTTCGACATGGACGCCGAGCTCGCTCGCCAGGTGCGCCGCCGCCTGTTTGACCAGCTGGTGAAGGACAAGTCCGCCATGGGCGGCTTCCACTTCCCCGCGCCGGCCATCGGCACCCTGGAGGCCGCCGGCAGCGGCTACCAGTTCAAGCCGCTGGCCTGACGCCGCGGCGCACGGCCTCCCGGGGCTGTGCGGCCCCCCACAGCCCCGCCCGACCTCGAGTCGCGCGGGGCTGTCTTCATAATGCGCGCATGGACACCGCCGCCTACCTTCGCTCCCACATCCGCACCGTGCCCGACTGGCCCGCGCCGGGTGTTCAGTTCCGCGACATCACGCCGCTGCTGCAAGACCCCAAGGTCTTCCGCGTGCTGATCGACACCTTCGTGCACCGCTACATGGACCCCGCCCTGCGCCCGACGGTGGTGGCCGGGCTGGACGCGCGCGGCTTCATCATCGGCTCGGTGCTGGCGTATGAACTCGGCGTGGGCTTCGTGCCCATTCGCAAGAAGGGCAAGCTGCCGTTCACCACGGTCGAGGAAACCTACGAGCTGGAGTACGGCAGCGCCACGGTCGAACTGCACACCGACGCCGTCAAGCCCGGCGACCGGGTGCTGCTGATCGACGACCTGATCGCCACCGGCGGCACCATGATGGCGGGCCGGCGGTTGCTGGAAAAGCTGGGCGCCACGGTCACCGAAGGCGCGGCCATCGTCGATTTGCCCGAGCTGGGCGGGTCCGCCAAGCTGCGTGACAGCGGACTGGCGCTGTTCACCCTGGTGAATTTCGACGGCCACTGAGTGCCGGCCGCTGCGCACCGGCTGTGAAGGCCGGTCACCGCCGGTGGCGGCCGCGCGGTCAGAGTTTGCCGTACTGGGTTTCGCTCAAGGCCGCGAAGTCGCTGGTGCCGTCGCTCATCGGCGGCATGGATTGGCGGGCCTGCTCTGGCGACGGATAGGCCGGGGCCGGCGTGGCCTGCAGCGCGCGGCGAAACGCCGCGACCTCGTCGTCGCTCACCGCCTGCGGCGGGCCGCTGCGCGCGGTCACGGGGGGCCGCGGGATCGCGGTCAGCGGCTGGGGCGCGGAATGCAAGGGCATCGGGCTGGAGGTCAGCGGCATGGGGCTGGACTGGCCGCGCTCGGCCTCGCGGCGGCTCTGGGCCACCATGGCGGCGCGCAGCGCGGTGCCGACTTGGTCCGACGGCGGGCGGCGGCGCCAGTAGACCGAACGCACCGCCATCTGGTGACGCGCCTGGGCGCTCTGCTGGATCCAGCGCTCGATCTCCAGCAGGTACTCATCCGCCAGATCGCGAGGCCCGAGGGCCAGGTCGATCAACACCAGAAAGCTGTCGCCGTTGGGGTCGGTGTTGAGCACCTTGAAGCTGTAGCTGGTGGAGAGCACGCCACCGCGGATCAGCGACTCGCGCACGATCGCAAACAACTGTTCCCGGCGCAGGATGCGGCGGCCCTTGCGCGGCGAGATCAGCGGCAGCGTGGTCTCGCGGAAGGTCTGCCGCGCGCGCGCCAGCGCGCCGCGACCGAACGCGGCGGCGGTCTTTTCAGCAAACCAGGACTTGAACGACATGGTGGCGGCGTGCATGGCGTGGGGTGGGTTGTGTGACAGGCGGGATGGCGCGGCGGTGGGGGCGTGTCAGGTGACCGCCACCCGCTTGGGCTTGTTGTACATGCGCCGCGCGAGCACCGCCGACATGGCCACGGTGAGCTCGAGCGCGATTTCGGGCTGTCGGGTGCCCAGCTCCCGGAAGCGCAGCGGTGCGAGGCACCACAGGCGGCAATCGGCGCTGGCGGTGACGGTAGCGCTGCGCGGCAGGTGGGAGAAGAAAGCGCCCTCGCCGAGCATCGAGCCTTCGCCGACCACGGCGATGCGGATGCGGTCGTGGCTGTCTTCGTAGTGCACGGTCAGCGATCCGCTCTCCACAAAAAACACGGTGCGGTCCTTCACGCCCTGCTCGATCAAGGGCTGTCCCTGCTTGAGCAGCACCGGCGTGAGGTAGCCGGCCAGCACGCTCCACTGGGCTTCGCTCAGCGTCAGGGGCACGGCGTCCAGCGCGTTGCTCTGCCGCATCGCCCGCGCCAGTGCCTGGATGTCGGCCTTGCCGGCCGTGATGGGAATCACGCTCATGCCGCAAGTTAACCGCGGCGAGCCCGCGTGCGCAAGTTCACGGAAACGCCTTCTCACGCCTTTCACACCCAGCGGCGCAAACAGCCGCCCCAGCGGTGCGGCGGCGCGTCACTTGCCGATGCAAAAACGCGAAAAGATGACCCCGAGCAGGTCGTCGGCGGTGAATTCGCCGGTGATGTCGCCCAGCGCCTGCTGCGCCAGGCGCAGCTCCTCGGCCAACAGGTCCAGGGCCTCGGCGGCCACGCGCAGGCAGTCGTCGGCCTGCGCGAGATGGCTGGCGACGCGGTGCAGCGCCTGCACGTGGCGCTCGCGCGCCATGAACAGGCCCTCACCCGCGGGCTGCCAGCCGGCGAGCTGGAGCAGCCGCTGGCGCAGGGCGTCGAGGCCCTGGCCGTGGCGCGCGGACAGCGCCAGCCAGCCACCGGGGACAGAAGCGTCCGGGCGCTGGTCGCGCTTGTTGGCCACGTGCACCACCGGCACGCCTTCGGGCAGGCCGGCGGCGATGGTGTCATCGGCGGCGACGTAAGCCGGGTCGTCGGCGCGGGTGAGGTCGTGCAGGAAGAGCACGGCGTCGGCCTGGCGGATGCGGCCCCAGGCGCGCTCGATGCCGATGCGCTCGACCTCGTCAACCTCGGGGCTGTCGCGCAGGCCGGCGGTGTCGGTCACGTGAACCGGCACGCCTTCGATCTGGATGGTCTCCTGCACCACATCGCGCGTGGTGCCGGCGATCGGGGTGACGATGGCCAGCTCCGCGCCGGCCAGCGCATTGAGCAGCGAACTCTTGCCGGCGTTGGGCTGCCCGGCGATGACCACGCGCAGGCCGTCGCGCAGCAGCGCGCCCTGGCGGGCTTCGGCGAGCAGCGCGTCGAGGCCGGCGCGCAGGCGCGCGAGCTGGCCCACCGCGTCGGCTTTCTGCAGGAAGTCGATCTCCTCGTCGGGGAAGTCCAGCGTGGCCTCCACCAGCATGCGCAGGTTCACCAGCGCGTCGCGCAAGGCGTGGACCCGGGCAGAAAACGCGCCGCCCAGGGAGCGGGCGGCGCCGCGGGCGGCGGCCTCGGTGGCTGCGTCGATCAGGTCGGCCACCGCCTCGGCCTGGGCGAGATCGAGCTTGTCGTTGAGGAACGCGCGTTCGGTGAATTCGCCGGCGCGTGCCAGCCGCAGCCCGGGCAGGTGCGAGGCGCCCACCGTCAGGCAGCGCGCCAGCAACAGCTGCATCACCACCGGCCCGCCGTGGCCCTGCAGCTCCAGCACGTCTTCGCCGGTGTACGAGTGCGGCGCGGGAAACCACAGCGACAGGCCGTGGTCGATCGGCTCGCCCGAAGCGTCGCGCCACGGCCCGTAGGTCGCTTCGCGCGGCCGCAGATCACGCCCCAGCAGCGCCCGCACGAACGGTGCCAGCCCGCGACCCGATACCCGCACGATCCCCACCGCCCCGCGTCCCGGCGCGGTGGCGATGGCGATGATCGGGTCGCGCGAAGCGGCGGGCATGGCGTGAAGGATACGGCGTGGCGCCAGAAACGATGAGGGCCCGCCATGCGGGCCCCTCAGGACCGAGGTGCGCCGCCCCAGTGACACCGCGGAACCGGCTTCGCCGGGCCGCTGGTGTCGTCCCCCCTGCCAGGGGGGAAGCCGCGTCAGCGGCGCAGGGGGGTCACTTGAATTTGGGCATGTTGAACTTCAGCGGCACGCCCATGCGGCTGTTGATGTGAGCCTGCTGGATGATGGTCAGCACGTTGTTCGTGATCCAGTACAGCACCAGGCCGGACGGGAAGAAGAAGAACATCACCGAGAACACGATGGGCATCATCCACATCAGCTTGGCCTGCAGCGGATCGGGCGGCAGCGGGTTGAGCGCGGTCTGGATCAGCGTGGTGATGGCCATCACCAGCGGCAGGATGTAGTAAGGGTCGGGCGAAGACAGGTCGCTGATCCAGCCCAGCCACGGCGCGTTGCGCATCTCCACGCTGGACAGCAGCACCCAGTACAGCGCGATGAAGACCGGGATCTGGATCAGGATGGGGAAGCAGCCACCCAGCGGGTTGACCTTCTCCTCCTTGTAGATCTTCATCATCTCCATCTGCATCTGCTGCGGGTTGTTTTTGAGGCGCTCGCGCATTTCCATGATGCGCGGATTGATCGCCTTCATCTTGGCCATGCTGCGGTAGGCGCTGGCGTTGAGCCAGTAGAAAGCCGCCTTGATCAGCACCACCAGCAGCACGATCGACCAACCCCAGTTGTGCACGAAGCTGTTGATCTTCTCCATCAGCCAGTACAGCGGCTTGGCCAGGATGGTGAGCCAGCCATAGTCCTTGACCAGCACCAGTCCCGGCGCGATGGTCTCCAGCACCTTCTCTTCCTGCGGGCCCACGAAGAGGCGGGCGGTGTCGGTGGCGCGCTGGCCCGGGGCGATCTCGGGCAAGCGGGTCAGGCTGCCGACGGAAAACAGGTTGCTGTCCACGGCGCGCACGAAGTTCTCGCGGGCCGCGCCGTCGGCCAAAAGCCAGGCGGTGGCGAAGTAGTGCTGCACCATGGCCACATACCCGTCGCTGGCGCTTTTGGCGAATTCCGCCTTGTTGGACGCGATGTCCTTGAACTCGACCTTCTGGTATTTCTGCTCGGCGGTGTAGATCGCCGGGCCGGTGAAGGTGGAGTAGAAGGGGGTTTCGCTGTCGAGCTTGCTGCCGTCGCGCACGAGCTGGCGGTAGAGCTGCGGGCTGACCGGCGCGCTGCCGTTGTTCACGACCTCGTGCTTGACGTCGATCACGTACGAGCCGCGCTTGAGCGTGTACGTCTTGACCAGCTTCACCCCGCCCACTTCGGCCGACTCGAAGACCACGTCCAACGTGTCCTGGCCGTCGGCCAGCGCGGTCGGGTTGCCCACCAGCGTCATCGGCGTTTTGTGGGTAGGGAAAGTGCCGCCGACCAGACCGGTCTGGGCGACGTAGACGTGTTTGCCGTCTTGCGTGAGCAGCGTGAACGGCCCGGTGTCGGGCTGCTTGCTCTGGCGGGTGGACTGCTGGTGGCGGATCAGGTCGGCGCCGATCAGCGAGCCGCCCTCGCTGTTGAAGACGAGGTGGAAGACGTCGGTGCGGACCTCGTGGCGCGCGCCGGCGGCCACCGCGCCCCCGGTCGGGGCTTGTCCCGCGGGGGCTGCCGCGGCCGGCAGGCTGCCGGGAGCGGACGCGGACGCGGCGGGCGGGGCGCCGTCGCCGCCCGCGGCGGGCGCGGTGGCGGCCGGGGGGGTGGGGAAGAACGTGGCCTGTCGGCCGTTGTGGATCTGCCAGCGGTCCCAGATCAGGACCATGGAGAGACCAAACACCACCCACAGGATGGAGCGACGGATGTCATTCATGACGGGTTCTTCTTGGCGGGGGAGGAAGCGATCAGAGCGCTGAACAGGCGCGGAGGTTCATCGGGCACGGGGTCGTGTCCACCATCGCACCAGGGGTGGCAGCGCACTAGGCGCCGCGCGGTGAGCCAGCCGCCGCGGGCGGCGCCGTGGCGCTCCAGCGCCTGCAGGGCATACAGGGAACAACTGGGCTCGAAACGACAGGCGCTGCCCAGCCACGGGCTGAGCACCAAGCGGTACGCCCGCACCAGCCCGATCAGCGCGCGGCGCGGCCAGGTCTCAAGCCGCATGGGAGCTCTCCCGGGCGGCGTTGGCTGCGAGTGGCACGGAGGCACGGCTCCAGAGTTGCAGCAACTCGGCGCGCACCGCCGCTTTCAGCGGCTCGGAGGTGGCGCTGACGAAGCGCTGGCGGCTGAATTCGCTGCGCAGGCGCACCACGTGGGCCGCGGCCGGCAACGCGCCAGCCACCGGCTCGGCGGTGGCGTAGATCTGGCGGCGAATGGTGTTGCGCGTGACCGCGCGGCGCGCCCAGCGCTTGGGCAGGAGCACGCCCAGCCAGGGACCGGCGTGCGGAAACAGCGCGTCCGGCGCCTCAGAGGCGCCCAGGGGGAGTCGGTGCAGCGCGAAATGGGGCGTCTTGGCCACAGGAGCACCGGCCAGCACGGCCTGGAACTGTTGCCGGGACCGCAGCCGCTCGATCACCGGCGGACGGGCGGCTGGCGGCCTCAGACGGCCAGGCGCTTGCGGCCCTTGGCACGGCGCGCGTTGATGACGGCGCGGCCACCGCGCGTCTTCATGCGCACGAGGAAGCCGTGCGTGCGGGCGCGGCGGATTTTCGAGGGCTGGTAGGTGCGTTTCATGGCCATGGCAGTACGGTCCGGCCCGAGGCGCGGAGCTGGTTGGATTGGAGGAAAACCCGCAATTATCGCCCAGACCGTCGAACGGCGGCAAGTCAAGCGCGCGGGCGAGCGGGTTTGCCCGGGGTTGTCGCACGATCAAGCGCCTTGTGGATAACTGCGGCGCGGGGCTAGAATCCGCGCCCTGCCGAAGGCCCTTTGTCCACAACTACAACCCGATTCCTGCCGACATGACCGAGGGCACCCCCCGTTTTTCGACCCCCGCGCCGGCCGCTGCCGAACCGGGCGACCTGTGGGCCGCCTGCCTTGACCGGCTGGCCCAGGAGATCCCCGAGCAGCAGTTCAACACCTGGCTGCGGCCGCTGCAGGCGCAGGTGTCGGCCGACGGCTCGCGGGTCACCGTGCAGGTGGCCAACCGCTTCAAGATGGATTGGGTGCGCGCGCAATACGCGGCCCGCATCGCCGCGGCGCTGGAGGCGGTGCAGGGCACGCCGGTGGTCGTTGAGTTAGCGCTCGCTCCGCGCGAAGCCCCGGTGCGCTCTGTGGCACAGCCGCGCAGTGTGCAGGAACAGGTGTTGGCGGAATTGCCCGACGTGGCGCCGGCCGAGTCGGGCGCGCCGAGCGGTCCGCGCCACCGCCTCAACCCGGCGCTGACCTTCGCGACGCTGGTCGAGGGTTCGGCCAACCGGATGGCGCGCGCCGCCGCCATGCACGTGGCGGGCAGCCTCGGCCAGTTGTACAACCCGCTGTTCATCTACGGTGGCGTCGGTCTGGGCAAGACCCACCTCGTCCACGCCATTGGCAACCAGCTGCTGGCCGATCGGCCGCAAGCCAAGGTTTTGTACATCCACGCCGAACAATTTGTTTCGGATGTGGTCAAGTCTTATCAGCGCAAGACCTTCGACGAGTTCAAGGAGCGCTACCACCGGCTCGACCTGCTGCTGATCGACGACGTGCAGTTCTTCGCCAACAAGGAGCGCACGCAGGAAGAGTTTTTCAACGCCTTCGAAGCGCTGCTGGCCAAGAAGAGCCACATCGTGCTCACCAGCGATACCTACCCCAAGGGCCTGGCCGACATCCACGAGCGGCTGGTCTCGCGCTTCGATTCCGGCCTGACGGTGGCGATCGAGCCGCCGGAGCTGGAAATGCGCGTGGCCATCCTGATCAACAAGGCGGCCGCGGAGAGCGCGGTGATGCCGGAGGAGGTGGCGTTTTTCGTGGCGAAGAACGTGCGCTCCAACGTGCGCGAACTCGAAGGCGCGCTGCGCAAGATCCTGGCCTACAGCCGCTTCAACCAGAAAGACATTTCGATCCAGCTCGCGCGCGACGCGCTGAAAGACCTGCTGTCGATCCAGAACCGGCAGATCAGCGTGGAAAACATCCAGAAAACGGTGGCCGACTTCTACAAGATCAAGGTCGCCGACATGTATTCCAAGAAGCGGCCCGCCAGCATCGCCCGGCCGCGGCAGATCGCCATGTTTTTGGCCAAGGAGCTGACGCAGAAGAGCCTGCCGGAAATTGGCGAGCTGTTTGGCGGACGCGACCACACGACCGTGCTGCACGCGGTGCGCAAGATCGCGGGCGAGCGCCAGCAGAACACCGAGCTGAACCAGCAGCTGCATGTGCTGGAACAGACCCTCAAGGGCTGATTCGGCCCCGCCCCGGATGCGACCCGCAAACACCTCGCGAACCGCCCCGCGAACCGCCCCGCGAACCGCCCCGCAAACGAGCGAAAATAGACCCGTTTTGGCCGCCGCCGGCCGCCCCTTACCCTGACGACGAAAGAGCCCGCCCATGATCGTTTTCAAATCGACCCAGGACAAGGTTCTGGCCGCCCTGCAGTCGGTGGCCGGCATCGTCGAGCGGCGCCACACGCTGCCGATCCTGGCCAACGTGCTGCTGCGCAAGACCGGCGGCGCGCTGCAGCTCACCACGAGCGACCTGGAGATCCAGATCCGCACCACGGCGCAACTCGACGGCGACGACGGCAGCTTCGCCACCACGCTGGGCGCGCGCAAGCTGATCGACATCCTGCGCACGATGCCGGGCGACCAGACGGTGAGTCTGGAAGCCACCGGCGGCAAGCTGGTGCTCAAGGGGGGCAAGAGCCGCTTCACGCTGCAAAGCCTGCCCGCG
This sequence comes from Hydrogenophaga sp. T66, assembly GCF_057219855.1. Taxonomy (NCBI): domain Bacteria; kingdom Pseudomonadati; phylum Pseudomonadota; class Betaproteobacteria; order Burkholderiales; family Comamonadaceae; genus Hydrogenophaga; species Hydrogenophaga sp. T66. The sequence continues at coordinate 264,042 of NZ_JBXVVX010000003.1, read as the reverse complement.
GAGGACTTCCCGCTGGTGCAGGAGTCGGCGAGCTTTGGGCCGGCGTTCAGCGTGCCGCAGAAAACGCTCAAGGGCCTGCTGGGTCAGGTGTCGTTTGCCATGGCGGTGCACGACATCCGCTACTACCTCAACGGCATCCTGTTCGTGGCCGAAGGCAAGCAGCTCAGCCTGGTGGCCACCGACGGCCACCGGCTGGCGTTTGCCAGTGCCACGCTGGACGTGGACGTGCCCAAGCAGGAGGTGATCCTGCCGCGCAAGACGGTGCTGGAGCTGCAGCGCCTGCTGTCCGACAAGGAAGGCGCCATCGAAATGCAGTTCGCGGCCAACCAGGCCAAGTTCAGCTTTGACGGCATGGAGTTCGTCACCAAACTGGTCGAGGGCAAGTTCCCCGACTACAACCGCGTGATCCCCAAGAACCACAAGAACATCGTCACGCTGGGCCGCGCCCCGCTGCTGGCCTGCCTGCAGCGCACGGCCATCATGACGAGCGAGAAGTTCAAGGGCGTGCGCCTGAACCTGGAAGCCGGCGCGCTGCGCGTGGCTTCGAGCAACGCCGAGCAGGAAGAGGCGGTGGACGAGCTCGACATCGACTACAGCGGCGCCGACATCGAGATCGGCTTCAACGTCACCTACCTGATCGACGCGCTGCAGAACATGGGCCAGGAAATGGTCCGCATCGAGCTCCAGGACGGCAACAGCTCCGCGCTGATCACCAACCCCGACGACAACGCGTTCAAGTACGTCGTGATGCCCATGAGAATTTGACCCCCCTGCGCCGCTTTCGGCGTCACCCCCCAGGGGGCGCCAGCAGCGGCCCGGCAAAGCCGGTTCCGCGCTGGCCTGGACCAAGAAGCCTGCGCACCACCGGTCCCCAGCTCAACCCGCACTTGGCGGGTTTGGCGCTTCTAGAAGTCCGAGAAATTCACCATGTCCGAAGCCAGCAAGCCCGTTGACCCGTCCGAAAACGGTGCCGCCAACCCCGACAGCTCCAATTTCCAGCCCAAGATCGACGCCCACCAGGCCGGCGCGAGCGAGGGCTATGGCGAAGGCTCGATCCAGATCCTGGAAGGTCTGGAGGCGGTGCGCAAGCGCCCGGGCATGTACATCGGCGACACGTCCGACGGCACCGGCCTGCACCACCTGGTGTTCGAGGTGGTCGACAACTCCATCGACGAGGCGCTGGCGGGCCACTGCGACGACATCGTGGTCACCATCCACACCGACAACTCCATCAGCGTGGTGGACAACGGCCGCGGCATCCCGACCGGCGTGAAGATGGACGACAAGCACGAGCCCAAGCGCTCGGCCGCCGAGATCGCGCTGACCGAGCTGCACGCGGGCGGCAAGTTCAACCAGAACAGCTACAAGGTCTCGGGCGGTCTGCACGGCGTGGGCGTGAGCTGCGTGAACGCGTTGTCGGTGTGGCTGCGCCTGACGGTGCGCCGCGAGGGGAAGGTGCACCAGCTGGAGTTCGCGCGCGGCGTGGTGCAAAACCGCCTGCTGGAAACGCAGGGCGGCGTGGAGGTTTCACCGATGAAGGTGACCGGCGCCACCGAGAAACGCGGCACCGAAGTCCATTTCCTGCCCGACACCGAGATCTTCAAAGAGAACAACGACTTTCACTACGAAATCCTGAGCAAGCGCCTGCGCGAGCTGAGCTTCCTCAACAACGGCGTGCGCATCCGCCTGATCGACGAGCGCAGCGGCAAGGAAGACGACTTCTCGGGCGCCGGTGGCGTCAAGGGCTTTGTCGAGTTCATCAACAAGGGCAAGACCGTCCTGCACCCGAACATCTTCCACGCGCTCGGCGATCGTCAGAGCGACCAGGGCACCAACATCGGTGTGGAAGTCGCCATGCAGTGGAACAGCGGCTACAACGAGCAGGTGCTGTGTTTCACCAACAACATCCCGCAGCGCGACGGCGGCACCCACCTCACCGGCCTGCGCGCCGCGATGACCCGCGTCATCAACAAATACATCGAAGAGAACGACCTGGCCAAGAAAGCCAAGGTCGAGGTCACGGGTGACGACATGCGCGAAGGCCTGTGCTGCGTCCTCTCCGTGAAGGTGCCCGAGCCCAAGTTCAGCAGCCAGACCAAGGACAAGCTGGTGTCCAGCGAGGTGCGCGGCCCGGTGGAAGACGTGGTGGCCCGCCTGCTCACCGACTACCTGCAGGAAAAGCCCAACGACGCCAAGATCATCTGCGGCAAGATCGTGGAAGCCGCCAAGGCCCGCGAAGCCGCCCGCAAGGCGCGCGAGATGACGCGCCGCAAAGGTGTGCTCGACGGCATGGGCCTGCCCGGCAAGCTCGCCGACTGCCAGGAGAAGGACCCGGCGCTGTGTGAGATCTACATCGTGGAGGGCGACTCGGCCGGCGGCTCGGCCAAGCAGGGCCGCGACCGCAAGTTCCAGGCGATCCTGCCGCTGCGCGGCAAGATCCTCAACGTGGAGAAAGCGCGCTACGAGAAGCTGCTCACCTCCAACGAAATCCTCACGCTGATCACCGCGCTGGGCACGGGCATCGGCAAGGCCGGCAGCGCGGGCGACGGCAAAAGCGGCGCCGATGACTTCGACGTGGCCAAGCTGCGCTACCACCGCATCATCATCATGACCGACGCCGACGTCGACGGCGCCCACATCCGCACGCTGCTGCTGACCTTCTTCTACCGGCAGATGCCCGAGCTGGTCGAGCGCGGCCACATCTACATCGCGCAGCCGCCGCTGTACAAGGTGAAGGCCGGCAAGGAAGAGCTGTACCTCAAGGACGGCCACGCGCTCGATACCTTCCTGCTGCGCATCGCGCTGAAGGACGCGCGCGTGATCACCGGCGGCGCCGACAGCCGCACCCTCGACGGCGACACCCTGGCCGAGCTTGCCCGCAAACACCAGACCGCCGAACAGGTGATCGCCCGCCTGTCCGCCTTCATGGACGCCGAGGCGCTGCGCGCCGTGGCCGACGGCGTGGTGCTCAACCTCGACGACATGGAAGGCGCCGCCGCCAGCGCCCAGGCCCTGCAGGCCAAGCTGCGCGAGCTCAGCACCACCGGCGTGCCCGCCGAGGTGGCCGCCGAATTCGACGCGCGCAGCGACAAACCCGTGCTGCGCATCAGCCGCCGCCACCACGGCAACATCAAGAGCAGCGTCATCACCCAGGACTTCGTCCACGGCGCCGACTACGCCGCCCTGGCCCACGCCGCCAACACCTTCCGCGGCCTGCTGGGCGACGGCGCCAAGGTGCAGCGCGGCGAGGGCGACAAGCAGAAGGAAGAGCGCGTGGGCGACTTCCGCCAGGCCATGCACTGGCTGATCGCCGAAGCCGAACGCAGCACCGCCCGCCAGCGCTACAAAGGCCTGGGCGAAATGAACCCCGAGCAGCTGTGGGAAACCACCATGGACCCCACCGTGCGCCGGCTGCTGCGCGTGCAGATCGACGACGCGATCGAGGCCGACCGCGTGTTCACGATGCTGATGGGGGATGAGGTGGAACCGCGGCGGGACTTCATCGAAACGAACGCGCTGCGGGCGGGGAATATTGACGTGTGAAGCGTCTGTCGACTTGCAACAAGGGCGCTGCTCAGCATGACTTGGCAGACAGAAACAGAGCTTTAGCTTGGCTCAAGGTACCGCCTTGGCTGAAACGCCCCTCCCGCATGAGCGATCAGCGCAACTGATTTGTGGAAATCGACAGGCGCTAGATTCTCATATCCTTGACATTCCTGTCATGACCTCGTGGACAGTCTAGGGGGCTGCGGAGGCTTTATTGTGATTGTCAATGTCGCACGATTGGACTCCGATGCGCATAGAGCAGCTGCGAATCGAGAACTTCAAGGGGTTCTCCCAACGTGAACTCAGCTTTCATCCTGGGTTCAATCTTGTTATTGGCGAGAACGGTTCTGGCAAGACGTCCGTCTTAGATGCACTCGCAGTAGCAGCCGGGAGTTGGTTTCTTGGCCTCAGAGGGTACGACAGCCGCCACATTCGCCCAGAGGACGTACGCCTTCAAGGAAGCGAAGCCGAGGCGACGATGACGTGGGAGCAGCAGTTCCCATGCGTCGTCGAGGCTCGTGGGGTCGTTCAGGAGCAGCCACTAACGTGGCGACGGACACTCGATGGTCCTGGCGGTCGTACGAAATATGGAGAGGCTCGTGAGATCAAGTCGCTCGGGGAACAGACCGAGCGCGCAGTGCGTGATGGGCAGCCGATCACTCTACCGCTCATCTCCTACTATGGCACTGGCAGGCTCTGGGACATCCCTCGTGAGCAGGGCAGGGTGCGAGATCCGGCGAAGGGACTTTTTAGGGCGCAACGCTCGCGCCTTTTGGGCTATCACAACAGCGTCGACCCTCGACTCTCTATCGCTGCCCTCGTCCAGTGGATAGCACAGCAGTCCTGGCTGACTTTTCAGCAGGGGGGCAAGGAGACGAATACCTTCGCTGCCGTCAGGGAAGCCCTCGTACGTAATGTGCAGGGGGCTAGACAGCTCGCCTTCGATCCGAAGTTGGGGGAGGTCATCGTTCGCTTCGAGCGAGGCGAGCAGCAGCCATTCATGAATCTCAGTGATGGTCAGCGATGCATGCTCGCGCTGGTCGGCGACTTGGCGCAGAAGGCCGCTACCCTCAATCCCCATCTTGGGGAGCGTGTCCTCGCTGAGACTCCGGGGCTTGTGTTGGTAGACGAACTAGACCTCCATCTTCATCCAACTTGGCAGCGCCACGTAGTTGAGGACCTGCGAACCACGTTTCCCCGGCTTCAATTCATCTGCACAACCCACTCTCCGTTCTTGATCCAGTCGCTTCGCACTGGCGACGAGCTCGTCATGCTCGATGGACAGCCTACCGCACAGCTCTCAGACCTTTCGGTTGAGGAGATAGCGAGGGGCATCCAAGGCGTATCGGACACTAGTGTGAGTAGGCGATATGCCGAAATGAAGAGTGTTGCAAGGGACTACCTAGAGACGCTCGAGGAAGCTGCGGCAGCACCCGAGGAGAAACTCGCCAGCTACAAGCAGCGCCTTGCCGAAAGCATCGCGCCTTACGCCGACAACCCGGCCTTCCAAGCTTTTCTGGAGATGAAGCGCGCGGCCAAGCTCAGGGAGTCGTGATGCGTCCTGTCCGTCGAGGAGCGTCGCCGAACGCGAGCGACTTTGCCGACTACCGAGATGCGTTTCCTGAGCTGGCGTCGCGGCTGGGCCCGTACTGCAGCTACTGCGAGCGCCGAATCGCAACGCAACTCGCCGTTGAGCATATTCAGCCCAAGGGGCTTGCCGAGTACGCCGCCCTGGAGGGCAGGTGGGAGAACTTCCTTCTCGCGTGCGTGAACTGCAACTCAACGAAGGGCGACAAAGATGTCGTACTTGCCGATGTCTTGCTTCCGGACAGGGACAACACATTCATCGCCTACCGATATGCGCAGGATGGCACAGTAAGTGTTGACAGTTCGCTGCCGCCCGCAGTAGCCGCCCAAGCAGATGCAACGCTGGCGCTCGTTGGTCTCGATAAGCGGATCGCAGAAGCCGTAGACGCGAACGGCAAGCTTGTTGCGATCGACCGGGTATCCCAACGAATGCAGGCTTGGCTCCTGGCCCTTACCAGCAAGGAGGACCTCGATGCTGAGCCACAGAGTGCAGGGCTCCGTCGCCAGATCATCCGTACGGCTGTTGAGAACGGCTTTTTCAGCATCTGGATGGCTGTGTTTGCAGCCGACGCAGACATGCGGAATAGGCTGATCGACGCCTTCTCCAAGGAAGAGAATACCGTGATTACCGGGACCCGAGGGAGCGGCAGCTTCGACCCAGCTACCAGCGCTCCGATACAGCCAGCCGCAAACCCAGACCTACTCGCTCACGGGGGGAAGTTGTGAGCGTTGCGCGGTGTTCATAGCCAACATCAGGACGTCAGCTATCCGCGCCCAATTTGGCAGAGCTTCAAATCGAGGTAATCGCTAGACCTGAGATTAGTCGCTGAAGCCAAGCACTTGTCAGCATGTCGAGGCCAGGAATAGGCCGCCGTTTCGAGCCAACCCCGAATTGAGTCGAGCTTGATCGGATTCAGTATCGAGGAGAACGCAAGTTCTGCTGAACAAGCAATTAACACGCCTAGTAGGAAGTTCAGCAATCCTCAAGTATTCACACCCCGCGCCCGCTAACCCGGCGAGCGCTGTCGCCGCGGCTTGAGCACGGTGCAAGCGCACCGCGCTCAGATCCGATCGATGGACGTCTGCTGTGGCGGCGGCTCGCCGGCGCGGTCGGCGAGGGAGAAGCGGTCTTCGGTGCGGGTGTAGAAGCTCGCGCCGAAACGGGCGATGGGTCGGTAGTCGCGCAGGTTGACCCGCCAGGCCTCGGTGTCGATCAGGCCGTCGCGCGCGGCCAGCCACTGGATTCGGCCGATGAACACGTAACGGCTGGGCGTTTCCAGTTTCTCGTGAAGCACGCATTCGAAGGCGATGGGCGCTTCCTGGATGCGGGGCGGCTTCACGGTGTGCGAGGCCACGGGCGTGAGGCCCACGGCCGCGAGTTCGCTCACGTCCGCGGGAAACGATTCGCCGCAGGCGTGCATTTGCTGCGCGAGCGGCTCGTCTGACATGTGGACCACGAATTCGCCGTTGTGCAGGATGTTGGCGGCGGTGTCTTTGAGGCGGCCATCAGCGAGGCGGTTGATGCTGATCATCAGGATCGGCGGGTCCTCGCCGATCATGTTGAACATGGAAAACGGGGCCGCGTTGACCACGCCGTTGGCGCCGAGTGTGGTCACCAGCGCGATCGGTCGGGGCACTATCAGGCTGGCCATCAGCTTGTAGCGCTGGTAGCTGGTGATCTCGTTGAAATCGACTTCGGTCATTCGGGGGGCCGTTGACGCGGCATGAACACCAGACGGACACCCGCGGGGGCTCACCCATTCTAGGCGTGGGTGATGGCCGCCGCGGCGCGATGAGGGAGCGCGGACGCGATCAGGTGATCACTTCCACCTTGGCGCGCTTGGCCACCGCGGTCCAGTTGGTGATCTGGGACTGGATCAGCTTGACGAACTCGTCGCCGACCACCGGCGTTTTGCGCGGCAGGGTCTGGATGTCGTCGAGCCGCTGCGCGATGTCGGGTTTGGCCAGGATCTCAGGGATGAGGGCGGTCAGGCGCTGCGCGATCGGGGCCGGCAGGTTCTTGGGCGCGGACAGGCCCAGCCACTGCGAACCGGTGAGCGAAGGCAGGCCCTGCTCGGCGAAGGTGGGGATGTTGGGCAGCGCGGTCAGGCGGCTGGTGGTGGACACGGCCAGGGCGCGCAGGGTGCCGCCCTTGAGCTGGGTCACGTTGGTCGTCACCGGGTCGAAAACGCCGTCGATGAGGCCGGCCATGAGGTCCTTGATGGCGGGGGCGCTGCCCTGGTAGGGCACGTGGTCGTGTTCGCGGGCCTGGCCGTCGATCTTGAGCAGTTCGCCGAACAGGTGGTTGGCCGACCCGATGCCGGAGGAACCGTAGCGCACCGGCTTGGTCTTGGCCGCCTCGATGTACTGCGCCAGGGTCTGGTACGGCGACTCGGCGCGCACCAGCAGCAGCATCGGGGCCTCCACCAGCATGCCCATGTGGGTGAAGTCGTTCAGCGGATCGAAGGGCATGGTGCGGCGGGTGGCCGTGGCGTACACATGGACCGAGGCGTGGCTGACGAGCAGGGTGTAGCCGTCGGCGGGCTGGCGGCTGGCGAACTCGGTGCCGATCAGGCCGCCGGCGCCGGCGCGGTTGTCCACGATCACGGATTGCGAGAGCGCTTGCGACAGGTGGGGCGCCATGAGGCGGGCCACCGTGTCCACCAGACCGCCGGGCGGGTACTGGCAGATCAGCCGGATCGGGCCGCGGGTGGGCCAGGCGGACGATTGGGCGTGCACCCAGGGGGCGGCCACGGCAACGGTGCCGGCGGCCAGAAAATCACGGCGCTTCATAGGTTCTCCAGGGTTCGTGCAAGCTCTCCTCGGGGGTGGGCTGCGAGAGCTCGGGCAGCCTCCACGCCGGACGTGGCGCACGTTCCGTGCCAAGCCAGGCCGTCGCGCGCCGCCGGCCTCGGCACGGAAGTTGCCCCGTCTTGGCGGTCGCCCCCGCCGCACGCCCCCACCGCATGCCCCGATCGCGCGCACCCCTTTGGTGAGCGCGCCGGGCTCGCACCACGAAGGGGCGTGGTGTCCCCACACGCCGCCGCACCGCCCGCTGCGGCCCATCATTCGACCCATGAACCCGCCGCCGCTTCGCCGCTTCCTGCTCATCAACCCCAACACCAACCCGCTGACCACCGAGCGCCTGTGCGAGGTGCTGATGCCGCGGCTGCCGCCCCAGACGCGGCTGGAGGTGCGCACCGCGGCCTTCGGCGCCCGGTACATCGCCTGCGAGGCCAGCCACGCGGTGGCGGCCCACGCGTGCCTGGACGCGTGGGCGCATCACGTGGCGCAGGCGCCGGAGCCGCTGGAGGGCGTGCTGATTGGTTGCTTCGGCGATCCGGGGCTTTTTGCGCTGCGCGAGGTCAGCGCCTGCCCGGTCACCGGGCTCGCCGAGGCCTCGTTCATCGAAGCGGCCCGGCGCGGGCCGTTTGCCATCGTCACGGGGGGCGAGCGGTGGAAGCCGATGCTGACGCGACTGGCACACGGGCTGGGGTTCGGCCCGCTGCTGCGACACATCGAAACGGTGGCGCCCAGCGGCGCCGCGCTGCAGGCCGACCCGGCGATGGCGCTGCAATGCCTGGGCGCGGCCTGCGAACAGGCGGCCCGCGCCGGGGTGGAGAGCATCATCCTGGGCGGCGCGGGCCTGGCGGGTTACGCCGACCGGCTGCAGGCGGTGTGTCCGCTGCCGCTGATCGACAGCGCGACCGCGGGTCTGGACGTCTTGTTGGGCCGCCGGGCGCCCGCCGCCACCCAAGCCGAAAACCGCTTCCACGCCCAATGGACCCAGATGCCGCCGGCCTTCGGTGGGCCCTGAAGCCTCACCCCGGGGCCACCGCCCGTTGGCACCCCGGCGATGGGCGAGCGCCGCTCAGGCGCGCTCCACCGGCATCGCCGACGCGGGCAGGCCGAACACCTTGTCGAACGCGAGGTTGAAGGCGAAGGTGTAGACGAGAAAGAAGGCGATGAGGCCGAGGTCGAGCACAAAGGCGCGCCACAGGCTGATCTGCAGCCACCACGCAAACAGGGGCACGAGCAGCAGCACGAGGCCGCCCTCGAAGCCCAGCGCATGCGCGGCGCGGCGGCGCCAGCTGCGGCCTTTCACGGGCTGGCGGGCTTCCCAGCGCTCGAAGGCCGTGTTGTAGGCCAGGTTCCAGACGACCGCGATGACCGACGAGGCCACGGCGGCGACGCTGGCGTGGGCCACGCTGTGGTCGGACAGTCGCGCCAGGCCAACGCTGGTGGCGGCGATGGCGATGAGCTCGAACAGGGTGACGTAGACGACTTTGCGCCGCAGGCCTTGCATGGGGCGCGTCTCAGTCGGCCTGGGGGTCTGCCAGCTGCGCGGTGTGGCCGGCCTCGGCGAGGGCGGCCACGATGTCGTCGGCAGAAATCATGGGGCTGTGGCTGACCCAGGCGCTGCGCGTGGCGAGGTCGACGTCGGCCTGGTGGATGCAGGGCAGGTCCTGCAACTCGAACAGCACGGCCGCGGCATCGTCGGCGCTGGCCAGGTCGGGCAGGTGAAGGGTGATTTCGGGCATGGCGCTATCGTGCCACGCGCCGCTGAGATCGAGGGTCAGCGCCGGCGCCGCGGCTGGATGGTGGTCGGCACGTTGATGGCCGCCACCGCGCGCACGTCGACCGTGACGGGCGTGGCGTCGACGATCTGGTCGGGGTGCCAGACCAGCACCCGCGAGGGGCCTTCGGGCACGTCGGCGATGGTGACGACACCGTCCTCGCCCGTCTGTGCCACCCACGGCGTGTCGGTCACGTAAATGAAGCCGCGCATGGTGCTGTGCAGATGGCAGCCGAGCCGGTAGGGTCCGGCGCGCGACATTTGCACATCGGCCGCGGGCTCGGGTTTGCCAGGCTCGGGCGGCGGCAGGCGCAACTCATGGCCATCGGCCGGCCGGCTCTCGCCCAGCAGGCTGGCGCTGGCCGGCAGCACGCGCACGTGGTGGTCGTAGGGGTCCTGGTTGGTGAAGCGCACGGTGGAGCCCACCGGCACCAGCGTGACGATGGGCTGGAACTGCGAACGCTCCTGCCGAACCACGGCACGCACCGGTGCACCGGCTTTTGGCCGCGCGCCGGGCACCACCGGCTCGACCACCACCACCGCATTGGACAGCGGCTTGCCGTCGCGGGCCAGCACCGTCACCTGCACCGTGGCGGCGTGGGCGGCCGTGGCCACCAGCATCGCCAGCGCGCCCATCCATGTTGCGGCGTGTCGCATGAAGCTCTCCCGGTCCGCGTCAGCGGGTGTTGATGACGTCGCGGTGCATCGGTGCGAGCAGCGCGAGCATCTGGTTCTGGCGCGCGAAGGGGATGCCCTGTGCGCTCATGGTGACTTGCAGCACCTCGACCAGCGCGTTGAAGTGGGCCTTGGTCACGTCCATGGTCTCGTGGGCCGTCTTCATGTCCGGGCCTTTGTAGACGCAGGGTCCTCCGCTGAGCTGGCAGAGCTGGTCCGTCAGGGAGGCGGCGAGGTTGTCGAGGTTGGTTTCGCGAAACTGCTCGCCGATGCGCGGGTCGGCCTTCAGGCGGACCACAAAGTCATCCATCAGGCGGCGGATGCCGGCGCGCTCGCCAAAGGCCTGGTAAAGGCCGGGGGCGGGCGCCACCGGGTAGGCGCTGGCGGGCGAGGGCGCGGGGGCCGCGCCCTGGGCGTGGGCCATCGGCAGGAACAAGACGGGCAGGGCGACCGCGGCGAGCAAGGCGCGGGCGAAGACGGGGACTTTCATGCGGGTTCTCCGGTCGGTCGGGCTCAGAACGCGATCTGGGCCGAGACGTACACGCCGGTCTGGCGGCGGCCGTTGGTGGTGGCGGGCACGATGGGGCCGAGGTCGACCCAGGCGGCGGTCAGCGAGACGTTCCGGCTTGGCGCCCAGGCGATGAACACGTCCTTCCAGTGGCCCGCGCGCAGCCCGTCGCCCAGGCCCGCGGCCGCGCCGGCGGTGCGCAGCTTGTCCGGCATGGCGCGCCACTCCACGCCCACCGCGAGGTCGCGGCGCAGCAGGTAGGCGATCGACAGCTCGGGCATCAGTTCCACGCCGTTGTCGGCGCCGCCCAGCGTGGCCCCGTGGCCGAGCAGGCCGCCCTGGTTGGCCTTGGTGGCGCGCAGCGTGGCGTTGACGAGCACGCCCTGGGCGAGAAACAGCTTGGTCGCGCTGACGTACAAGTCCGCGCCCGAGCGCTTGGCGCCCAGCGCGTCGAGCACCGGGTCCAGGCCGCTGCGCTGCAGCCGCTTGAACTGCACACCCACCGCGATTTGCGGCATGAGTGTGTCGCTGTCGAGCACCGCATCGCCCGCCACGCGCACCTTGGCGCCGACGATGTCCTGCCGCAGCCGCAGGCCCGGCAGGCCGAGCGCGGTGCCGGTGGCGCGGGTGTTGAAGTCCTGGTGGCCGAGCGACAGCTCCACACGGTCGTTCCAGCCCACGGCGATGCCGGTGGCGGTGAGACCGTAATCGCGCGTGGCGACACGGCTGACGTGGACCGACACGCCGGTCTCGCCTTCGGTGGCCTGCGTGCCGATCACGGCCCACGGGCTGATGCCACCGCCCGCGGCGCCCTCGACGGTGCTCACGCCGCCGGTGAGCAGCAACTTGCCGGTGTCGGCCTGGGCCGCGCCGGCCAGCGCGAGGGCGGCCGCCACGGCCGCGCAACGCAGACGTTTCATGAAATACTCCCTTGGGTACGGAACCGTGATTGAAGCAGAGGGGCTTGGCAACCGAGCCCCGATAAACGCCCGTTTGTCGCTGCTTCTCGCGATGTTCGCCCCGATCGCGCGACAAACCCGACCGCCATGACCCACTTTGACACCCTCCTTCGCCAGGCGCAGGCCCACCCCGAACCCCGCCAGCTGCTGCTGGTGTTCGCCGCGCTGGCGCCCGGTCGGGCGCCGCGGCCGGTGATGTGCCTGGACGCGCAGGTCAACCAGATCGCCTCGTTCGAAGCGCTGCGGCTGCTGGCCGACCAGCACGAGTCGGGCTGGCAGGCGGTGTTCGTGGGCTCGATCCCCGGCGGGCCGGACGGGCAGCCGCTGGGCCCGGTGGAGGTGGAGGCGGCGCTGGACAACCTCGCCGCGCAGCTCGCGCGCGGCGAGCGCGCCGGCATGATCGGTTTCGACCGCCTGGGCGGTCCGCTGGCGTGAAGACGCGGCCGACAGGCTCGGTCGCAGCGCGTGCCGCGCTGCTGGCCATGCCTGTGCTGTTGGCGGGCTGCCTGCCAGCGCCGTACGGCACCTATTACCGGCCCAGCCTGGACGTCCCGGGCGCCACCGCGGTCCGGCAATCCTGCGGTGGGCAGGCCGGCCCGCCGTCGCGCCTGCGCGCGCCGCTGGCGCCGTCGGTGCGGCTCGACCTGTCGGCCGCCAGCGCCTTGTCGTCGCCGCCCACGCTGGGGCTGGATTTCACGCTCTCGCCGGGCGCCACGCTGCGTTTCGCCAGCGCGCAGGCCACGCTGGACGGCGCCGCGCCGGTGGCGCCCCGCCTGTCGGTGAGCGCGCGCACGGTGGTGGCCGCGGACGCGGTGGTCGACCTGGCCGCGCTGTCGCCGGTGGAGCCGGCGCGGGCCACGGGTTTCGTGGGCACCGGGCTGTGGCCGCGCGTGGCCGGCTGGGCGCCGCCGCGCATGACGCTGCAGTGGCCCGCGGTGCGCTGGAGCGATGGCCGCGTCACGCGTTTCGAGCCGGTGGCGCTGACCGGCCGCGAGCGCCGCGGCTGGATCGAATACCGCAGCGCGGCCGAAAGCGCGGCGCAGGCCGCCGACCACGCGCGCTGCCAGCGCGAGACACCACAGCGCCGCTGCGAAAACATCCTGCAGTCCTACGAAAACGGGTTCATGCAAAGCGTCGACGGCCTCACGCTCAAGGGCCGCCTGTTCGTCACCGACCCCGCGAAGCCCGAGCTCACCGCCTTCGTCTCGCTGGACCTGCCGCTGCGCGGTCCGTGGCGCTGGGAGGTGCCCCACGCGGTGTTGAGCGACGACAGCGGGCGGCGGGTGACCGCGCCGCTGGAGCGCTCCACGGTGCACGTGGGCGGGCGCGACGTGGCGTTGGACACGGCGGTGAGCGCGCCGTGGGGCGCCGCGGCGCCGGTGTCGGTGTGGGTGGTGGTGCCGTTGGCACCGCCGGCCGCGGACCGTTACCGCGTGACGCTGCCGCCGGTGGTGATCGATGGAGGCGCGCCGCGCGTCCTGCCGCCGATCGAGCTGGAAAGGCGTTCGCTCGACGGCGGCATCGAGCCGTTCAACTGCTGAGCGCGGGCGACCTCAGGCGCCGCGCTTGAAGGCCGCCAGCAGCCCGCCCGCCACCACGAACAGCCCGCCAAACACCCGGTTCAACGCCCGCACGTGGGACGCCTCGGTCAGGCTGCGCAGCAGCCGCGCGGCCAGCGCGGTGTAGCCGGCCATGACCACCAGGTCGGTGAAGCCCAGCGTGAGGCCGATCACCAGATACTGCAGGGCCAGCGGCTGGCCGAGGTCGAGGAACTGCGGCACCACCGCCAGCAGGAACACCGTGCCCTTGGGGTTGAGTGCGTTGATGATCCAGCCGCGCACGATGAGCGAACGCGCCGACGCCCGGGCCTGACCCTCGGCCACCACCGCCACCGGCCGGGCCGGCGCGCGCCATTGCTGGACGCCCAGCCACACGAGGTAGGCCACACCGACCCACTTCACGACCTGGAACGCCAGCGCCGAGGTCGCCACCAGCGCGCCCAGCCCCACGCCCACCACCACGAGCTGCGTCCAGATGCCCAGCACGAGGCCCAGCGTGGTGAGGTAGCCGCGGCGAAAGCCGTGCGTGAGGCCGGCGCTCATCGCCGCCACGGCGCCGGCGCCCGGGGAGATGCTGATCGCCCAGGCGGCGGCAAAGAAGGTGAGCCAGGTGGTGAATTCCATGGAACGCGGCGCAGAACAGGTCAGCGCCGCATGGTACGCCGCGGCGCCGCTCAGCGCAGTCGCATCTTGAACTGGACCACCAGCGCGCCGTCCACGTCCTTGATCGACGGAATCAGGCCCACGTTCACGCCGAAACGCGCGCCTTCGTAGCTGGCCATCGGCAGGGCGGCAAAAAAGGTGCCGCCGCGGGCCACGGCCGGGTAGCCATTCATCACGCCGACCGCCACCCCCAGCCGCCAGCCCCCAAGAGTCCAGGGCTGCCAGTTGACGGCGGCGTACTGGGTGTCGCGGCGCATGCTGTTGACGTAGTAGCCCGCCATCAGCGAAACCTCGTCGCTCGTGCGCAACTCCAGACCGAGGCCCAGGTTGTTTTCGTTGTAGCCCTTGCCGCGCACGAAGTGGCGCGAAAAGCCACCGATGTTCACCCACACCGGGCCCTGGGCCCACGCGGGCGCCAGGGATGCCGGCGCAGGGGCCTGCGCGAAGGCGGTCGATGCCCCCACACTCAGCCACCACAGGGTCAGGGCGGACCAGAGCAAAGGACGGATGCGATGCATGGACAGCATGGAAACCTCGCTGGGGCGGGCCGCGGTCGCGGCGGTACCGGAGGTTTCGGCCGGCCAGCCCGGCGCTGAAATGTGACAAGCGGGGACAATGACGCTTTGTTGAAGGCTTCAACCGCCGAGGCGGGCGTCCCGCCCGCCGGTCGAGGCTGCGCCGATCCCCTGTCCCCCATCCCCATGACACCACCGACCACCCACGACACCACCCGGGTCGATGACCGGCGCATCCGCGCCGTCCGTCCGCTGCTCACGCCCGCCCTGCTGCAGGAATGGCTGCCCGCGACCGACGCCATCGAATCGCTGGTGGCCGACAGCCGCGCCGCCATCGCCGACGTGCTCCACGGCCGCGACGACCGGTTGGTGGTGGTGGTGGGGCCGTGTTCCATCCACGACCACGACCAGGCACTGGAGTACGCGCGGCGATTGCGGCATGAAGCCGATCGCCTGGGCGATGCGCTGCTTGTGGTGATGCGGGTGTATTTCGAAAAGCCGCGCACGACCGTCGGCTGGAAGGGCTACATCAACGACCCCCACCTGGATGGCAGCTTCGCCATCAACGAGGGCCTGCAGATGGCGCGTCGTCTGCTGCTCGATGTGCTGGCGCTCGGCCTGCCCGTGGGCACCGAGTTTCTGGACCTGCTCAGCCCGCAGTTCATCAGCGACCTGGTCAGCTGGGGCGCGATCGGAGCGCGCACCACGGAAAGCCAGAGCCACCGCCAGCTCGCCAGCGGCCTGAGTTGCCCGGTGGGCTTCAAGAACGGCACCGACGGTGGGGTGAAGGTGGCGGTGGACGCCTTGCAGGCCGCGCGCGCCGAACACGCCTTCATCGGCATGACCAAGATGGGTACGGCCGCGGTGTTTGAGACGCGCGGCAACGCCGACGTCCACGTCATCCTGCGCGGCGGAGCGCAGCCCAACTACAGCGCCGCAGACATCGCCGCCGCCGCGGGCTTGCTGCGGGCCGCGGGATTGCCCGAGCGGCTGATGGTGGATGTGTCACACGCCAACAGCCGCAAAGACCACCGCCGGCAGATCGAGGTGGCCGCCGATGTGGCCGCGCAGATCGCCGCGGGCGAATCGCGCATTCTGGGCGTGATGATTGAAAGCCACCTCGAAGAGGGCCGGCAGGACATCACACCGGGACAGCCGCTGCGCCACGGCGTGAGCGTGACCGACGCCTGCCTGGGCTGGTCGCAGACGCTGCCGGTGCTTGAGGGGCTGGCGCAGGCGGTGCGCCAGCGGCGGGTCAGGGCCTGAGGCCGGCCCGGCCCGACCCCAACCGGGGATCAGCGCGGTTTGCGCGGCGCCATCGGGCCGCGGCCCTCGATGTGGCGGAAATTGATGCGGCCCTTGGTGAGGTCGTAGGGCGAGAGTTCGAGCGACACCCGGTCCCCGGCGAGGATGCGGATGTGGTTCTTCTTCATCTTGCCGGCGGAATAGGCAATGAGCTGGTGCCCGTTGTCCAGCGTCACGCGGAAGCGCGTGTCGGGCAGCACCTCGTTGACGATACCCATCATGTCGATCAGTTCTTCTTTGGCCATGGTGTCCTTGCGGTGGTCGTGGCGGCGGGCCGGTGGGCACGCCGGGGTTCCCCGGTGACGCGGTCGCGCCGGGTGGCGGCGCGGCGGTCGGTGCGGGCCCGGTGCGGTGCGCCGGGCGGTCGGGGTGCGGGGCTTGCGCGTGGCAAGCGGTCTGTGAGGAGGGCCGGCGAGGCCGGGACGGGGCCGGCGCAAGGCCGGCTGGCGGCCCATCAAACGCTGGACCACCCCGGATTGTACGAATCAGCGCTCGATTGCGCCATCCCGCGGCGGCGCGGCGCCGGGTCGGTCAGGCCCGTTCGGGGAGCTCGATCTTCACCTGCAACACCTCCAGGTTGTCCTGGCGGTCGAGGTGCACCTTGATGTCGTCGGGATTGATGCGGATGTACTTGCCGATCACGGCCACCAGCTCGCGCTGCAGCGCCGGCAGGTAATCGGGCTCGGCCGCGTTGCGGCCGCTGCGCTCGTGCGCCAGGATGATCTGCAGGCGTTCCTTGGCGACGCTGGCGGTCTTCTTCTTCTCGCCCAGCAGGAAAGACAGGAGGGACATGGGTCATTTCCCCCCGAACAGGCGTTTGAAGAAACCGGGCTTCTCCGCTTCGGTGAAACGCATCGGTTTGTCGGCGCCGAGGAAGCGGTCGATCACATCGCCGTAGGCCTCGGCCACGGGGGTGCCCTTGAGGTGGATGGCGGGTGAGCCCTGGTTGGAGGCGGTGAGCACGTCCTCACTCTCCGGAATGACCCCGATCAGCGGAATGCGCAGGATGTCCTGGATGTCTTGCAGGCTGAGCATCTGGCCGTCGGCCACGCGGTGCGGGTTGTAGCGGGTGATCAGCAGGTGTTCCTTGACCGGCTCCTTGCCTTCGATGGCGCGCCGCGTCTTGCTCGCCAGCATGCCCAGGATGCGGTCGGAGTCGCGCACGCTGGAGACCTCCGGGTTGGTCACCACCAGCGCCTGGTCGGCGTAGTGCATGGCCATGAGGGCGCCCGTCTCGATGCCGGCGGGCGAATCGCAGACGATGAAGTCGAAACCCATGCCCGCCAGGTCGTCGAGCACGCGCTTGACGCCGTCCTGCGTGAGCGCGTCCTTGTCCCGGGTCTGGCTGGCGGCGAGGATGAACAGGTGGTCGACCTGCTTGTCCTTGATCAGGGCCTGGTGGAGGTTGGCTTCGCCCTGGATCACATTGATCAGGTCGTAGACCACGCGGCGTTCACAACCCATGATCAGATCGAGGTTGCGCAGGCCAACGTCGAAATCAATGACGGCGGTCTTGTGGCCGCGCAGGGCCAGGCCGGTAGCAAAGCTGGCGCTGGTGGTGGTTTTGCCCACCCCGCCTTTGCCGGAGGTGACGACAACGATCTGGGTCATGGTGAGACTTTCGTGAGGAATGAGGTGCCAGGGATGGGTGAAGCGGCCGGGTCAGCCGGACAGCGGCTCGGCCATCAACCGGTCGCCGTCGGGGCCGGTCTGCAGCCGCACCTGGGCCGGTTTGTGGAGCAGCGCCTCGGGCCAGGGCACCTCGCTGGTCCGGTAGACGCCCGCGATGGACACCAGCTCCGGCGCCATCGACAGGGTGAAGATCCGCGCTTCGGTGTCGCCGCGGGCGCCGGCGATGGCTTTGCCGCGCAGGGGGGCGTAGACGTGGATGTTGCCGTCGGCGATGACCTCGGCCCCGGGATTGACCATGGCGAGCACCACCAGGTCGCGACCGCGGGCATAGACCTGCTGGCCGGAGCGCAGGGGCCGATCGATCACCAGGGCGCCCGGCGCCGGGGCCACGGGAGCGGGGGCCGGCGAAGCGGTGTCCGCTGCGGGCGAAGCGCTGGCGGCGCTGCGTCCGGGCAGGGCGTCATCCGCAGGCACGAGACCGGCCCGCACGGCGGATTCCTGTTGGATGGCGTCGCCGCCCTTCACGGCCACGGGTCGCAGGCGGTGGCGCTGCAGCAGGGCGATCAGGGCGGGGAAGTCCGGAACGGGGCCGGCCGCGCCGGCCGACTCGGCCGGCGGCAGGGCGTGCAGGTCGATCAGCAGCGGATCGTGGTCGAAAAAGTCGGGAACGTCGCCGAAACGCTCAGTGAGTTCCTGGTCAAGGCGCGCCAGATCGGACGACTTCAACAACAAGGCCACCAGGGGCAGTTGGGCGCTCTTGATCTCGAACGTGGCGGGCGCTTTGCCGGCAAGGGCCAGGGACATGGAAGGCACGGAAAAGGGGGAAGCGCGGCATCTTAGCAGCGGCCCTCCGGCGCGCCGGTGACAGACGGTGACCGCGGATGGGGGAAAGCCCGTGGGCTTGTTGACCGAGCTGTGGATAAAAAACGAATAACACCGTGGTTATCCACAGCCGGTGGATGAATCGCCGACTTGTGCCCGTCGGCACGACAGCGGGAACCCGGTGCCACCCCCAGGCTTGCTCCGGTGGTAAGTCCTTGTCCCAGAATGCAAAAGAGGGCTTGTCCACACCGGGACCCGCCCTCTACTACCACCACTAATTGAATATCTAAGTCCTAAGACAAAGACAGTGAAGAAGTCCAGCCCGTCAGGATTGACCGTCCCGCGGGTGCGGACCGTGCCGGTGCGGCAGGGGGCCGGCGGGGCGGCCGGGAGGCCACGCCTGCGCGTCGAAGGTTTTTTGCTGCGACGGCGTGAGCTGGCCGTAGAACGCCCGGATGGCGGCGTGCCGCTCGGTCATGGCGCGCTCCCGTTCGGCGCGGAAGGCTTCCATGCGGTCCAGGCGCTCGGGCGTGGTCAGCCCGTCGGCCGACGGGGATCGGTGGGGGGCGTCCCGGGGAGACGGGGGCTGGGTGGCGGTGGCGAAGCGCTGCCACGCGGCTTCCTGGGCGGGGGTCAGTTGCAGGGCGGCCTTGAGGGCCGCCTGGCGTTCGGCGTGTCGTTCGGCGTGGCGTTGCGCCATCGCCGCGTGGTGTTCAGGCGCGAGTTGGGCGGGGTGCCCGGCCCGCCCGGCGTGGGCGGGTGGCGTGTCACGGGCGGTGTCGCGGGGGGTGTCGCGGGGGGTGTTGGTTTGGGCGACAGCGACGAAGGACAGGCCCAGCGCGGCCGCCAGCAGGCTGGCGCGGACGAGGGTCGGGTGGCGGTTTGACGGTGGGGTGGACGGGGCGGCGGTGCGGGCAGCAGGCTGTGTCATGGGGGGCTCCTGAGACGAGGCCACCGGGCTGGTGGCCAGGCGCTCAGGATGCGACGCGGGCGTTGACCGGTCGTGCACCCGCGGTGGCTGGCCGGTAAAGATTCATGTCGCGATTCACGCGGTCTCGACGGTGTAGCCCTCTTCGCGGATGGCGGCGGCCAGCGTGTCGGCGGACTGGTCGGACTGAATGTCCACGCGCTGTTGGGCGCGGTCGATGCGGACCTCGGCTTGCGGATCGATGCCGCGCACAGCGGCGGTGACGGCGCGTTCGCAATGGCCGCAGCTCATGACGCGGACGGTGAAGGTGTGGTGCATGGTGGAAGCTCCATCGGGTTTGAAGAAGGTGTCATGGTGAAGTGTGCCGCCGTGGCAAGGTCAAGTCTTTGATCCATCCGCTTGACCTTGACCCGGGGGGAAGGTCTAACCTGCGGGGCATGAACCCATCGACCGCCCCATTGACTGCTTCTCCTGGGTCTCCCAGGGATGCCTCGGTCGCTTCCCCCACCGATCCGGTGTGCGAGCTCGATCTCGGCATCGGCGGCATGACCTGCGCGTCCTGCGTGGCGCGGGTGGAAAAGGCGCTGGGGCGGCAGCCCGGCGTGACCGGCGCCAGCGTGAACCTGGCCACCGAGAGTGCCCGTGTGCGGGTGCACACCGGCGACGCCACCGAAACGCTGGCGAGGCTCAAGCGCGCGGTGCGCGACGCGGGCTACGAGCCGCGTGCCGTGGACGTCGACACCGATCCGGACGCCGACCGTGTGGCCGGGCTGCCGCGCGATGCCTGGCCGGTGTTGCTGGCCGCGCTGCTGTCGGCGCCGCTGGTGCTGCCGATGGTGGGCGACCTGATCGGGCGGCACTGGATGTTGCCGGCGCTGTGGCAGTTTCTGCTCGCCACGCCGGTGCAGTTCGTGCTCGGGGCGCGTTTTTACCGGGCGGGCTGGCAGGCGCTGAAGGCCCGCGCCGGCAACATGGAACTGCTGGTGGCCATCGGCACGACCGCCGGCTGGGCGCTGTCGACCTGGCTGTGGTGGGCGGCCGAGCCCGGCGCCATGGTGCATCTCTACTACGAGGGATCGGCGGTGGTGATCACGCTCGTGTTGCTGGGCAAATGGCTGGAGTCGCGCGCCAAACGCCAGGCGGGCGAGGCGATCCGCGCCCTGCAGGCGCTGCGGCCGGCCACTGCGCTGCTGTTGCCCGATGGCGTGAAGCGCACCGAAGCGACCGAGGTGCCGGTGGATGAGCTGTTGCCGGGCGATCACATTCGTGTTCGACCCGGGGAGCGTTTTGCGGCCGACGGTGTGGTCACCGAGGGCCACACGCAGGCCGACGAATCGCTGCTGACCGGCGAAGCCATGCCGGTCAGCAAGGGCGTGGGCAGCGGCGTGACGGGCGGCGCGCTCAACGGCGAGGGCAGTGTCGTGGTGCGCGTGGTGGCGGTGGGTGCGCGCAGCACGCTGGCGCAGATCATCGGTCTGGTGCAGGACGCGCAGGCCGCCAAGGCGCCGGTGCAGCGCCTGGTGGACCGGGTGGCGGCGGTGTTTGTGCCGGTGGTGCTGGTGATTGCGCTGGTGACGCTGCTGGG
This sequence comes from Hydrogenophaga sp. T66, assembly GCF_057219855.1. Lineage (NCBI taxonomy): Bacteria > Pseudomonadati > Pseudomonadota > Betaproteobacteria > Burkholderiales > Comamonadaceae > Hydrogenophaga > Hydrogenophaga sp. T66. The sequence continues at coordinate 243,182 of NZ_JBXVVX010000003.1, read as the reverse complement.
ATGGTTTGCCGTGGGTGCCCCGGCCGACGAGGCGTGGCTGCACGCGGTGGCGGTGCTGGTGATTGCGTGTCCGTGTGCCCTGGGTCTGGCCACACCCGCGGCGATCATCACCGGCACCGGCGCGGCCGCCCGCGCGGGCATCCTGATTCAGGACGCCGCGGCGCTGGAGGTGGCGCACCGCGTGCGCGCCGTGGCCTTCGACAAGACCGGCACGCTCACCGAGGGCCAGCCGCGCTTGCTGGCCCTGCATCCCGGCGAGGGCGACGACGAAACCGCGCTGCTGGCCACCACGGCCGGTTTGCAGCAGGCCAGCGAACACCCGCTGGCCCGGGCCGTGGTGCGGGCGGCGCAGGCCCGGGGGCTGACGCTGCCGGTGCCGCGCGACGTGCAGGCCGTGCCGGGACGCGGCAGCGAAGGCTCGGTGGACGAGCGGCTGTGGCGCCTGGGCAGCGTGCGCTGGATGCAGGAGCTTGGCGCGGCCTTGTCGCCCGGTCTGGCGGCAGCGGCTTCGCGCGCCCAGGCCGAAGGGGCCAGCGTGTCGGTGATGGCGCGGGTGATCGATGGCCGCACGCTGCCATGCGCGGTGCTGGCCTTTGGCGATGAGCCCAAGGCCGGGGCGGCCGACGCGATCGCGCGCCTGCGGGCGGCGGGCCTGGCGGTGGTGATGGTGTCGGGCGACAACCGCGGCGCGGCCGAGGCCATGGGCCGCCGGCTGGGACTGGATCCGGCGGCCGGCGAGGTGATGGCGGAGGTCTTGCCGGGCGACAAGGCCACGGCCATCGCCACGCTGCGCGCACGGCATCACGGGCCGGTGGCGATGGTGGGCGACGGCGTGAACGACGCCCCGGCCTTGGCCGCGGCCGACGTGGGCATGGCCATGAGCCACCGCGACGGCGGCGGCACCGACGTGGCGCTGCACGCGGCGGGCATCACCCTCATGCGGGGCGACCCGCGGCTGGTGGCTGCGGCGCTCGACATCTCGCGGCGCACCGTGCGCAAGATCCGGCAAAACCTGTTCTGGGCTTTCGCCTACAACGTCGCCGGCATTCCGCTGGCGGCCCTGGGCTTCCTGAGCCCGGTGGTGGCTGGCGCGGCCATGGCGCTGAGTTCGGTCAGCGTGCTGGCCAACGCCTTGCTGCTCAAGCGCTGGCGGCCGCCCGCCGGGTCGTGACACGCCGCGCGGGGCGGGTGCGCTTGACGTGGGTCAACGCCGCAGCGCGGGGCCTGTGCCATCCTGCGCTCATGGCCCGGCGCGTCACGCCCGGTGCCCTTCCGGAGACACACCATGACCCGCGACGCCCTGCGCACGCTGCGCGACGAACACGCCAGCCTGGCCGCCCTGCTGCAGGGCATGGTGGCCCTGATTGAACGCGGGCCGCTGGCCGGCAGCGACGACGAGCGCGACCGCTACTTCGACGTGCTGCGGGCCATGCTGTTCTACATCAGCGAGTTTCCCGAGAAGCATCACCACCCGCGCGAATCGGACCTGCTGTTTCCCCGCGTCGCCCGGGTCGCGCCGCACACGCTGCCCGCGATCGAACGGCTGGAGAAGGAACACATGGGCGGCGAAGACCGGGTGCGCGAGCTGGTGCACCGGCTGATGGCCTGGGAATACCTGGGCGAATCGCGCCGCCAGGCGTTCGCCCAGGAGGCCCTCAAGTACGCCGACTTCTACCTCGCCCACATGCGCCTGGAAGAGCAGGTCGTGCTGCCCGCGGCGCAGGACATGCCCGAGGCCGAACGCGAGGCCCTGAACGCGGCCTTTGCCCACCACCCGCTCGACCCGCTGCACCCGGACACGCCGCGCGATCCGGCGTTTGACCGCCTGTTCACGCGCATCGTGCGCACCGCGCCGGCCCCGGTCGGCCTGGGCTGAGGCGCGCGCGGCCGGCTTCGCGGCTCAGGGCCGCAGCGCGGCCAGCAGCTCCTCAAACACGTCCAGCAGCCGCTGCACGTCGGCCGCGGTGGTGGCCGGCGAGGCCAGCATCATGCTGTGGAAGGGCGTGAGCAGCACGCCGCGGTTGAGCATGTAGAGGTGGGTCAGCGATTCCAGCTCAGCTTGCGCATGGTCGCGCACGTCCTGCGCGTCGCGCGGCGTGTGGTCCATGAACTGCAGCTCCAGCCGCGCACCCAGGCGCGTGACCGTCCAGGGCCGCCCGGCCGCGCGAAGCCGCTGGCGCAGCCCGTCGGCCAGCGCGGCGGCCGTGGCGAGCATGTGGTCGTAGGCGGCGGGCGTGTGCAGGTGGGTCAGGGCGGCGTCCAGCGCGGCCAGGGCGAGCGCGTTGCCGGCCAGCGTGGTGCCGATGCCGCTGTGGCCGTCGGGGGCGGCTTCCTTGGCGGCGGTCATGCGCTCGGCCACCTCGTCGGTGAAGCCATACACCGCGCAGGGCAGGCCGCCCGCCACCGCCTTGCCCACCACGAGGATGTCGGGCTCCAGACCGTGGGCCCGAGCGTAGCCGCCCAGGGCGGTCGACACGGTGTGGGTCTCGTCCATCACGAACAGCACGCCGTGGCGCCGGCACAGCGCCCGCGCGGCGGCCCAGAAGCCTTCGACCGGCGGGACCAGCCCGAAATTGGTGAGCGCCGGCTCGGCGAGCAGGGCGGCCACGTCGCCGCGGGCCAGCGCCGCCTCCAGCGCGGCGAGGTCGTTGAACGGCACCACCCGCGTGAAGGCGTGGTGGTTGTGCACCTGGCCAAGCACCGAGGCGCGGGGCAGCGTGCCGCCGTCGGCCGGGTTCATGTCGACCAGCGTGTCGTCGACCGCGCCGTGGTAGCAGCCGTCGAAGACGAGCAGCTGCGGACGCCCGGTGATGGCGCGCGCCCAGCGCAGCACGAAGCGGTTGGCGTCGCTGGCCGAGAGCGCGAGCTGCCAGCGCGGCAGGCCGAACACCCGCGCCAGCCCCTCGCCGACCGCCACCGCGCGCGTGGACGGCAGCATGCAGGTCAGCCCCTGCAGCGCCTGCGCCGCGATCGCACGCGCCAGCGGCGCGGGGCTGTGGCCGAACATGGCGCCGGTGTCGCCGAGGCAGAAGTCGCGGTAGGTGTGCCCGTCGGCGCAGGTCAGCGTGACACCCTGCGCGTGGGCGACGGCCAGCGTGGCGGGGCTGGGCCAGTCGCGCATCCAGTGCAGCGGCACGCCGAACAGGTAGTGCGCGCGGGCGGCCTGGGCCTGCGCGAGGGAACGGGGGTGGGTGGCGATGAAGCGCTCGCGCTCGGCCTGCTGCAAGGCCGCGATGCGCTGCGCGGTGGGGGCGGGCTGGAACATGGCCATCAAGCTTAGGCCGCCGTGCGGGCGCCGGTGGCGCCACTGACCGGGGCGCCGGCCGGTGCCATCGGACCACCCTGATCCCGCCACCGCCCGGTCCGGCGGCGGGCGCACAATGCCCCGATGCGCGCCGATCCGTCCCTGCCCGTGCTGCGCCTGGCGCTGGTGCTGTCGCTGGGCGCGGCGGTGTCGCTGGGGGTCACGCGCTTCGCCTATGGCCTGCTGCTGCCGCCGATGCGCAGCGACCTCGGGTGGAGCTTCACCCTCGCCGGCGCCATGAACACCGCCAACGCCGCGGGCTACCTGCTGGGCGCGCTGCTCACGCCCTGGCTGCTGCGCCGCGTCACGCCCCCGCGCCTGATGCTGGCCGGCGCCGTGATGGCGTCGCTGTTCATGGCCGCCAGCGGCTTTTTCACCGACGCCAGCGCCCTGCTGGTGCAGCGCGCGCTGGCGGGGCTGGCCAGCGCCCTGGTGTTCATCGCCGGCGGTTTGCTGGCGGCGCGACTCGGCGCGCTGCAGCCGCACCGCAGCGGCTTCCTGCTGGGCCTGTACTACGGCGGCACGGGCTTGGGCATCGTGGCCTCGGCGTTGCTGGTGCCGCCGGTGCTGGCCGCGGCCGCGGCGGCCGGGCAGCCGCACGGCTGGGCCTGGGCGTGGTGGGGGCTGGCGGGGTTGTGCGGGCTGAGCACGGCGGCGCTGGCGTGGCCCGCCCGCCGTCTGGCCGGCCTGCAGGCGCCGGCGCCGGCCGGCACCGACCGCTCGCCGCCCCGGCACTGGCGCGCGGCCGACTTCTGGCCCGGCCTCACCGGCTACCTGGCCTTCGGCGTGGGCTACATCGGCTACATGACCTTTGTGATCGCGCTGCTGCGCGAACAGGGGGCCTCGGGGGGTTTTGTGACGCTGTTCTACACGCTGCTGGGTGTGGCGGTGGTGGCGTCGTCGCGGCTGTGGGCGGGCTGGCTGGACCGCCACCGCGACGGCCAGCCGCTGGCGCGGCTCAATGCCCTGCTCGGGGGCGCGGCGCTGGTGCCGGCGCTCACCGCCCAGCCGTGGGCCTTGCTGGCGTCGGGGATGGTGTTTGGCGCGGTGTTCCTGTCGGTGGTGGCCTCGACCACGGCGCTGGTGCGCCACAACCTGCCGCCCGCGCAGTGGGCCGCCGGCATCGCGGCCTTCACGACCGTGTTTGCCGCCGGGCAGATCGTGGGCCCGACGGTGGTGGGCCTGATCGCCGACGGTCCGGGCGGCCTGGCCCGCGGTTTGGTGTTTTCGGCGGTGGTGCTGTGGCTGGGCGCGGCGGTCGCGCTGCGGCAGCGCGCGCTGGGCTGAGGCCGGGACTACCATCGCCCGCATGGGACGGAAGCAACGCATTCTGGTGGGCGGTCTGGTGGCGCTGGCGGTGGCGCTGGCCGCCGGTGGCTGGGCGCTGCAGCGCTGGCTGGCCGGCGACGGCTTGCGCCAGCGGGTGCAGACCGAGGCGAGCGCGGCCCTTGGGGTGCCGGTGAGCTTGCAGGGCTTGCGGCTGAGCCTGTGGCCCACGCCGGGCGTGGCGGTGCAGGGACTGGCCATCGCCGCACAGCCGCCCCTGTCGGTGGCGGAGATCACGCTGCGGCCGGCGCTCGCGCCGCTCCTGCGCGGGCAGCTGCGGCTGGAGGCGCTGACGGCGCGCGGGGCGGTGCTGCCGCAGGGGGCCTTGCTGCAGATCGCCGGCGCCGCCGAGCGCGCCCGGCCCGCGCCCGACGGTGGGTCGGCGCCCGACTGGTCGGCGCTGCCGCGCACGGTGGTGCTGCAAGACATCACCTGGGTCGCTGCCGGCGGCGCGCGGCACACGGTGGACGGCCGCCTGCGCCTCGATGGCGACGGCTGGCCGGCCGAGGCGCGGCTGGACGTGGGCGCCGGCCCCTACCAGGGCAGCCGCGTGGCGCTCACCCGCCGCGCCGCCGGCGAGACGGCCTGGAGCCTGCGCGCCGACATCGGAGGCGGCACGGTGCAAGGCCCTCTCACCCTGACCCCCCCGGCCCGCGCCGACGAGCGCCACTGGGGCCTGAACGGCGAGCTGCAGACGCGCGGCGTGGCGGTGGCCGCGCTCACCGCGCCGGCCCGGCCGCTCAGTGGCCGGCTGGAGGCCGACACGCGGCTGGAGGCGCGTCTGGACCCGCGCGCCGGCGGCGCCGCGCTGACCGAGGCGCTGCGCAGCCAGACGCGCTTCGTCGTGCACGACGCGGTGGTGCACGGCGTGGACCTGGCGCGGGCGGTGCGCACGGTCGGCCTGTCCCGCGGCGGCGACACGCCGCTCGACACCCTGGCTGGCCAGGTGCGCACGCGCGGCCGGGCGGTGCAGCTGTCGCAGTTGGTGGCCGCGTCCGGCGCGCTGGCCGCCACCGGCGAGGTGGCGATCGCGCCCAGCGGCTCGCTGTCGGGGCGCGTGCGCGTGGACCTGACCGGCGGCGCGGCCAGCCAGGCGCTGGGCGTGCCGCTGGTGGTGGGCGGCACGCTGGACGACCCGTCGGTCACGCTCACGCGCGGGGCGCTGCTCGGCGCCGCCGTGGGCACGGCGCTGATGCCCGGCGTGGGCACCGGCGCCGGCGCCAGCGTCGGCGAGCGCCTGGGCGAGGGCCTCAAGGGGCTGTTCGGGGGCGGCGGGGCCGGACCCGACGGCGAGCGGGCCGCGCCACGCCGCTGAGGCGCACCGCGGCCGGAAGTGGCCCGGCGCGGCCGCCGGAAGTGGACCCACGGCTTGCCTTGTTTGCCGCGATCATCCGGGTCCACTCATCCTGCGGGCCCAACGCCCGTTTGCTTTCCCGGACCGCCCCGCCATGGCCATCGGACAGTTCGCCTTCGCCAGCAACACCAACCGCTTTCTCGCCGCCGAGCCGCTGGCCGACCAGCCTTTCGCGGTGGTCGGCGTGCCGTATGACGGCGTGGTCACCAACCGCCCCGGCGCGCGTTTTGGGCCGCAGGCGATCCGCGCGGCCAGCCTGATGCTGTGCGACGCGACCCACCCGGTGTTCAACGTGTCGCCGCTGGCCCACGTGGGCGATGCGCTGGACATGCGCCTGCCCAACGCCTCGCCGCTGACGGTGGTGCGCGAGCACCTGGAGCGGCAGGCCCGCGCGCTGATGGCGCGGCACCACTGCGTTTTTCTGGGCGGCGACCACTCGATCACGCTGTCGCTGCTGCGCGCCGCCCGCGAGCGCCATGGCCGGCCGCTGGCCCTGCTGCACTTCGACGCGCACTGCGACACCTGGACCGACCACTTCGGTGAGCCGTCCGGCCACGGCACCTGGACCTACGAGGCCCTGCGCGAGGGGCTGGTGGAGCCGTCGCGCACCGTGCAGGTCGGCATCCGCTCCAGCGGCGAACGCGCCGCGCGCGAGTACGTGGCCGACCAGGGCGGCCGCATCTTCACCGCCCGCGCCCTGCGCGGCCTCGACGGTGCGGGCCTGGCGCCCGTGCTGGCGGAGATCCGGCAGCGGCTCGGCGACACCCCGGCCTACCTCACGCTGGACATCGACGTGCTCGACCCCGCCTTCGCCCCCGGCACCGGCACCCCCGAGCCCGGTGGCCTGAGCAGCTCGCAGGTGCTGACTTTCCTGGAAGAGCTGCACGACCTGAACTGGATCGGCATGGACTGCGTGGAAGTGGCCCCCGCCTACGACCACGCCGAACTCACCAGCAACGCGGCCGCCACCTTCGTGTGGACCTACCTGGCCGGTCAGGTGGCGAAGCGATGAGCGCGGCGCGTCTGCACGGCGTGTCTTCATCCCGAGGTGCCGAGGATCCGGCTCCGCCGGGCCTCGGGCACTGTCCCCCCTTGGGGGGAACGCGCGCAGCGCGGCAGGGGGGACCATGTCTCTGATCGGCTCTGACACCCAGCTCAACCAGCAGAGCTACTACGAAGCCAGCGTCGAGCGCGGCCCGCGGCGCGAGCCCCTGCAGGAGCGTCTGGTGGTGGATGCGCTGGTGGTGGGCGCGGGCTTTGCCGGGCTGAGCGCGGCGCTCGCGCTGGCGCAGCGCGGCCTGTCGGTCGCGGTGCTGGAGGCCGACCGCATCGGCAGCGGCGCCAGCGGGCGCAACGGCGGCCAGGCCATCGTCGGCTTCGCCAGCGGTCAGGGCCCGTTCGAGGAGCAGCTCGGTGCGGCCGACGCCGACCGCGCGTGGGCGATGTCGCTGGAGGCGATCGACCTGATCGACCGGCGCATCGCCGCGCACGGCATCGACTGCGACCGCGTGCACGGCTACCTGTACGTGGCCGACAAGGCGCGCAAGGCGCGCGACCTGCGCGGGGAGGCCGACGACCTGATGCGCCGCGGCATCCCGGTGGAATGGGCCGAGGGCGACGACGTGGAGCGCCTCATCGGCAGCCGCCGGTACGTGGCCGCGTTCCGCGAGCGGCGCAGCGGCCACCTGCACCCGCTGAAGTACGCGCTGGGCCTCGCCCGCGCGGCCGAGGCCGCCGGCGTGCGGGTGTTTGAGCGCAGCCCGGTCACGGCCTTGCAGCGCGGCGAGCGGCTGGTGGCGCGCACGGCGCAGGGCGAGGTGCAGGCGGGCTTCGGGGTGCTGGCGGGCAACTGCATGCTGCCCGAGCACGGCCCGCGCGTGGCGCCGGAGATCGCCGACCGCATCATGCCGGTGGGCACCTACATCATCGGCACCGCGCCCATCGACCCCGCGCTGGCCGAGCGCTGCATCCCGCAGCGCGCGGCGGTGTGCGACAACAACTTCGTGCTCGACTACTTCCGCTTCAGCGCCGACCACCGCCTGCTGTTTGGCGGCCGCGTGAGCTACACCACCATGACCCCGCGCAACCTGCGCGAGGTGATGCGCCGGCGCATGGTCGACGTGTTCCCCGCGCTGGACGGCGTGCCGGTCGAGTTTTGCTGGGGCGGCTTCGTCGACATCAGCATGAACCGCGCGCCCGACTTCGGCCGCCTCGGCGACAACCTCTACTACCTGCAGGGCTTCAGCGGCCACGGCGTCGCCCTCACCGGCCTGGCCGGCGAACTGGTGGCCGAATGCGTGGCCGGCCAGGCCGAGCGCTTCGACCTCTTCGCCCGCCTGCAGCACCGCCGCTTCCCCGGCGGCCCGCTGCTGCGCACCCCCTCGCTCGCGCTGGGCATGCTGTGGCACCGGCTGCGGGATGTGGTGTAGGGCCGGCGATAGTCGGTATATTTTCGGCAGTTCGGGCTTGGCGCCCTGCCGTCGTCGCCCGCTCAGCGCAGACGTTGGTCCGCACGATCCCCGTGCGCGTCAGACGGCTGCAAACCAAGGGGAGACGTCATGCCTCAGAGTCCGCACGCGCTGAGCTGGTTCGAGATTCCCGCAACCGACTTCGGGCGCGCCAAGGCCTTCTACGAGGCCGTGCTTGGGCGGCCCATTGAGCCCATGGTCATGGGGCCAATCACCATGGGCTTCCTGTCTTCCGACCCAGGCGCTGTGGGCGGCGCGATTGTCTCGGGTGATGGAGCCACGCCGTCCATGCAGGGAACGACCGTGTATCTCAACGGAGGCGACGACTTGGCGCCAATGCTCGCCCGGGTCGAGAAGGCGGGCGGCTCCATCGCTGTGCCCAAGACCGAGATCGGAAACGACTTCGGCTTCTTCGCGCTCTTCATCGACACCGAGGGCAACAAGGTCGGTCTGCATTCCACGGGCTGACCCAGCTGCCGGTGCGGTAGGACGCAGATGAGGTTTGAGTAAGCCCTAACCCATCGCTCCAGCCGACTCGCACCGGCATGGCGCTTGGCCCGCGAGGCGCTGCTGGCCTATGCTCCGCCTCGCGGGCCAAGCGCCATCTGGGCTTCGGCCCCTCAGCTCAATCGTTAGGGCGTACAACCGCCTCGATGCCGCAAGTCGGACGCCATGGCCACACTTCTTGAATCCGCACTGCACGTCCTATGGGACGACGTTACCGACCAAGGTAACTATCCCCATAGTCGACCACTTTGGGGGCACTACACGTCGGTCGCCACTCTAGAGAAGATCCTGCAGGGAGATGAGCTCTGGTTCTCGAATCCCTTGTACATGAACGACTACGAAGAACTCAGGTACGGAATGAACACCGGTGCGTCGGAGTTCAGAACCCATCGCGGTCTGATTGAGGCCTGCGGATCTGCCCGAGTGCACGCCAAGTTGGTCGAGAGCTTCGATGAACTGTTCCACCGTTTTGATACAGAGCACGCACTCGACACCTATGTGCTCTGCCTGACCGAACACGATCCACAGAACAACGACGGGGTGCTCTCTATGTGGCGGGGCTATGGTGCCAACGGGGGTGGCGTTGCTCTTGTGTTCGACTCGTCTAAGTTGCCAGCAGTCGAGGACTCGCCGTTCATAGTCAGCAAGGTTCAATACGCAAACCACCCGACCCGCCTTCAGTGGATAGACAACAAGCTATCCGCGCTTGCTGAGGTACTTCGGGCGTCGGCGCCCTCTGACGACGATCTTCATCAGGTAGCGCACGCCTGGATCGAACGCCTTAAGTTGTTCGCGCTCTTCACGAAGCACGACGGCTTCTCAGAAGAGAAGGAGTGGCGGATTGTCTATTTCCCTGATCGCGATCGCGACCGATCGCTCACTCAGATGTTGGGGTATGCAGTGACGCCCAAGGGAGTTGAGCCAAAGCTCCGCGTACGACTGAAGGAACTACCGGGCTCCACAGCGCAAGGGCTTAGCCTTGAGTCCCTCATTGAGCGAATTATCCTGGGCCCCTCGTTGTCCACGGTGCTAGCGGCGGGGTCGCTTCGTAGGATGCTCGAACTAAACGGACGCCACACACTTGCTCAGAAGATTCTTCCGTCGTCGATTCCCTATCGTCCGTAGCGCATTTCGCCCTAACCCCTCGGTCGAGGCGAGGCCCAACGGCAAGGCGCTAGGCTTGGCTCCAGGTTGTGCGCATCATCCTTCCGCCGGGCCTGGCACCTCGCCGTCGGCCCAGCCTCACCTCGAACGTTAGACCGCACGAAAAGGCGCTCAGCAGTGAACGGCGCAATCAGGCTGGTTGCTTTCTTCGAATGCCTGAAGGGGCTCGTGGTGCTGCTCGCAGGCACGGGCCTGCTCAGTTTGGTGCACAAGGACCTGCACGCGCTGGCCCTCTCGCTCGTCGAGCACGCGCATCTGAACCCGGCCAGCAAGTACCCCCAGATCTTCCTTGAAGCGGCGAGCAATCTCCAAGAGTCGCGACTGCTGCTTCTCGCTTTCGGCGCCTTGCTCTACGCCGCCTTGCGCTTCGCCGAGGCCTACGGCCTGTACTTCCGCCGCGCCTGGGCCGAAGTTCTCGCCGCTTTCAGCGGAGCCGTCTACCTCCCTTTCGAGGTGCTGGAGCTTGTGCGCAGCCCCACCGCGTTGCATGCAGGCCTTCTGCTGGCCAACCTGGCGGTGGTCGCCGTGATGGGTCTCGCCCTTCTCCGGCGGCGTCGGCAGGCCGCCGACAGAGCGGCCTAACCCGTTGCTGGAGCGATGCCGCCAGCGGCATGACCTTGGCCCGCGAGGTGCTCAGGCTTGTCGCTCGCCTCACGTCCCGCTTGTCACCACCTGCCGCACCGCCCTGGCCACGAGCGGCCCGCAGCGGGCGATTTCGTCCTGGGGTGCGTAGCCGTAGCCGATGACCAGGCCTTTGAGGTCGGTGCGTTGCAGGCAGTAGGCCGAGAGCGGGCGCACGGTCAGGCCTTGTTGGCCGAGGCGCTGGGCGAGTGCGGCGTCATCCACCGCGCCGGGCAGGCGCAGGCAGAGGTGCAGGCCTTGTTCGGCGCCGGTGATGCGGGGGCCTTCGCGGTCGTCGCGCAGGATGGGCTGCAGCGCTTCGAGCAGGGTCTGGCGGCGCTCGGCGTAGCTTTGTCTCGCGCGGCGCAGGGTGCTGGCGAAATGGCCCATCTCGATGAACTCGGCCAGCGCGGCCTGCACCGGCATCTGGCCGGGTCGGTTGAGGTCGTAGTGGGCGCGGCGGAAGGGGTCGACGAGCGCTTTGGGCACGACGAGGTAGCCCAGCTTGATGCCGGGGTAGAGCACCTTGGAGAAGGTGCCCATGTAGAGCACGCGGCCGCTGGTGTCGAGGCCTTCGAGGCTGGAGATCGGCGGGCCGCTGAAGCGGTATTCGCTGTCGTAGTCGTCTTCCAGCACCCAGGCTTCGTGGGCGGCGGCGGTGGCGAGCAGCTGGTGGCGCCGTGGCAGCGACATGACGGCGCCGGTGGGGTATTGGTGCGAGGGTGTGACGTAGATGAGGCGCGGGGCGCGGGCGTCGTCGGCCGCGGTGGGCGCGATGCCTTGCACGTCGACCGCCACCGGATGCACGGCCAGCCCGGTGGCCATGAAGGCCTTCATCGCGCCCCAGTAGGCCGGGTCTTCAACCCACACGGTGTCGCCGTGGTCGGCGAGCAGGCGGGCGCAGAGTTCGAGGGATTGCTGGGTGCCGGTGGTGACGATCACCTGGTCGGCGTCGAGCTGCACGCTGCGGAACACGCGCAGGTAGTCGGCGATGGCCCGGCGCAGCGGCGCGTAGCCGCCGCTGGTGTTGTAGTCCAGCATGTCCGGGTAGGTCATGCGCCAGTGTTTGTTTTGCAGTCGCTGCCACAGCGTGAGCGGAAACGCGCTGAAGTCGGCGATGCCGGGCGTGAAGGGCTGGACTTCGAGGTCGTTGGCGGTGAAGCGGTGGGCCAGCGCTTCGCCGCGCTGCGACAGGCGCGGGGGCTGGGCCGGCACGGCGCGCGGGCCCGCCGGGCGGGCCGCGCCGCCGCGGCCGGGCGTGGTGCGCGGCACGTTGTCGTTGACGTAGGTCCCGCTGCCCACGCGGCTGGCGAGATACCCCTCGACGCTGAGCTGGTTGATCGCGGCCACCACGGTGTTGCGCGAGAGGTGCAGGTCCTGGGCGAGGTCGCGGCTGGAGGGCAGGCGTTCGCCCGCGCCGAGTTTGCCGTCCAGCATGGCGCGCCGCAGGGCTTCGTAGAGCTGGCGGTGCAGCGGCAGCGCGTCCTGGGTGCCCAGGCGGGTCATTTCCGCGAGCAGGAATTCAGAGAGCATGGCGCAGGGCGTGGGCGGTGGGCTCCCCAGGCCGGGGAGCGGGGGCGTTGAGCGGGCGCGGGCGAAGTGGCACCACGCCGATGCCCGAACTGGCCCCCATTGTGATCCAATTTGGCGGCCACAATGGCCGGAGAAACGGAGAAAACCATGAACAAGCCGCCCTGCATGGTCTGGCTTCCCGCCGACCACCGCCTGCTCGGCGACCATGGGCACCAGATGCCTTTCCTGTTGCTGGGCGACAAGTACGCGCGGGCCGTGAAGGTCGGTGCGCAGGCCCAGCCGGTGATGTTTCCGCTGGCCGATCCCGGCCAGATCGATGAATTGCTGTCGCTGGTGGACGGCGTCATGCTCACCGGGTCACCGTCCAACGTGCATCCCTCGCATTTCGACGAGGCGGTGGCCGACCCCAGCCTGCCGCTGGACACCGAGCGCGACAACCTGACGCTGGCGCTGGTGCGCGCCTGCGTGCACCAGGGCGTGCCGCTGCTGGGCATCTGCCGCGGTTTCCAGGAGATCAACGTGGCCCTGGGCGGCACGCTGCACCAGCGGGTGCACGACGTGCCGGGCCTGAACGACCACCGCGAGCCCAAGGGCCGCCCGCCCGACGAGCAATACGCCCCGCGCCATCCGGTCACGCTGGTGGCCGGCAGTCCGCTGGCCGAGTGGGCCGGCGGCACCACGGCGATGGTCAATTCGCTGCACGGGCAGGGCATCAACCGCCTGGCCGACGGGCTGGAGCCGCTGGCGCACGCGCCGGACGGGCTGGTCGAGGCGTTTGCCATCCGCGGGGCGCGCACGTTTGCGCTGGCCACGCAGTGGCACCCCGAGTGGCGCTGCTGGGAGACGCCGTTCTACGCGGCGATCTTCGACGCCTTCGGGCGCGCCTGCCGGCAGCGCCGCAGCCTGCGCCTGCAGGCCAGCGACCTCGCCCGCGCGACCCCGGCCTAGCGAACGCCCCGGACTGCCCCCGATTCCTCACCGCGACAACACCACAGAACGACAACCAGGAGCGGCCATGAGTGCCCCGCAAACTTTCAACGATCTCGAAAACTGGCTCAACGAACGGCGCGTGACCGAGGTGGAATGCCTCGTGCCCGACCTCACCGGCGTGGCCCGCGGCAAGATCCTGCCGCGCGAAAAATTCACCGAAGACCGCGGCATGCGCCTGCCGCAGGCCATCGTGGCGATGGGCGTGACCGGCGAATTCCCCGAGAGCGGCCCGTACTACGACGTCATTGAGCCGACCGACCGCGACATGCAGCTGCGCCCCGACCCGACGACGGTGCGCATCGTGCCGTGGGCGACCGACCCCACCGCGCAGGTGATCCACGACTGCTTCGACCACCAGGGCAAGCTGGTGCCGTTTGCCCCGCGCAGCGTGCTGCGCCACGTGTGCAACCTGTACGAAGCCGAGGGCTGGGAGCCGGTGGTGGCGCCCGAGCTGGAGTTCTACCTGACGGCGCGCAACACCGACCCCAACACCCTGCTCAAGCCGCCGATCGGCCGCAGCGGCCGCGCCGAGACCTCGCGCCAGGCCTATTCCATCGACGCGGTCAACGAGTTCGACCCGCTGTTCGAGGAGATCTACGACTACTGCGACAAGATGGGCCTGAACGTGGACACCCTGATCCACGAGGTGGGCGCCGGGCAGATGGAGATCAACTTCTTCCACGCCCACCCGCTGGGCCTGGCGGACGAGGTGTTCTTCTTCAAGCGCACGGTGCGCGAGGCCGCGCTGCGCCACGACATGTACGCCACCTTCATGGCCAAGCCGATCGCCGGCGAGCCGGGCAGCGCCATGCACGTGCACCAGAGCATCGTGGACAAGGCCACCGGCCGCAACATCTTCAGCAACCCCGACGGCACCGCGTCCGAGGCCTTCCACCATTACATCGGCGGCCTGCAGCGCTACATCCCGGCGGCCATGGTGCTGGTGGCGCCGTACGTGAACAGCTACCGTCGCCTGTCGCGCCACACCGCGGCGCCGATCAACATCGAGTGGGGCCACGACAACCGCACCGTCGGCATTCGCTCCCCGATCGCCTCGCCCGAGGCGCGCCGGGTGGAGAACCGCGTGATTGGTGCCGACGCCAACCCCTACGTGGCCATGGCCATGACGCTGGCCTGCGGCTACCTCGGCATCAAGAACAAGATTAAGCCCAAGCCCGAGATGAAGGGCGACGCCTACCTCGCGCCCTACGCGCTGCCGCGCAGCCTGGGCGAAGCGCTGGACTGGCTGCGCCGCGAGCCCGACCTGCACGAGGTGCTGGGCAAGGAGTTCGTGACCATCTACACCGAGATCAAGGAGCTTGAGTTCGACGAGTTCATGAAGGTGATCTCGCCGTGGGAGCGCGAGCACCTGTTGCTGCACGTCTGACCCATCCCCGACCGACCCGCGCCCCGCGCCACCGCCCCGAGAAACGCCATGAACGCACCGATCAAGCCCGAGCACCTGAGCACCCAGGACATCCAGGCCCTGGACAGCGCGCACTTCCTGCACCCCTTCACCGACCACGGCGACCTGGCCACGCGGGGCGCGCGCGTGATCACCAAGGCCGACGGCATCTACATCTGGGACAGCGAGGGCCACCAGATCCTCGACGCGATGAGCGGTCTGTGGTGCGTGAACGCGGGGTACGGCCGGCGCGAGCTGGCCGACGCGGCGCACCAGCAGATGATGACGCTGCCGTTCTACAACAGCTTCTTCCAGACCACCAACGTGCCGGCGGTCAAGCTCGCGGCCAAGCTGGCGCAGCTGGCACCGGAGGTCGGTGGCCGCCGCTTCCAGCACGTGTTCTTCAGCTCCAGCGGCAGCGAGAGCAACGACACCAACGTGCGCATGGCCCGCCGCTACTGGGACCTGCTGGGCCAGCCGCAGCGCAAGGTCATCATCAGCCGCCACAACGCCTACCACGGCTCCACCATGGCCGGCGCTTCGCTCGGCGGCATGAGCGGCATGCACGCCCAGGGCGACCTGCCCATCCCCAACATCACCCACATCGACCAGCCGTACTTCTTCGAGAACGGCCGCCCGGGCGAGACCGAGGCCGAGTTCGGCATCCGCGCCGCGCGCTGGCTGGAAGAGAAGATTCTGGCCATCGGGCCGGACAAGGTGGCGGCGTTCATCGCCGAGCCGGTGCAGGGCGCTGGTGGCGTGATCATTCCGCCGGCCACCTACTGGCCCGAGGTCCAGCGCATCGTCGACCAGTACGGCATCCTGCTGATCGCCGACGAGGTGATCTGTGCCTTTGGCCGCCTGGGCCACTGGTTTGCGTACGAGAAGTTCGGCATCCGGCCCGACCTCATCACCTTCGCCAAGGCGGTCACCAGCGGCTACATCCCGCTCGGCGGCGTGATGGTGGGTGACCGCGTGGCCAAGGTGCTGATCGAGCAAGGCGGCGAGTTCAACCACGGCTACACCTACAGCGGCCACCCCGTGGCCTGCGCGGTGGCCCTGGCCAACCTGGAGCTCATGGAGCGCGAGGAGCTGCCGCGCAAGGTGCGCGAGGACATCGGCCCTTACCTGGCCCAGCGCTTTGCCGAGCTCAACGACCACCCGCTGGTCGGTGTGGCCGAGACCTGCGGTTTTGTCGCCGGCCTGGTGCTGGTCAAGGACAAGGCGACGCGCACCGTGTTCGACCCCGAACTGGCCGTGGGCATGATGTGCCGCGCGCACTGCTTCAAGAACGGGCTGATCATGCGCGCCGTGGGCGACCGCATGATCATCGCCCCGCCGCTGGTGATGACCCGCGCCCAGATCGACGAAATGATGGGCCTGATCCGCCGCTGCCTCGACGCCACGCTGGCCGAGCTGCGCGCCAAAGGGCTGAAAGACTGATCTTGGTGCACAAACCCGGGTTGGCCCGCAGCGTGCACCAGAAACGGGACCGTAGAATGGCCGCGGCGGTTCGCCGGATACCCCCCTCACCCGGGAAAACCAGCGACTGCGGGTCTGGAACTTGCTATCTGGCAAGCGATCCGAACCCCCGGTTTGGCGATCCATCCGTCTTTACACCCCCTCAGGAGTGAGCTTCACCATGATGAAAAAGCACGTTCTGGTTCTGGCCGTCTCGGCCATGCTGCTGGCCGCTTGCGGCAAGAAAGAGGAGCCGGCGCCCGCGCCCGCTCCGGCCCCGGTGGCTGCCGCGCCCGCGGCGCCCGCGACCCCGCCCGGCCCGGTGCTGGACGACGAGAAGGTGCTCAACATCTACAACTGGCCCGACTACATCCCCGAGAACATGATCGCGGAGTTCGAGAAGGCCACCGGCATCAAGGTCAACTACGACACCTTCGAGACCAACGAAGCCCTGCACGCCAAGCTGGTCGCCGGCAACACCGGCTACGACATCGTCGTGCCCGGCACCGTGTTCGCCAAGCCGCAGATCGAAGCCGGTTTCTTCCAGCCGCTGGACAAGTCCAAGCTGAAGAACTACGGCAACCTCGACCCGGGCGTGATGTCGGTGCTGACCAAGGCCGACCCGGACAACAAGCACCTGGTGCCGTGGGCCTGGAGCTTCACCACCGTGGGCATCAACCGCACCAAGGCCGAGAAGGCGCTGGGCGGCATGCCGATGCCGGAAAACGCCTGGGACCTGGTCTTCAAGCCCGAGTACACCAGCAAGCTCAAGTCCTGCGGCATCGCCTACCTGGACTCGCCGACCGAGATCATCCCGGTGGCGCTGCACTACATCGGCAAGGACGCCTACTCCAACGACCCGGCCGACTACAAGGCCGCCACCGCCATGCTGGCCAAGGTGCGCAAGGACATCCGCCTGTTCAGCTCGACCATGATCGACGACATCGCCGGCGGCAAGGCCTGCGTGGCCATCGGCTGGGCCGGTGACATCAACATCGCCGCCGGCCGCGCCAAGGAGAACGGCTCCAAGGACGTGATCGAGGCGCTGCTGCCGTCGACCGGCGCGCTGTCGTTCTTCGACACCATGGCCATCACCAAGGACGCCAAGCACCCGAACAACGCCCACGCGTTCATCGACTTCTTCCTGCGCCCCGAGAGCGGTGCAGCGATGGCCAACGAGATGAACTACAACGCGGGCAACAAGGCCGCGCTGCCCCTGGTGAGCCCGGAGATGGCTGCCAACAAGACCATCTTCGTGGACGAGGGCTACATGCCCAAGATGATCCCGCCGAGCAGCTTCACCAACGAAGCCCGCGAGGCCATGGCCACCGCCTACAACACCTTCAAGAAGGGCAAGTGACGTCCCTGACCTGATCGGGCGTTGACTCCCGGGGCTGTTCGTACGCACTCGTATGAACAGCCCTTTTTGTTTCTGATCCCCCTGTTTTGCAATTCCCCCAAGAGGCGACTTCATGGCATCGGCTGGAACACAAGAGGGCTACCTGGTCACCGAGAAGCTGGTGAAGCGCTTCGACGAAGCGGTCGCCGTGGACGAGGTGTCGCTGTCCATCGGCAAGGGCGAGATCTTCGCCTTGCTGGGCAGCTCGGGCTGCGGCAAGTCGACGCTGCTGCGCATGCTGGCCGGCTTTGAGACGCCGACCTCCGGGCGGTTGCTGCTCGGCGGCCAGGACCTCGCCGCGCTGCCGCCCTACGAGCGGCCGGTGAACATGATGTTCCAGAGCTACGCGCTCTTTCCCCACCTCAACATCTGGGAGAACGTGGCCTTTGGCCTCAAGCGCGAGGGCCTGCCGCGCGATGAGATCGCCCGCCGCGTGGACGAGATGCTCGGCCTCGTGCAGCTCACCCCTTACGCCAAGCGCAAGCCCCACCAGCTCTCCGGTGGCCAGCAGCAGCGCGTGGCCCTGGCGCGCAGCCTGGCCAAGCGCCCCAAGCTGCTGCTGCTCGACGAGCCGCTGGGCGCGCTGGACAAGAAGCTGCGCGAGCAGACGCAGTTCGAGCTGGTCAACATCATCGAGAAGGTCGGCGTGACCTGCGTGATGGTCACGCACGACCAGGAAGAGGCGATGACGATGGCGAACCGCATCGCCATCATGAGCAAAGGCCGCGTGCTGCAGGTCGGCTCGCCGCAGCAGATCTACGAATACCCGGCCACCCGTTTCGTCGCCGACTTCATCGGCAACGTCAACCTGTTTGAGGGCAAGCTCACGCTCGATGAACCCGACCGCTGCACCGTGGGCAGCAGCATCGGCGACATTCACGTCGGCCATGGCATCAGCGGCGCGATGGGCATGCCGCTGGCGGTGGCCGTGCGGCCCGAGAAGATCAGCATCGGCAAGGCGCGTCCGGCCGAGGTGACGCACAACCTGTTCAGCGGCCGGGTCAAGGAGATCGCCTACTTCGGCTCCTACAACACCTACATCCTCGTCACGTCGCAGGGCGTGCGCGTGAAGATCACCGAGCCCAACGGCTCGCGCCACGAACGGCTGGACATCACCTGGGAAGACGATGTGTTCTTCTGGTGGGACGACACCGACGCGGTGGTCCTCAGAGATTGAATGGGAGGCCCCCCGCGCCGCTGTGCGTCACTCCCCAGAGGGGGGCGATGCGGGTGGCCCGGCGGAGCCGGTTCCACCGCATCCTTGACCTTCGTGATCCCATTCAACCGCCTCAGGAGTCGTTCATGGCCTCCTCATTGATTCCGGTCCCGGGCAAACGCTTCGTCATCGGCGTGCCCTACGTCTGGCTCATCGTCTTCTTCTTCCTGCCCTTCCTGATCCTGCTGTACATCAGCTTCGTGGACATGGGCGACTCGATCAGCCCGTTCAAGCCGCTGTGGGACCCGGTGACCGGCGTGCTGCAGCTCAAGTACGAGAACTACCTCTCGATCTTCCGCACGGAAGAGGGCGCGCCGCTGTTCAAGACGCTGTATGTGGACGCCTACCTGCGCTCGCTGATCTACGCGTTCTGCACCGCGATCCTGTGCCTGATCTTCGGCTACCCGTTTGCCTACTTCATCGCCCGTTCGCCGGCCAGCGTGCGCCCGGCGCTGCTGCTGATGGTGATGCTGCCGTTCTGGACCTCGTTCCTGCTGCGCGTGTACGCCTGGAAAGGCATCCTGGCCGATGAGGGCGTGCTCAACCGCTTCCTGATGGCGATCGGCCTGACCAGCGAGCCGATCCACATGCTCTACACCAACGTGTCGATGCTGGTGGGCATGACCTACGTCTACCTGCCCTTCATGATCCTGCCGCTGTACGCCAACCTGGTGAAGATGGACTTCCGCCTGCTTGAGGCGGCGTACGACCTGGGCACCACGCCGTTCAAGGCCTTCTGGCTGGTCACGGTGCCGCTGTCGAAGTCCGGCATCGTCGCCGGCTTCATGCTGGTCTTCATCCCCTGCGTGGGCGAGTTCGTGATTCCCTCGCTGCTGGGCGGCCCGGAGAACCTGATGATCGGCCGCGTGGTGTGGGACGAGATGTTCACCGCCAACAACTGGCCGCGGGCCACCGCGCTGGCCGTGGTGATGATCGCGCTGATCGTCGTGCCGCTGGCTGTCTATTACAAGGTCACCGGCGACGCCGCGGAGAAACGATGACCACCCCCGCGCCGCTGTGCGGCTCCCCCTCGAGGGGGCCACGCCAATGGCCCGGCCAAGCCGGCGCCATGGCGTGCCTCGATCCGTTGCTTCCTCTCCCTGTCTGAAGGGTTCCGCATGAAAGCGTTTCTCGAAAAGCACTTCGGCAAGTTCTGGCTGCTGATCGTCTTCGGCTTCCTGTACCTGCCGCTGTTTTTCATGATCGTGTTTTCGTTCAACAGCACACGGCAGGACGCCCGGTTCACCGGCTTCTCGCTGCGCTGGTACGAGGCGCTGACGCGCGACACCAAGATCGTGGAGGGCTTCTTCCTGTCGCTGAAGGTGGCTGCGGTCACGGGGGTGCTGTCGGCGGTGCTGGCCACCTTCGCCGCCTTCGTGCTGGTGCGCTACCGCCGTTTCCTGGGCCGCACGATGTTCAGCGGCATGGTCAATGCGCCGCTGGTGATGCCCGAGGTGATCATCGGCCTGTCGCTGCTGCTGCTGGCGGTGGGCGCGCAGAACGTGTTCGGCGGTCCCGAGCGCGGCATGCTCACCATCATCCTGGGCCACACGCTGCTCGGCATGGCCTACGGCATGGTGGTGATCCAGAGCCGGCTGCTGGAAATGGACCGCCGCATCGAAGAGGCCGCCATGGACCTCGGCGCCCGTCCCCACCAGGTGTTCTTCCTGATCACGCTGCCCAACATCTTCCAGGCCATCCTGGCGGCCTTCCTGCTGTCGTTCACGCTGTCCTTCGACGATGTGGTGATCTCCGAATTCCTCAGCGGTCCGGGCGTGAACACCCTGCCGCAGGTGATCTTCGGCTACGCCCGCCGCGGCATCAACCCGACCATTTACGCCGCCGCCACGCTGCTGATCGTGACCGTCACCATCGTGATCGTGGGCTACGCGCTGTGGGTGGCCCGCCAGACCCGCCGGCGCGAGCGCGAGGTCGCTGCCGCCCTGCGTCAGGAGCTGGTGGCGCTCAACCCGAACTGACGCCGGCTCCCGCGCGGGGCGCCAAAGTGGACTGGCGCGCAAGCGTCCTCCGGGGGTAGCATGGGGGCCAATTACCCTACGCCCGCCCCCGCTTCATGACCGACCTTTCCTTCGACGGCCGCGCCTTCATCAACGGCCAGCGTGTGGCCGCCCGCGACGGCCAGACCTTTGACTGCTTCTCCCCGGTGGACGGCCGCCTGCTGACCGCGGTGGCCCGCGGCGGCGCGGCCGACATCGACGCCGCCGTGGCCGCCGCCCGCGCGGCGTTTGAGGACCGGCGCTGGGCCGGCAAGGCGCCGGCGGCGCGCAAACGCATCATGATCCGTTTCGCCGAGCTGGTGCAGGCCGCGGGTGACGAGCTGGCGCTGACCGAGACGCTGGACATGGGCAAGCCGGTGAAGTACGCCAAGGGGGTGGACGTGAACAGCGCCGCCAACTGCCTGCGCTGGTACGGCGAGGCGGTGGACAAGGTGTACGACGAGATCGCGCCCACGCCCGACACGGCGCTGGCGCTCATCACCCGCGAGCCGGTGGGCGTGGTGGGCGTGATCGTGCCGTGGAACTACCCGATGATCATGGCCGCCTGGAAGATCGCGCCGGCGCTGGCGGCGGGCAATTCGGTGGTGCTCAAACCCAGCGAGAAAAGCCCCCTGACGGCGCTGCGCCTGGCCGAGCTGGCGCTGGAGGCCGGCATCCCGGCGGGCGTGTTCAACGTCGTGCCGGGTTTCGGCCCGGAGGCCGGCAGCCCGCTGGCGCTGCACATGGATGTGGATTGCATCGCCTTCACCGGCAGCACCCGCGTGGGCAAGCAGATCCACGTGATGGCCGGTCAGAGCAACCTCAAGCGCGCCTGGACCGAGCTGGGCGGCAAGTCGCCCAACATTGTGTTCGCCGACTGCCCGGACCTCGACCGGGCGGTGGCCGCGGCGGTGGGCAGCATCTTTTTCAACCAGGGTGAGAGCTGCAACGCGCCCTCGCGCCTGTTTGTGGAGGCCTCCATCAAGGAGGCTTTTCTGGAGAAGGCGCTGGCGATGGTGCCCCAGTACCGGCCGGGCAACCCGCTGGACAAGAACACGGTGATGGGCGCCATCGTCGACCGGGTGCAGATGGACACGGTGCTGCGCTACATCGACAGCGGCAAGAAGGAAGGCGCGAAGCTGCTGGCCGGCGGCGAGGCGGCCGAGCCGGTGAAGGGCGGTTGCTACGTGCAGCCCACGATCTTTGACGGCGTGACCAACGACATGACCATCGCGCGCGAGGAGATCTTCGGGCCGGTGCTGTCCGTGCTGAGCTTCACCGACGCGGCCGACGTGGTGCGCCAGGCCAACGCCAACATCTACGGCCTGCAGGCCGCGGTGTGGACGCGCGACATCAACAAGGCGCACGGCGTGGCCCGGGCGCTGCGCGCCGGCACGGTGCACGTCAACCAGTACGACGAAGACGACATCACCGTGCCGTTCGGCGGCTTCAAGCAAAGCGGCGTGGGTCGCGACAAGTCGCTGCACGCGTTTGACAAGTACACCGAAACCAAGACCACCTGGATTCGGATCGATTCGCCGGTGTGACCGGTGCCCCCTGCGCTGCCCCATCTGCCGTTGAAGGAGACCCCATGAACGCCCCGCAAAAGCCCGAAAACCTGACCCCGCCGCACACCAACGCCGCCTGGCACCAGCGCCGCCTGGCGGCCACGCCGCGTGGCGTGGGCGTGATGGGTGACTTCTTCATCGACCGCGCGAAGAACGCCGAGTTCTGGGACATCGAGGGCCGGCGGTTCATCGATTTCGCCGGCGGCATTGCGGTGCTCAACACCGGCCACATCCATCCCAAGGTGCAGGCGGCCATTGCGGCGCAGTTGCAGCGTTTCACGCACAGCTGCTACCAGGTGGTGCCGTACGCCGAGTACGTGGCGCTGGCCGAGCGGATCAACCGCCTGGTGCCGATCGAGGGCCCGGCGAAGACGGCGTTCTTCTCCACCGGCGCCGAGGCGATCGAGAACGCGATCAAGATCGCCCGCGTGGCCACGGGCCGCAGCGGCGTGATCGCCTTCGGCGGCGCGTTCCACGGCCGCAGCCTGTTCGCCGTGTCGCTGACCGGCAAGGTGCAGCCGTACAAGGCCGGCTTCGGCCCGTTCCCGCCCGAGATTTATCACGTGCCGTTCCCCTGCCACTGCGCGTCGCTGGACGACACGAAGAAGGCGATCGAGCAGCTGTTCAAGTGCGACATTGAGCCCAGCCGCGTGGCGGCCATCGTGTTCGAGCCGGTGCAGGGCGAGGGCGGCTTCAACCCGATCCAGCCGGCGGCGGTGAAATGGCTGCGCGAGCTCTGCGACCAGCACGGCATCCTGCTGATCGCCGACGAGGTGCAGACCGGCTTCGCCCGCACCGGCAAGCTGTTCGCGATGGAACACTACGGGGTCAGCCCCGACCTGATCACCATGGCCAAGAGCCTCGCCGGCGGCACCACGCTGTCCGCCGTCTCCGGCCGCCTGGCGGTGATGGACGCGCCCGCACCGGGCGGCCTGGGCGGCACCTACGCCGGCCACCCGCTGGCCATCGCCGCGGCCCACGCGGTGATCGACGTGATCGAGGAAGAGCGCCTGTGCGAGCGCGCCCAGCGCCTGGGCGACAAGCTCATCGGCCACCTGATCGCGCAGCGCGCGGCGCGCCCGCGCATCGGTGACATCCGCGGCCTGGGCGCGATGGTCGCCTGCGAATTCATCGACCCCAAGACCGGCGCGCCCGACGCCGACACCACCAAGCGCGTGCAGCAGGCGGCGCTGGCGCGTGGTCTGCTGTTGCTGACCTGCGGCGTGTACGGCAACGTGGTGCGCTTCCTCTTCCCGCTGACGATCGAGGACGCGGTGTTCGACGAAGGCCTGGCGGTGCTCGACGCGGCCCTGGCCGAGGTGCTGGCTTGAACCTGGCCGACGGGCCCGGCGCGGTGCCGCTGGCCGAGCGCATCGCGGCCTTGCGCGCGCAGGGCGTGCACACGGTGATGGCCACGTTCACCGACCTGCCCGGCGCCCCCAAGGGCAAGCTGATCCCGCTGGAGGCCTTGCCGGCGGCGGTCGCCACCGGCGCGGGCTTCGCCGGCCCGAGCATCGCCGGCACCGGCCTGCCGCGCCACGGCGCGCGCAGCGAGTACATGGGCCGCGTGCGGCCCGAGACGCTGCGCCCGCTGCCGTTCATGCCCGGCGTGGCCCACGCGGTGTGCGACGGATTTGCCGGCGGCGAGCCGCTGGACACCGACCCGCGCCAGACGCTGGCCCGGCAGGTCGAGCGCCTGCGCGCGCGCGGCTGGACGCTGTGGGTCGGCATCGAGCCGGAATTTTTCCTGCTCAAGCGCGGCGCCGACGGGGGCTGGGCCGTGGGCGACGCGCTCGACACGCTGGCCAAGCCGTCCTACGACCTGCGTGCCCTGGGCCGCAACCTGGGCTTCCTTGACGACATGCGGCAGGCGCTCACGGCGCTGGGGTTTGAGCTGCAGCAGACCGACCACGAGGACGCCACCGGCCAGTACGAGATCAACTACCGCCACGACGACGCGCTCGCCGCGGCCGACCGCTACCAGCTGTTCAAGCTCACCGCCGCGGCGCTCGCGGAGCGCCACGGTCTGGTCTTCTCGACCATGCCCAAGCCGCTGCCCCACGCCCCGGGCAGCGGCCTGCATTTCCACATCAGCCTCACCGACGCCGCCGGCGTGCCGGTGATGGCCGAGGACGGCGGACCGCTCGGCCTGAGCCGCGCCGGCCTGGGCTTTGCCGCCGGCCTGCTGCACCACGCCGACGCGCTGGCCGCGCTGTGCGCGCCCACGGTCAACAGCTACAAGCGCCTGGCCGCCAGCCGCAGCGCCTCGGGCACCACCTGGTCGCCGGTGTGGAAGGCGATCGGCGACAACAACCGCAGCTGCCTGCTGCGCGGCGTGGCCGGCCGCCTGGAGTGGCGCCTGCCCGACCCGGCGTGCAACGTCTACCTCGCGCTGGCCGGCGTGATCGCCGCGGGCCTGTCGGGCATCGATCAGGCACTGCCCGCGCCAGTGCCCTGCGACGAGGATCTCTACGAGCGCCACGCCGCGGGCCTGCCCTTGCCGGCGCGCCTGCCGCGTGACCTGCACGACGCCCTGGCCGCGCTGCGCGCCGACGCGCCCTTGCGCGCGGCGCTGGGCGAGGCGGTGTGTGCCCAGTTCCTTGCGCTCAAGGAGGCCGAGTGGGCCGCCTGGAGCCAGCAGGTCACGGCCTGGGAGCTGGCGCAGTACGCCGACGCGCCCTGAGCCCCCGCCCGCCGGGGTCGGTGCCCCGGGGGGTTTGCGCATAATCCGCCCGGTGAGCGACGCCGCCCCCCTGCCCAAGGCCTGGACCAAGACCGCCGACCGACCGCTGCGCAGCTGGCGCAAGTCGCTGGGCATCTGGCTGTTTGCCCACGCGGTCGGCGTGCCGGTGCCGTGGCGCGCGACGCGCCAGACCGACGGCGCGGCCCTGCTGGCCTTCGAGCACGACCGCCTGCGCGCGCTGGCCGAGGCCGGCGAGGCGGTGCCGCCGGTGCTGGCCTTTGATGGCCGCAGCCTCACCACCGGCGACATCGGCATGACGCTCGACCACCTGCTGGGTCGCATGGCCGAGGCCGACCGGCTGCCCCTCATGTGCGCGGCCAGCGCCGACCTCGCGGCGTTCCACGCGCGCGGCCACTGGCACGGCGGCGCGCAGACCCGCAACCTCACCTGGGACGGCCAGCGTTTCGCGCGGCTCGACTTCGAAGAGCGCCTGCAGCCCGGTCTGGACCTGGCCACCGTGCAGCGCTACGACGCGCTGCAGCTGCTGCTCTCGCTGGCGCGCTACCTGCAGCCGCTGGGCCCGGGCGCGGTGCGTGAGGTGCTGGAGGCCTATCAGCGCGCCCCGGGCACCCACCCCGATCTGCGCGGTTTCCTGGGCCGGCTGCTGCCGCGGCTGCGCGCGGTGTCGTGGCTGGCGCGCTGGTCGGCCCGGCTCGACGGCTCGCGCGAGGTGGTGCGCCTGCGCACGGTGATGGCGGGCATGCAGGCCTTCGTGGCCGGCGGCTGACCGCGCCGACCGGCTGCGTCGGTCAGGTCCGGTACGACGGGTCGAGCCGCTCGGCCTTGCGCAGCAGCGCGGGCCACGCCAGTTGGGCGCCCTGGCCCGCGGTGGCGATGCGCATCACGTCGGCCATGCCGGCCAGGATGCGCGGGTCCACGTGGGTGAGCTCGCTGCCGCCGGCCAGCGCGTCCACCTGGATGCGGCAGGTGTTCTCGAAGGTGTACATCGACAGGAAGGCGTCGGCGATGGTGCGTCCCACGGTGAGCAAGCCGTGGTTGCGCAGCACGAGGTAATTGGCCTCGCCGAGATCGGCCTGCAGGCGCGGCTTCTCGTCCGGGCGGAAGGCCACGCCCTCGTAGTCGTGGTAGGCCAGCGAGGACAGCACGAAGGTGCTCTGCTGGCTGATCGGCAGGATGCCGTGGCGCTGGGCGCTGACGGCCACGCCCGCGCGGGTGTGGGTGTGCAGCACGCAACCGGCCTGCGGCCGCGCCTCGTGCACCGCGCTGTGGATCACGAAGCCGGCCGGGTTGACCGGGAAGGGCGAGTCGTGCAGCTTGTTGCAGGCCATGTCGACCTTCACCAGGCTGCTGGCCGTGATCTCGTCGAACATCAGGCCGTACGGGTTGATCAGGAACTGGTGTTCCCCGCCGGTCACGCTGTCGGGCAGCTTGGCGCTGATGTGGGTGAAGACCAGGTCGCTCCAGCCGTAGGCGGCCACCAGGCGGTAGCAGGCGGCGAGGTCGCAGCGCAGCGCCCACTCCTCGGCGCTGACCACTTCTTTGAGGGACGGAATGTGCATGCGTGTCTCCGGTGGCGGGCGCCGGGCGGCCCGTGCCGGTGACTGTAGGCACGCGCCGCCCGCCCGGGGGTCGCGCCGACGACAGGGGCTGTTCAGGCCTCCATCACATGCAACACGGTGCAGGTGATGTAGGTGTCGTACCAGTTGCGCTCGTCCATCGGCGGGAACGGGCCGGTGCCGGCGCTGGGGGCGCTCGTGGCGCCGGGTCGGCGGCGCCACAGGTGCACGCTGATGTCAAACAGCGCGCCGCTGCGGCTTCCCCCGGTGACGTGCAAGGCCAGGGCTTCGTCGGGGCCCAGGAATACCTCCACGTCGTCTTCCGTCAGCACCGCAAAGGCGCCGCTGTGCCAGCACCGGTGATAGCGCGCTTCGACCCAGCTCCAGTCTGCGGCCTGGAGAAGACATCCGATCTTTCCACCTTGGACCCGTCCTCGCCTGAGGGTTTCGCGGCCGACCGCCACGGTCAGTGCTCGGTGGAATTGTTCTTGCAGGCGCGCGTCGGCCTGGGCCTTGTGGATGGCCTGCCGCAGCGCCTGGATGGCTTGTTCGGCTTGGCCGAACGTGCGACGCGCGGCGGTCTCCCGCTTGGGCGGCTTTTTGGCCAGGCCATCCAGCGGGTCAAGCAGCTGGTTGGCTCGCTGGATGGCGTCGCCGCTCGTTCCCAGCAGCTTCGCGCGCATGATCAGGTCATTGATGTCGTCGCGGTAGAAGCTTGCCGCGTCGGACACGGCGTTTTGCATCAGCAAGTCGACGCTGTCATCGGTCCACTCTGCTTTGCTCTGCGGCGGTTGCGGTTTGCTGGCCGGTGTGGGTTTGGTGCCGGGTGTCGGGTTGCGCGGGGTGCTTGATGCGGCCGCGGAAGCCTGGCGCGGTCGGGTGCGGGCTTGCAGTTTGGCGCGGGCCTTGGGGCGGTCGATGGGGGGCGGTTCGTCCGGCGTGGCGAGTGGACCTTCAGCGAGGTCAATGACTTGGCGCTGGAGCAAGGCGCGGTTCGCATCCTTCGGTGATATCGCCGGGGCGATGTCGGGCAGCGTTGATGGAGCCTTGCTGCGGGGCGGATTTCCGCCGGTCGGTGGTGTGGAGGTCGGCCCGGAGTGTTCACGCAGCCATTCGGCCAGTCGAGCCGCAGCGCCTTGGTCGGCTTGTTTATCCATCAATCTCAGCGTGGCCTTGCTGCGAGCGCCCACTAGGCCCAGGTCCAGATCCTGCGCCAGGGCGGCCAACAGATCGTTGTGCATGCACGTGAGCAGGCGTAACCGTTCGCTTTCTATCCATGCCAGCGCGTAGTTGACGATAGCGGTCTCGAACTCGGGCGAGATTTTGTCCGGCGCCGCCTGTTCGCCCCTGATCTTGAATCCCTTCGTAAGCGCTTGGCTGCGCAGGGCGATGCTGACCTCGGTCCTGGTGGTCAGCACATTGCTGAGCAAGGGATAGGACGTCCGGTGTTCTTCCTCGACGTACTCTTTGATCAAGAAGCCGATGTCCCTGCGCTGATCGGGCGGTGCGAGCAGGAGGTGCATCGCCACGGCGTGAATCATCTCTGGCCCTCCGTTCGCCATGTCGGCGATGCCCTCCGCGAAGGCGAGCACCTCTTCTTCGTGATCCGAGATGAAGCCGTCTTGTCGCCGCGTCCTGAGATCCGTGTATCGCACGGCCACGCTGGTGGACCGCAGGAAGTCGGCCAGCACCCAGCGTGGCGTCAGCACCGCCATGCGTTGAATGGCGGCGACCGTCGGCTCCCATGTCGGGTGCCAGCTCTCCGACGGACCCAGGACGCTCACCAGCTCTTGGTTGATCGAATCTTCCCGCAGCTTGCGCTCGCCCGGGGGCAAGAGATGATGTCGCAGCATCAGGCGCAGGCCATAGTCCAGCAGGATGGGGGCTTCCGGCAACCACGGCACCGCGGCCATGAGTGCTTGCTCCACGCGAGGCAAGTCGTCTGGCGGGATCGTCGTTGTGCGGAGCAGGGCGGTGGCGGCTTCAGGCCCCATCGTCGACGCGGATGGAGCGCCCATGCAGTCCAGCTTCCACCAATCGAGGACGGGCCCCTGACTGGGGTTGGCTTGCGTGATCCAGGCATACATGGTCTTTTCCTTTCGGTGTGGCCGGTGGCGGCTCAGGTGCTGCTCGGGATGTGCAGGACCGCGCAGGTGATGTAGGTGTCGTACCACTGCGCCTCGTCCATGGGCGGGTAGTCCCCGGCTTCGAGGCTGGGCGCGCCGGTGCAGCCCTCCTGGCGGTACCAGAGGTGCACCGAGATGTCGAAGGCGTAGCCGCTGAGGCTGCTGGCGGTGACGTACAGGGCCAGCGCGCAGTCCTCGGGCAGGGTGGTGGTGACGCCGTCTTCGGTCTCGTACCGGGTGACGTGGCTGAGCCAGCGGCGGTGGTAGCGGGCTTGCACCCAGGCCCAGTCGGCGGGCGTCAAGCGCTGCTGGATGACGCCGCCGCGTTCCTTCCCATGGACAAGGACTTCTTTCGACAAGGCCAGGGTCAGGCAGTGGTCGAACCGCGCCTGCAACCTGGCCTCCGCTTGGGCGTGCGCCAATGCCGCGCGCAGCGCGGCGATGGCTTCCTCCGCCTGGGCCAGGGCATCGCGGACGGCCACCTCGTCCCAGGTGGTTGCGTGGATCACCGTGGTCATCCGCTCGGACGCCTTGAGGCACGCCGTCACCCTGTCCGCCGGCGGATTGAAGCGGGTCGTCATGTCCAGCAGGTCCTTGATTTCTGCCACCTGGAACTCGACCGCCCTTTCGAAAGACTGGCGCAACACGCGGCTGGCTTCTTTTTCCGTCCACTTGGGCTTGGCCTTGGCCTGGCGGGTGGATCGGCGGGCGCTACCCGCCTCATTGGTGCGTTTCTGCAGCGCTGCCGTCGCGGTTTTGGGGTCGACGGCCGTGATGCCGGTGCTGCGTCGACGGGCCACCGGGCCGCGGCACGCTTCCAGCGTGCGTTTGGTGCGCCACGTGCGGGCGGTGTTTGGGTCGGGTTGCCGGGCGGGCGCTTCCAGGGTCAGGGTGATGGGCCGCTCCCTGGGCGAGGGCGGTATCGCGGTGGAGCTGCTTTCCGGCTCTTGGTCGATGGACAGCGCGGTCTGCTGGACTTGTAAGTCGGTCAGGTTTTGAAGGCTCTCTCGCCCCAGTGTCCCGAGGTCCACGCCGTTGCGAAGCGCCTGCGTTGTGATGGCTTGGGCGTGCTGTTCGGCCGCCGACTGGCGGGCCAGCATGCGCGCGAGGCTGACCGTCGCGAAAGTCGTTTTGAGCCAATCGCCCGGGTCGGCATCGGCCGCCATCTGGATCTGGTCGTCCAGCATGCGCAGGGCTTCCCAGAAGGCGTCGAACAGCGCGGCCGTGGGCGCAGCATTGGATTGGAGGTCGGCTTCGCGCAGGTACTGCAGGATGTATTTGCGCGCCTCGGCCTTGTTGCTGATCCGCTCCAAGCACTCGACACGCTCACGGCGTTGGTGCAGAGGCGCGTGGTTGTAGAAAAACTTCAGGGAGTCAAAGCCGTCTGGGTGGCCCAGTTTGTTGGCGACATTCATCAGTCGCCCTCAATCGGCCGCTTCCGCGGGGGTGAGCGTGGACGGTTTCGCGTCGAAGCGCGCTTGATGCCAATGGGCCGCTTTCTTGGCGCAGACGGTGCGCACCTGGTTGTCCAGCAGCGCGTCGGGCACGAGGATGGCGGTCGCGATCACTCCATTGAGCGCTGTCTGCTGGCTGGGCGTCCAGCCTGTCCGGGGGCCAAACCAGTGCTCCACCACGCCGGCGATGCGGTTTTCCCGCTGGTTGCGTTCCGCCTGTGGCATCAGGTGGTGTTGCAGGGCGACCCGCAGGGCGAAGTCGACCTGGGCGTCGGTGAAGCCGACGATCCAGCGGGCCAGTTCAACCAGCGCCGCGCGGATGCGATTCCGCTCGGGCGGCGTGATCGGGGGTTGGTGGGCACTGATGTGCGCCTGGAGGATCTCGTCGATGGCTTTCTCGTAGGCCGGGACGGGGTGGGCGAGCGGTGTGTCCTCCGGCAGCAGGCTCATCCACGCGAGGGACATGTTGGGATACTGGAGGTTTGGGTCGGTGATCAAGAGGCCATACATGTCGAGCTCCTTCTGGGTGGGCAGCCCGGCGGGCGGCTGACTTCAGTCTGGTCGGCGCGCGGCGGCGCAGACTCACGCAGCCTTGATGCGGATGCCTAGCCGTGACACCGGAGGCGACGGCGTTTCGCGCTGTGATGGGGCGCGCGGCGGTTGCGATTGGTGCGCCGGGCGGTGGGCGCACCGGGGGGGTGCGCCGTCCTCGCGCGTTGAGGGTTTGGCCGAGGCCGGGAGTCCGTGACGCGGGCCCGCGCCGGGCGGGTGTTCGGCAGCCCGCGGTGTGAGGGATGGGACGTATTGGATGGGAGGTGTCGGGTCAGCGCGGCACGGCGGGCGCTGGCCCTTGGGTGTCACCCCGGCGGCGGCGCTCCCTGCCGCCGCCGGGGCCTTCGGCCGCTCAGGCCTTGGTCTTGCAGGTGTTGAAGCCGAGCAGGGCGTAGGGCGGGCACCAGCCCATCAGCCCGGTGGCCAGGGGCACGACGCCCAGCCAGCCCCAGACGCCGACGGTGCCGGTGGCGGCGGCGGCGATCAGGGCGAGGCCGGCGGTGATGCGAAGGGCGCGGTCGATGCCGCCAACGTTGCGTGTCATGGTGAGACTCCTCCAGGGTTGCGGGATGCCGGGCCTTGGGGCCCGGTGCCGGCATTGCACCGCGGCGGCGGGCGACGGTCTGTGACCGTGGTCACACAGGGTCGTCACCCAGGGTCGTCACACGGGGCGGCCACCGGCGGCGTCAGCCGCCCGCCGCCAGTGCGCGCAGGGCCGCGGCGTCCTTGAGCTCGATCCGCTCGCGGGACAGCGCGACCCAGCCCTCGCGCTCGAAGCGGTGCAGCAGCCGCGTGACGATCTCGCGCACGGTGCCCAGTTCGTCGGCCAGGGCCTGGTGGGTGGCCTGCACGGCCGGTCCGTGGCCGAGCAGGGCGGCGGCGAGGCGGCTGTCCAGGCGCTGGAACGCGATCGCTTCAATCAGGCCGGTGAGGTCGGCCAGGCGGGTGGCGTACAGACCGAGCACGTAGTCGCGAAACCCCGCGTCCGCCAGCGCCTCGCGGAACGCGCCGGGCGGCAGCAGCGCCAGCGTGGTCGGCCCGACCGCCACGCCCCGCGCACCCAGCGGCTGGCCGGCGAACAGCGCGGCCGAGGACACCAGGCACAACTCCCCCGGCACCACGCGGTACAGCTCCAGCTCGCGGCCGTTGGGGGCCGCCCGGCTGACGCGCACCTCCCCGTCGAGCACCAGCGGGAATCCCTGACAGGGGTCGCCGTCGCGGAACAGCACCGTGCCGGCCGGCACGGTGAGCACCGGCTGGTCGCGCAGCCGTGCCGGCAGCCCGCTCACGCAGGGATAGCGATCAAGCAGGGCGGTCGGGGGCGGGGCAGCGCTCATGCCGGCCATTCTAGGCAGGGCGGGTCCTCTCCACGCCATGAACACACTATGTAAGCGCCCGCTTTCGTTACGGGTCCTGAACGATCAGGGTTGGGTGGCGGCCTCCAGCCGGGTGAGAAAGGCCATGGCATGGGCGCGGTCGGGGCCGCACATCTCGGGGCCGGGGGCGAGCGAAGCGCACACCGCGGGCCGCTCCGGCCGGCCGAACAGCCGGCAGCGCTGGTGGTCGTCGAGGTGGGGGCAGGGCATGCCGGCGGGCTTGCCGTCGGGCAAACCGGGCAGCGGGCTGCTGATGCTGGGCGCGGTGCAGCAGGCGCCGCAGCCGGGTCGGCAGGCCGGGGCCGCGGGGGCGGGGATCATGCGGCCTGGCTGGTGGGGCTGGTGGTGGGGCGCCGCTCAGGCGCCCGGGCGCAGCCGCGCCGCCGCCCACAGAACCTGCTCCACCACGCCGGCCACCGCCTGCTGCGCGGTGTCGCTGGCCAGCGCGCCGTCGGCGGTGAAGGCCTCGCCGGCCTTGGCCAGGGCGTGGCGCTTGGGCGCCACCCAGCATTGCAGCTGCGACAGCAGCGGCGCCAGGTGCTCCAGGCCGCGCACGCCCCCCAGCGCCCCGGGGGAGGCGCTCAGCAGGCCCACGACCTTGCCGGCGAAGGGCTTGGTGCCGCTGGACCAGTCGGGGTCGCCCTTGATGGGGCTGGAGACCCAGTCGATGGTGTTCTTCATCAGCCCGGTGTAGCTGCCGTTGTATTCGGGCGAGCAGACGATCCACGCGGGGTGGGCGTGGAAGATTTCTTTCAGGCGCCGGGCGGCGGCGGGCGTGCCGCGGGCTTCGAGGTCGGCGTTGTACAGCGGCAGCTCATGCTCGGCCAGATCGAGCAGCGTGACGCTGGCGCCGGCGGCGCGGCCGATGTCGGCGGCCACGCGGGCCAGCCGGCGGTTGAAGGATTGGGCGCGGGTGCTGCCGGCGAACACGAGCAGCGGGGGCAGGGCGGGGGTGGGGCTGGGCGATGACATGCCCACCATTGTGCCGGCGCCCGCCGGGCCGTTCGGCGGGGTCGGGGCAAGACCCCGGGGCGGTCCGGCGTCAGAACACCGAGCTCACGAAGGGCGGCGGCGCGGGTGCGGCGGGTGGCGGCGCCGGCGGGCAGCCGCGCGTGCTGAGCCCGGCGGCGATCTGCCACTGGCCGCGGGTGAGGTCGCGCCCGAGCACCACGCTGCCGCGGCGCCCGTTCACGCCCAGACCCACGTCCACGCCCGGCCCGTCGCCCTGCGGGCTGCCACGCTGGAAGGTCAGGCCGACGGCGGCCACCGGCCGGTCGGGCCGGTTGCTGGAGAGCAGTTTGATGGTCACGCCAGTGCCGCCGCCGAAGTTGTGGCTCACACCGATCATGAGCGCGGCGCCGGCGTGGGCCTTGAGTGTGGCGAGCGCGCCGAGCAGGGCCAGCCAGGCGCGCCGCCAGCCGCGGGTCGGTGGGCGCGGCGCGGCGGGAGCGTGGGGCAGGGGGGCGCCTGACCTGGGGCGGGCCGACGCGGGGTGGGTGGGGGGCGTTCGACGCATGGGTGGCTCCGTGGGCTGGGGTGGGGCCATCGTCGGCCGGCGGGGCCGGCGTGCCCATCGCGGCGCGGCGCTAGCGGCGCCGGCCTGCGGGTCGCGCCGCAGGGCCGAGACCCCGGCCCGACGCCCACGCTCAGAGGGCGAACACCCGCCGGATCGCGGCCCAGAGGCGGCGCCAGCCGCGAGCGGGGTGGGGCGGCGGGTGGGGTGTCGGGTGGGCGGTGGCCGGGGGCCCGGCAGGGGCCGCGGGGTGGGGTGCGGGGGTGGGGGCCCCCGGGTGGGGCGGCGTCGCCGGGGCGGCGTGGCCGGCGGGGGGCTGATCGCGGGTCGGGTGGGGATGGCTGGGGTGGGGGTGATGGGGGTGTGACATGGCGGGTCCGGGGCCGGCGGTGCGGCGGTCTCTGTGGGAGGAGCCGTGATCGTCGCCACACCGTCGGCCCCTGCCCATCGCCGCGGCGGGCTAGCGGGCCGGCCCTCGGGTTCACAGGCTGGGGTCTTCGGTGGGAGAATCGCGGGTTGCCCGCCGCGGCCCGCCCGCCGGGCCCATCCAGGACCTTCCCACCATGCTGTACCCGCAGGAATTTGACGTCATCGTCGTCGGCGGCGGTCACGCCGGCACCGAGGCCGCGCTGGCCGCGGCGCGCATGGGCTGCGCCACGCTGCTGCTCACCCACAACATCGAGACGCTGGGCCAGATGAGCTGCAACCCCAGCATCGGCGGCATCGGCAAGGGCCACCTGGTCAAGGAGGTCGACGCCCTCGGCGGCGCGATGGCGCTGGCCACCGACGAGGCGGGCATCCAGTTCCGCATCCTCAATGGCAGCAAGGGCCCGGCCGTGCGTGCGACGCGGGCGCAGGCCGACCGCGTCCTGTACAAGGCCGCCATCCGCCGGATGCTGGAGAACCAGCCCAACCTGTGGCTGTTCCAGCAGGCGGTGGACGACCTGATGGTCGAAGGGGACCGGGTGGTTGGCGCGGTGACGCAGGTCGGCATCCGCTTCCGCGGCCGCACCGTGGTGCTCACCGCCGGCACCTTCCTCGACGGGAAGATCCACGTCGGCCTGAACAACTACGCCGCCGGCCGCGCCGGCGACCCGCCCGCCGTGTCCCTGTCCGCGCGGCTCAAGGAATTGCAGCTGCCGCAGGGCCGCCTGAAAACCGGCACGCCGCCGCGCATCGACGGCCGCAGCATCGATTGGTCGCGCTGCGAGGAGCAGCCCGGCGACCTGGACCCGGTGCCGGTGTTCAGCTTCATGGCGCATGCGTATGGAGGGGCGGCCATGCACCCGCGGCAGGTGCCGTGCTGGATCACCCGCACCAACGCCCGCACCCACGAGATCATCCGCAGCGGCTTCGACCGCAGCCCGATGTTCACCGGCAAGATCGAGGGCGTTGGCCCGCGCTATTGCCCCAGCGTGGAAGACAAGATCAACCGCTTCGCCGACAAGGACAGCCACCAGGTGTTCCTGGAGCCCGAGGGCCTGACCACGCACGAGGTCTACCCCAACGGCATCTCCACCAGCCTGCCGTTTGACATCCAGCTCGCGCTGGTGCGCAGCCTCCCGGGCCTGGAGAACGCGCACATCCTGCGGCCGGGCTACGCCATCGAGTACGACTACTTCGACCCGCGCTCGCTCAAGCGCAGTTTCGAGACCCGGCAGATCGCCGGCCTGTTTTTCGCCGGCCAGATCAACGGCACCACCGGCTACGAGGAGGCCGCGGCGCAGGGCCTGTTTGCCGGGCTCAACGCCGCGCTGCACTGCCGGGGCGAGGCGCCGTGGGTGCCGACGCGCGACCAGGCCTACCTGGGCGTGCTGGTCGACGACCTCGTGACGCAGGGCGTGACCGAGCCGTACCGCATGTTCACCAGCCGCGCTGAGTTCCGCCTGCAGCTGCGCGAGGACAACGCCGACCTGCGCCTGACCGAAACCGGCCGCCGGCTGGGCCTGGTGGACGACGCGCGCTGGGACGCGTTCTGCCGCAAACGCGATGCGGTTTCACGTGAAACTGAGCGCCTCAAAAGCACCTGGGTCAATCCGCGCAACCTGCCGCCGGCCGAGGCCGAGCGCGTGCTGGGCAAGGCCATCGAGCACGAGCACAACCTGTTCGACCTGTTGCGCCGCCCCGGCGTGAGCTACGAGGCGCTGATGGGCATGAACGGCGGCGCCTACGCCACCGACGCGGTTTCACGTGAAACACTCGGCGAGCTGGCCGGCCCGGTGCTCGAGCAGGTGGAGATCGCCGCCAAGTACAGCGGCTACATCGACCGGCAAAAAGCCGAAGTCGAGCGCGCTGCCCACCACGAGCACCTGCCGCTGCCGCCCCACATCGACTATCTGCAGGTCACCGCCCTGTCGATCGAAGCCCGCCAGAAGCTCGCCCGCCACCGCCCCGAAACCCTGGGACAGGCCTCGCGCATCGCCGGCATCACGCCGGCGAGCATCTCGCTCCTGCTGATCCACCTGAAGAAGGGCGGCTTCAAAGGCTTCGCGACCCTGCCTGCCGAGGCCGCCGCCGAGACACCCGCCCGCGCGGACGCCGACGCGGCCTGACCGACCGACCACCTGATCGATCCCCCACGGTGGCCCCGCCACCGGGCGAAGGAACCCCATGAGCGATTTCCTGCGCAACACCCTGCGCGACGGCCTGCGGGTCATGGAGCTGGACCTGGATGAGGCCCAGATCGATCTGTTGCTGGGCTACCTGGAGCTGCTCCAGCAGTGGAACAAGGTCTACAACCTCACGGCGGTGCGCGACGTGGACGAGATGCTCACGCACCACCTGCTCGACAGCCTGGCCGTGATCGGGCCGCTGCAGCGCGAGACCGACCACCGCCGCCTGCGCCTGCTCGACGTGGGCTCCGGCGGCGGGCTGCCCGGCGTGGTGATCGCCATCGCCTGCCCGCAGATCGAGGTGACTTGCGTCGACACGGTGGCGAAGAAGTCGGCCTTCATTGCGCAGGTGGCCGCGCGCCTGGGCCTGGTGAACCTGAAGTCCCTGCATGCCCGGGTGGAGACGCTCAGCCGCGCAGGCGGGCAGGGGTTTGATGTCATCGCCTCGCGGGCCTTTGCCTCGCTGCCCGATTTCGTGACGTGGTCGGCCGGCGCGCTCAACCCCGCGGGCGTGTGGATGGCCATGAAGGGCAAGCGCCCGCTCGACGAAATCGCCGCGTTGCCGCCGGGCGTGGAGGTGTTTCACGTGGAACCGATCGCCGTGCCCGGGCTGGACGCCGACCGTTGCATCGTCTGGCTGCGCGAGCGCCTCACGTAAACTCGGCCCCTCACCAACCCCGGGGGCTCCATGTTCGGCATCGCGGATTACGGCGCGTTCGTCGCCGCCATCGTCCTGTTCCTGGCCATTCCGGGGCCGGGCAACCTCGCGCTCATCACGTCCACCGGCAAGGGCGGCATCCGCGGCGGGCTGGCCGCCACCTTCGGCGTCATCGCGGGTGACCAGGTGCTGATGTGGGCGGCGGTGGCCGGCGTGGCCGCGCTGCTGGCCGCCAGCCCGGCGCTGTTTGGCGCGGTGCAGTGGATCGGCGCGGCCTATCTGGCGTGGCTGGGCTGGAAGATGCTCACCGCCAAACCCGGCGACGCCCCGGTGCTCAACATCCGCCCACGCCAGTACTTTCAGCAGGCCGCGGCCATCACCCTGCTCAACCCCAAGGCGATCGTGTTCTACATGGCCTTCTTCCCGCTGTTCGTGGACCCGGCCCGCCACCAGGGCCTGCTCACCTTTGGCGCCATGGCCGCCACCATCGCCGCGCTCACCTTCCTCTATGGCCTCGGCCTGACCCTGCTCGTCCACCATCTGGCCGAGCGCCTGCGCGCCAACCCCCGCATCGGCCGCGCGCTGGAAAAGCTGGCGGGTGTGTTCCTCATCGGCTTCGGCGTGAAGCTGGCCCTCTCCAAATAAGACCCCATGGCGAAGATTTTTTGTGTGGCCAACCAGAAGGGCGGCGTCGGCAAGACCACGACCACGGTCAACCTCGCCGCGGGGCTGGCCAAGGTCGGGCAGCGCGTGCTGATGGTCGATCTCGATCCGCAGGGCAACGCCACCATGGGCTCGGGCGTGGACAAGCGCGCCATGAACCTCTCGGTGTACGACGTGCTGCTGGAGTCGGCGACGGTGGACGAGGCGGCCGTGTTCTCCGAGAAGTGCGGCTACCACGTGCTCGGCGCCAACCGCGAGCTCGCCGGCGCCGAGGTCGAGCTGGTCGAACTGGAGCGCCGCGAGCGCCGGCTCAAGCAGGCGCTGGCCGCGGTGGACGAGCGCTTCGACTTTGTCCTGATCGACTGCCCGCCGTCCCTGAGCATGCTCACGCTCAACGGCCTGTGTTCGGCGCACGGCGTGATCGTGCCGATGCAGTGCGAGTACTTCGCGCTGGAGGGACTGACCGATCTCGTCAACACCATCAAGCAGGTCCACGCCAACCTCAACAAGGACCTGCAGATCATCGGCCTGCTGCGCGTGATGTACGACCCGCGCATCACGCTGCAGCAGCAGGTCAGCGACCAGCTCAAGGCGCATTTCGGCGACAAGGTGTTCGACACGGTCATCCCGCGCAACGTGCGGCTGGCCGAGGCGCCCAGCTACGGATTGCCCGGCGTGGTGTTCGACCCGTCGGCCCGTGGCAGCCAGGCCTTTGTGGCCTTCGCCCAGGAAATGGTGCTGCGCATCCAGCGCATGTGAGGACCGGCGCGTGTTTCACGTGAAACCCCACAACGTGCTGATCCTCCCGGGTTGGCAAAACAGCGGCCCGACCCACTGGCAAAGCCGCTGGGAAGCGCTGCACGGCTACCGCCGCGTGGACCAGCACGACTGGATGACGCCGCGCCGCGGCGACTGGATGGCGCGGCTTGACGAGGTGGTCGGCGACGCCGACGGCCCGGTCGCGCTCGTGGCCCACAGCCTGGGCTGCATCCTCACCGCCGCGTGGGCGGCCCACTCGCGCCACACCGCCCGCGTGGCGGGCGCGCTGCTGGTGGCCCCCGGCGACCCGGCGCCCGAGCCCATCTGCCACCAGCTGCCCGGCTGGGCGCCGGTGGTGCGCCAGCGCCTGCCGTTCCCGGCCGTACTCGTGGGCAGCCGCAACGACCCGTACTGCACCGCCGAGCGCGCCCAGGGCTTTGCCGCCGACTGGGGCGCGCGCTACATCGACCTCGGCGACGCCGGCCACATCAACGCCGACACCGGCCTGGGCGACTGGCCCGAGGGCCACGCCTGGCTCGCCGACCTTCTTCAGAAAGACACCCCCTGATGGTTTCCAAAAAACCCAAAGGCCTGGGCCGCGGCCTGGAAGCGCTGCTCGGCCCCAAGGTCGACGACCGGCCCGCCGAGGCCGCCCCGGCGGGCGCGCCGTCGGTGCTGCCGCTGGACGCGCTGGTGCCCGGCCAGTACCAGCCGCGCACCCGCATGGACGAAGGCGCGCTGTACGAGCTGGCCGAGAGCATCCGCGCCCAGGGCGTGATGCAGCCGATCCTGGTGCGCCGCCTGAGCGCCGGCCCGAACGCCGGCCAGTACGAAATCATCGCCGGCGAGCGCCGCAGCCGCGCCTCGCGCCTGGCCGGACTGACGGAGGTGCCGGTGCTGGTGCGCGACGTGCCGGACGAGGCCGCCGCGGCCATGGCGCTGATCGAAAACATCCAGCGCGAAGACCTCAACCCGCTCGAAGAAGCGCAGGGTTTGCAACGCCTTATCAAAGAGTTTGGGCTCACTCACGAGCAGGCCGCCCAGGCCGTGGGCCGCTCCCGCAGCGCCGCGAGCAACCTGCTGCGCCTGCTCCAGCTGGCCGAGCCGGTGCAGACCATGCTCATGGCTGGCGACATCGACATGGGCCACGCCCGCGCCGTGCTGGCGCTGGACAAGGCCGCCCAGATCACCGCCGCCCACCAGATCGCCACGAAGAAACTCTCCGTGCGCGAGGCCGAGAGCCTGGTGAAAAAGCTCGGCGCCGAGTTCAACCTCGTGCCGCAGCAGCCCAAGAAGGAAAAGTCGCGCGACATCCGCCGGGTTGAGGAGGAGCTGGCCGACCTGCTCACCGCCGCGGTCGAGGTGCGCGTGAAGAAGCGCGTGAAGCGCCACGGCCGCGTGGAGGAAATGGGCGAGCTGGCGATCCAGTTCGGCTCGCTGGATGAACTCAACGGCCTGATCGACGCGCTGCGCGCCACGCGCGGCTGAGCCCGGACGCCGCCGCATGAACCGCACGTCGCCTTCGCCGGACAGCCCGCCGCGCATCGCGCTGGGCACGGGCTGGCCCGGGTTGCCCGACGGGCCCCGGCCGGTGGTCGTCGCGCTGGACCCACGACCCACCGGCCCGGCGCTGGACGACTGCATCGACGACCTGCGCCGGCTGATCGACGACGTGGCCCTGACCCGGCGTTTCGCCGGGCAGCTGATGATCGCGTTCGAAGGCATCGAGCGCGACCCGCGCCAGGTGCACGTGATCCCGGCCTGCCGCGACTGGCTGCAGGCGCTGCACCGCCGCTGGCCGTACTGGCTGCATTTCCTCGCGCCGGTGCCCGATCAATGGGCGATGTGGCTGCTCGCCGTGCTGCCGCCACAAACCCCGGTCACGCTGCCCAACGGCCGCCGCGGCCGGCGCATCGACCGCGTAGCGCTCGACGAACTGCTGCTGATCCTCATCAGCGCGATGCAGGAGCTGCACCACCACCACCAGATCCCGCCCGAGGAACGCCAGCGCATCACCGATGCCGCCTTCGACGCCATCGAACGCGCCACCGGCGTGCGCCCCACGCTGCCGCCCCCGCGGCGCCGCCGTTCCCCGACCGCGCCCGGCCTGGACCCGGACGAGCCGGACACCGGCGGCGCGCTGGGCGATCCGCCGCCGTCGCGCGTCTGACCGCGCGGGGGCCGCGCCGCAGCGCGGCGCTCAGTCCGCGAAGATCTTGCCGGGGTTGAGGATGTCGTGCGGATCGAGTGCGCGCTTGAGCGTGCGCATCACCGCCACCGCGCCGTCGCCGGCCTCGTCGCGCAGGAAGCCCATCTTGTGCAGGCCCACGCCGTGTTCGCCGGTGCAGGTGCCGCCCAGGCGCAGCGCGCGCTGCACCAGCGTCACGTTCAGCGCCTCGGCGGTGGCGCGCTCGGTGGCGTTGTCCGGGTCGATCAGGTAGCCGAAGTGGAAGTTGCCGTCACCCACGTGGCCGACCAGAAAGTAGGGCAGGCCGGAGGCGTCGGCCTCGGCCACCGAGTCGAGCAGGCAGTCGGCGAGCTTGCTGATCGGCACGCAGGTGTCGGTGCTGATGGCGCGGCAGCCGGGCTTGCTCTGGATGGCGGCGAAGTAGGCGTTGTGCCGCGCGGTCCACAGCCGCGTGCGGTCTTCGGGCGTGGTGGCCCACTCGAAGGCCTGGCCGCCGAACTCGTCGGCGATGGCCTGCACCGTCTCCGCCTGCTCCTTCACGCCCGCCGGCGAGCCGTGGAATTCCATGAGCAGCATCGGTTCCTCGCGCAGGCCGAGCTTGCTGTGGGCGTTGACCATGCGCACCGTGCCGGCGTCGATGAGCTCGCAGCGCGCGATCGGCACGCCGAGCTGGATGGTCTGGATCACCGTGCGCACGGCCGCCTCGATGCTGGGGAAGCTGCAGGTGGCCGCCGAGATCGCCTCCGGCAGCGGGTAGAGCTTGAGTGTGATTTCGGTGATCACGCCCAGCGTGCCCTCGCTGCCCACCATCAGGCGCGTGAGGTCGTAGCCGGCGCTGCTTTTCTTCGCGCGCGTGCCGGTGCGGATGACTTCGCCGCTGGCGGTGACGACTTCCAGCGCCAGCACGTTCTCCCGCATGGTGCCGTAGCGCACGGCGTTGGTGCCGCTGGCGCGGGTGGCGGTCATGCCGCCGAGCGAGGCGTCGGCCCCGGGGTCGATGGGGAAGAACAGGCCGTCGTGGCGCACGGCCTCGTTGAGCGCCTTGCGCGTCACGCCCGGCTGCACCGTGACGGTGAGGTCCTCCGGGTGGATCGCCAGCACGCGGTTCATGCGGCTCACGTCCAGGCTGATGCCGCCGCGCACGGCCAGCAGGTGGCCCTCCAGCGACGAGCCCACGCCGAACGGAATGACCGGCACGTGGTGCTGCGCGCACAGCGCCACCGCGTCGGCCACGTCCTGCGTGGACTCGGCGAACACCACCGCCGCGGGCGGCGGCACGGTGAACACCGACTCGTCGCGCCCGTGCTGTTCGCGCACCGCCAGCGCCGTGGAACACCGGGCGCCGAAGCGCGCCTGCAGCGCGGCCAGAAAGGCCTCGGGCACCTCGCGCGGCGCCACGGTGGGGAGCAGGTGGGCGATGTCGGTGGGGGCGTTCATGGGCGGTCTCCGGGGCCTTCGGTCGGGCAGGGCAGGGGGTCAATGAGTGTACGGCGAGCCCCCGCCTGAAAGAAACCGCGCGCGACCACGACCCACCCCAATCGCCCACAATCGAACCCCCGCCGGCACACCACCGGCCACCGACCCCCCGTTCATCACCCCGAGGATTTCGCATGGGCAACCGCCTCACCCAGATCGCCACCCGCACCGGAGACGCCGGCACCACCGGGCTGGGCGACAACTCCCGCGTCTCCAAGAACAGCCTGCGCGTGCACGCCATGGGCGACGTGGACGAGCTGAACTCGCACATCGGCGTGCTGCTGTGCGAGCCCATGCCCGACGAGGTGCGCGCGCTGCTCGTGGAAATCCAGCACCAGCTCTTCAACCTCGGCGGCGAGCTGTCGATCCCCGGCTTTGAACTGCTCAAGCCCGAGGCCGTGATCGCGCTCGACGAGGCGCTGGCCCACCACAACGAGCGGCTGCCGCGGCTGCAGGAATTCATCCTGCCGGCCGGCTCGCGCGCCGCCAGCCTGGCCCACGTGTGCCGCACGGTGGCCCGCCGCGCCGAGCGCGCCGTGGTGGCGCTGGGCAACGAAGAGGCCATCAAGGATGCGCCCCGTCAGTACCTCAACCGGCTGTCCGACCTGATGTTCGTGCTCGCCCGCGTGCTCAACCGCATGGACGGCGGCGACGACGTGTACTGGAAAAGCGAGCGCCTGGCGCAGGGCGGGGCGGCATGACGGCCGCGGCGCGCGGGGCCGGGCGGGCGGCCCGCTGGGCGGCGGCTTGCCTGGCCTCGGGCGCCGCGCTGGTGACGGGGTCGGTGCTGGCGCAAACGCCGCCTGTTGCTCCGGCGGCATCCACGGCGCCACCGGCCGCCGCCCCATCGCGCCCCGCGCCCGCGGAGCAGACCGTGCGCCTGTTGTGCGACGCGGTGTACCAGCCCGCGCGCACCAACTGGCTGCGCACCGTGGACATCGCCTTCGACGGCCGGCGCGTGCGCCGCGTGCTGATCGACGGCGTGCCGGTCTACACCTTCACCGTGTTCGAGACGACCATCCTCACCGCGCTGGACAACGAGCGCATCCAGATCGACACCGCCACCCAGCTGTGGACCAGCGATTTCCGCGGTCAGGCCACCGGGGCCGGCCGCTGCGAGCGGGGGTGATCGGCGGGCCCGTTGTGAAAAACAGCACATTAAGTAATTCCTATCACTAAACACTGACCTCAAAACGACTGACTTCCACCACAATTTGCACTCTTTCGTATTCATAAGAGTGTTCAGGGTGGATGTTGATCGGTTGATGAGGGCTGGTGCGCCCGGGTGTGCCTACGTCGTGCTGCCGTGGGTGATCTGGTTGGGTGTGGCCGTTCTGGGCGGCGCGCCATCGGAAGCGTGGCCGCAGGACTTGCCCGCCGCAGCTCGCCTCAGCGACGACGCGGCCCGGCAAGCGGCTGAGCGCGACCGTCTTCAACAAGAGCGCCTGCTGCCGTCCGGGCGCGCCCGTTTGCCAGCGCCGCCGCCGCCACCAAACGCCCGCTTGCCCGAGGAGACGCCGTGCCAGCGCATTGACCGCGTGGTATGGGACGGCGCTCCGCCGGCCTGGACCGCCGGTCTGACGCGCAGCCTGTCCGGTGCGGCGGGAGACGACGACCCGCTGGGACGCTGCCTGGGTGCGACCGGGGTGGGCGTGTTGGTGGCCCGCGCGCAGGGCGCTTTGCTGGCCGAGGGCTGGATCACGAGCCGCGTGCTGGTGGAGCCCCAGGACCTGTCCGGCGGCGTCCTGACGCTGACGGTCCTGCCCGGTCGCGTGACCGGTGTGCGTGCGGGCCCACAGACGCCTCCCTTGCCAGCGCGCACCGCGCTCTGGCCGATGGCCGATGGCGAGCCGCTCAACCTGCGGGAGCTTGAGCAGGGTCTGGAGCAGCTCCAGCGCCTGCCGTCGTGGCGCCCCACGCTGCGGCTGGAGCCGGGTATCGAGCCCGGGACCACCGATGTCGTGGTGGACGCTGCCGTGGCCCGGCCGTGGCGCGGCCACGCGTCGCTGGACGACGGCGGCAGCCGGCGCACGGGGCGCTGGCAGGGCAGCCTCGCGCTGGCCTGGGACAACCCCTTGGGCATCGCCGACATGTGGCTGGCCAGTGTGCAGCGCGACCTCGGCGGCGGTGATGCGGGCGAGCGTGGCACGGGCGGGCACAGCTTGTCGGTCTCCGTGCCCTGGGGCCACGACCGCATCAGCCTCAGCCACGCACGCCATCGCTACCGCCAGGCCGTGGCCGGCGCCACGCAAACCTATCTGTACCGGGGCCAGGGTGACACCGACGCGTTGCGCTGGACCCGCACCGTGCGACGCGACGGCCAGGGCAGCACCCAGATCGGCGCGGAGGTGTTTGCACGCGGCCAGCGCAACTTCATCGACGACGTGGAGATCGCCGTGCAACGCCGACGCACGGCCGGCTGGGCGCTGCTGCTTGACCACCAGCAGCGCTGGGGCCGCGCCGATCTCCAGTTCAGCGCCACCCACCGCCGAGGCACCGGCGCCTTCGGGGCGCTGCCGGCGCCCGAAGAGGCGTTTGGCGAAGGCACGTCGCGCTTGCGCCTGACCACGGTGGAGATTGACCTGCGCCTGCCCCTGGCGCCCGCAGCCCATCAAGACAGCCCACCCACCGGGCAGCGCCTGCGCTACCGGAGCACCGGCCGGCTGCAGTGGCACCACACCCCACTCACCCCGTCGGACCGCTTCAGTCTCGGAGGCCGTGCCACGGTGCGCGGCTTCGACGGGGAAACCACGCTCACCGGCGACAGCGGCTGGCTCTGGCGCCAGGAGCTGGCCTGGGACCTGCCATCCCCCGGGTGGCAAACCTTCATGGCCCTCGACATGGGCGGCGTGTCAGGGCCGTCGTCCCGGGGGCTCGCCGGCCGACATCTGGCTGGCGCCGCAGCCGGGCTGCGCGCGGCG
The DNA here is from genome assembly GCF_057219855.1 of Hydrogenophaga sp. T66. Lineage (NCBI taxonomy): Bacteria > Pseudomonadati > Pseudomonadota > Betaproteobacteria > Burkholderiales > Comamonadaceae > Hydrogenophaga > Hydrogenophaga sp. T66. The sequence goes on along the minus strand of NZ_JBXVVX010000003.1, from coordinate 198,311 downwards.
CAGGGGCCCTGGCAGGCCGAGGTCTTCGTCGGCCTGCCGCTGCGCCAGCCCGTTGGCTTCGCCGCACCGTCCCCGGTGGCCGGGTTGTCGTTGTACGCCACCTTTTGAGCCGCCACCCCGCACAGCTTTTCCCCGCATCCCCGCAGACGCATGCCCTTGGAGCCTTCATGAACCGCCGCTGCCATCGCCTTCTGTTCAACCCCGCCCGCGGCCTTCTCATGGCCGTGGCGGAAACCGCTCGCAGCGCCGCCGCGCGCGGGGGGCGCCGCGCCGGCAGCGCGACAGCCAGCGCCGCGGCCTCGGCCGCCGCGTGCTGGCTGTTGTCGGGGCTGGCCGGGCCGCCGGCGCTCGCCCAGATCGTCGCCGACCCAGCCACCGCCGGCCAGCACCGGCCCACCGTGCTGGCCGCGCCCAATGGCGTGCCCCTGGTCAACATCACCACCCCGTCGGCCGCCGGCGTGTCGCGCAACGTGTACCGCCAGTTCGATGTGGCCCCCGCCGGCGCCATCCTCAACAACAGCCGCAGCGACGTGGCCACTGCGCAAGGCGGTTGGGTGCAGGGCAACCCGTGGCTGGCCGCCGGGGCTGCCCGGGTCATCCTCAATGAGGTCAACAGCAGCCAGCCCAGCGAGCTGCGTGGGTTTGTGGAAGTTGCCGGCAGCCGCGCCGAAGTCGTGATCGCCAACCCCAGCGGGATTCAGGTCAATGGCGGCGGCTTTCTCAACGCGTCCCAAGTCACGCTCACCACCGGTACACCGCAGTTCAGCGCCGGCGCGCTCAGCGGCTACCGCGTCGAACAGGGCGTGGTCAGCATCGATGGCCTGGGCCTCAACACATTGGATGCCGATGCCACGCGTGTGCTCGCCCGAGCGGTGAACATCAATGCCGGGTTGTGGGCGCGCGACCTGCGCGTCGTGGTGGGCGCTGCTGAAGCGGGTGCCGACGCCTCTACCGCCACGCCCCGCGCCGGCACCGGCGCTGTCCCCGCCTTCGCCCTCGATGTCTCTGCGCTCGGCGGCCTGTACGCCGGGCGTATTCACCTCGTGGGCACCGAGGCGGGGCTGGGCGTCAACCACGCCGGCGTGATCAGCGCCGGCGGCGACCTCACGCTCGATGCCCGCGGCTGGCTCACCCAGCAAGCCACCGCCCGCACCTTCGCCGACAGCATCCACCTGCGCACCGAGGGGATCGACAACGCCCACGGCGCGGTCATCGGCGCGCGCGAGTCGCTCACCATCGACACCGGCACCCTGCTCAACCGCGACGGCAGCACCCTGCTCAGCCTCGGCGACGCCACCATCACCGCCCGCGATCGCGTGGAGAACCGCTCTTCGCTGATCGAGGCCGGCGGCGCGCTGCGAATCACCACCCCCGAACTGCGCAACCTCAACGACACGCTGGAGCACACCGTGATCACCGACCCGGCCACCAGCGCGGTCGACTATTTCACCCCCGCGGGCGTGATCAGTGGCGCCGATGTGGGCTGGGTGGCGCCGATCCGCCGCACCAACATCGGCTTCCTGGCCATCAGCGCCTTGGGCCGCGACCACGTCGTCCCAGCCAGCCACGCCTATGGCGATCCGGCCTACCGCGCCTACTACCTCGGCCCCTTGCCCTACGAGGCGGCCCGCACCGTCCGGTCCGGCGGCCGCGACAGCACGCCCACCCTCATTCCCGATGCGTTCCATTACGACGCCAGCTCCCCCGTGTGGGCGCTGTTTGGCGTGGCCGCGCCGACCGGGAGTCCGCCCGGGTCACGCCCCCGCGCCACCGAGGGCGAGTACGGGCCGGTCGAACCGTCGGCACAAGCCATTGCCGACTGGGAGGCCCAGGCCGCGCCCTGGCTCGCCTTGAACGAACGGGTGCTGGCCATGCGCAGCAGTGTCAGCGCAGCCATGCTGTCCTTTGACGTGTGGCGCAGCTACACCCAGACCACGAGCCACGCCGAAATGACCCGAAGCGCCGCGGCGCGGCTCGTGAGCGGCGGCGCCATGACCCTGCAGGTGGGCCAGACCCTGCTCAACCAGGATTCCGAGGTGTTGGCCGGCGGCGCACTCTCGGCCAGCGCCGAGGCGTTGGACAACCGCGCCACCACCGTCAGCGCTCCCACCTCCCGCAGCGGCACCGTCTACAGCTGGGGCGTGGTCGGCCGCGATTGCGACCTTTTTGATTGCGACCCCGTGTACGGCTGGCAGTCAACCGCTTACGCCGAAACGATCGCCCGCGACGTGCCCCTCCCGGCGGTGCGCAGTGCCGGCGGACAGCCAGCGCCCTTGCAGGGTGCCAGCGCCGCCAGTGGCCTGTTCGTGCCCGCGGCAGACCCGGCCGCCACGGTGCTGTTCGAGACCGACCCCCGCTTCACCGACCGGCGCCAGTGGCTCAGTTCCGACTACCTGCTCAACGCCCTCGCCATCGACCCCGCCAGCGTGCAAAAACGCCTGGGCGACGGCTACTTGGAGCAGCAGCGCGTGCGCGAGCAGATCGCGGGCCTCACCGGGCAGCGCTGGCTGGACGACTTCACCAGCGACGACGCCCAGTACGCCGCCCTCCTGGCCGCCGGCGTCACCTTCGCTCAAGCCCACCAACTGCGCCCTGGTATCGCCCTGTCGCCCGCGCAGATCGCCGCGCTCACCAGTGACATCGTCTGGCTCGACACCCAGACCGTCACCCTGCCCAACGGCGCCACCACGCAAGCGCTCGTTCCCCGCGTCTACCTCGCCCCCCGCCCGGGCGACCTCAGCGCCGGCGGTGCACTCATGGCGGGAGCCCGTGTGCAACTCCAGTTCAGCGGCGACGCGCACAACACCGGCACCATCGCCGGCCGCCAGATCGTCCAGATCAACGCGCAGAACCTCACCAACACCGGCCTCATCGATGGCGCCAGCACCGGCATCAGCACCCGTCAGGACGTCAACAACATCGGCGGAACGATCAGCGCCACCGATGCCTTGGTCGTGCAGGCAGGGCGCGACCTCAACGTGCAGACCACCACCGCGCGCGGCGCTGACGCCGTAGGCGCGGGCCGCTACAGCAGCGAGCAAATCGACCGTGTGGCCGGCTTGTACGTCAGCGGCGAAGCCGGCGCGCTGCTCGCCAGCGCCGGGCGCGACGTCAACTTGACAGCCGCTGCACTGCAAGCAGGCAGTGTGCAGGTGCAGGCCGGGCAAGACCTGAACCTCAACAGCGTCAACACGTCCAGCCACCTCGACGCCACCCGCGACGCCCGCAACATCGCCCGCGTGCAGCAGCGCGGGGAAGTCGGCACCCAGATCCAGGGAACCACCATCCACCTGCAGGCCGGGCAAGACATCACCACCCGCGCCGCGGGCGTGCAGGCGCAGGGCGACCTCGCCCTCAGCGCCGGGCGTGACGTGAGCCTCACCGCCGGCCAAGCCAGCTACCAGATCGACCACAGCGTGTACGCCAAGAGCAGCGGCCTGCTCGGCTCATCAAGCGTGGAGACCCGCACGCACCACAGCCACACCCAAGCCGTCGGCACGGCGCTGGGCGGGCACAAGGTCGTGATCCACAGCGGACAAGACATCCTCCTGAGCGGCTCCAGCGCCGTGGCCGACCAGCGCATCGCCCTCAGCGCCGGGCGCGACGTGAGCCTCACCGCCACCCAGACCCACTCAGCCAGCCGCCAATTCCACGAAGAGAAGACCCGCGGCGTGTTCAGCTCGGGCAGCGGCATCACCGTGGGCCGCCAGCAGCAAAGCACCGACCAGCAAACCCAGGCCACGGGAGCGGCCGCCTCCACCGTGGGCGCCATTGGCGGCGATGTGAACATCACCGCCGGCCGCGCCTACGCCCAGACCGGCTCCGACCTCCTCGCCCCCGGTGGCGACATCACCGTCCAGGCCCAGACCATCGCCATCACCGAGGCGCGCACCACCGAGCGCAGCACCACCGAACAGCGGTTCAAGCAAAGCGGCGTGTCCATCGGCCTGAGCGGCCCGATCATCGAGGCCGCGCAAGGCTTGGCCAACACCGCCCAAGCCCTGGGCCGCACCCAGGACACCCGCACCCAAGCCCTGGGCGCCGCCACCGCCGCGCTGCAAACCCGCCAAGCCATCAATGCACTCAACGCACCGAGCGCCCCCCCATCGGGCGGCACCACCAGCCCCGGCGTCTCCGTCAGCGTCAGCATCGGCTCCAGCCAGAGCCACAGCCAGACCGAGCGCCAGCGCCATGGCGCCCAAGCCTCCACAACCGTCGCTGCTGGCGACATCAGCCTCACCGCCGCCGGCGCGGGCGAGCGATCCGACCTCCTCGTTCAAGGGAGCTCAGTGAGGGCCGGGCAAGAGGCCGCCTTGAGCGCCGAGGGCAACATCCACCTGATCGCCGCCACGAGCACCACCCAGGAGAGCAGCCGCAGCCATAACCGCAGCGCCAGCGTGGGCGTCAGCCTGGGCGCGCAGAGTGGCCTCACCGTGGCCGCCAGCGCCGGCCGGGGGCACGGCGACGGGCAGGAGACCGTGCACAGCAACACCCGCATCGAAGCCGACCAGCGCGCGCGCCTCCAATCCGGCGGCCACACGACCCTGCGAGGCGCCGTCGTGGCGGCACCCCAGGTGCAAGCCGATGTCGGCGGTGATCTGCGCATCCAGAGCCTTCAAGACACCAGCGCCTTCCATGAGAGCCGCCGACAGGCCGGCGGCTCGGCCACCTTCGGCCCGGCGCCCGGGGCCAGCGTCAGCGCCAGCCGGACCACGATCGACAGCCAGCTCGCCTCCGTCAGCGAACAAAGCGCCCTGCGCGCGGGCGACGCAGGCTTTGACGTGCAGGTCAGGGGCACCACCGACCTTCAAGGCGGCGCCATCACCAGCAGCCAGGCGGCGGTTGACCAAGGCGTGAACCGCTTCAACAGCCAAGGCGGCCTCACCACCAGCGACATCCGCAACACGGCCAGCTTCCAGGCCAGCAGCAGCGGCGTGAGCGTGGGCGTGGGCAGCCAGCTGGGCAGCAGCGGTGCCGGTGTAGGCTCAGACCAAGGCAACGCCCGCAGCACCACCCAATCCGCCATCTCAGGCATCGCTGGCCATACCGCCGCCCGCACCAGCGATGCCGAGACCGGGTTGGCGCCCATCTTTGCCAAGGACCGCGTACGGGATGAGGTGGAGGCCCAGGTGGCCATCACCAGGGCGTTTGGGCAGCAGGTCGTCCCCGCGGCCTCACGGTTCGCCGATGACAAGGCTGTGCAGCTGCGCCGAGAAGGCAACGAGGCTGAAGCGCGCAAATGGGACGAAGGAGGTGAATACCGTGCTGGCCTGCACGCCGGCATCGGCTTGCTCACCGGCAGCATGGCCGGCGCCGTGGGCGCTGGCGCTGGCGCGCTGATCATCCCCGGGCTGGGTGAGGCCATCGCCGGTTTGAACCTCCCCGAGGCCGTGCGGCAGGGCTTGACGCAGGTGGTTGGTGCGGCCATCGGTGGGGCAGTCGGTGGGGCCGCTGGCGCCGCAGCCTCGCTGAACCAGACCGCCCACAACTACGTGACACACAGCCCGTATGCGCGCGTGCGGCGCACGGTCAGCCAGGAAAACGCGCGCTTGACCCAGGCCTGCGGCACGACCTGCACGGCCGAAGACTTCCGCCGCATCGACCAACAGATGGCCCGTGTGGAAGCGGCGGGCAACCTCGCGGAGATCGCGCGCCACAGCGGGCTCACGCCTGAGCAGGGCCGACAAATGGCCCAGCTTGCTCTGGAGTTGGCGCCGGTCTACGGCACGGGTGAGGCGCTGGTGCAGCTGCTCACGGGACAGAGCAGCGTCAGCGGCGAAGAGGCCAGCCGCTTCTGGGCCGCCGTGGGGGTGGTGCCGGTTGTTGGTGGCGTATTCCGAAAGATGGTCGAACCCTCCGCCGACATCCTGAGCGCAGTCCTGCGCAATAACCTGTATCGAGACGGTGGCGATCCGGGAATAGTCAAGAGTATGCTGAACGATGCCGCCAGAAACTCCACAGTCAACCCCAACGGAACAGAGGTTGTGCTGGGCCAATACATCGCCGGCAGCAGTGAGTCCTATGAACAGGTGGCCAAAAGCCGAGGCGCCACGTTCTTTGAGATGCCCGATTGGGCGGTTGTCGAGGGGCAAATTGGCGCTGACAAGATGTGGGAGATAAACAAAGCCTTTCTGGATCAGCAGATCGCGCAAGGGAAAGAATTTGTGTTTATTTCTGATCCCAGAGTTCTCGCAGCGAATCGGCCTTCTTCTTACACTGCCAGAGAGCTAAAGCATCTTACGGAGAACGGTTTTCGCATCAGATTCAAAGAAGGAGTTTACCGTGCAAGCCGATGAAAAAGCAAAAATCTCTTCACTCATCGATGTCGTAGTCAACTACTACGAGTCACAAAGAAGGCAGTGTGTTTTGGTGGGCTCTGGCATACAGGGTGGAGAAACTCTCCATGGAGATTTTCTGATCGATAGGCGGCTTGTGGCCCGTATCGTGATTCCGATTGACACGCGAAACTTTCATGCAGCATTGCTAATTGGAGTCGGGCCATGTTTTGTCCACCCAATGCATCTGATGGACTACACGGAGGCATCCAGGTATTCAATGAACAGCGATGAAGAGGCATTGCTGAAAAATCTAAAGCTTTTGGACGAGCATGTTGGTCGAGGTCTCATTCCGAGTTGACCGACGCCCGCACGAATGTTTTGACGGCTTGGCTGGAACAGCATGTCAAGGTAATCAAAAACGATGTCGACGGAAGAAATCTGCTGAGAAAGACAATCTCTTCGTATCACGAAGTCAATGGGGGAAGACCTGTCTTTGGATACAGGGTCGACAGGAAGGCAGACCCCGGCTGGCATGAGGAGTATTTCCTCATGGACAGAAAGCCTGTTTTCAGCTACTGCATTGGGAGTGATCGCGGCATGACGATTGGCGGAATTGCCCTGGCTATTGGGCCGCACGCTTTCGCCCCTTCAGTTTTCCGGGATTATGAACACTCAAGTCGATTCACAATGGAGTCGAGTATGGGGGCTATAGAAAGAAACTTACGCTTGCTCGACGAGTTTTTGGGCTATCGATGAGGGATTCCGGACCAGTTTGATTTCGGCAAAGCCTGGGGCGTTGGCGAAACGTTTCGGCCGGCAGATGGTTCTGGCTGTCTGGGGCATTTTATGCGTCAAATCTACCCGGACAAAGTCTAATTGTTAATCGCGGAGAAGTCCCGACATCCGGTGGCTAACGAGCGTCGGTGGCACTTGCAGTCAGGAGTGCACTGTGCAGTTAACAAATGACGTCGATGGACGAAACGGGTTGCGGCGAATAATCCTAAGTCACTGTAAGGAAACGGGGCGCCCACCACTATTTTTTGGGAGTCTGAAGAAGATGGATTCTTCTATGCGAAATTTCCTGTTGACGAAAGCATGTAGCACGCTACGGAATTGCCGGAGACAGGTGTGCAGCAATTGGTCAAATACAGCTTGCGATTGGCCCGCACTACTTTTCACCCGATGAATTTTGGGGGTGTGGGGCGGCACAACGATTTTCGATCGAAGCCAGTGAGGATGCATCCAGAGAAATCTGAGGTTGCTCGACGAATTTTTGAGTACGCAAGAGAGTCGAGGCTGAGCTCTATCAGTTGGCGTATCAGGGGCTGCCGTTGGGGTTGAGACGGGCCACCGGCCGGAGCGGCCGGTGGCTGACCGGGGTCAGCGGCCGCGGTTGAGCAGGGCGTAGAGCAGGATCGCGCCGAAGGTGGCGGTGCCGATGCCGCCGAGGGCGAAGTCGCCGAACTTCAGGGTGTAGTCGCCAGTGCCCAGGATCAGGGTGATGGCGGCCACCAGAAGGTTTTTGTTGTCGCTGAAGTCCACCTTGTTGTCGACCCAGATCTTGGCGCCGGCGATCGCGATCAGGCCGAACACGACGATGGACACGCCGCCCATCACCGGCAGCGGGATGGCCTGGATCAGCGCGCCGAACTTGGGGCTGAAACCCAGCACGATGGCCATCACGCCGGCGATCAGGAAGATGGCGGTGGAGTAGATCTTGGTGGCCGCCATCACGCCGATGTTTTCGGCGTAGGTGGTCACGCCGGTGCCGCCGGTGCCGCCGGCGACCATGGTGGCGATGCCGTCGCCCATGAAGGCGCGGCCCATGTAGCGGTCCAGGTTCTGGCCGGTCATGGCGGTCACGGCCTTGATGTGGCCCAGGTTTTCAGCGACCAGGATGATCGCCACCGGCGCGATCAGCAGGATGGCGTTGGCGCTGAACACCGGCGCGCTGAAGCTGGGCATGCCGAACCACGCGGCGTTGGCGATGCCCGAGAGGTCGAGCGGCTTGCCCAGGCCCAGGCCGTTGGCCAGCACCGCGTAGACCACGCTGGCCACGATCAGGCCGACCAGGATCAGCAGGCGCTGCACCATGCCGCGGGTGAACACGGCCACCAGCGCCACGCTGACAAAGGTGATGCCCTGCATCCACGCGTCGAAGCTGGTGGGCGCCATGTTCTTGACGGGAATGCCGGCGAGGTTCAGGCCGATCACCGCCACCACCGAGCCGGTCACCACCGGCGGCATGAAGCGCTCGATCCAGCCGGTGCCGATCGCCTGGACGATGGCGCCGATGATGAAATACAGCAGGCCGCAGGCGATGATGCCGCCCAGCGCGACGCCGATGTTCGGGTTGGGGCCGCTGCCGCCGTAGCCGGTGGCGGCGATGACCACGCCGATGAAGGCAAACGACGAGCCCAGGTAGCTCGGCACGCGGCCGGCGGTGAGCAGGAAGAAGATCAGCGTGCCGACGCCGCTCATGAGGATGGCGACGTTGGGGTTGAAGCCCATGAGGATCGGCGCGAGCACGGTGGCGCCGAACATGGCGATCAGGTGCTGCACACCCATGACGGTGGTCTGCGGCCACGGCAGCCGCTCATCCGGGCCGATCACGCCCCCTTGTGCGAGCACCTCGGTGCCCTTCTCGCGCCAGTCCAGCATACCCATGCGATACCCTCCGGTTGTTTGCAAAACGCGCGATGGTAGTCGCAAATTCCACGCCAGCCGGCCCGCGTTTTTCCCGGTGTGGCCCTGTCCCGCGCGGGGCAGTCCGACACCCTGGGGGGTTTTCATAATCCGGCCATGAACACCCCCGCCGCCCCCGCGCCCCACGCGGCTTTGTCCTCGGCCCCGACCTCGGCCCCCTTCGTCCCCCGCCTGCGCCTCTATCAGGACTGGCTGGCCCGCGAGCGCGGGCTGCGCTTTGACAGCTACGACGCGCTGTGGCGCTGGTCCGTGACCGACCTCGACGCCTTCTGGCAAAGCATCTGGGACTACTTCGACCTGCGCTCGCCCACGCCGGCGAGCGCCGTGCTGGCCCGCCGCACCATGCCCGGCGCCCAATGGTTTCCCGGCGCGCAGGGCAACTACGCGCAGCAGGTGTTCCGCCACGTCGATCCCGCCCACGCCGCCGGTTTCCCGGCCATCGTCAGCCGCAACGAAAAGGGCCAACACCGCGAGCTCGCCTGGCCCGACCTGCGCCGTCAGGTCGCGGCGCTGGCGCTGCACCTGCAGGCCCAGGGCGTGCGCCCCGGCGACCGCGTGGCGGCCTACCTGCCCAACATCCCGGAGACCATGGTCGCCTTCCTGGCCACCGTGTCCATCGGCGCGGTCTGGAGCCTGTGCGCGCCCGACATGGGCACGCAGGCCGTGCTCGACCGCTTCCGGCAGATCGAGCCGGTGGTGTTGATCGGCGTGGACGGCGTGACCTACGGTGGGCGCGACATCGACCGCCTGGGCGTGCTGGCCGAGATGCGCGCGGCGCTGCCCAGCGTGCGTCACGTGGTGCTGCACACCAACCTCGCCGACGCCCCGGCCGCCGAGGCCTCGGCGCTGGCGCACGCCGCGCCGGCGGCCCACTTCGCCGCCGTGACCGCCCGCGACGACGCCGCCACCGCCGCGTTCGAGCCGCTGTGGCTGCCCTTCGACCACCCGCTGTGGATCGTGTATTCCAGCGGCACCACCGGCCTGCCCAAGCCCATCGTCCACGGCCACGGCGGCACCGTCATCGTCGCGCTGGCGCTGAAGTTCCTGCACAACGACGTCGGCTGCAGCTACGACCCCAACAGCTGGGGCGAGCGGTACCACTGGTACAGCTCCACCGGCTGGGTCATGTGGAACGCCCAGACCAGCGGCCTGCTCGGCGGCACCACCTGCGTCATCTACGACGGCAACCCCGGTGGCAGCAAAGAACGGCCCGACTGGACCACGCTGTGGCGCTTCGCCGCCGAGACCGGCGTCACCTTCTTCGGCGCCGGCGCCGCCTTCTTCGCCAACTGCCTGAAGGCCGGCATCGACCTCGCCGCCATCCCCGGGCTGCACCGCGTGCGCGCCCTCGGCACCACCGGCTCCCCCCTGTCCGAAGACGCCCAGCGCTGGGGCACCGAGCAATTCCGCCGCGTCCGCGCCGCGGCGCAGCGTGGGGGCGACGAGCCGGCGCTGGGCCGCCCCGAGCCGGATCAGCCCCCTCGGGGGGCAGCGACCCGCGCAGCGGCGGAGCATGGGGGCGACATTTGGTGGTGCAACATCTCCGGCGGCACCGACTTCGCCGGCGCCTTCATCGGCGGCCACCGCGAGCTGCCACAGGTGCCGGGGCAGATGCAATGCCGCCTGATGGGCTGTGCGGTGGAGGCCTGGAACGAGGCCGGCGAGCCGGTGATCGGCGAGGTGGGCGAGCTGGTGTGCACCGAGCCGATCCCGTCGATGCCGCTGTACTTCTGGGGCGACCCGGGCCCCGGCGGCGACGGCACGCCCGGCCCGCGCTACCTCTCCAGCTACTTCGACATGTACCCCGGCGTCTGGCGCCACGGCGACTGGCTGAAGATCCTGCCCGAGGGCGGCTGCATCATCTACGGCCGCAGCGACGCCACCATCAACCGCCACGGCCTGCGCATGGGCACGAGCGAGATCTACAGCGCCGTGGAAGCGCTGCCCGAGGTGCTCGACTCGATGGTGGTGGACCTGGAATACCTGGGCCGCGACAGCTACATGCCGCTGTTTGTGGTGCTGCGCGAAGGCGTGACGCTGGACGAGGCGCTCACCGAGCGCCTGCGCGCCGCCATCCGCACCGCGCTCTCTCCCCGCTTCCTGCCCAACGACATCTTCCAGGTGCCCGAGATCCCGCGCACGCTCTCCGGCAAGAAGCAGGAGCTGCCGATCAAGAAGCTGCTGCTGGGCCACCCGCTGGAGAAGGTGATCAACAAAGAGGCCATGGCCAACCCGGGCTGCCTGGGCTGGTACGTGGACTTCGCCGCGCGCCGCGCCGCCGCGGCGTGACGCCGCGGCCGGCTCTGGGCCGCCCGCCGCCCGTCGCGCACGGGACTGCGCCAAGGGACAACCCCAAGCCGGGCCGCCTTGAGCCGGGCCGCGGCCTGCGCTACCGTGCGGCAGCCGCCGACGAGAACGGCCCGACAGAAAACACCCACCCTGGAGACACCGCCATGAGCCTCACCCCCCCGCGTTCCACCCGCCGCCAGGCCCTGCAGCGCGCCGCCGCCGGCGCGGCCGCGCTCGCCGCCCCCGCGCTGTTCAGCGAAGCGGCCCGCGCCGCCGACAAATACCCGGCGCGCCCGATCACGCTGATCGCCCCGTGGCCGGCCGGCGGCAGCAGCGACGGCGTGATGCGCGCCTTCGGCCAGGCCGCCAGCAAGGTGCTGGGCGTGCCGGTGGTGGTGGAAAACCGCCCGGGCGCCGGCGGCACCATGGGCGCGGCCGCGATGGTCCAGGCCAAACCCGACGGCTACACGCTCACGCAGCTGCCGCTGGGCATCTACCGCCTGCCGCACATGCAGAACATGACCTTCCACCCGGTCAACGACATCACCCACATCGTCTGCCTCACCGGCTACACCTTCGGCATCGCCTGCACCGCCGACGCACCGTTCAAGACGCTCAAGGACATGGTGGCCTTCGCCAAGGCCAACCCCGGCAAGCTGGAGTACGGCCACACCGGCACCGGCACCACCCCGCACCTGGCCATCGAGGAGTTCAGCGACAAGGCCGGCATCCAGCTCAACCCGATCCCCTTCAAAGGCTCGGCCGAGATCCTGCAGGCCATCCTGGGGGGCCACATCCGCGTGATGAGCGGCACCACCGAGTTCGCCCCCCACGTGCAAAGCGGCAAGCTGCGCCTGCTGGCCACGCTGGGCAGCCAGCGCAACAAGGCCTTCCCCGATGTGCCGACCGTCAAGGAAAGCGGCTGGGACACCATCACCGAGTCGCCGTTCGGCATCGGCGGTCCGAAAAACATGGACCCGGCGGTGGTCAAGGCCGTGCACGACGCCTTCAAGGCCACGCTCGACGACGCCGAGGTCAAGGCCACGCTGGACAAGTTCTACATGCCCACGATCTACATGAGCACGGCCGACTACACCGCGTACGCCGCGCGCACCTTCGCGGCCGAAAAAGCCACCATCGAGCGGCTGGGGCTGGCGAAGAAGGGTTGATGGGGCGCTGCGTTGCTCAGCGCTGAACGGCGGCGCGGCGGCGCAGCAGGACCGTCAGCCACAGCGCGGCCACGCCATCGAAGCCGAGACAGAACCCAGGCCACCACGCGGGCACGCCCGCGTGGTGGTGCGCCCAGGGATGCCCGGCGTCGTACAGCGCATGAGCCGCGAGACCGGCCACCACCAGCCAGGGGGCGCGGCGAAAGCCCAGCCCGGCCACTGCCATGAACGCGACCATCACCAGCGCTTCGGCCCCCAGCGCGGCCGGCGCCCCGGCGATGGCCGCGAACAGGACGTAGTACGTGGCGATCACGACCAGCATCGTCGGGTAGAACGCCCGGTCCTGGTCGAACCCGATGACCCGGGCGCCGCCGCACGCCAGCAGCGCCACGCCCGCACCCGCCACAACGTCCAGCAGCTCCACGCCGACTCAGCCCTCAGCGCCGGCTGACCAGCACGATGCCGGCCGCCACGCCGGCCAGCGCCACCACCAGTTGCCAGGTCAGCGGCTCGCCGAGCAGCGCCACGCCGAACACCAGCGCAAACACCGGCGTGAGGAAGGTGAAGGTGCTCATCTGCGTGGCCGGGTAGTGGCGCAGCATCCACATCCACGTCAGATAACTGGCGAACGCGCCCACCACCGTCTGCAGACCGATCGAGGTCCAGGCGGTGGCGGAATAGTCGAAGCCCCAGGTCTCGCCCAAGAACAGCGAGATCAGCGGCGCCACCGCCGCCGTCACCGCCACCTGGTAGAACAGCGTCTTCTCCGCGCTCACCGTGGCCAGCTTGGTGGCGCGCAGCGTCAGCGTGGTCAGGCCCCACATCAGCCCGGCCGCCAGCCCCAGCGCATCGCCCTTCCACTGGCCGGCCACCGGCGAGTGGTGCAGAAAGCCCTCGCTGAACGCCAGCGCCACCGCGGCAAACGCGATCGTCAGGCCGATCCACTGGATGCGCCTGAGCGTCTCGCCCGGCACCACGCGCGGCAGCAGCAGCGCCACCACGAACGGGCTGGTGTAGAGGAACACCGTGAGCCGTGAGGCGCTGGTGTGCATCAGCCCGAGGTAGATGCCGCAGAACTCGCCGGCAAACAGCAGGCCGGCCAGCAGCCCGGCGCCCAGCGTGCCGTCGCGCTCGAACAGCGCCACGCCGCGCGAGCGGCACCACAGCCACAGCAGCAGCGTGGCGCCCCAGAAGCGGATGCTCGCCTGCCACAGCGGCGGCACTTCCGCCACCGCCGTCTTGATGAGGATCTGCTGGAAGCCCCAGAAGGCGCAGCACACGACCAGCAGGCCGATGGCCAGCGAGTCGAGGTGGGGCTTGCGGATGGGCGCGGCGGCGCTCACAGCGGGTGTTCCGTGTAGAAACGCCCGCCGTGGAACAAGAGCGGCGAGCCGTCGGCGCGGTGCGTGCAGCGCTCCACCTCGCCGACGAAGATCACGTGGTCGCCCTCGCGGTACTGGCTGCGGTTGAAGCACTCGAAACGCGCCACCGTGCCCGCCAGCAGCGGCACGCCGTGCTCGCTGTCCTCGAACGCGACGCCGGCCCAGCGGTCGACGTCGCGCGCCGCAAAGCGCTCGGCCAGCGCCTGCTGGTCGGCCGCCAGCACGTTGACCGCGTAGCGCTGCCCGGCGGCCATGGCCTGCATCGAGCCGGCGTTCATCGACAGGCTCCACAGCACCAGCGGCGGCTGCAGCGAGACCGAATTGAAGGAGTTGGCCGTCAGCCCCACCGGCTCGCCGGCGGCGTTGCGCGTGGTCACGATGGTCACGCCGGTGGCGAACATGCCCAGCGCGGCGCGGAACTCGCGCGGGGTGAAGTCGGGCGCGCGCAGCAGGGCGGGGGAGGGCAGGGGCGTGGTCATGGCGGGGCTCAGGCGAAGCCCGCATTGTCGGCGATGGCCGGCGGCCCGGGCGTCACGCCGGCGCAAGTCCCGCGCCGCCCGGGCCCCTAAGATGACCGCATGAACGCTTTGCCCGCTTTCAGCGCCCTGGGTCACGGCCCCACCGTGCTGTTCCTTCACGGTATCGGCGGTGGCCACCGGGCCTTCGCGCCGCAGCTCGAAACCCTCGCCGGCGCGGGCTACCGCGCCGTGGCCTGGGACATGCCGGGCTACGGCCGCAGCGCGCCCATCGAGCCCTACACCTTCAAGGGCCTGGCGCAGAGTTGTGTGGACCTCATCGACGCGCTGCGCTGCGACAGCGTGGTGCTGGTCGGTCACAGCCTGGGCGGCATGGTGGCGCAGGAAGTCACCGCACGCCGGCCCGACAAGGTGCGCCGGCTGGTGCTGGCCGGCACCTCGGCGGCCTTCGGTCAGCGCGCCGACGGCCAGCCCGCGCCCGGCTGGGCCGAGCGGTTCGTCGCCGAACGCACCGCGCCGCTGGACGCCGGCCAGTCCATGGCGCAGCTGGCGCAAACGCTCGTGCCGCGCATGGCCGGCCCTGGCGCGCTGCCGGAGGGCCTGCGCCTGGCGGAGCACTGCATGGCCGGTGTGCCGGCGGCGACCTACCGGCGCGCCCTCGATTGCCTGGTGACGTTTGACCGCCAGGCCGCGCTCGGCGCGATCCGCGCGCCCACGCTGCTGGTGGGCGGCGAGTTCGACCGCGTGGCGGCGCCCGCGGTGATGCGCCGCATGGCCGACGCGATCCCGATGTCGCGCTATGCCGAGCTGCGTGGCATCGGCCACCTCATGAACCTGGAGGCGCCCGACGAATTCGACGGGCTGCTGCTCGACTTCCTCGCCGAGCCGTGGCCGACGCTGGCCGGCGGCTTGCACTGACCCGAAGGCGCCCCGCTCAGGCGCGGGAGGTGCTGCCGGCGGTGGCGCGGGTGGCCGGGGTGTGGACCGGGCCGCGCGCGGCCGGTGCGGGCAGGCCGTGGAAGCCGAAGGCCATGGCGGGTTGTTCGCCGCTGATGAGTTCGGCCAGGGCCTTGCCCGAGCCGGCGCCGTGCGTCCAGCCGAGGGTGCCGTGGCCGGCGTTGATCCACAGGCCCTTGACCGGCAGTCGCCCGATCAGGGGGATGTTGGTGGGCGTGGCCGGGCGCAGGCCGGTCCAGAACCGCGGGTTGCCGCCCTCGGCCGGCGTGCGCGTGTCGGCCACGCCAGGAAACACTTGTTCGATGCGTCGCACCAGCATCTCGCAGCGCTTTTGCGCCAGCGGCGTGTCCAGCGACAGGTCAAAGCCGCCGAGCTCGATCGTGCCGGCCACGCGCAATTCGTTGCCCAGGCGTGACATGGCGATCTTGAGCTGGTCGTCGATCATGCTCACCGACGGCGCGCGCTCCGGGCGCAGCAGCGGCAGCGTGGCGCTGTAGCCCTTGCCGGGGTAGATCGGCACGCGCACGCCGATGCGCGCGAGCAGCGGCGTGGTGTAGGAGCCGCAGGCCACCACCGTGGCGTCGCTGCGCAGGGCGCGCAGGGTGCCGGTGGCGCGGTCGCGCAGGCGCACCTGTCGCAGCTCACCGCCGGCGGCGTCGAGGCCCTCGATGTCGTGGTTGAACAGCAGCTGCGCGCCGCGCAGCGCGCAGCGCTCGGCCAGCTGCTGGGTGAACAGCCGCGCGTCGCCCGACTCGTCGCTGGGCGTGTAGGTGCCGCCGACGATGCGCTCGGCAAACGCCTGCAGCGCCGGCTCGATGCGCAGCAGCTCGTCGCGCGACACCACGCGGCGCTGCACGCCAAAGCGGCCCATGACCTCGGCGGCGGCGGCCGCGCCGGCGAAGGACTTCTCGTCGGTGTAGTAATGCGCGATCCCGCGTTCCAGGCGGTGGTACTGGATGCCGGTGTCGGCGACCACGTCTTTCAGCGCGGCGTGGCTGTATGAGCCCAGGGCCACGAGCTGCGCCACGTTGCGCACAAAGGCCGCGTCGTTGCACTGCGCCAGAAACTGCAGGCCCCAGCGCCACTGCGCCGGGTCGAGCTGCGGGCGGAACAGCAGCGGCGAGGTCGGCGAAAACATCCACTTCAGCGCTTTCAGCGGCGCCTCGCGGTTGGCCCAGGGCTCGCAGTAGCTCACCGAGATCTGCGCCGCGTTGGCGAAGCTGGTCTCCAGCGCCGCGTCGGGCTGGCGGTCCACCAGCGTGACCTCATGGCCGCGTTGCAGCAGGTGCCAGGCGGTGCTGACCCCGATGATGCCTGCGCCGAGAACGGTGACGTGCATGACCTGCTCCAGAGGGAAAACGTGAATGTCCTGAAGTGTCCGCAGGCGCCACGGATTTGTGAAGCAGGATTAAACTGAATGCAGATTCATCAGTGGAACTGATGCAGGAGCCGGTTCGCATGAGCACCTTCGATCCCGACGCGCTGGAATGCCTGGCGGCCATCATTGAAGAGGGCGGTTTCGAGCGCGCCGCGCAGCGCCTGTCGATCACCCAGTCGGCCGTGTCGCAGCGCCTGCGCGCGCTGGAGGCCCAGGTGGGCACGGTGCTGATCGTGCGCAGCCGCCCGCTCAAGCCCACGCCGGCGGGCCAGTTGATGCTCAAGCACGCCAAGATGATGCGGCTGCTGCGCGCCGACCTGGAAAAAGACCTGAAGGAGCTGGCGCCCAGCTCCACCGGGCGCGGGCGCGACGAAGAACGCATTTCCGTGGCCATCAACGCCGACAGCATCGCCACCTGGGCCCTGCCCGCGCTGGACGAACTGGCCCGTGCGGGGCTGCCGATCGAAATCATCACGGACGACCAGGAATTCACCCACGAGTGGCTGCGCGAGGGGCAGGTGCTGGGCTGCGTGACCTCGCTGGGTCAGGCGCTGCGCGGCTGTCGCATGGACGCGCTGGGCACGATGGATTACGTGGCCGTGGCCAGCGCCGATTTCGCCGCCGCCCACTGCCCCAAGGGCCTGAACGCCCACAACTTCCATCAGCTGCCCTTTGTGGCCTTCAACCGCAAGGACAACCTCCAGCACGCCTTCGTGATGAAGGCCTTCAGCCTGCCGCGCGTGATGCTCAAGCAGCTGTTCGTGCCCAGCAGCACCGGACAGGTGCGCGCGGTGCAGGCGGGTTGGGGGGTGAGCGTGGTGCCGCTGATGCTGGTGCGCGAGGCGATCGAGCGCGGCGAGCTGGTGAACCTGGCGCCACGCCACCGCTTCGGCGTGGCGCTGCACTGGCACTGCTGGAACCTGAGTTCGGACGTGCTGGACGCCCTGTCGGCGGCGCTGCGGGCGGCGGCCGCCCGCAGCTTGCGTCGCCCGGGCTGAGCGGCCCGGGGCAGCGGCGCCCGCCGGGGCGCCGCCCGCGGGGGTCATTACTTCGGCAGCACCACGGTGTCGATCACGTGGATCACGCCGTTGTCGGCCGCGATGTCGGTCTTCACCACGTTGGCGTTGTCCACCTTCACGCCGCCGGTGGTGCTCACCGTCAGCTCGCCGCCCTGCACGGTCTTGACCTTGCCGGCCTTCACGTCCTTGGCCATCACCTTGCCCGGCACCACGTGGTAGGTCAGCACGGCGGTCAGCTTGGCCTTGTCCTTCAGCAGCGCGTCCAGATCGGCCTTGGGGATCTTGGCAAACGCCTCGTCGGTGGGCGCGAACACGGTGAACGGGCCCTTGCCCTTGAGCGTGTCCACCAGACCGGCGGCCTGCACCGCGGTCACCAGGGTCTTGAACGAGCCGGCGGCCACGGCCGTGTCGACGATGTCCTTGGCGTGGGCGGCGCTCAGGGCACCGAAAGCCAGCAGCGAGGCGATCAGGGTCTTCTTCATGCGGAACTCCAGAAACAAGGGTTGGGAGGGGAAAAACAACGCCGTCTGAACAGCGCCGGCCGCATATTAGTCGTCAAAGATCAAAAAGCTACTGATTGGTATCGTAAGGAACTGTTCTGTAGGGATATCGACGGATTCGTCGAACTTCGGCACAATCCACGAATCACAGCGAGCTTTTGCTCACGCCATCCGTCCCCATGCCCACCGCCGCCACGAACACCGCCGCCGCCCCCAAACGCAGTTTTCGCGAGCAGATGCACATCGCCCGCGAAGACGCGATCGTCTCGGCGGTGAACCGGCTGCTGGCCGAAAAAGGCTTTGAAGCCATGACGGTGGACGAGGTGGCGGCCGAGGTCGGGATCGCCAAAGCGAGCCTGTACAAGCACTTCCCGAGCAAGGAAGACCTGGCGGCGGCGGCGATGGTGCGGGTGATGAACCGCGCGCTCGACTTCCTCGCCACGCGCGACGCGGTGCAGGTCAGCCCGCTGGAACACCTGCGCGCGGTGGCGCGCTGGACGATGGAAGTGCAGCTGGCGGGCGAAATGCCCTCGCTGCCCAGCGAAAACTCCACCTTGCGCGCCGCGCTGGCGACCAACAAGGACTACGTGGACGGGCTGATGGCGGTGAGCGACCGCCTGGGCGAGTGGATTCTGGCGGCGCAGGCCGCCGGGGCCATCAACCCGGCCCTGCCGCCGATCGCGGTGCTGTACACGCTGTACGCCCGCGCCTGCGATCCGGTGCTGGGTTTCCTGAAGGGCTCCGGCCAGATGGACAACGCGCAGATCGTCGACCTGGTGTTGTCCACCTGCTTCGACGGCCTGCGCGCGCGATAAAGCCGGGCGCGTCAGCGCACCAGCAGCACCGGCACCTTGCAGTGCGCCAGCACCTGGGTGGCCACCGAGCCCATCACCAGGTTGCCCAGGGCGCCGTGGCCGTGCGAGCCCATCAGCACGAGATCGAACTTGCCGCTGGCGGCGGTCTTGGCAATCAGTTCACCGGGCGAGCCGACCTTCAGCAGCACCTTCGGATCGATGCCGTGGCGGGCGAGGAACTTCACCACCGGGCCGGTGACCTTCGCGCCTTCCTCGGCGTGGTAGGCGTTGGCGATCTCGGCGCCCACGGCCGCGCGCGCCCGCGGGGGCAGCGGGGCCTGGACGGTGATCACGCTGAAACTGTTGCCGTCGGCGCTGAACAGCTCGTCGTGGGCGGCCAGGTAGCCGAGCATCTTCTTGGTGTAGGCACTGCCATCGACGGCGAGCAGGATCTTCATGAGGGGTCTCCTTGGGGGTTGGTCACGCACCGAGTGTAGGGCGCGCCCAGGCTGACCCTTTGCGGTGGCTCAAAGTTCGATGCAGCGCCATGGGTCGAACGCCGCCTGCTCCCCTTTGTCGGCGTAGCCCAGCGGGTTGGCCACGATGCGGCAGCGCCCCACGCGCGCGTCGGTGGGGCAGTGCAGGTGGCCGTGCAGCCAGAGGTCGGCCCGGGGCAGCAGCGCATCCAGCCCGTTGCAGAAGCCCGCGGTGCCGGGCGTTGCGCCGTAGCGCGGGTCCATGCTGTGCAGCGTGGGCGCGAAATGGGTGACGACGACGGTGGGCCCGTCGAACGGGGCGGCCAGCGCCGCGCGCAACCAGTCCTGGCAGTCCAGCGCGAGCGTGCGCATGGCCGCGGCGTCGAACAGCGCGCCGTGGCGCTGGCTGGCCATCTTGCTGAGGTAGTGGTTCGCCGCGCGAAACGCCTTCTCGCGCTGGCCGAACACGTCGTAGTCGCTCCACAGCGTGGTGCCCACAAAACGCACGCCGCGCCACACCCAGGTCTCGCGTTCGAGCCAGCGCAGGCCGTGGCGCTCGCACGCCGCGCGCAGGCCGGCGTGGGCCTCGTCCACGTCGAGCGCGTCGTACTCGTGGTTGCCCGGCACAAACAGCACCGGCACCGGCCAGTGGGCGAAGCGCCCGAGGCCCCAGTCGGCCTCGGCCATGGCGCTGCCATCGCGGCGCCGCTGGTAGGAGCCCACATCGCCCGCCAGCACCAGCAGGTCCGCGCCCGGCGCCGGCCGCGGCACGAAGTCGGGGTTGGCCTCGAGATGCAGGTCGCTGAGCAGCTGAATCTTCATGGGTGCGGTGCGGCGCTGGGGTGGGTCAGCCGGCGATTGTCGGCGCCGCCGGCACACCCGCCGCCGAAAACCCCGCCGCCGACGCCTGGCCCACCGCGTCGCGCAGCCAGCGGTGGGCGGCGCTGTGCCCCGCCTGCCGGTGCCACAGGGCGTCCACATGCACCGCCGGCACCGGCAGGGGCAACTCGCAGAGCGCCAGCGCGTGCGCCAGGCCGGTGGCACCCACGAAATGCCGCGGCAGCACGGTGAGCAGGTCGGTGGTGGTCACCACCTGGCCGGCGGTGAAGAACTGGTTGACGGTGAGCACGACCCGGCGGCGCCGCGACACCGCGGCCAGCGCCTCGTCGACAAAGCCAAACGGCCGGCCGGAGAAGCTCACCAGCAGGTGCCGTGCCGCGCAGTAGGTGTCCAGATCGAGCGGCCGCCCGGCCAGCGGATGGTCCCGGCGCATCACCACCACGTACTCGCCGTCGTACAGCCGCCGGTGCTCGAAGGGCGGCACGTCCTCGCGCAGGTGCACCGCGCCCAGCTCGGCCAGCACGCCCGGGAAATGCCCGACCGCCAGGTCGGCGCCGCCGCTGGCCAGCAGCGCGCGCGGATCGCGCGTGGTCAGGGGCACGACGCGCAGGTTCACCCCCGGCGCCTGCGCCTCGCACAGCCGGATGAGCCCGGGGATCAGCTGGGCGGCGGTGGCGTCGGCCATCGCCAGCACGAAGGACTGGTGGGCCGTGGCCGGGTCGAAGCGCCCCGGCGCCAGCGTTTGCTGCAGCAGCGCCAGCGCCTCGCGCACCGACGGCCAGATCGCCAGCGCGGTGGCGGTCGGCTCCACGCCGTAGCCCGCGCGCACCACCAGCTCGTCGCCCACCGCCTGCCGCAGCCGCCGCAACGCGTTGCTCACCGCCGGCTGCGTCATGGCCAGCCGCTCACCGGCCCGGGTGAGGTTGCGCTCGTCCATCACCGCGTCGAACACGCGCAGCAGGTTCAGGTCGAGGGTGCGGAAATTCAGGTCAGAGATCACAGATATGAATGGTATGCATCACAAAGATAAAGTGGAAACATATGCGGGAAAACCCTAGATTTGAGCCTGTCCACAAGACACCCCCTCTTCAAGGAGCGCACCATGACCATCGCCGCCACCACCTCCCCCGCCCCGCTGGGCCTGCGCCCGGCGGCCTCCACCCCCGCCCGCGCCGCCACCCCGGCCCCGCGCGACAGCGCCCGCGGCCTGGCCGCGTTGCTGCTGGCCGCCGTGGTCTCCGCCATGGTGGTGCTGGCCGACCGGCTGGTGAGCACCTGGGCCGACGGCCACCTCCTGCTCGCGTGGGTGCTGCTCTGGCTGGTTGTGTTCGCCGGGCTCGCCCTGTTCGCTGGCACGGCCCGCCGCGTGGCCCGCGACGCACTGGCTGGCCTCGACACCTGGTCCGCCCGCCGCGCCGAAGTCCGCGCCGAAGCGCGCCTCTGGGAAATCGCCCGCACCGACCCGCGCGTGATGGCCGAGCTGACCCTGGCCCGCGACCTCGCGGAGCGCGAGGCCGAGGCCACCGCCGCGCCGGTCGTGGCCCCGGTGGCCGCCGCCACCCCGGTCTCCTACTGGGAGGCGCTGGGCCGCGCCCGTGCCCGCCGCTCGCTGATGTACCCGGTCTGACGACGCCCCGCGCGCCGCTTCCACAAAGCCACCTTCGGGTGGCTTTTTTGCGTGCGCGCCAATCGGCTGGCGTCACGGCATTCGGCCCCTCACCGGATGGCCGCCGGGCGATCGCTCAGAGACCATGGATGCCCCGCACCCACCGGGCACCCGCCCGCCTCGCCGCACCATGGAATTCCGCTCCAACGCGCCCACCGACAGCGCCTCCCCCACCGCCCGCGCCCGCAACGCCCTCGACCCGCTGGCTGTGCCCACGGTCGGTGCCCTGACACCCGAGCAGCGCCAGCATGTCTACAACGCGATCATCCACCTGACCGCCGCGCAGCCCGTGGGGGCAGAAGAAGATCTCAACTTCGCGGGGGGATTCGAGGTCGCGGTGGTCCACGACCAGCTTGCCCTCACCGCGATGGCGGAAACGCCCCTGTCCCTCGACGCGGCCAAGGCCGCACGGAAAGGTCGCCCGCCGTCAGCCACCGTGAGCAACGCTTTCAAGATATTCGCGCCGATCCTGCAACCGATCCTTCTCGATGTGCTGAGCCGCTCCGGGATTGCGGGCTACCTGGTGCAGCGGGCCCCCGCGATGATCAAGGACGGGTGGCGTTTGGCCTTGACCGTCATGCCCTACCGCGACCGCGATCCCGGTCTCGTGGGTCTGCACAAGGACACGGAGGGGGACAACCTGTTCATGCTCCTGCTGTTCCCCAACGAGCAGCCGATCATGGGACCGGAATACCTGTTGCGCCCGCCACTGCCCGACAGCTATCTGCCGACGTTCCGGCGCGGTGTGCCCGCGTCCTTCGCGGAGGAAGTGATGGCCATCCTGAGCGACGGCATGGACCCCACCATCTACAACACCCGCATTCCCGCTGGCGGCGGTTACGTGGCCGCGTGTGATGAGCTGATCTTTCATTCCACGCCGTTCTGCCACCACCGCGGGGCCTGGACGGTGAATTCGCTGCGCATGGCTTTGCAGAGGGCCGCGGATCGCTACCTCAGTGTCCGTGACAGGAAGGCTTGCACCGGCTACCACAAGCCGGGGTTTGACACCGCGGGTCCGCTCCAGGACCGGGAAGCGGCGTGGGAACGCTTCATGTCTGGGGTGGAAAACGACACGACCCTCAGTGCCTCGGTCAAGCAAGTGCTGGGCTTCTATGGCCGAATGGGCAAGCACGGGCAGCGCGACCCCTGGGTCGACCTTTTCGAGGCGGCGTCCTGGACCACCGACGACAAGCTCTGGGCCGCCATCGTTCGGGAAGAGCCCGACACCGTGGACCCCTACGCGGCCGGCGGCGCCATTGAGCTGGACAACACCCGGCGCTTCGTCTCGCCCCCCGTCCCGCGTGCCCAGCTGACGCGGACCATGAGTGGAGACCTGGCCAAGGGTGCGGCCGGCGATGTCCACCCCCCGTCCGCGAGCCGCGATTTCCTGCGCCTGTGGCTGATCGCCCGCCACCCCGACAACCCCACGCTCTGAGCCACGCCGGGCGTTCAGCCCCGGGCCATGACCCCCAAAAAAGAAACGGCCCTCATGGGGCCGTTTCGGGGGGCTGTGGGTCACAGCGCTGGGGCTTTGCCCGCCGCATCGAGCGGGACAAAACGATCCGGCGCCCAGGTCGTGGGTGCCGGGCCGATCGTGCGGCCGCCGCGCGGGGCGTCAGGCGGCCAGGCGTTGCTCGATCTTCGCCTTCGTCTCCTCGAGCTCACGGGGAAGGTGGTAGGCCAGCTGCTGGAACAGCTCGCCGTGCAGTTGCAGTTCCTGCGTCCAGGCCGCCTTGTCGATGGCGGTCACGGTGGTGTACTGCTCGCGGGTGAAGTTCAGGCCGCTCCAGTGGATGTCCTCGTAGCGCGGGCTCACGCCGAACGCGTGTTCCACGCCCTGGCCGCGGCCTTCGACGCGGTCGATCATCCACTTGAGCACGCGCATGTTCTCGCCGAAACCGGGCCAGACGAACTTGCCGTTCTCGTCCTTGCGGAACCAGTTGACGCAGAAGATCGACGGCAGGGTCGCGCCGCTGGTCTGCAGCTGGCGGCCGAGGTTGAGCCAGTGCTGGAAGTAGTCGCTCATGTTGTAGCCGGCGAAGGGCAGCATGGCGAACGGGTCACGGCGCACCACGCCCTGCGCGCCAAAGGCCGCGGCGGTGGTTTCCGAGCCCATGGTGGCGGCCATGTAGACGCCTTCGGTCCAGTCGCGCGCCTCGGTGACCAGCGGCACCGTGGTGCTGCGGCGGCCGCCGAAGATGAACGCATCGATCGGCACGCCGGCCGGGTCGTCCCACGCGGCGTCCAGCGCCGGGTTGTTGGTGGCGGCCACGGTGAAGCGCGCGTTGGGGTGTGCGGCCTTGGCGCCGGTTTCCTTGGCGATCTGCGGCGTCCAGGCCTTGCCTTGCCAGTCGATCGCGTGGGCCGGCGCGTCGCCCATGCCTTCCCACCACACGTCGCCGTCGTCGGTCAGCGCCACGTTGGTGAAGATCACGTCGCGGTTGAGGCTGGCCATGCAGTTCGGGTTGGTCAGCGTGTTGGTGCCCGGTGCCACGCCGAAGTAGCCCGCCTCGGGGTTGATCGCGTACAGGCGGGTCTGGCCGTGCGCGTCGGTGCGCGGCTTGATCCAGGCGATGTCATCGCCGATGGTGGTGACCTTCCAGCCCTCAAAACCCTGCGGCGGGATGAGCATGGCGAAATTGGTCTTGCCACAGGCGCTGGGGAAGGCGGCCGCCACGTGGTACTTCTTGCCCTCGGGGTTGGTCACGCCCAGGATCAGCATGTGCTCGGCCAGCCAGCCCTGCTGACGCCCCATGGTGGAGGCGATGCGCAGCGCAAAGCACTTCTTGCCCAGCAGCGCGTTGCCGCCGTAGCCCGAGCCGTAGCTCCAGATTTCGCGGGTCTCGGGGTAGTGGACGATGTACTTCGTGGTCGGGTTGCAGGGCCAGGCGGTCTGGTCCTTCTCGCCCGGCTGCAGCGGGGCGCCCACGGTGTGCACGCAGGGCACGAAGTCGCCGTCGCTGCCCAGCACGTCAAACACCGCTTTGCCCATGCGGGTCATGAGCTTCATGTTGACGGCCACGTAGGCGCTGTCGGACAGCTCCACGCCGATGTGGGCGATCGGGCTGCCCAGCGGGCCCATGCTGAACGGCACGACGTACATCGTGCGCCCGCGCATGCTGCCGGCAAACAGCGGCTGCAGCGTGGCGCGCATCTCGGCCGGGGCCTTCCAGTTGTTGGTGGGGCCGGCGTCCTCGGGGCGCTCGCTGCAGATGAAGGTGCGGTCTTCCACGCGCGCCACGTCCGACGGGTCGGACCAGGCCAGGTAGCTGTTCGGCCGCTTGGCCGGGTTCAGGCGCTTGAAGGTGCCGGCGTCGACCAGTTGCTGGCACAGCCGGTTGTATTCCTCGTCGCTGCCGTCGCACCACACCACCTGGTCCGGCTGGCACAGGGCCGCCATGTCAGCCACCCAGGCGATCAGGCGCGCGTGTTTCACGTAGGCGGGGGTATTGAGGGCCAGGCCCTGCATCACGGGAGAGTTCATGCACAAAGCTCCAAAGTTACAAACCGGGGGCCCCGCGCGCCACCCCAGACGCCGGCAGCCGCAAGCGTCACGCGCGGTGACGGGGCGGCTGTGGGGGTCTGCTCGGGCAGATCGGGGTGGTCGGCGCCAGGGCTGCGGGGCGGTAGGCGGTGCAGCGGGCGATCGGGCGCGCGGGGGGTGCATCCGGCGGGTCCGGTGGCGGGTCGGCCAATGGCGAAATTGTAGGCAAGGGCCTTCCGGGTTACCACGGGGTTACATGCAAAACCCGCATAACCTGATGCATCTTTCACGCGCCGGCGTGAAAAAAGCCGACGGCCCGAAGGGCGGTCGGCTGGCGGGAGCGCGCGGCGGCCGATGGGTGGCAGCGCGGGCGCGGTGTCGCGGTTCAGGCCATGAAGACGGCAATGAAGGCCAGCAGGAACATCAGCACGCCGCCGGCCACCGGCAGCACGATGGGCATCAGCGGGACGATGGACTCGACCACGTCGTCGGTCTGCTCGGCGGGGGTGTGGTGATCGTGGTGCGCCATGGCGTTTGCTCCGGTCTGGTTCGTAAAACCCTCGGATTTTAAGCCAGCGCCGGGAGTTCCCGGCCACGCCCGCGCTTCACAGCAGCGCGTAGGTGGTGCTGGCGCGGCTCACGCTCTTGCCGTCCGCGGCACCGCGGATGTCGATCTCGCCAAAGGCCAGCGCCTTGCCCGCGCGCAGCACGCGGGCCTCCACCAGCGCGTCCTGTCCCGACAGGGGCTTGAGAAAACTGCTGTTGAGCTGCACGGTGGTGCAAGGCCGGAATGCGCCGAAATGCCGGATGAGCGCCAGCACCATCGCGGTGTCGGCGGCGGCCATCAGCGCCTGCCCGCACACCATGCCGCCGACCCGGCTGAGCCGCTCGGATGACGGCAGCCGCAGGGTGACGCTGTCTTCCCCCACGGCCTCCACCCGCAAGCCCAGGTCCTGCACCCAGGGGGCGAACAGCTCGGTCAGGGCGGTCTGGAGATCGGGCGCGCTCATGCGTCGATTATGGCGATCGGACGGCGTAGCCCGCCGCCGTGAGCGCGTCAATCACCTGCTGCACGTGGGCCGGGCCCCGCGTCTGCAGCACCAGCTCGATCTCCACGTTCTGCGCCGCCAGCAGGGTGAACGCGCGCTGGTGGTGCACCTCGTCGATGTTGGCGCCCGCGTCGGCCACGGTGCTGGCGATGCGCGCGAGGTTGCCCGGCACGTCGCGCGCGTTGACCACCACCCGCGCCAGCCGCCCGGCGCGCACCATGCCGCGCTCGATGATCGAGGCCAGCAGCAGCGGGTCGATGTTGCCGCCGCACAGCACCAGCCCCACGCGCTGGCCCGCAAAGCGTTCCGGGTGCCGCAGCAGCGCGGCCAGGCCAGCGGCGCCGGCGCCTTCGACCAGCGTCTTCTCGATCTCCAGCAGCATCACGATCGCCTGCTCGATGTCGCCCTCGTCGACCAGCAGCAGCTCGTCCACCCGCTCGCGCACGATGGCCAGCGGGACGGTGCCGGGGGTGCCGACGGCGATGCCCTCGGCGATCGTGCTGCTGCCCTGCGGGTGGGCGCTGCCGGTGACGGCGTTGACCATGGCCGGAAAGCGCTCGGTCTGCACGCCCACCACCCGGATGCCGGGCTTGATCGCCTTGGCCGCGGTCGCCATGCCGGCGATCAGGCCGCCGCCGCCGACCGCCACGACCAGCGTGTCCAGGTCGGGCTGCGCGCGCAGCATCTCCAGCGCCACCGTGCCCTGCCCGGCGACGATCGCTTCGTCGTCATACGGGTGCACGAACACCAGCCCGTCGCGGGCGGCCAGCGCGCGGGCGTGGGCGCGCGACTCGTCCAGCGTGTCGCCGTGCAACACAACCTCGGCGCCGAAGCCGCGGGTGCGCTCCACCTTCACGCCCGGCGTGAAGCGCGGCATCACGATCACCGCCCGCAGCCCCAGGCGCTGCGCGTGGTAGGCCACGCCCTGCGCGTGGTTGCCAGCACTCATCGCCACCACCCCGCGGGCGCGCTCGTCGGGCGTGAGCTGGCTGAGCTTGTTGCAGGCGCCCCGTTCCTTGAACGAGGCGGTGTATTGCAGGTTTTCGAACTTCAGGAACACCTCGCAGCCGGTGAGCTGCGAGAGCGTGCGCGAGGCCACGCAGGGCGTGTCCAGAAGCTGCCCGTGCAGCCGCGCAGCGGCGGCCTGGATGTCGGCGAGCTGGATCATGGTGGGGCGATTGTGGACCGTCGGTCCGACAGAAAGCCCCAAAAAGTCGCGTATCACGCACTTCCATCGCGCATCAAGCTGGGTTATGGTCGTTTTCACGCCGCCCGCTGCGGTGGCGCCCACGGCAGTCCCGGACACCCGTTCAGGAGGTTTCCATGAGCAAGCGTGCCCCGCCTCTGGCGAGCCCGACCTCGCGCAACGCGCCCGGTCCGGTGCCCGACGCGCGTGCGTTGCTCGCCGGTGACGGCCGGGTGTTCGTGCCCCCGGGGCTGCGCCACGCGCCGGTGCTGGACCTCATGTGCTCGCACTTCGTGCTCACCCTGGCCGCCCGCCAGGGCCCGCGCTTCAACGTGCGTCGCGACCTCAACACCCTGCTCTCGCTGGCCGGGCGCCACCTCGTGTGGCCCCACACCGTGCTGGTGCGGCTGCGCGAGTTCCTGCAGCGCCGCTGCAAGGACAACGAGCTGTGGGCCGGTCACGACCGCCTGGGCACCGGCGCCTTCATGGAGCGCCACGGCGTGTGGCGCGGGCCGTACGAGGAAGGCACCCTGTTCTTCTATCTCGACGAGTACGCCAAGGAGTCGCCCAAGGACCTGCTGGCCGTGCTCGCGGTCACCGGCGAGTGGCTCAGTCAGGCGCTCAAGAAGCAAAGCACCCTCGTCGAGAAGAACATCGATGCGCTGGCGCAGCTGCTGCAGCTCAACCGCGCCGAGCGCGCCCTGCTGCTGTACGGCACGCTGGCGCGGTACCAGCGCGACCTGCGCTCCATCCTGGTGGAGTTCAAGGTCAACAACGCGCCCGAGGCTTATGCGGCGATCGCGGAGGTGGCGGGCGTGAAGGCCAGCGAGGTGGGCGAGGCCTTGCGCGCCGGCTCCCGGCTCGAGCGCATCGGCATGGTGGAGAACCTCATCTCCGAGCACAACATCACCGACCTGGCCGACCTGATGAAGGTCAGCGAAAAGCTGCCGCCGGTGTTGATGCGCGAGTACCGGTCCGAGAGCGACCTGATGGCGGTGTTCACCCGCCCGGCCGCCCGCTCCGCCCTCGGCCCGGACGACTTTGCCTACGTCGGCGAGGACGTGACGCTGCTCTGCGCGCTGCTGCGCGAGGCGGTGGCGCGGCGCGAGAGCGGCATCAACGTGCTGCTCTACGGCCCGCCCGGCACCGGCAAGACGGAGCTGGCCCGCGTGGTCGCCCATGCCGCCGGGCTGTCGCTGTTCGAGGTCGAGTACGCCGACCGCGACGGCAACGCGCTGTCCGGCCGCGACCGCTACCGCTCGCTGCAGATTGCGCAGGTCTTCCTCAAGGGCATGGCGCATTCCGCGCTGTTGTTTGACGAGGTCGAGGACGTGTTCCCGCCGATCTCCAGCGAGGCCGCCCAGCTCATGGCGCGCGCCGAACACGTCAGCGCGCCCCACAGCCATTCCGTCAGCGGCAAGGCCTGGGTCAACCAGGTGCTGGAGAGCAACGCCGTGCCCACGATCTGGGTCACCAACCGCATCGAACAGATCGATCCTGCGTTTCGCCGCCGGTTCGCCTACCACCTCGAACTCAAGAGCCCGCCGCCGGGCGCGCGCGAGCAGCTCGTGCGCGGCACGCTGGCCGGCGTGGCGGTGTCCGACGGCCTGATCCAGCGGCTGACCGAGCGCAAAGGCCTCACGCCGGCCCAGATCCGCACCGCGGTGCGCTTCGCCCAGCTCGCGCAGCCGCCGCGCGGCGGCCGCCGGCGCGCGACCGCGCCGCTGGACGCGCTCATCGAACGCCAGCTGCGCAACGCCGACCATGCCCTCGGCCGCGCGCCCGAGGTGCCGGCGCGACCCAGCGTCACGCAGTACAGCCTGGACATGCTGCACGTCGAGACGCGTTACCCCGTCCCGCGCATCGTCGAAGCCCTGCGCGAGCGCGGCCACGGCTGCCTGTGCTTCTACGGACCGCCCGGCACCGGCAAGACCGCGCTGGCCGAACACATCGCGCAGCGCCTGGAGCGCCCGCTCATGATCCGCCGCGCCAGCGATCTGGTCAGCAAGTTCGTCGGTGAGACCGAGCAGCAGATGGCCGCCATGTTCCGCGAGGCGCAGGCCGAGCGCGCCGTGCTGCTGCTCGACGAGGCCGACAGCTTCCTGCAGGACCGCCGCGGCGCACACCGCACCTACGAGGTCACCGAGGTCAACGAGATGCTGCAAGGCATGGAGCGCTTCGGCGGCGTGTTCATCTGCACCACCAACCTGATGGACCGCCTGGACCAGGCCGCCTTGCGGCGCTTTGCCTTCAAGATCCGCTTCAAGCCGCTCACCGAGGCCCAGCGCGAGACCATGTTCGTCGCCGAGGCGCTGGGGGGCGACGCCACCCGGCTCGACGACGCGTGGCGCCAGCGCCTGCGCCGCCTCGAGCAGCTGTGCCCGGGCGACTTCGCCGCGGTCAAGCGGCAGGCCGACATCCTGGGCGCCACCATGGAACCCGCCGAGTTTCTCGACCAGCTCGAAGCCGAACACCGCATCAAGCCCGAGGTGCGCGAGGCCCGCGGCATGGGCTTCGTGCACTGAGCCCGCGGGAGATGACGCCCGCCGGCTCAGCGCGGCATCAACGCGGCGTCAACGTGGCCTCAACGCTGCATGAGCGCCTGGAAGCCCGGGTCGTCCCGCAGCACGCGGAACTGCCCGTCGCCGCGCACCGTGTCGCGCCGCTCGGGCTCGCGCGCGAACAGCGCGGCCAGCGCGGCCACCGCATCGGCCGGCCGCCCGGCGTGGGCGTAGGCCAGCGACAGGTTGTAGCGGCCCCAGCCGTAGTCGGGCGCCAGTGCCACCGAGCGCTCCAGCGACGCCACGGCCTCCGCCACCCGGCCGGCGCGCAGCAGCGCGTAGCCGCGCAGGTCCAGCACCACCGGGCTGTCCGGGTCGATGGCCAGCGCCTCGTCGTAGTGCCGCACCGCCCCGGCGTAGTCTTTGACATAAAACTGCCGAAGGCCGAGCTGCAGGTCCCAGAACGCCGCGCGGGTGCGTTGCACGCGCGCCTGCTCGGCCGCCAGTCGGTCTTGCGCGGTCTTCAGCGCCGCGCGGGTGGCCACGATCTCGGCCTGCAGCGCCTGGCGCTCGGTCTGCTGCCGGTTCAGCTGCGCGGTGCCATAGGCGAGCGCGCCCAACACCAGCGCGGCACTCAGCGCCATGAGCACCAGACCGCTGCGCGCGTGGCGGCGGAAGCGGTGGAGGTCGTAGTCGATGTCGGCGCGGCGCACGGTGTCGTGCACCGCGGCGGCGTGCAGGGCCTCAGTCATGGTCGACCTCCTGCCCCCGCACCACCGGCAGCAGCACGCGCAGCGCGTCGCTCCACATGCGCAGCAGCCGCGCGCCGGTGAATCCCACCGCGCCGGCCGACCCAAACAGCAGGCTGAACGGCACGAGGTCGCGCTCCCCGCGCGCGAACACGACTCACGCGCAGGCCAGCAGCACGACAAAGGACACGGTGGAGATGGTCAGGTAGACCTTGCGCTCGATGTCGAAGATGGCGATGAGTTCGCGCACCACATCGAGCCGCTCACGCAGCGGTTCGGCCGCTGCCGCCGGGCGTCGGGTTGCCACGTCGCGTCCCTCCCTCGCGGCCCGATGCCGCGGGCGGGAGCTTCAGGCCGCCGGGGGCGGCCCGTCCTCACGAAACCCTCACCGCCGACCACGGCCGGCGGGCGGGCTTCAGTGCACCAGCGCCATGGGCTTGCTGGGCAGCTCGTCGGCCGAGTAGTCGGGGTGGTGTTCCACGAAAAACTGCAGCTTCTCGTCGAGCCGGGCCACGCGCCGGAAGGCTTCCGACTCGCAGTGGTGGCGGGAGATCAGGTTGAACAGCTTGCCGCGCAGGAACCACAGGTCCTTGGGGCTCTGGGCGTGCAGCAGGTCGGCGTGCAGCCGGCTCATGCGCTCGTCCTGGATGTCGGCCATGGCGGCCTGGAACTCGTCGATCAGGTAGTCGAAATCCAGCACTTGGGTGTCGCGAAACGACGCGGGTTTGCTTTTGCTGAACCAGGGCAGGCGGAAAAACATGCCTCGCTCCCTTGTGGGATGGCTGCCGGGCGGACCCAGGCGGCCGGTGCTGCATCGGCGATGGCCGTCGGGTGGACGACCGCGCGGAGGTGACGGGCGGCCGGCAGACGCACGGCGCGCAGTGTCACGTCGGGGTTTTCGGCGCCTTGAGTCCGAACTTGAGGATTTTTCGACCGTTCATCGGCTGGCGTTCACGATGTCCACCACCGCCTGGCCATAGGCTTCGCGCTTTTTCTGCCCGATGCCGGGCAGGCCATCGAGCTCGCTGAGGTCTTTGGGCTGCGCCACCGCGAGCGCGCGCAGCGTGGCGTCATGAAAAATGACGTAGGCCGGCAGGTTGTGCTCGCGCGCCACACCGGCGCGCCAGGCCTTGAGGGCGTCCAGCCGGTCGCGCTGCGCCAGGGTCAGCGGCGTGCCGTCGTCGGCGGCCGCGGCGCGGGCGCGCCCGCTGCGGCCGCGCGAGGTGGGCGCCCGCTCCGCCTGGATGCGCAGCCGCACCGTCGCCTCGCCACGCAGGATGGCGCGCGCCCCCTCGGCCAGGTGCAGCGTGTTGTAGGGCGCGTCGGTCACGCGCACGGCCTCGATCGCGATGAGCTGGCGCAGCAGCGCGCGCCACTGGGTTTCCGACCAGTCGGCGCCGATGCCGAAGGTGCTCAGGCGGTCGTGGCCGAGCTGCAGCACCTTCTCGGTGCGCTGCCCGCGCAGGATGTCCATCAGGTGTCCCGCGCCGTACCCGTGGCCGCTCGCCTGTTGCACGCGGTAGATGCATGAGAGCCACTTGCGCGCGGGTTCGGTGGCGTCGAAGAGCGCGGGCGGGTTCAGGCAGTTGTCGCAATTCCCGCAGGGTGCGCTGTCTTCCCCGAAGTACTTCAGCAGCCGCACCCGCCGGCAGTCGCTGGCTTCGGCCAGCGCGAGCAGCGCGTCGAGCTTGCCGCGCAGCACTTGCTTGAAGGCGTCGGCCGCGGGGCTGTCGTCGATCATGCGGCGCTGGTTGACCACGTCTTGCAGGCCGTAGGCCATCCAGGCGCTGGCGGGTTCGCCGTCGCGGCCGGCGCGGCCGGTTTCCTGGTAGTAGCCCTCGATGTTCTTGGGCAGGTCGAGGTGGGCGACGAAGCGCACGTCCGGTTTGTCGATGCCCATGCCGAACGCGATGGTGGCCACCATGATCAGGCCCTCTTCGCGCAGGAAGCGGTCCTGGTTCTGCTGGCGCACGGCGCCCTCTAGGCCCGCGTGGTAGGGCAGGGCGTTCAGGCCGGCCTGCTGCAGCTGCTCGGCCACGGCCTCCACCCGCCGGCGCGACTGGCAGTACACGATGCCGGCGTCGGTGCGGCCGTCGCCGCCGGTGTGTTCGTCGCGGATGAAGCGCAGCAGCTGCTGGGTGGCGTCCTTCTTTTCCACCAGCAGGTAGCGGATGTTGGGCCGGTCGAAGCTGCTGACGAAGGTGCGCGCCTGTTGCAGCTGCAGCCGCTCGACGATGTCCTCGCGGGTCAGCGCGTCGGCCGTGGCGGTCAGCGCGATGCGCGGCACGCCCGGGTAGCGCTCCGGCAGCACCGCCAGTTCGCGGTATTCCGGTCGGAAGTCGTGGCCCCACTGGCTCACGCAGTGGGCCTCGTCGATGGCGAACAGCGCCAGCGCCCCGCGCTCGTGCAGCGCATCGAGCTGGGCCAGGAAGCGCGGCGTGGTCAGCCGCTCGGGCGCGGCGTAGAGCAGCGTGATCTCGCCGCGGCGCAGGCGCTTCTCGACGCGCTGCGCTTCGTCGCTGCTGAGGCTGGAGTTGAGGAAGGCCGCGTCCACGCCGGCCTCGGTCAGCGCGCCGACCTGGTCGTGCATCAGCGCGATCAGCGGCGACACCACCACCGTCACGCCCCGCCCGGCGCGCTGGCGCACGATCGCCGGCACCTGGTAGCACAGCGACTTGCCACCGCCGGTGGGCATGAGCACCAGCGCGTCGCCGCCGTCGGCCACGTGGCGCACGATGGCGGCCTGCGGGCCGCGGAACGCGTCGAAGCCGAAGACCTCGCGCAGCACGCCTTCGGCGGCTTCCAGCGTCTCGGCGCCCTCGGCGATGTCGATGCTCATGCGGCGCGCCGCGGGCTCACATCTGTTCCCACGGCAGGCCGTCGTGGCGCCAGCCGTTGATGCGCGAGCGGTGGAACGCGTCGTCCAGGTCACCCTCGAAGCCGTGCACCACGTGCTGCACGCTGGTGAAACCGGCGGCCTCCAGCGCCGCGCCCGCTTCGCGCGAGCGCTGGCCGCTGCGGCACAGCAGCAGCACCGGCCGCTCGCGGTCGCCGCCGGCCTCCATCAGCACCGTCTCGACAAAGCGCGCCGCGTCGGGCGTGAAATCGGGGTACTCGTACCAGGCCACGTGCACCGTGCCCGGCGGGCGCCCCACGTACAGCGCCTCGATTTCCATGCGCACGTCCACGAACAGCGGCGCCGGCGCGCCCGCGGCCTCGCGGCGCGCGGTCTCGGCCTGCAGCCAGGCCCAGGCTTCGGTGGGGGTCAGGTTGTTCATCGGCCGCTATTGTCGGGGATCGGTCGTCGGCGATGCTTGTCGATGCCCCCACGCCCGCCACCCGCCAGGGTTGGACCCGCCTTCCTACAATCCCGGGATGAGTCCATCCGCCCACCCCCGCGCCCACCCCCGCGACTACACCCGCGCCCAGGCCCTGCCGGCGCTGCTCAACCAGCGCATCGCCATCCTGGACGGCGCCATGGGCACCATGATCCAGCGCTTCAAGCTCGATGAAGCGCAATACCGCGGCGCGGGCTACAGCGGGCCCGGCGCCGTGGGCGATCGCTTCCGCGACCTGCCGCGCGACGTGAAAGGCAACAACGAGCTGCTCAGCATCACCCGGCCCGACGTGATCCGCGACATCCACGAGGGCTACCTCGCCGCCGGGGCCGATCTGATCGAGACCAACACCTTCGGCGCGACCACCATCGCCCAGGCCGATTACGACATGGCGCCGCTGGCGCGGGAAATGAACCTCGCCTCCGCCCGGCTGGCCCGCGCCGCCTGCGACCAGTTCAGCACCCCCGAGCGCCCGCGCTTCGTCGCCGGCGCCCTGGGCCCGACGCCCAAGACCGCCAGCATCAGCCCGGACGTCAACGACCCCGGCGCGCGCAACGTGAGCTTTGAGGAACTGCGCCAGGCCTACCGCGAGCAGGTGGAGGCGCTGATCGAGGGCGGCTCGGATGTGCTGCTGGTGGAGACCATCTTCGACACCCTCAACGCCAAGGCCGCGCTGTTCGCCATCGACGAGGTGTTCGAGGCCACCGGCGAGCGACTGCCGCTGATCATCAGCGGCACCGTCACCGACGCCTCCGGCCGCATCCTCAGCGGCCAGACCGTGGGCGCCTTCTGGGCCAGCGTGCGCCACGCGCAGCCGCTCGCCGTGGGCCTGAACTGCGCCCTGGGCGCCGCGCTCATGCGCCCGTACATCCAGGAGCTGGCCAAGGTGGCCGGCGATACGTTCATCAGCTGCTACCCCAACGCCGGCCTGCCCAACCCGATGAGCGACACCGGCTTCGACGAGACGCCCGAGGTCACCAGCCGGCTGCTGCACGAGTTCGCCGCCGAAGGGCTGGTCAACATCGTTGGCGGCTGCTGCGGCACCACGCCCCAGCACATCGCGGCCATCCACGACCGCGTGGCGCCGCTGGCGCCGCGGGGTGTGCAGCGCGCCCCGTTCTACCGCGAAGCGGCCTGAAGCGCCCAGGATCCAGCCCCCGACAAGCCCCCACAGCTTGTCGGGAATGCAGCGGCTGCGGCACAATCCGCGGTTCCCTTCAAGGGGAGTAGTCAGCCATCCCCGGCGCCACGCCGGTTGCGATGCGCGGGGTTTTCGTCAGTACGCGGTCTTCGGCCGCCGGAAGCCCCCCGCCGCCCCACCCGGGCGGCGGCGGCAAGACCTTGGGGTGTTTGTGTCGCAACACCAACCAGAGGTTCCCTCATGCAAAGCATCGCGCCCGTGTGGCTGTGGGTCGTCTTCGTCGCGTTCGTCGCCGTGGCGCTGTTCGTCGATTTCGTGGTCCTGAAGAAACAGGGTTCCCACGAGGTCGGTGTCAAGGAAGCGCTGAACTGGTCGCTCGTCTGGATCGCGCTGAGCTTCGTGTTCAACGGCCTGTTCTGGTGGGCCATCAAGGACACCACCGGCTCGACCGAGATCGCCAACGAGAAATCGCTCGAATTCCTCACCGGCTACCTCATCGAGAAGAGCCTCGCGGTCGACAACATCTTCGTCTTCTTGATGATCTTCACCTACTTCGCGGTGCCGCCGGCGTACCAGAAGCGGGTGCTGATGATCGGCATCATCGGCGCGATCGTGCTGCGCTCGATCATGATCCTGCTGGGTGGCTGGCTGCTGGCCCAGTTCCACTGGATCCTGTACGTCTTCGGCGCCTTCCTGGTCATCACCGGCATCAAGATGTGGTGGGCCGCCGGCCAGGAGCCGAGCCTGGACGACAACCCCGCGCTCAAGCTGCTGCGCAAGTGGATGCCGGTGAGCAAGGGTTTTGACGGCGAGAAGTTCTTCACCGTCGAAAACGGCAAGCGCATCGCCACGCCGCTGCTGATGGTGATCTGCCTGGTCGGCCTGACCGACGTGATCTTCGCCGTCGATTCGATTCCGGCCATCTTCGCCATCACCCAGGACCCGTTCATCGTGCTGACCAGCAACGTGTTCGCCATCCTGGGCCTGCGCGCCATGTTCTTCCTGCTGCAGGCCGTGGCCAGCAAGTTCCACCTGCTCAACTACGGTCTGGCCGTGATCCTGGTGTTCATTGGCACCAAGATGATGCTGATCGACATCTTCAAGATCCCGGTGGCGGTGTCGCTGGGTGTGGTGGTCGGCATCCTGACCATCACCATGCTCCTGAGCATGCGCACCGCGCCCAAGACCTGATGGTCCGGGCGGCCTGAGTGGCCTGAGCGGCCTTGGTGGCCCGGGTGGCCGGTGGGCGTCCGGGCGCCCCCGGTCGCCGATCAGTCCGGCATCAGCCGGTCGATCTCCTGCTGCAGCGACTGCACCAGCTGGCTGTAGAACTTCAGCTTCCCGTCCACCTCGCGCAGCCGCCCGCCCAGGCGCTGGCCCACGGCGGCCAGCAGCTTGGCCGCCGTGGCCGGCTCGCGCGCCATCAGCGTCTGCAGGGCTTCGCGCGTGAGCAGCGCGCACACCACCTGCGGCGTGCTGGCGGTGCAACTGGCGCTGCGCGCGTCGCCGTCGAACAGGGCTACCTCCCCGATCACCTGACCCGGGCCGAGCACGCTCATGGTCAGCGGCTCGGCGCGGCTGATCAGGTTGGATTCCACCGTGACCTCGCCCTCGACCACCAGCGCCAGAAAGCCGCCGTCGCCGTCGGCGCCTTCACGGATGATGGCCTCGCCGGCGCGGTAGCGGCGCAGCGCCATGAAGGCCACGACCGTCAGGGCGTCGGTGCGGTCCAGCGTGGCCAGGGCGGTGGGCGCGCGCAGCAGGTCGGCGGCGTGGCGCCCGCGGACGGAGTCGCGCACGCGGGCGCGGCGGGCGGCGGTGTCGCGGGCGTTGAGAAGGCGGCGCAGCCAGTTCATCGGTGGTGCCATTGTGGCGCGCGTGGGGGAAGGCTGTCGCGAGAAAAAGGGGTGTGGCACACCCATTGCTTCCTGGTATTCATGCGCGACCCCGCCACCGATCCCGCCACCGGCCGCACCGCCGACGGCCTGTCCATGCTGGTCAGCGCGTCCCGGGCGCCCGCCGACGGCGCGTGGCGCGACCCGCTGGCGCTGATGCTGGCGTCGACCGGCGAGGGCGTGTTTGGCGTGGACCTCGACGGCCTGTGTGTGTTCATCAACCGGGCCGGCGCCCGCATGATCGGCTTCGAGCCGTCCGAGCTGCTCGGGCGCAACATGCACGAGCTGACCCACCATTCCCACGCCGACGGGCGGCATTACCCGGTCCACGACTGCCCGATCTTCAGGGCCTTCCTGGAGGGTCAGCCCTGCCGCATCGACAGCGAGGTGTTCTGGCGCCGCGACGGGACCGCCTTCCCCGTGGAGTATTCCAGCCACCCGATCCTGGACGGCGGCCGGGTGCGCGGCGCGGTGGTCACCTTCGTCGACATCACCGACCGCCGCCGCGCGGCCGACGCGCTGCAGCGCGCCAAGGACGAGCTGGAGGAGCGCGTGAGCGAGCGCACGCTCGCGCTGGAAACCGCGCTGCGGCAGGTGAGAGAGCTGGCCGCCTGGTCGGAGCGTGTGCGCGAGGAAGAGCGCACCCGCATCGCCCGCGAGGTGCACGACGAGCTCGGCAGCCTGCTCGTGGCGCTGAAGATGGACGTGAACTGGATGGACAAGCGCCTGGCCGAACAGGCCGCGCGCAGCGCCGACGAGGCCGAGGCCATGCGCCAGCGCATGCGCGGCAAGTGCCAGGCCATGAGCCGGCAGATCGAGCGCGCGGTCGACAACGTCGGGCGGATCATCACCGACCTGCGCCCCAGCATCCTGGACCACCAGGGGCTGTGGGCGGCGCTGGAGTGGCAGGCGCAGGAATTCGTGCAGAGCGCCGAGCTTGCACTGGAATGGTGCATGCGGACGGACGGTGCGCCCGAGCCGGCCGAACCGCAGGCGATGGCGGTGTTCCGGATCTTCCAGGAGATGCTGAGCAACGTGGGCCGCCACGCCCGCGCGCGCCGGGTGGCGGTGGACATCGCGGTGCGCGAGGGGGTGCTGCACCTGACCGTGCGCGACGACGGCGTGGGCGCCGCGCCGCAGGCCTTTGAGGCGCCCACCTCGTACGGCGTGATGGGCATGCGCGAGCGCGCCCGCCACTTCGGCGGCGACGTCGCCATCGACAGCGCCCCGGGCGCCGGCACGCGCCTGTCGCTCACGCTCCCGCTCACCGCGCCCGCCTGAACCCGCCGCCACCGCCATGACCCGCGCCGACCCGATCCGTGTGTTGATCGCCGACGACCACCGCATCGTGCGGGAGGGACTCAAGCAAATCCTGGCCGACGCCCCGGACGTGGTGGTCGCGGGCGAAGCGGTCAGCGGCCCCGACGCGCTGGCGCAGGTGGCGGCGCTGGGCGGGCGCGCGGGGCTGGACCTGGTGCTGCTGGACATTGCCATGCCCGGCGCCGACGGGCTGGACGTGTTGCAGCGGCTGCGCCGTGAGCACCCGCGCCTGCCGGTCCTCATGCTCAGCACCTACCCGGAAAAGCAGTACGCGGTGCGTTGCATCCGCCTGGGCGCGTGCGGTTATCTCAACAAAAGCGCCGATCCTGATGACATGCTGGGCGCGGTGCGCAAGGCCGCGGCCGGTGGCGTGTTCGTCACGCCCGCCACCGCCGAGGCGCTGGCCACCGCGGTGGGCAGTGGCGCCGCGCAGGCCGGCCCGGAGGCGCTCTCGCACCGCGAGCATCAGGTCTACCGCCTGCTCACCGCGGGGCACACGGTGAGCGAAATTGGTGCGCAACTCGGCCTGGCGCCCAACACCGTGAGCACCTACCGCGCGCGCATCCTGGAAAAGACCGGCGCGAAGAACGACGTCGAGCTCGCGCTGTACGCCGAAAGACATCGCGCCGGCGCCTGACGCGCCCGCGCCGGCCCGGTTTGTAGGGCTGGCCCTACAAGGCGTCGGGCCGGGCCCCGCGAAATACCGCCGCGGGCCCCCGCAGGCATGCAACTGGCCCGGCCCTTGCAAGACATGCCGCACCCATCAACCCCGAGGTGCGCCATGTCCGATTACTTCGATCCGTACGACGCCGACCGTCCGCTGATGCTCAAGTGCAGCTGCGGCCGCGACCACACCGCCGCCGAACACGCCGCTGAGGAAGCGGTGAACAAGGCGTCGGCCCAGGCCGCACAGACTTTGCGCGAACGCAGCGAGACGACCGAGTTCGAGGCCTACAGCAACGCCTTCGTCGAGGCCACGCTGGTCAAGGCCCTGTTCCCGCAGGACGCCGAGCGGCGGCGCTTCCTGCGCGCCGTGGGCCGCAAGACCGCGATGGCCGCGATCGCCAGCGTGCTGCCGGTGGCCAGCCTGCAGGCCATGGCCCAGGAAAAGGGTGCGCTGGAAAAGAAGGACCTGAAGATCGGCTTCATCCCGATCACCTGCGCCACGCCGCTGATCATGGCCCACCCGCTGGGCTTCTATCAGAAGCAGGGCCTCAACGTGGAAGTCATCAAGACCGCGGGCTGGGCGCTGATCCGCGACAAGATGATCAACAAAGAATACGACGCCACGCACTTCCTGTCGCCGATGCCGCTGGCGATCTCGCTGGGCGTGGGCTCCGCGGCGGTGCCGATGAACGTGGCAACGGTGCAGAACACCAACGGCCAGGCCATCACGCTGCACGTCAAGCACAAGGACAAGCGCGATCCCAAGACCTGGAAGGGCTTCAAGTTCGCTGTGCCCTTCGAGTATTCGATGCACAACTTCCTGCTGCGCTACTACGTGGCGGAAGCGGGCCTGAACCCGGACACCGACATCCAGATCCGCGTGGTGCCGCCGCCGGAGATGGTGGCCAACCTGCGCGCGGGCAACATCGACGGCTTCCTCGGCCCGGACCCCTTCAACCAGCGCGCCGTGTTCGAGGAGGTGGGCTTCATCCACCTGCTCACCAAGGACCTGTGGAACGGTCACCCCTGTTGCGCCTTTGGCACCAGCAGCGAGTTCATCCGCCAGAACCCCAACACCTTCGCCGCGCTGTACCGCGCCGTGCTCAACGCCGCGGCCATGGCCCGTCAGGCCAAGAACCGCGAGCTGATCGCCAAGGTGATCGCGCCGCAGGCCTACCTGAACCAGCCGGAGACGGTGCTGTCGCAGGTGCTCACCGGCCGTTTTGCCGACGGTCTGGGCAAGATCCAGAGCGTGCCCGACCGGGCGGACTTCGATCCGATGCCGTGGCAGAGCATGGCGGTGTGGATGCTCACGCAGATGCAGCGCTGGGGCTACGTGAAGGGTGACATCGACTACCGCGCGATCGCCGAGCGCGTGTTCCTGATCACCGACGCGCGCAAGCACATGAAGGACCTCGGCATGGACGTGCCGGCCGGCCCGGCCTATGTGAAGCACACCATCATGGGCAAGGTGTTCGACCCGGCCAAGCCGGCCGAGTACCTCAACAGCTTCGCGATCCGCCGCACCTGAGGCGACCCACCCTCCGTGAGACCGCGGCGGCACCCTCCGGCCGCCGCCCACCAGGAAACCCGCGATGAAATCCCTCCACCTCAACCTGCGCGCCGCGCTGGTCTCGCTGCTGCTGCTGGGCGTGTTCCTGGGTGCCTGGCACCTCGGCACCCGCGCGCCCGCCGGCGCCGGCCCGGCCACCACGATGACCGCCGAGGAAATCGAGTACGCCAAGATGATGGGCAAGGACCCCGGCGGCGACACCAAGGCCACCGGCTTCCCGCCCCCGCTGGAAGTCGCCAAGGCGAGCTGGCAGCACCTGTCGGACCCCTTCTACGACAAGGGCCCCAACGACAAGGGCATCGGCATCCAGCTCGCGCATTCGCTGGGCCGGGTCGCGCTGGGCTTCCTGCTGGCCATGGCGGTGGCCATCCCGCTGGGTTTCATGATCGGCATGTCGCCGCTCATGCAGAAGGCGTTCAACCCCTTCGTGCAGGTGCTCAAGCCGATCAGCCCGCTGGCCTGGATGCCGCTGGCCCTGTACACGCTCAAGGACTCGAGCGTCAGCGGCATCTTCGTGATCTTCATCTGCTCGGTCTGGCCGATGCTGATCAACACCGCGTTTGGCGTGGCGTCGGTCAAGCGCGACTGGCTCAACGTGGCCGCCACGCTGGAGGTCAACCCGCTGCGCAAGGCCTTCCGCGTGATCCTGCCGGCCGCCGCGCCGACCATCCTCACCGGCATGCGCATCAGCATGGGCATCGCGTGGCTCGTGATCGTGGCTGCCGAGATGCTCGTGGGCGGCACCGGCATCGGCTACTTCGTGTGGAACGAGTGGAACAACCTCTCCCTCACCAACGTGATCTTCGCGGTGCTGGTGATCGGGATCGTGGGCATGTTGCTCGACCTGATGTTTGCCCAGGCACAGAAGGTGGTGACCTATGTGGAGTGAGACCCGAACCCGCGCCGAGAGCGCGCCCGTGGCCGCGGCCACCCCGTCCCCGAAAGAGTCTTCCATGAGCGCCAACCCCGGCACCGGCTTCCTGCGCGTCGAGCAGCTCGGCAAGGCCTACCACGCCGACCGCCCGGTGTTTGCCGACGTGTCCTTCCAGATCGACCGCGGCGAGTTCGTCTGCATCATCGGCCACAGCGGCTGCGGCAAGACCACCATCCTCAACGTGCTGGCCGGCCTGGACAGCGCCAGCACCGGCCACGCCTTCATGGACGGTCGCGAGATCGCCGGCCCCAGCCTGGAGCGCGGCGTCGTGTTTCAGGGTCACGCGCTGATGCCCTGGCTCACCGTGCGCCAGAACATCGCCTTCGCGGTGCAGTCGCGCTGGCCCGACATGGACCGCGCGGCGCTGAAAGCCCACGTGGAGAAGTTCGTGGGCATGGTCGGGCTGTCGAACGCCATCGACAAGAAGCCCAGCCAGCTCTCCGGCGGCATGAAGCAGCGCGTGGGCATCGCCCGGGCGTTCTCCATCCAGCCCAAGATGCTGCTGCTCGACGAGCCATTTGGCGCGCTCGACGCCCTCACCCGCGGCACCATCCAGGACGAGCTGATGGGCATCGTGCGCGAGACCCAGCAGACCGTCTTCATGATCACGCACGACGTGGACGAGGCCATCCTGCTGGCCGATCGGATCCTGCTCATGACCAACGGCGCCGACGCCGGCGGCACCTACAAGCCCGGTGGCCTGGCCGAGGTGGTGGTCAACCCGCTGCCGCGCAGCCGCACCCGCGCGCAGCTCCACCACCTCGACGGCTACTACGACCTGCGCAACCACATCGTCGATTTCCTGGTCACCCGCGCGAAAGCGCATTGATCGAGGGCCCCCCTGCGCCGCTGCGCGGCTTCCCCCCGAGGGGGGACGGCACCGGCGGCCCGGCGAAGCCGGTTCCGCCGTGCCCCGCGGCGGGGATGGGCTTGCCGGCGTCTTTT
The DNA here is from genome assembly GCF_057219855.1 of Hydrogenophaga sp. T66. Lineage (NCBI taxonomy): Bacteria > Pseudomonadati > Pseudomonadota > Betaproteobacteria > Burkholderiales > Comamonadaceae > Hydrogenophaga > Hydrogenophaga sp. T66. The sequence continues at coordinate 155,600 of NZ_JBXVVX010000003.1, read as the reverse complement.
CTTGTCGATTTGTTTTTCTCCTTTTTCCACCCCAACGAGGCAACACCATGAACCGACTCGCCGTCACCGAAAAAATCATCAGCACCAAAGTCGCCAAGGGCATGAGCTGGGCCGCCATTGCCAAGAAGGTCGGTCAGTCCAAGGAATGGACGACCGCGCTGTGCCTGGGCCAGATGACCGCCACGCCCGAACAGGCCAAAGTGCTGGGCAAGCTGTTCGGCCTGACCGCGGAAGAGCAGAAGTGGCTGCAGGTGGTGCCCTACAAGGGCTCGCTGCCCACGCAGGTGCCGACCGATCCGCTGATCTACCGCTGGTACGAGATCGTCAGCGTGTACGGCACCACCATCAAGGAACTCATCCACGAAGAATTCGGCGACGGCATCATGAGCGCCATCGACTTCAGCATGGACATCACCCGCGAACCCGATCCGAAGGGCGACCGCGTGAACGTGGTCCTGTCGGGCAAGTTCCTGCCGTACAAGCAGTATTGACCTCCCGCGGCGCGCCTCCCCCCAGGGAGGGAGGCGACGCCTTGGGCCGGCGGAGCCGGACCCCCGGCGTCCGCGCGGGCGGCGCACACCTGAAAGCACCTCGATGGACACCCGACCACCCCTGCCGCCGTTCAACGCCGAGACCGCCGCGCAGAAGGTGCGCCGCGCCGAGGACGCGTGGAACACCCGCGACCCGGACCGCGTGGTTCAGGTCTACACGCCCGACACCCGCTGGCGCAACCGCGCCGAGTTTCCGGTGGGCCGGGACGCGGTCCACGCCTTCCTGGTGCGCAAGTGGGCGCGCGAACTGGACTACCGGCTGATCAAGGAGCTGTGGGCGTTTGACACCCACCGCATCGCGGTGCGCTTCGTGTACGAATGGCGCGACGACGCCGGCCAGTGGTACCGCTCCCACGGCAACGAGAACTGGTTGTTCAACGACCAGGGCTTCATGGCCGAGCGCCACGCCAGCATCAACGACCGCCCCATCGGCGAGCGCGACCGGCTCTTTCACTGGCCGCTGGGGCCGCGACCGGCCGACCACCCGGGCCTGAGCGCGCTGGGGCTCTGAGCGCCGGGCTCAGGCGGGCAGCGGAATCCACTCCGCGTCGTCGCCCGGCGGCAGCGCAAAGCGGCCGGCGGCCCAGTCGGCCTTGGCTTGCTCGATGCGCTCGCGACGCGAGGACACGAAGTTCCACCACACGAAGCGCGGGCCCAGCGGCTCGCCGCCGAAGAGAAACACGGTGGCGTCGGTGTCGGCCGCCAACGGTGGCTCCGCTCCATCGATCAGCAGCAGCTGGCCGGCCTCCAGCGTGGCGCCGTCGGCCCGCACCCGGCCGCGCGCCACGTACAGCGCGCGCTCGGTGTGGCCCGTGGGCAGCGGAATGCGGGCGCCCGCGGATGCCCGCAGGTGCAGGTAGAACAGGGGCGAGGCCACGGCCACCGGGCTGCGGCACCCAAAGGCCTCGCCGGCCACCAGCCGCCACCACACGCCGCCGTCTTCGCCCTCGGGCAGCGCCGCGCGCGGCGTGTGGGCGAAGGCGGGCGCGCACTCTTCGGCCTCGGCCGGCAGCGCCACCCAGCTTTGCAGCAGCTCCAGCCCGCCGCCGGCGAAGGAGTCGGGGTGGGTGAAGCGCTCGCTGTGGCTGATGCCGCGGCCCGCGGTCATCCAGTTCACGTCGCCCGGGCGGATGTCCTGCACCGTGCCCAGGCTGTCGCGGTGGGTCATGGCGCCGCTGAGCAGGTAACTCACCGTAGCCAGCCCGATGTGCGGGTGCGGGCGCACGTCGGCGCCGCGCACCGCCTCGGGCGCCAGCGTCACCGGCCCGGCATGGTCCCAGAACACAAAGGGCCCGACCGCGCGGCGCTGCGCGTGCGGCAGGGCGCGGCGCACGGTCAGGCCGTGGCCGAGATCGGCGGTGCGGGCGGTGATCGGGGCGGTGGGCATGCGGGTCTCCGGGGGGGGCGGGCGGACGAGGGCCGCGCGAGGCCAAGGTTCATTGTGGCCAAGTCGCCTCGCCCTGGCCACCCTGCGCGACAATCCCCACCCCACGATCCCCACCCCATGACGCACGCGCCCCCCACCCAGCTGACCGACCTGCGCGAGCGCCTGCGCGCGCTCGGCGCCGGGCCGCTGCATGTCCAGCGCGTGCTGCGCCACTGGCTGCACGCACTGCCGCCCGATGCCGGCCGGCGTCAGCCCGCGCACCACTTTCCCAAGCCGCTGCTGACCGCGTGGCCCGCCCTGCGCGAATCGCTCGCCGGCCTCGCGCGCCTGCAGGCCGAACACCCCGGCGAAGACGGATCGGCGCGGCTGCTCGTGGCGCTGCACGACGGGCAGACGGTCGAGTCGGTGCGCCTGCCGCGCGGCGGCCTGTGCGTGTCCACGCAGGTGGGCTGCGCCGTGGGCTGCGCCTTCTGCATGACCGGCACCGGCGGCCTGATCCGCCAGCTCGGCAGCGCCGAGATCGTCGCGCAGGTGGCGCTGGCCCGCGCCGGCCGGCCAGTCAACAAGGTCGTGTTCATGGGCATGGGCGAGCCCGCCCACAACCTCGACGCGGTGCTCGATGCCATCGAGTTGCTCGGCACCGTGGGCGGCATCGGCCACAAGAACCTGGTGTTCTCCACCGTTGGCGACGAGCGCGCGTTCGACGCCTTGCCGCGCGCCGTGGTCAAGCCTGCGCTGGCCCTGTCGCTGCACACCACGCGTGCCGACCTGCGCGAGCGCCTGCTGCCGCGCGCACCGCGCCTCACGCCGACGGAGCTGGTCGAGCGCGCCGACGCCTACGCCCGCGCCACCGGCTACCCGGTGCAATACCAGTGGACGCTGCTGGCCGGCGTGAACGACGGCGACGATGAAATCGAGGGCATCGAGCGCCTGCTCGGCGGCCGTTACGGCGTGCTCAACCTGATCCCCTACAACGCGGTCGAGGGGCTGCCGTTTGAGCGGCCCGCCTGGGAGCGGGCCGCCGAGATCGCCCGCCGCCTGCACCGCCGCGGCATCCTCACCAAGCTGCGTCACTCCGCCGGCCAGGACGTGGACGCTGGCTGCGGCCAGCTGCGCGCCCGCGCGCTGGACACCGGCGAGCGGGTCGTGGCCGTGCGCCGTCGTCCCGCGGCGGTGTCCGCCGGGTAAAATCCGCGCCTCTCAAGGAGCGTTGCAGCGCCAGCCCCGGCCCCCGGGTGCCCGGCGTCAGGCTTGAGTGGGCGCGAACAGGCCCCAACGACGCTCGCCGGTCTGTTTTCCCCGAAAACCCTGGTGAGCCGCATGCCCGAGTCCCTCCGCCCCTCGTCCCCGCCGCCCATGGTGCTCTCCGGCCTGGAGCCGCTGGTCATCGGCCCCGGCAGCCTGTTCGTCAACATCGGCGAACGCACCAACGTCACCGGCTCCAAGGCCTTCGCCCGCATGATCCTGGAGGGTCGTTTCGAGGACGCGCTGGCGGTCGCGCGCCAGCAGGTCGAGAACGGCGCGCAGATCATCGACGTCAACATGGACGAGGCGATGCTCGACAGCCAGGCCGCGATGGTGCGGTTCCTCAACCTGATCGCCGGCGAGCCCGACATCGCGCGCGTGCCGGTGATGATCGATTCCTCCAAGTGGTCGGTCATCGAGGCGGGGCTGCAGTGCGTGCAGGGCAAGGGGGTGGTGAACTCGATCTCCATGAAAGAGGGCGTGGAGGAGTTCAAGCGCCAGGCCCGGCTGATCCGCCGCTATGGCGCGGCCGCGGTGGTGATGGCGTTTGACGAGCTGGGCCAGGCCGACACCTTCGCGCGCAAGACCGAGATCTGCGAGCGCGCCTACCGGGTGCTGGTCGACGAGGTCGGCTTCCCGCCCGAGGACATCATCTTCGACCCCAACATCTTTGCGATCGCCACCGGCATCCCGGAGCACGACAACTACGCGGTCGATTTCATCGAGGCCACGCGCTGGATCAAGCAGCACCTGCCGGGCGCCAAGGTCAGTGGCGGCGTGAGCAACGTGAGCTTCAGCTTCCGCGGCAACGAGCCGGTGCGCGAAGCGATCCACACCGTGTTCCTGTACCACGCAATCCAGGCGGGCATGGACATGGGCATCGTCAACGCCGGCATGGTCGGCGTGTACGACGAGCTGGACCCGGTGTTGCGCGAGCGGGTCGAAGACGTGGTCCTCAACCGGCGGCCCGATGCCGGCGAGCGCCTGATCGAGATCGCCGAGTCCGCCAAGGGCGCTGCGCGCGACGACAGCAAACAGAACGAGTGGCGTCAGCTGCCGGTGCGCGAGCGCCTGTCGCACGCGCTGGTGCGCGGCATCAACGAATTCATCACCGAAGACACCGAGGCCATGTGGCAGGAGATCCGCGCCGCCGGCGGCCGGCCGCTGTCGGTGATCGAAGGGCCGCTGATGGACGGCATGAACGTGGTCGGCGACCTGTTCGGCGCGGGCAAGATGTTCCTGCCGCAGGTGGTCAAGAGCGCGCGCGTGATGAAGCAGGCCGTGGCCCACCTGCTGCCCTACATCGAGGAGGAGAAGCGCTGGCTCGAAGCCGCCGGTGGCGACGTGAAGTCCAAGGGCAAGATCGTGATCGCCACCGTCAAGGGCGATGTGCACGACATCGGCAAGAACATCGTGGCCGTGGTCCTGCAGTGCAACAACTTCGAGGTGGTGAACATGGGCGTGATGGTCCCGTGCCACGAGATCCTCGCGCGCGCCAAGGCCGAGGGCGCCGACATCGTGGGCCTGTCGGGCCTGATCACGCCGAGCCTGGAAGAGATGCAGGTGGTGGCCGCGGAGATGCAGAAGGACGCGTGGTTCCGCGAGCGCCAGGTGCCGCTGCTGATCGGCGGCGCGACCTGCAGCCGCGTGCACACCGCGGTGAAGATCGCGCCCCACTACGAGGGCCCGGTGGTGTACGTGCCGGACGCCTCCCGCAGCGTGGGCGTGGCCCAGGGCCTGCTGTCCACCCAGGCGGCCGCCTACATCGAGGAGGTCAAGGCGGATTACGAACGCGTGCGCCAGCAGCACGCGAACAAGAAGGCCGTGCCGCTGTGGCCGCTGGCCCGGGCGCGCGCCAACAGGACGCCGATCGACTGGTCCGGCTACACCCCGCCGGTGCCCAAGTTCATCGGCCGGCGCGTGTTCAAGAACGTCGACCTCGCCGAGCTGGCCCGCTTCATCGACTGGGGTCCGTTTTTCCAGACCTGGGATCTCGCCGGCCCGTTCCCCGAGATCCTGAAGGACGAGGTCGTGGGCGAGGAGGCGCGGCGGGTGTTCAGCGACGGCAAGCGCATGCTGCAGCGCCTGATCGATGGCCGCTGGCTGCAGGCCAACGCGGTGATCGGCCTGTACCCGGCCAACCGCGTGGGCGATGACGACATCGCGCTCTACGCCGACGAGGCGCGTGAGCGCCCGGTGCTGGTGTGGCACGGGCTGCGCCAGCAGGCCGAGAAGGCGGAGGTCGACGGCGTGGTGCGGCCCAGCCGCTGCCTGGCCGATTTCGTGGCGCCGCAGGGCGTGGCGCGCGATTACGTGGGCGTGTTCGCGGTGACCGCCGGCCTTGGCGTGGAGAACAAGGAGCGCCAGTTCCTCGCCGACCACGACGACTACGCCGCCATCCTGTTCAAGGCCCTGGCCGACCGGCTGGCCGAGGCGCTGGCCGAGCAGATGCACCACCGCGTGCGCACCGACCTGTGGGGCTACGCCGCCGGCGAGTCGCTGAGCAACGAGGACCTGATCGCCGAGAAGTACCAGGGCATTCGCCCCGCCCCGGGTTACCCGGCCTGCCCGGACCACTCGGTCAAGCGCGACATGTTTGACCTGCTGCAGGCCGGCGACATCGGCATGGGCCTGACCGAGAGCCTGGCCATGACGCCGGCGGCCAGCGTCAGCGGCTTCTACCTCAGCCACCCGCAGAGCACCTATTTCAACGTCGGCAAGATTGGCGAGGACCAGCTGGCCGATCTGGCCGAGCGCAGCCGCGTGGCGCGCGACGAGTTGCAGCGCTGGCTGGCGCCGAACCTCTGACGAAGCGCTGATGAGCCGGTGATGAGCCGGTGACGAACCGCTGCCAGCGGCCACCGGCCGGAACCCCCTGGCGCTGGGCCGGCCCGGCGGCTACGCTGCAGGTCTGTCCCACCCTGCTCGGAGGAGCCCATGAACCTGTCCACCCCCCGCCGTTTTCTCACCCCCCTGGCGCTGGCCACCGCCGCGCTCCTGACCGCCGGCCCCTCGCTGGCCGACAGCAAGAAGCTGTGCCCCACCTGTGGCGTGGTGCAGGCCGTGCACAGCGAAAAGCGCGACGGCGAAGGCGGCGCGGTGGGTATCGTGGGCGGCGCGGTGGTCGGTGGCCTGCTGGGCAACCAGATCGGCGGCGGCACCGGCAAGACCCTGGCCACGGTCGGCGGCGCGGTCGGCGGCGCCTACGTGGGCAACGAGGTGCAGAAGAAGGTGACCAAGAAGACCGTGTGGGTCACCGACGTGAAGATGAAGGACGGCAGCCTGCGCCGTTTTGAAACCGCCAGCCAGCCCACCTGGGGCAAGGGCGGCGTGGTGCGCGTGGACGAGCGCGGCCAGCTGATCCCGCTGAAGTGATCAGCCGGCGGCGCGCGCGGCGTGCGCGAGGTCGCCCGGTGAATAGCCAAACAGCCGCTGGAACCAGCGCGTGAAGTGCGCCTGGTCGGCGAAACCGCAGGCCGTAGCCACCTCGGCCAGCGCCATGCCCTCCAGCACGAGACTGCGCGCGCGGTGCAGGCGCACCGCGAGCAGGTAGTCCCGCGGCGTCAGGCCGAGCGATTGCGTGATCACCCGGTGCACGCGTTCGCGGCTCACGCCGCAGCGCGCCGCCACGCCGGCCACCGTCGGTGCGCCCTCGGCCAGCGCGGCCTGCATGGCGGCGAGCAGCCGCTGCGCCGCCGGACCGAGCGGCCGCGGGGCCGGCGCGTCGTGGCCCGGGGCCGGGTTCGCGCGGCGCCACGCCCGCAGCAGCGCCTGCAGCCACTCGCGCGCCGCGTCGGCGCTGCGCACGTCGCGCGCGCGGGCGGCCAGCCCGGGCAAGCGGACCCGGCCGCTGCGCGGCGGCGGGTGGAGCCCCTCGGCCGCGAGCCAGGCCTCGGGCGCGTACAGCATCACCACCGCCACCGAGGCCGTCGGCCCGGCCGGCAGCAAGGCGCCGGTGTGCACCTCACCCGGCCGGATCGCCACCACGTCGCCCGCGCGCACCGTCAGCGGCTGGCCCCCCACCACACAGCGGCACTCCCCGTCGATCACCGCGCCGAACGACCATTCGTCGTGCCAGTGGGGCATCCACTCCTGCCACGCTTGCGCGTGGTCAACCCGTTCGACCCCCGCGGCCAGATGCAGCCGTCGCACGCGGGAGCGGCGCGGCGGCGCGTTCATGCGTCCAGCGCGCCGGTCACGGTCAACCCCAGCCAGCCCGCGCTGGCGCTGTCCACCGCACACCCGCCCAGCGCCCCGACCTCCTCGGTCGGGTGCGGCAGGAAGTCCAGCGTGGCTTCGGCGGCGTGCCAGCCGGCGTCCACCTTGCCGGTGATCGCCGAGCGCACGAAGGTCGGCACGGGCCGCTCGTGGGGCGCGCGCAGGTCGGGCCAGCCGACCGCTCCCACCGTGGGCAGCGCGAGAAAGCCCAGCGGCTGGCCGGGTGCGCCGGTGAGGGTGGCCCGGGCCTCGACCAGACGCCGGTCCTTCACCGCCAGGCTCGCGCCCAGCCGGCTGCCGGCCATCACCGGCGCGGCGGCCGGGTGAATCAGCGGCAGGCTGCGGGTGAGCCAGGTCGTGCCCAGCTTCTTGGGCCAGCCCTGCAGCAGCCCGCGCACCAGCGCCACGTCCTGATCCACCCAGATGAACGGGCAATAGGCCGCGGTCTGGCCATCGGCGCGCGCCACTTCCAGCACCACGATCGTCTCGCGGTACTGCGCGTGCACCGGATCGAGCAGCTCACGGCCGTCGGTGCAGGCCTGCCAGTCGGCGAAGTGCACACAGCCGCGCCCCGTGGCCCGGCCGACCACCGGCGGCACCCAGCCCGCGGCGAGGGCGGCGTCGAAGCGGAAGGCCACGTTCAACAGCCATCCCGCGTAGTGCCAGGGCGGCGGCGGCACCAGCGCGGCCCGGCCGCGGGCGGTGAACGGGGCGGTGAAGCTGGCGTGGGGCCAGGCGGGGGTGTCCATGGCGCGATGGTGCCGCCGCCCGTGGCGCGTGGCTAGAACGTTTGTGAACCCCGCGGCGCTGACCGTCGGCCTCGCTCCCCTCACTTCACCGCTTGCCTCACCCCCCGCGCAGCACCCGCCGGTACTGCACGGCCTCGGCCACGTGGCCGACGGCGACCGTGTCGCTGGCGGCGAGGTCGGCGATGGTGCGGGCCACGCGCAGGCAGCGGTGCATGGCGCGGGCGCTCCAGCCCAGGCGCTGGGCCGCCGCTTGCAGGAAGGCGCGGGCGGCGGGGTCGACGGCGGCGTGGGTGTCGAGTGCCGCGCCGTCGAGATCGCGGTTGGGGCCGCCCTGGCGCGCGGCCGCGCGCGCCCGCGCTGCCGCCACCCGCGGGCGCACGGCCGCGCTGGGCTCGCCGGGCGGGCCGGTCAGCAGTTCGTCGGCGCGCAGCGCGCCCACCTCCACCTGCAGGTCGATGCGGTCGAGCAGCGGGCCGCTCAGGCGTCCCTGGTACTGGGCCACGCGCTCGGGCGTGCAGCGGCACGCCCGCGTGGGGTGGCCGAGGTGGCCGCAGGGGCAGGGGTTCATGGCGGCGATGAGCTGGAAGCGGGCGGGGAAGTCGGTGGACTGGGCGGCGCGGGCGATGCGGATGTGGCCGGTTTCCAGCGGCTCGCGCAGGGCCTCGAGGGCGCTGCGCGGAAATTCGGGCAGCTCGTCGAGGAACAGCACGCCGTGGTGCGCCAGCGAGATTTCGCCCGGTGGGCATAGCCAGAGTTAGAGGTTGTGTCGATCTCAAAAACGCGTAAATTTGAACCCGCGTAGTACCTAAGGGCTGTTTTTTGCGCGTAGGCTATCGTTCAGTAGTAGATGGGCTGCCGTCCGCCACGTTGTTGGTCTGCACCGATCAACCGTAGGGCTGGTCTAGACGAGATGCTCGTTGGAGCCGACCGGTCACAGAACTGTTTCCAACTTGCCCTAGGTTGGGCTCGCTAATGGCGAGCCAAGCTCGAATGACGGGTTTGCAGCGGTTGCAGTCACTCACGCCCGCAAAGTGAGAGTCAGCTTCAAGCCCGTCACCGGGCACTCTCGGGTCGTTCGGAGACAGTGGTCACAGAACCTGATTTGGCTGTCTGATCGGATGATCCCGCATCGATCTCCCGGACACGATCGATCAGTAGGCCCCGGATGTCGGCCAGCGCCTTGGCAAGCCCATCAATGCTCTCAACTCGGCGTTGAAGCATCTCCTTCAGAACCGACTGCTCGTCCCGTGGAATGATGTCCTTTAAGGCACCTGCGTTCTGAATGACAATCCGCACGAGCTTTATGTCCGTGTCCAAGGTACCTTCGACCTTCTGAGCTAGCTCGACCCAATCAGCCGATTCGTCCTTCGTCTCGGCAGCCGCTCTAGAGATGCAATATCCAATGAGCGTGCGCGCCCCGCGATCAAGAGATCGCGCAAGGTCCAGCCAATGCCTCGCGGGTTCTTCTAGCAAGTCCACTTTATCGACGCGAGCGCCGAGTTCTCGAAAGTAGAAGTAGGACGCACTATCGGGGTCAAGCGCCTCCAGCGTGTTCAGAAGAGGATCCAACTTTTCGAAGGGGCGGGAACCGTGTCTTAAGCTGTTTCGATGGGCCCATAGCTCCAAGATGGCGCGCCGACACTCGGCCTCAAGCTCTAGCCGATCGCCAGCGCCTTGTGCCTCCAGTCGCTGCATGAGTTCAGCGATGTGGTGCGCCATCCAATGAGACAGCGTGTCCCTGTTCTCGTCCCCGTCAAGTTCGGTTACGAGTCGCTTCCCCAGTTTGACCACGTCAGACAGTTGAGTAGTAGCTTCCATCGGGCATTAGCAAGAAGATTCCCGCGTAAGGGAAGGTATAACCAAGCGAGTCATCGGACTCGCTGCCGTAACGGGATCGCGCCAGATTTCGTTCCACTCGTACATCGAAGATGAGTTGCATGGAGGTCTCTGCGCAAAGCCGACGCAAGAGCGTGGGCGAAGCGGACAGGACCCTTCCGCCATCCCGCCTGCCTTCAAAGTAGTCGTCCTGATTAAGGTCCTCCCATGTTCCCCACACCGAGCAGCTGATCGTTTCGTCCGCGTGACCGGATACTGACTGACGCCAGTTTCTAAGTTCCGCGTCTGCTTCCAATCCCAACATCTGAACCAAATCAGCAGTCGGTGCATACGGGGGGAACTCAATGGAGCCAGCCCAAGGATCGTACTGATCGAGCCCCTTCTCGATGTGAGGATCAACTATCCAACCGCGTAGTCGGAAAGGACTGTGATCAATCTCAGAATCATCTCCTGCTTTTGGCAAGTGATGCTCGAACGGACTCCGCGCGCATTGAAGTGCATGAACAAGCGCAGTGGCCCGTTCAGGTGCTACCAGGGCACTTGAAACTCGCACTTCTTCAATCCGGCGACCACAGCGTACGGCCCAGGTCCCACACACAACTGTTTGCCCGTTTGGAAGGTGCAGATGCTTCTTGAAGTGGTCACGCTGAACAGAGGTGGGCCACTCCTTGTCGGATGGCATGACCGAGTCGACCCACGGCAACTGCGGTGCAGGGTCCCGTCTGTCGGCGAGCCAAGACCCATCGGGCTTAGTGAGCGCGTGACCTTTCAGCCAAGTCGTGAAGCCGTCCTCAGTGTCCTCTGGGTCGGTGTGGGCTGGCGTCGTACGAAGCAATTTGCCAGCGACGATCATGATCGCGTGATACGAAAGATAGTTGCGCAGGTTGCTGCAACGCTCGTCATCACCGTACGAGTAGCTGTTCCTGCGTTCGAAGTGTTTCCGCTTCCCGCGCTCATCCCGGTCCCAATGCCCGTTCTCCTCTAGCTGCCAGTCATCCCAGACAACGTCTCCAATCATTCGTTCGACTGTGGTTCCCGAAACTGCGAACTGTCGACCCAGGTTGTCCGGCCAATGCTTCTTGAAGTCATAGCCGACAAGGAACCTGGGGTCCTCTTTCGAAGGCTTGGTGCTATGAGTATCACTGTCCCTAGCCGATCGCTCATACTGTTTGGAGATGATCTGAGCGAACGGCGACCTGTTCACGGCATGAAGCTGCTCAAGCTCGCTATTACTGATGACGCCTGACGCCGCGCGCGCGACATTGATGAGGCAGTCGGCGGCGAAGTGGCGCAGGAGGACGTGCATTTCGCGGCCAAGCGCGATTTCTCGTAGCACCGGGACATGACGCCCGACAACTGCCGGCACTTCCTGGGCTGCCCGTGCCAATGCGATCAGTAGCCACTGTTTCGCGTGTAGCGAGTAGAAGAAAAGGGACTGGTCGGCGAATGGGCCAGAAACGGGATTTCCCAACCGCCCCGCAAGTGCATCAAGTGTTTGAATCTGACCGAAGCCGCTTAGATTCCGAACCACATGAGCCGCTTCCCAACGAATCGAGGCCTCAGGTGATGCCAACGCGGCCCAAACGTACCCGGCAACGTTCGCTTCGAGAGTCGCCTCAGGACTCAGCTCTGGCCTCCAAGGACCGTCACCGTCGGTTGGCCGCATGGCGCCATCGAGAAGTTCAAGTCCATACTCAAGCGCAGCTTGGGACTCGCTCGGCGTCATTGTCTCGGAGAGTAGATTGACAACCCTGAAGAGACTCTGGGTGTCTAGCACCACATGCGACTTGCCGATTGCGCCAAGTGCAAGCGCACAAAGCTCAGGTCGCGAGTACCCCGACAGATGGCTGGCCAAATCAAGTGGCAGCCGTTCATGGGGCGTGCCCGGAGCCAGTTCAAGGCAATGCGCTGTTACGACGCCTCTTATCAACGAGCGCAGCGCTGGCCTGACTGAGACGCGGGTGAGCCACTGCTCGGGGATCGATGAAAGCACTCTGCGGTAGTCCCAAAGGTCCAACTCAGTGAAGGACTCCAGCGCCGTGACTATCGCGGCCTCTTCCCCCGGTTGCACGTGTGCAAACGCCCGAGCCACGAACTCGGAGACATTGTGCCGTTCGGACTGCCCTCTGTAGTTTGCGTACGCCGCTTGCAGATCCACGTGGTCGTGCAGTTTGCGCGGTCCAAACACGCGGCTCCAGTCAGGGTGAGCCTTAGGTTCGGCTGCATGGGCAATTAAAGGTTTTTCCTGGGCGCCTTTTTGGTTTGCAGCAGCTTGGAGCTGTGTTTCGCGGGCAATCTCAGCATCGATGTCGTCGAGAGCTACACCATTGGCAACCAACACCTTCCTGATCGCGAGCCACGCCTCAAGTGTGTGAGGCTCCAGTCGAACCTTGTCAAGATAGAACTCTGCAGCCTTCACCTTGTCCGATCGCTCTTCGAGACCGTTAAGAATCAGGGAGAGGTGAGGCGCATAGTCCCAGTCGGCCCGAAAACCAATCAGCGACAGTGCGATCCATGGATTAAGGCGCCCTGACCTCAGAAGATGCTCTACCGTAACGGGCAAAAGGCGTCGCCAACGACCGAAGCGGCGATCTCTCCAGCGGCTAAGAATCGCGACAGCCGAGTTCGGGCAAAGCGATAGAACTGCCTCGACGCTTCTTTCCCAATCGAAGTGATCTTGTCCGTAGTCGTAGATCAACTCAGCTGCCCGCGCTGTCCGATACGCGAGTTCGCCTTGCGGATGTCCTGCATCTGCCGCCTTCTCAGCAAGACAAAGCAACGATGTCCACCTGGCAAGGCTCTCGTCTCCGACCCGATTCGCAATATCGATAGCGGTCTTGAATAACTGGTTCGCCTCGGACGCGCTCACAGCGATAACTGCGCGGCAAAGCGCCACGAGGGCCCCGGCCGTCGATGCGGCGTCGTCGCGTTCACTGACCAAGCGTGCGAACGTTGCACTAGTCTGCTGAAGTGCCAGGTCGGGAGAGCCAACACGGCGCGCCGCATACCAGACTATGCGCGTAGTCGTTGGCGTAGCCAGCGGGTGCCGCAATCCCGCGATCCAAGAGATCAAGTCCGCCCAAGAGCTTTCGTGCGCGGAGCGACTGGCGCACAAGGCTTCAGCCCACACTTCGGCAATCTCGTCCGCAGTCGTCAATTCCTCGCGGTAGCTGGAGCCCTCGGCCTTTCGCGATTCCGCCAACGCGTTAGCGCAGGTGCGATCTAGGTCAGCGGCGGCTTGTGTCGACAGGTGCAGCGATGCCCACAGGCGGCACCATGGTAGTAGCGCTCCAACCGACTCCCTAAACTCCCGGAATTCGCGTGACCCCTCACCTCCGCGCGCCTTCTCGAGGGCTTTCTTGGTCTCGGCATCAGCTAGGTCCATTACCTGGAGGTTGGTTCCTTCCAGCTTCTCCAGAAGGGCATGAATCCGAAGCAGATGAACTCTTCGGCGACCGTATCGAGACATGCTTCCCCGAGGCAACTCATGCGGATAGTGCCGCCGCAGCGCTTCTGCAATTTTGGCGGTCGGAATGACTTGATAGTGCAGCGCTGCACAGACTAGGGCGGCAACTGCTGCATCCTCAAAGCCGTCGGTCTTCCAGTGCGCCGTGTTCCGGATGTTGAGATACCGTCTGCTGCAAACCCTAGCTGCCCGCTTGACCACGTCCACAGATGGTCGAAGGCCGACTGTCTGCAAGACGGAAGTCATGGCAAGCGCTAAGCCAACGTCTCGAATACCAGCTGTCGCAATGGCATCAATGTCCGAGAAGCGGCCAAGGTCGGCGAGCCGCGCTGCAACCAAAAGCCCAACACGAAATGCCACTGATCTAGGGCTCCAACCCAAGAGTTCGGCAGCGCAAGCTTTGGGCCCATGAACGTTCAACTGAGCGATGGCAAGCTCGGCTATGTATGCGTCGTCGATTTGAGTCTTTCGGCGCTCCTCGGACGGCAATGACGACCAATGTCGCAGCCAGTCACGTGCGATTCGAAGGCGACTGCGCGCGTCGGATTGAAGCTCCGGTCGACCGGAGAGGAAGCTTGCCTCGTAGGCGTAGTGCTCGCCAAGCCACTTGCCGCGAAATGCTCGCCTCGACACCAGTTCAAGCATCCGGTCCGGCTCAATGAAAGTGGCAGCCAGGTCAGTGTTTTCCGACAGTAGGCGCTGCTGACGCTCGTCTGCAGCCGCCTCCCCAGCTGCCTTTTGCGCAATCTTGCTGGCATCGAGATGCCGGCCGCCTCGAAGACACGCCTTCAGGGCAAATTGCAGGCGCTGCAGTTCGAGGTCGCGTCTTTCAAGGGGGTTGCCTTCTGGCAGCGCCTTCGACGTAAGCGCGAGGTCTACCAGCTCCGCGACATGGCCCGCCTCAAGCATGAGTTGAGGCAGCACTGAAGCCACATAGACACTCTGACCTGCTAACGGTTGCAACGCGCGCAGGTAGTCGACCAGCGCAGCGCCCGTCGCACGAAATCTTTCTTGAAACCACGTCTCTGTGGGTTCGTCAATGAACTGCAGCAAGTCGCCGCGCAACAGAAGCGGGCGTTGAAGATCATTGACAAAACTCCTCACGACCGAAACAGGCACCGAAGCGATCGTCGACACGACACCCAGAGGAATGAGCGGTCGCAACGTGGCCATCGCCTGACATACTCGATCGATCGACTCTGCACCTGAGGCGCCAGCCTCGTCCCTGACTCGCGCAACAGCTTGCTCAAGAAGGTTCTCAATCAGGGTTTGAACAGTCGACGGATTCGGGCCAAGGGCCCGCAGAATTTCAGGCAACGTTTTGTGGGCGACCAAAGCCGCAGCCTGAACTCTCGGGTTGTGTGAACTCAGACGATGAAACTCGTCGACATCCTGGTCCGACGCATCGGGGAATGCCTGCTTTAGATTGCTTTGCGTTTCCTGCCTACTGAATGGTCGAAGCTCAATCTTGCGACAGGCAGGCGGTGGGTTTAGAAGCGCGGTTCGGTATGGCCGGCAGAGCAAAACCACGCAGACGCCCCCTGGAATCTGTTCGCGCAAGAGGTCACGGGCAAAGGAAGGCCCATCAGAGTTCTCCTGCGCTGCCATCTCTGCGTTGTCGGCAGCGTCGACGACTATCCACAGAACAGCGTCCGACGACCGCGCTCGAAGGGACTGCACGGCCTGAGCTAGCCGCGCCAAGAAGGCCCGCGTGTACGCTGCGCTGTCAGCACCTGCTGATGGAACCAATGGATCGCACAGAGTTGCGCCTGCCAGTTCATTTGCGATCTGCACCAGCGCATCTCTGTGGCGATGTCGAAACCCGCTCGGTGATCTGTATGCACCATTGCCAAAGCAGTCATACACCACGGCGTGCGACCCACTCGGTAGATGCAAGGGCAACCTCAGAGCCAAGACTGTCTTACCAACGCCACCATCGGCCTCAACGATAAGGCTCTGGCCGGTAGACTGAACAATCGCCCGTGCCAATTCGGCCTCTTGCTCTCTAGCCACCACGCGAGCGGGGGGCTCGATGAGGCAACGCGCTGGGAAGAGGTCTTCTTCGCTGGACCCGATGGACTTCAGTACATCGAACCTAGTGATCTGCGGCGTTCCAGTGAACTCGGTAGTCGCCTTGCGGGTTACTAGTTCTTTGAGCTGAAGGGGTGCTTCTGAGTCAGGCCCTGGAAGGTATCGTCGCAATCCTTGGGTCAGTAGTTGACGCTGCTCCAAGAACCCTTTCTGTTCTGGCTCTAGTCGAATAAGACCGCAGACTTCTGCCAGGTCAGGTCCCTTCAGGCCGCAATACTCTTCGAGGAACGCGAAGACCTTGGAGTGACGTGGGGGCTGGCTCTTCGCGGCATCTTCGATTGTTTCAACAACATCCTGTGAGATGGGTCTGTTCGTAATGAAGTACAGCTCCAACCAGCCGGCCAATGGTAAGCCGTTACGTTCCTTCTTCAGTGCGACGCAGAGTTTTGCAAATCCAAGCAGCGTCTTTTTCAGGCCACTGAGGGTCCACTCTTCCGAAGCGTGCTTGGTCGAGTGCTTCAATTGCACGTACTTCAGCAGCCTCGCAGAGGCAAGCTCTTGGCTGCCGTAGTACTCCCCTATATCAATCACCTCCTCGCCGGCCTCAATGGTTTGGCCGCTGCCGCGTTCTTGTGATGAAGCTCCTTCAATGGATACAGCTACAAGGTCTGAGCTTTGGGACAAAAGCCCCAGACATCTTTGAGCGGCCCACAGGTAGTGGAACTGATCACCATCCCGACTTGACCGGACGAGTTCGCTGTCACTCATTTTTCATCGCCCGGGCTGCGAACGGCGGGATTCGACGGCAGGGCCGGCCAAGCGCGCGGTCAGTGCCTTGCTCTTGGCCTGGAAAGTGTCTGAGATGTACCTGCCGAAAACACTGCCGAGCATTAGGCGCTTGTACTCGGCAGCATCCATGTTCGCGCGGAGCTTGTCGGTGGTGGCCCAGTGTGTGCGTTTGAGGTTTTCGATCATGGGTGGCGGAGTCGGCTCGCAACGGGGCGTGCATCTGGCCACATGATTACATGCGGCGGGACGATTTATGCCGGTATACCTGCCGCACTGGCTCTTCGCTCGCATCGAACTACAGAGTCCGCCGCAAATCGATCGGCGCGTCAAGCTACTTCTCGCCTTCGTCGGTCTGCTAACGGTTGAATGGCTCCTCGGCCATGTCCGCTGCGACAACATGGTCGCGTTCTGGGATTCGAGTGGCGACGGCGATGTGCGACCGATCGACCGGTCTCGTATGCCGCGTTCCAGTATTGAGCCGGTGCTCGCGAAGGTCGGCTTCACGCATCCGCCGACGTACAGGATGAATCCATCGAATGTCAGGTGACAGGCTGAAGCCGACAGCCTCTAGGTCAAGCGCGCCTGCTGCACGGCCCAAACCCCGCTGGCAAAGGTCGGGAGAGCGAGGCGGTCAAGCCGATCTCGCGCTGTTTCCGGCAAGCGCCTACGACCAACCAACCCTCAAGGGGCTGGACTTTGCATCTTGATGAGTCGGATTCTGCAAAATGCAGCGGTAGGCAAAAGCCGGTTGACAAAGGGAGCCGACATGGGTCACGAACGTTCATTTGATAAGGGCGTAGGCAAGCGCCCGAGTACCGCCCTGATCGTGCGTCGTGCGGCGAGCAAACGCTCAGCCATCAACGAGTTCCAAGCCCAGCACTTATGCGCCTTGGCCCGCCACATGGTCCAAGCCGTCGTGGAGCAATCAGAGGTGGACTCTGTGGATGACTTGCCCGAAGAGGGCTGGGAAGCCTTCACGAAGATGCCGGAGTACGAGCTGTTCGTCCAGGGCGCATACGCCTGTGGCTTTGTCTGCTCCGATCTGATCCCCGATGTGGATCTGAACGCTGTCACATCGCGCCCGCGAGAAATGCTCCGCGAAATGTCGCTGCCGCAACTCCGGCATTACGTCCATACCCTCATGCGATCGGAGCGCGCAGGGCATGGATATGGAAGTGTGATTTATGACGCCTTGCGTGCTGGGGTGTTCGACGTCTTTTGCGAGCGTCTTGAATACGGTTCAGACCTCTACGAGAGTCTGTGACCGGAATCGCTACCACCCCAACGGAGAGAGTCATGGCATTTTTTCTGCTTCCCAACAACTCGATTGCGATGGCGCATGACGTGCCCAAGATGTTCATCAAACAGGCCGGATACACGGAGAACGACGTTCGGGATCTGGTGGCCGCCAACATCGGAACGTTCTTCCCGGGCTTGATGACCATCGCCACGGAGTTCAGCCGCTGGGAGGACAGTTCGCGACGACTGGACATCTTGGCCATCGACACCGATCGCAACCTCTACGTGATCGAGTTCAAACGCGACAACGACGCTGCGCACGCCGAGTTGCAAGCCATCCGGTACGCCGCCATGTTGTCGGTGTGTGATGTCGATGATCTGGTACAAGCGGGTTATCACTACCGCAAGAAGATGGATGCAGGGGTTCAGCCGGAGTCTTGGCAGGCTGAGCTGCTGAAGTTTCTGGGAGAGACCAGCCTCGACGAAATTGAACTGCGGCCAATTCCCCGTATCGTCCTGGTATCCAGTCAGTTCAACAAGGAGATCACCACGACGGTTCTATGGCTCAACGAGCGGTTTGGGTCCACGGAGGAAGACGGTCCAGGCATGTACATCATGTGTTTCGAGATGGGTGTGTATGAGTTCGCTGGGCAGAGGGCCCTGCACTTCGATCAGATCATTCCGATTTCGCAGGCCGAGGAGTACCAAGTTAAAGCCAGGGCCAAGGAACTCGACAGCGCGAAGAAGCAAGCCAAGTCCAAGCGAGCGCGATCAGTGACCCTGCTGCAGGCCAGCGGCAAACTGCAACCGGGCAGCAAGATTGTTCTGATGCAGGGAGCGTTCAAGTCACTTACTCAGATGAGCCCCCAGGATCGAGAGGCGACTTTCGTCGGGGGTGGGCGGTTCAGGTGGGCAGCAGACGGTGAAACCTACGACTCCCTCAACGCGCTGACCCGAGCCCTTCATGAGAAGCATGGCCAGCCCATGGGCACTATCCAAGCGCCCCAATACTGGCGCATCGAGTCAAGCACGATTTCCCTGGCGGAGCAGGCTAACCAACTGGCTGACGGCGGATAGAGCGCTACTTCCCGAATAGGGATCCCGCAGGGGCGTTTTCCTTTGCTTTCGCTCATGAGTTGCTATCCGATCTCCTGGCGTGTCACCTAACTGAAATGGGTACCGAGTACGTCGGCGGAAGCCGTCTTTCTGATGCTCTTCTGGCGCGACGCGCTACATCACTTCTGACCAGAGGCGCCAAACGGCTCGGGTACAGCTGAATCTTTTCTGTCTGCCAATCGGGCAGGCGTACCGCCGACGCACTCATAGACGAGATGCTCGATAGAGCTGACCGGTCACAGAACTGTTTCCGACCTGCCCTAGGTTGGGCTCGCTATTGGCGAGCCGAGCTCGAATGACGGCTTTGCAGCGAAAGCTGTCAGCTGATGGAGCTTACCGAACTCACGGTGTGCGCTCTAAAGCGGTCGTTTGGGAGAGCCAACCGTTTCTCGTATCTCCGCACGTTTCCCATCGACTCAGGGAAACAGATACCGGTCCAGCTCAGGAAAAGTAAACAGTCTGCCCCTGTCGGTCAAAAGTCAAGGCGCCTGGAATCTGCCCCTGGTGCACACCCTTGAGCATGCGATTGAGCGCCTGCTGAATGAACTCAGTGGTTGCCGTCTGTCCATCTCGGCCAGACAGCGCTGCCGCTATCACCATGCGCCACGCGGGCGATTGCTGATCTGCTTCGGCAGCAAGATCCGTCCAGTCGGACAAATCGGCCGCGGCTCGGTCTAGGCACATGCGCGGGGTGAGCGCGCCGCCTTGTCCCTGCTCGAAACGTGTGCGTTCGTCCAGACTGGCGTCGGGGGGCAGCTCAACATCCACAAACACCATCAGCAGGGTCTGGGGCGTGGGCTGGCTGCGGGCGGCGGCGATCAGGTCGTCAAAGCAGGTGATGTTCATGGGGTGTCCGTGTTGGAGGCCTCGATCAGACCGTCGATGGGGCCGGCGTCGGTGAGGGTGCGCACGATCTCGTGCACGCCCGGGCGTGGCGGGGTCGGCTTGCGGGCGCTGGCGGTGCCCACGCTCAGGCAGCACAGCGCGTGCTCCTGCGAGCCGAGCGCGAACAGCGCACGCAGCGCGGCGGACTTGAGCGCTTTGCCACTGGTGAGCGCCGAACCCCAGCCGCGCGCGGTGGCCATGAGCAGCAGGTTCTGCACCGCACAGCCGGCCGAGAGGATGCGCTCGTTCAGATCGATCTCGGGGTCACCGACCGCGCCGTTGACCACCACCAGCAGCAGCACCGGCGCGCGCAGGGCCTTGTCGTGCGCCTGTTCCAGCTGGTCGGCGGTGGCGGCGGGGTCGCGTTCGCGCAGGGCGTCGGCAAAGGCCTGGCCCAGGCGCGGGCGCTGCGCGGCGGGCACCAGCACCAGGCGCCAGGGGCGCAGGCGGTCGTGGTCGGGGGCACTGGTGGCGCTGGCCAGCCAGTCACGCAGTTCGTCGGCGTCGGGGCCGGGCCCAACCAGGCGCTTGGGCAGCACGGTCTGGCGGGCGTCCATCAGGGCCCGCAAGGCCTCGGCGGGGGACGCCTCGTCGGGCGCCGGCGCAGCTAGTGCGACAGACGGGAAGCGGTGCAGGGCAGCGTTCATTCTGAGATTTGCCCGTCGGGTTCCACATAGGCCAGGTATGGGCCGGTCCCGCTGTGCGCGGCCTCGGCGGCCGGCACGAAGGCGCCGAGCGCGGCGTCGAACACGTGCACCTGTCCGCTCTCGATCACATAGTGCCAGCCGTGCAGGCTCAGGTGCCCGGCTTCGACCGCACGGCGCACCATGGGGTAGTCCATCAGCCGTTCAAGCTGCAGCACCACCGCGCGTTGTTCGGTGCGGCGCAGGACCTCGGGCCCCGGGCTGACGGGTAGCAGCGCCTCGTCGGCCAGCTTGAGCCAGGCCTTGAGCGCGATGGCCTCGTCGGGTGCGCCTTCGTACGCTGCGCGGATGGCACCGCAGTGGCTGTGGCCGCAAACGATGATGTGCTCGACCTTGAGGCTGAGCACCGCGAATTCGATGGCGGCCATGGTCCCGTGCAGACCGTGCGACTGGTCGTAGGGCGGTACGAAAGCGCCCACGTTGCGCACGAGAAACAGCTCGCCCGGCGCGGCGCCGGTCAGCAGGTAGGGCACCAGGCGCGAGTCGCTGCAGCCGATGAACAGCGTCTTGGGATGCTGGCCCTGGGCCACCAGATCCTGAAAGCGCTGCTGGTGGTGCGGGAAATAGTCGTCCTGGAAATCGCGCAGGCGCAGCAGCAGGTCGTCGGGCATGTTGGCCTCTTCTTCACTGCACCAGGGGCGAGTCGGCCCCTTCGAGCTCTATGCCCTCGACGGTGGCCTGCCCCACCAGCAGGCGTATGTACTGTCGCAGCGCGGTGGCGCGCGACTGGTGCTGCAGGCGCTGGCGGATCGCGTCAGCCACGTCTTCGTACGGCGGCAGGGTGCCCTTCTTGCGACCCAGCACCTCGATGATGTGCAGCCCAAAGCGCGTGTGCACCAAGCGCGGGTGCACGCCCATGCCCCAGCGCGAATCGGTCTGGTGGAACAGCTCGTTGGCCAGCTCGGGCGCGCAGTCCTCGGGCGCGACCCAGCCCAGGTCGCCCCCTTCGGCGCTGGACGGGCAGTTCGACAGCTCGGCCGCCAGCTGCTCGAAGCGACCCGGGGCCACGTCCTTGCGCGCCAGCTCCAGCAGGGCGCTCTCGGCGCGCTGGCTGAGCGCGTGCACGTTCACGCCGGGTGTCACCGCGAACAGGATGTGCCGCACGTGCAGTGCCTGGCCCACGATGAAGTGGGTCTTGTTGGCGTCGTAGTAGCGGCGGCACTCGGCGTCGGTCGGCTCGGGTGACGAGACCTCACCATCGGTCATGGCCTCGATCACGTGGCGCTCGGCCGCGTCCAGTTCGGGGGCGACCAGCACATGGGTGTTCGGCAGCAGGCCCAAGTGCACGGCGCGCTGGCGCAGCAGTTCGCCGTAGGCGCGTTCGCGCAGCGCGTCACCGTCCAGCGCCTGGCCCGGCTCGTGCAGGGCGATGCCGTTGATGCTGGCGGGCACGATCTGCATCTGGTCCGAGCAGGCGCAGTTCGCGCTGCCGCAGCCGGTGGACTTGGGGTCGGTCACGGTGGGTCCTGGTGACATGGTCAACGACCCCGCTGGCTCAGAGGCGCCTGGGGCTTGAGGCCGACACGGCGGCTGCGCACCACCTGGTAGGGACGAACGATGTAGGCCAGCGTGCCGAAGCCGCTCCACACGTGCACCAGGCGCGAGAAGGGGAAGAGCAGGAAGATCGTCATGCCCAGCACCAGGTGCACCTTGTAGGGCCAGTCCAGCGCCACCAGGCCGGCGGCGTCGGGGCGCAGGGTGACGATGCGCTGCGCCCAATCGGCCAATGCCAGCATCACGCCCGCATCCTTGTGACCAAACGAATACGGCAGGGTGATCAGGCCCAGCACCAGCTGCACCCACAGGATGATCAGGATGCCCAGGTCGGTGCGGTGGCTGGTGAGGCGGATGCGCTCGTCAAAGATGCGCCGGTGCAGCAGCATCGTCAGACCGATGAAACAGATGACACCGGCGATGCCGCCCGCCGTCACGGCCACCAGTTGCTTCTGTTCGGCGGTGATGAAAGGCTCGTACATGAAGTGGGGCGTGAGCAGGCCAACGGTGTGACCGCCGAACAGGAACAGGATGCCGACGTGGAACAGGTTGCTGCCCCAGCGCAGCTGGCCCTTGCGCAGCAGCTGCGACGAGTCGCTTTTCCAGGTGTACTGATCGCGGTCAAAGCGCGCCAGGCTGCCCATGAGGAACACCGCCAGGCAGATGTAGGGATAGACGTTGAAGAGGAAGTTGTGCAGCGTGTTCATGCCTGCGCTCCTTGAGAGGTGGGGGGTGACTTTCTGACGATCTGGATCGCTTGCGGCTGGCCGGGTTTGGCCTGGCCTTCGGTGGAGCAGCCCCCGAACACCTCGGGCTCGGCCCAGCTCTCGTCCATTTCAGGCTCGGGTGCCACGGCCACGGCTTCAGCCCTCTCGCCCGCCAGCTCCAGCACGGCCGCCAGCACGCTGGCGTAGGGGCTGTTGCGCGCCGTCAGCGCACTGAAGATGTTGCGGGCAATGTGTGCGATCTCACCGAGGAACTCCCGCGCCTGAGCGGGTGGCTGTGTGGACGCGAACTCCAGCAATACGGGCAAATGATCCGGCAGCTCTTCGGGACCGAGGTACAGCCCCCCTTTTTCATAGGTCTGGATCAGGTCGATCATGGCCGGTCCTCGCTCGCGCGAATCGCCGTGCACATGCTCGAACAGGTGCAGCGCGGTTCGGCGCCCGCGGTCGAACAGTTCAACGTACTCGGACTCCACATCCAGCGCAGGGGAACGCTCGAGATGGCGCAGCAGCGCGCCGAGTTCGGCCAGACGCATCGGCGCCAGTGCGGCCTCCGACTTGAGCGCTTGCTGCATCTCCGGAACGTGAGCGCGAAGCGCTGCATCGGGGTAGCGCAGCACATGCGCCAGCACGCGCAGTGTGTAGGTGGCTTTGGGAGGAGAGGAAGAAAACAGATTCATGGCATCAAATCCTTCAATCAAAAACAGGCCATTGGGCTCGCCGGGCTATCAAGCCAGGGCACCGCGGAACCGGCTCTGCCGGGCCGCCAGTGCCGCCCCCTTGAAGGGGGTCGCGCGCAGCGCGGCGGGGGTTAGCCAATGTGTATGGGGATGGTGCGCTTCTTCTCGCTGCCGAAAAGGCTGGTTTCGGTCTGGCCTTCCGAGCAGCCATTGCCAAAGCTGAAGCCGCAACCGCCCTTGACGTTGAAGGTGTTCTCGGCGTACTCGCGGTGCGTGGAGGGAATCACAAAGCGGTCTTCGTAGTTCGCGATCGCCATGTACCGGTACATCTCTTCGACCTGCGCAGCGCTGAGGCCGACCTGCTCCAGAACCGCCGTGTTGACCAGACCGTCGACATGCTTGGTGCGCTGGTAGGCGCGCATGGCGAGCATGCGCTCCAGGGCATGCACCACTGGCCCCGTATCCCCTGCAGTCAGCAGATTGGCCAGGTACTTCACCGGGATGCGCAGCTGCGACACGTCCGGAATCTCGCCGTTGAGACCCAGGGCGCCCGACTGGGCTGCGCCGGTGATCGGCGAGAGCGGCGGCACATACCAGACCATGGGCAAGGTGCGGTATTCGGGGTGCAGCGGCAGCGCCACTTTCCATTCCACCGCCATCTTGTAGACCGGGCTCTGGCGGGCGGCGGCCATCCAGGCATCGGGGATGCCGTCGATGCGCGCCTGCTCGATCACCTTCGGGTCGTTCGGGTCCAGAAAGATGTCGAGCTGGGCCTGGTAGAGGTCGATCTCCCTTTCCACACTGGCGGCTTCGGCGATGCGGTCGGCGTCGTACAGCAGCACGCCGAGGTAGCGGATGCGGCCAACGCAGGTCTCGGAGCACACCGTGGGCTGACCGGCTTCGATGCGCGGGTAGCAGAAGATGCACTTCTCGGCCTTGCCGCTTTTCCAGTTGTAGTAAATCTTCTTGTAGGGGCAGCCGCTCACGCACATGCGCCAGCCGCGGCACTTGTCCTGGTCGATCAGCACGATGCCGTCTTCCTCGCGCTTGTAGATCGAGCCCGAGGGACACGAGGCCACGCAGGCCGGGTTCAGGCAGTGCTCGCACAGGCGCGGCAGGTACATCATGAAGGTATTCTCGAACTGACCCATCATGTCTTTCTGGGTCTGCTCGAAACCGTCCAGGTTGGCGTCCTTGCTGCGTTTGCTGAACTCGCCACCGAGGATTTCTTCCCAGTTCGGCCCCCACTCGATCTTCTCCATGCGTTTGCCGGTGATCAGCGAACGCGGGCGCGCGGTGGGGGCGTGTTTCATCTCCGGCGCCGACTGCAGGTGGTCGTAGTCGAAGGTGAAGGGCTCGTAGTAGTCGTCGATTTGTGGCAGGTTGGGGTTGCTGAAGATTTTCATCAGCAGCGACCACTTGCCCCCCTGCTTGGGCTGAAGGGAGCCGTCGGCTTTGCGAACCCAGCCACCGTTCCACTTGTCCTGGTTTTCCCAGTCCTTGGGGTAGCCGATGCCGGGCTTGCTCTCGACGTTGTTGAACCAGGCGTATTCCACGCCGGGGCGGCTGGTCCAGACCTGTTTGCAGGTGACCGAACAGGTGTGACAGCCGATGCACTTGTCCAGGTTGAGCACCATACCGATTTGTGCGCGCACTCTCATGGGGTTTCTCCAGAATGACTAGACGGATTCGCGTGCGTGCCGATCAAGGTCAGCAACGCGGAGCTGTTTGCAAGCGCATGAACAGCGTGTATTTCTTCGGGCGGCAGGTGACACATATCGCCTGGGTTCAGGGTCAGTCGGCGACCCATGGTTTCAAAGACCAGCTGACCTTCGCGGCACTGGATGATCAGTTGCTGGTGGACCCGATGTGGCTTGAGCAGATGCCCAACGGGGAGGACCAGGCGAGAAATCTGGAGATCTCGCTCGTTGACCAAGGTGAGCGAATGGCCGTTGGACCAATCGCCTCCCAGTGGTCCAGCGGCGATGACTTCGCCGGCGGTGGCATGAGGTTGTGCCATGGTGCAGATCTCACGCGTCAGGGGTTTTCGCCCTGCGACTGGTAGGCGCGAACGAGGTGGTCGTCCGCCGGCGTGTCGAGCCAGTCAACCTTGTCCATCTTGCGCACCACCACGAACTCGTCGCGGTTGGTGCCGATGGTTCCGTAGTAGTTGAAGCCGTAGCTCAGCTGCGCGTACCCGCCGATCATGTGGGTGGGCTTGAGCACGATTCGGGTCACCGAGTTGTGGATGCCGCCGCGCACGCCGGTGATCTCAGACCCGGGGGTGTTGATGATCTTTTCCTGCGAGTGGTACATCATCACCATGCCGTTGTTCACGCGCTGGCTCACCACCGCCCGGGCCGCCACGGCGCCGTTGATGTTGAACAGCTCGACCCAGTCGTTGTCTTCAATGCCAGCCGACTTCGCATCGTCTTCGCTGAGCCACACCACGGTGCCGCCGCGGTTGAGCGTGAGCATCATCAGGTTGTCGCTGTAGGTGGAGTGGATGCCCCACTTCTGGTGCGGCGTGATGAAGTTCAGCTGGATCTCTTTGTGGCCGTTGGGCTTGATGTTGTGGATGCCATTGGTGGTCTTCAGATCCACCGGCGGGCGGTAGCTGCCAAAGCCTTCCCCGAAAGCGATCATCCAGGGGTGGTCCTGGTAGAACTGCTGGCGGCCGGTGAGGGTACGCCAAGGGATGTATTCGTGCACATTGGTGTAGCCGGCGTTGTAGCTCACCGTCTCGCTCTCGATACCGCTCCAGGTGGGCGAGCTGATGATCTTGCGCGGCTGCGCCTGGATGTCGCGGAAGCGGATCTTTTCGTCTTCTCGGTAGAGCGCCAGGTGGGTGTGGTCACGCCCGGTCTGCTTGCCCAGCGCTTCCCAGGCCTTCACGGCCACGTGGCCGTTGGTCTCGGGCGCCAGTTGCATGATGACTTCGCAGGCGTCGATGTCGGTCACGATGCGCGGCATGCCCTGTGACACGCCCTCGTCCAACGTCTTGCCGTTGAGCTGGCCGAGCTGCTCGACCTCGGTGCCGGTCTTCCAGCCGATGCCCTTGCCACCGTTGCCCAACTTGTCCAGCAGCGGCCCCAGCGCCGTGAAGCGCTTGAAGGTGTTGGGGTAGTCGCGCTCGACCACGGTGATCTGCGGCGCGGTCTTGCCGGGGATCAGGTCGCAGTGGCCCTTCTTCCATTCCTTGACCTCGAACGCTTGCGCCATCTCGCCGGGGGTGTCGTGCATGATGGGCGAGAGCACCACCTCTTTTTCCACACCCAGGTGGCCCACGCAGACCTCGCTGAAGGTCTTGGCAAAGCCCTTGTAGATCTCCCAGTCCGAACGCGCCTGCCACACCGGGTCCACCGCCGCACTCAGCGGGTGGATGAAGGGGTGCATGTCGCTGGTGTTGAGGTCGTTCTTTTCGTACCAGCTCGCGGTGGGCAGCACGATGTCGGAGTACAGGCAGGTCGTGCTCATGCGGAAGTCCAGCGTGACCAGCAGGTCCAGCTTGCCTTGCGGCGCGTCCCGGTGCCACTTCACCTCTGAAGGCTTGGCCTCGTCCTTGCCCAGGTCCTTGCCCTGCACACCGTTTTCAGTGCCCAGCAGGTGCTTGCAGAAGTACTCGTGGCCCTTGCCGCTGGAACCCAGCAGGTTGGAGCGCCAGACGAACATGTTGCGCGGCCAGTTCTGCGGCGCGTCCGGGTCTTCGCAGCTCATCTCCAGCGTGCCGTCCTTGAGCGCCTTGACGACATAGTCCTTGGCGTCCAGGCCGGCGGCCTGTGCGTCTTTGACCACCTGCATCGGGTTCGTCTTGATCTGTGGAGCGCTGGGCAACCAGCCCATGCGCTCGGCGCGCACGTTGAAGTCGATCATGCTGCCGCTGAAGGCGGCTTTGTCGGCACTGCTGAGCGTCGGTGAAACGATCTCGTCCATGCCCAGCTTCTCGTAGCGCCACTGGTCGGTGTGGGCGTAGAAGAAGCTGGTGCTGTTCATCTGCTTGGGCGGGCGAATCCAGTCGGTGGCAAAGGCCAGCGGCACCCAGCCGGTCTGCGGGCGCAGCTTTTCCTGGCCCACGTAGTGCGCCCAGCCGCCGCCGCTCTGGCCGATGCAGCCGCACATCATCAGCAGGTTGATGACGCCGCGGTAGTTCATGTCGGCGTGGTACCAGTGGTTCATGGCCGCGCCGATGATCACCATGGACTTGCCGTGCGTCTTGTCGGCGTTCTCGGCGAACTGGCGCGCCACGGTGATCACCTGTGCGCGCGGCACACCGGTGATGCGCTCCTGCCAGGCGGGTGTGTAGGCAGCGTCGTCGTTGAAATCTTTCGCGCCGCTGCCCAGGCCGCGGTCGATGCCGTACTGCGCCACCTGCAGGTCGAACACGGTGGCCACCAGGGCGTAACGTTCTTCGCCAGCCTTGCCCAGGCGCAACCGGACGGCCGGCACCCTGGCGTGGTTGATCTCGCCGTTCTGCGTGTTGCCGGTGAAGTTGGGGGTGTCGCGACCGCCGAAATACGGGAAGCCGACGTCCACCACCTGGTGCTCCTGCTCGCCGTCTTCGATCACCGAGAGCTTGAGCTTCACCTCGGTGTTGGTGCGCGCTTCCTTCGCTTCCAGGTTCCACTTGCCTTCGTCTTCACGGCCCGGTTCGCCCCAGCGGAAGCCGATCGAGCCATTGGGCAGCACCGCCTTGCCCGCGGTGTCGAACGCCACGGTCTTCCACTCGGGGTTACTCTTTTGGCCCAGGTGGCCGTTGAAGTCGCTGGCGCGCAGGTAGCGGTCGGGCACCCTGGTCACCGTGCCGTCGGGCAGGGTGTGTTCCTTGAGCATCACCAGCAGCGGCAGGTCGGTGTAGCGGCGGGCGTAGTCGTCGAAATAGCTGGAGCGCGGTTTGCCGCCGTCGGGGAAGTAAAACTCCTTGAGCGCCACGTGGCCCATGGCCATGGCCAGCGCCGCGTCGGTGCCCTGCTTGGGGTGCAGCCAGATGTCGGACAGCTTGGCGACCTCGGAGTAGTCGGGCGTCACCGCCACCGTCTTGGTGCCCTTGTAGCGCACCTCGGTGAAGAAGTGGGCGTCGGGCGTGCGGGTCTGGGGCACGTTGGAGCCCCAGGCGATGATGAACGAGCTGTTGTACCAGTCGGCCGACTCGGGCACGTCGGTCTGCTCCCCCCAGATTTGTGGGCTGGCCGGGGGCAGGTCGCAGTACCAGTCGTAAAAGCTCATGCACACGCCGCCGATCAGCGACAGGTAGCGCGAGCCAGCGGCGTAGCTCACCATGGACATGGCGGGAATCGGCGAGAAGCCGATGATGCGGTCGGCGCCGTGCTGCTTGATGGTGTAGACGTTGGCCGCTGCGATGAGTTGGTTGACCTCGTCCCAGGTGCTGCGCACAAAGCCGCCCATGCCACGCACCTGCTGGTAGTCGCGGCGGGCTTCGGGGTTCTGCTGGATCAGCGCCCAGGCGTCGACCGGGCTCTTGCTGACCTTGAGGGCGGCGCGCCAGCGTTCCAGCAGGCGGCCGCGCACCATGGGGTACTTCACCCGGTTGGCGGAATACAGGTACCAGCTGTACGAGGCACCACGCGCGCAGCCGCGCGGCTCGTGGTTGGGCATGTCCCAGCGGGTGCGCGGGTAGTCGGTCTGCTGGGTTTCCCAGGTGACGATGCCGCCCTTGACGTAGATCTTCCACGAGCAGGAGCCCGTGCAGTTCACACCGTGGGTGCTGCGCACGATCTTGTCGTGCGCCCAGCGGTTGCGGTAGCTGTCTTCCCAGGTGCGGTCTTCGTTGGTCGTCAGGCCGTGGTTGCCCGAGAAGGCTTCCTTGGGCAGGCTGAAGTGGGTGAGGCGGTCGAGAAAGTGACTCATCGTGGGTCTCCGAAGAATGGGGCGTGGCTTCGTGGATGCGCGTGTTCAGGGGTTGCGGATCTCTGCGCCCTTGCGCAGGTAGAACCACCAGTTCAGCACCAGGCACAGGGCATAGAAGATGGCGAAGCCATACATGGCCAGTTGCGGGGTGCCCGCCTTGATCTGCGCGCCGATGACGACCGGTGCGATGAAGGCGCCGTAGGCGGCGACGGCGGAGGTCCAGCCCAACACGGGGCCGGCCTGCTGGCGGTCGAAGATGACGCCGATGGTGCGGAAGGTCGAGCCGTTGCCGATGCCGCTGGCGAAGAACAGCACGATGAACAGGCCGATGAAGGCGGGGAAGTAGTGCTCAGGCGTGGCCGAGCCGTAGGCCTGCATCATCACGTAGCCCACCGCGACCGACGCGGCCACCATCACGGCCGAGATGACCTGGGTGACGATGGAGCCGCCAACCTTGTCGGAGATCCAGCCGCCGATGGGGCGCACCGCAGCGCCCACAAACGGGCCGATCCAGGCGTAGGTCAGGGCCGAGGGCGCATTGGGGTTCTTCAGCGTGTGTGTCATCACGCCGGCGGCGTCGGGGATGTGCTGGAAGCCGAAGATCACCGTGATGGCCAGCGGCAGCACCATCGAAAAACCGATGAAGGAACCGAAGGTGACGATGTAGAGCGCGGTCAGCGACCAGGTGTGCTTGTTGCGAAAAATGGCGAACTGCTTGCTCACGCCCTCTTTCATGGGGCCGAAGGCGGCCAGCTTCATCATCAGCAGCGCCAGGACGACGTCCAGCGGGATCGCGATCCACATGTTCAGGATGCCCAGACCGGTGGGGGCCGGCAGGTACAGCCAGAGCATGAAGATGGCCGGGATGAAGGCCAGGGTGTAGAGGTAGGTGACCTTGGCGAATGCGACGATGGGATTGCCCGTGGCGGGCGACACCGTCTTGAGGTTGTTCATGCCGAACCAGGCCAGGATGGACAGCGGCACCAGCGAGAGCACCCAGGCATAGCCGGCGTTCTGGATCCAGGTCGGCGTGCCGGCGGCGATCTTGCCGAAGATCCAGCCGCTGTCCTTCACCAGCGTCATCGGCTCACCGCCGAAGGCACCGAGCAGGGGCAGCGTCATCACCAGCGGGATGACGATCTGCATGGTCGTCACGCCGAAGTTGCCCAGACCGGCGTTCAGACCCAGCGCCGTGCCCTGCAGGCGCTTGGGGAAGAAGGTGCTGATGTTGGACATCGAGCTGGCGAAATTGCCGCCGCCCACGCCCGACCACAGGGCCAGCAGCTGGAACGCCCACAGCGGCCACTCGGGATGCTGCAGCGCGACGCCGGTGCCGATGGCCGGGGCCAGCAGCATGGCGGTGGTCAGGAAGATGGTGTTGCGGCCACCGGCCAGGCGCACCAGGAAGGACGCCGGGATGCGCATGGTGGCGCCTGAGATGCCGGAGATGGCGGTGAGCGTGAACAGCTCGGCCTGGGTGAAGGGGAAGCCCAGGTTGAGCATCTGCACGGTGATGATCCCCCACATGCCCCAGACCGCGAAGCCGCACAGCAGCGCGGGCACCGAGATCCAGAGGTTGCGGTAAGCGATCTTCTTGCCGGTTGCGTTCCAGAAGGTTTCGTCTTCGGGGCGCCAGTCCTGGACGTCGGCGCCGTTGTGTGTGTTGGTGTTCATGGGGTGTGCTGACCGGAGCGGTCAGTTCTGAAGGGAAAAGGGCTTGGCGCTGGCGCCCATGACCTCGGTCTGGCGGACTTCGGTCCAGTACATCCAGATCAGCGAGACCCAGACGACGCCGTACATCAGCATGAAAGCGCTGGAGCGGATGCCGGTGAGATCCATCAGCACGCCGAACAGGATCGGCAGAACGAAGCCGCCCATGCCGCCGGCCAGGCCGACGATGCCGCTGATGGCGCCGATGTTCTGGGGGTAGTCGTCGCTGATGTACTTGAAGACGCTGGCCTTGCCGAAGGCCCAGGCCACCCCGAGGATGAACATCAGGCCGGTGAAGACATAGACGTTCAGGCCGATGTGGAAAGTGGTCGGGCCGTTGACGGTCTGCACCGTGAAGTCGGTCTGCGGGTAGCTCAGCAGGAACAGGCAGATCCAGCTCACCCACATCACCCACCAGGTGACCTTGTGGGCGCCGTACTTGTCGGACAGCACGCCACCGATGGCGCGCAGCACGCCGCCGGGCAGCGAGAAACAGGCGGCCAGCAGCGCGGCTACGCGGATGTCCAGACCGAACTCACCCACGTAGTACTGCACCATCCACAGCGCCAGCGCCACGTAGCCACCGAACACGATGCTGTAGTACTGGCAGTACTTGATGACCTTGGGGTCCTTCAGCGCCTTGAGCTGGTCGGTGAACTTGACGTTGCTGGGCACCAGGTGCGACGGGTCGCTGTGGCTGAACAGCCAGAACAGCACCAGGGTGCCAAGCATGATGGCCGCGTACACCTGCGGCACCATGGTCCAGCCAAAGGCCACCAGCAGGACCGGCGCCACGAACTTGTTGACCGCCGAGCCAGAGTTGCCTGCGCCGTACACACCCATGGCCATGCCCTGGCGGCTCTTGGGGAACCAGCGCGCCACGTAAGGCGTGCCGACCGAGAAGGAGCCGCCCGCCAGGCCGACGAACAGGCCGATGGTCAGGAAGTGCCAGTACTCGGTGGCGTAGCTCATCAGCCAGATCGCCGGCACGGTGATCGCCATCACACAGGCCATGACGATGCGGCCGCCGTAGCGGTCGGTCCAGATGCCCAGGGGCACCCGGATCAGCGAGCCGGTCAGCACCGGCATTGCGGTCAGCAGGCCGAACTCGGTCGAGTTCAGGTTCAGCATCTTCTTGATCGGGATGCCGATCACGCCGAACATCATCCAGACCATGAAGCAGACGGTGAACGCCAGCGTGCTGACGATCAGGACCGACCAGGCCTTTCTTTCGTTTCTCAGTTCTGAAGCCATGTTGTCACTCCGAAGGACATGGCATGACTGTTCCACTTCAGGGCCAGGCTGAACATCCGCCAATGGCACGCAAGACCTCGGCAGAAGAACGATGCGACCACGCTCGGGCATCGTCCGAAAGAACTACCCGCGCGGGTTTCTCAGGTGGCATTGCGCCAGATCAAGTCCATCACCCTCCCCGTTGGGGCATACCGTGATCGCATGGCGCTGTGCATCACAGCGCTTCAGGAGATGCCCCCATGTCGACCCGCCGCTTCATCAAAATCCTGGCCGCCGTGGGCATGGTGTTCGGCGCGCTGACCGTGTTCAGCGGCTGGCAGGGCCTGTTCGGCGACGCTTCCACTCGCACGGCGCTGGGCGACACCGTGGGCTTCGTGCTGTGGTTCAACTTTCTGGCGGGCTTTGCCTACGTGGCCGCCGGGCTGGGCCTGTGGCTCGGCCAGCGCTGGGGGCTGTGGCTGGCAACGGCGCTGGTGCTGGGCACCGCGCTGGTGGCGGTGGCCTTCGGCGTGCACGTGCTCGGCGGCGGCGCCTTCGAGATGCGCACCGTGGGCGCGCTGGCGCTGCGCCTGGGGTTCTGGGTGGTGGTGTGCGCCGTGGGCTGGCGCCAGGCCCGGTAGCGCCAGGGCGTCAGGCCAGGCCCTGGCTGGTGGCGAACACCGCCGCCTGCACGCGCGAACTCAGGCCCAGCTTGCGCAGGATGTGCTGCACATGGATCTTCACCGTGGTTTCGGCGATGTCCAGCTCGCGTGCGATCAGCTTGTTGCTGTCGCCGCGCGCGATCAGCAACAGGATTTCGCGCTCGCGCGGTGACAGCAGGTCGGCGCTGCACGCGGCCTCTCGCGGTATGGCTTGCGCCACCGGAGCGCCGACAAGGGCAGCGGCTGGCACGGCTGTGGGCGCTGCGGACGGACGCGAACGGACCACCGCCACCAGCTTGGTCATCATCTCCGGGCTGATGACCGACTCGCCGTCCACCACCTTGACGATGGTCTCGGCCAGCTGGTCGGACTCCACCGTCTTGAGCAGGTAGCCGTCGGCCCCGGCCTGCAGCGCGGCGGCCAGGTCGTTCTCGTTCTCGCTGACGGTGAGCATCAGCACGCGCGCAGCGGGCGCGGCCTCCTTGAGTGCGGGAATCGCGTCCACCCCGCGCACGCCGGGCAAGTGGTTGTCCAGCAGGATCACGTCGGGCCGCTGCTGCGCCAGGCAGCGCAGGGCCTCGCCCACGTCACCGGCCTCGCCGGCCACCCGGAAGCGCTCGTCCTGCGACAGGAGGGCCTTGAGGCCGCGGCGGAACAGGGAGTGGTCGTCGACCAGCAGCAGTTGGATGGAACGGGTCATGGGTTGCTCAGGACAGAGTCGGTAAAGTCCAGGCCCGCCGTGCCCACCCCCACGGTGGTCACCGGGTTGGTGGGCAGCGTGAGCGTGACGGAAGTGCCCTGGCCGGTCAGGGATTCGATCAGCACCGTGGCGCCGATGCGTTCGGCACGCTCGCGCATGATCTTGGTGCCCACATGAGTTTCACCGTGCCGCTGCGCGGTGTCGAAGCCGCTGCCGTTGTCGCGCACCACGAAGCGCCATTGCGAGCCCTTGTGCACGTCCAGGCTGACGTGGCTGGCCCCGGCGTGCTTGCGCACATTCGACAGCGCTTCCTGCACCACGTGCAGCACCTGCACCTGCACGTCGGCCGGCAGGGGCAGGCCATCGCCTTCAAGCTGCAACCGCGTGGGCAGGCCGGTCTGGTGCTGGAACTTCTGCAACGTCTCCTGCAGCGCGGCTTCGATGTCGTCGGTGTTGGTGCGGGTGCGAAAGTGCACCAGCAGCTCGCGCACGTCGTTGATGCTCTCTTTCAGCCCCGCGTCCAGCTCGTCCAGCGTGGCCTGCACCTGCTCAGGCTGCTGTTTCTGCACCGCGCCGCGCAGCAGCTGGGCCTGGATTTTCAGAAAGGCCAGCGACTGCGCAATGGAGTCGTGCAGCTCGCGCGCCAGCAGCGCGCGTTCCTCGCCCACCGCGGCCTCGCGCTCCAGCGCGGCCGCGCGCAGGCCTTCGAGCGCGCTGGCCAGGTGGCTGGCCAAGGCATCGAGCAGCTCGGTTTCGTCGGCATTGAGGTGCACCTCGCTGCGGAAGAACAGGTCGATTTCGCCGATCAGCCGCTGCTGCAGCCGCACCGGCACGCTCACCAGGTTCTGGTAGCCCGCGCGCGCGCAGTGGCGCATGGGCGCCGCGTCGTGGCTGTGGATGGGGATGACGCGGGTGCGCGCATCGGGCTGCAGGCTGCCGCAGGCGCAGGCCCCGGCGATCAGGCTGCGCTCCTCGGCCTGCATGTCCTGCGGGAAGCAGTCGGAGGCCAGCATCAGGTAGCGCTGGTTGGCCTCGTCGGACCAGCGCACCGCCACCGCGTCGGCCTTCATGACCGAACGCACCCGCTGCGAAAAGCCCTGGGAGAGTTCCTCGATGGTGTTGGCCCTGGCCTGGAAGGCGCTGACCTCGTACAGCGCCTCCAGCCGCGCGCGCTGTGCCTCGATGTGTGCGGTCTTGGCGGCCACCTTGGCCTCCAGCCCTTCGTAAAGCGACTGCAGCGTGGCCGCCATTCGGTTGAAGCTGGCCGCCACCTGGCCAAACTCGTCCTGCGTGTCGACATCGATGCGGGTGCCGAACTCCCCGCCCTCGACCTGCGCCAGCCCGCGCTGCAGGTGCCCCAGCGGGTTGATGACATACAGGTAGCCGGTGTAGAGCATGACCACCGAACCGGCCACGGCCAGCGCCATCATGGCGAACTGGAACAGGTTGAGCAGCGCGGTGTAGCCGGCCAGCTGGTGCTCGATGGCCAGCACCAGACGGTCGATGGCCATCACGAAGGCATCGGCCGAGCTGATTAGCACCGGGTCGTCGGGCATCCGTGGCGCGGTCCAGAGCGCGCGCTGGCTTTGCCACAGGCGCTCGACGGCGCCGAATTCGCGCCGCACGTCGTCGTCCCACGGCACGAAGAGCGGACGGGTGGGGTCGCCTTCGCGCAGCACACCCAGGCTGTCGTCAAACCGCTGCACGAGGCTCTGCACCTCTGGCGCGGGCCGCTGCGCCTGCACCGCACTGGTCAGGCGCCAGGTCTGCATGCGCATGCGCCCAGCCTCGTTGACGGCGGCGGCGCCGCCTTCGAGCTGCCAGGTCACCCACAGCGTGAGGCCAATGGAGGCGAGCGCCAGCACCAGCAGCGCCGCGCCGATGCGAATGAGCTTGGTGGACAGGGATGCGGTGGCGGCCATTGTGCGAGGTTACCCGGCCAGCGGCCGTGCAGACAACAGGGCCGGGTCGGGCAGGCCGGGCACCCAGCGCACGCGCGCGCTGGTCGCCGGCGCCACCAGGTCGGCCAGGGTCACGCCGTCCAGCACGGCCAGGTACGCGTCCATGGCCTGGCCCAGCACCGACTGCAGGTGGCAGCGCCCGCCCATGCGACAGGTGTTGCCTGTGGCGTCAAAACACTCCACGAGCTGGAAATCGGCCTCGGTCTGGCGCACCACGTCGCCCACGCTGACCTGCCCGGCCGGGACCAGCAGGCGCAGGCCGCCCCCGCGCCCGCGCAAGGTTTCCAGCCAGCTCTGGGCGGCCAGGGTCATGACGATCTTGGTCAGGTGGCTGTGCGAGATGCCGTGCGCCTGCGCGATTTCGGCTACGGTGGGCAGGGCCTCGCGGCCCTGGGTGGCGGCGCAGTACATGAGCACGCGCAGGCTGTAGTCGGTCCACTGGGTCAGTCGCACGGCAGGCTCCGGTTGGGGTCCAAGGGGGTGGTGGGGGTCGTTCGTCCGGATGCCCGGACTCGTTCCATGGAAATATGCACTCCGAATGCATTTTATGGCTAAATACATGCATCCCAAATGCACATTCAGGAGCTGCACATGAACACCACCACCCTTGAGCGTCCCCAGGCCCAGCAGGCCATCGGCCAGATCGCCGTTGACCTGCCAGGTGCCACCGCCATCTTCCGCCGCCTCAAGCTGGACTTTTGCTGCGGCGGCCAGGTGCCGCTGGCACAGGCCTGCGCCAGCAAGGGACTGGACACCGACGCTGTGCTGGCCGAACTGGCCCGCCTGCAGCGGGACGACCAGGCGCCCGACACGCAAGACCCCGCGGCGCTGATCGACCACATCCTCACGCGTTACCACGCGGTGCACCGCGAGCAGTTGCCCGAAATGATCCGCATGGCCCGGCGTGTGGAGGCGGTGCACCGCGACCACCCGGCCGTGCCGGTGGGTCTGGCGGCCCTGCTCGAAAACATGGAAGTCGAGCTGCTGGAACACATGGAAAAGGAAGAACAGGTGCTGTTCCCCGCCATTGAGGCCGGCAGTGCCGTCCTGGGCAGCCCCATCGCCGCGATGCGCGACGAACACACCGGCCACGGCGCCCTGCTGGACCGGCTGGCCGCCCTGACCACCGACCACACACCACCGCCGGGGGCCTGCAACACTTGGCGTGCGCTGTACGCCAGCACCGCGCAGCTGACCGATGACCTGATCAGCCACATCCACCTGGAAAACAACGTGCTATTTCCTCAAGTCGAGGGTTGAAAAGCTGCCCCTTGCAACTGAAGGGCGCCAGCCAGCGGTGGGCAGTTCAAGCCAGGGTCTGCCACCGCGTGAGGCACTCAGATCGCTTCAACACATCCCGTCACTCTCCAGTTCACAGCAGTCGTTCTTCCGATAACTGCTGAGAGGCTGCATTCAGCCTACAGCAGACCTAATCTGCCCCGCGATGAGAGCCGCAGGTGTTCTGCAGGTCACCTGCCCGCTTCTAAAAAATGCTCTACCTGGAGCCGTTCACAGACCACCGCTCCACACCCCGCTGCAGCGCCGTGAACTCGACCGCCTCGCGGAACCGGGCAAACAGCTTGTCGGCCCAAGCGCCCGTATTGGGCAACGGCTCTCCAGCCAGGGCTTGTGCCTGACGGCCGAACGCTTCGGGCAACCGGTCCCGCAGAACATCCCAGGACGCGACGATCCGGGGCTTGCTCTCTTCCAGCAGCTCGGAAGCCGGCAGTTTGTCCGACTTGGACAGATTGACCTTGGGGTCTGCCGGCACCAGGTTCCACAGGTCGTTGTTGCCCCAGAGGGCGAACGGAATGGCATGGTCCACCGCCAAGGTGCCCTTGAGCGGTCGACTGGACCAGGTGCACGACGACACGCCGGCATCGAGGTAGGCCGCTCGTGCCAGCTGGACCGACCGGGTGGCCTCCGGTCTCCCTGGGCATCCACCCGCACCACACCAGCGGCCATCAGGCGCTGAATCACGGTCGCCGATCTACTCACGGTGTCTCGCGCATTCCAGTCATCGAAGCGTGATCAGGTTTCCACCGTTGCGACTACTCCGCGAGCTTTGCTGGCCTGGCTGGTTGGTTCTCAGCCCGGGGACGGACCGAGTCCATAACCATCAAGGGTTCGAGGGAGGGAAGCGATAGATTGATCAGACCGTAACTACCCTTTTTCAGGGGCGACTTGTTCTCGGCGCTGGACGGACGGACGCGATCTGTACCACATTTATGTGCAGAGATTCCGCGAGACTAGTTCCTCGCTAAGAGTGTCGACACGCTGGTAGAAAACCTTGTGGCCAGTCGTCGGTAGCCTGTGTCCCCACGACGTCCAGCGATGTTTCCATCAGGCCTTGCGTACAGCCGTCGGTCAACTCGCATGACTGCAGACAGCCAGGAAGGCCTGCAGGGTGCTCTATGGAACTCCAGCCGTCTTTGCTTTGGGATCGCAAGCCTAGAGGGAATATGCATCGAGGTCTGTCAGCTAGCCAGACGCTCATCGCATGTGTTCAACTGCACCGCGACCTTAGGTCAGCTATGAAGCCTCAAGCACCTGGGCAACTTCTCGCTTACCCATCGCCATGACCTCGAAGTAACGCACAAGCTTAGAGGCGCGAGGCGTTACTTGGCCAGACTCCCACTTCCATTGACTGAGGGTGGAGATGCCGAGCAGGGCTGCCATCTGTGCCTGGCTCAGGCCCAGGGCAAGTCGTTTCGCCTTTAGGCGTTCAGCATCGAAGGATGCCTTTCGGCCTGCACGCGGTACCGCACCCTCCTGGGATTGAGGAGGCGCGTTTCGAGCGGAGGCTCTTTGAGTGGCGCGCAACTGCACCTGCAAATCCTTGACCGTACGCTTGAGAGCAGCAATATCTGACCTGTAGCCGGAAGCTGCCTTCCTAAGCGCCGCGACGTCTTGGCGCAACTCCTTGCGTACGATGCGGGCAATCTCTTGCTTGAGGGTCTGTGCGAGGTTTTGCATTTGCGCATCGTACGTCCATGCTCAGGATATGCAAATTCTGGCCTCGGCCAACGAGTGCGGCGGCAGCAAGAACACGCCGTTGCTCACCACCTTGAAGTCCATCTGATCGGACCTAGTAGAGGTCGTTCGTAGGCTGCCAGCGGCGCCAAGGATGTGCTCGCACGCTTGCTAACGCCGCAAACGAAGCTGGTGATCGTCCTCGCCCTTGCGCACCTCCACAACTGCGTCCAGCGCCTTGAGCATTTCGCCAAATCCGGCGTAGCCGTGGTCCTTCGGGTCGAAGGTGGAGTCCAAGCGCTTGATCATATGCAGCACGTTGGCCTTGTTCACCCACGGCTCCCCTTTCAACTCAGAGAGCAAGTGAATGGCACGGCGAAGCAACTCTGCGGCAGGATCTGTTGGCTGGGGCGGCACTGCCTCCTGCAGGTCCGTCGTCATCTTGTCTGGCACGACCTCGGGCGCTACAAGGGTGTCATAGAAGCGAAACTCGTGGCAGCTCTTGGCCCAGTGCTTGTTGGTGTTCTTGCGGTTGCCGATGCCAATCAAGGTGCGTCCAGCGGCCTTGATCTTCTGTGCGACAGGCATGTAGTCGCTGTCCCCGCCCACGACGATGACCGTCTTGATGTGAGAGAAGCGGCTGAGATCTTCTGTGGCATCAAGGCACAGCTTGATATCGGCGCCGTTCTTCGCGGAAGCCCCGGGCGGAAATAGTTGGATCAGCTCTACCGAGCTCTGCAGTAGCGCATCGCGGTAGCGGCCCAAGTATTGCCAGTTGCCATATGCGCGGTTGATGGCGACCGGACCGAACGACGCGCCAAGCTCGACCAATGCTTGGACATCGATCAACGGCTCCTGAACCTTGAAGCGGTTGTCTTGCTTGGCATAGGCACCTTCGCCGTACTTGGCCTCCATGAGACCAGCGTGGAGATTTTCAAAGTCCCAGTACAGCGCGACTGAGCCGCCTTCTCCGTTGTCGGTGATTCGCATCCGTGTCTTCCTCCCATTTGTTCGGTTCATCGTAGCGCCTGTGGGGGGGCAAGTGATGCAGGACAGAGCTGTCCTTCATTTCGCATTTGCGGCCAGGCGGGCGCATGGTCTTGCTTGTCCGGAAGCCATCCCCTGCCACCCGACACCCTTCTAGGGCCGGGCCGCTTCATGCGTGCTGAGGCACGAGCCAAACTAATTTTGTGCCAGGATATCTTCGCAAATAACAGAAAGTAGATGTTTGACCTTCTTGTTATAGCTGCTGTATATTTGCAGTGCAGTCATCGTTGCAGCTCACTTCTTCCCACCCCCATGCACAGCCTCAAGCAAAGCTCTCGCGGTGCAGGCGCGCTAAGTACACAGGCGTTTAGGGCGAGGTATGGGATTCCGGTGACAGCTTGGGCCAGACGCCGGGGGTACGAGCCAAAGCTTGTGTACGCAGTCATTTCGGGAGCGCGCAAATGCCTACGCGGCGATAGCCTGCGCATTGCAAAAGAGTTGGGTCTAAAGCCCTGATGCACCAGCGCGCGCTTTAGGCCGCTGGCACCACAGCCCACGCATGGCGCGTGGGCGGAAAGAAAAGCGCCTCCCGCGGGGGAGGCGCTTTATTGACCACAAATCTACGGGCTGCAACCCCAGATTTGCCTCAGTAGGAGTTACCCACTGGCGGTTCGCAATGCCAGTTTAAATGCACTAACTGGTGCAGGGCAACTCCTTTTTTGTTGAACGTGCACGGGACCATTACCCGTGAAGAGGAGTTGCGATGCACCGCAGACGTGAGAGATCCCATTTAGCCGATGACAAGGGGTGGCGGGATGCTATCTTTGATGGGCCACCCGCACGCCGAGTTGCAGGCCGATCGAGGCATACCCAGCGCAGCGTAATACAGGATCCTCGTGGTGCCGACCATATGTGTGAGGGCGGCAACGAGCTGACAGCAGCGCTGCTGCTCAACCACTTTTTTCGCCTTGGCCTAGTCCAGCGCTACAAGTTTCAACCCTTCAGCTTGGAAGACTACGGCGGAAGTCACGGCTACCCCGACCTGCTGGTGGAGCTGTATACGGGTGAGCTGGTCGTCGTAGAAGTCAAGTCCGCGAAATACCTAACCGCGGAGTACCTAACAAGTTTTCGCGACCGGGAGCGAGAACTCATCGCGCTTGGCTTAAGCGCGGTCTTGTGGTCCGACAAGCATGCCCAACACGCTTATGCGGCATTAGGCCAAAGCGCGCGGAACAACCTGCTGGATATGGAGCGCTGCTCCCGGATGCCAGCACGAGACTCCGTTTTGGAGCGGCTCTCCTCCCAGGTGCGCAGCAGCAGGATGCGACTGGCCGAACTGCTGAACAGCTTAGGAGCCACATGGGATGAGCTCATGTTTGCCTGGGCACAAAACTACGTTCAGGGGCCCATCGCGGAGACACTTAATGAAACCACGTACTTCAGTCCGGCTGCTGCCCCAAGCGATTACGGCAGTTACTTTCAGCCTCGGGCAGGTTCTGCGGGCTGGTGGGGACGTCTTCCGGATTTGGCACTTGACCAGCACGAACGTGGTCCTCGAACACATCGTGACGTTTGAGCGCAAGGAAATCCCCCTAGCTGAACTGTATTCCGCTCTCGCGCAGGGCAATGTATCCATAGAAGAACCTCGCGCCTTTCTGGCCGTACAGGATCCTGAAGCTGCAGATCAGTTAAAGGCGCGGGGTGTATCGGCTGCACAGTCCAGGCACATGACCGACAAGCTTCGGTGGCTGGATGCCCTGGAGCGTGCGGGTGTGCTGCCAGATCCAAAAAGCGCAAGAGCTCGCGCCACCTATGCACAACTGCGGCAGGGCGGGCTTGCCGATGCTGTCCCATACACCTTGCGGACGCTCCAACGCGCGCAGAAGTCACTTGACCGATCAGGTGGCGATGCAACCATTTTGCTTCCACGATTCGACCGGCGCGGAGGCGTGGGAAAGCCACGCACTGACGACGCAGCTGAAGCAATCCTCCATCAAGCAATCGCCTTGGCGAAGGACCTGCCGTACGTCAAGGCGGCAACTGAGGTTTACCAGGACGTGTACGCCGCAGTGCGTGCCGAGGGAATGCGCCGCGGTCAGGAGATAAAGGCGCCTTCTCTGAGCACCGTGAGGAGGCGGCTTGAAGCATCCGTGTCCAAGTACGAGCGCGACAAAAAGCTACTCGGGACACGTGAAGCAAACCGCAGGTACCGAAACGCCTACCCCAAGAAACGCACAGATCGCCCCTACCTGGAGGTGCAGATCGATGACACCGACA
The DNA here is from genome assembly GCF_057219855.1 of Hydrogenophaga sp. T66. Taxonomy (NCBI): domain Bacteria; kingdom Pseudomonadati; phylum Pseudomonadota; class Betaproteobacteria; order Burkholderiales; family Comamonadaceae; genus Hydrogenophaga; species Hydrogenophaga sp. T66. Next base: position 114,117 of record NZ_JBXVVX010000003.1, on the reverse strand, counting down.
CAGGGGTCTTTTTGATCGATGACCGAACAGGCTTGCCGATTGGTAGGGCGATATTGACGGTGGGAATCGACACCTACGATCTCGTCCCACATGGCCTCATCGTAGGGCCCGACCCGCGTTCGGCACAGTCAGCAGTGGACTGCATATTGGATGGCCTGCTACCGAAGGACCCAAGGCGGCCAGAGTATGCAGAAGTTGCCAGTGGATGGATTGGCTATGGCAGGGCTGCTAACTACGTAATGGACAACCCGCCGCAGAACCATGCCGATCAGCTGTTAGCGCTGCAGGTGAAGCTGAACATGCCCATGAGCTGGGCCAAACCATACACGCCCACTGAAAAAACCTGCGTCGAGCACTTTAACCACATCCTCAAGACGAAATGCCTGCCGAGGCTGCCGGGGTGGTCGAGTGGCGAGGTGCGAAACGACTCCGTCAAGAACGGCATGCACCAAGCCATTCTTACGGCGTCACAGTTCAGGCGGCATATCGCGCATTGGATCGTGCGGGTCTACCTCAACGAGCCGGGCAGCGACGGACTCACACCGCTACAGCGCCGAGCACAGTCACCCAACCCAGCGCCGCCGGTGATGAACATCACCCACGCTGACCTTCAGATCCTGCGCATGATCCCGAAAGAGGCCCGACTCCGAGAAAGCGGCGGACTCCTTATCCTGCAGCTACGTTACAACAGCGACCAACTTGAGAGGCTGCGTCGGCGAATCGGCAGAAACGCGCTGGTGAAGGTATTTCTCGACCCGGATGATCTTGGCCGCATCGCCGTGGAGGATCCCGGAACGAAGGCTATGTTCTTCGTACCTTGCCTTGAGGATGAGCGCTACACGTCCTTCCTCAGCGTGAAGCAGCAGCAGCAGATCCTCAAGCTCGCGCGCGAGCGGGGCCTGAGAAACCCAAGCATCGAAGACTGCGTGGGGGCGCGCAACCAGCTGGCCGAAATCGTGGAGTCCATGAAGAGGGACACCAAGCTTCGAGTCCGCCAAAAGGCACACCGCGTCGATGTTCAGCCGATGTCGGTCCTACCACCCACAAGAGCAGCTGCATACGTCACTCAAGAACCTGCTGAACCAAAGATCCTGATGACGGATGCTGAGTACCAGCTCGCGCAGCTCGACAGCATCGACATAAGCGACCTCGAATGGGAGGTCCGATGATCATCGGTAACCCTGCACCTCCGGACAAAGCAAGGTGGCGAGGCGCAAGTCGAGAAGAGCGAGACGTTTGGCGGCGGGAAATGTTCATTCCTCACCCAAAAATCCGCGAAGCACTTGACGCAATGTCCGACCGAATCGAGCTTACCGGACGGACTGGCGCTTCTACGGGACTCTTTGTGTATGGGGAAACCGGCTCGGGAAAAACAAGACTTGCTTCATACATGCGAGACCTCGTGTCCGCGATGCCATCAGAACCAACGCCCGACGCTGACCACATTCCGGTGATCGTCGTGAAGTGCCCCGAAGTGTCAACGCGCAAGCAACTGGCGCTTCAAGTCCTTGCTGCCATGGGCGCTGCCACACCACGCAGCCGAAACTACTCCGAGCTCATCTATCAGATCTCGAAAATCTCACGCCCCACCAGGCTGAGGGTCATCATCATTGACGACGTCCAGGATCTGTTGCGAGGGCGTTCTAGAAATGGGGCCAGGGAGACCGCCGTGGCTCTACGGGATCTGCTAGACCTGTTGAGCGTGACGATTGTTCTATTAGGTACCCCGGATTCGATACAGATCCTGCAGGACAACATTCAGCTGCGTAAGCGGATTCCGTTTAGGCACCAGCTCCCCTACTTTGATATGACAGGGGAGCAACAGATGCAGCAGTTCAAGAAGCTAGTGCACGAGCTCGAGAAGTGGTTGCCGGTCGCTGACCGCTCCGATCTGACCTCCTCGGAGATGCTGCTTCGCCTCGCAAGGGCATCGAACGGGATCTTCCAGTTCTTGTTGGACCTGCTGGACCGGGCGGTCACAGAAGCAATGGCCGACGGGGTGGAGTCGATTGACAAACCCCACCTTGCGCGAGCATTCAACTGGGTGTTTGGTGGCGCGTACACAAAGGCCAACCCGTTTTTGGTTGACAGGAAGGACCTGCGCGGTTTGGACAAGCCTGACGAGCCATTTCATGAGTGGGCCTAAGCTACGTTACCGCCCCATTGCCTGCGATGCAGAGTCATGGTTTGGATATCTCCTCCGTCTGGCCAACGAGAACGCCATCGGCGGTGTCACCATCCTGGCGACGATGCTTGACCTAACGCCTGATCGCCTCTTCAGGGCACCGCCTGCCTCCATTCTTGAGCGCCTTTTCAGTTCCACTGAAGAGTTCGGGGGTGAGCTTCAAGCAGGGTATCGCGGCTACTTCAAGATGCGCAGTAGGGTCTGTCCAGAGTGCCTTCGCACAGACCAAACGCCGTATATGCGCGCTGCTTGGGATAGCCCTTCGGTCCTTCTGTGCAGCATACACAACGTCATCCTGAATGACAGGTGTCCCAGCTGTGTAAGGCCCTTGAAATACGGCCGTCCGAGCCTGGCAAGCTGCAAGTGCGGGCGCGCGCTAGGCTCTTGGCCAAGTCGGCGGGCTCCGCCATGGATGCATGAGATGTATGAGCTCATGGGCTGCAGTGAGCTCCTCCACGAGCATCGCGCGGTGTTTGACACGCTTCACCCCAAGGACAACGCCTGTGCCGGAGCTCTCCATCGGCTATGCAGGTTGGCGCCATCCAAAACTGGGCCCGGAAGAGTGCCTCGGTACAAGTACCTGTCGAGTGAGGACATGCCCGCCCTTGAGCGAGTCTTTGGGGATGGGAAAACCTCTCTGTTCCAGCGCCTTGTGGCGCTCCAATCAGCGGGCGTTCGCTCCGAAGATGCCGGGGTACTTGAAGACTCGGAGGTCGCGCTTGTCTGGAAACAGATCCGCCGCGACCGCGTACAGGCACGCACGCTGGGGAGAAGCCGATTGCCCACCAGCGCTAGTCAAGAGCATGTCTCTAAGCGCTTCATCATGCGAGCGACCAGGCTTCATCCAACTGCGATTGACTATCTGGTCTCTTCGGGATTGCTCAAGGGAGCAATGACCAACAAGCGACTTCCTCAGTTTCCCAACGCTGTTCTCGTCCCGCGAGGCGAGTTCCAAGGACTACTCGCCTTGTTGAGCAGCACGATGACCATTAAGGAGGCCTCTGAGTTCGCGCAAACAGATACCCTCACCATCCGAGCTTTGGGAAGAGTCGGCGCCTTCCGTGTCTTTCGGCTAGGTCGCGCTGAGTACGTGTTTCGGGTTCACACCAGCGACTTGGCCAGCCTGATCAGGAGGTTGACTCACGTGGCAGTGCGCAGAAGAAAAGTAGCGGGCGAATTGCTGGAGTTTGCTGTCGCTATCGCTCTATGCCGAAAGCGAGCTCCGGCGAAGCTCCCGCAGTTGCTAGAAGACCTTCTCTCCGGCCGGTTAGAGGCTCAAGTCGTGCAGAGTAACGCCATCTTTCTCGGCGACGTTTTCGTATCCGCGGCAGACCTCGCGGCATGGTTGGAAGTCTCTTAGGCGCTGAAGCATGCTCGGGACCACGCGCTTTCTGGTGAGGCCCCCACCGCTTCCCGGCGAGTCTTTATCCTCATGGCGGCAACGCTTGGGGTGGGCGAATGGATATCGCCTGTATCCCGTCAAGGATGAACGAACGAGGCGTACAGACCCAGACCTCCAGGTCAGTGAGGCTGAAGCAGCGTGGCTTGAAAACCTGTCCATGACCAGTCGAGACAGGATTCAGGGCCTGACTTTACGAGGCGCCACCCTCGTGCCTGCAGGTCGGGCGCGCCATCCGATCTGGGTGATCCCATGTCGAACCCAGAAGACGGGTAGGTGGGGGTCGGGCGTGTGCCCCGCCTGCCTGGACAATGACGAGGTCCCCTACATGCGTCTTCAATGGCGCCTTGGCTATGTGATCGCCTGTCCACGACATGGTCAGTGGCTTCTTGACGCTTGCCCAAACTGCAGGAGAGCCATCTGGCCCACGGGCTATGGAGTAGCTAGTACCCTGCACGCAAGTCACACTTCTCATGCCCACTGTTGGGCATGCGGATTCGACCTTCGTCTTGCTACCCTACCAAGACCGAACGCCGCTGGGTTCGCAGAGAGCACATTACTGACACTGCGATCCCGTTTAGGTGCGGCAGTCGACACTGCCACAAGCGATGAAGCTCTTCTGAAGGGACTTCATGAGTTGTGTCAGTTGGTGATTCGGCTAAACAAAGATGACCGGGGTCAAAAGGAGCACATGGTCGAATTGATGCCGATCGAAGACCGGCGCGCAGCCATTACAAGCGCTCTTGATTGGCTCAAAGACTTCCCGAATGGTCTGCAGGCCGCTGCAAAAGAGTACGGATTCAGCCGTACGAACTTCAACGGTAGGTATGGTTTCTTGCCAGGATGGCTGAGAAAGGTCGTCGATCACGACTTAGCCAAGCAAAAGCGAAGCTCCGCAGGAGCCTGATCGGTTTAGTCCGGCCGATGCCTCAGGAGACGGATCCACAGATTGGGCCTTGAAGGCCCTAACGTGACCACGAGCCAGAGGACGGGGGAAAGCGCGAGGGAAAAGGGCGAGGCTAAGTCAGGCCCTCTTCGACCAACAAGAAATTGCTAGTGAAGCTTTTCTGAAGCCAGATGGGCTGCGCTCCACTCCTTGAGGAAGTGTAGGATCAACCGGCGCAGTTCTCTGGCGTTCAGCGGAACTCCTGAGTAAACATGCCAAGGAGGCTCGGGAAGCACGCCTGCCGGAAGCGCCCACTCCTTCTCAATATCCGCCAAGATCCCTTTGACGAGAACATGCTTGTCCGAGTCCCGGGGCGACGGCATGTGAATCACAGTGAACCGCGAGAGGAGGGGTCTGGATACTGCCCCCAGGTTGTTGGCCGTCCCCCAAAAGATCAATCGGCTGAGATCACATTCGGTCTGCAAGAAGTTGTCGCGCCATCTCTGGGCAGACTCGGGCTCCAGCAGGCCTAACAGGACAGACGGCACGGCCGGACTGTTGAATGACTGGTTGGTGCACTTGTCAAGTTCGTCAAGGAGAACCAAGGCACTGGCGCTTCGGTGCCGGAGCATGGTGTTCAGCAGCGGGGACGGTTCACCCGCAGCCCAGCCTCTTGAGGTGCCAACAAATGGCTTGCTGTCGTTAAGGCCACCGAGGGCGATAGGCATGAACGGTAGAGCAAGCAGCTCTGACAGCCGTCGCACCAGTCGAGTCTTTCCGCATCCCGGCGCCCCAACCAGCAGAACTGGGCTGAGATGAAGCGCCTGAACACCAAAGAGACTTCTTGTCTGGAGCATTGCAGACAACTCATCAACGACCGAGCTAGCCCATGGAAACTCGCCGGCCAATTGGCCAAGCAAGTCACGCAGGTGTTCTGCCGTGGGCATCCTTGCAACTGGTACTGGGCGACAGAGAAACTCGTACTGCCGAACGACCTCCTTGTCTTCTCGGTGAGTGGGTTCGGCGATCTCACCTTTGATGACGCGAAGTTGAAGCGGGCTTTCGCTCGACGTGGAAGTGAGGGAGAGATCTTCGCCAGATTCCCCCGTTACTCCCTCTCTCGATAGGTACTCAACGCCTTGCAGGTGAAGCGCGATTGCTCGTAGCAGGCTGCCGTCCTGGTATGCCTTGGCTTCCTCACTGGCGTCGACCACTCGGAGGCGTTTTGCCAAGCTGTTCCACAAGGCAACGCCAATGCTTCGGAAGAAGTCTGCGCGGTCGAGCTCTGCCCGCAGCTTGAAGCTTCCAACTTCATTGCATGCCAAGGTGGCGATAGCTCGAATCGAAGCCTTACAGTCCTCAGCCTTCCACCTAGCAACTGAACCCTGAAGATCAGCCTCTTGCGCAAGCTCTACGCACTTCAGCAAGAGCTCGGCTGGCTCTTCTGGCAGCTTGGCCCTGCGACCAATACCGGCAGCGTCTGGAAACTGCGTCCTCAGAAACGGGAGGCTTCGAACACCGGTGGAGCCAACGGATGGCCGCCAAGCCTTGGCATCTAGCTCGAGGTCTCTGATCTTGAGTTCGCTCAAGAAGAGCGCTTCGATCAGCCGTGGGCTGCGGCTGTCGCGCGCGCTTGCCGAAAGCCACTCTTGAGTGAACTGTGCTGCGACGTGGCTATCGAGCTCCAGCTTTCCTAGCTTTTCGAGAACTTCGACCGATAGCTGCACATGTCGTGCACTGCCAGGTCGTTCGACTAGCGCAAGCCTGACAAGTTGGTGGAACTCTCTGTAGGTCTTGGGCGCAGATCCTAGATTCGCAGCGATCCTCAGTAAGGGATGCCGGAAAGCAGGAAGCCCCTTCAGACTGGGGCGGGAAATGGCATTCGTAGAACCTGCATCTTCATCAACCATGGCTTTCTCCAAGGAAAGTTAACGGTTGCGGTGCAGGCCGAGCTGTGCGCTGGGCGGTCGGAGAGCAACCCCCGAAGTGGACATTATGTCCAGAACTCAAGACTAGCGGCTACCTCACCCGTAGGCAAGAAGATGTTTGTTGAATCGGATGAATACTGAGGTTCCGGTATCGGCAACAAGACCGCATGGTTCAGCAGTGCCAGGTCGGAGCACATACGTCTGAGCTCACGTTCTTGTACTTCAGCAGTCCCAGCGATTGGCCTGTGGCCGACTACGGCACCTCTGGCGGAGTAAAGCCTCACAAGGATGCCCTTGCGGCGCTTTGAGAAATGGCGTTCCCCGACCCCGTACGAGTCGCCTTTCGCGCGAGCTATCCATGGGAGTGTTGAGGTGCGATGTCCCTGTGCGTAATGCCCGAGGCGTTAGGGCAGCAGTGTCAAAGCGCACTGCGCGTTGCCTCAAAGTGCACGCCGTGAGCCTGTTGGTCAATTTCGCCGGCTACCTAGTGAACATGCTGACCGTGGATCGAGCCAACAGCGGCATCCACGAGGGCATTCATTAGGCGGAGACAGAAATTGGAAGAAGCAGTCGACTATGAACGTCTCGAATCGGTGCTGTAAGCAGCGTAGGCATCATCACCGAAAAGGACCGCCCCAGAGCTATCTGGCGCCTCTGGCCAGAACTGATGAGGTATCGAGGTAAGAGGCAACATCAAGTCGACTCGATGCCTACCGCTGCTCAGTATGTAAGGGGAAAGCCTCGGTGCAGAAATCAATTCGTGACGTGGGTTGTCCCAAGTGACAAGGAACCCAACGGGGAAGAACTTCAAGCATCCAAACTGGACTTGGTTGGCAAACATGTCAGTCATCATCACAGCCGTACGAATAGATACTTGGCGCTGGTAGGGGTACAGCCAGTAGTGGATCTCAATCCCATCTGGCATCGGTAGCGAATCATCGAGCACAAAAGCGCGTACGGAGTCAAGAAGAGCCGTACGTTCGCTACGCTCGATACCTATCGCTAGAAGGTGGCCTAGTACTGCCCTAGCGAGAAGACCTGGCTCAGTCGACACCCGGATGTACGAAGGCAGGTGCAAGCTAGAGGTGACGATCTCAGTGATCGAGTTCGCAAACTCGACAAGGATCGGGTCGTACTTCGATCCAAGTAGCGAGTTGTTGCAGCGACCACAGATCGACCGATAGAAGGTCCCACTTTGCATGTGGCGAGCCCTCTTCCAACTTACCGGCCGATCCAACGACAGGACGTCGACAATCCGAAACAGGTCGACCTGCCTGACCTTCAATGTGCCTTTTGGCGGGACATGGTCGGCGGTGAGCTTCTCAACGCTGCAGCAGATATTGCACTTACCTTGGGGGGGTCCCTGAACTTGCGGCTTAGTGTGGACTTTCATCACCTGCCCTTGAAATCCGATCTGAGAGTACCCCATCGTCCCATCGGTGCCACTGGCCCCCTACCGTCCCTAGGAAAAACACCCCACCTGCACGAGTCCTCAACTGCAACGAAAGGCGGTCTGCAGACTATGTTGGACGTGTGCAGCGCCTAGCCGCGTTAGCCGCATCCAACGCGGAAGAACATAACGAATCAATTGACCCATAGCGCGCAGCCCTCCGGTGAAATGGCTGCATCCCGCGCGTGCGCCTGGTCGCGAAATTGTCTGCAACAGTCGTCCGAAGGGCACCATCAGCGAGACACGCCGGGAGCCTTGACCTGAACCCCGTTCACGATGGCCCCGGGCACTATGACGACCCTTCCAGGCCCCGTCACGCTCTCGGAAATGCCGCGCACAGTCACGGCTCCACCGCCTGCCACAAACACCGGCCCGGTGTTCCCGGTCAGCTCGGCCACCCCCTCAACGCGAACTGCCCCGCTATTGCCAGTCAGGTTCAGAGTCGCCCCAGACCGTACAAGCACATCACCGGTATTGCCAGCAATGGCGGCGCGCACTCCAGGCTGGACCGTAACCCTGTCGAAGTTGCCCGAGTAGCTGCCGCTCCTAGTCACGTTCAGCGGACCCCCAGTGCCCACGTTCACGCTGTCGCAGTCACCAATCTTCTGACCGTTCTGTACTAGGCAGTTCCCAGCGCTCGAAATGGGCGAGTGGGTCAGAACCCCGCGGGGGTTCTAATCCACATTGAGCACTCCCTAACTGTTAGACGATCGCCTATGCGATGTCTGCTACGGAATTTTGTATACAGTGATGTTCAAACCCTCTTCGGACGACGGTGGCTCGAATCGCGCGGTGAAGGCCCGAAATTGCTCGTCTGTAACTTGGTATTCATGGCTTCCTACATTGTTTCGAATGTGCAAGCGCTGAAGGCAAAGTGAGTCATGTGCATCGAGCCAGTGCAGGGTGTGCTGTGCGCTCGCTGCGCGCGCTAAATCAAGTCCCCAAGCGCGACTGAGTCGAGTATTGGCTGCCATATCCAGCACGACGTGATACCCGTCCTGAAGTAGTTTCATGAGCAGGTCTCCAATCGCCGCGCGCCACTGGCGTACCGCCTTAATGTAGTCGTCTAGGCTCTGTAGCTCCGAGGGGTACAGCGTGCTGAGCCACTTGTCTTCGGATACCAGTAGGCCGCAGGGATGTTGAGCCAAAGATCCGGCCAGGGTCGATTTTCCAGAGGCAATCTTTCCGCAGAACATGTGAAGATGTCCTGGGTGCCTTTTTGCAGCAGATGTTTGCATGAATCAGAGAGGCCTACAGGATTTACCCAGAAAAAGAGACACAACGTGGTCGTGTCGTCGCTGTGTCTTCTGTAGTTGATTTTCAAGGTCTGCCATTCTCTCGGCGACCTCTTGCATTTGCAGCGCAACGTCTAGCGTTTGACGTCGTTCAGCATCAATGGCGGCGGCTGCCGTTAACCCAGCGAACAAGTCCGCCCCAGGGATGATGCTCAGCAGCGACCCGGAGAGTGCCGAGCCCGTGGCGCCTAAGCCAGGCGTATCCTCCATCAACCGTCGCTGCAGTTTGCCAAGTTGCCTGTTGAGTTCGACTGCCTCCTTCTCCATAGAGACAATCTGGCTCTCCAGCGACACCGCTTCACCGGCAAGGTCTTCGCAGCTAAGCGTAGCGTCTGCGAGTCGTCTCACCGATGAAGGGGGATCACGTTCGGACGCGGCAACTGTCTGATGGATGCTGATCAGCAAGGCGAGCAACGTCTTCGCGGTGTGTTCGCTGTACACGAGTCACCTAAGAATCGAAGATTGGATGCGCTCGGCGTAAGGCGCTTGCCCATCATCTTGGATCCAGTTGAGAAGTACGTCCCCCTGTGATCTGGTGCCAAGTCGCGGTTTACGGACTACGGCATCGACGGATTCCATCAGAGATGGGCTATACCAGCCACGAGAACGTTGCCACCTAACGGTCCAGAGATCGATCTGCCGATCGAGAACTGTCACTGCTACTGTTGCTCGACCCGCTTGGTCAAATGCCACATCGCTCGATATCGCAGGGGCGTTGGTCGGCAAAGGAAGCGCTACAGCGTCTGAGAATCCCCCTTGGGAAAAAGTGCGACCGTATGCACGCCACGATGAACTCAGTGATGCGTCGCCATGAATCGAAGCGAGCATTGCATTTCCATTGCCATCTGCTTCGATGTCAAAAGCCACCGTGGAAGGTGCTGGCGTTGACGCTAGTGTGACGGCCGGTGTCCAGCCTGTTGGGCTTGTACGGCTGAATCGCAGCTGGGTGCGTGGACCGTCGTCCGCCAGCCAGGCCACCATGGGCGTTTGGCTGTCGACCCAAACCGCTTTTGCGCTGGTGAGCCTGGCCGCAACGGGTTCTCCCGGGCGTGGGCTCACTTGCTCGGGCGAAGTCCAGGCACGATCCCCGGTGCGAAAAGCGACGCTAACGGCATAACTTGAGTCAGGTAGCTGGTGCGTCCAGGTCAGGACGCCGCGCCCTGTAGTTTGCATACTGAAAGCCGTGAGAGACACTGAGCCGGTTGAGTAACTTGCTAGGTCCCGAGCAGAGGTCCACCCGAGACTTGGCTGTTGCTCACTGTAGGCGATCGCCCGAGAGTTATCCGGTCGTAGCAGCCGCCAAACTGCTACAGCAGTGCCGGTTGAATCGACCTCGATCTCTGGATCCTCATGGAAGCCGTTGGCAGCGTCGATGACCTCGGGCGCTTGCCATCCGAAGCCCGGGACATACCGTCTGGATCGGACACCAGGGCTGACTCCTCGGTTGACCCATACAGCCACAGCCTGTCCGCTTGGAGTGATCGCTGCGTCCAGTCTAGAGGCGTCATCAGCATCGTCGAAACCCCCTATTCTCTCTGGTGCTTGCCACGCTCCTTCGGGAGATCGGAGTGCAGCGTAAAGGCCGTCCCCGGTAACCCGCCACAGCGCAATCGCATGCCCTGTCGAGGCCACTTCCAAGGCGTGGTCTGTGGCGTTCGCTGATTGGGAAAAATCAATTGGCCGTGCTGCACTCCATATCCGGTTGTCAGAAGAATCCCCTGAAGAAGATATGACAACCCCGGGATCACCCCCGCAGGCTGCCAGCCCAAAGATGCTAATCATTGCGCCCACGAGCCACGGCTTGTTACGGCTCGCTTTACATGTTTGGACCATGCGCTGTCCCCCTGACTGCTTTCTTGTCTAACTTGATTTCTGTGGTCGCCTAGATGTAGCAAAGCACATTCGGCGCCTGCGTCTCTGATGGTCACTGAGCGGTCTGCAACAGCACTTGTTTTGCCGGAAGAGAGACCCTCGCATGACGGAACACAACCTGGGCTTCAACCCGCGCGCACCAACGACCGCGCGCGTATAAGTCGTGAACAAACGTTGCGTAAAGATGTTCCCCAAGGCGGACCGTGGTCCTCACCTCAACCCGATCCCATAAACGAATTGGGTAGAGGTGTTTGGATTGCACCTGCGTGTTAATGACGCTCGTTCGGGAGCGCATCAGCGACCAGATCAGACCGTGCTTGGTGTAGTAGTGCACTTGTGCGTACTCCACGAGGGCGAGATACCGGTCGGTTCGCATATGCAGGATCCCGACGTCAGCGGGCCCCGCGACGAACCAGCTCTGCGTGTGATTGAGTGCATCAAGACCCTGTGATCGGCGCTGCCGTTCTTGCATGCGATCTATCCATCCATGGGCGGCTGAGCCGATCCAGCGCATAAGTGTCAGCATCTCAGCGTTCCTCCTGGCGTGCCCTAATAGCTCGCTCGCAGCCAATTTCGACGGGGCAGCCATGCGGGGCACAAGACTCGAGACTGCACTCACGGCAGATGGCATAGGCCTCCTTTCTTGACTGAGGCATGCTTTGCAGGACCTTGGCAATCAGCTCTGCCATGGTCTTTTGCTCACCGGGATCGAGAGCCGATGTCAGTCGGCCGATGAGTTGGTGTCGCCTAGCATTCATCGTGAGGCGCAAGCGCTCGCCTTCCTCGGTCAAATGAAGCGCTACCGTTCGGGCGTCGTTTCCATCTTTTTTCTCCACCAGCCCGCGCTGCACCAGTTTCTCTACAAGACGAACGGCGCCTGGATGAGTCAGGTGGAGGATTTCGGCCAACCTGCCGATGGACAGGCCCGGATATGAGTGAGCAGTGACAATGGCGCCCACCGCGGAGTCGCCTAGGTCTTGATGAAAGGAAGAGTTTTCGTAGAGCGCGTCTTGAACGGCTCGTGATAACGCGCCCACCAGGTTCTCCAGTGCTGGCCCAGGGTGAGTTTTTTTGCTCATAGCAAGCCTTTCTCCATCAATTCGAGGGGGTCTTGTAGATCCACTGACCCTATGTATCCACCGCCGCGGTCTTCGGCGTTGTGGACTGCGTAGCCCAGCATGGCACGGGCTTTTCGGTCGTAACGGCGAGCCACGCTCGGGGGCGTGGTGAGGAAATGGTTCTCTTCAGGACGCAGCCAGCCCACCACATAGCTCAGATGTAGCCCTCGTCGCCAGTGGTCGGTTTTGTTGGCGCCGCCGCCATGAATGGTGGAGCCGAGATAAATCACGGCATCGCCAGCAGCCATCTCTGCAACTTCGACCTCGTGCTCCATCGGCACCCTGGTGCGGTCCCAACAATGGCTTCCGGGCACCACGCGCGTTGCGCCGTTGTCGCGTGTGAAGTCAACCAGTGCGATCACGCTGCCAACTTCCACGTCGTGGCCTGCCTTGGGGCAATGAACCCAGACGTCGTCGTCGCGGTGCAGAAGTTGATTGCGCGCGCCGCTACCGCGGTCGAACAAGTGCGCCAGATTGAGCTGGTACGTGGCTGCGTTCGCGAGGAGAACGCCATCACACAGAGCCATGTACGTGGGGTGACACAAAACGTGTTCAACAAATGGCTCGCACCAGCCGGTCAGGCCAGTCAGATGGCGGGTGTGTCTCCCATAAAAGCCAGCTACGCCAAGACTCATGAACTCGCGCTGAGTGGATTGCTCGGCCAGTCTGGGGTCAAGTGCCCTGTTCATGGCATCAAGCGATGAACGATCCAGAAGGCCGGTAGCGACGACGGCGCCATGCTCGTGCAAGGCGGCCAGCAGACCGGCGACATCGCTGGCGGATCGGTGGGGGATTGGCATGGCGCTCTCCTTAAATGTGTGACGCACGCATATTATGAGCGATGCACATAAAACGCAACAAGTAGCGCATTGATCCGATGAGCGGTGAAGGCTGGGTGATAGCGAGTACGTCGCACTTGTGGGCCGTGGCCGAGGTCTGCTGCCTTGGCCAGCTGGCGACCCAGGTTCTGCATGGCCGTGGCATGGGCATTGGAGGCTCGCAAGGCCACCACCTGCATGCGAAGACGTGAAGCCACCGTGTAGGGAGCCAAGGTTGTGAGCGAGTCAGGCGCTTATAACTTTGACGTCTCGATGAATTCATCTATGAAGCGGGCAGCTCTAAGTTGGTGTGTTCCCTTGGAGTACGCCACGCGGAAATTTGACGCTGCCCACCCGGCCGCGGCGGCGAGCCGCCGCCCACCAGCGAGACGGCGCTGGCGCTGTGGTGCGGGGCAGCGGTGGGGCGCCGGGCCCAGTGCCGCGGGTCGAAGCGCCCGGCCAGCGACGCGATGGCGGCGGCTTCCAGCGCCTCGTCGGTGCTCATTGGCGGCAGCAGACCGGCCAGGCGGCGGGCCAGCAGGGACTTGCCCGTGCCGGGCGGACCGACCAGCAGCAGGCTGTGGCCGCCGGCGGCGGCGATTTCCAGCGCCCGCCGGGCCGTGGCCTGGCCTTTCACGTCGGCGAGGTCCAGGCCGTCGTCCCCGCCGGGGGGGGCCGGGGCGGTGTTCAGGCGCGCCCAGCCCTCGTCCTCAGGCGGGGGCCCGGCGTCGGCCCCGGGCCGGAAGCGCGCCACCACGTCGAGCAGGTGGCGCGCGCGGTACACCGCCACGTCCGGCACGAGCGCGGCCTCCTCGGCGCTGCCGGGCGGCAGCACCAGGCGGGCGCCGCCGTGGCGCTGCGCCAGCCCCATGGCCAGCGCGCCCCGCACCGGCCGCAGCGCGCCGCCGAGCGACAGTTCGCCGGCGAACTCCCAGCCGGCGAGGCAGTTGGCGTCGAGATGCCCGGCGGCGGCCAGGATGCCCAGCGCGATCGGCAGGTCGAAACGGCCCGAGTCCTTGGGCAGATCCGCCGGCGCCAGGTTGACGGTGATGCGCTGGTTGGCCGGGAAATCCAGCCCGGCGGTGGCGATCGCCGAGCGCACCCGCTCGCGCGCCTCTTTCACCTCGGTGTCGGCGAGGCCGACGAGCGTGAAGCTCGGCAGGCCGTTGGCGAGGTGGGTTTCCACGACCACCGGCCGCGCGTCGAGGCCCAGCAGGGCGCGGCTGTGCACCAAAGACAGTCCCATGACAGCGATTCCCCGAGGTGGTGCGCCGTCCGCGGCCCCAAAGCGGGGCGTCTCGGCCGGCGCGAATGCACGGTGTTGGTGCGCCGGTGCCGCCTAGGCGGTGGGCGCGGGGCATCGTAGGCGTTGGCCGTCCGCCTTACGCCACGGGGTACTGGCGCTGGCACGGTCCCTGCTTGGGGCTGTAAGCGATTGATTCACGTCCGTGGTGCCCCCGCGGGCCAGTCGACAACCTCCGGCGTCGGCCCCGCGGTCGGCCCCCTCCAGACTCACAGAGGACTCACAGCATGAAAATGGTTTCCGCCATCATCAAGCCGTTCAAGCTGGACGAGGTGCGCGAAGCGCTCTCCGGCATGGGCGTGCAAGGCATCACCGTCACCGAAGTCAAGGGCTTCGGTCGCCAGAAAGGCCACACCGAGCTGTACCGCGGCGCGGAGTACGTGGTCGACTTCCTGCCCAAGGTGAAGATCGAAGCGGCCGTGGCCGACGAGCTGGTCGATCGCGTCATCGAAGCCATCGAAGGTGCTGCACGCACCGGAAAGATCGGCGACGGCAAGATTTTCGTCACCTCCCTCGAACAGGTGGTTCGCATCCGCACCGGCGAGACCGGCAAGGAAGCGCTCTGATCCCCGCCCCCATCACCGAAAGATCACGGTCATGAAAAAACTCATCGCATCGCTGTTGCTGGGCGCGGGCCTGGCATTCGCCGGCCTGAGCGCCGTGGCGCAGACGCCCGCACCGGCGGCTGACGCCCCGGCGGCGGCCGCTCCCGCCGCCCCCGCTGCGGCCCCCGCCGCTGAAGCGCCGGCCGCTGCCGCCCCTGCCGCGGCCGCCGAGGCACCTGCCGAAGCCGCACCCGCAGCCCCCAAAGAAACCGTCGACAAGGGCGACGTCACCTGGATGATGATCTCCACCGTGCTGGTCATCATGATGGTCGTGCCCGGCCTGGCCCTGTTCTACGGCGGCCTGGTGCGCAGCAAGAACATGCTGTCCGTGCTGATGCAGGTGATGGTGGTGTTCTCGCTGATCTCGGTGCTGTGGGCCATCTACGGCTACTCGCTGGCCTTCGGCGGCGAGGGCCTGATCATCGGCAACCTGTCCAAAGCCTTCCTGCTCGGCGTCACGCCCGAGTCGCTGGCCGCGACCTTCACGCCCGGTGTGATGATCCCCGAGTACATCTTCATTGCCTTCCAGGCCACCTTTGCGGGCATCACCTGCGCCCTGATCGTCGGCTCCTTCGCCGAGCGCATCAAGTTCAGCGCCGTGCTGCTGTTCTGCGCCCTGTGGTTCACCTTCAGCTACCTGCCGATCGCCCACATGGTGTGGGGCGCCGGTGGTTACCTGTTCGGCAAAGGCGCGCTGGACTTCGCCGGCGGCACCGTGGTGCACATCAACGCGGCCATGGCCGGCCTGGTGGGCGCGTACCTGATCGGCAAGCGCATCGGCTACGGCAAGGAAGCCATGGCCCCGCACAGCCTGACCCTGACCATGGTTGGCGCCTCGCTGCTGTGGGTGGGCTGGTTCGGCTTCAACGCCGGCTCCAACCTGGAAGCCAACGGCGGCACCACGCTCGCCTTCATCAACACGCTGGTGGCCACCGCCGCCGCCGTGCTGGCCTGGTGCATCGGTGAAGCCCTGAGCAAAGGCAAGGCGTCCATGCTGGGTGCGGCCTCCGGCGCCGTGGCCGGCCTGGTGGCGATCACCCCGGCCTGCGGCACCGTCGGCCCGATGGGCGCGATCATCATCGGTCTGATCTCCGGCTTCCTGTGCCTGTGGGGCGTGACCGGCCTGAAGAAGATGCTGGGCGCGGACGACTCGCTCGACGTGTTCGGTGTGCACGGCGTCGGCGGCATCGTCGGTGCCCTGCTGACCGGCGTGTTCTCCGCCGCCTCGCTGGGCGGCGTCAAGGGCGACGGTTACTCCATCGGCGGCCAGCTGATCGTGCAGGCCGAGGGCGTGGTGATCACGATGGTGTGGTCGGCGGTCGTGGCTTTCATCTGCTACAAGATCGTGGACATGATCGTCGGTCTGCGTGTCACGGAAGAAGCCGAGCGCGAAGGCCTGGACATCAGCTCGCACGGCGAAACCGCCTACAACCGCTGATCCCGGACCCGGTGCGGCGCCCCGCGCGCCGCACCCACCGGTTCCCGGTCAACAACACCCGCGTGGCCCCGGCCCGCGGGTGTTGTTGTTTGGGGCGCCGGGGTATGCGGTGGAGCCAGCGCCTAGGCTGTGGGCCGCCCCACGCCGGGGCCCGGGAGCCCCGCCATGCCTTGCCACCCTTGCTGCGCCGCCGTCGCGGCCATCCTCCTTGCCTTCACCACCGCGGCCACGTCCGCCTGGGCTGCCAGCGCCTCCGCCGGCGCTGAGGCCACCCCCGCCCAACCGCCACGGGTCGCCCGGGTCAAGGTCATGCCCGGCGGGTCCGCCGAGACCGAGGCCGAGCGCGACCGCCGCCTGCGCCGCGAATGCCGCGGGCGCCCCAACGCCGGCGCCTGTCTGGGCTACGCGCGCTGAGGGGCGCCCCCACGGGGCGGGGCGCCTCAAGCCCGCCGTGAAAGAAATTCAAGCCGGCGGGCCGGGGGGCGCCGCTACCATCGCGGGCATGTCGCATACCCCCCCGGACCACCCCGGCGAGCTGGTCGACCGCGTGCGCGCGGCCGCCGCCGACCGCACGCCGCTGGCCATCGCCGGCGGCGGCACCAAGGCTTTTTGCGCACCGGCCGCGCCGGTGGGCACGCCGCTGTCCACCCGCGGCTACGCCGGCATCGTGAGCCACGAGCCGACCGAACTGGTCATCACCGCCCGCGCCGGCACGCCACTGGCCGAGCTGGAGGCGGCGCTGGCCGAGCACGGGCAGTGCCTGCCCTTTGAGCCGCCGCATTTCGGCGCGGGCGCCACGGTCGGCGGCATGGTGGCGGCCGGGCTGGCCGGTCCGGCGCGCGCCGCGGCGGGCGGGGTGCGCGACTACGTGCTGGGGGTGCGCCTGATCAACGGCCGCGGCGAGTTGCTCACCTTCGGCGGACAGGTGATGAAAAACGTGGCGGGCTACGACGTGAGCCGCGCGCTGGCCGGCACCTGGGGTCAGCTGGGTCTGATTGCCGAGGTGAGCCTGAAGGTGCTGCCGGTGGCGCCGGCCGAGGCCACGCTGGGGTTCCGGCTGGCCCAGCACGACGCGCTGGAGCAGCTGCACCGCTGGGGCGGTCAGCCGCTGCCGCTGAACGCGTCCTGCTGGGTGCGGGATGACACCGCACCGGGCGCTCCCGAGCGGCTGTTCGTGCGCCTGCGCGGCGCGGTGGCCGCGGTGGACGCGGCCGTGGCCCGCCTGAGCCGCGAGGCCGGCGGCGAGCGCGTGGACGACGCCACCGCCCGCGCCGACTGGGCCGCCTGCCGCGAGCAGGCGCTGCCGTTCTTCACCGCCCCCTCGCCCGACCACGGCCTGTGGCGCGTGTCCGTGCCGCAGACCGCGCCGGTGCTCGACCTGCCCGGCCCGGTGCTGGTGGAGTGGCAGGGCGCGCAGCGCTGGCTGTGGGCGCCCAACCCCGCCGGGGACGCGATCCGGGCCGCCGCGCGCGCCGCGGGCGGTCACGCCCAGCTGTTCCGCGCCCCGGCCAGTGGCGCCGCCGGCGTGGTGCGCACCGAACCCGTGGCGCCCGCGCTGGCCGCCATCACCCGGCGCCTGTGCGCCGCCTTCGACCCCGACGGCCTGTTCGCCGGCGGCGCCGCGCGCTGACGCCATCCCGCCCGACCATGCAAACCCACCTGTCTCCCGAATTCGCTGCCCGCGCCGACGGCCGCGCGGCCGAAGCCATCCTGCGCAAGTGCGTGCATTGCGGCTTCTGCACCGCCACCTGCCCGACCTACCAGCTGCTCGGCGACGAACTCGACGGCCCGCGCGGACGCATCTACCTCATCAAGCAGGTGCTCGAAGGGGCCGAGCCGACCCGCAAGACCCAGCAGCACCTCGACCGCTGCCTGACCTGCCGCAACTGCGAGACCACTTGTCCCAGCGGCGTGGACTATGGCCACCTGGTGGACATCGGCCGCGCCATCGTGGACGAGAAGGTCGAGCGACCGGCCGGCGAGAAGGCGCTGCGCTGGCTGCTCAAGGAAGGCCTGCCCTCGCCGCTGTTCGGCTCGGCCATGAAGCTGGGCCAGGCGGTGCGCGGCGCCCTGCCCGCCGCGCTGAAGGCCAAGGTGCCGGCGCCGCGCCCGGCCGGCGCCTGGCCCACCCGCACCCACGCCCGCCGCGTGCTGATGCTGGCCGGCTGCGTGCAGCCCAGCATGGCGCCCAACATCAACGCGGCGACCGCCCGCGTGCTCGACGCCGCCGGCATCCAGACCGTGGTGCCGCCCTCGGCGGGCTGCTGCGGCGCGGTGAAGTTCCACCTCAACGACCAGGTCGGCGGGCGCGACCAGATGCGCGCCGCCATCGACGCGTGGTGGCCGCACATCGAGCAGGGCGTGGAAGCCATCGTCATGAACGCCTCCGGCTGCGGCGCCACCGTCAAGGAGTACGGCCACCTGCTGCGCGACGACCCGGCCTACGCCGACAAAGCCGCCCGCGTCAGCGCCCTCACCCGCGACCTCAGCGAGCTGCTGCCCGACCTCGTGCCCGCGCTCAAGGCGCGCCTGCGCCGCCCGCCCGACGCCGCCCAGCTCGTCGGCTTTCATCCCCCTTGCACGCTGCAGCACGGCCAGAAGCTGCGCGGCGGCGTCGAACAGCACCTTGGCGCGCTGGGCTTCAGCGTGGCCGTGGCGCGCAACGAGTCGCACCTGTGCTGCGGCTCGGCCGGCACCTACTCCGTGCTCAACCCCGAGCTCGCCACCCAGCTGCGCGACCGCAAGCTCGGTCACTTGGGCGAGCTGCGTCCGGCCGTCATCGCCAGCGCCAACATCGGCTGCATCACCCACCTGCAAAGCGGCACCGACACCCCGGTGCGCCACTGGGTCGAACTGCTCGACGAGGCCCTGGCCGACTGAGCGGCCCCACACCGGCCCGCCGCATGATCCCCGCGCTGGCCACCCTGCTCGTGTTCCAGTTGCTGGGCGAAACGCTCGTGCGGCTGGCCGGCTGGCCCGTGCCCGGCCCGGTGGCGGGGCTCGCCCTGCTGCTGCTCGGGCTGGTGCTGCGCCCGGCCTGGATCGAGGCCCTGCGCCCCACCGCCCAGAACCTGCTGCAGCACCTCTCGCTGCTCTTCGTGCCGGCCGGCGTGGGCGTGATGCAGCACCTGCAGCGACTGGGCGACGAGGCGCTGGCCATCGGCGTGGCGCTGGTCGTCAGCACCCTTGTCGGCCTGGCCACCACCGCGCTCACGCTGGTGTGGCTGATGAAGCGCCACCGCGCCAGCTGACCCCGCCCACGATGCCCCCGCCATGACCAGCGCCGCCCCACCCGTCAGCCCCGACGCCCCGCAGCGCCTGGCCGACATCTGGGTCTACCTCTCGGCCACGCCCCTGCTGGGCCTCACCCTCACGCTGCTCGTCTACCACAGCGCGTTCCTCGTCTACCGCCGCACCGGCTTTCACCCGCTGGCCAACCCGGTGGCGATCGCCGTGGCCGTGCTGGCCACGCTGCTGTGGGCCACGGCCACGCCCTACGCCACCTACTTCGAGGGCGCCCAGTTCGTCCACTTCCTGCTCGGCCCCGCCACGGTGGCGCTGGCGGTGCCGCTGGTGGAGCAACTGCCGCGGCTGCGCCGCCTCGCGGTACCGCTGCTGGTGTCGCTGGTGGTCGGCACCCTGGCCGCCACGGCCAGCGCCATCGGCGTGGCCTGGGCGCTGGGCGCCTCGCGCGCCACGCTCGCCTCGCTGGCGCCCAAATCCGTGACGTCGCCCGTGGCCATGGGCATTGCCGAGCAGATCGGTGGCCTGCCCTCGCTCACCGCCGTGCTGGTGGTCAGCACCGGCGTGCTCGGCGCGGCCAGCGCGCGCTTCCTGTTTGACGCCCTGCGCGTGCACGACCCGGTGGCGCGCGGCTTTGCCCTGGGCACCGCCGCCCACGGCATCGGCACGGCCCGCGCGTTTCAGGTCAGCGAAGAAACCGGCGCCTTCGCCGGCCTGGCCATGGGCCTGAGCGCCCTGTTCAGCGCCGTCGCGCTGCCCCTCGTGGCGGCCCTGCTGCTGCGTTTCGTCCCCGCTTGACCTGCCCCCGTTCCGCGGGCGGCGCAGCGGGGGGATTCAGGGCCTGTTCACCCCAGCGCCGCTTCGATGTCCTTCGCCAGCTTTTCGGGCGCATCCTGTGGCGCGTAGCGGCGGATCACCCGGCCGTCGCGCCCGATCAGGAACTTGGTGAAGTTCCACTTGATGGCCTTGCTGCCCAGCAGGCCCGGGGCCTCGGCGGTGAGCCAGCGGTAGAGCGGGTGGGCGTCGCCGCCGTTGACGTCGACCTTGGCCATCATCGGGAAATCCACCCCGAAGTTGCGCTGGCAGAAGGTGGCGATTTCCTCGTTGCTGCCCGGGTCCTGCGCGCCGAACTGGTTGCAGGGAAAGCCCAGCACCGCCAGGCCGCGCGGGCCGTAGGTGTCGTGGAGCTTTTGCAGGCCGGCGAACTGCGGGGTGAAGCCGCAGGCGCTGGCGGTGTTGACGATCAGCATCACCTGGCCGCGAAAGCGCTCAAGCGGCACGGGCTGACCGTCGATACCGAGGGCTTCAAAGTCGTGAACGGTCTGGGGCATGCGGGTCTCCGAAAGTGGACCCATGGTACCCCGGGGTACCACCCCTGCCGGGCACGGGGACAAGCGGGCATACTCCCCGCGGTAACAAACCGAAACCACAAAACCGATACCGGCGCGGCCGGGGAGGCACGGCGTGCGCGCGTCATACAACGTCAGTCTGGTGGGGTTCTCACACACCGAAGCGGCCACATTCGAGTCGTTCTTCCGGCTGGCCGCGCGGCGTCCGCCGGCCTACCTCACGCAGGACGAGGTCCTCACGGCCGACGTGCTGGTGGTCAACGGCGACAACCCGCAGGCGATCGATCTGGTGCGGTTCGCGGACCTGTCGGCCCCGGTGCTGCTGATTGGCAGCCACGACGCGGGCACCGGCTGGCTGCTGGTGCGCCGGCCGGTGAAGCTGGTGGGCGTGTTGGGCGCGCTCGACGCGCTGATGCGGGCCCGGCCGTCGGCCGCGCCGGCGCGCGCGCCCACCGCCGGCTTTGCCGCCTCGCAGCTGCACGCGCTGGACGCCAGCATGCGGCTGGCCAGCGGTCGGCGGCGCAACCCCGACACCGAGTTCCCGCCCACGCGGCCCATGGTCCGCGGCGAGGTGCTCGCCGCCGCGGTGCCGGTAGCCCGGCCGAAGCCGGCGGCCGAACCCGCGCCGCGCCGCCGGGCCGACACCGACTTCGCCGGGCTGGATCTGGTGCCCGCCGCCGGAGGGGCCGCGGACGACGACCTGCCGCCCACGCCGCGGGGCGAGGCCCTGCTGGTGGCGCAGAACCTGGTGGAAGGCCGCATCCTGCTCAAACGCTTCCGCAAGTACGGCCTGGAGGTGGACTGGTCGCGCGAGCCGCAGCAGGCGCTGGCCATGATGCGCGCCCATCCCTACCGGCTGGTCGTGATCGACCGCGTCACCGGCCAGCCCGATGGTCTGCAGATCTGCCGCGAGGCCAAACAGACCAAAGGGCCCAAGGGCGCGCCGGTGGTGATCATGTTTGCGCCCTCGATCGGCAGCATGGAGCGCATGAAGGCAAGCCTGGCCGGCAGCGACGCCACGCTCTCGCGCTCGGTCAGCGAATCGGACCTGTACAAGGTGCTGGGCCAGCACCGGCTGGTCAGCCTCAACGGCTTCGCGCCGACCAACGTCGGCGGTTTCTGAGCCGCGCGGCGGCGGCGCTCAGCCGTGCAGGTCGTCGCGGCGGGCGATCTCCAGCAGCCGCTCCAGCTCCACCGTGTGGTGGCGCTCGTTGTGGCGCTGCCACAGGCCGATCAGGAACATCGTGGCGGCCACCAGCAGGCCGAAGGCGGTGATGGCGGCAAACGCCGACCAGCCGATGGCGGTGGACAGCGCGTACAGGCCGCCCAGGCCCAGGATGCAGGCCTGTTCGTTGAAGTTCTGCACCGCGATCGAGCGGCCCGCGCCCATGAGGTTGTGGCCGCGGTGCTGCAGCAGGGCGTTCATCGGCACCACCAGGAAGCCGCCCAGGCCCCCGAGCAACACCAGGAACGGCGCGGCGAGCCACACGTTGTCGATCACGTTCATCAGCATCACCAGCAGGCCCATGCCGATGCCCAGCGGGATGACGCGCGTGGCCTGGTCGAGCCGCATCCGCACCGAGGCGACCACGGCGCCGACCGCCGTGCCCAGCGCCACCACGCCCACCAGCGACGACGCCTGGGTGGTGGAGTAGCCCAGCGCGGCGGCGGCCCAGGCCAGCACGATGTAGCGCAGGTTGCCGCTCACGCCCCAGAACAGCGTGGTCGTGGCCAGCGAGATCTGGCCGAGCTTGTCGCGCCACAGGCGGCTGTTGCAGCGCCAGAAGTCGGGCAGCAGGGCCAGCGGGTTGGACGGGATCGGCCGCGGCGTCACGCCGGTCAGCGGGATGCGCAGGTTGAAGGCCGCGGCCAGCGCGTACACGCCCACCAGCAGCGCGATCGCGACCTCGGCCGGCCGGTCCAGCCCCGAATCAATGCCCGGCAGGTCGATCGCCATGAGGTGGCCCGACACCCACGGCCCGACCAGCTGGCCACCCAGCAATACGCCCAGGATGATCGAGGCGATCGTCAGGCCCTCGATCCAGCCGTTGGCCTTGACCAGCTGGGAGGGCGGCAGCAGCTCGGTGAGGATGCCGTACTTGGCCGGCGAGTAAGCCGCGGCACCCAACCCCACCAGGGTATAGGCCAGCAGCGGGTGCACGCCGAACAGCATGAGCAGACAGCCCGCCACCTTGATGGCGTTGCTGATAAACATGACCTGACCCTTGGGGCGCGCGTCGGCGAAGGCCCCCACGAACGGCGCGAGCACCACATAAAAGAACGCAAACATCGGCACCAGCGCCGCGCTCTGCCATTCGGGCGCGCCGCGCGAGCGCAGCAGTTCGATCGCCGCGACGAACAGCGCGTTGTCCGCCAGCGAGCTGAAGAACTGCGCCGTCATGATGGTGTAGAAGCCGCGCTTCATGGCGATGATTTTTGGGCTCGGCGGCGGCTGTTCGGGTCGCGACACGGGCCGCGGGCGGGCGCGGCGCGCAACTTTTGTGCGACAGTGACGGGTGTCTCCAACGGGTGGCCGGTTATAGCACGCGCCCCCCGTCCACCCGGGTCGGCCGGGCCGCCGCGCAGGGGCTTCCCGGCGCCGCGGTGCGGTCGGTCACGCATACCCTTACCCCGTTCCCATGCCGCGTCCGATCCTCGCCACGGTCCACACCGCCGCTCTGCGGCACAACCTCCAGCGCGCCCGCGCCGCAGCGCCCGATGCCCGGGTCTGGGCGGTCGTGAAGGCCAACGCGTATGGCCACGGCATCGAGCGAGCCTTCGACGGGCTGCGCGGTGCCGACGGCTTCGCGCTGCTGGACCTGGCGGAGGCCGAGCGGCTTCGCGCGCTGGACTGGCGCGGGCCGATCCTGCTGCTGGAGGGTGTGTTCGAGCCGCGCGACCTGGAACCGTGCTCGCGCCTGGGTCTGTGGCACACGGTGCACAGCACCGAGCAGATCGACTGGCTGGCGGCCCACAAGACCCACACCCCCCACCGCGTGTTTCTCAAGCTCAACTCCGGCATGAACCGCCTGGGCTTCACGCCGGCCGCCTTCCGCAGCGCGTGGGCGCGGCTCAACGCGATGCCGCAGGTCGACGAGATCTCGCTGATGACCCACTTCAGCGACGCCGACGGCGCGCGGGGCATTGCCCACCAGGTGGCCACGTTTGAGGCGGTCACGGCCGACCTGCCCGGCGAGCGCAGCGTGTGCAACAGCGCGGCCATCCTGCGCCACGCGCGGGGCCCGCTGCGCGGCAGCGCCGGCGGCACCCTGGCGGCTGACTGGGTCCGTCAGGGCATCGCGCTGTATGGCGGTGCGCCCGACCACCCCGAACACACCGCCGCTCACTGGGACCTGCAGCCGGCGATGACGCTGGCCAGCCGCGTGATCGGTGTGCAGTCGCTGCAGCCCGGCGACACCGTGGGCTACGGCTCGACCTTCACCGCGCCGGCGCCGATGCGCATCGGCGTGGTGGCCTGCGGCTATGCCGACGGCTACCCGCGCCACGCCCCCACGGGCACACCGGTGCTCGTGGATGGACGCCGCACGCGGGTGGTGGGGCGCGTGAGCATGGACATGATCACCGTGGACCTGACCGGGCTGGACAGCGCCGGTCTGGGCAGCGAGGTGGTCCTGTGGGGCCGCGCGTCGAGCGGCGCCGTGCTGCCGGTGGACGAGGTGGCGCACGCCGCGGGCACCATCGCCTACGAACTGACCTGCGCGGTGGCGCCGCGCGTGCCGTTTGCCGTGGACAGCGCGGCGGGCGGCGCGTGAGCGCGGGCGGCGCGAGCCCGGCCTCGCCGGGGCGGCACCTGGGACCGGCGGCCTTCTCGGTGGTGATGGGCCTGTCCGGGCTGGCCTTGGCCGCCCTGCGGGCCGAACCGTGGTGGGGCCCGGCCGCGCGCGCCGCGGCGTTGGGGGTGGCGGTGGGGGCGGCGGTGCTGGCCGTCGGTCTGGTCGTCGCCGGCGGCTGGCGGGCCTGGCGCCACGCGGATGCCTGGGCCGCCGACTGGGCGCACCCGGTGCGCCACGCGTTCGTGGCCGCGGTGCCGGTCGCGCTGCTGCTGCTGGCCACGCTGGGCGTGGCCCTCGACGGCCCCGGCCCGGCCTGGCGGGCGCTCTGGATGGTGGCCTGCGCCGGGCAGCTGGCGGTCACGGTGGCGGTGCTGGGGCGGTGGCTGCGCGCCGCACCGGCCGAGCCGGGCGCGCTCTGGCCGGGCATCACGCCGGTGCTGTTCATCCCGATGGTGGGCCACGCGGTGGTGCCGCTGGCGGGTGTGCCGCTGGGTCACCCGCTGTGGTCGGCGGCGCAGTTCGGCGTCGGTGCGTTTTTCTGGCCGGTGGTGCTGGCCTTGCTGCTGGCGCGGCGCCTGGCGCATGGCCCGCTGCCGCTGCCGATGACGCCGGCCTGGTGCATCCTGCTGGCGCCGCCGGCGGTGGTGGGGCTGGGCTTGCTCGCGCTGGGCGCGCCGACGGCGGTGGCGGTCGGGGTCTGGGGTGTGGGCGGCTTCGTGTTGTTGTGGTTGCTGACGCTGGTGCCGCGCCTGCGCACGGTGCCGTTCGGCTGGCCCTGGTGGGGCTTGTCGTTCCCACTGGCCGCCTTCGCCGCGCTTACGCTCCAGCTGGCGCAGGCCGTGCCGGCGGCCACCGGCTGGCGCGTGGGCGGGCTGGTGTTGCTGGCGCTGGCCGCGGTCGTGATCGGCGGCTTGCTGGTGGCCACCGGCCGGGCGCTGGTGGGTGGCACGCTGCTCGTGCCGGAGGCGCCGCCTCAGCGACCGGGCGAGCAGGCCGCGAAGCCGTAGCGCTCGCAGAACGGGTTGCCCCACACCGGCAGCCAGGCCGGGATGTCGTGGAACTCGCGCGCGACCGTGGCCAGCACCGTGTCGCGGAAGGGCTGGAAGCGGAAGCCCGCGCCGTCCACCGCCCAGAAAGCCACGCCCGCCACCTCGAAGCGCTTCACCGACACCCGCTCGAAGTACGGCGCGAAGTCAGCCAGGTCGGGCTCGTCGTACAGGAACACGCGGATGGGCTGGCCGTCGTAGCGGCGGAAATCGATGAGCTGGTCGTCCTGGCGCGCGTGGTGGCGCCCCACGCCGAACACCGGCACGTACTGGCCGTGGTGGAAGGCGAGCATGGCCGCGGGGTTGTAGGTGCGGGCCATCAGCGTGGCCCCGGCGGGCAGGTCGGCGCGCAGCGCGGCCACCACGGCCGGCGTTTCGCGCAGGAACACCGCCCGGTCGTGCAGCCGCGTGTGGCTCCACCAGGCCAGCGGCGCCAGCGCCACCGCCAGCACGGCCACGAGGTGCGGTGCCGACAGGGCCAGCGTGAAGCGCCAGCTGCGCCGCAGGCTGTGCACGTCCAGCCGCAGTCCGGCCCAGGCCACGAACAGCGGCACGAAGCCCAGCACCCAGTGCAGGCCCACCGTGCGCCGCAGCGACACGATCAGGAACAGCGCCAGCGGGAACAGCCACAGCACCGCCAGCGCGGTCCGCACCCGGGGCGACACGGCGGCCACCGGCCGTGCCAGCGCGCCCTGCCACAGCAGCCAGGGCGTGAGCAGGTAGGCCGCCATGCCCAGGTACACCGCCAGCGTGCGCCACGACCACGCGCCGCCCTCGTTGCGGTTGAACACGTTGAACATCACGTTGCTCCAGCCGTGCCAGGCGTTGAAGCCCAGGTTCAGCGCGATCGCCGGCAGCGCCGCCACGAACACCACGAAGGGCGCCCACCAGCGCGCGCGCCGCCAGCCGAAGGCGTGGGCCGCGTAGGCGAAGCCGAGCAGCGCGGCGAAGTACTTCGACAAAAAGGCCAGCCCCAGCAAGCCGCCGCACAGCAGGTACCAGCCCACCGGGCGCTCGCTCGCGTCGGCGCGCAGCCACGCCCAGGCCGAGAGCGCCATGAACAGCACCAGCGGCGTGTCGGTCGTCACCAGCACGAACATCCAGCTCCAGGGCATCACCAGATACACCGCGCCGGCCAGCCAGGCGCTGGCCTCGCGCTCCTCGGGCAGGTGGCGCCGCAGCAGGTCCACGATGCCCAGCGCGATCAGCGGCGTGACCAGCACCGTCGCGCTGCGCAGCACCAGCGGGTGCTCGCTCACTGTGCGCAGGGCCGCCAGCAGCCAGCCCACCATCGGCGGGTGGTCGGAGTAGCCCCAGGCCGGGAACACGCCCCACTGATAGAAGAAGGCCTCATCGCCGGTGATCGGAAACACCGCGGCCAGCAGCAGCTTGAGCGCCAGCGTGCCCGTCAGGCTGAGCCAGAACAGCCGCCGCGCGGCGGCCAGGGAATGCTCGGGCGCGCGCATGCGGGGCTCAGCCTTTCACCGCCAGCAGGCTCACGCCGGCCACGATCAGCGCGCAGCCGACCACCCGCGCCCACGACAGCGGCTCACCAAGCCAGAGCACACCCAGCGCCACCGTGACCACGAAGCCCAGGCTGACCAGCGGGTAGGCCAGCGACACGTCCAGCCGCGACAGCACCCACAGCCACAGCACCGCGCTGGCGCCGTAGAGCGCCAGACCCAGCCACACCAGCGGGCTGGTCAGCGCCTGCGCGTAGGTGGCGGCCACGTCGGCGCCCGGCGGCGGCGCCAGACCGCGCTTCATCACCAGCTGCGCCGCGGCGGACAGCAGCACACAGAACACGGCCAGGGCGATTGCGGTGGATTTCATGGCGTCAACAGGCCTTCGGTCAGAAACCGGTGGTGGCGGCCAGGCCGATCAGGCCCATCACCACCACCGTGATCCAGCTGAACGGGTCGCGCAGCGCAAACTGCAGCGGGTCTTCGCCGTGCAACTCGCGCCGCCCCGTCTTGAGCCAGATGCGCATCACCCACAGCAGCAGCACCGGCGCGGCCGCCCACAGCCAGTCGGGGTGGGCGTACAGCGCGCGGCTGTTCGGGCTGTCCACGTACAGCGCCAGCACCAGCACCGCCAGGAAACCCGCCGACAGGCCCATCGCCCGCAGCGAGGACAGGTCGCGCGCCTGATAGCCGCGTCCCGGTGCGAGCGATACCTCGTCGTCCTGCACGACCTCTTCCAGCTCCGCGCAGCGCTTGACCAGCGCCAGGCTCAGGAACAGGAAGATCGAGATCGCCAGCAGCCAGTTCGACAGGTCCACACCGGCGGCCACCGCGCCGGCGCCGATGCGCAGGGTGTACAGCGCCGACAGGACCAGCACGTCCACCAGTGGCACGCGTTTGAGCGCCAGCGAATAGGCCAGCGTCACCGCGGTGTAGAGCGCCAGCATCAGCGCGAAGCCGGTGGACACCGCCAGCGCCAGCGCGAACGCCGCCACCGTCATGACCGCGCCCAGGGCGACCGCGCGGGCGATCGACAGCGTGCCGGCGGCCAGCGGGCGCCGGCGCTTGAGGCGGTGCACGCGGTCGTTGGGCAGGTCCAGCAGGTCGTTGAGGAGATAGGTTGCCGAGGCGCACAGGCCGAAGGCCACGAAGGCCAGCAGGACCGCGCCCCAGGTGGCCGGGTCAAGCGAGTGCGCGGCCAGCAGCGGCACGAACAGCAGCGCGTTTTTCGACCACTGCTTGAGGCGGATGGCGCGCAGCAGCGTGCCCAGCGACAGCGCCGGGCGCTCGTATACCCGGGCCTGCGGGTGCGTGCGGCGCAGTGCGGCCAGCACCGCCGGCGGCGCGTTCACCGCAATCGCCTCGCGCGCGCCCGCCCACACCGGCAGGTCGTCGCGGCTGTTGCCGGCGTAGGCCCAGGCCTCATGCCCGTGGGCGCGGGCGTGGGCCTCGATGGCGGCGCGCTTGCGCTCGCGGCTGAGGTTGCTGGCGTCGTCGGCCGTGCCCAGGGCGTCGTCGAAGCAGCCGAGGTGGTCGGCGATGGCACGCACCGTGCGGGCGTCGGACGCGCTGGCCAGCACCACGCGGCGACCGTGCGCTCGCTGGTCGCGCAGGTCGGCCAGCAAGTCCTCGCGCCAGGGCAGGCGCGCCGGATCGGGCTGCACCGCGTCGGCCACGCGGCGCTTGAATGCCGCCTTGCCGCCGAGCAACCACAGCGGCAGCTGCGGCAGCCGCCACGGCTGCTCCCGCAGCAGCAGGGCCACCGACTCGTGCAGCGTGTCGCTGGGGGTCAGCGTGCCGTCGAGGTCGACGTACAGCGGCAGGTCGGGGGCGGGGCTGGGCGGGTTCAAGAAGCGGTCCGACGGGGAGGTCGGCCGATTCTAGGTGGCGGGCGTGTCAGAGACCCAGCCAGGCCCCGGCGCGGGCCATCAGGTCGAGTGCGATGTGGCCCAGCGAGACGGTGTAGGCCAGCGCGGCCGCGCCGACCGCGGTGGACAGCAGCAGCGCCACGCCGTCGCGCGCCATCCAGCCCAGACTCAGCAGCACCAGGCTCACGCTGGGCAGCACGTTGCCGAACGGCAGCGGCAGGAAGATGACCCCCGCCATCAACACGATCCACGCGCCCCACAGCGGGCGGGTGGTGCGATGGCTCCAGACCTGCCAGCGCGGGCGCAGCCAGCGCTGCGAGCGCTCATGCAGCCACGCCAGCCCGTGCAGGCAGCGCCGCGTCCAGGTCTCGTTGAGTTCCAGCGCGCCCACCCGCGCGGGCAGGTTCACGCTGTCGTGACCGCGCGTCCAGGCCCAGGCCAGCAGCAGCAGCACGAAGCTCAGCACGGTACCGGCGCCCGCGATCGGGATGACGGTGAGCGAGGCCATCAGCATGAGCAGCACGGCCACGGAGGCGTCGCCGTGCAGCTCCAGCAGGTCACCCACGTTCAGGCGCAGGTCGGGCCCGCGCGCGGCCTCGTCGCGCAGACGCCGGGCGATGGTGTCGTTCATGCCGGTCGGGCCCCGCCCATGGCGCGGCCGGCGCGCGAGGCGAGCCAGTGCGCCGCGATAGCCGCCACCAGCATCACGACCAGCCCGATGCCCCAGCCGATCCACACCAGCGCGGCCAGCCAGCCGCCCACCCCGCCCAGCATCGGCAGCACCTCGCCGAGCCATCGCACCGTGTCCAGCCACATCGTCTGCAGCGCCTGCACGGCCGCCGGATCGATCCAAAGCGCCAGCCACGGCGGCACCGGCCATTGCGCGACCGCGCCCGCGGCCTGCGTGGCCTGGCCGGACGCCAGCGCCGACAGTGCCCATTCGGTCAGACCCGCGGTGGCCGCGGCCAGCCCGGTCCACACCAGCGCCACCAGCGCAAAACCGGCCCAGATCAGCGTTTTCATGGATCAATGTCCTTTCGAGGATTTGGGGAGGGGTCGGCGCCGCCAGGCCCGCACCAGCGCGTCGAGCATTGCCTGCTCGCCCTCCACCACATGCCCATCGGCGCGGGCCACGTCTTCACACAGAGTCAGCACCCGCTCGCGCAGTTCCGGGTCGGTCACCTCGCCCAGCAGGCGCGCGCTCACCGGCGCGGCCAGCGCGTGGGCGCCGCGCCACGCGCCATCGGCCGCACGCAGCAGGTCTTCGCAGAACGTGTCGACCACCGCGCGCAAGGCCGCCATGCTCAGGCCCAGGCGCTGCGGTGCGTGTTGCCGCTGCAGCGCCCGCCACTCGACCGCGCGGTGGTGGCCATCGGCCACCAGCGCCATGGCCAGCACGCGGGCGGCGGCCTGCGGGCTGTTGGGCGGGTAGGGGGCGAAGGTGCTGGTCATGCCATGGGGTGTGTCTTGCGGGAGCCGCGAGCTTACGGCTCCGAGGTTTCTGAAAAAACCAGAGAATCGCGAACAGATGTTTCCGTTCGTGCGAAGCGTCAACCACCCACCTGGGGGCACCGTGGCCGATCTCAACTACCGCCATCTGTATTACTTCTGGGTCGCCGCCAAGGAAGGCGGCGTATCGCACGCCGCCGCCCGGCTGGGCATGGCGGTGCAAACGGTCAGTGCCCAGATCAAGCTGCTGGAGCAGTCGCTGGGCCACGCGCTGTTCAAACCGGCGGGGCGCGGGCTGTCGCTGACCGAGGCCGGGCAGGCGGCGCTCGGCCTGGCCGAACAGATCTTCGCGCTCGGCGAGCGGGTGCCCGAGGCGGTGGAACACGCCGCGCGGCGCCGCGGGGTGCGGCTGGTGGTCGGCATCTCCGACGGCTTGTCCAAGCTGGTGGTGCATGACCTGCTCGCGCCCTTGCTGGACCACGAGGGCCTGCACCTCATCTGCCACGAAGACGAGTTCGACGACCTGCTCGGCGATCTGGCCCTGCACCGGCTCGACGTGGTGCTGGCCGACCGGGCCGCGCCGCCCAACCCCAACCTGCGGCTGCACACCCACGCCCTGGGCGCCTCGCCCATGGCCTGGTACGCGCCGCCGGCGTGGGCCGACGCAGCCTCCGAGGGATTTCCCGCCAGCCTGGCGCGGGTGCCGCTGCTGCTGCCGAGCCACCACAGCTCGGTGCGCGTGCCGATCGACGGCTGGCTTGATCGTCAGGGGTTGCGTCCGCGCATCGCCGGCGAGTTCGAGGACAGCGCCTTGCTGGTCACCTTTGGCGCCGCCGGCATGGGCGCGTTCCCGGCCGCCGAGCGCATGCGCGGGCGGCTGGAGGGCTCGTACGGCCTGCGCTGGATCGGGCCCTGCGAAGGCGTGCGCGAACCGGTGTTCGCGATCGCCACCGCGCGGCAGGTGCCACACCCGCTGGTGCAGCGACTCCTCGGCGGGTCGCCGGTCGCCTGACCCCGGCCCGCGGGAATCAGCCCTCGGCCATCGGCCCCTGGGATCGTCAGGCCACGGCCGCGGCGCGCGCCCGGTCGGCCCGCGGGGCCACGCTGACCGTGTCGCCCTCGCGCAGGTTGAGCGCGGCGAAGGCGGCGGTGGCCAGGCGGGCCTCGATCAGGTCGCGCTCGCCGTTCACCGGCTCCAGCTCCAGTCGCACCACCGGGTCGAGCACCAGCGCGCGGCGCAGCACGGCCGCCACCGCGCCCGCCGGCACCGGTGCGCCCGCGGGCAGCGCGCGCACGTCGAGCTCGTGCGGCCGCAGCGGCGTGCCGCCATCGCCCAGCAGCGGGACGCCGCCGAGGAAGCTGGCCACGAAGGGCGTGGCCGGGTGTTCCCACACGGCGCGCGGCGTGCCGACTTGTTCGATGCGGCCGTGGTTCATCAGCACCACGCGGTCGGCCACCTCCAGCGCCTCTTCCTGGTCGTGCGTCACGAAGATGCTGGTGACATGCAGTTCGTCGTGCAGGCGGCGCAGCCAGCGGCGCAGCTCCTTGCGCACCTTGGCGTCGAGCGCGCCAAAGGGCTCATCGAGCAGCAGCACCTTGGGCTCCACCGCCAGCGCGCGGGCCAGCGCGATGCGCTGGCGCTGGCCGCCGGAGAGCTGCGAGGGGTAGCGGTCGGCCAGCCAGTCGAGCTGCACCAGACTGAGCAGGTCGTGGACCTTGGCGCGGATCTGTGCCTCGCTGGGGCGCTGGCCGCGGGGTTTCACGCGCAGGCCAAAGGCGACGTTGTCGGCCACGGTCATGTGGCGGAACAGCGCGTAGTGCTGGAACACGAAGCCAACCTGCCGGTCGCGCACGTGTTTGTCGGTGGCGTCCTCGCCGGCGAAGCGGATGCTGCCGTGGTCCGCGGTCTCCAGCCCCGCGATGATGCGCAGCAGCGTGGTCTTGCCGCAGCCCGACGGGCCGAGCAGGGCGAGCAGCTCGCCGGATTCGATGTCGAGGTGGATGTTGTCCAGCGCCTGGAAGCTGCCGAAGCGCTTGGTCACGTCGTGGATTTCGATGCTCATGGGAGTCTCCGGTCGCGGCTCAGGCCGCGGCTTTCACGGTCAGCGCGGCGGGCGCGGGGGCTTCGGGCGGCAGCGCCGCCGCGGCTTGCAGCTCACGGTCGTGGCGCCATTCGACGACGGTCTTGATGGCCAGCGTGAGCAGGGCCAGCAGCGCCAGCAGCGAGGCCACGGCGAACGCCGCCACCGACTGGTATTCGTTGTAAAGGATCTCCACGTGCAGCGGCATGGTGTTGGTCTGGCCGCGGATGTGGCCGGAGACCACCGACACCGCGCCGAACTCGCCCATGGCACGCGCGTTGCACAGGATCACGCCGTAGATCAGGCCCCACTTGATGTTGGGCAGCGTCACATGCCAGAAGGTCTGCCAGCCGCTGGCGCCGAGCACCTGCGCGGCCTGCTCTTCGTCGCTGCCCTGCGCCTGCATCAGCGGGATCAGTTCGCGCGCGATGAAGGGGAAGGTCACAAACACGGTGGCCAGGATGATGCCGGGCACGGCGAAGATGATCTTGATGTCGTGCGCCGCGAGCCAGGGCCCGAGCCAGCCCTGCGCGCCGAACACCAGCACGTAGATCAGGCCCGCCACGACCGGCGACACCGAGAACGGCAGGTCGATCAGCGTGATCAGAAAGCTCTTGCCGCGGAAGTCGAACTTGGCCACGGCCCAGGCCGCTGCCACGCCGAACACCAGGTTGAGGGGCACGGCCACCGCGGCCGTGATCAGCGTCAGGCGGATCGCGGCCCAGGCGTCGGGTTCCTTCAGCGCCTCCCAGTAGGCGTCCCAGCCCTTGCGCAGCGCCTCGGTGAACACGGCCGCCAGCGGCAGCACCAGAAACAGCGCCATGAAGCCCAGCGCCAGCGCAATCAGCGCCACGCGCACGACGCGCGATTCCTGGGTGTGCCCTGTGTGGTTGTTGCGGTGCGAAGCGCTCATGCCGTGTCTCCCGCGCGGCGGCGCTGCCAGCCTTGCAGCGCGTTGATGATCAGCAGCAGCACAAAGGAAATGACCAGCATCACGGTGGCGACCGCGGTGGCGCCGGCGTAGTCGTACTGCTCGAGCTTGCCGATGATGATCAGCGGCGTGATCTCCGACACCATGGGCACGTTGCCGGCGATGAAGATCACCGAGCCGTACTCACCCACCGCGCGCGCAAACGCCATGGCGAAGCCGGTGAGCAGGGCCGGCGCGATGGTCGGCAGGATCACCCGCGCAAAGGTCTGCCAGCGCGTCGCACCCAGGCACATCGCGGCCTCTTCGAGCTCCTTCTCCGCGTCTTCCAGCACCGGCTGCACCGTGCGCACCACGAAGGGCAGGCCGATGAAGATCAGCGCGATCACCACACCGCCCGGCTGGAACGCCAGCTGGATGCCCAGCGGCTCCAGGTACTGGCCAATCCAGCCATTGCCCGCCAGCAGCGCGGTCAGCGAAATGCCGGCCACCGCGGTGGGCAGCGCAAACGGCAGGTCCACCAGGGCGTCCACCACCTTCTTGCCCGGAAAGCGGTAGCGCACCAGCACCCAGGCCACCAGCAGGCCGGCGAACAGGTTGACCGTGGCGGCGATCAAAGACGCGCCGAAGGTCAGCCGGTACGACGCCAGCACGCGCGGCGCCGTCACCGCTTCCCAGAACTGCGGCCAGGTCAGGGTGAAGGTCTTGAACAGCAGCGCCGACAGCGGGATCAGCACGATCAGGCACAGGTAGAACAGCGTGTACCCGAGCGTGAGATGAAAGCCCGGCAGCACGCGGCGCCTGGGGCGCGCCGCGGCGGCAACGGCCGGCGGGGAGAGGGTGGCGGTGGTCATGGGATGTTGGGGACTCAGCGCCGCGCGCGGCGGAGGATCACCGGGGGCACCACGGAACCGGCTGGGCCGGGCCGTGGGTGCCGCCCCCGGGAGGGGGTCGCGCGGCGCGCGGCGGGGGTGCGTCTTTATCGGACGGTGTAGATCTGGTCGAAACGGCCGCCGTCGTTGAAGTGGACCTTCTGCGCCTCGGCCAGCGAGCCGAAGTACTGCTCCACGGTGAACAGCTTGATCGGCTTGAACGCGGCCGCGTATTTCTTCAGCACCGCCTCGTTGCGCGGGCGGATGTTGTGCTTCGCGGCGATTTCCTGGCCTTCGGGGCTGTAGATGAAGTCGAGGTAGGCCCGGGCGTCGGCGGCCGTGCCTTTCTTGGCCACGGTGCGCTCGACCACGGCGACCGGGTTCTCCGCCACGATCGACACGCTCGGGTGGATCGCGTCGACACGGCCTGCGCCGAACTCGCGGTCCACCGAGACCACCTCGGACTCGAAGGTGATCAGCGCGTCACCGATGTTGCGCTGCAGGAAGATGCCGGTGGCGTCGCGCCCGCCGCGCGCCAGCACCGGCACGTTGGCGTAGAGCTTCTTCACGAAGTCGGCCGCCTGCTCGTCGGTGCCGCCCTTGCTGCGCACATAACCCCAGGCGGCCAGATAGGCCATGCGGCCATTGCCGCCGGTCTTGGGGTTGACCACGATCACCTTCACGTCGGGGCGGATCAGGTCGTCCCAGTCCTTGATGTTTTTCGGATTGCCGTTGCGCACCAGGAACAGCATGGTCGAGGTGGTGGGCGCGGCGTTGTTCGGGAATTTCTGGCGCCAGTCCTTGGCCACCACGCCGCGCTCGGCGAGGAAGTCCACGTCGGTCGTCGTGTTGAAGGTCACCACGTCGGCTTCCAGGCCGTCGGCCACGGCACGCGCCTGCGCGCTGCTGCCGGCGTGCGACTGGTCGATGCGGATGTCCTTGCCGGTGGTCTTTTTCACGTGGGCGGCGTAGGCCACGTTGAGGTCTTTGTAGAACTCGCGCGCCACGTCGTAGGACACGTTGAGCAGCGAGGTCTGGGCCGAGGCCAGGCCGGCGGCGCCCAGAGCCAGGGCGGCGACGGCGTAGCGGAGGAGGGCGGTGTTCATGGTCGGTCCTGGGGTGGGCCGGACGCGCGCGTCCGGCGGAGGTGGCGGAAGGGTTCGGATTCTGGGCGCCAGGCCTCAGAACACAAACGACAGTTTTCTTGTTTCTTTATGCGGCCTGGGGAATATGGTTCGCCGCGGCGGGCGCCAGCGAGGTCAACAGCGCCCGCCCCAGCGGCCAGTCGCCGAAGCCGGCCTCCACGTTGATGTGGCCCGCCCCCGGCAGCCGCACGAATTCGCTGCCCCAGGCGCGGGCGTAGGCCCCGGCCAGCCGGATGGGGCAGTAAGGATCGTTGTCGCTGGCCACCAGGATGTGGCGGTATGGCAGCCGCTGGTAGGGCACCGGCGCGAAGTCGGCCAGCGCGCCGCGGCGCTCCGGGTCGGCCGGCGCCACCAGCAGCGCACCGGCGATGCGCGACACCACCTCGGCGGGCAGGTGCACGGTGGCGATGCAGCCCAGGCTGTGCGCGACCACCACCACCGGCCCGCCGGCGGCTTCGATGGTTTCGGCCACCCGCGCCACCCAGGCATCGCGCCGCGGAGAGACCCAGTCGTCCTGCTCCACGCGCCGCGCCCCCGGCACCTCGCGGGCCCACAGGCTCTGCCAGTGGCGCGGCCCGGAATTGCGCCAGCCGGGCACGATGATCACGCAGGCCCGGGTCACGGCCGAAGCACCAGACGATCAAACACGCCGCCGTCGGCGAAGTGGCGCTTGCTGGCCTGCTCCCAGCCGCCGAAGGCCTCGTCGATGGTGAACAGGTTGAGCTTGGGCAGTTGCTTGGCGTACTTGGCCTGCGCCTTGGCCGAGGTCGGGCGGTAGAAGTGTTTGCCGATCAGGTCTTGCGCCTCTTCGGTGTAGAGGAATTCGAGGTAGGCCTGGGCCACCGCACGCGTGCCTTTGCGGTCGACGTTCTTGTCCACGATGGTCACTGGCGGCTCGGCCAGGATCGACAGCGAGGGATACACGAAGTCCACCCGGTTGCCGAACTCCTTCTCCAGCAGGTAGGCCTCGTTTTCCCAGCTGATGAACACGTCGCCCTGGTTGCGCTGGGCGAAGGTGACCGAGGAGCCGCGTGCGCCGGTGTCGAGCACGGGCACGTTGGCGTAGAGCTTGGCCACAAAGTCGCGCGCCTTGTCCTCGCTGCCGAACTTGCGCTTGGCGAATTCCCAGGCCGCGAGGTAGTTCCAGCGCGCGCCGCCCGAGGTCTTGGGGTTCGGGGTGATGACCTTCACGTCCGGGCGGATCAGGTCGTCCCAGTCCTTGATGCCCTTGGGGTTGCCGGCGCGCACCACGAGCACGATCGTGGAGGTGTAGGGCGCGCTGTTCTTGGGCAGGCGTTTCTGCCAGTCCTTGGGGATCCACTGGCCGTTGGTGTGCAGCGCGTCGATGTCGCCGGCCAGCGCCAGCGTCACCACGTCGGCCTCCAGCCCGTCGATCACCGAGCGGGCCTGCTTGCCCGAGCCGCCATGCGACTGCTTGATGGTCACGTCCTGCCCGGTCTTGGCTTTCCACTGTTTGGCGAACGCGGCGTTGACGTCCACGTAGAGCTCGCGGGTGGGGTCGTAGCTGACGTTGAGCAGGGTGACCGGGGCGGGCTGGGCGAAGGCCGGGACGGCGGCCAGGCCCAGACCGAGGGTGGTGGCCGTGGCGGCGAGGGTGTGCAGCAGGTGGCGGCGGGTCGACATGGTTCGTTCCTTGATGAGCGCAAATCGGTGGCGGGGCAGCGGCGGGTCCGACAACGGGCCGCACCGCGAGGAAGCGCATGCTCCGCCGATCGCTTCATATTGGGAACGAATACGTTTTTGGTTGTTTATTACCTAAACATCTGTGCGCACCGTGCTGTGGGTGTTGAAGGTCGGTTGCCTCGGCGGGTGCACGGTTGCGCAGCGTGACCAAAAGCGTAATGAGGATCCAGCCAAGGCATTGATTTACTTGGCTTTTTGTGATCTCCGCGCGTTGTTGTCTGAGCGGAGAGAAAACAACGCTTGCCGGGATGCATGGGTGGGCCGGCCCCCGCGGCGAGTCCGCCCCGCTCCCTGGCTCGCAGGGGCTGTTGAATCACCGCTGCAGCGGAAATCCGTCCGCCAGCGCCTCCCGCAGCCAGGCCACGAAGGCCGCCACCGCGCGCGGCACGTGGGTGCTGTAGGGGCGGATGGCGTAGATGTGGGGGCTGAAGCTGCCGACGGCGCGCCAGTCGGGCAGCACCTCCACCAGCCGGCCGGCCTGGAGTGCGGCCTGGGCGCTGAAGTCCGGTACGAGGGCGATGCCCAGGCCGTCGATGGCGGCGTCGCGCAGGGCCTCGCTGTTGTTGGCGCCGAAGGGTCCGGTCACGGGCACGGTGATGCGCGCCGGGGCGGTCGTGGCGCTGGCGGCGGCGGCCGGTTCGAAATGCCACGCGGGGGTTTCCTGGGCGCGCGGGTAGTGCAGGCAGTCGTGCACGGCCAGGTCGTTGGGCGCGGTGGGCGTGCCGCGGCGGCGCAGGTAGGCGCGGCTGGCCACCAGCACCGAGCGGGTTTCGCACAGCGTCCAGGCGACGTGGGTGTCGGGCGGCGCCGCGGTGTGGCGGATGGCCAGGTCGAAGCCTTCGGTGGCCAGCGAGCTGAGCCGGTCGGAGAGCTCCAGCTCGATGCGCACCTGCGGGTGCGCGCGCAGGAAAGCGGGCAGCCGCGGCACCAGCTGCTGGCGCGCCAGCGCCACCGGCGCCGTCACCCGGACCCGCCCGGCCGGCACGGCGGCCAGGTCGCGCACGCTGGCGAAGCTCTGGCGGATCTGCTCGAAGGGCTCGCGCAGGCCGTCCACCAGTCGCTGGCCGGCCTCGGTCAGGCGCACGCTGCGGGTGGTGCGCTGCACCAGCGACACGCCGGCCGCGCGCTCCAGCGCGGCGATGCGCTGGCTCATGGCGGCCTTGCTCACGCCCAGGCGCTGGGCGGCGGCGGTGTAGCTGCCCTGCTGCGCCAGCACGGTGAGCCAGTGCAGGTGCATCCAGAGGTGGTCGGCTTTTTCGTCAATCATGGTTTGATTGTTCATGAATTCGAACAATGCGTTCAGGCCGCTGGTCTGGCGGGCGGGGGCATCGCTGCCTACACTGGCCCGGCGCCGTCGCTTCTGACGAAACCATCACCCCGTTCGCCCCCCATTCACCCCGCATTGCCCCAGCCCGGAGGCCCCCATGTCTGCCCAACCCACCGCCATCGCCCACTTCATCAACGGCCGCGTCGCCGCCGGCAGCTCGCCGCGCGCGCAGGACGTGACCAACCCCGCCACGGGCGCGGTCACCGGCCGCGTGGCGCTGGCCAACGCGGCCGACGTGGGCGCGGCCGTGGCCGCTGCGCAGGCCGCCTTCCCCGCCTGGGCCGACACGCCGCCCATCCGCCGCGCGCGGGTGATGTTCAAGTTCCTTGAGCTGGTGAACCAGCACAAGGACACGCTCGCCAAGATGATCACGGCCGAGCACGGGAAGGTGTTCACCGACGCGCAGGGCGAGGTGGCGCGCGGCATCGACATCATCGAATTCGCCTGCGGCATCCCGCAGCTGCTCAAGGGCGACTTCACCGACCAGGTCTCCACCGGCATGGACAACTGGACGCTGCGCCAGCCGCTGGGCGTGGTGGCCGGCATCACGCCGTTCAACTTCCCGGTCATGGTGCCCATGTGGATGTTCCCGGTGGCCATCGCCGCGGGCAACACCTTCATCCTCAAGCCCAGCCCGATCGACCCCACGCCCAGCCTGTTCATGGGCGAGCTGCTCAAGCAGGCCGGCTTGCCCGATGGCGTCTACAACGTGGTGCAGGGCGACAAAGAGGCGGTGGACGCGCTCCTGGTTCATCCCGACGTGAAGGCCATCAGCTTCGTCGGCTCCACCCCGATCGCCAACTACATCTATGAAACCGGCGCGCACCACGGCAAGCGCGTGCAGGCCCTGGGTGGCGCCAAGAACCACATGGTCGTGATGCCCGATGCCGACCTCGACCAGGCGGTCGATGCCCTGATCGGCGCGGCCTATGGCAGCGCCGGCGAGCGCTGCATGGCCATTTCCGTGGCCGTGCTGGTGGGTGACGTGGGCGAGCGCATCATGCCCAAGCTGATCGAGCGCACGAAGGCGCTCAAGGTGCTCGACGGCATGAACCTCGCCGCCGAAATGGGCCCCATCGTGACCGAGGCCGCGCGCCAGCGCATCACCGGCTACATCGAGGCCGGTGCCAAGGAGGGCGCGACGCTGCTGGTGGACGGCCGCGGCTTCGACGGCGCGAAAGCCGGCGCCGGTTGCGACCAGGGTTTCTGGATGGGCGGCACGCTGTTCGACCACGTGACCACGGACATGAAGATCTACCGGGAAGAGATCTTTGGCCCGGTGCTCTCCTGCGTGCGCGTGCCCGACTTTGCGCAGGCGGTGCAAATCATCAACGACCACGAATTCGGCAACGGCGTGTCCTGCTTCACCCGCGACGGCAACGTGGCCCGCGAGTTCGCCCGGCGCATCCAGGTGGGCATGGTGGGCATCAACGTGCCGATCCCGGTGCCCATGGCCTGGCACGGTTTCGGCGGCTGGAAGCGGTCCCTGTTTGGCGACATGCACGCCTACGGCGAGGAGGGCGTGCGCTTCTACACCAAGCAAAAGAGCATCATGCAGCGCTGGCCGGAGACGACGGCCAAGGGCGCCGAATTCGTGATGCCGACGGCGAAGTGACGTCCCCCCTGCGCGCCCGACGGCGCTTCCCCCCGGTGGGGGGACGCAGCCGGAGGACCGGCCAAGCCGGATCCTCGGCTGCCGCGGTATCTTCGCCGGCTGGCCACCCAGCAACCGAGCCATAGCGAGACAAGGCATGAGCAGCGACACCACGTTTGACTACATCGTCATCGGCGCGGGCACGGCCGGCAGCTTGATGGCCAACCGGCTGAGCGCGGACGCGTCGAAGCGGGTGTTGCTGATCGAGGCCGGGCGGCGCGACGACTACCACTGGATTCACATTCCGGTGGGTTACCTCTACTGCATCGGCAACCCGCGCACCGACTGGCTCTACCAGACCGAGCCGGATCCCGGTCTGAACGGCCGGCGCCTGCGTTACCCGCGCGGCAAGACGCTGGGCGGCTGTTCCAGCATCAACGGGATGATCTACATGCGCGGCCAGGCCCGCGACTACGACCAGTGGGCCACGCTCACCGGCGACGAGTCGTGGTCGTGGTCGAAGGTCTTGCCTTATTTCAAGCTGCATGAAGACCACCACGGCGGCGCCAGCGGCTGGCACGGCGCACGCGGCGCGGTGGCCGATCTGCTGGCCGGCGAGCGCCCCGGGGCGGCCGACGACCCCTGGCGCAGCCTGATGCGCGGCCGCGGCGCCGGCGGCGAATGGCGCGTGGAGAAGCAGCGCCTGCGCTGGGACATCCTCGACGCCTTCGCCCAGGCCGCCCAGCAGGCCGGCATCCCCGCCACGCCCGACTTCAACCGCGGCAGCAACGAAGGCGTGGGCTATTTCGAGGTCAACCAGCGCGCCGGCTGGCGCTGGAACACCGCCAAGGCCTTTCTGCGGCCCACCTGCTACGGCCGCCCCAATTTCGAGCTGTGGACCAACGCGCAGGTCGCGCGGCTGGTGGTCGACACCGGCGCGGACGGCGCGCGGCGCTGCACCGGCGTGCAGGTGTGGACCGGGCAGGAGATGGTCACCGCGCACGCGGCGCGCGAGGTCATCCTGTGCGCCGGTGCGGTCGGCACGCCGCAGATCCTGCAGCTCTCGGGCATCGGCCCGGCCGCCCTGCTGCAGCAGCACGGCATCCCGGTCGTGCACGACCTGCCCGGCGTGGGCGAGAACCTGCAGGACCACCTGCAGATCCGGGCCGTGTTCAAGGTGCAGGGCACGACCACGCTCAACACCCTGGCGAACTCGTGGTGGGGCAAGGCGCGCATCGGGCTGGAATACGCCTGGCGCCGCAGCGGCCCGATGAGCATGGCGCCCAGCCAGCTCGGCGCCTTCACCCGCAGCGCGCCCGACCGGCCCTACCCCAACATCCAGTACCACGTGCAGCCGCTCAGCCTGGACGCCTTCGGCGAGCCGCTGCACCGCTTCCCGGCGTTCACCGCCAGCGTCTGCAACCTCAATCCCACCAGCCGCGGCCACGTGCGGATCACCAGCCCGCGTTTCCAGGACGCCCCCGCCATCGCGCCCAACTACCTCAGCACCGCCGAGGACCGCCAGGTCGCGGCCGAGAGCCTGCGCGTGACGCGGCGCATCGTCGCCCAGCCCGCGCTCGCGCCGTTCCGGCCGGAAGAGTACAAGCCGGGCCCGCAGTACCAGAGCGACGAGGAACTCGCGCGGCTGGCTGGCGACATCGCCAGCACCATCTTCCACCCGGTCGGCACTACCCGCATGGGCCGCCCCGACGACCCGATGGCCGTGGTCGACAGCCACCTGCGCGTGCGCGGCGTCGCCGGGCTGCGCGTGGTGGATGCCGGCGTGATGCCCACCATCACCAGCGGCAACACCAACAGCCCCACGCTGATGATCGCGGAGCGCGCGGCGCGCTGGATCATCGGCGGGGAGTGAAATAAGCCCCCCCACGCTCCGCCGCTGCGCGGGTCGCTGCCCCCCGGGGGGCTGATCCGGCTGGGG
Organism: Hydrogenophaga sp. T66; assembly: GCF_057219855.1. Classification (NCBI taxonomy): domain Bacteria; kingdom Pseudomonadati; phylum Pseudomonadota; class Betaproteobacteria; order Burkholderiales; family Comamonadaceae; genus Hydrogenophaga; species Hydrogenophaga sp. T66. The sequence goes on along the minus strand of NZ_JBXVVX010000003.1, from coordinate 72,018 downwards.
GCGGCCCGGCGCCGGATCGTCAGGCCCCCACGCTCCGCCGCTGCGCGGGTTGTCGGTTGGGTGGTGTGGCCTGACGGTCAGCGCAGGCGGCCGACGTAGCGGTTGTCGCGCGGGGTGCCATCGCCGCCGGGGGTGGTGGGCGTGCCGGTGCGGGACTCGGGGAAGCCGCTGGGGGCCGCGCCGGCGGGGGTGGGCGGGGTCGCGCGCAGGCCGGCCGGGGCGTCGGGCGCGGTGCGGCCGGCGCGCAGCGCGTCGGCGGCGGCTTCGAGCAAGGGGCGGCGGGGCGAGGTGTGGCCCATGTCGGCGATGCCGGCCTCCAGCCGGTCGGCCAGCGCGAGCAGGTCGGCGTGGCCGTCGGCCCGACCCTTCTCGCGGGCGAAGCGCACGATCTCGCGGGCGTAGTCGGGGTTCACGGCCAGCCACTCGGTGTCGGTGACCCGGCCGGTCTTGCGGCGCAGCAGCACGTGCAGGTGCGCTGCGATGCCGAACAGCTCGGTGGCGCTCATCGCTCAGTGCCCCAGCTGTTCCTGGTGCAGCGCGACGTCCAGCCCGGCGCGCTCGTCCACCTCGTGGACCCGCAGCGACACCACGCGCGACGTCACCCACAGCACCACGGTCGTCATCACCAGGCTGTAGCCCAGCACCGCCACGCAGGCCAGCAGCTGCGTGGCCACGCTGGCCGACAGGCCGCTGATCGCCGGCTCGGCCAGCACGCCCGTGAGCAGCGCGCCCACGAGCCCGCCCACGCCGTGCACGCCGAACACGTCCAGCGAGTCGTCGGCGCGCAGCAGGCGCTTGAGCGCGGTGGCGCCCCAGTAGCAGGCCACGCCGGCCACCAGACCGATCACCAGCGCGCCGCGCAGGGTCACGAAGCCGGCCGCCGGCGTGATCGCCACCAGGCCCGCCACCACGCCCGAGCACAGGCCCAGCAGCGTGGCCCGCCGGCGCGCCAGCCACTCGGCCGCCATCCACGACAGCGCGCCCGCGGCCGCCGCCAGGTGCGTCACCGCCAGCGCCAGACCGGCGCGGCCGTCGGCGGCGAGCGCCGAGCCGGCGTTGAAGCCGAACCAGCCCACCCACAGCAGGCCGGTGCCCGCCATCGTGAGTCCGAGGTTGAAGGGCACGAACGGTTCCTGCCCGTAGCCGGTGCGCGGGCCCAGCGCGTAGGCCACCACCAGCGCGGCCGCGCCGGCGTTGATGTGGACCACCGCGCCGCCGGCGAAATCCAGCGCACCGAGCTTGGCCAGCCAGCCCTCGGGCGACCACACCCAGTGCGCGATCGGCACGTACACCGCCAGCAGCCACAGCGCGGCGAACAGCAGCAGCGCGCCAAACCGCATCCGCTCCACCAGCGCACCGACCACCAGTGCGCAGGTGATCACCGCGAAGCTGAGCTGGAACATCGCAAAGACCGACTCCGGCAGGTGCGGCGCGATCGCGTTGACCGCCACCTTCGGTCCCGCCGCCACGTAGTCCAGCCCGGCAAAACCCACGCGTTCCAGGCCGCCGATGAAGCCGGCCGCCGCGCCGCCGGGCGTGAAGGCCAGCGAGTAGCCCAGCGCAAACCACAGCACGCTGACCACCGCCGCGATGCCCAGCACGCTCGCCATCGTGTTGATCACGTTGAACCGCCGCACCATCCCGCCGTAGAACAGCGCGATGCCCGGCAGCGTCATCAGCAGCACCAGCGCGGTGCTCACCATCAGCCAGGCGGTGTCGGCACCGCGCAGGGTGGACGCGTCCACCAGGCTGGCGCCGTCGGCGGCCAGCGCGGGCAGGGTTGGCAGCAGCAGGGCGCCGGCGGCCGCGGCCCGGCGGGCGGCCCACCGACGGGCGGCATGCAAGCGAGAAGCACACAAACGGGGCATGGCGTCACCTTTCCGAGGAGATGCCTGCGGTTTTGCACGGAGCGTGCCAAGCCTGCGGGGTGCCCCGGGTAAGCCCCGATGCACTGGGGTGGTGCGGGATTTACATTTCCTTCACTCGCAGGCGCACCGCGCCGCAGCGCGGGGGACCGAGGAGACAACCGAGTCCAGAACCATTCCACCGGCACAGGAGCCCTGCAGAGGCCGCCGGAGCGCTGAACACCGACCCCGATGGGTCGGTTTTTTTTCGCCCCTGTCCCCCGGCGACAATCGTCGCGATGGACCTGCTGCTCGTCTCACTCGCCTCCCTGTTCGCCGGCTTTGTGGACTCGATCGTGGGCGGTGGCGGCCTGATCCTGGTGCCGGCCTTGTTTGCCGTGTTCCCCACCACCCACCCCGCCACGCTCTTCGGTGTGAACAAAGGCGCCTCGGTCTGGGGCACGGCGGCGGCCACCCTGCAATACGCCCGTCGCGTGGACATGCCGTGGCACGCGTTGCTGCCGGCTGCGGCCGTGGGCTTTGCCGGGTCGATGGCCGGCGCCTGGACCGTGACCGTCATCGCGCCGGACTTTCTGCGCCGGGCCTTGCCCCTGGTGCTGGTCGGTGTGCTGATCTACACGCTGGCGCGCAAAGACCTCGGCCGTCACCACGCACCGCGGTTCAGCGGTCGCCGGGAAGCCGCAGCCGCCTGCCTGATGGGGGTGACCATCGGCTTCTACGACGGCTTCTTCGGCCCGGGCACCGGCAGCTTCCTGGTGTTCCTGTTCGTGCGCTGGCTGGGCTACGACTTCCTGCACGCCAGTGCCAGCGCCAAGCTGATCAACACCGCCACCAACCTCGCTGCCCTGATGCTCTTCGCCTGGAAAGGCCATGTCTGGTGGCACTTCGTGCTGGCCATGGCCGTGGCCAATGTCGTGGGCAGCCTGTTGGGCACCCGTCTGGCGCTCAAGCACGGCAGCGGCTTCGTGCGCGCTGCCTTCATCCTGGTGGTGTCGGTGTTGATCCTGAAGACGGGCTACGACGCGTGGTTCAAGGCCGTCTGACGGGGCCGGTCACGTCTTTTTGATCCCGGCCAGCTTCTTCGTGACCACCTCGAAGCGCGAGATCAGTGCCTCCACTTCCTCGCCCGTCAGTCCGAAGGCCCGTGCGGCATCGATGAGCTGATCCTGCTTGAGCAGGCCAAACTCGTCGCAGATGTGCTTCGGAATGGCATCCGGCCAGAGCGCCACCATGGTGCGTGTTTGCGGGTGCATGAAGATCCGGTCATCCCGAACCTTGGGTCCGAACGCGGTGTCCCAGTCAACCGCTTGGACGGTGTCGGGCTGCTTGCCCGTGACGATGTACTGACCGGGAGCCCGGTCGTAGTCGCCGATGAGCATGCTCAGAAGGTGGATACGAATGTAGTCCTCGCGGAATCGTGGGGTCACCTTGTCCTTCCACATATCCATCCAGATCACGTCGTCTCGCATCGACTTCTGCCACAGCTCATTCAGGGACAGGTTGTTCTGCAGCCGCTTGAGCAAGGTCGAGCCCCGCACGAGGGGAGCCACCAGACAGGCTTGCCCACCCCCCATGCCGAGCGTGAGTTTCGGCGTGACATCCCAATGGAGCAACTCGTGGGCAATATGGCTGGCCAACAGACACCGCATCTCCAGCCGCGGCATGCGCGGGTCAATCCCGGTCATTTCATGGAGCAGGCGGAGATCGACTCCCCCAGCACGCGGGTAGCACTTGTAGAGGTACTGGCCTCCCTCCGGGGAAGTGAACTCCGCGACCAGGGCCTTGCTGACGCCGCTCTCTCTGATGTTGCCGGGGGGGAAATTCAGCGTGGGCCTGCTGTACGTGGGCCAGGTCTGGTCGATAAACGGAATGCCCGCGGCTGTCCACGCCAACTGCGTGTCGGTGGCCATTTCTTTGGACATCCCCGCCTGGATCAGCAGGTCGAAAAACACCTCCTGCTGGCGCGCGGGGGGCCAATGCCAGTCGATGCGCTGGCCGGACGGCGCCGCGCTCTGGCCGCCAGAGGCGTGACCCGCAGCCGGGTACAGCAGATGGAAGGCGTAGTCGGTGAAGGCGTGGATGTAGGACAGCGTGGTCTGTGTCACGCCATCGATCGCGCCTTTGACGACCGAATGGGCGCTGGTTTGCGGCGCGTCGGCGGGTACCGGGGTTTCGCGCGGAAACGAGGGGTCGATGTCGGTGCGCGTGGCCTTGATCTGGGCGAGGATGCGCGCGTGTTTTTCGGGCGTCCAGCGGGGCCGGTGCGACATGACCGTCCCGGGGATGCGCGTGGATCCCGACGACGGTCCGCGCGGGCTGGGCATGCGGAACACCGGGTTTTGCCAGGTGAAGGAATCGCCGTGGCCCTCTGACAGAAAGCCGCCCGCGTCGGACGTGGTGTTCGTGGTGCTGCTGTTGAAGTGCATGGTGCAAGCCTTGAGGTGATTTGGGGCCGTGGCCGTCAGAGCGATTGCTGCCAGTGCAGCGCCTGGGATGCGGCCGAGCGCATCACGCCACCGAGGGCCTGGACGACGTCCGGATCGATGGACGCGTCTGTGCTGAAGGCGTAGATCAGATCGCCATCGCTCACCCCGAAGGCGGCGGTGGACGACTGACGCCTCAGTTCCACGTTTTGCGCCACGACCTCGCGCAGCACGTCGGGCAGGTGGTCGGGCGGGATCGGGCCGAACAGGCAGCAGACCGTGACGCGGTTGTCATTCGTGCTGTCCGGAATCACGGTGAAGTCCACCTCGTCGACTTCGAGGCGGAGGGTGTCTTTCGTGTGGTCGGGCGACTTCTTGAAGCCGGGAATCTTGAGCAGGGCGGTTTCGAGATCAGGGAGTTTCATAGCGTGGTGCGGGATCCGGTCGAGAGCCATCTCCCCATGGGTTGGGGAGAGAAGCGTTCCAGAGATCGCCGTACCGCGGTATCCCACCCACGGCCTAGCGTGGGGGATGGCGGGTGTGGGGAGGATGATCCGCCGGCGCGGGGCGGATCAAGGGGCCGAGGGCGCTGCCGGCGGCCAGGGCAGTTCGCTCGCCTTGCGCGGCGTGCCGATCGGGGCGCTGGCGCGGCCCTGCTGCACGGCGGCGATGTCCTCGGGGCTGGGGTACTGGTCCATCAGCAGGTAGTCGAAGACACGGCGGGCGATCGGCGCCGCGGCCGCCGCGCCAAAGCCCGCGTTTTCCACGATCACCGCCAGCGCCACCGTGGGCGCGTCCACTGGCGCGAACGCCACGTACAGCGAATGGTCGCGCTCGTGCTCTTCGAGCTTCTTGGCGTCGTAACGCTCTTTCTGGCCGATGGTCACCGCTTGCGCGGTGCCGGTTTTGCCGCCGCTGGCGTAGCCGGCCCCGGCAAACACCCGCGTGGACGTGCCCTCGGTCGTCACCGCCTGCATCGCGCGCAGGATGGTGGCCACGTGCTCCGGCTTGTAGCCCAAGGATTCGCCGGCAGCCCGCGGCAGGTCCCGGCGCTCGCGGGTGATCATGCTTTCGGTGGCGCGGGTGAGGTGCGGGCGGTGGCGCGTGCCGCCGTTGGCCAGCGTGGCCATGGCGTTGGCCAGTTGCAGCATGGTGAAGCTGTTGTAGCCCTGACCAATACCCAGCGAGATGGTCTCGCCCGCGTACCATCGCTGTTGCTCCGGGCGCTTGTAGGTGTTGCGCTTCCAGGCCTGGCTGGGCAGCACGCCGCGCACCTCGCCCTTGAGGTCGATGCCGGTGATCTGGCCGAAGCCCAGCGGCTTCATGAAGTCGTGCATCAGGTCCACGCCCATCTCGTTGGCCAGCGTGTAGTAGTAGACGTTGCTCGACTTGACGATGCTGCGGTGCAGGTCCACCGCGCCCAGACCGCTGTCGCCGTGGCTGCGGAAGCGGTGGTTGCCGAACATCCAGAAGCCTGGGTCATTGATGACCGTGCTGGCGGTGCGTTTGCCGGTTTCCAGCGCGGCCAGCGCCATGAAGGGCTTGTAGGTGGAGCCGGGCGGGTAGGTGCCGCGCAGGGCGCGGTTGAGCAGCGGCCGGTCGATCGACTCGTTGAGCGCGCGCCAGTTGTCCACGTCGATGCCGTCGACGAACAGGTTGGGATCGAAGGTGGGCTTGGACACAAAGGCCAGGATTTCGCCGTTGCGCGGATCGATGGCCACGAGCGCGCCGCGGCGCTCGCCGTAGAGCGTTTCCACCAGGTGCTGCAGCTTCAGGTCGATCGACAGCACCACGGTGTCGCCCGGGGTGGCCGGCGTGGCGGCGAGCGAGCGAACGGCGCGGCCGCCGGCCGAGGTTTCCACGCGCTCGAAGCCGGTGGTGCCGTGCAGCAGGTTTTCGTAGTGCTGTTCCACGCCGAGCTTGCCGATGTAGTCGGTGCCGCGGTAGTTGGCCTGGTCTTCTTCCGGCCAGTCGGCCATCAGCTCTTTTTCGCGCTGGTTGATGCGCCCGATGTAGCCCACGACGTGGCTCGCGGTCTCCCCGTTGGGGTACTGGCGCAGCAGCCGCGCCTTCACCTCCACGCCCGGAAAGCGGTAGCGCTGCGCCGTGAAGCGCGCCACCTCCTCGTCACTCAGGCGCGTGCGCAGCGGCAGCGAATCGAAGCGGCGCGACTCCTCCATCAGCCGCTTGAAGCGGCGCACGTCACGCGGCTCGATCGCCACCAGCTGACCGAGGGCGGCGATGGTGTCTTCCAGGTTGTCGACCTTGGAGGGCGTGATCTCCAGCGTGTAGGCGGAATAGTTGGTGGCCAGCACACGGCCCTCGCGGTCGACGATCTGCCCGCGGTTGGGCACCACCGGCAGCACCGCCGTGCGGTTGCTTTCCGCTTGCGCGAGGTACTCGTCGTGGCGCACGACCTGCAGCCAGATCATGCGCGCCACCAGCAGCCCAAACGCCACCAGCACCGCCAGCGCGATCACCACCACGCGCCACTTGAAGTGCGCGAGATCGGCTTCGACGTTGCGCAGTTCGGTCACAGCGGTCGGTCTTCGTCGGGGTCGGGGGCGCGCCGCTGCGGTGCCAGCAGCAGCACGGTGACCAGCGGCCACAGCAGCGATTCGATCACCGGCGCCAGCAGCGTGTCCAGCCCCGGAAAGGTGCCGCCAGCCGCCAGGCGCACCGCCAGTTGCAGCAGCGCGGCCACGACAAACAGCGGCAGCACCTGCAGCGCCTGCTGGGGCACCGGGAACCACAGCAGCCGGCGGTGAATGGCGATGGCGCCGAAGCCCAGTACCGTGTAGGCCAACGCGTGCTGGCCGAGCAGCGCGCCCTGGTGCACGTCCATCGCCAGCCCGAACGCGAACGACACGCCCACGCCGATGCGCAGCGGCTGGTGCACGCCCCAGAACACCAGCACCACGGCCAGCAGGTCGGGCACCCAGGCCGCGCGGCCCCACAGCCCCATGTTGAGCAGCATGTTGAGCAGCAGCGCGCCGATCAGGCTCGCCCAGATGAACACCGGGTTGGCCGGCAGCAGCAGCTGCTGGCCCGGTCGCATGATCATGGGGCGCCTCCGTTCTTGGGCGCGGGGCCGCTGCCGTGGCCGGCGTCGGCGGTCGTGGGACCGGCCACCGGCGCCAGCACCAGCACGTGCAGTGCGCCCTCGACGCGGGCCAGCGGCTCCACCCGGATGCGGGCGAACGACGACTCCGCCTGCCGCTCGACCTCGGTCACCTTGGCCACCGGCAGGCCGGGCGGGTACACGCCGTCCACGCCGCTGGTGGTGAGCAGATCGCCCTCGGCGATGTCGGCGGTCGCGGCGGTGTAGCGCAATTCCAGCCCGTCGCCGCTGCGCGAGGGCGCGCCGTGGGCCACGCTGCGCACGCCGGAGCGCGCGTTGAGCACCGGAATCGCCTGATCGCGATCAATCAGCAGGCTCACTTCCGACACCAGCGGGTACACGCGCGTGACCTGCCCGAGCACGCCGCTCTCATCAATCACCGGCGAGCCGGCCACCACGCCGTGGGTCTGGCCGCGGTCGATCACGACCTTGCGCGCATAAGGATCGGCCGCGTCGAACAACACCTGCGCGCCCATCCCGCGTGTGCCACTGCGCTCGCGCATCGACAACAGCGAACGCAGCCGCTCATTTTCCAGCGTCAGCTGCTCGACCTGCTGGCTGCGCGCGGCCTGCTCGGCCAGGCGCTGCCGGGCCTGCGCCTCGGCCGCCTGCGCCTGGCTCAGTGCGGTGAAGTAATCGCCCGCCCCGCGGGCCGCCGCCACCGGTTGCAGCGCCAGCCATTGCAGCGGGTAGAGCACCGTGGCCAGCGCCGCGCGCACGGGCTGGGCCACGCGAAAGCGCTGGTCGGCGACCATCAGGAACAGCGCGAGCGCGCTGAACACCATCAGCTTGGACAGCGCCGACGGGCCCTGTTTGAAAAACGGGGGCGGCGTGCGGTCCAGCGTGCCTAGTGGCATGGGGACAGTGGGCGGCGAAGCGGCGGACGGGGCATCAGCACGGGCACAGCGGCCGCGGGAGGCGCGGTGCCGTCATGCCCGGCGACGCCGGTCGCACGCTCATGGTTCATTCGCTGGTGAAGATCGTGCCCAGGCGCTCCATGCGCTCCAGGGCCATGCCGCAACCGCGGACCACGCAGGTCAGCGGCTCTTCGGCCACCAGCACCGGCAGGCCGGTTTCCTCGGCCAGCAGGCGGTCGAGGTCGCGCAGCAGCGCGCCGCCGCCGGTGAGCATCATCCCGCGCTCGGCGATGTCGGCGCCGAGTTCGGGCGGCGTGTGCTCCAACGCCATCTTCACGGCCGACACGATGTTGTTCAGCGGGTCGGTCAGGGCTTCGAGCACCTCGTTGGACGAGATCGTGAAGCTGCGCGGCACGCCCTCGGAGAGGTTGCGTCCCTTGACCTCCATCTCACGCACCTCCGAGCCGGGGAAGGCCGAGCCGATTTCCTTCTTGATGGCTTCGGCCGTCGGCTCGCCAATCAGCATGCCGTAGTTGCGGCGGATGTAGGCGATGATGGCCTCGTCGAAACGGTCGCCGCCGACGCGCACGCTGCCCTTGTAGACCATGCCGCCGAGCGAAATCACACCGACCTCGGTCGTGCCGCCACCGATGTCGACCACCATGGAGCCCGACGCGTCGGACACCGGCAGACCAGCGCCGATCGCCGCGGCCATCGGTTCCTCGATCAGATACACCTCGGATGCGCCCGCGCCGAGCGCCGACTCGCGGATGGCGCGGCGCTCGACCTGCGTGGAGCCGCAGGGCACGCAGATGATGATGCGCGGGCTCGGCTTGAACATCGAGCGCGGATGCACCATCTTGATGAACTGCTTGAGCATCTGCTCGGTGACGGTGAAGTCGGCGATCACGCCGTCCTTCATCGGGCGGATCGCCTCGATGTTGCCCGGCACCTTGCCCAGCATCGCCTTGGCCTCGTGACCCACCGCCTGGATGGTCTTCTTGCCCTGCGGGCCGCCCTCGTGGCGGATCGACACCACCGAAGGCTCATCGAGCACGATGCCCTTGTTGCGGACGTAGATCAGGGTGTTGGCGGTGCCGAGGTCGATGGCCAGGTCGGTCGAAAACTGCCGACGGAACGCTTCAAACATGGTGGGGGAGTCCTGTGGGGCACGGGCGCGACGTCGCGCGCCCATCGCCGGAAATGGGGCCGCGAGAAGGGGTGGAAAACGTTTCCAAGTGTTTGATTTATCGACGAAAACCGGCGTGCGCCGGGGCGCTTCGTCAAACCTTGGATAATACCGCATCCCCTGTGCATAACTGCACGCTCGCGAGCGCGTGGCGGCGCGCCGACCGGCGGCACCGGCCGCGCCCGACGCCCGCCCGACCCTCCCATCCGCCATGTCCCTGACCCTCCAAGACATCGGGCGCATTGCCCACCTGGCCCGTCTGGCGCCCGACGACGCCCAGCGCGAGAAGCTGCTCGGGCAGCTCAACGGCTTTTTCGACCTCGTCGAGCAGATGAAGGCGGTCGACACCACCGGCGTGGAGCCGCTGGCTCACCCGACCGCCGTGATGGAGGACGTCGCGCTGCGCCTGCGGCCCGACGTGGTGAGCGAGCCCAACAACCGCGAGGCCAACCAGCGCAGCGCCCCGGCCGTCGAGCGCGGCCTGTTTCTCGTGCCGAAGGTGATCGAATGAAGGCGCTTCACGACATGGGCGTGGCCGAACTCGCGCAGGCCATCGCCGACGGACAGACCAGCAGCGTGGAGGCCACGCAAGCCCTGCTGGCGCGCGCCCGCCAGCATCAAGGCCTCGGTGCGTATCTCGCGATCGACGACAGCGTGTCCCTGGCGCAGGCGCGCGCCGCCGACGCGCGCATCGCCGCTGGCGAGCGCACCCCGCTGCTGGGCGTGCCGATCGCCCACAAAGACATCTTCGTCACCCGCGACCTGCCCACCACCGCCGGCTCGAAGATGCTGGCCGGCTACCGCAGCCCGTTCGACGCCACCGTGGTCGCGCGCCTGGCCGCCCAGGGCGCCGTGACGCTGGGCAAGCTCAACTGCGACGAGTTCGCGATGGGCGGCAGCAACGAAAACTCCGCCTTCGGCCCCGCGCGCAACCCCTGGGACCCGGCGCGCGTGCCCGGCGGGTCTTCGGGCGGCTCGGCGGTGGCCGTCGCCGCCCGGCTGGCGCCCGCCGTGACCGGCACCGACACCGGCGGCTCGATCCGCCAGCCCGCCAGCTTCTGCGGCGTCACCGGCATCAAGCCCACCTACGGCCGCTGCTCGCGTTACGGCATGGTGGCCTTCGCCTCCAGCCTCGACCAGGCCGGCCCGATGGCGCGCAGCGCCGCCGACTGCGCCACGCTGCTCACGGCGATGGCCGGGCCCGACCTGGACCGCGACGCTACCAGCCTCGACCGCCCGGCCGAGGACTACAGCCGCCTGCTCGGCCAGACCTGGGGTGAGGGACGCGACGGCGCCACCGCGACACAACCCCTCAAGGGGCTGCGGATCGGCCTGCCCCGCGAATTTTTCGGTGAGGGCGTGGCCGCCGACGTGCTGGCGGCCGTGCGCGGGGCCCTGGCCCAGTTCGAGGCGCTGGGCGCCACGCTGGTCGACGTCTCGCTGCCCCGCACCGAGCTCGCCATCCCGGCCTACTATGTGATCGCGCCGGCCGAGGCCAGCTCCAACCTCAGCCGCTTCGACGGCGTGAAGTTCGGCCACCGCGCCGCCCAGTACACCGACCTGCTCGACATGTACCAGCGCAGCCGCACCGAAGGCTTCGGCCCCGAGGTGCAGCGCCGCATCATGATCGGCACCTACGTGCTCTCGCACGGCTACTACGACGCCTACTACCTCAAGGCGCAGCAGATCCGCCGCCTCATCGCACAAGACTTCCAGCAGGCGTTCGCCCAGTGCGACCTGATCGCCGGTCCCGCCGCCCCGACCGTGGCCTGGGCCCTCGGCGAGAAGGCCGACGACCCGGTGGCGAACTACCTCGCCGACATCTTCACGCTGCCCGGCAGCCTTGCCGGTCTGCCCGGCATGAGCGTGCCGGCCGGCTTTGGCCAGGGCGGCATGCCCGTGGGCCTGCAGCTCATGGGCAACTACCTGAAGGAAGCCGAACTCCTGCAGGCCGCCCACGCGTTCCAGCAGGCCACCGACTGGCATGAGCGCGCACCTGCGCTTTAACCACCCCCGCGCCGCCTTCGGCGCCACCCCCTCAAGGGGGCGTCACCAGCGGCCCGGCAGAGCCGGTTCCGCGGTGACCCTGGAACGGTGTGTTCGCGCGACGAGCGTGTCTTGAAAGAAGGTATCCGAGATGAACCAGAAAGCCTCGAAAGAAGCCTCCCTGCTGGTGCAAGGTTACGAAGTCGTGATTGGCTTTGAAACTCACGCCCAGCTCGCCACCCAATCCAAGATCTTCAGCCGCGCGGCCACCGCCTTCGGCGCCGAGCCCAACACCCAGGCCTGCGCGGTGGACCTGGCCCTGCCCGGGACCTTGCCGGTGATGAACCGCGAGGCCGTGGCCTGCGCCATCCGTTTCGGCCTCGCCGTCGGTTCGCACATCGCCGAGCGCAGCATCTTTGCCCGCAAAAACTACTTCTATCCCGATCTGCCCAAGGGCTACCAGATCAGCCAGTACGAGATCCCGGTGGTGCAGGGCGGCGCGGTGTCGTTTTTCCTGGGCGATGAGAAGAAGACCGTCCGCCTGGTGCGCGCCCACCTGGAAGAAGACGCCGGCAAGTCATTGCACGAAGATTTCGTGGGGCAGTCGGGCATCGACCTCAACCGCGCCGGCACGCCGCTGCTGGAGATCGTTACCGAGCCCGACATCCGCTCCAGCGCCGAGGCCGTGGCTTACGCGAAAGAGCTCCACAAGATCGTCACCTGGATCGGCATCTGCGACGGCAACATGCAGGAAGGCTCGTTCCGCTGCGACGCCAACGTCTCGGTGCGCAAACCCGGCGCGCCGCTCGGCACGCGGCGCGAGATCAAGAACCTGAACAGCTTCAAGTTCATGCAGCAGGCCATCGATTACGAGGTCCGCTGGCAGATCGAGCAAATCGAGGACGGCTTCGAGATCCAGCAGGCCACCGTGCTGTTCGACCCCGACACCGGCGAGACGCGCGCCATGCGCACCAAGGAGGACGCGGCCGATTACCGCTACTTCCCCGACCCGGATCTGCCGCCGCTGGTGATCGCGCGCGACTGGGTGGACGAGGTCAAGGCGGCCATGCCCGAGCTGCCGCGGCAGATGGCCGAGCGCTTCGTCGCCCAGTACGGCCTGCCCGAGTACGACGCCACCACGCTGACGCAGAGCCCGGCCATGGCTGCCTACTTCGAGACCGCGGCCCAGGCCAGCGGTCAGGCCAAGCTGGCCAGCAACTGGGTGATGGGCGAGGTCTCGCGCCGCCTGAACACCGAGGAGCGTGGCATCAGCGACGCGCCGGTGAGCGCCGCGCAGCTCGGCGCCCTGATCCAGCGCATCGCCGATGGCACCGTGTCCAACAACGCGGCCAAGCAGGTGATGGATGCCCTCTGGCGCGGCGAAGGCAGCGACGTTGACGCCATCATCGACGCCAAAGGCCTCAAACAGGTCAGCGACAGCGGCGCCATCGAAAAGATCATCGACGAGGTCATGGCGGCCAACGCGCCCATGGTCGAGCAGTACCGCGCCGGCAAGGACAAGGCCTTCAACGCGCTGGTGGGCCTGGTGATGAAGGCCAGCAAGGGCAAGGCCAACCCGCAGCAGGCCAACGAGCTGTTGCGCCGCAAGCTCGACGGCGGCGGTTGACCGGTCGGGGCAACGCGCCCGGCGGGCGCGTCAGCGGTCGTCGGTGGCCACGCCGTTGGCCATCCACAGGCGCCGCAGGCGCCCGCGTTCTTCGTCGAAACGCGCGTTGATGCGCTGTTTCTCGGCGATCTGTTCCTGCAGGAAGCGCTCCTGCGACTTGGTTTGGGCGATGTTGTCCTCCAGGTTGCGCCGGAGCCAGGCCGGGGCCTTGCTGGGGTCGCGCTGGTAGAACTCCATCTCGGTGTCGATCTCGGCGCGGCGCTTGACCAGGTCTTCCGAGCGTTTTTTCACCGCCGCGATCACCTCGTCCACCTGGGCCAGCGCGTCGGCGCGCTCCTTGTCGTGCACCGCCGGTGTGGGGTAGCGCACCAGCAACGCGCGCTCGCGGCGACGCTCTTCCGCGACCCGCGACGTCCGCTCTTCCTCGGCCCGCTTGTCGGCTTCCAGCCGCGCCCGCTCCTCGGCGGTGTAGCTCGGCGGGATCACCCGCTTGACCGTGCCGGTGTTGGACCGCTGCTCCTGCTCGCGGTCCAGGCAGGCGGTGATCGGCCGGTCGGAGGTGTGGCGCCGGCCTTGGGCGTCCACGCAGGTGTAGATGGCACCGCTCTGGGCAGCCGCCCACAACGGCGCCAGCATCAGGGCGACGCCGGAGGCCAGTTGAAGCGGAAAGGGGCGGGTGCGCATAGGGAGGGGAGTACTTTCAGGCGACACCGTACCGTTGTCGGTAAGCCAGCACACGCTCGCGGTGCTGATCGGCCTCGCCGCCCGGATGGGCGGCCAGATACTGCAGCAAATCCGTCAGCGTCGCAATCGCGCATACCTGCAGCCCCAGTTGGTGCTGCACATACTGCACCGCGCTGTGGTCGACGTCCCGCACCGCGCCATCGGGGCCAAGCTCGGTGGCTTTTTCCTGGCGGTCCAGCGCGATGGCCACCGCGTGGGGCGTGGCGCCGGCGGCGCGGATCAGAGCGATCGATTCCCGGGCGGCGGTGCCTGCGCTCATCACGTCGTCGACGATCAGCACCCGCCCCCGCAGCGGCGCGCCGACCAGCGTGCCGCCTTCGCCGTGGTCCTTGGCTTCCTTGCGGTTGTAGGCAAACGGCACGTTGCGCCCCAGCCGGGCCAGTTCGACCGACACCGCCGCGCCCAGCGGAATGCCCTTGTAGGCCGGGCCGAAAATCATGTCGAACTCGATGCCGCTGGCCATCAGCGCCTTGGCGTAACATGCCGCCAGCCGGCCGAGCTTGGCACCGTCGTCGAACAGCCCGGCGTTGAAGAAATAGGGACTCAGGCGCCCGGCCTTGGTCTTGAACTCGCCGAACTTCAGCGCGCCGGCCTCCACACAGAACTGCACGAATTCCTGCGCCAGGGCGCTGCTGTCGCCCGCCTGAACCACCATGGCTCACCCCTTGTTCACACTCACCAGCCTCAACCTCAACGGCATCCGGTCGGCCTCCACCAAGGGGCTGGAAACCTGGCTGGCGACGCACGCGGCGGATTGTATGGCGGTGCAGGAAGTCAAGGCCCAGGCGCCCGACGTGGCCGGCCGCTTCGAGGACTTGGCCGGGCTGCGCGGCCACTTCCACTTCGCCGAGAAAAAGGGTTATTCGGGCACCGGTGTCTACACCCGCCACACGCCCAGCGACGTGATCACCGGCTTCGGCGTGCCGGAATTCGATGCCGAGGGCCGTTACACCGAGCTGCGTTTCGACAAGCCTGGCCGGCGCCTGTCGATCATCAGCGCCTACTTTCCCAGCGGCTCGTCCGGCCCCGAGCGGCAGGAGGCCAAGTTCCGCTTTCTTGACGCCTTCTATCCCCACCTGATGGCGCTGAAGGCCGAGCGGGAATTCATCCTGTGCGGCGACGTCAACATCGCCCACACCGAGCGCGACCTCAAGAACTGGCGCAGCAACCAGAAAAACAGCGGCTTCCTGCCCGAAGAGCGCGCCTGGATGACGCGCCTGCTCGGCGAAGGCGGGCTGGTCGACGTGTACCGCCGCCTGCAGCCCGACACGACCGACGCCTGCTACACGTGGTGGAGCAACCGCGGCCAGGCCTACGCGAAGAACGTGGGCTGGCGGCTGGACTACCACCTCGCCACGCCGGCCCTGGCCTCGCTGGCGCGCCGCGAGGCCATCTACAAAGACCAGAAGTTCAGCGACCACGCGCCCATCACCGTCGAATACGGCTTCGCGCTCTGAACCGCCGCGCCCCGCTGCCCCGCCTGCCCGCCATGCTTCGCTACCTCACCATCCCCGTCACCGCCTTCGCGCAAAACTGCTCGCTCGTCTGGTGCGACGAAACCCGGGACGCGGCCGTCATCGACCCGGGCGGCGACATTGACCGTCTGACCGACGAAGCCCGCCGGCTCGGCCTGAAGCTCACCGCCATCTGGCTCACCCACGCGCACATCGACCACGCCGGCGGCACGGCGGCGTTGGCCGAGCGGCTGTCGCTGCCCATCGTCGGGCCGCACCCCGGCGACCGCTTCTGGATCGAGGGCCTGCCGCAGCAAAGCGCGATGTTCGGCTTCCCGCCGGCCGACACCTTCGAGCCGACGCGCTGGCTGGCCGACGGCGACACGGTGCAGGTTGGCCGCTGCACGCTGGCCGTGCGCCACTGCCCGGGCCACACGCCGGGCCACGTGGTCTTTTATTCGCCCGAGGCGCGGCGCGCGTTCGTGGGGGATGTGCTGTTTGTCGGCAGCATCGGCCGCACCGACTTCCCCGGCGGCAACCACGCCGAACTGCTGGCCAGCATCCGCGAGCGCCTCTGGCCGATGGGCGACGACACGGTGTTCATCCCGGGCCACGGCCCGGAGGGCACGTTCGGCGAGGAGCGCCGGTTCAACCCCTACGTGGGCGAGCGCGGCGGCGCCGGCTGAGCGGCGCTGGACTGAGCGGAACGACGGGGCTCAGCCCTTGCGCGCCTGTTCGTACAGGTGCTGCACCTTGGGCAGGTTGGCTTCGAGGTCGCGGATGCGGTTGGGCCCGCTGGGGTGGGTGGACAAGAACCCCGGGCCGGCACCGCCGCCGGCGGCGGTCATCTTCTGCCACAGCGTGACGCTGGCGCGCGGTGCGTAGGCCGAGCGCGCCGCCAGCTCCAGACCCACGAGATCCGCTTCGGTTTCGTCGTCGCGGCTGTATTTCAGGCTCAGCAGTTGCGTGCCGAGGTTGGCCGCCACGTCCCCGAACTGACCCAGACCGAGCAGCTGCGCTGCGATCGACAGGCCGATGCCGGTGGCGTTGGTCTTGGCCACGCGCTCGCGGGCGTGTTCGCGCAGCGCGTGGGCCATTTCGTGGCCCATGATCATGGCCGCCTCATCGTCGCTCAGCTTGAGCTGGTCGAGGATGCCGGTGTAGAAGGCGATCTTGCCGCCGGGCATGCAGAAGGCGTTGAGCTGGTCGCTGCGGATGAGGTTGACCTCCCAGCGCCAGCCGCGCGCGCGGTCGTTCCAGGGCTGGGCGTGCGGGATCAGCCGCCGCGCCATGCCGCGCAGCCGCTGCACCTGCGGATCGCTGTCGGGCAGGAGCACGCGTTTGGCGCTGGCCTCGCCCATCATCTGGCTGTATTGCTGCGCCGCGGCGCGCTCCAGGTCTTCCGCCGGAACGAGGCCGCGGATGGCCGAGGACTTGCCCACGTCCACCTGGGCCACGGCCGGCTCCAGCGCGGCGGCACCCGCGGCCAGGAGGAAGGCGCGGCGCGGCTGCCACGGGCCCGCGCGGGTGCCACGGGAGGCGCCCTCGGCGGGGATGGCGGGCGCCGAGGCGGCGTGGTCGGCGCCGAGGGCGCGGGCTTTGAGGTCGCAGAGCAGGCACATGCGGAAATAATAGACAAAGCCACCGCGCCGCGCGTGGCGTTCCACCGCCGCCGATCCGATGCCCCCGTCTGCCGAACCGATTGACCGCCCCAGCTGGGGCCAGACGCTGCGCGTCTACCTGGAGCCCGCCAGCCTGCGCATGTTTGCGCTGGGCTTTTCGGCCGGCCTGCCCTTGCTGCTGGTGCTGGGCACGCTGAGTTTTCGCCTGCGCGAGGCGGGCCTGGACCGCACCACCATCGGCTACCTGAGCTGGGTCGGTCTGGCTTACGGCTTCAAGTGGTGCTGGGCGCCGCTGGTTGACCGCCTGCCGCTGCCCGGCCTCACCCGCGCGCTGGGGCGGCGTCGCAGCTGGCTGCTGGTGTCGCAGCTGGCGATCGTGGCGGCGCTCGTTGGCATGGCATTGGCCGATCCGCGACACCAGCTGGATCTCGTGGTGTGGTGCGCGCTGGCGGTGGCGTTCGCCTCGGCCACGCAGGACATCGCGCTCGACGCCTTCCGCATCGAATCGGCCGACGCACAGCGCCAGGGCGCGCTGGCCGCGACCTACCAGACCGGCTACCGGCTGGCGATGATCTGGGCGGGCGCCGGCGTGTTGTGGATCGCCGCGCGCGCAGAGGTGGCGGTGGCGCCGGCCGCGCCGGGCATGCCGGTGGTCCCGGGCGCGCTGTACCAGCAGGCGGCGTGGACGACGGCGTATCTGGTGATGGCTGCGAGCATGGCGGTGGGGGTGGTCACCGTGTTGCTGTCGCGCGAGCCGGCGCGCGTGGAACTGCCGCCGGCGCGCAACGCCGCCGAGTGGTTGCGCGGCGCGCTCATCGAGCCCTTCGCCGACTTCCTGCGCCGCCACGGCCGCCACGCGCTGCTGATCCTGGCGCTGATCGGCGTGTACCGCATCAGCGATGTCGTGATGGGCATCATGGCCAACCCGTTCTACGTGGACATGGGTTACACCAAAGACGAGGTCGCCGCGGTGACCAAGGTGTACGGCGTGATCATGACGCTGGTGGGCGCCTTTCTCGGCGGGGCGCTCTCGGTGCGCTGGGGGGTGATGCGGGTGTTGATGCTGGGGGCGGTGCTGTCGGCGGCGAGCAACCTGCTGTTCGCCTGGCTCGCCGGCCACGGCCACGACGTGACCGCGCTGGTCGCGGTGATCTCCGCCGACAACCTGAGTGCCGGCGTCGCGTCCGCGGCCTTCATCGCCTACCTCTCCAGCCTGACCAACGTGAGCTACTCGGCCACGCAATACGCGCTGTTCAGTTCCATGATGCTGCTGGCGCCCAAGTGGCTGGCGGGCTACTCGGGCGCGGTGGTGGACGCGGTGGGTTACGCGCCGTTCTTCACCGGCACGGCGCTGCTCGGCCTGCCGGTGCTGCTGCTGATCGCGCTGGCGGCGCGCCACGCGTCCGGCCCACGGTGACGTTCGCTGGCCGGCCCCGGGCTGGTCGTGTTTACGGAGCTTTACGAAGGCGCGACGCGGCAGACACCGCCGTTCGGGGGGCGTGGCTACACTGCCGCGCATGAGCACCCCCCGCCTGCTGATGATTGAGGACGACGCGCGTCTGGCGCAGATGGTTGTGGCCTACCTGGGCCAGTCCGGTTACGAAGTGGCCCACGCCGGCGACGGCGAGTCCGGCCTGGAGCAGGTGGCGCTGCATCCGCCGGGTCTCGTCATCCTGGACTTGATGCTGCCCGGCATCGATGGGCTGGAGGTCTGCCGGCGCATCCGCGCGCTGCCGGGCGACGCCGGCCGCACGCCGGTGCTCATGCTCACCGCCAAGGGCGATCCGATGGACCGCATCATCGGCCTGGAGCTCGGCGCCGACGATTACCTGCCCAAGCCCTTCGAGCCGCGCGAGTTGCTGGCGCGTGTGCGCGCGGTGATGCGCCGGCGGGGCGAGGCCGGCGCCGCGGTGGCGCGCACCACCCCGGTTTTGCGCTTTGGCTCGCTGGAGATCGACCGCGACGCCCGCAGCGTCACCATCGCGGGCGATCCGCGGGACCTCACCTCCTACCAGTTCGACCTCCTGGCGGCGATGGCCGAGCGCGCCGGGCGTGTGCTCACCCGCGATCAGATCATGGAGGCGGTGCGCGGCCGTGAGCTGGAGGCCTACGACCGCTCGATCGACGTCCACATCGGCCGCATCCGCAGCGCCATCGAGGCCGACAGCAAAGACCCCAAGCGCATCCTCACCGTGCGCGGCGTGGGCTATGTGTTTGCCAAGCAGCAGGACTGAGCCTCCGCCATCCGCCGCCATTTGCCGCGATCGCCACTGAGCCGCCCCATGGCCATGCCCGGACAACGCCTGTACCTGCGCATCTGGCTCGCCGTGGTGGCGGCGGTGGCCTTGCTCACGCTGATCGTGGGCTGGCTCGCCCAGGAGGCCTTTGAACAGGACCGCGCCGAGCGCGAAGCCCGCGTGACCCGCACGCTCGTGATCCGCGACGCCAGCGGCGCCGTGGTCGGCGAAGCGCCGTCGCGGGCCCACCGCTCACCCGACGGCTGGGAGTTTGCGGTGCGCATGCACGACGGGCAGGAACTCACCGTCGCCTTGCCCCGGCCGGGTCGGCCTCCCGGCGCACCGCCCGGGCCACCGCCGGGCCGCATGGCGGGCTGGCTGCTCACGCCGGCCGGCTTCGCCTGGCTGATCGGGCTGGTGGCCATCGCGGTCGCTCTGGGCGCGTACCCGATCGTGCGCCGCCTGACGCAGCGGCTGGAGGCCCTGCAGCGCGGCGTGGAGCGCTGGGGGGCGGGCGACCTGTCGGTGCGGCTGCCCGTGCAGGGGCGCGACGAGGTGGCCTTCCTGGCCAACCGGTTCAACGCCGCCGCCGAGCGCGTGGAAGCGCTGCTGGCCTCGCACAAGGCGCTGCTGGCCAACGCGTCGCACGAGTTGCGCTCGCCGCTGGCGCGCATCCGGCTGGGGGTGGAGCTTCTCGGGCACGAGGGCCCGACACCGGCGCAGCGGGCCGAGATTGCCCGCAACCTCGCGGAGCTCGACCAGCTCATTGACGAGATCCTGCTGGCCAGCCGCCTGGACCGCGCGCCCACCGACGACCCCGGCGCGCTGGGGCCGCTGGAGCCGGTCGACCTCGTCGGGCTGGCGGCCGAGGAGTGCGCCCGCACGGGCGCCGATCTGGTGGTCGACGGCGAGCCCATGGCGCTGGAAGTGACCGGCGAGGGCCGGCTCCTGCGGCGCGTTCTGCGCAACCTGCTGGAAAACGCCCGCCGCCATGGCCGGGGCGGCACCCAGCCCGGCGATGCGGCGGCGGTGGTCTGCACGCTCGCGCGCCGCGCCGACGCGGTGACGGTGATGGTCGACGACCGCGGCCCCGGCGTGCCAGTGGGGCAGCGCGAGCGGGTCTTCGAACCTTTTTACCGGTTGCCCGGCGCCAGCGAGCGCGAAGGGGGCGTCGGCCTGGGGCTGGCGCTGGTGCGCGGCATCGTGACCCGCCATGGCGGCACCGTCCACGTGACCGACCGCCCGGGCGGCGGGGCACGGTTCGAGGTGCGCTTGCCGGCCGGGCCCGCCGTGGGCCGCTGACCGGCGGGCGCCGGCGCCTGAGCGGCGGTTTTCACCCGAATGGGGGATACTCCCCACCCGTATTCTTAGGCACAATGCATGCGTTGCTGTCACAACATCGCATACCAAAGACCACCCTGTTTGGTGGGTTAAACACCTTTGGATGCCGTCCCGTTTCCAACGACGTCCTTCCAAGGACTTGGGAAAGCCACCCGCGCGGTGGCTTCTTTTTTGGTCTCGCGGTTCACAGCGGCGCCGGCGCGGACGCGTCGGCGGTGTGCAGCCAGTCCACCACCTCACCCACCGGCACATAGCCATGGACCGCCTCGGCCAGCAGCGCGCGGATGGCCGGCACATCCTGTGCCGCCATGGCCGCGTCCAGCCGTGCCAGCAGGTCACGCAGTGCGGGGCCATCGAGCCGGGCTTCCTGTGCGCGGCGGATGCGCGGGTGGTTCGTGGTCTGCGGGTTGTCGCCGATCAGCAGTTCCTCGTAGAGCTTCTCGCCAGGCCGCAGGCCGGTGATGCGGATTTCAATGTCGCCCCAGGGTTCCGCCGCGGTCTTCACCCGGTGGCCGGCCAGCTCAATCATGCGCACCGCGAGGTCGTGGATGCGCACCGGCTCGCCCATGTCGAGCAAGAACACGTCGCCCCCTTCGCCCATGGCCCCGGCCTGGATCACCAGTTGAGCGGCCTCCGGAATGGTCATGAAGTAGCGCGTGATGTCGGGGTGGGTCAGCGTCACCGGCCCGCCCGCGGCGATCTGACGGCGAAACAGCGGCACCACCGAGCCGCTGGAGCCCAGCACATTGCCAAAGCGCACCATGGTGAACACCGTGGGCCCACCCTCGGCCGCCATCGACTGCAGCACCAGCTCGGCCAACCGCTTGCTCGCGCCCATGATGTTGGTCGGACGCACGGCCTTGTCGGTGCTGATCAGCACCACGTGGCGCACGCCGGCGGCCTGGGCGGCGCGCGCTGTCGTCCAGGTGCCCCACACGTTGTTGCGCAGTCCCTGGACCGGGTTGTGCTCCACCAGCGGCACGTGTTTGTAGGCCGCGGCGTGGTACAGCGCGTGCGGGCGCCACGTCTGCAGGATCTGGCCCATGCGCGTGGCGTCCTGCACGTCGGCCAGCAACGGGATCAGCTCCGCGCCGTCCCCGCGCGCCAGCAGCTCCTGGTGGATGCGGTAGAGCGCGAATTCGCTGTGGTCGATCAACAGCAGCTGCCGCGGCTGCAGCCCCGCGATCTGTCGGCACAGCTCGCTGCCGATGCTGCCGCCCGCGCCCGTGACGGCCACCACCTGGCCGCTCACCAGCGCCCGCAGCAGCGCCCCGTCGGGCGCCACCGGCTCCCGGCCGAGCAGGTCTTCGATGTCGAGTTCCTTCACATCGCTGATCGACACCCGGCCCGACGCCAGATCGGCCATCGCCGGCAGCGTGCGCACGTGCAGCGGATAAGGCCGCAGCCGCTCAACAATCGCGCGCCGGGCGGCGCGGGTCACCGAGGGCAAGGCCAGCAACACATCGGTGGCGCCCTGCTCGGCCACCAGCTGCGGCAGCGCGTCGGGCGGGTACACCACGCGGCCATCCAGGCTGTGCCCCTGCAAGCGCGGGTCATCGTCCACAAACCCCAGCAGTCGGTGCTCCCGGCTGCGCGCGAGCGCCGCCGCCATTTGCCGACCCGCGTCGCCCGCACCATAAATCACCACCCCGGGCAGGCCGCGCTGCGCCAGCAAGGTGCGGTACAGGCCGCCCAGCCACACCCGCACCAGCACCCGGCTCAGCCCCACCAGCAGGAACAGCAGGATCGGCTGGATCAAGCCCACCGACCGCGGCACGCCCGGCACGCCCACCGCGGTGAACACCGTGGCATACAGCAGCCCGTACAGCGCCATCGCCTGCGCCAGGCTCAGCGTGGCGTTCCAGCCCGCGTAGCGAAAGATTGCGCGGTACAGCCCGAACTTGACGAACAGCGGAATCGCCAGCACCACCGACCCCGCCACCGCCAGCAGGTACGGCCCCTCCAGCCGCAACCAGACCTCCAGCCGCAGGTACAACGCCAGCCACACCGCCAACCCGCACAAGGCCACGTCCACCGCCACCGCCAGCACGCGCTTGGCGGAGCGGGGCATGCGCAGCAGTTTCAGAGCAACCGCGCCGTGGTCTGTCGTGTCCGATGGCATGGGCGGGTTCAGTCGGTGAAGGCCATGCGCGCCACGCGGGTCAGGGTCTCACAGGTCTTGTCGATCTGCTCCGGCGTGAGCGTGGGATGGACCAAGAGCATGAGGCTGTTTTCGCCGAGCGCCCGAGCGCCCGGCAGGCGCTCGGCGGGGCGCCAGGGCGTGCCGTCAAAAGCCTTCTCCAGATACACCTCCGAGCACGATCCCTGGTAGCAGGGCACGCCGGCCTGCACGACCTCATCGATGATCCTGTCCCTCGTCCATCCCGGGCGCAGCCGCTGAGGCACCACCTGCAGGTAGAGTTTGTAGAACGCGTGCCGACAGTCGCGCGGGCAGGCCTCACCGGTTGGGGCTGGGCAACTCGCGCAGCGACCCGGCGGTCCCATGAGCGGGCCTTGTGGACCCAGCCACGGGCCCAGCGCTTGCAGGATCGCCTGCGCGTGTAGCTGGCGGGCTGCGGTCCACGCGGGAAGCTGTCGAAGCTGAATCCGACCGATCACCGCCTGAAACTCCAGCATGCGCCAGTTGGTGCCGAAGGACTCGTGCAGCCAGCGGAAGCCCGGCGGGTGATCGCGCTCGTACACCGCTGCAAAGCTCTTGCCATGGTCTTTGTAGGCCCACATGGCGCGCCACAAAGCGTCGTCGTTCGTGGTCACCATGCCGCCTTCGCCGCCCGTGGTGAGGATCTTGTCCTGGCAAAAGCTCCATGCCCCCACGTGACCGATCGATCCCACCGACCGCCCCCGGTAGCGGGCTCCATGGGCTTGGGCGCAGTCTTCAATCACCTTCAGGTGGTGCCGCTCAGCCAAGGCCATGATCGGGTCCATGTCGCAAGGCCAGCCGGCCAGATGGACGCAGATCACCGCCCGTGTGCGGGGCGTGAGGACAGCCGCGATGGTATCGGCGGTCAGGTTGCCACTGACCGGATCCACATCGGCGAACACGGGTGTGGCGCCGGCGTTGACGACACAAGACACGCTGGCGATGAAGGTGCGCGGTGTCACCACCACCTCATCGCCGGGGCCGATGCCCAGGGCCTTGAGGGCGACGTCCAAGGCGACGGTGCCATTCGCCAGCGCGATCGCGTGCGGGGTGCCGCACCAGGCGGCAAACTCCCGTTCAAATGTGCGGCAGGCGTCGCCAGTCCAGTAGTTCACGCGGTTGGAGCGCAACATGGCGGCCACGGCCTGCGCCTCTTCCTCGGAGAAGCTGGGCCAGGGAGCGAAAGGCGTGTTCAGCATGGGTCGGATTCCAGGGGCCTTGGGGGTCAGCGCGAGCGGGCTGGCACGCCGACCACGGTGGCGTCGTCCGGCACATCGTTCAGCACCACGGCCCCGGCACCCACCACCACGCGGGAGCCGATGCGCACGCCCTGGCGCACCACCGCACCGATGCCGATCCAGCTGCCCGCTCCCACCTGCACGTTGCCGGCCAGGTGGGCTCCCGGGCTGAGATGGACGGCATCGCCCAACCGGCAGTCGTGGTCCACAGTGGCGCCTGTGTTGATGATGACCGCCTCGCCGAGCTGGCTGTCGACATTCACCACCGAGCCGGCCATCAGGACAGACCCCGCGCCGATGGCGGCGTGCGGACTCCGGCTGGCGGACGGATGGCACAGCACCACCGGCTCCATACCCGCGCGCTGCAGGTCTCGATGACGAGTCAGCCGTGCGGCGTTGTCGCCGATCGCCACCACCACCCCATCGTGACCGGACGCGGCCGCGAGCAGCGCTGCGGCGTCACCCACGACGGGCCAGACTCCGTTGCGTTCATGCCCGGGCCATCGGTCGTCAAAGAAGCGGATCTCGGTCCAGCCGAGGCGCTCAGCGATGTCAGCCACCACCTTGCCGTGGCCGCTCGCTCCGAGGATCGCCAGGCGCTTCATGAGCCGTTCCCGGTGAACTTGGGCATGGTGGCTTCCCCCTCGGCGCTGATGCCGTCGCGGCGCAGCACCTTGCCAACGGTACCGACCAGGATGCGCAGGTCGAGTGCAAACGAGCGGTGATCGACGTACCACACGTCCATCGCGAGACGTTGCTCCCAAGACAGGCGGTTGCGACCGTTGATCTGGGCCCACCCGGTGATGCCCGGCCGGACCTCATGACGCCGCGCCTGTTCGGCGGAATAGAGGGGCAGGTACTCCATGAGCAACGGCCGAGGTCCCACCAGGCTCATGTCACCGCGAACCACATTCCACAACTCGGGGAGCTCGTCCAGGCTGGTGGCCCGCAGGAATCGCCCGAGCGGCGTGAGCCGCTGCGCGTCAGGGAGCAGCCCGCCGTCGGCGTCGCGCGCATCGGTCATGGTGCGGAACTTGATCATGCGGAACGGTCGTCCATGCAGCCCGGGGCGAACCTGCCGAAAAAGCACCGGTCCGCCCAGGCTGACCCGGACCAGCAGGGCCAGCAGCAACAGCGGGGCGCTCAGCAGGGTCAACAGCGACACCGCCACCGCGAGGTCAAACAGGCGCTTCATGGGGTTGGTCGGACGGGGTCTTGGAGCCGTGGACGCCATCTGGGAAAAGGATGGCGAGGTAATCGCGGGCCAGCCGATCGTAGCGCCGGTGGGCCATCAGCCACGACCGGCCGCGCAAGCCCATGGCCGCTCTTTCCGCGCTGGGCAGATCGCGCATCGCCAGGATCGCCTCCCGCAGGCCGCTTGTATCGCCCGCCGGGACGTAGCGGCCGCAGTCAGCCTCGTTGATCATCGACGGGTAGCCGGTGTAGGACGCCACGATCGGTTTGCCCGCCAACATGTAGTCGATGACCTTGTTGAGCGATTGCCCGTAGTCCCAGACGCGGGAGGGATGAACCGCGAAGTACAGCACATCGCAGGCCGCCAGCACCGGTTGGACCAACGCCTTGGGTACCTTGGGCGCAAAGGTGAGATTGGGGAGGTCGGCGTTGTCTGCCATGTAGCTGGCACGCAGGTCGCCGTCGCCCACCAGCAGGAAATGGATGTCTGGCACGTCCCGCAGGGCGCGGGCGCAGTCGAGAAAGGTCTGCAGCGCGTTGGTGATACCGATGCTGCCCACATGGGCAACGATGAACTTTCCATCGGGCAAATAGGCCGATCGGAAGTCGTCCGGCAGCGGAGGCGGTGGGGCCAGCAGCGACTCGTCCACGCCCATGGGGATGCAGTGCACCGGCAAACGCTGCCCCGTGACCGCCGCCACGTGGGCCGCCAGGTTGGGCATCGTACCCACGATCGCATCCGCCCGCCGGTAGGCCAGCTTTTCCAGCCAACCCAGGCCAAGCACCAGCGGGTTGCGCGGGCTGAATCCGCCTTCTTCCACGATGGTGAGCGGCCAGATGTCACGGATCTCAACCACCAGCTTCGCTCCGTAGCGCCAGCGCAGCCACCATCCATTGACCACGGTCAAGAGCGACAGGCTGGACACGATCACCACATCCGGCCTCGGGAACGCCGCTTTGGGCATACGCCACAGCCGCCACTCAAAGTCCAACCAGCTCAAGATGCGTTGGCGCGACTTGGCCACCCGGTACTTGAGCGTGCGCACCCAGCACATCGTCAGACCGTTGACGCGATCCACGCGGTGAGGCGTGGTCAGCACGGGGACTTCAGTGAGCAGGTTGGAATCGGAGGTGATGATGACCGCCTCCACCCCCTCGCGCGCCATCGCCTCCATGAGCAGGTACCCGCGTCCGCCGGCGCTGCTCGCTGCAGGAACGCCAACGTACTTCGACACATACCAGACGCAGGGCTTCATGCGGTGCGGGTCAGAACAGGCGCGGTATGCGGTTCACCACACGGATCACGTCGGTGAAATCCATGCCGACCGCGTCGAGGTACCACTTGATGTTCGGATACCTCGGCTGGTTCTCGTCCTCCACCATCGCCAGCGCTTCCTCGCGCGTCAAATCCCCTTCGCGGACCTGGTTGCTGCGGAAGGTGTCATGTTCGGTGAAGCCCGCGACGGTGTAGTACACGTAGTTGTAGAACGCGGCTGTGCCATCGCCAATGCGCCACGTGGTGTTGGTGTCCGGAGCTCGCTCCCAGTCGTACGCCGCCAGCGCATCGTCGATCTCGCGCTCGTCCCAGCGCCAGTAGTCAAAGATGTGAAAGTAGTCCGATTTTTCGGTGAAGCTGCGGTAGTACTCGCCCGACAGGGTGTCCCACAGCGAACTGTTGAAGTAACCCGGGCTCTTGACCATGGCCTTGAGCCGGAGGAACTGGTAGCGCAGCTGCTTCATCGCCCCATGGGCGTACACGCGCTTCTCTTCAAAATCGGGCGGGACGCCCAGGAAACCCGCCTTGAAGTGCGTGACCTCCAGCGGGTTGATCCCCCACAGGTTCAGGCTGATCCCTGTCTGGCGCTTGATCGTCTCGACGTGCTTGAAAAAGTGTTTGTCCCCTGCCGTCAGGATGCTGATCATCCCCAGGTGGGGCGACTTCAGCCACGCGCCCAGGTTCATGGCGATGTTGTGCCGTTTCTTGGCGATGTCGTCGGCGACGATGATGTTCTCCACGCCCAGAGCCGCTGACATCCGGCTGATGTTGCGTCGCCCCAGGTCAGTCACCATGCCCCAGTCGTAGGTGTACGTCACCGGCTTCATCTTCAGCTCTTTCACGATCAAGTGAAGGCCGTAGCAGCTGTCTCGCCCGCCCGAAAACGGCACGATGCATTCATCACCCTGCGCCCGGCGGTAGGGCTCCACCAGCCGCAGCAGTTCTTCCAGGGGCCGCGGCTTGTTGCGGGGCTTGTAGTGGTGGCAGTAATTGCACACACCTTGGGCGTCGAAACTGATGAATGGCATCGTTTCGGGCAGGATGCATCGTGTGCAGCGCCGGCCACGGTAGGGGCGGTACTCCAGCAGCCGTTCTTCCTCGGTCGCATTGCCCAGCGCCGGAATCAGATCGGGGCGCGCCGCCGCTTTGTCCGACACCACCACGGGCTCTGACGCCGCCGGGATGTCAATGAACACCGCATCACGCACCTGCTGAATGTCCGCGCACCCCAGCTCCTTCAACGGGTGCGCCTCGGAGGCGTACAGCCACGCATCACCCTTGCGCCCCAGGTAAAGACTTCCATTGTTCGAGAACAAGCAAAGCTTCCCCAGCGCCGGTACCACCAATGCGCAGGCCACCACCCCTTCGCAGGCCGCCAGAATGCGCGCCGGCACTTGAGCCAGCGGCACCCCGGCCGCCAGCGCGTCAAGGGCCAGGCCGGTGATGGCTTCCGTGTCGATCTGCAGCTGCCGCTTGACCCGAAGCCCTGGCCACAACGCTTCGTGGTTCACCACGATCCCGTTGTGAAACACACAAACACCGTCGCGCACCACCGGCTGGTTGTCCGCCAGGCCGTTGGTGATCAGCCGGCTATGGCCCAAGACCACGTTGCTGCGGGTGCAGTCGACCTCCTGGAGCAGGCGGGTGATGCGGTAGTCAGCGCGATGGACCTGATAGCGATCGCCCTCGAGCAACATCAGGCCACTCGAGTCCTTGCCGCGCTGCTGCGCGTGGCGCACGAGCGCATCAAGGTCGCTTGATGCAATGGGGTGGGCGCCGACGGCGCCGAAGATTCCGCACATGGGGGTGTTAGAGGGCAGGCAATGGGTGCTTTCGCGTTTGGCTGGCCAGTTGAGCCGGCCTCCTCGCTGCCCGGATGGTGGTGTTGGTGAGTGCCTGCGTGAAGGTCGGCATGGTGTCACACATCAGCTGTCTTTCCCCCCCTGTAGTCGTGAATACATTGCCCGCAGTTTCTCCTCTTCGATTGTCCAGTTAAAGCGCTCATAAACAGCTCTCCGACCGTTCTCGCCCATCAGGCGAGCTTTCGAGGGCTGCCCAAGGAGGATGTCTATGGCGCTCGCGATATCTTCTGGTTTAAGTGGGTCTACGCAAATTCCACAATCGGCGCCGGATACGATGCTGCGCCACAAGGGGAAGTCTGACGCGATCACGGGAATACCAGCGGCCATATATTCAAATAGTTTGATCGGCAGGGCCTCGAGGTAGTTGGCTGTTGGATGAAGCGTAACGAGTCCAATGCGCGAACGGGCCAATACGCTCCGTACACCTTCTCGATCTTGCCTGCCCCAATAGGTGACATGACGCCATGCCTCGCTTCGCTTGATCTCATCCTCGACAGCAGTCTCAGTAAATTCGCCCACCAAATGTAAGTGAGCGGGTTGTTTACAGATGGCGATAGCTTTGGTGATCTCCCGAATCCCACGTATCGGCGCAATACCGCCAACATAGCAGATATCTACAGGACCACGCTGACTTGTTAGTGGCGCATCCAATTCGCCTAACAGCGGAAAGTTATTCACATCGACGGTATTCGGTGCAAGGGTCAAAAACTTGTCCCTGATCGTTGGCGTTGCTGCAACAATCCCGTCGATACGGGAGCATACGTGATTTTCGTAACGTGCATAAACCCAGGAGATCAGTCCTCGTAAGGGCTTTGGCAGGTAATGCTTCGAGAGAATCTGTTTGGGAACATCTTCGTGGGCATCAAACAGGACGCTGTAACCGTTGCGCTTGAGTGGCGCGCACAGAGTGAGCAACTCTGGGTCGTGGAGATGATAAACATCGGCCTTTAGTGCAAGGGCGGCTGTCAGCAGGCGCTTGCGAGTCTGCAACATTCTCGACAAACGACTCTTGGATGAGCCTACGTCCACGATCTTGACGGCATCGATTTCTTGTGGGCCCAGCCCGTCCGCGACCAACAACGTGACTTCATGTCCCATCCGGGCGAGACTGCGGCACTCCTTCAGAAAGATGCGCACATCATCCCTGGAGTGAGCCGACGTGACATGAACCACTTTCACTTGAGAAGTCGCTCCACAGTGGCGCATATACGTTTAGCGTCGTGCTCAAAACCCAGTGCTGGCGCAGCACGGTCGGACGCAGCTTTCAGTCGGCGCACGTCTCCAGCATTCAGTTTTTGCAATCGTCCCCCAAGATCGGCTGGATCAAACGAGTCTGCAACGACGCCACAACCATATTGATCGGCCAAGGCCTTCATTTCCGGTGAAGGGCCTATTGCCACGCCCAATCTTGCTTGAACGAATTCAAAGAACTTATTGGGGAGTGCGAATCGGTAGTTGAAGCTTGTGGGAGGGAGTAGGAAGACGCCAATATCGTAGGGTTGCAAGGCATTGCAGATGTCGGGCATCGATACAGGAGGTCGAAACTGTATCCGCGGGTCCCGCGCAGCGCGCTGATTAAGAGAGGCTAAGTACTCAGGTTCCGTCGGGACGAGCATTAGGTCCAGGGTAAAGCGCTCATCCAGTGATTTCATCATGTCGAGCATGCATTCGAGTCGACGAACCCGACTGGCTACTCCGTGATGTATCAACCGAATCTTGTTATCTTGTACGGTGGAAGCCTGTAGTCCTAAATGCATTGGCGCATTGTGAACCACGAAGGGCTTCACACCGTATCGCGATGCATAAGCCTCGGCGATCCCAGCGCAAACCGTCGACATCGCAGCACATCGCGGCAGATACTTCTCACAAAGATAGTCCGTGTAGCGCTGAAATAGCACACGCCATAGCCATTGATCTTCATATTCGCCGGGTGAGTACTCGTGTGCATCGAAGTAGACGGGCGTGTTTGCGCTCGACAGTGAAAGTGCAAGCGGCAGTGTGGGCAGATCGTTGGCGATAATGAGATCGACCTCTAGACTCTGCAGTGAACCTGCCGCATGACGGACTTGAGGCAGCATCCAGTAGAAATCCTCGAATTGTCCAACCAACAATCGAGAGCCCCAAACCAGCTTCTTGAGCAACGGGGTGGGGGGCTTCACAATCGGGACAAATCGACCCTCGAATGTTGGGGAAGATCCGTAGCCGGCGACTGTCACCTCATGGTTCTCTTCCAACAACCGCACCTGACGCATGACGCGCGGATCGCTGGCGACGACTGAGAACGACAAGATAAGAATCTTCTTCATCAAAGGAACTGCTGGTGCCAGCGGATGAAGTTGATCCAACGCCAGACCTGCCACGAAAAGGCTTGTCGGCCAGCAAGAATGGCCTCGAACTCGCGCACGACAGCCGACTGGTCGAGGAACGGTATTCTGATGTCCTCAGCCAGCCAATCGCGTACTGTGTCGGCCATTGCGAACAACCAAGCTTTCTCTGGTGTCTGGAAGCCGATCTTGTCGCGGCGATCGAGAATTTGGTCGGGGACGATGCCGCGCATGGCAGCGCGAAGCACAGACTTCGTTTCTCCCGTGGCGGAGATCAAGTAGTGCTCGGGCATTGACAGCATCAACTCGGTCTGATCGAGCGTCAGGAAGGGGACGCGGCTCTCGATGGAGAAGCGCATTGAATTGCGGTCGCCGTGCCGCAGCAAGCTGGCAAGGCCGCGGCGATTGAGTGAGAAAGCCAGTTCGGCCATGAGGCGGCGACCGCGCACGTCGAGTTCAGGTCGCTGACGTGGGTGCCTCAAGCTTACGCCCCCCTCGGTCAGGGCAGTGGCGCGCAACCACTGTGGCAATGCGGGGCGTCCGTCGAAACGACGCAGCAACTGGTACAGGTCTCCATCGATGGATTCCGCCGCCAGCAACTTCAACCCCTGCAAGCGGCTGC
Source organism: Hydrogenophaga sp. T66 (assembly GCF_057219855.1). NCBI lineage: Bacteria > Pseudomonadati > Pseudomonadota > Betaproteobacteria > Burkholderiales > Comamonadaceae > Hydrogenophaga > Hydrogenophaga sp. T66. The sequence goes on along the minus strand of NZ_JBXVVX010000003.1, from coordinate 40,875 downwards.
GACCTGGCCATTGAGACCATGACTGCAGGAATCGCCAGGCCGCCAATGGCCCCTGGGTTTCATACAAACTGCGCAGCCGCGGCCCCGGGTAGCCGTTGTAGCCTGCGAGTAGTTCGTCCGCGCCTTGGCCATCCAGCGTGACAGTGATTCCATGCTCGCGCGCCAGTTGGTACACGCGGTACTGCGCGTAAATGCTGGTGCTGCCGAAGGGCTCACCCTGGACTCGGATCATGTCGTCGATGTCACGCGCCAGTTCCTCCTCACTGACGACCACTTTGTGAGCTCGGGCATTCACATGGGCATTGACGAGGTCCACCCAGCGTTCTTCGTTGTCAGGGCTACCGTGTGCTACATAGCTGAAGGTGTGGATGTCCAAGTCGGGATCCACATGCCGCATGGCACACACCACGGCAGACGAGTCCACGCCACCCGAAAGCGCGGCACCCAGTGGAACATCGCTGCGCAGATGGAAGCGAATGCTTTGCAGAAAGTGTTCACGGACGAGTTCGACGGCCTCGGCAAAAGGTATCGCCTTGCCCTCAGTCACAGAAGGAATCCACCAGCGCCTCAGTTCGGGGGCAGGCCTGCCTGCAAGCTTCACCACCAGCAGGTTACCTGGCTGCAACTGTTGCACCTCTTGATAGAAGGTGTCCTGCGTGCTGTCGTAGTCGCCATGCACCAGGTAGTCGTAGGCGCGTTGCCAATTCAGCGTTGGTCTGGAGCCCCTCATTGCGAGCAGGGCGGGCACTTCCGACGCGAATTCGAACGAACTTAGGGAAACGGCGTAAAAGAAAGGTTTGATGCCGAAAGCATCGCGGACGCAAGTCAACGTGCCTGCCGCGCGATCAAGCACCACAAAGGCGAACATGCCTACGAGACGCCTCAGGCAAGACTCCCCCCACGTGGCCCAGGCGGCCAGCAGCACTTCGGTGTCAGAGTCGGTGTGGAACGCCAGCCCCTTGCCGATGAGCTCTCGGCGCAACTCGCGGTAGTTGTAAATCTCACCGTTGAAAACGATGGAATAGCGACCTGCATCGCGGTGCATGGGTTGCAAGCCGCCGGCGGAAAGGTCGATCACAGACAGGCGAGCATGGCCAAGCACGACCTGCCCGGCAGATACCGGAAAACTTTCCAGCTGATGCGCATCAGGGCCACGATGCTTCAATGCATCCAAGCCGCTTTGCATCCGGCGGCGGGCACCTTGGTCAGGTTCGGTCAGAAGCGCACCTAGTATTCCGCACATGTCGGGCGTCGAATCTCTCTGGTAAGTACTGGTTCGGGTCGGCGTTCAGGCACGGTTCCGTGCCTGCAAAGCCCTCAAGTAGTCGCCACGAATTTCGTTCGCGATTCGTATCGGGTCATGCCAGCGCTCCACGTATGCACGGCTGCGGTGTGCCAGCGCCAGGAGCTGTTCCCGCGGCATGGTGATAGCCATGCGCAGATCGTACTTGAGTGTTTCCAGTGTGATCTTCAGAATGGGCAGCTCCGCGCGCATCTCACGCGGTATGAAGTCCAGGTCTTCTTCCCTGATGTAGGCCATGACCGGCTTGCCCAAGGCCATGACCTCAACTGCCAAACCACCGTACCACCCTGCATGTACCTGATCGATCAGGAGATCGATCTGCTCGTACTGCCGTCGAGCGGCCTCGTGCGACAGACCTTCCACGAGCACCAGTTCAAACTCCAGGCCCTCAGCAGCCAGCTCGTTCAGGGTGGCCAGGATGAAGTCGGTTCCTTTGACTTTGCGGTTGCTGGGTGCGTGGCCAATGCGCAGCGGGCGGTTCTGCGTCTGCGTGTACACGGGCACCCAGTCATCGAGGAAGATGTGCGAATAGGGCACGAAACGTGCGCCTGGGCCTAGCACATGCAATAGATCGGGATTGACCGCGTAGACCTGATCGCAGTACTTCGCCATGCGTCGGATCATTCTCTGCTTGAGCGCGTCACCCTCGGGGCTGTAGTAGCCTACTTCCACGTATTGGGCGATCGAATGGCGAAACCGCGTCAGCGAAGCCGCCCCTTGCCGGGCATCATCACCCTGGTAGTGCACAAACATGGGTCGCCTGAGCAGACGATACACATTCAGCTCCAGCAGGCAAAGCGCGTGCAGATAGGTTGACGTAACCAAGCGCCAGAGCCTGGCCTTCAAGGTCTTATCAGCGCTACTGAACATCGGAATGGGATATGCCCACCCGGAGCCGTAGTTGAAGTGAATTACATCGCTTCTGCGCGCTACCTGTGCGATTGCCCGCCAGCGCTTCCACTCGCGTTTGAACAAGCCATCGCCCGGATTCCAGATCGTGCGGGTGGATGCGTAAGCAAAATAGTTCTGAAGAAAAATCCACGACTCGCTGTCCAGGCCCAGTGCGCGCAAGCTTTGGCTCAAGCCCTGAGGATTACCACCCACGGAAGTGGGTAGGTGTACAACGCGCAATGGCTGTCCAGTCTGGTTGGGGTTCGAGGCAACCTTCGCCGAATGCTCCGACTTCACAGCAAGTCTCTCAAACCTTCGTCCAGACGAACCCTGGGGTGATGCAAGGCGGCCCGCATGGCCGAAATGTCCCCCACCATGTCGGTCGGCACGCCGGGGCTTTCGGCGTAAACGCCGCGCGCACCAGTGAGGCTTTCAATCTTCTCGCACAGGCCACGCAGCGAGATGATTTCATCGCCTGCGATGTTGTACGTCGCACTGTCATTTCGGGCCAGGCTGGCAAGCACCGCAGCGGCGGCGTCAGATGCGTGAATGGGATTGATCGTCAGGCCATGTGGCCCGGTCAGGTTGATTGGCCTGCCCTCCCGCACACTATCGACCAGGCGCGGGATGAGCATGGAGCGGTTCTGCCCCTTGCCGTAGATGAAAAAGAAGCGCAGAACGGACACCTGCAGATGGCTGGCATAGCCCTGTGTCAACACCTCGCCGCACAGCTTGCTGCCGAGGTAGTAGCCGAGTTGCCCGCCTGGGGTGAGTGGGGAATTCTCGTGAAAGACACCACTGCCCCCACCGTACACGCCCCCCGATGACGCGTAGACAAACCGGCGAACGCCAGTGCGCCACGCGTAGTCCAGCAGTTTGGCGGTTGAAGCTACGTTGACGGCGAACACATCCAGAGACTTTTGCGGTACTTCGCGGAAGTGAGCGGACTGCGCCAAGTGAACGATGCTGTCGATGCCCTGCGTCGGAAGCAATCCCGCGTCCCAGTCGGTACTCAAATTGACAAGGTGGTATTGCACGTCCGGCAAAGGCGCTGTCGGTAGCCGACGCACCAGAGCATGTACCTTGCGCGTTCGGGTAGCTAATTCCAGAAGGTGGCGTCCCAGAAGCCCATTGGCACCGGTGACAAGAATCGGTCTATCGTGTGACATGAAGAACTCTCCGCCAGGGAAGCACGGCGCTACACATCAATGCACATAGCGCCATCAGGGACGCACGTGATACGACGCTTAGTGCCCATGGCGCCTGAAGCCATATGCCGGCCAAGCAAGTACCTACTGCCAGCAGCACGAAGGCAAGTACAAGAAGTTTGCCCCACGGCATTGGCAGAGGATGCAGTTGCTGCGTGTAGTAGGCGTAGCTCCCTGTCAAGAATAGATAGGACAAACTTGTCGCTATGGCTGCACCCAGCGCACCCATCGACGGAATCATCAATAGGTTGAGTACTAGATTGAGCCCAGCGGCGAGCCAAGACAGTTTGGCGAACAGCTGAGGCCTGTTCGCAAGAGAAATCCCCAGCGCGGTTACTTGCATAGAGGCTTGTAGCACCAAGCCAAGCGCGAGAGTTGACAGCGGCAAGGCGGCACCTTGGTATACGTTTGGCATCAAAAGTGCCATCAATTCCTTTGAGAAAAGCGCGATGGCACTACCAATGATCAGCATTCCGCTGCTCAATGCGAGCAACACATCCACGTAGAGCTGGCGGTAGGTTTGTGGATGGTCAGCCCGGAACTTGATCGCCACAGGGCTCCATGCCTGGCCGAAGGCCATGGTCAAGAACAACATGACCGTGGCGAAGCGAAACGCCACTGAGTAAATCCCTACCTCTTCAACGGTGGACATCGCGGCCAGCAACCAACGGTCAATGGAGCCGAAGAGCCAGAACGCGAGTCCGGCATAGATGAACGGATGGCCAAAGCGCACCAAAAGCCCGGCCAGTTTCGGGTCGAAGCGCCATTCAATATCTCGACGGACACAGTACAACGCCAGCGGCACCGCCAGCATGGCAGTCAAAGCCTGCGCTGCCACCAGACCATTGATGCCGAGGGCCAGCCAAGTCACCGCGAGAACGCCGGCAATCGCCGTCAGAACGCGAGATACCAGCGCAACACCCAGAAAGCGCCAGGGCGCCATCTGCAGGCGGATAACGTCAAGCAGGTATTGCACAAGCTGGTTGGCCACCATCAGCACGATGGCCGCCACCATACCGATCAGGCCTAGGGGGGACAGCCACTCACTGAGGCGGTCGCCGTAACCAGCCAACATAAAAAGGGCCAAGATTGCAGCAACCAAGAGAAACGTTGCCTGCGCGGCCAGCCCAGATGACACCAGGGTCGGTCGTTGTTCGGGCGCGATCTGTGAATCCCAGTAGAAACGGTGCAGGGCGTTGTTCAGCCCGCAATTGGTGACGATCCCGAGCAGGGCCGTCCCAGTCAGGATCAGCTCCAAAGCCCCAAACTCGGTCGGCGAGATGGCAGTCGCAATCAGCGGAAACGACAGAAATACAACCACCTTGGAGGCGAAGTCCGCGCCCCCGTAGATGGCCGAGTCCCTGGCCAGGCTGCGAAAGACCATCAGTCAACGATCCGGTTGCGAACCAGCGGGTGCACCACTTTCGGCGCACCCAGATTGCGCTCGCCGGTCAATGGGTGGTACAGGTTGATCAGGGAGTCCCGTTGGCCGTAGGCGTAGGCAATAACAGCCTCGAATAGAAACACCCCGGCTTTCAGGTCGTGGTATTTCTCCGCATACTGGCGCGAGGCCTCGCCCAGCTGGCGGCGTAGTTCTGGGCGCGTGACCAACTTACGAAGTACGTCGATCAGGTTCTCCGGTGACGCCGATACGATGGGACATTCGTCGAAGTAGGACCAACGGCGCCACGGGCCCACGTAGTCTTCGTCCTCAAGGTTGCAGACCACCGGCAGTCCGCTCGAGAGACCTTCCAGCCCATTCAGGCCGTGGCCTGTGCAAATCAACTGTTCAACGAGGATGTCCGCCTCCTCGGTGAGGATTCTGCGCACCTCGGAGTTCTGCATGCGCTCCACCAGGCGTAACTCGACCTGGAGGCCCTCTTCTTGAAGGCGCTTCACGGCGTCAATGACGAACTCGGTCCCTTTGAAGCCTCGATGGTTCGGTGCGTGGCACACCAGCACCCTGCCGTTGTGACCGTCGCCATCGCCAAGCGGCGTCAGGCGATGCCAGATCTGCGTATCTAAGAATATCTGCGATGGGACGAGCACATCCCAGCGTCCGTAGCCATCCGGGCCCATTACCCCGGGAATGAATACATCTGCATGCTTGATCCAATAAGAAACCTGCGCCTGGATTGCATCTTGCTTTCGAGCTGCATCTGGATACGAGCTGAGTAGACCATGTAGCAGAGCCACGGAGCGTACTTCGCGGTAAACGTAGCCGTCTGCTCCATAGGGCATAACAACGATCTTTTTGCCTGCGAGGTGAAGCAGTGGGGCTTGAAGACGCCAAAGGGGCGTGCCCCCCAGAAACAGCCCCTGACATGTGATGAACACAATGTCGAAGTGCCTTAGCACGTATAAGAAACCCAGATAGGGCCACAGCCGCGATGGCCAGCGCGAGTACTGTTCAGAAAGCACCCGGTCCCAATCATCCCTCCGGTTGATAACGCTGTAGTAGTCCGTGACAAACGCTTCAGCAGAATAGCCCGCCCCTCGCATAGCCTTCGCCCAATAACTGTTACTGATTATGGGAACGCTACCGAAGAAGAGACGGGGCTTGGATGACGCTGCTGCATTGTTTCCTCTCACAAGTAGCGTGTACACCGCAGCCATAACGAACAGTGGTGCCAAGAGAAAAACTACTGCTCTCTTCACCAGAGAGATCAGCTTCGTCCACACGACAAGAAGAGGTTCTGTAGGAGTCTGCATGCTATATCGACTGTGCGAGATCAACGTCTGTTGATCCCTATGAGTCGGCTGCAACGGGCTTTCGTTGTGGGATGACTTTCTAAGCGCTACGCCACTCAGGCGCCTTGAGCGGGGTTCACTACAGGGCCGATACACCGTGCTGGCGTACCCCACGCTTTCATGCCGTCAGGAATGTCTTGGTTTACGAAGCTATTTGCTCCTATCACACAACCAGAACCAATCTTGACTCCCTTGCTGATGATGGTGTTCGGACCGATGTAGCAGCGATCACCTATGGATACAGCCTGGCGCTCAATGGCCGCCTCGCCGCCAGTTGTCGCCCAAGCAACAGTATCGTGTGTGTAGATCTGCACGCCCGCGCTGATTGAGCAATGAGCTCCGATGGACAACCCTCCCGACCCGTCTAACACGGTGAAGGGGCCTATCCACGTGTGGGCACCGACGCTGACGTTGCCGAGAACCAAAGCGCTGTCGTACACACTCGCCCCTTCACCGAAGCCCAAGTGCTTAGCCTTGGCCCAGCGGTCGCTCAGATAATCTCCGGTTGGAAGAGCACGCTGCCATTTCAGTAGCACAGCGTCCCGCTCAGCGGCAAGCTCTGCTCTCAAGTCATCTAACAGTGCACGGGATGGAGCTTGTGACATGTCGTCTTCCGCAGGAAGTTGCTTATGGCCCAACCTCGGAGTCAGAGAGCCATTGGTTGATCGAAAGAAGCGACCAGATCAGCAGCCGTCGGTTCTGTTGGCCTGACAGATGTTCCTGGACAAGCGTATGCACGCTTTTAACATCCAGTAACTCATAGAGGGGCGCTCTATGGTCGAGTAGTTCTCGTTTCACAAACTCGATGCTGTCGCCCTTGAACCAGCTGGCATCCGGCGATGAGAACCCTTGTTTTTGCGCTTGTGTGATTTCGATCGGGATATAACGCGACATCATGTCGCGCAGGATTTGTTTTCCGTCGTTTGTCTTCTGGAAATAACGTCCAGACTTGTCTCCGGGCTCGTTCTCATTGAGTCGAACCACATCCGCCAAGTTGTTGAGCTTGAGGTTGACAGGGCATTGCATAGCAAACTCCACAAGATCGTTGTCCATGAAGGGGACACGCGCCTCAAGGCCGTGAGCCATGCTCAGCTTGTCCTCAACCACAAAGAGTCCATGCAGAAAGGTTTTGGCCTCGAAGTAAAGTGAATGGTTGATATAGTCCTCAGGCCTGTCGAGTTCGTTATCGTGAGTCAGGAACACATCGCGAAAGATGTCTCGTGTCCAGACGTGCTTGACGTCACTCCAAATGGGAGCGAATACCTTTGCGAGCACGGTGTTTGGTAGCATCCGCTGCCAAAAGCCGTAGTACTGGTCGATATAGTGCTCGAAGTCTTGGTTGAGGACCGCTCGGTAGTAGCGCCACGGATATCCCCCAAACAGCTCGTCACCGCCGCCGCCCGAGAGAACAACTTTCACGAACTTGCTGGCAAGTTTGGCCGCGTAAAAGTTCGGGTAGCTTTGACCGACGCGTGGTTCTTCGAGGTGGTACGCCAGACTTGGAAGACACCGCTCCATATCGCCAGCCTTGAGGACCATTTCGTAGTGCTCGGTCTTGAAGCGCGCAGACATAGCTTCCGCCTTGTTGCGCTCATCAAATGCCAGTTCAATGCCAGATGCCGAGCTGAGGTCGAAACCGCACGTGAACGACTTTAGGTTGGGAAAGGATTGCGCTGCAACAGCGGTTATCGAGCCGCTATCCATGCCTCCCGAGAGGTAGGCGCCCAGCTCTACGTCGCTCACCAGCTGGCGGTTGACGGCTTGGCGAAAAAGCCGATCAAGCTCTTCGACGTAATCTTGCTTGCGCCCCGGCACCTCTGGCTCGCGAAAGCGGTAGTCCCAGTATCGGTGCCGCTGAAGAACAGCGCTTGGACTCGTCAGGTCAACTGTCGCGAAATGGCCGGCCGGCAGCAGATGAATATCCTGCAATAACGTACGGTCAGTGAAGATATTCTGAAAAGTGAAGTATTCGAGTAGGGCTGGTTTGTCGACCTGGCGCCGGAAGTTTGGATGTGCCAGTATCGCCTTCTGTTCGGACGCGAACAGAAGGCGATTTCCTTGCTGCGCTACGTAAAGAGGTTTGACGCCATAACGGTCGCGTGCAAGTAGGAGTCGCTTCTCCTTTCGGTCCCACAAGGCCAAAGCAAACATTCCGTTGAGGCGTGTAAGCACCCCTGAACCCCAGTGTGCCAGCGCATGTAACAGCACCTCCGTATCAGACTGCGAGCGAAACCAAAACCCTGCTGCTTGCAGTTCGGCGCGAAGTTCGCGGAAGTTATACACCTCCCCGTTAAAGGTTATGACGTAGCGGTGGTCGGTGCTCATCATCGGTTGATGCCCGCCCGGCGATAGGTCAATGATGGCTAGACGCCGATGTCCAAATCCAACGGGACCCTCTATCCAGTGTCCTTCGCCGTCGGGGCCGCGATGCGCTATGGCATCCGTCATGCGCTGCAAGACAGCTGGCGAGACTGCGTCGCCATTCAACTCGATCAGACCAGCAATCCCACACATGCTTCAGGTCTTTCGAGCGATGACTGTGATACCGGCATCCTCGATCACTTCCCGCTCGATCAGCAGGCCGCTCTCCTCACACCATGCCCTCACCTGTTCCGGCGACTGGCGCGCGGCGTTCACCGGAGCGTACCAGTCGAAGTTGATGTGGTTCATCTCATCAAAGCTGAGGTCGGGGTGGTAGAACGCTTTGGCGACATGCCAGTAGAACAAGCGCTGGACATTGACCCGGCCTGCTGGAATGCCGAGCAGGTCAATTTCCTGAGGGATGTCGATCTCGGTATTGAGCTTGCCCAACGCTACGCCAAGTTGGGTGAGGGGCTCCATCGCACGCCATGCGTCTTGCGGTGCCATCGATTGCAGCTTGTCCCGGATGTAGTCATCCGTGAATTCGCGAACCGGCCCTTTCTTCTTGTAGACATAAAAGAGAAAGCGCCCGCCCGGTTTGAGAAGGCGAGCCAACGCCTTTAGTGCCTTTTCAGTGGAGTCCGTGTGGTGAAGGACTCCCTCGGAAAGGATAAGGTCTACGCTGGACGGTTCAAGAGGCAGATTGGTGATGTCACCCTGCATGAACCCGCCCGCGAAACCCCGGCTGGCGAATCGTTGGGCAGCCACATCGACTGCTTCAGACACGTCCACGCCGAGGTAGCGGATGCGGTGCAGGATCGGACTCAGCAACTCAAGGCCCGACATACCAGCGCCGCAACCCGCATCGATGAGCAGTGGACGCTCACCATGTTCGTTTAGCCAGGAAGCCTCGGCCAAGTTCCCATAGCGCTCCACGAGCCATTGCCTCATTCGAGCCAACGATTGCGGGGAATCGAAGGTATCCACCTTCTTCCATTTGAACCCGAACGATTCCTGCGTCTGCGCCTGACTGGCGGTGATAAGGTCGCCGCTTCGGAGAATGCCATCGCGCACCACGAACGGTTGCCCACCCAACTGGTATCCCTTGCCCTCCGAAAGCTCGTTCAAGCAAAGCAACTTCAAGAGCCACTCGGGCGTCATAGGAATTCCTCGTTTCGCACTTTCTCGATGACATATGCCTGTTCGCCCTCGCTCATGCCATGAAACAACGGCAGCGAAATGCTGCAATCGTTGGCTATGCGGGCGTTGGGAAAGTCTTGTGGATTCAGGCCGTACTTCTCTCGGTAGAAGGACAACATGTGTACGGCGTGCGTGGCCGGTCGGGTGGAGATGCCGGCACGTTGCAGCCGATCCATCCACTCATTGCGCTGCGTGTTGACTCGCTCGACGGAACCAGCGTTCAAAGGTTCAGGATGGAACAGGCAGGGGTAGCTCTGGTACCCGTGACCAAAGCCCTCCAGCCGGGCGGGGGCGGTAAGCCAAGACAGTTGGGCGAAAGCGTCGTCGTAGATCGCGGCAAGCCGTCGGCGCTCGGCCACGATGGCCTCGGCCCGGTCCATCTGCGCAGATCCCAAAGCGGCCTGCAGGTCGGTCATGCGCTGGTTGTAGCCAGCGTCGGGGTGGTCGGCCAACAGGTATGGGCGGGCACCCATGTGGCGCTGCAGATCGGTCATGGCCGCGCCATGGTCGCGCAACCGGCGTAATTTCTCGGCCAGCGCATCGCTCTGCGTGGTGATCATGCCGCCTTCACCGGTGGTGATGGCCTTGCGGGGGTGGAAGCTGAAGCAGCCGGTGTCGCCGAAGGTGCCGACGTGCTGCCCTTGGTAGGTGCTGCCGAATCCGCATGCGGCGTCTTCGACAACCCACAGGTCATATTCCTTGGCCAGGGACATCAAGGGCGCCATGTCGACCGCAAGCCCGAACAGATGCACCGGCAGGATTGCCTTGGTTCTGGGCGTGATGCAGCGGCGCAGCGATTCAAGGTTGAGGTTGAAGGTCTCTAGATCAATGTCGCAGAACACGACTCGGCCTCCCAGGTGCTCGACCACGTTGGCCGTGGCCACCCAGGTGAAGGCCGGCACGATGGCCTCATCGCCCGGGCCGAAGCCCAGCGCGGCCAGAGACAGGTGCAGTGCGGTGGTGCAGGAGGTGACGGCGATGGAGTGCTTGGCCCCGGTGAAGGCCGACCACTTCTCCTCGAATTCCCGAACCTTAGGGCCCTGCACCAGCCAGCCTGAGCGCAGGGGTCCGAGCACGCTCAGCATCTCCTGCTCCAGCAGGGTGGTGCGCGCGATCGGGACGTTCATCTTTGCGTCCACATTCATGCCGGCAGCCCTACCGCGGTTCGACGTGCCGCCACCTCGGCCTTATGAGACGCGCGCCATTCGATGAGGCGGCGCAACCCTTCATCAAGATCGATCTGCGCGGTAAAGCCGATCTCTTCAGTGGCCTTCTTGGGGGAGCCGATGCGATTGCGAACCAGTGTGGCCTGGCTGCGCGGCGCGTAGCGAATGGGTTGCTTGCAGCCGGTGAGCTCGATCAACCTTTCGGCCAGCTCCTTCAGCGACGTGCGTCGGCCAGTGCCCACGTTGTAGAAGCTGTCCACCGTGTCGGCCTTCATGGCGCACACGTTGGCCAGTCCGCAGTCTTCCACCGCGACGAAGTCGAAGGCCTCTGAGCCATCGCCCATGATGGTGGGGCTCTCACCTTTGTCGATGGCGTCTAGCATCTTCATGATCACGGCGATGTAAGCGCCGTGATAGTCCTGCCGCGGGCCGTATACGTTCATGTAGCGCAAGCCCACGAAGTTCAGGCCATACCGATGGTGGTAGGCGCGCATCATGGCCTCGCCGGCGATTTTGGTGGCGCCGTAGAAGTTCTGGTTGTTGAACGGATGACTTTCGGTCATCGGCTCCTCCACCGCATCTCCGTAAACCGAGGCCGAGGATGACCACACCAGTCGCTTGACCCCCTTGGCCACGCAGGCTTCCATTACGTTGAAGGTCCCTCGCACGTTCACATCGAACGCGGTGCGCGGGTACTCATGGCATTGCAGCAACCAGAGGGCTGCCAGGTGAAACACCCCATCGGCACCCTCGAAAGCCGACTGCAGGATGTCGGTCTGCATCACATCGCCGCCGACGTCGTAGATGCGAACGCGTGGGTCCTTTAACGCCTCGTTCAGGTTCTCTCGGGTGCCGCGCACGAAGTTGTCATAAATCAGGACTTCGCCGATATCTTCCTTGAGCAGTCGGTCAACGGTATGCGAACCAATGAGGCCTGCGCCTCCCACCACCACGAATCTCTTGCCTCTGACGTCCATGTGAACTCCTCGTTGAATGTGATTTGGCTCAGGCCGCGCACAGAGCGGACTGCAGTGCGTTGACCACGCGTGTTTGGGTGGCCTCGTCAAGCCCGGGATGCATGGGCAGACTCATCACGCGTTGAGCGATCAAATCGCCAATTGGCAGGCGGACCGATGGATCGGCCACGGCCGGCTGCTTGTTGAGTGGAATGGGATAGTGCACCGCCGTGGGAACACCAGCTTGCTTGAGAGCCGCAATCACGGCATCGCGGTTGTCTACCTGGATGGTGAATTGCGCCCAGGCACTGAGGTTGTGGGGCTCGATGTGTGGCGTTCTGTGGATACCGCCGGCGTGCAGGAGCCGTTCGTACCGCGCAGCCACTGCTTGGCGTAACGCCACTTCTTCGTCCAGTACGCGCAGCTTGGGCAAAAGAATCGCTGCCTGAATCGTGTCAAGCCGGCTGTTCACGCCCACGCGCACATGGTGGTAGCGCCGGTCCTGGCCGTGGCGAGCGATCTGCCGCATGACCTTGGCCAGTTCATCGTCGCTGGTGAAGATGGCGCCGCCGTCGCCATAGCAGCCCAAGGGCTTGCTGGGGAAGAAGCTGGTGCAGGCGATCTGGCTTAGGCTACAGCTTTTGCGGCCTTTGTAGGTCGCACCAAAGCTTTGCGCGGCGTCTTCGATCACGGGGATGCCATGGCGGGCGGCGATGGCGTTGATCGCGTCGAAATCGGCGCACTGGCCATACAGGCTGACCGGCACGATTGCTTTGGTGGCGGGCGTGATCGCTGACTCGATCAAGCGGGGATCGAGGTTGTACGTGCGCTCATCAATATCGACATACACCGGCTTCGCGCGGAGCAGGGCCACGGTTTCGGCGGTCGCGATGTAGGTGAAGCCCGGCGTGATGACTTCGTCGCCTGGGCCAATGCCCAGCGCCATCATGGCGATCTGCAGCGCGTCGGTTCCGTTGGCCACGGTGATGCAATGGCGAGCGCCGACGTAAGCGGCTAGCTTGTCTTCCAGTTCGGCCACTTCTGGCCCCAGGATGTATTGCCCGTGGTCAAGCACGCGCTGGATACCGGCGTCGATGTCGGCTTTCAGCCGTTGGTACTGGCTTTTGAGATCGATGAATTCCATGCCTTCAAGCCTCCAGTCGGGTGAGGGTCGTCCCAGACAGTCGATAGCGAGCGCCGGTGTGTGCGCACGTGGCTTCGCCGCTGCCCTGAACCGGCAGGTTCAGCCGCTCGCCGAACTCGCTCATCCAACCGGTTTGGCGACCAGGTACGCCGGTGACGATGGCAAAGGCCGGGACGTCGCGGTTGACCACTGCGCCCGCACCCACGAACGCGAACTCGCCAATCGTGACGCCGCACACCACCGTGCAGTTCGCGCCCAGCGTGGCGCCCCGCTTCACGAGCGTGTTGCGGTACTCGTCCTTGCGCTCAATCAGGGCGCGCGGGTTGTAGACGTTCGTGAAGACCATGCTGGGTCCGCAGAAGACGCCGTCTTCCAGCGTCACGTTGTCGTAGACGCTGACATTGTTCTGAATCTTGCACCGGTCGCCGATGACCACGCGATTCCCGACAAACACGTTCTGCCCGAGCGACACGCCCGCGCCAATGCGCGCCCCGGCGCACACGTGCACGAAGTGCCAGACTCGCGATCCCGGCCCGATGGTGGCGCCTTCGTCCACGATGGCGCTGGGGTGGATGGTGACATCGGCGAGCATCTCAGGGCCTCAGGCCAGCGCCGGCACAAAGGGATGCACCTCGCCGTGGCTGCCCCGCTGCACGGCGGCGGTGCGGATGCCATGGACGGTCTCGATGCAATGCCGCGCGTCGGCCAGGCCATAGCCGCGCCCGGCCAGAATCTCCCGGTAGCTCGTGGTGTGCAGGTCGGTAAACCCTTCGGAAAACTCCAGCTGTTCGCCGCTGATGTCAATGTTGCGAAACGTGGTCTTCTTGCCCTTGACCTCGTCTGGCAAGTCGTTCGCGTCGATCGACAGGAACCACCGCACCCGCGCCCTCTGGTACTCCAGGTAGCCGGCCGCTTTGAGTTCCCCGCTGTGGTGGACCACGCTGCGCTTGAGGTCGCCAAAGATGAAGTGCAGCATGTCGTAGAAGTGCACCCCGATGTTCGTGGCCACGCCGAACGACTTGCGCGGATCGCCTTTCCAGCTCTCAAGGTACCACTTGCCGCGCGAGGTGATGTAGGTGAGTTCGACATCAAACACACGGTCCACCGGCGCTGCGGCCACCTTGTCACGCAGTTGCCGGATGGCGTCGTGGTGGCGCAGCTGAAGAATGTTGTAGACGCGGTGCCCGGTCTCGGCCTCGATCCGGGCCAGTTCGTCCACCAGTTCGGGCGTGGGGACCAGCGGCTTCTCGCAGATGACGTCGCAGCCCAACCGCAACCCCGCGGCGATGTGCGCGTGGTGCAGGTGGTTGGGCGAGCACACCGCGGCGTAATGCAGGGCAGTGTCCGGGTGGCGCCGCAGCTGGTGGCCGCGCTCGAGGAAGCGCTCGAACTCGGTGAAGAACTCGCTCTGGGGCGAAATGCTGTCGATGATGCCGACCGAGTCGTTGATGTCGTAGGCCACGGCGAGGTGATGGCCGGTGTCCTTGATCGCCCGCATGTGGCGGGGAGCGATGTAACCGGCGGCGCCGATCAGGGCGAAGTTTTTCATGAATGTCGTGTTCACAGGCGGAAAACAGTGAAACCCTGAGCGGCGGCTGCGTGGCGGTCGTAGAGGCTCTTGAGGTCGCCGAGCACGGGCGTCACCCCCGGCCGGCAGAGGCCGCGCAGGGCTGCTGGATCCAGGGCGCGAAACTGCTCGTGACCGACGGCCACGATCAGGCTGTCCACCGGTGCGTCAGGCCGCAACTCGCCCAGCGTGATGCCGTACTCGTCCTTCACTTCCTGCGGGTCCGCCCAGGGATCGGCGACCACCACGTTGACGTTCCAGCCCTGAAGCTCTCGGACCAGGTCCGCCACTTTGCTGTTGCGGATGTCGGGGCAGTTCTCCTTGAAGGTGATGCCCATCACGCCGACGGTGCTGCGGGGCACGTCGATGCCGTTTTTGAGCATGCGCTTGATCACGTTGCGCGCCGCGTACCGGGCCATGTTGTCGTTGATCCGGCGACCCGCAAGAATGACCTGGGGGTTGTAACCGACCTCCTCGGCCTTGTGGGTCAGGTAGTAAGGGTCAACGCCGATGCAGTGACCGCCCACCATGCCCGGGCGGAATGGCAGGAAGTTCCATTTGCTGCCGGCGGCCTCCAGTACCTCCAGTGTGTCGATGCCCAGACGCTCAAAGATCACCGACAACTCGTTGACGAGGGCGATGTTCAGGTCGCGCTGGGTGTTCTCGATCACCTTTGCGGCTTCAGCCACCTTCAGGCTGGTGGCGGGGAAGGTGCCTGCTTCGATGATGCTGCGGTACAGCGTATCCACGGCCTGGGCCACCGCCGGCGTGGAGCCGCTGGTGATCTTCCGGATCTTGGTGAGCGTGTTGACCTTGTCGCCTGGGTTGATGCGCTCCGGGCTGTAGCCGCAGAAGAAATCGCGGTTGAACACCAGCCCCGATTCGCGCTCCAGCACGGGCACGCACACCTCTTCGGTGCACCCCGGGTAGACCGTGGATTCGTAAATCACCACATCGCCCGCTTTGAGGGCGCGTCCCACGGTTTCGCTGGCCTTGACCAGCGGTGTCATGTCGGGCCGATTGGCCCGGTCCACCGGCGTGGGCACCGTGACGATGAAGATCTGAGCCTTCCGAAGGTCCGCTGCGTCGGCGCTGTATCGGAGGTGGGTGGCCTGCGCCAACTGCTCGGACGTGCATTCCAGCGTGTGGTCACGGCCCGCTTGGAGCTCGGTGATACGCCCTTGGTGAATGTCGAAACCGATCACCGGGCGTTGCCGTCCGAACTCCACCGCCAGCGGCAGCCCGACATAGCCCAAGCCAATGACGGCGATGGTGGCTTGATCAAGATTCATGCTTTGCTTATTCCATTTCCGAAAGTGACGTCGCCGCCAGATCCTTCCCCGAAAGTACCGGCGGCCCCGACAGCGGCCAACGGACACCGATGGCCGGATCATCCCAGCGAATACTGCGCTCCGCCTGCGGCGCGTAGTACGCCGTCGTCTTGTACAGAAAATCCGCGCTCTCGCTCGTGACCAGGAATCCGTGCGCCAGCCCGGGCGGAATCCAGAGTTGGCGGTGGTTGTCTTCGCTGAGTTCGACCCCGACCCACTGTCCGAAGGAGGGCGAGTCGCGGCGGATGTCGACGGCCACGTCGAACACGCTGCCGCGCACCACGCGCACCAGTTTGCCCTGCTCGTGGGGGGGCAGCTGGTAGTGCAGCCCGCGCAGCACGCCTTGGGCCGAGCGGCTGTGGTTGTCCTGCACAAAGGAGACGTTCAGCCCGGTGGCTTCGTTGAAGGCCTGCTGGTTGAAGCTTTCGAAGAAGAAGCCTCGGGCGTCGCCGAACACCTTGGGTTCGAGGATGAGCACGCCGGGGATGGCGGTCGGGGTGACCTTCAGGTTGCCGCTCATGCCGCCCCTCCTCCAAACACACGGTCGTTGAGCAAGCGCAGCAGGTACTGCCCATAGCCGTTCTTTTTCAGCGGCTCGGCCAGGCGCTGGAGGGCGGCGCTGTCGATCCAGCCGTGGCGCCAGGCAATTTCTTCGGGGCAGGCGATCTTCAGGCCTTGGCGGTGCTCGAGGGTGGCGATGAACTGGCCGGCGTCGAGCAGGCTGTCGTGGGTGCCGGTGTCCAGCCATGCGTAGCCGCGCTGCATGATCTGCACGTTGAGGCGACCCCGTTCGAGGTATGCCTGATTGACCGAGGTGATCTCCAGTTCGCCGCGGGCGCTGGGTTTGACCGCGCGGGCGATGTCCACCACCTCGGCGTCGTAGAAGTAGAGGCCGGTGACGGCGTAGTTGCTCTTGGGCTGGGCCGGTTTCTCTTCGATGCTGGTGGCTTTGCCCTGGGCGTCGAAGGCGACCACGCCGTAGCGCTCGGGGTCGGTCACGTGGTAGGCGAACACGGTGGCGCCGTTGGTCTGCGCGTCGGCGTCGCGCAGCAGGGTGGCGAAGTCGTGGCCGTAGTAGATGTTGTCGCCCAGCACCAGCGCGCTCGGGCCGTTGCCCACGAAGTCGGCACCGATGAGGAAGGCCTGGGCCAGACCGTCGGGGCTGGGCTGGACCGCGTACTGCAGGTTCATGCCCCAGGCGCTGCCGTCGCCAAGAAGCTGCTGGAAGCGGGGGGTGTCCTGCGGGGTGCTGATGATGAGCACGTCGCGGATGCCCGCGAGCATGAGCGTGCTCAGCGGGTAATAGATCATGGGCTTGTCATACACCGGCAGCAGCTGTTTGCTGATGGCCAGCGTGGCCGGGTGGAGCCGGGTGCCGGAGCCGCCGGCGAGGATGATGCCTTTGCGTTGCGTCATGGCGTCTCAGGGGGTGAGGGTGGTGATCAGCATGCGTTCCACGCCGGCCTGCCAGGCGGGCAGCCGCAGGCCAAAGGCGCGTTCGAGCCGCGACGTGTTCAGGCGCGAGTTGAGCGGCCGGCGGGCGGGCGTGGGGTAGTCGGCGGTCGGGATGGGCTCGAGCGCGGTCAGTCGCCAGCCGAGGTCGGGCCGCAGGCGGCGCGCGGTGTCGATGGCAAAGCGCGCGTAGGCATGCCAGCTGGTTTCCCCCGCGGCGGCGGCGTGGTACAGCCCGGCCTGGCTGGGGTCGTGGCGCACCGCGCGGATGGCGTGGGCGGTGATGTCGGCCAGGAGATCGGCCCCGGTGGGCGCGCCGATCTGATCGGCCACCACGCGCAGCGTCTCGCGCTCCTGGGCCAGCCGCAGCATGGTCTTCGCAAAGTTCTGGCCGCGCGCGCCGTACACCCAGCTGGTGCGCAGGATGAGGTGCGTTGCGCCGCTCGCCTGAATGGCGGCTTCACCGGCCAGCTTGCTGCGGCCGTACACGCTCAGCGGTCCGGTGGCGGCGGTTTCGTCGCGCGGGTGGTCGCCGCTGCCATCGAACACGTAGTCGGTGGAGTAGTGCACGAGCAATGCGCCGCGCGCGGCGGCCGCGCGGGCGAGCTCGCCGGGCGCCGTGGCGTTGACCGCGTGGGCGAGCTCGGGCTCGCTCTCGGCGCGGTCGACCGCGGTGTGGGCGGCGGCGTTGACGATCACGTCCGGCGCCACCTCAGCCACCAGCGCGCCCAGCCCCGTGGGGCGGGACAGGTCGGCGGCGCTGGAGTGCTGGCGGTCCAGCGCGATCAGCTCGCCCAGCGGCGCGAGGCTGCGCTGCAGTTCCCAGCCGACCTGGCCGCTGGCCCCGAGCAGCAGGATCTTCATGCGCGCTGGTCGGCCCGGGGCGCGGCGCCGTCGTGGTACTGCCGGCTCACCCACTCGCGGTAGGCGCCACTCTGGACCTCGGCCACCCAGTCGGCGTTGTCCAGGTACCAGCGAACGGTCTTGCGGATGCCGGTTTCGAAGGTCTCCGCCGGGCGCCAGCCCAGCTCGCGCTCGAGCTTGCGGGCGTCGATCGCGTAGCGCCGGTCGTGGCCAGGGCGGTCTTTGACGTGGGTGATCTGCGTCCGATAGGACTGGCCGTCGGCGCGCGGCTGCAATTCGTCGAGGAGTGCGCAGATGGTGTGCACGATCTCGATGTTCGGCTTCTCGTTCCAGCCGCCGACGTTGTAGGTCTCGCCCAATCGGCCTGCCTCGAGGACGCGACGGATGGCGCTGCAGTGGTCGCGCACATACAGCCAGTCGCGGATCTGCAGGCCGTCGCCGTACACCGGCAGCGGCTTGCCGGCCAGGGCGTTGACGATCATCAGCGGGATGAGTTTCTCCGGGAAGTGCAGCGGTCCGTAGTTGTTGCTGCAGTTCGTGGTGAGCACCGGCAGGCCGTGGGTGTGGTGCCACGCGCGCACGAGGTGGTCGCTCGCGGCTTTGCTGGCGCTGTAGGGGCTGTTGGGTTCGTAGGGGTGCTGCTCGGTGAAGGCCGGCGCATCGGGCGCCAGGCTGCCGTACACCTCGTCGGTGCTCACATGGAGGAAGCGGAAGGCCGCTCGCTCGGGTTCGGGCAGGGCGCTCCAGTGCGCGCGCACCGCCTCGAGCAGCCGGAAGGTGCCGACGATGTTGGTCTGGATGAAATCGTCCGCGCCGTGGATGGAACGGTCGACGTGGCTCTCCGCAGCGAAGTGGAGCACCGCGCGCGGCCGGTGCGTGGCCAGCAGACCCGCCACCAGCGCGCTGTCGCCGATGTCACCCTGCACGAACACGTGGCGCGCGTCGCCGTCCAGCGACGCGAGGTTGCGCCGGTTGCCGGCGTAGGTGAGCTTGTCGAGGTTGACGACCGGCTCGTCCCGCTGCGCGAGCCAGTCAAGGACGAAGTTGCTGCCGATGAAGCCGGCGCCGCCGGTGACGAGGATCACGTTTGCTTTCTCCCTCCGTGTGGCCCCGTCGCTGCGTGGCCGGTTGTCGTGAGGCCCGGGGCAGCGGGCAGGCTCAGTGGCCGTGCGCCACCGGTTCGCCCGCGGCGAGGCGGTACACGGTGCCGCAGTACGGGCAGCGCGCCTCGCCGGTCTTGGCCACGTCGAGGTAGACCCGCGGGTGGCTGTTCCAGAGCTTCATGTCGGCCAGCGGGCTGGGGCAGAACACGCCGCCGTGGGCGTTGAGATCGCGGGCCTTGAGTTCGACAACGGACTTGCTCATGCCGGATTCCTCAGACGCGGGTCAGCCAGTGGGCGTACTTGGGGTTGCGGCCGTTGACGATGTCGAAGAAGGCGGTTTGCACCTTCTCGGTGATCGGGCCGCGGCTGCCGGCCCCGATCTCGATGCGGTCGAGCTCGCGGATCGGCGTGACTTCGGCGGCGGTGCCGGTGAAGAAGGCCTCGTCGGCGATGTAGACCTCGTCGCGCGTGATGCGCTTCTGCACGATCTCCAGCCCCAGGTCCTTGGCGATGTGGAAGACGGTGTTGCGCGTGATGCCGTTGAGCGCGCCGGCCGACAGATCGGGCGTGTAGATCACGCCGTTCTTGATGACGAAGAGGTTCTCGCCCGCGCCTTCGGAGACGAAGCCGGCGGAGTCCAGCAGCAAGGCCTCGTCGTAGCCTTCGTCGGTGGCTTCCATGTTGGCCAGGATGCTGTTGGTGTAGTTGCTCACCGCCTTGGCCTGCGTCATGGTGATGTTGACGTGGTGGCGGGTGTAGCTGCTGGTCTTGACGCGGATGCCGCGCTTGAGGCCTTCGTCGCCCAGGTAGGCGCCCCAGGCCCAGGCCGCGACCATCAGGTGGATGGTGTTGCCCTTGGGGCTCACGCCGAGCTTTTTGTCGCCGATCCAGGTCAGCGGGCGCAGGTAGCAGCTCTCCAGACCGTTGACGCGCACCACCTCGCGCTGCGCCTCGTTGACCTGCTCGGGCGTGAAGGGAATCTTCATGCGCAGGATCTTGGCGCTGTTGAACAGCCGCTCGGTGTGCTCCTGCAGGCGAAAGATCGCGGTGCCATTGACCGTGTTGTAGGCACGCACTCCCTCGAACGCGCCGCAACCGTAGTGCAGCGTGTGGCTCAGCACGTGGATCTTGGCGTCGCGCCAATCCACCAGCTGGCCGTCCATCCAGATCTTGCCGTCGCGATCGGACATCGAGGGGACGATGGGGCTCATGGGGTTCCTTTGCTCTGCGTGCCGGGGAAAACCGGCATTCTACGGCGCCACCGGCGGGTCTTCGGCGCTCTCGCCGGGGCGTTGCAGCCGCCAGTCGCGCAGCCGCCCGGCCACGAATCGAGCCTCCACAAAGGAGCCGCCGGCGTCGCGCCAGCGCCAGACTTCGGGCTCTTCCCCCTCGGGCGTCAGGCGTTCACCGAGCGCGCGGGTGAGCGCCACCACATCGAGCATCGCCTGCCCGGCCTTCAGGCGGGCGTTGAGCATCACCGCGCTGTCCACGTGCCCGATCGGCCGGTCGGCCGCGCGGCGGATCACCGTCATCAGCCGGGTCACGTGCAGCAGCAGCCACATCACCAGCCCGCCCGACACCGCCGCCACGCCACCCCAGCCGTAGGCGCGGTGCGCCCACACCAGCAGCGCGGCGGCCAGCACCGCCATGAACACCCGTCGCATCACCATGCCTGTGGTCTCCCGAAATTGACTGTTTCTGAGTCTGTGTCTGACGCTGTGGGAAGGGTCGATGGCCGCGCCGCTCAGTCCAGGCCGCGCACCCGCTGCAGCGCTTCCTCGATGCGGTCCACGCCGATCACCTCCAGGCCCTCGAGCGCCTTCGCATCGCTTTTGCGCGGCAGGTTGGCGCGCGGCACGATCGCGGTGGAGAACCCCAGCTTGGCCGCCTCGCGCAGGCGGTCCTGGCCGCGCGGCGCCGGCCGCACCTCGCCGGCCAGGCCCACCTCGCCAAAGGCCACCAGCCCCTTGGGCAGGGGCTTGCCGCGCAGGCTGCTGGTGATGGCCAGCATCACCGCCAGGTCCGCCGCGGGCTCGCCGATCCGCACGCCGCCCACCGCGTTGACGAACACGTCCTGGTCGAGGCAGGCCACGCCGGCGTGGCGGTGCAGCACGGCCAGCAGCATCGCCAGCCGGTCCCGCTCCAGCCCCACCGACAGGCGCCGCGGGCTGGGCCCGCCGTCGTCCACCAGCGCCTGGATCTCCACCAGCAGCGGCCGCGAGCCTTCCAGCGTGACCATCACGCAGCTGCCGGGCACCGGCTCGGCGTGCTGGCTGAGAAAGATGGCGCTCGGGTTGCTCACACCCTTGAGGCCTTTGTCGGTCATGGCGAACACGCCGATCTCGTTGACCGCGCCGAAGCGGTTCTTGATGGCGCGGATCAGGCGGAAGCTGCTGTGCGTGTCCCCTTCGAAATACAGCACCGTATCGACCATGTGTTCCAGCACCCGCGGACCGGCCAGCGCGCCTTCCTTGGTCACGTGGCCGACCAGCACGATGGCCGTGCCGCTGGCCTTGGCCGCGCGCGTGAGGTGGGCCGCGCACTCGCGCACCTGCGCCACCGAGCCGGGCGCGCTGCTGAGCTGTTCCGAATAGACGGTCTGGATCGAGTCGATCACCGCCACCGCCGGCCGCACGCTGTCCAGCGTCGCCAGGATCTTCTCCAGCTGGATCTCCGCCAGCACCGGCACCTGCGAACCTTCCAGGCCGAGCCGGCGCGCGCGCAACGCCACCTGGGCGCCGCTTTCCTCGCCGGTGACGTAGAGCGTGCCGCGGCGCGCGCCGGGCGCGGGCGCCGCGCTCTGGCGCTGCAGGCTGTCGAGCGCCTGCAGCAGCAGCGTGGACTTCCCGATGCCGGGGTCGCCGCCGATCAGGACCACGCCGCCTTCGACGATGCCCCCGCCCAGCACGCGGTCGAGCTCGTCGTGGCCGGTCGGGGTCCTCGCCACGTCGCGCGCCTCGATGTCGGCCAGCGGCGTGACCTCGCTGCTGCGGGCGAGCGCCGCGAAGCGGTTCTTGCCACCCGCCGACGGCGCCTCCGCCACGCCTTCGACCAGCGTGTTCCAGGCCTCGCAATGCGGGCACTTGCCCAGCCAGCGCGGCGTGGTGCCGCCGCAGGCGTTGCAGGTGTAGAGGGTTTTGTCTTTGGCCATGGCGGGGGTGGGTGGGCGGCGCGCCCGGCATGGGCCGGGCGGGGCGGCGTGACGCGGCTCAGGCGGCCGCGAAGCCGCGCGCCAGCGCCCGCACGATCTCGGCCGCCGGGGCGCGTCGCACGCCGGCCGTATTCTGCCCGGCCCACAGGGGCGAGCAGTCGCCCCGGCCTTGCGCCTCGAAGTGGGCGCGCAGCGGCGCGATGGCCGCCGTGGCCAGCGGGAAGTCGGGCGCGGCCGGGTTCATCGGGCCGAGCGTGTGCATCAGGCGGTTCACGATGCCGCGCGCCGGCCGGCCAGAGAACAGCGTGGTCAGCGCGGTGTGGGCCGCGCCCGGGCCGCGCAGGGCGGCGCGGTGCACCGCGCTGGTGGTTGCCTCGTCGCAGTCGAGGAAGGCGGTGCCGACCTGCACACCCGCCGCTCCCAGGGCCATCGCGGCGCGCACCCCGCGCTCATCGGCGATGCCGCCGGCCGCGATCACCGGCACCTCCAGCGCGTCCACCAGCGCCGGCACCAGCGCCAGCGTGCCGGTCTGCCGGCTGAGGTCGTCGCTGAGGAAATGGCCGCGGTGGCCGCCGGCCTCCAGGCCCTGGGCGATCACCGCGTCGGCCCCGCGCGCCTGCAGCCAGCGCCCTTCCTCGACCGTGGTGGCCGAGGACAGGACCACCGCGCCCCAGGCCTTCACCCGCGCCAGCAACGCCGGCTCGGGCAGCCCGAAGTGGAAGCTCACGACCGGGGGGCGGAAGGGTTCGATGACCGCCAGCCCGGCCGCGTCGAAGGGCACCCGCCCGGCGCCTGCTGGCACCGCGGCCAGATCCACGCCGGCCTCGGCCGCCAGCGGCGCCAGCGCCGCCCGCCAGGCTGTCTCGCGGGCCGGGTCGGGCGTGGGCGGCGTGTGGCAGAAGAAATTCACCGCCCAGGGGCGCGTGGTCCCCGCGCGCAGCTCGCCCAGGGCCCGGGCCAGCGCATCGGGCCCGAGCATCGCCGCCGGCAGCGAGCCCAGAGCGCCCGCGTGGCTGCAAGCGATCGCCAGCCGGGCGTCCTGCGCCCCGGCCATGGGCGCCTGAATCAGTGGCCATTCGGTGCCCAGCAGGGCGCACAAGGAGTTCATCGGGCGTACATTTCCATCGGGTGGCGCGGGCCATTTTGGCCGGCAGGGGTGACCGGCGTCCACGCGCCGGAGGACCGCACGATACCCCCACCACGCCCGCACCGCACCGACACCCGACCTCCACGAGACCCATCCCGACCCGCGCCATGCCCTCCCCGTTGCCCACCCCCACCAACCGTTTCAAGCAGGCCCTGCGCGACGGCCCGCCGCAGATCGGCCTGTGGGCTGCGCTCGCCAGCCCCTACAGCACCGAGCTGGTGGCCGGCGCAGGGTTTGACTGGCTCCTGATCGACGGCGAACACGCGCCCAACGACCTGCGCAGCACGCTGGCGCAGCTGCAGGCCGTGGCCAGCGCGCAGCAGGCGTTTGGCGACGCGCGTTCGCAGCCGGTGGTGCGGGTACCGGTGGCCACCGGGGAGGTCGGTACCGCGCTGATCAAGCAGGTGCTGGACCTGGGCGTGCAGACGCTGATGGCGCCGATGATCGACACGCCCGCCCAGGCGGCGGCCGTCGTGGCCGCCACGCGCTACGCGCCGGACGGCGTGCGCGGCATGGGCAGCGCGCTGGCGCGCGCGTCCCGCTGGCAGGCCCATGAACGCTATGTGCACGAGGCGAACGCGCAGATGTGCGTGCTGGTGCAGGTGGAAAGCGTGACCGCCCTGCACCAGTTGCCGGCGATCGCCGCGACGCCGGGGGTGGACGGTGTGTTCATCGGTCCGGCCGACCTGAGCGCGTCCATGGGCCATCCGGGCGATGCCGCCCACCCGGCGGTGCAGGCCGCCATCACCGAGGCCATGGCCACCATCCGCGCCGCCGGCAAGGCGCCCGGCATCCTGGCCACCACCGAACCCGCGGCCCGCCGCTGGCTGGACGCGGGCGCACGCTTCGTGGCCGTGGGCGCCGATACCATGTTGCTGGCCAGCGCCGCGCGGGCCTTGCGCGACCGGTTTGCCGAGGGGGGTGGCGCGTGAACCCGGCCGACCTGGCCCGGGTGGCCATCGTGGGCGCCGGAGCGATCGGCGGCTGGCTGGGTGCGCGGCTGGCGGGCGCGGGCGCGGAGGTCAGTCTGCTGGCCCGCGGCGACACGCTCGCCGCCCTGCGGCGCGACGGCCTGCGCCTGCGCAGCGGCGACACCGAGGAGCGGGCGGCGGTGCAGGCGGCCGAGCGCGCCAGCGAGCTGGGGGTGCACGACCTGGTGATCGTGGCGGTGAAGGCGCCGGCCCTGCCGGGGCTGGCGCCGGGGCTGGCGCCGCTGATCGGTCGCCACACGCTGGTGCTGACCGCGATGAACGGCGTGCCGTGGTGGTTCTTCGATGGCTTCGGCGGCGCCCACGCCGGCCACCGGCTCGCCAGCGTCGACCCGCTGGGCTCGATCGCGCGCGCCATCCCGGCGCGCCACGTGATCGGCGGCGTGGTGCACGCCGCCTGCTCCGTGGAAGCGCCCGGCGTGGTGCGGCATCACCTCGGCCAGGGGCTGATCGTCGGCGAACCGGCGGGCCACAACAGCGAGCGGGTGCAGGCGCTGGCGGCGCTGCTCTGCCTGGCCGGGCTGGAGGCCACCGTCTCGCCCTGCATCCAGAAAGACGTCTGGTTCAAGCTCTGGGGCAACATGACCATCAACCCGGTGAGTGCCCTCACCGGCGCCACCACCGACCGCATCCTGGACGACCCGTTGTTGCGCCAGTTTGTCAGCCAGGTGATGCTGGAGGCCCGCGCCATCGGCGAGCGCCTGGGCCTGCCGATCGCGCAGCAGCCCGACGACCGTCACGCCGTCACCCGCAAGCTGGGCGCTTTCCGCACCTCGATGCTGCAGGACGTGCAGGCCGGCAAGCCGGTGGAGCTCGATGCGCTGGTGGGCGCGGTGCGCGAGCTCGGCCAGCTCACGGGCGTGGCCACGCCGCTGACGGATGCGCTCTACGGACTGGCCCGCGTGCAGGCGCAGGCGCTGGGCCTGTACCCGCCGGGCGCCTGAGCCGGGGCCCCGAGCGCCGGCTCAGCCGGCCAGCGCCGGGAACAGCTTCATCAGGCCGTCGGCCATCACCTCCACCGCCAGCGCGGCCAGGATCAGGCCCATCAGCCGGGTCATCACGTTGATGCCGGTCTGGCCCAGCACGCGGGCGATCGGCTCGGCCAGCGTGAAGCACACCGCGGTGGCCAGCGCGATGACCACGCCGTAGCCCACCAGCATCGCGTGCTGCAGGAAGTTGCGGGCCTGGTCCGCGTAGATCACCACGGTGGACATCGTGGCCGGGCCGGTGAGCAGCGGGATGGTCAGCGGCACCACCGCGATGCTCGCGCGCGCCGACGCGTCGCTCACCTCCTGCGTGTTCGTCTTGGCCTCGGCCGGCTGGGCGTTGAGCATGGCCAGCGCCGAGGTCAGCAGCAGCATGCCGCCGCCCACCTGGAAGCTGGCCAGGGAGATGCCAAAGAAGGCAAGGATCTGCAGGCCGATCAGCGCGCAGGTGGCGATCACCGCGAACGCGCTGAAGGCCGCGATCAGCACGGTGCGCTGCCGCTGCCGGCGCGAAAAGCCCTGCGTGTAGTGAATGAAGAACGGGACGATCGCCAGCGGATTGACGATGGCCAGCAGGGTGATGAGGGGTTTGAAGTCCATGGCGGCGAGGAGCGTGGCGCCGCATTGTGCGCCGAGCCGGTCAGTTCCCGCGCAGCCGGAACATGCCGTAGCCCTCCATCCGCAACACCGGCTCGCCGTGCTGGTTGAACATTTCCCACACGGTGCGCACCAGCCCCACGTCCGGGCGCTTGGCCATGACGCGCTTTTCCGTGATCGTGTGCTGCAGGCGCAGGGTGTCGCCGGGGAACACCGGCTTGAGCCACTTCAGGCTGTCCAGCCCGGGCGAGCCGAGGCTGGAGGTGTCTTTCAGGAAATTCGTCACCATCAGCCGCATGGCCATGGCGCAGGTGTGCCAGCCGCTGGCGCACAGCGCGCCGAACACCGATTCCTTGGCCGCCTCGGGATCGAGGTGAAAGGGCTGCGGGTCGAACTGCCGCGCGAAGTCGACGATCTCCTGCGCGGTCGGCGTGATCGTGCCGAGGTCGCGGGTTTCGCCCACGGCGAGGTCTTCCCAGTACAGGCGCGGGGTGGCGGCCGGGTGGGTGGGTGTGGTCATCAGCGTCCTCCCGAGACGTCGAGCAAGGCCATGGTGGTGTAGCTGGCGGCGTCGGACAGCAGCCAGACAATGGCCTGCGCCACTTCTTCGGGCGTGCCGCCGCGCTGCATGGGCACGAGGTGCTGCAGGTCCTGCACGCGGTTGGGCAGGCCGCCGCTGGCGTGGATCTCGGTGTGGATGAGCCCGGGCCGCACCGCGTTGACCCGTACCCCCTCGGCCGCCACCTCGCGCGCCAGCCCGACGGTGAACACGTCGACCGCGCCCTTGGCCGCGGCGTAGTCCACGTACTGCCCCGCCGAGCCCAGCCGCGTGGCGGCGCTCGACACGTTCACGATGGCCCCGCCGCGCCCGCCGTGGCGCGTGCTCATGCGGCGCACCGCCTCGCGCGCGCACAGCATCGTGCCCAGCACGTTGATGTCGAACATGCGGCGCAGCCGCGCCGCGCTCATCTCGTCCACCCGCGCGCTCACGTCCACCACGCCGGCGTTGTTCACCAGGCCCGTCACCGGCCCGAACTTCGCGTCCACCTGGGCAAACAGGCGCACCACCTGCGCCTCGTCCGCCACATCGCCGGCCACGGCCATCGCCCGCCCGCCGCCGGCGCGGATGGCGCGCACCACCTCGTCCGCCGCCAGCGAATGGGCCGCGTAGTTCACCGCCACCGCCCAGCCCTGGGCCGCCGCCAGCCGCGCGGTGGCCGCGCCGATCCCGCGCGAGCCGCCGGTCACCAGCAGCACCTTGTCCGTGTCTTGCGCCATCGCGCGGTCTCCTGTGTTGTCCTGTGCTGGCCCGGGGCCCAACAACCCGAGGGGCTGCGGGTCCCGCCCGATTGGCGTACAAACCGGGTCCACCCGCATCATTCCACCAAGGCCCGGCCTTGTCCGCCCCCCATGCGTCACCCGGTTGACTACTACCTCGCCCCGCAAAGCCCCTGGACCTACCTCGGCCACGAGCGCTTTGTGCGCATCGCCCGCGCCGCTGGCGCGACCGTGCAGCTGCGCCCGATCGACCTGGCCCGGGTGTTTCCCGTCTCGGGCGGTTTGCCGCTGGGCCAGCGCGCGCCGCAGCGGCAGGCCTACCGCCTGGTCGAGCTGCGCCGCTTCAGCGAGGCGCTCGGCCTGCCGCTGAACCTGCACCCGCGCCATTTCCCGGTGGCGGGTGACCCCGCCGCCCGGCTGATCGTCACCGTCGACCGCGCCGACGGCACCGACGCGGCCCTGCGGCTGGCCGGCGCCGTGCTGGCCGCCGTGTGGGTGCAGGAACGCGACATCGCCGATCCCGCCACGCTGGCCACGCTGCTGGCCGAACAAGGCCTGCCGGCCGAGCGCCTCGTGGTGTCCCAGCAGCCCGCCGCGCAGGCCGCGGTGGACGCCCACACCCAGGCCGCGATCGACGCCGGCGTGTTCGGCGCGCCCAGCTACGTGATCGATGGCGAAATTTTTTGGGGCCAGGACCGGCTGGACTTGGTCGAGCGCCGGCTGCGCGCCCCGGCCTGACCCGCTGCCCCGTCCCTTTTTCACCCGCCCTCACCGGAGACACCCATGAGCGACACCCTGACCCTCACCGCCGCCGACGGCCACACCTTCCCCGCCTACGTCGCCCGCCCCGCCGGCGCGCCCAAGGGCGGCATCGTCGTGCTGCAGGAGATTTTTGGCGTCAACAGCCACATCCGTTCGGTGGCCGACCGGTTCGCCGCCGCCGGCTATCTCGCCGTGGCTCCCAGCACCTTCTCCCGCGTGCAGACCGGCGTGGAGCTGGGCTACACGGAGGACGACATGAAGGCCGGCTTCGGCCTGAAGATGGCCGTGGACGCGCTGCCCGCCCCCGGCGTGATGGCGGATATCCAGGCCGCCATCGACCACGCCGCCCAGGCCGGTCGCGTGGGCATCGTCGGCTATTGCTGGGGCGGCCTGCTCACCTGGCGCGCCGCCTGCACGCTGCGGGGCCTGAGCGCGGCGGTGCCGTACTACGGCGGCGGCATGACCGCACCGGACGACGCGGCCCGCCGCCCGCAGGTGCCGGTGCTGGCGCATTTCGGCGATCAGGACCACTGGATTCCGCTCGACACGGTGGAGGCGTTCAAGGCCGCGCAGCCCGGTGTGGCGGTGCACGTCTACGCCGCCCACCACGGCTTCAACTGCGACCAGCGCGGCTCCTACGACGCCGCCGCGGCCGACCTGGCCCGCGAGCGCACGCTGGCCTTCTTCGCCCAGCACGTGGGCTGACGCCGTGGCGGTCGTGCACCCGCGGCGTTGGGCGGTGACGGCCTGGGTCGCGGCGCTCGGCCTGGGGGCCGGCGCGGCGCAGGCCGAGTACCGCGGCCCGCTGTTCGACGCCCACCTGCACTACAACGACGAAGCCTGCGTCCACACCGCCGGCGCGGCGCCTTGTGCGGTCCCGCTGGCCGAGGCGGTGCGCAAGCTCGAGGCCAGTGGCGTGCGCGCCGTGCTCGCCAACTCGCGCCCCAACGACGGCACCCGCGCGTTGGCCGAAGCGCGCGCGCTCACCGGGGCCGCCGGCGTCACGGTGGTCCCGTTCGTGCGTCTGTACCGCCAACGCGCCGACCGCCAGGGCTGGTTCCGCGACGAGAGCATCGTCGCGATGGTCGAGCGCGAACTCGCCGCCGGCACCGCCGCCGGGCCATACCGCGGCCTGGGCGAGTTCCACCTCGACGACAGCGCCCACGCCGACGGCCCGGTGGCCCAGCGGCTGATGGCGCTCGCCGCCGCCCGCGGTCTGGCCGTGCTGGCCCACACCGACGAGGTTGCGATCGAGCGGCTCATGGCCCACGCACTGGCCAGTGGCGCGCCGCCCCGGCCCGGTTTTGCGCTGATCTGGGCCCACACCGGCATCGGTGGCCCGCCGGTGGAGACCGTGGCCGCCCTCTTGCAGCGCCACCCCGCCTTGATGGGTGAGCTGTCCTACCGGCCCGGGCTGATCTGCGACGGACCCGGCGGCGCGGCGCGTGCCTGCCCGGCGTGGCGGGCGCTGCTGCTGCGTTTTCCCGACCGCTTTCTCGTCGGTTCGGACACCTGGGTCAACGCGCGCTGGGCGTTGTACGGCGAGGTCATGACGCAGGCCCGGCAGTGGCTCGGTGACCTGCCCGCGCCAGTGGCGCGGCAGATCGCCTGGGACAACGGGGCGCGGCTGTTCGGGCTGGGCGAGCCGCCTCAGCGCGCCGGTGTGGAGCGCAAGTAGCGCTTGCGCCAGAAGAACAGGCTCAGGCCCACCGCGACCAGCACCATCGAGCCCATCGCCCACCAGAAGCCGGCGCGCTCGTGGATCAGCGGGATGAACTCGAAGTTCATGCCGAAGATGCCCGCGATCAGGTTCAGCGGCAGGAACACCGCGGTCAGTGCGGTGAGCGTGCGCATGATGTCGTTGGTGCGGTTGCTCTGCGCGGAGAAGTGCATCTGCACCGCGGTTTCGGCGTTCTGCTCCAGGCGCCGCACGTGGTGCACCACCCGCTCGATGTGTTCGAGCACGTCGCGGCTGCGCACGCGCAGCAACTCCAGCCCGCGCTGCCCGCCGAGCGCGTCGATCGGCGTCCAGCCCTCCAGCGCCTCGATCCAGTTCTGGATGGCGGTGCGCTGGTCTTCGCAGATCTCGTCGAGCTGGTGCAGCGAGATGCGCGCGTCCAGCAGCGACGACCAGTTGTTGAAGCGGGTCTTGGGGTGCAGCAACTCGGCCTGCCAGTGGTCGAGCTGGCGGGTGAGTTCGCGGCGCAGGTCGAGGTAACCGTCGACCATCTGGTTGACGATGCGCAGCATCAGATCGGCCGGGCTGATCGGCAACCCACCGCCGCCGGCGCGCGGCGCGCTGCCTGCGGTGGCCAGCAGCCGGGTGGCGTACTGGTCCAGCACGCCGCAGCCCGCCGGATGCACCGTCAGCAGCACGCGATCAAACACCGCAAAGCCCACCGGGCTGGTGTCGATGCGCCGCAGCACCGGCGGACCGCTGCGCTTGACCGGCTCGGACAGCACTGCGCCCGGCTGGCTCATGTCGGTCTCGGCGTGACCGGCGGCGAGGCGTCGGAACACGAGGATGTCGTACTGGGAGGTGTAGTCATGGTGCGACGGCAGCTGGTTGTTCAGCAGGTCGCTCACGTGCAGGTCGAACAGCGTGGCGCCGCACAGCAGCTGCAGCGCCGCCAGCACGTTGCCCGACTCCAGCTCAAACTCGCGCCGCCCGCAGGCGATCCAGAGAAAGCCCTTGTCGGGCGCCACCATCGGCAGCCCCGCCGATTCCACCACCGCGCCGGGCTGGATCGCAAACACCCGCATCGCCAGCCCTCCGTGTCGTGTCGTTTTGCTCGCCCCGGGTCGTGCCGTTCAGGCGCGCAGGAGGCGCGCCGCCTCGCGGGCGAAGTAGGTCAGGATGCCATCCGCCCCCGCGCGCTTGAACGCCAGCAGGCTTTCCATCATCACCGCGTCGTGGTCCAGCCAGCCGTTCTGCGCGGCGGCCTTGAGCATGGCGTATTCGCCGCTGACCTGGTAGGCGAAGGTTGGCACGTGGAACTCGTCTTTGACCCGGCGCACGATGTCCAGGTACGGCATGCCCGGCTTGACCATCACCATGTCGGCGCCCTCGGCCAGGTCCAGCGCCACCTCGCGCAGCGCCTCGTCGGTGTTGCCGGGGTCCATCTGGTACACCTTTTTATCGGCCTTGCCGAGGTTGGCTGCCGAGCCCACCGCGTCGCGGAAGGGTCCGTAGAACGCGCTGGCGTACTTGGCGCTGTAAGCCATGATCCGGGTGTGCACATGACCGGCGCCTTCCAGCGCCTGGCGGATCGCGCCGATGCGGCCGTCCATCATGTCGCTGGGCGCCACGATGTCCACGCCCGCAGCGGCCTGCACCAGCGCCTGCTGCGTCAGCACGGCCACCGTGGGGTCGTTGAGGATGTAGTTCGACTCATCCAGCAGGCCGTCCTGGCCGTGGCTGGTGTAAGGGTCCAGCGCCACGTCGGTCATCACGCCGAGCTGCGGGAACGCCTTCTTCAGCGCCGCCACCACGCGCGGCACCAGCCCGTCGGGGTTGGTGGCCTCGCGGCCGTCCGGGGTCTTGAGGGCCGGGTCGATCACCGGGAACAAGGCCATCACCGGGATGCCCAGCGCCACGCACTCTTCAGCCACCGGCAGCAGCAAATCCAGGCTCAGGCGCTCCACGCCCGGCATCGAGCCCACGGCCTCGCGCCGGTTTGCGCCGTCCAGCACGAACACCGGATAAATCAGGTCCGAGGGGTGCAGCCGGTGTTCGCGCACCAGCTCACGGGTGAAGGCATCGCGGCGCAGGCGCCGCGGACGGTTGGCGGGGTAGGGGGCGGGGGTGTGCATGCAGCCTATTGTGGCAGTGGCCCGCGCCGAAAAGGCCGGCTGACGTGCCGTAGCTCACGGCCGGGCCCGGCGGCTGATGGAACGAACGCGTGGAAGGGAACCCGAAGGTGTTATTTTTCGTAACAAAGTCAGCCGCCCCGGCTGGCCACCGTCTGAACACACCATGAACACCGTGAAAAAGCCCGCGCCGACGGGTTTGAACCTCGGCACCAAACCGGGCCCGGAGCCGTGGTCCATGGACGCGCACTGGCCTGAGCTGGTGGGCAGCCTGGCCAGCCAGATCACCGAGGGGCTGGCCGGCCTGCAACAGCAGCTCGACCAGCTTCACGCCCGCGAGCGGCTCGCCCGGCCCGACCACATGGCCCTCAGCGCGGGTGTGCAGCGCCTGCGCCAGGCCGGCATGGTGGCCCAGCAAATCCAGCGCTTCCACAGCGGCCGCATCCGCCAGTCCCACGAGAAGATTCATCTGGCCGAACTGATCGAAGACCTGCTGCAGGAGCGGCGCCGCGAGTTCGCCACGCTCGGCGTGGGCCTTCGGCGCAAGCTGCGGCCGGCCGACGTGCTGATGGACCCGACGGTGACCTACGCCTTCGTCAACGCCGCCATCGATTGGGCCTTGCCGTTCGGGCGGCGGGTGGACGTCCGGCTGGACATCAACAACTGGCCGCCCCACGCCCGCTTGCAGGTGCGCGCCACCCACGACGGCACCCCGGCCTCCAGCCAGGCCGACCTCGACGGCCTGGGCTGGCTGCTCATCCGTCAGATCGCCGAGACCAGCGGCGGCATCGAACTCACGCGCCAGACCCACGCCGATGGCGTGGGGGTGACCGCGCTGTTCACCCGCACCGTGCAGTCGGTCGATGGCATGTCGGCCATCGACCTCGCGGACGACGCGTCGTCGATGTTCCGATCGCTGCAAGGTGTGTATGCGCTCACCGTCTCCCCCAGCCTGCAGATCCGCGCCGACGTGCGCGACGCGCTGCGGGAGATCGGCATCAGCTCGGACAGCGTGGTCGACCTCGCGCAGGCCCGCGAGGCGCTGCGCCACCGCTGGCCGAGCCTCATCGTCGTGGACGCCGACCTCCGCGGCAGCGACTTCGACGCCTTCCGGCGCGATGTCGGCGCGGAGCAGGCCGAGTGCGCGTTCGTGGAGATTTCGCCCGACGACAGCGCGTTTGACATGTCCGGGTTTGACGAAACATCGATGGCCCGGGTGGGCCGCGGCAACATCCGCGGCGCGCTGGGCACGGCCGTGATGTTCGAGCTGGCCAAGGCGATGTAAGTCGTTTGACTGCCACACTTCGTGAAGATCGTCACTGTCAATCCTGACAGGTTGACTTGGGAAATGAAGCCGCCTGAGCTACACTGGCGCCGGCCGGTCTCGCGACCGGCTCCCGCTTTTCCTCCCTGAGCGGGTGCCTTAGTGTGTGACAGCAAAAAGGCTTCCCAACCCGGCCCACGTGGCCGGGTTTTTTTTGGCCGTGGTGCCCCGCCCGACGGGCGGCGGGGCCGGAGCCCGGGTCTACACTGCGCCCATGCTCTGGGTCAAAGCCTTCCACATCGTGTTCGTGGCCAGCTGGTTTGCCGGCCTGTTTTATTTGCCGCGCATCTTCGTCAACCTGGCGATGGTGCCGCCGGAGAGCGTGGCCGAGCGGCAGCGGCTGTTGGTGATGTCGCGCAAGCTGCTGCGCTTCACCACGCTGCTGAGCGTGCCGGCGCTGGCGTTGGGGCTGTGGCTCTGGCTGGGTTACGGCATCGGCCGGGGCCCGGGCAACGGCTGGATGCACGCGAAGCTGCTGGTGGTGGCGCTGGTGATCGGCTACCACCACAGCTGCGCGCGGGTGCTGCGCCGCTTCGAGGCCGGGGAAAACCGCCGCGGTCATGTCTGGTACCGCTGGTTCAACGAGGCGCCGGTGCTGATGCTGGTGGCCGCGGTCGTGCTGGTGGTGGTCAAGCCCTTCTGACCGGGTGGCGCGCGCGACCTCGTCCGCCTGGCCGCTGAGCCTGCTGTTCGCCGGGCTGATCGTCTACGCCAGCCTGTACCCGTTTGAAGGCTGGCGCAGCCAGGGCGTCGATCCGCTGGCGTTTCTCTGGGCGCCGCTGCCGGAGTACTGGACGGGTTTTGACGTGGGCGCGAACCTGCTGGGTTACGCGCCGCTGGGCCTGCTGCTGTCGCTGGCGGCCCGCCGGTCGGGCCGCGCGCCGTGGGCGTGGCCGCTGGGCGTGGTGGTGCCGGCGCTGCTGTCGCTGGCGGTGGAAATCACGCAGAACTACCTGCTGCTGCGGATCGCGTCGAATGTGGATGTGGCGCTCAACGCCGCCGGCGGCGTGCTGGGTGCGGCACTCGCGGCCTTGCTGGACCGGCTGGGCTGGGTGGCGCACTGGTCCCGGTGGCGGGACCGCTGGTTCCTGCCTTCGGCCCACGGCGGGCTGGTGCTGCTGGCGCTGTGGCCGGCGGCGCTGCTGTACCCGGCCTCGGTGCCCTTTGGTCTGGGTCAGGTCTGGGACCGGACGCTGCAGGCCACCGCCGAGGTGCTGGCCGACACGCCATTCCTGGCGTGGCTGCCGCCGGCCGGCGATGCGCCAGCCCCCTTGAGTCCGCTCGCCGAGGGCTTGTGCGTCGGGCTGTGTCTGCTGGCTCCGTTGCTGCTGGCGTATGCGGACCTGCGCAACGTGCCCCGCCGCCTGTTGTTTCTGCCGCTGTTTCTCGCGGGCGCCGCCGGCGTGGCCGGCCTGTCGTCAGCGCTCACTTACGGGCCGAGTCACGCGTGGGCGTGGTTGAGTCCGCCGGCGTGGCTGGGCCTGGGCATGGCGGCCTTGGCGGGTCTGGCGCTCGTGGGCCTGCCGCGGCGTCTGTGTGCGGCGCTGATGCTGCTGTGCCTGGCCTTCGCGCTGGGGCTGCTGAACCGCGCCCCGGCCAGCCCGTACTTTGCCCAGTCGCTCGAGGTGTGGGAGCAGGGCCGCTTCATCCGCTTTCACGGCCTGTCCCAATGGCTGGGCTGGTTGTGGCCCTACGCGGCGCTGGCCGTCGGTCTGCGGGCGGTGGCCCGGCCGTCGGCGGCGGGCTGACTCCCTACAATCCCGGCCCATGTCACAAGCTCCCGACGCACAGCGCCCGTCTTACTACGAGCGCCACATCTTTTTCTGCCTCAACCAGCGCGAAAACGGCGACGCCTGCTGCGCCGACCACCGCGCGCAGGCGGCGTTTGATCACTGCAAGTCGCGGGTCAAGTCGCTCGGTCTGGCCGGCCCGGGGCAGGTGCGGGTCAACAAGGCGGGTTGCCTCGACCGCTGCGCCGGCGGCCCGATTGCCGTCGTGTACCCCGAGGCGGTCTGGTACACCTATGTGGACCAGGCGGACATTGACGAAATCGTGACTTCGCACCTGCGCGACGGCGTCGTCGTTGAGCGGCTGCGCACCCCCGCCGACGTCGGGCGCTGAGGTGAACGCCGCCACCGAACGCGGGCAGCAGCCCGGCCCGGCCGGCACGATCGAGCTGGCCATCGACCGCCCCGACGCCACGCCCCGCGGCACCGCCGTCATCGCCCATCCCCACCCGCTGTTTGGCGGCACGCTGACCAACAAGGTCGTCCAGACGCTGGCGCGCGCCGCCGTGCTGGCGGGCTACACCGCGGTCCGCTTCAACTTCCGCGGCGTGGGCGACAGCACCGGCGCGTACGACGAGGGTCGCGGCGAACTCGACGACCTGCTGGCCGTGGTGCAGGCACAGGCCCCGACCGGCCCGCTGTGTCTGGCCGGCTTTTCCTTCGGCGCATTCGTCACCACCCACGCCCTGTCGCGCCTGCAGGCTTCGCGCGACATCACCCACGCGGTGCTGGTCGGCACCGCCGCCAGCCGGTTTCCGGTGGACACGATTGCAGCGGAACTCCAGCCGCGCACGCTGGTCGTTCACGGCGAAGCCGACGACACCGTGCCGCTGGACGCCGTGATGGACTGGGCCCGACCGCAGTCACTGCCGGTGCTGGTGGTGCCCGGCGGTGGCCACTTCTTTCATGGCCAGCTTCCGCTGCTGCGCGAGCTGGTGTGGCGCCACCTGCGGGCCTGAGCCCCGCCGGCGGCGCCTCGACCCATTCATTCCCATGCCAAGGACTATCTCCGTGCTTTCCTCCCTGCTGCGCCCCCTGCTGCGTGTCGCCGGTGCGGCCCTGATCACCCTCGCCCTGGCCGGCCCTGCCGCCGCCCAGATGCCCCAGCCGCCCGAAGTCGCCGCCCGCGCCTACCTGCTGCTGGACGTCACCACCGGCCAAGTGCTCGCCGCCAAAGACCCCGACCAGCCGGTGGAGCCGGCGTCGCTGACCAAGCTCATGACCGCGTACCTGGTCTTCGACGCCCTGAAGGCCGGCAAGATCAGCCTCACGCAGACCTTTGGCGTGAGCGAGCGCGCCTGGAAAATGCCCGGCTCGCGCATGTTCATCGACCCCAAGATGCAGGTGCCGGTCGAAGACCTGCTCAAGGGCATGATCGTGCAGTCGGGCAACGACGCCACCGTGGCGCTGGCCGAAGGCGTGGCCGGTTCGGTCGAGCGGTTCGTGCAGCTCATGAACGACCAGGCCCGCGCGCTGGGCATGAACAACACCACCTACCGCAACCCCGAAGGCCTGACCGAGGCCGGCCACACCACCACCGCGCGCGATCTCGCGGTGCTGTCCCAGCGCCTGATCAACGATTTCCCGCAGTACGTCAGCTACTACAGCATCCAGCGCTACCGCTACCCCGGCACGCCGGCGGCCAACGACACCAACCGCAACCTGCTTCTGTTCCGCGACCCCACCGTCGACGGTCTGAAGACCGGCCACACCGCCGCCGCCGGCTATTGCCTCATCGCCACCGCGCGCCGTCCGGTGCCCGGCCTGGGCGACGGACCGGCCGGCCAGCGCCGGCTGGTCAGTGTGTTGCTGGGCGCCAGCAGTGAAAACGCCCGCGCCGCCGAGAGCCAGAAGCTCCTGAACTGGGGCTACACCGCGTTTGACACGGTGCGGCTGCTCGCCGCCAACCAGCCCGCCGCCTCGCCGCGCGTCTGGAAAGGCAAATCGCCCACCGTGGCCCTGGGTCGCACCGAAGGCGTTGTCGTGTCGGTGCCGGCCGGGCAGGGCGCCAGCCTCAAGTCGGAGGTGGTGCGCCCCGATCCCCTCGTGGCGCCGTTGCAACGCGGCCAGGCGCTGGGCACCCTGAAGGTCACCACCGCCAACGGCGCGCCGGTGGCCGAGGTGCCGCTGACCGTGCTCGAGGGTGTCGAAGAGGCGGGTGTCATCGGCCGCGCCTGGGACGCCCTGCGCCTCTGGATCCAGTGATCGGCTGCACCGGCTGGCGCAGCCGGCGCCCCGGTGCTACACTCGCGGGCTTTTCGGAAATTTCCGAAGGGGGTCGCGTTCCCGTGCGCGACATCGCTTTTCTCAACGTTTAGGGACGTTTCAAGGGTTTTTATGCCAACCATC
This sequence comes from Hydrogenophaga sp. T66, assembly GCF_057219855.1. Lineage (NCBI taxonomy): Bacteria > Pseudomonadati > Pseudomonadota > Betaproteobacteria > Burkholderiales > Comamonadaceae > Hydrogenophaga > Hydrogenophaga sp. T66. The sequence goes on along the minus strand of NZ_JBXVVX010000003.1, from coordinate 3,398 downwards.
AACCAGCTCGTGCGCCACGGCCGGGAGGTCGAAAAGACCAAATCCAAGAGCCCGGCCATGGAAAACTCGCCGCAGCGTCGCGGCGTGTGCACCCGCGTGTACACCACGACGCCGAAGAAGCCGAACTCGGCCCTTCGTAAAGTCGCCAAGGTCCGTCTGACCAACGGCTTCGAAGTCATTTCCTACATCGGCGGTGAAGGCCACAACCTCCAGGAACACAGCGTCGTGCTGGTTCGCGGCGGTCGTGTCAAGGACCTGCCCGGTGTGCGCTACCACATCGTGCGTGGCTCGCTGGACCTGCAGGGCGTGAAAGACCGCAAGCAGGCGCGTTCCAAGTACGGCGCCAAGCGCCCGAAGAAGGCCTGACCGGCTTTCTTTATTTCGGTGCCGCCCGGTTTTGACGAGCCGGAACGGCGTAGTGGCCTTGAACAAAGGCCGAGTAAGTGCAGGCTCCCCATGGGTCTGCGGGGTGGCCGGATCAGACAGGACGTCCGGACATCAACTGAAGCAAGAGGTGAATCATGCCCCGTCGTCGCGAAGTCCCTAAACGTGAAATCCTGCCGGACCCGAAGTTCGGCAATGTCGAAGTCGCCAAGTTCATGAACGTGATCATGCAAGGCGGCAAGAAGGCCGTGGCCGAGCGCATCATTTATGGCGCGTTCGAGCAGATCGAGAAGAAGTCCGGCAAGGACCCGCTGGAAATCTTCTCGGTGGCCATCAACAACGTCAAGCCCATGGTGGAAGTGAAGAGCCGCCGCGTGGGTGGCGCCAACTACCAGGTCCCGGTGGAAGTGCGTCCGGTGCGCCGTCTGGCCCTGTCGATGCGGTGGATCAAGGAAGCCGCCAAGAAGCGCAGCGAGAAGTCCATGGCCATGCGCCTGGCCAACGAGCTGATCGAGGCCACCGAAGGCCGTGGCGGTGCGATGAAGCGCCGCGACGAAGTGCACCGCATGGCCGAGGCCAACAAGGCCTTCAGCCACTTCCGCTTCTGATTCACGCGGGCTTCATGCCCGCCCGCCAGACTGCCGGGTCAGGCTGTCGGAGCGAGCCCGCGGCCCCCATGAGGGGCGCGGGCTCTGCCACATCATCATTGGAGAATTTTCATGGCACGCAACACGCCCCTCGAGCGCTACCGCAACATCGGCATTTCCGCGCACATCGACGCCGGCAAGACCACCACGACCGAGCGCATCCTGTTCTACACCGGCGTGAACCACAAGATCGGTGAAGTGCACGACGGCGCCGCCACCATGGACTGGATGGAGCAGGAGCAGGAACGCGGCATCACGATCACGTCCGCCGCCACGACCTGCTTCTGGAAGGGCATGGACCTGTCCTACCCCGAGCACCGTTTCAACATCATCGACACCCCCGGCCACGTGGACTTCACGATCGAGGTGGAGCGTTCCATGCGCGTGCTGGACGGCGCCTGCATGGTGTACTGCGCCGTGGGTGGCGTGCAGCCCCAGTCGGAGACCGTCTGGCGCCAGGCCAACAAGTACAAGGTGCCCCGCCTGGCGTTCGTCAACAAGATGGACCGCACCGGCGCCAACTTCTTCAAGGTCGTGGACCAGATGAAGGTGCGCCTGAAGGCCAACCCCGTGCCGATCGTGATTCCGATCGGCGCTGAAGACAACTTCAAGGGCGTGGTCGATCTGATCAAGATGAAGGCCATCATCTGGGACGAAGCGTCCCAGGGCATGAAGTTCGAGTACCACGACATCCCGGCCGAGCTCCTCGCCGATGCGAAGAAGTGGCGCGAGAGCATGGTGGAGGCCGCGGCCGAAGCCAGCGAAGAGCTGATGAACAAGTACCTGGAAGAGGGCGACCTGTCCGAGGCCGAGATCAAGCTCGGCCTGCGCACGCGCACCATCTCCACCGAGATCCAGCCGATGCTGTGTGGCACCGCCTTTAAGAACAAGGGTGTGCAGCGCATGCTCGACGCGGTGATCGACTTCCTGCCCTCGCCGGTGGACATCCCGCCCGTGGCCGGTACCAATGAAAAGGAAGAGCCCGCCACCCGCCAGGCCGACGACGGCGAAAAGCTGTCGGCGCTGGCCTTCAAGCTGATGACCGACCCGTACGTCGGCCAGCTGACCTTCGTGCGCGTGTACTCCGGCGTGCTGAAGAAGGGCGACACGGTCTACAACCCGGTCAAGGGCAAGAAAGAGCGCATCGGTCGTATCGTGCAGATGCACGCCAACAACCGCCAGGAAGTGGAAGAGATCCGCGCCGGTGACATCGCCGCTTGCGTGGGCCTGAAGGAAGTGACCACGGGCGAGACCCTGTGCGATCCGGAAGCCGTGATCACCCTGGAGCGCATGGTCTTCCCTGAGCCCGTGATCGCGCAGGCCGTGGAACCCAAGACCAAGGCCGACCAGGAAAAGATGGGCATTGCGCTGCAGCGCCTGGCCTCCGAAGATCCGTCGTTCCGCGTCAAGACCGACGAAGAGTCCGGCCAGACCATCATCTCCGGCATGGGCGAACTGCACCTGGAGATCATCGTCGACCGCATGAAGCGCGAGTTCGGCGTGGAAGCCAACGTCGGCAAGCCGCAGGTCGCGTACCGCGAGACGATTCGCAAGGAAGTGGCGGAAGCCGAGGGCAAGTTTGTCCGCCAGTCGGGCGGTAAGGGCCAGTACGGCCACGTCGTGTTCAAGATCGAGCCGAACGAAGCCGGCAAAGGCTTCGAGTTCGTCGACGCGATCAAGGGCGGTGTGGTGCCGCGCGAATACATTCCCGCCGTTGAGAAGGGCGTGATTGAAGCGCTGAACGCGGGCGTGCTTGCCGGCTTCCCGGTGGTCGACGTCAAGGTGACGCTGCACTTCGGTTCGTACCACGACGTGGACTCGTCCGAACAAGCGTTCAAGATGGCAGCCATCTTCGGCTTCAAGGAAGGCTGCAAGAAAGCCAACCCGGTCATCCTCGAGCCGATGATGGCCGTGGAAGTCGAGACGCCTGAAGACTACGCCGGTAACGTGATGGGCGACCTGTCGTCCCGCCGCGGCATGGTGCAGGGCATGGAAGACATGCCCGGCGGTGGCAAGGCGATCAAGGCCGAGGTGCCGCTGTCGGAGATGTTTGGCTACTCCACCACGCTGCGTTCCATGTCGCAGGGTCGTGCCACCTACACGATGGAGTTCAAGCACTACTCGGAAGCGCCGCGCAACGTGTCGGAAGCGATCGTCGCCGCCCGCGCCAAGTAATCCCGACCGATCGCCGCCTTGACGGGCGGCGATCGTCCTCTTTCCGCGGTCTGCGACGCCGCGCCGCCCTGTTCCCGTGCGGGGCGACCCAGCAGCGGCGTGCAGACCTAAAACCCAGACACGGGCATTGTTCTTTTTTTAAGGAAGCGACATGGCAAAAGAGAAATTCGAGCGGACCAAGCCGCACGTCAA
>NZ_JBXVVX010000002.1:0-718182 GCF_057219855.1 Hydrogenophaga sp. T66 | reverse complement strand
TCGGGGGGCAGCGACCCGCGCAGCGGCGGAGCGTGGGGGCCGTCAACTCCGCGTGGGAATGCGCGCCACCACCCACACGCCGACCAGCGCGGCCACCAGCACCACGGCGAGCAGCACGGGCTGTTCGCGCAGGCCCCAGGCGGAAATGCCCACCATCACGAGCATGGTGCCTTGGGCGATGCGCTTGGTCTGCCGCGTGAGGCTGCGGTGCGCCTCCCAGTCGCGCACCATGGGGCCGAACAGCCGGTGGGCGCGCAGCCAGGCGTGCAGCCGGGGCGAGGCCTTGGCGTAGCAGGCCGCGGCGAGCAGCACGAACGGGGTGGTGGGCAGACCCGGCAGCACCACGCCCAAGATGCCCAGACCCAGCGACACCGTCCCGGCCAGCCAGAGCAGCCAGCGCAGGGCGCGGGGGGTGTTGTCGGGGGAGGGCATGTGGCGGCCATGATAGCCAGAGCGCCCCGTGCCCCGTGTGCTCAGGCGGCCGGGCCGATGGTGAGTGACACACTCCCCACGCCGTCGACGTGGCCGTGCAGCCGGTCCCCGCTGACCACGGCCCCCACACCTTCGGGCGTGCCCGTGTAGATCAGATCGCCGGGCTGCAGGTGGTAGAAGCGCGAGAGGTCCTCGAGGATCTCGGGGATGTTCCAGATCAGGCGGTCGACGTCGGACCGCTGCCGGGTCTGGCCATTGACCTGCAACTCAATCGCGCCGCGCTCGATGACCACGCCGGGCCGGGGCACGATCTCGCTGCACACCGAGCCGTGCTCGATGTCCTTGCCGAGGTCCCAGGGGCGTCCCTTGTCGCGCGCCACGAGTTGCAGATCGCGGCGCGTCATGTCCAGCCCGGCGGCGTAGCCGTAAATCAGCGCGTGTGCATCGGCCGCGGGAACCCGAAAGCCGGCGCGGCCAATGGCCACCACCAGCTCCATCTCGAAGTGGTAGTTGCCGGTCTCGCTCGGGTAGGGCACGGTGGCGCCCGACGGCGTGAGGGTGGTGAGCGACTTGGTGAAGTAGAACGGCCGCTCGACCGATTTGTCGACCGGCTTGCCCATCTCGATGGCGTGGGCGTGGTAGTTGCGCCCGACGAAGAACAGGCGGCGCACGGGAAACAGCGCGGTCTCGCCACGGACGGGCAGGGCGGCGACGGGGGGCGGATCGAAGAGGTAGGCGGTCATGGGTGTCAGGGCATCGCGGGTTGTTGGTCAGGGCGCACTTCGTAGACGCCGAGCTTGCGGTGCAGCGGGGATTCGTCGGCGATGAACAGGAACGCGGGCGCGCTGGCCGAAGCGTTGACCAGCGTGGTTGGCGTGTAGCCAGGGATGCAGCAGGTGTCGGCTTCCTGCAGGTCGAAGTCGTGGCCGGCCGCGCTCACGCGCGCCCGGCCTTCGATGGCGTGGTACACGCAGGCCGGCGAGCGCGCGGGCAGCGTGAGCGTCTGGCCCGGGCGCAGCAGGAGCGCGTGAAAGCCCAGCACGTTCTCGGCGTCTTCGCCGGTCTCGGGGTTGGTGTAGGTGAGCTGCACAGGGGTCTGGTCGGGCCGGTCGGCGGCCATCGCCAGCAGCGCGGCCTTGGCCTCGGCCCAGGGGTAGCGCAGCATCGGGTAGCGCTGGCCGCTTCGGCCGAACACCGGCGTGGGCACCAGGCCACCGTGGGCATAGACCTGATCGCCGCGGCCGGGCCTGACCTCCTGGCGACCGCCGTTGAGGTGGTAGCTCACCTCCAGGTAGTACATGAGCGGCAGGTCCAACACGTCGAGCCAGATGACCGGCTCGGAGCCGTCGTGGCCGTGTTCGTGCCAGCGGCCGGTGGGCGTGAGGATCAGGTCGCCGCGGCTCATGGGGCATTTCTCGCCATCCACCGTGGTCCAGGCGCCCTCGCCTTCGACCACCATGCGCACCGCGTTGGGCGTGTGGCGGTGGCTGGGCGCCCACTCGCCGGGCAGCAGCAGCTGCATGCCCAGGTACAGCGCAGCACTGGCCTGCATCTTCTCCAGCGTGTGGCCCGGGTTGGCCAGCACCAGCACGCGCCGCTCGGCCTTCTCGATCGGCGTGAGCTCGCCGGCTTGCAGCAGCAGCGGCTTGATGTCCGCATAGGCCCAGTGGGTGGGTTTCGTCTGGCGGGTGGGAATCTGCGGCGGCAGCACGCCGCGCAGGCTGGGCCACAGTGGCACCAGGTTGCGCTCGCGCAGCGCGGCGACGTAGTCGGCGGGCAGGTCTTCAAGGCGGCCGAGGTCGTTCATGCGGGTCTCCTTGGGTTCAGGCCGGGGCCAGGCAGCGTTCCACCGTCCAGCCGTACAGCCATTCGACGGCATCGTAGAAGCGCTCCGGGCTGCGCCCGCGCCAGAGGTCGTTGCGCACCAGCCGCTCCACGCCTTTGGCGTGGTACAGGCGCCCCATCTCCCGCGACGAGAGCACGATGCGTGCGGTGCGCGCGATGCGTGAGCGCTGGTACCGGTCGAGCGCGCGCTCGATGTCACCGCCATGCGCGCGCAAAGCCTCGCCCAGCGTCACCGCGTCCTCCATCGCCATGCACGCGCCTTGCGCCATGTATTGCGTCGTGGGGTGGGCCGCGTCACCCAGCAGCGTCACCCGGCCAAAGCTCCAGCGCTCCACCGGATCGCGATCGGCCGTGGCCCAGCGCTTCCAGCTTTTGGGCAATTCGATGAGCTGGCGCGCCTGCGGACAGATGCCCTGGAAGTAGCTCTCCACCTCGTCGCGGCTGCCGTCGCGCACGCCCCATTCCTCGGTCTCGCGGCTGTGGAAGGTGACAACCACGTTGTACTGCTCGCCGCCGCGCAGCGGGTAATGGACCAGGTGGCAGTTCGGGCCGGCCCACAGGCTGGCGGCGTTCCACCGCAGGTCCTCGGGGAAATCGGCCTTGTCGACCACCGCGCGATACACCACGTGGCCCGTCACGCGCGCCGGGTCGCCGACGAAGCATTGCCGCACCACCGACTTCACCCCGTCGGCGCCGATCAGCGCGACGCCGCGGTGCGTGTCGCCACGCTGGTCCGTCACGACCACGCCCGCCGCGTCCTGCTCGATGCGCTCCACCCGCGTGCCGGTCAGGAAGCGCACGCGGTCGCTGGCCCGCGCGCCTTCCAGCAGCGACAGATGGGCGTCGGCGCGGTGGATCACGGCGTAGGGATTGCCGAAGCGCTGGCGGAACGCCTCGCCCGTGGGCAGGCGACCCACGGTCTGCCCGTCGACCGCGTCGGTCATCACCAGTTCGTCGACGTACACCGCCCGCGCGCGTGCCGCGTCACCCACGCCCAGCGCATCAAACGCGGCAAACGCGTTCGGCCCGAGCTGCATGCCCGCGCCGATCTCGCCGATCTCGGCGGCCTGCTCCAGCACCGTCACCGCATGACCCTGGCGCGAAAGCGCCAGCGCCGCCGCCAGACCGCCGATGCCGCCGCCCGCCACGATGAAGGGCGCGGTGGTTGCCGTGTCCATGCCTGTCTCCTCGCCCGCTGCCGTTTCGCGGGTGTGCATATGATAAGTATGCTCATCATATGCCCGGTGCTAGCATCCTGTCCATCCCCCGCCGCCCGCCCATGAGCCGCCGTTCGCCGCCCGACGTCCAGATTGACGACCAGCCCGGTCACCACATTCGCCGCCTGCACCAGATCTCCGTGGGTGTGTTCCTGCAGGAAGTGGGCGAACTGGGCGTCACGCCGGTGCAGTACGCGGCGCTGCAGACCGTTGCCAACCAGCCGGGCATCGACCAGCGCACGCTGGCCCGCCTGATCGCGCTCGACGCCTCCACCACCGGCGGCGTGGTCGACCGGCTCGAACAGCGCGGTGCGCTGGAGCGGCGCACGTCGCCCACCGACCGCCGCGCCCGCACACTCTGGCTCACCGACGCCGGCCGCGACGCGCTGCACAGCGCGGTGCCCGCCATGCTGCGCGCGCAAGAGCGCATCCTGGCCCCGCTCACGCCGCGGCAGCGTGAGCAGTTCATGAAGCTGCTGCGCACCCTGGTCGACGAAAACAACGACCTCAGCCGCGCGCCGAGCGACGCCGCTGTCCGCTGAGGTCGCGCGTTCCGTCCCCGGGGCGCGCGATTGGCGCCGGCCCGATGGCTGGCTATCATGCGCCGCACCGCCGGAGCCCCCTGTGACCGAGCCGCCAGACCTGAACCCCGCCTTCCTCGCGATGATCGAGAAGGGCGTCTCGCTCATCGTCAGCAGCGCCGGCCCCGACCTGGTGCCCAGCGTGATGCGGGCGGTGGGATCCCGGGTGGACGACGGCGGGCGCCGGATCACGGCCTACCTGTCGCGGTCCCAATCGACTACCCTGCTGCGCGACATCGCCCGCAGCGGCCGGCTGGCTGCCGTGTTCAGCCAGCCCAGCACCCACCTCACCCTGCAGCTCAAGAGCCGCCGCGTGCGTCTGCGCGAGGCCGACGCCTCCGACGCAGCACCGCTGGCGGCCTACCTGAGGTCCATGCAGGACGAGCTGGCCGCGCTCGGCTACCCGCGCGACCTCGCCACCGTGATGCTGGCGCATCGCCGGGACGATCTGGTGGCCGTTGAATTCCAGCCCGACGAGGCGTTTGACCAGACGCCGGGTCTGCGCGCGGGCGCGCGCGTGGGGGCCGCGTGAGCGCCTGGCAGCCGCCCGGGCTGGACGTGGCGGGCATGGACCTGGCGGGCATGGAGGAGGTGCGCCCGTGCCTGGAGGGACTGGTGCCGTCGATCATGGCCACCGTGGCGCCCGACGGCACGCCCAACGTGGCCTACCTGTCGCAGGTCTACCCGGTGGACGACGATCACGTGGCCCTGTCGTTCCAGTTCTTCAACAAGACCCGCCAGAACCTGCAGGCCAACCCGCGCTCCACCGTGCTGGTGCTTCACCCCTTCACCGCGCGCTACTACCGTTTTCATTTGCGGTTCGAGCGCACCGAGGCGCAGGGGCCCGTGTTCGAACGCATGAAGGCCCAGCTGGCCGGCATCGCTTCCCACGAGGGCATGGCCGAGGTGTTCCGGCTGCGCGGCGCCGATATCCACCGCGTCCTCGCCATCGAACGGCTGCCCCCCTCGCCGCCGCCCGAGTCCGCGGTGTCCCTGCCCCCGCCGCCGGCGCGACCGGACGCCCTCGCCTTGTTGCGGCGCAGCAGCCGCCGGCTGGGCGAAGCCTGCTCGCTCGATGCGCTGCTGCGTGCGGCCCTGGACACCCTTGCGGACGAGTGGGGCATCCGCCACGCCATGGTGCTCATCCACGACGCAGCCAGCGCGCGCCTCTACACGCTGGCCAGCCACGGCTACGCCCGCTCCGGTGTGGGCTCGGAGATCGCGGTGGGCGACGGCGTGGTGGGCGTGGCCGCGCGGGAGCGTGTGCCGATCCGCATCAACCACATGACCACCGCCCAGCGCTACAACCACGCCATGCGGCAGGGAGCGGGCGAGCCGCTGGGCGATCACATCCCGTACCCCGGCTTGCCGCAGCCACGCAGCCAGCTCGCGGTGCCGCTGCTGTCCGTCAACTGCCTGGTCGGTGTCCTCTTTGTCGAAAGCGACGAGGACATGCGGTTCAGCGGCGAGGACGAGGACCTGCTGGTGGCGCTGGGCGGCCACCTCGCCGCCGGGATCGATCTCATGCGCGAGGCCGACGCGCCGTGCGCCGACACCCTCCCGCCGGCGCCCGTGCCGCGGCCGCCGGCGCTGGAGCCGCTGCGCGTGCGGCGCTTCCGGCGCGACGACAGCGTGTTCGTCAACAACGCTTACCTGATCAAGGGTGTTGCCGGCGCCATCCTCTGGCGCCTCCTCAACGATCACGAGGCCGGGCGGCGCGATTTCACCAACCGCGAACTTCGCCTCGACAGCTCGCTCGGGCTGCCCGATGTGAGCGACAACCTCGAGGCGCGGCTGCTGCTGTTGCAGCGCCGGCTGGCCGAGCAATGCCCGCTGCTCGTGCTGCGCAAGACCGGCCGGGGATGCCTGCGCTTCGAGGCGGGTGCGCCGCTGGTGCTCGAAGACGTCGCCTGAATCAGGCCGTCACCAGCCCCGGCACCGGCGGCACCCCGAGATCGCGCGCCAGCCGCGCCCAGTCGCCCTCGTCCAGGCGCTCGCGGGCCACCCCCAGCATGGCTTCCCACGCCGCCGGCGGCGCCTTCGCCCGCATGTCGGCGAGCATCGCCGCCCGCTCCGGGGCGTTCATCGCGGGCAGCAGCCAGCGCGCGTAGGCCATCATTTCCTCGGGCGCGATGCTGGCCACCAGCGCGTCGTGCAGCGCGATCAGCTCCTCGTCCGTGTAGGCAGACCACAGCGCCGTGTTGTGGTCGGTCTCCTCGCGGTGCATGTGCTCGAGGTTTTCGCCCACCCACCGCGCCAGCCCGAGGTAGAGGGCCTGCTGCCCCCCGGCGCTGCGGTCCTCGCGCGCCCAGCGGTCCAGCGCCCCGACCAGCTGGTCCAGCGTCTCGTCGTGCGCCCGGTGCTCGCGCTGCGCGGCGTCGCAGACACCAGGGCAGCGCGTCTGCAGTGCCGGATGCAGAAAAGCGTCCTCGTGCAGCACGTGCCGCTGCATCAGCGTCAGCACACCTGCCACTTCGGTGGCGGTGCGCCGGCGTGCGCTGTCGTCGGCGGGGTCGGTCCGCCCGAGCGTGACGAGCGCGTGGGCGAGGGCCGCGCGCAGCGCTTTGTGGATGCCGGCGTAAGCGTTGAATCGGCCTTCGCCAGCGGCGATGGCCACATGGGCCAGTTCGGCGGGGTGGTGAATCATGGGGAACTCCTGGGTCAGCGGCCGGTGGCCGTCTTGGTGAACGGGCGACGCCCCGAATGGGCGTCTCTCCTCGGTTCCCCAGTATTCCCGCCAGCGCGTCAGGGCGCCGCTAAAACGCGCTTAAAGCGTTCCTAAAAAATGCTTAAACGGCCGCCGGCGTTGGGGCCCCCGGTTCAGTACCGTTCCTTGCGGCCGGTGAACATGGCCTTGATCAGCCGGGTGCGTTCCAGCCGGCCCATCACCAGGGCGGCCGCGGCGTGCAGCCCGGCGCACCAGAGCAACACCTCGGCCAGGCCTTCGTGCAACTCTTCGAGGGCTTCGTCGCCCCAGAAAGCGTCGGTCTCCTGCAGCCACCCGGTCAGGCCCAGTGCCAGGACCAGGCCCATCAGCGCCAGCATCATCACCGCGCCCAGCGGATTGTGGCCATCGTGGTGCGGGCTTTCGCCCCGCACCAGCGCCCCCACGTGGGCCCGCAGGCGCGCCGGCGTGGGGAACCAGTCGGCAAAGCGCGCATGGCGGCTGCCCACGACGCCCCACAGCAGGCGCAGGCCGACCAGCGCGCTGGCCGCGTACCCGGCCCAGCGGTGGGGGTCCTCGCCTTCTTCGAGCACAAAGCCGTTGAGCAGCACGCAGGCCACCAGCGACCAGTGAAAGACCCGCACGAACGGGTCCCACACGCGCACCGGCGCTGCGTGGTCGGGGGCGGTGCTCATTCGGACTTCAGCACGGCGCCGGTGGCCGGGTCGAAATAGATCTCGACCTTCTTGCCGGTCTTGTCGGTGCCATAGATCTCGTAGCAGTTGCCCTTGGTCACTTTGAAGGTGCGGATCTGGTAGCCCTGGTTTTTGAGATCCTGCTGGAAGGCGTCCTGGGGTTTCCATTGGTCTTTCGGCGCGGTGCAGGTGGGGCCGGCGAAGGCGCCGGTGGTGGCGCAGCCGAGGGCGATCAGCAGGGTGGAGACAGCGAGGGCTTTCATGGGGTTTCCTTGTCGTGGGTGGCCCACCGGGTGGTGGGTGCCCCGATTGCAAAGGCCCGACTTGAAACGAGCCTTAAAGCCGCCCCGGGATAATGTGACCATGGGAAACAAGCACCGCGTGGTCGTCGGCCTCAGCGGCGGGGTCGACTCCGCCGTGAGCGCGCACCTGCTCAAGCAGCAGGGGCACGAGGTCGTGGCGATCTTCATGAAAAACTGGGAGGACGACGACGACTCGGCCTACTGCTCCAGTCGCCAGGACTGGCTTGACGCCGCCAGCGTGGCCGACGTGCTGGGCATCGACATCGAGCACGTGAACTTCGCCGCCGAATACAAGGACCGCGTGTTCGCCGAGTTTCTGCGCGAGTACCAGGCGGGCCGCACGCCCAACCCCGACGTGCTGTGCAACGCCGAGATCAAGTTCAAGGCCTTCCTGGATCACGCCATGCGCCTGGGGGCCGAGAAGATCGCCACCGGCCACTACGCGCGGGTGCGCGAGCGCGGCGGGCGCGTCGAGTTGCTCAAGGGGCTGGACCCGCTGAAGGACCAGAGCTATTTCCTGCACCGGCTGAACCAGGCGCAGCTGGCCACGACGATGTTTCCGGTGGGCGAGCTGCCGAAAACCGAGGTGCGCCGCATCGCCGCCGAGATCGGTCTGCCGAATGCGAAGAAGAAGGACAGCACCGGCATCTGCTTCATCGGCGAGCGTCCGTTCCGCGAGTTTCTCAACCGCTACATCGCCAAGGAGCCCGGGCCGATCAAGGACGAGCGCGGTCGCGTGGTCGGCCAGCACCAGGGGTTGAGCTTCTACACGCTGGGTCAGCGGCAGGGGCTGGGCATTGGCGGGGTGAAGGCCCGGGGCGCGGCGCGCGGCGGCGGTGAGCACGCGCCGTGGTTTGTGGCGCGCAAGGATGTGGCGGCCAACACGCTGTGGGTGGTTCAGGGCCATGACCACCCGTGGCTGCTGTCGCCGCGGCTGCGCGCGCAGGACGTGAGCTGGGTCGCGGACGAGCCGCCGCGCGCGGGCGACCTGGGCGCCAAGACGCGCTACCGCCAGAGCGACGCGCCGTGCGTGTTCACGCCCGCGGCGGCGGCCGACGGCAGCCCGGGCTTCTCGCTGGCGTTTCGCGCGCCGCAATGGGCGGTGACGCCGGGTCAGAGCGCGGTGCTGTACGACGGCGAGGTGTGTCTGGGCGGTGGCGTGATCACCACCGATGCCGCCACGGCCGGCTGAGCTCGGCGCTGGCGGCGCAGGCGGCCTGGGCCGGGTTCCTCAGCGGCGGTTGAGCCGCGCGTGGATGCGCCGTGTGGTGCGCCAGACGGCCCACAACACCAGCGGCACCATCGCGCCGGCCGCGAGTTCCGGCTGGATCGGCAAGCCCAGCGACTTCGCGCCCTTGGCGGCGTAGAGCAGCAGGCTGATCACGTAGTACGAGATCGCCGCGATCGACAGGCCTTCCACGGTGGTTTGCAGTTGCAGCTGCAGTTCCTGTCCGCGGGTGAGCTGCGCGAGCAGTTGCTGGTTCTGGGCCTCGGTGACGATGTCCACGCGCGTGCGCAGCAGCGCGCTGGCGCGCGACACGCGCTCGGCCAGCGAGGCCAGCCGCCGTTCGGTGGCCGCCACAGTAGCGATCGCCGGCGAGAGCCGTCGCTGCATGAATTCGCCGATGGTCTGCGTGCCGGGAATCGGCTTTTCGCGCAGCTCGTGAATGCGTTGCGTGACCAGCGCGTCGTAGGCGCGCGTGGCGGCAAAGCGGTAGCTGTGTTCTGCGGTGGCGCGCTCGATGCCGGCGGCCAGGGCGACCAGCTGGTCGAGCAGGGCCTGTTCGCTGCTGCCCTTGTTCTCCAGGTCGGCGGTGATGGCCGCGAGCTGCGCCTCGGCCTGCGCCAGCAGTGGGCCCAGGGCCTTGGTCACCGGCAGGCCGCGCAGCGCCATCAGGCGGTAGGTTTCCAGTTCCAGGAGCCGCTGCGAAATGCGCCCGGCGCGGGTCTCGGTGGTGCCCGGCGGCGCCAGCACCAACATGCGTTCAAAACCGTCCGGCCGCAGGCGGAAGTCGGTCACGGCCCACGAGTGCCCACCGCCGAGCTGGGAGGCCACGACCATGCGGTCGCCGAACCAGCGCTGGGCCGGCTCCATGAGAGCGGCCTGCGCGGCGGGCGTGGCGTCGGGCAGCTCGGCGTGGATCATGACCATGCGGATGGCCGCCACCGTGCGCCCGGGGATGCGGCGCAGCCAGTCGGCCGACACGATGAGCCGCTCGAGCGCGGCCGGGTCGGCCCGGTCCAGCCGGGTGTCCTCGGGCAGCGAGGCCACGATCGAGTAGCGGGTGAATTCGGTGTGGCGCTCCCACTTCAGCGTGTGGGCGTCCAGCGACAGGCGCAGGAAGTTGCCCGAGAGGTCGCCGAGCGCCAGGCCGTCCTGCCCGGGGAGTTCGCGCAGGTGCGCCCACTCCTGCTCGCGGCTCACCCCCTCGTTGAGGACCGCCACGTACACCACCAGCGCCGGCAGGCGGATGCGCGCTGGCGGACGGGCGTGGACCTCGTTGTGCAGGGTTTCGCGCAACGCGTCGTCGGGCGGCAGGGCGGCGGAGGCCAGCGGGGCGAGGTCGGTCATGGCGGCGGCGCCGGCCATCAGGGCCGCAGCACCGAGGGATCGGTATACACCAGATCGAGCGGAAACCGTCGCCCGGCGAGGTGGTCCTCCAGGCAGCGCAGCACCAGCGGGCTGCGGTGGCGGGCCGCGCTGTCACGGATCTCCTGGGGCGTCATCCACAGCGTGCGCACGATGCCGTGGTCCAGCGCCCGGCCGGGTTCGGCTTCGCCGAGCGCGCCGCAGAAGGCCAGGCGCAGGTAGGTGATGTCCTCATCGCCGCGCTGGAAGCGGGAGAGGTACACGCCCACCAGCGCGGTGGGGGTGAACCGGTGGGCGGTTTCCTCCAGCGCCTCGCGCGCCACGCCATCGGCCGGGCTTTCCCCGGGGTCGAGGTGGCCGGCGGGGTTGTTCAGGCGCAGGCCTTCGGGGGTGTGTTCTTCGACCAGCAGATAGCGGCCGTCGCGCTCGATGACGGCCGCCACCGTCACGCTGGGTTTCCATCGGGTGTCCATCGACCCATTATGGGGTGGGCAAACCCGGGGCTGCGCCCCGCGCGACGCGGGACGGCTGCGCCTTTGGGGTATTCTTCCCCGCCATTGCCAACCCCCGCGAGCGAGGAGACCTTCATGTTGATCGGCGTACCCACCGAGACCACGGCGGGTGAGACCCGGGTGGCCGTCACGCCCGAGACGGCGAAGAAACTGGTGGCCCAAGGGCACACGGTGCGCGTGCAGTCGGGCGCCGGCCTGCGCGCCAGCGCCACCGACGAGGCCTACCGCGCCGCCGGCGCGGACATCACCGACGCCGCTGGCGCCTTCGGCGCCGACCTGGTGTTGAAGGTTCGCAGCCCCGCCGCGGACGAACTGCCCCACTTCAAGGCCGGCGCCACGCTGGTCGGCATGCTCAACCCGTTCGACGCCGACGGCCTGGCCCGGCTCGCCGCCGCCGGCCTCACCAGCTTCGCGCTGGAGGCGGCGCCGCGCACCACCCGCGCGCAGAGCATGGACGTGTTGTCCTCCCAGGCCAACATCGCCGGCTACAAGGCGGTGATGCTGGCCGCCAACGCCTACCCCAAGTTTTTCCCCATGCTCATGACCGCCGCCGGCACGGTCAAGGCCGCGCGGGTGGTGATCCTGGGCGTGGGCGTGGCGGGCCTGCAGGCGATCGCCACCGCCAAGCGGCTGGGCGCGGTCATCGAGGCCAGCGACGTGCGGCCGAGCGTGAAAGAGCAGGTCGAGTCGCTGGGCGGCAAGTTCATTGATGTGCCGTACGAGACCGCGGAAGAGAAAGAGGCGGCCGAGGGCGTGGGCGGTTACGCCCGGCCCATGCCGCCGAGCTGGCTCACGCGCCAGCAGGCCGAAGTGGCCAAGCGGGTCGCGCAGGCCGACGTGGTGATCTCCACCGCGCTGATTCCCGGCCGCGCCGCGCCCACGCTGATCACCGAAGACATGGTCAAGAGCATGAAGCCGGGCTCGGTGATCGTGGACATCGCCGCCGGCAAGGGCCCGGGCGGCGTGGGCGGCAACTGCCCGCTGACCGAAGCCGACCGGACCGTGGTGAAGCATGGCGTCACGCTGATCGGCGAGACCAACCTGCCGGCGCTGGTGGCCGCCGATGCCTCCGCGCTCTACGCCCGCAACGTGCTGGATTTCCTCAAGCTGGTTTGCCCCAAGGACGCCACCGCCGTGCAGGTGCCCCTGGACGACGACATCGTCGTGGCCTGTCTCATGACCCAAGCCGGTGAAGTCAAAAGGAAGTGACATGGAAGCCGTTTCCCCGACCCTCATCAACCTCATCATCTTCGTGCTGGCCATCTACGTGGGCTACCACGTGGTGTGGAACGTCACGCCCGCGCTGCACACGCCGCTCATGGCGGTGACCAACGCCGTGTCGGCCATCGTGATCGTGGGCGCCATGCTGGCGGCCGCGCTCACCGAAACGCCGCTGGGCAAGACCATGGGCGTGCTGGCCGTGGCCCTGGCCGCGGTCAACGTGTTCGGCGGCTTCCTGGTCACCCGGCGCATGCTGGAGATGTTCAAGAAAAAAGAACGCAAGGCACCGGCCGCCGGGGGTGACGCCAAATGAGCATGAACCTCGTCGTTCTTCTGTACCTGATCGCCTCGGTCTGTTTCATTCAGGCGCTCAAGGGCCTGTCGCACCCGACGACTTCGATCCGCGGCAACGTCTTCGGCATGACGGGCATGGCGATCGCCGTGCTCACCACCGCCGCGCTGATCGTCCAGCTCTCCGGCGGCCAGGCCGAGGGCATGGTCTATGTGCTGGGTGGTCTGGTGGTGGGCGGTGTGGCCGGTGCGGTCATGGCCAACCGCGTCGAGATGACCAAGATGCCCGAGCTGGTGGCGTTCATGCACAGCATGATCGGTCTGGCCGCGGTGTTCATCGCCGTGGCCGCGGTGGCCGAGCCCTGGGCGTTCGGCATTGCCGCCAAAGGCACGCCGATCCCCTTCGGCAACAAGATCGAGCTGTTCCTCGGCGCAGCGATCGGCGCCATCACCTTCAGCGGCTCGGTGATCGCCTTCGGCAAACTCAGCGGCAAGTACAAGTTCCGCCTGTTCCAGGGCGCGCCGGTGGTTTTTTCCGGCCAGCACATGCTCAACCTCGTGCTGGGCCTCGTCACCATCGGCCTGGGCGTGTTTTTCGCGTTCACCGAGAACTGGACCGCGTTCTTCGTGATGGTGGCGCTGAGCTTCGTGCTGGGCGTGCTGATCATCATCCCCATCGGCGGCGCCGACATGCCGGTGGTGGTGTCCATGCTCAACAGCTACTCGGGCTGGGCGGCGGCGGGCATCGGCTTCTCGCTCAACAACAGCATGCTGATCATCGCCGGCTCGCTGGTGGGCAGCTCGGGCGCGATCCTGAGCTACATCATGTGCAAGGCGATGAACCGCTCGTTCCTCAACGTGATCCTGGGTGGTTTCGGGGGCGATGCCGGCGCGGCGGCGGCCGGAGGCGGTGTGCAGCGCACGGCCAAGAGCGGCAGCGCCGACGATGCGGCCTTCATCCTGGGCAACGCCGAGACGGTGGTCATCGTGCCGGGTTACGGCCTGGCCGTGGCGCGCGCGCAGCACGCGGTCAAGGAACTCGCCCACAAGCTCACCGAAAAAGGCATCACGGTGAAGTACGCCATCCACCCGGTGGCTGGCCGCATGCCGGGCCACATGAACGTGCTGCTGGCCGAGGCTGAGGTGCCGTACGACCAGGTGTTCGAGATGGAGGACATCAACGGCGAGTTCGGCCAGGCCGACGTGGCCATCATCCTGGGTGCCAACGACGTGGTGAACCCGGCGGCGCTGCAGAAGGGCTCGCCGATCTACGGCATGCCGATCCTGGAGGCTTACAAGGCCAAGACGGTGATCGTGAACAAGCGTTCCATGGCCGCCGGATACGCCGGTCTGGACAACGAGCTGTTCTACATGGACAAGACCATGATGGTCTTCGGCGATGCGAAGAAGGTGGTCGAGGACATGACCAAGGCCATCGAGTGACGCGCGCCTGACCCGTCGCTTGCACCCGAAGCCGGCCCTGGGCCGGCTTTCTTTTTTGTAGCGGCATCGGCCCGCTGTTGCGGCGCTGCGGTCGTTCCGTCAGAGTCGCGTCAGGGAAAGACACGAGAGCGGCCGCCCGGTCGTCCGGAGAGAATGCGCGCTGTTTGCCGATTCGAGGAGATGAACCGCATGAACGCCGCCACCGCCGACCGTCCCTGGCTGTCCGCCTACCCCGAGGGCGTCCCCGCCGACATCGATGTGTCGCAGTACCGCTCCCTGGTCCATTTGATGGAGGACAGCTTCCGCCGCTTCGGCAGCCGCCCGGCCTACAGCTTCATGGGCAAGGAACTGACCTACGCCCAGACCGACAGCCTGTCGCAGGCGCTGGCGGCCTACCTGCAGGGGCTGGGGCTGGTCAAGGGCGACCGCGTGGCGATCATGATGCCCAACGTGCCGCAGTACCCGGTGGCGGTGGCCGCCATCCTGCGCGCCGGCTTCGTGGTGGTGAACGTCAACCCGCTCTACACCGCCCGCGAGCTGGAGCACCAGCTCAAGGACTCGGGCGCCAAGGCGATCATCATCATCGAGAACTTCGCCCGCACGCTGCAGGAATGCATCGCCCACACGCCGGTGAAGCACGTCGTGCTGGCCGCCATGGGCGATCTGCTGGGCCTGCTCAAGGGCTCGCTGGTGAACTACGTGGTGCGCAACGTCAAGAAGATGGTGCCGGTCTTCGACCTGCCGGGCGCGGTGCGTTTCAACGACGCCATCGCCCGCGGCACCCGCGGCACCCTCAAGACCCCGCCGCTGGGCCATGACGACATGGCCGTGCTGCAGTACACCGGGGGCACCACCGGCGTGAGCAAGGGCGCGGTGCTGCTGCATCGCAACATCATCGCCAACCTGCTGCAGTCCGAGGCCTGGAACGACCCGGTGATGAAGAAGGTGCCCGCCGGCGAACAGCCCACCAGCGTGTGCGCGCTGCCGCTCTATCACATCTTCGCCTTCACGGTGAACATGATGCTGGGCCTGCGCGTGGGCGGCAAAACCATCCTCATTCCCAACCCGCGTGACCTGCCCGCGGTGCTCAAAGAATTGTCCAAACACCGCTTCCACAGCTTCCCCGCGGTCAACACCCTGTTCAACGGTCTGGCCAACCACCCGGACTTCGCCACCGTGGACTGGAGCCACCTGAAGGTGTCGGTGGGCGGTGGCATGGCGGTGCAGGGCGCGGTGGCGCAACGATGGCTGGAGAAGACCGGCTGCCCGATCTGCGAGGGCTACGGTCTGTCGGAGACCAGCCCGTCGGCCAGCTGCAACCCGACCACCAGCACGGCCTACACCGGCACGATCGGCGTGCCGCTGCCGGGCACGCGCATGAAATGCCTCGATGACGACGGCCGCGAGGTGCCGCTCGGCCAGCCGGGCGAGATCGCGATCCACGGACCGCAGGTCATGGCCGGTTACTGGCAGCGCCCGGACGAGACGGCCAAGGTCATGACCGCCGACGGCTGGTTCAAGACCGGCGACATCGGTGTGATGGACGAGCGCGGTTTCTTCAAGATCGTGGACCGCAAGAAGGACATGGTGCTGGTCAGCGGCTTCAACGTGTATCCCAACGAGGTCGAGGACGTCGTGGCGCAGCTGCCGGGTGTGCTGGAGTGCGCGGTGGTGGGGGTGCCCGATGAGAAGTCGGGCGAGGCGGTGAAGCTGGTCATCGTCAAGAAAGACCCGGCGCTCACCGAGGCGCAGGTGCGCGACTACTGCAAGGCCCACCTCACCGGCTACAAGCAGCCCAAGGTGGTCGAGTTCCGCGCCGAACTGCCCAAGACACCGGTGGGCAAGATCCTGCGCCGCGAACTGCGCGACGCGAAGTGATGCCGCTCGCAGGGAGGCGACGCCCGTGACCCTCGCCCTCGTCAGCGCGCTGCCCGACGAACTGGCCGGGGTGATGCTGGCCCTGCAGGCGGGCGGTGCCCGCGCCGAGCGCGTGGGCCCACGCACCTTCCACCGCGGCACGCTGCACGGCCAGCCGGTGGTGGCGGTGCTCAGCGGCATCGGCAAGGTCGCCGCCGCCACCACGGCCACGCTGCTGATCGAGCGCTTCGGCGCCAGCGCCATCGTGTTCACCGGGCTGGCCGGGGGCCTGGGCGAGGGGGTGCGGGTCGGCGACGTGGTGGTGGCCACCGAGCTGCTGCAGCACGACATGAACGCCGAGCCGCTGTTTCCGCGCCACGAGGTGCCGGGCTATGGCCGCTCGCGTTTCGCCGCCGACGCGGCGCTCACCGCCCGGCTGCGCGATGCCAGCGCGCAGGCGCTGGCCGCGATCGCGCCTGCCGCCCGGGTGCACAGCGGCTTGCTGCTCAGCGGCGACCGCTTCGTCGCCACCGCCGCCGAGAGCGGGGCTTTGCGCGCGCGGCTCCCCGACGCGCTGGCGGTGGAAATGGAAGGCGCGGCCTTTGCCCAGGTCTGCCACGACCACGGCGTCCCGCTCGCGGTGGTGCGCACCGTGTCGGACCGCGCCGACGACGAGGCCCACGTGGATTTCCCGCGCTTTTTGCGCGAGGTGGCTAGCCGCTACAGCGAAGCGATTTTCGATCGCGTGCTGCGCGGCTGAGCCGGGCCCAGCCCGCGCACCGCAGCGCCGCAGCGCTTCACTTCAGCCAGCCGCGGCGGCGGAAGTACCACATCGGCACCAGCGCCGACAGCGCCATCAGCACCAGCGCGTACGGATAGCCCCATTTCTGGCTCAGTTCGGGCATGTACTGGAAGTTCATGCCGTAGAGGCTGGCCACCAGCGTGGGCGGCAGCAGCGCCACGCTGGCCACCGAGAAGATCTTGATGATCTTGTTCTGGTTGATGTTGATGAAGCCGACGGTGGCGTCCATCAGGAAGTTGATCTTGTCGAACAGGAAGGCGGTGTGGCCGTCCAGCGAATCGAGGTCGCGCAGGATCTGGCGCGCGTCCTCGAACTGCTCGGCACTCAGCAGGCGGCTGCGCATCATGAAGCTCACCGCGCGGCGCGTGTCCATCACGTTGCGGCGGATGCGGCCGGACATGTCCTCGTGGCGCGCGATGGCGGCCAGCACCTCGCCGGCCTTGTTGTCCGTCACCTCGCCGGCGAGCACCTGGCGGCTCACGTTTTCCAGGTCGTCGTAGATGTCCTCCAGCGTGTCGGCGCAGTACTCGGCGTCGGCGTCGAACAGCATCAGCAGCACGTCCTTGGCATCGTCGATCAGGCCTGGCAGGCGCCGCGCGCGCATGCGCAGCAGGCGGAACGACGGCACGTCCTCGTCGTGGATGGAGAACAGCACACCGCGGCTCTTGAGCTGGTCGTTGTGCTCGTTGAGGATGAAGGCCACGCGCACCGCGCGCGGGTCTTCCTCGTCGGCGATCAGAAAGTCGCTGCGGATGTGCAGGTCGCCGTTGTCCTCTTCAAAGAAGCGCGCGGATTCCTCGATGTCCTCGTCCATCGCGTCGTCGGGGATGGACAGGCCGAAGTGCTGCTTGACCCAGCGCCGCTCCTCGGGCGTGGGGGCTTCGAGATCGACCCAGATGGGCTTGAAGCGGGCCAGTTCTTCGAGCGACTCGATCTCTTCCTGGAAGAGCCGGCCGTTGGCCAGGGTGAAGACGTTGAGCATGGGAGGCTCCCGGCAAGGGGTCTGTCGTCAGTCGTGGGCGGGGCGGTGGGCGCTTTCAGCCGGCCGCCGGCCCGAACCGGTCAGGCCATCGCGGGGGCGGCTGAAAGCACGCAACTGGGGGGCGTGCTGTCCATGCGGAACTCCAGGGTGGGGATGGGCGGATTATGGCACCGCAGCATGGCTGGGCGGCACGGCATCCAGGCCGAAAAACGCCGCCAGTTCGTCCTTTCGGCGCCAGGCGTCGGCCTCGCCGAGTTCGATCAGGGCGTGGGTGAAGCCAGGCTCGAAGAGCAGGTAGCTGGCCAGCGCGGCGGCGCTGCCGGCCGCGCCGCGGCGGGTGTCGAGCGCGCCCAGGCCCACGAGGGTG
Source organism: Hydrogenophaga sp. T66 (assembly GCF_057219855.1). NCBI lineage: Bacteria > Pseudomonadati > Pseudomonadota > Betaproteobacteria > Burkholderiales > Comamonadaceae > Hydrogenophaga > Hydrogenophaga sp. T66. Next base: position 700,380 of record NZ_JBXVVX010000002.1, on the reverse strand, counting down.
TTGCGCGTGGAGGCGGGCAGCTCGCCGAGGTGCTTGCGTGCGAGTTCGTCCAGCGAAAAGCTGGGCTGGATCGCCAGCACCTCCACCGGCCGGTAGGGCAGCGCGCCGGCCAGTCCGGGCGGCAGCCTGGCGAGCGTCTGGCTGACGCGCAGGGTCTGCTCCACGTCGGATTGGAGGGTGTCGTGGAACACGCTGGCCATGGCGTGGCCGGCGATCGTGCCGGCGGTGGGCAGGCCGCTGGTGCGGGCGGCCATGCCGGCGCGCTGCGGCTGCCCCACGCCGATGACCAGGATGCGGCGGGCACCGAACTGGATGGCGGGCGACAGGGGCGAGAGCTGGCGCATGGAGCCGTCGCCGAAGTGTTCCTGGTGGCCTTCAACCCACAGCGGCACGGACGGGAAGAGGAACGGGATGGCGCTGGAGGCCATCAGGTGTTCGATGGTGATCGGCTGGAAATCGGCGCGCCGCCCGGGCCGGTGCCACGGGCGCAGCGGGTGGCCGGGGCGCGTCTGGCAGAAGGTCCAGTGTTCCCCGGTGGTGTAGCTGGAGGCGGTCACGCCCAGGGCTTGCAGCCGCCCGCCGGTCAGCGCGGCTTCCAGCCGCTGCAGGTCGATGCCGCGGTGCAGTGTGTCCACCAGCGGCAGGGTGTCGAGCAGGGCGCGGTGGCGGCGCACCTGACGCGCCAGCGTCCAGCCGGCGACCAGCCGGTTGGCGCGCACCCAGCCCGGCGCGTCGAGGCGGTACACGTCGTGCGAGCGCAGGCGGCCCCAGAACGCGGCCAGCCGCTCCAGCGCGGGCAGGCCTTCGTCGGCCAGGCTGGCGAGGTAGGTGGCGTTGAGCGCGCCGGCCGAGGTGCCGAACAGCCAGCGGAACGGAAAGGGTGCCGTGGGCGCGCCCGGGCGCTGGCTGCCCAGCAGCCGCGCCACCGCGCGCATCACGCCGGCCTGGTAGGCGGTGCGCGCGCCGCCGCCCATCAGCACCAGCGCGCAGCCGTCCTCGTCGGGCAGCGGCGTGGCCGCGCTCAGGCTGTGGGTGATCACGGTGTCCAGCGACATGGGCAGGGGCGGGGGGATGTGATGGGCGAAAGCTATCACGTGTGGGCCGCCGATGGCGACCGCCGGCGCGCCGAAGGGGGCTGACCGGCACTGCGTCACGGGATGCGGCGGCGCGCCTTGCGCTGCCGCGCGATCGGGGGCATAGTGGGTTCAAGCCATCCCGTCGCCGCCGGATGGATTGCTCGCCGGCGGTATTCACCCACCGATGCCATAGGAGGCTCCCAGATGAACCTGACGATCAGCGGTCACCACCTCGAGGTCACCCCCGCTCTGCGCGGCTACGTCACCACCAAGCTCGAACGCATCTCCCGGCATTTCGACCAGGTGGTCGACATCAAGGTGCTGCTCACGGTGGACAACCTCAAGGAAAAGGACCTGCGCCAGCGCGCCGAGTGCAACATCCACGTCAAGGGCCGCGATCTGTTCGCGGAAAGCGCGCACGCCGACCTCTACGCCGCCGTCGATGAACTCGCCGACAAGCTCGACCGTCAGGTGTTGCGCTACAAAGACAAGACGCAGGACCACCACCACGCGGCGTCCAAGCGCCTGATGTGACATCCCGCACGCCGTGCGGGCCGCTGTGCCCCGCACGCGTGTTGCGCTGCAACAAGCCGCTTGCCTTGTCAAGCGGCTTTTTTGTGACCGCTCTCTGGCCCGTTTGACGCAGATGGGCATAATTTGCGGTCCGAAAGGGGCCTCATGAACCGACTATCTGCCATCTTGCCCGCCGCGCAAGTGCTCGTGAGCGTGGACGCCACCAGCAAAAAACGCGCGTTCGAAGAAGCGGGCTTGCTGTTCGAGACCCTGCATGGCCTCAACCGCGCCCTGATTACCGACAGCCTGTTCGCCCGCGAGCGGCTGGGCTCCACCGGCCTGGGCCACGGCGTGGCCATCCCGCACGGCCGCATCAAGGGCCTGAAACAGCCGCTGGCCGCGGTGTTCCAGCTGGCCAATCCGATCGGCTTTGACGCACCGGACGAGTTGCCGGTGCAGCTGATGATCTTCCTGCTGGTGCCTGAAGCGGCGACCCAGAAGCACCTGGAAATCCTCTCCGAGATTGCCGAGTTGCTCAGCGACAGCGCGCTGCGTGAGCGCATGAAGGCTTCGGTCGACGCGGCAGCCCTGCACGGCCTGATCGCCGCCTGGCAATCCGCCCACGCCGCCGCGTGACGCACCCGGGCTGCGCCACCGCGCGGGCCCGGTCTGAAAGGGTGCCCGCATGAAGCCCACCGTCGTCAGCGCCGATGTCCTGTTTGAGGACCACCGCGACACCCTCAAGTGGCAATGGGTCGCCGGGCTTGGCGCTTCCGAGCGCCGGTTCGACGAGGTCGCGGTCCGCGCCGCCCGCTCCGGCGCCGACCTCGTGGGTTACCTCAACTACATCCACCCCTATCGCCTGCAGGTGATCGGCGAGCGCGAGGTGGCCTACCTCACCAGCCCCAGCCCCGAGGACAACCGCCGCCGCGTGGCGCGCATCGTCACGCTCGAGCCGCCGGTGCTGGTGGTGGCCGATGACCAGCCCGCGCCCGACGAGCTGCTGGCGATGTGCGAGCGGGCGCAGATCCCGATGTTCGCCACGCGCGAGTCGGCCGCCTTCGTCATCGATGTGCTGCGCGCCTACCTCTCGCGCCACTTCGCCGACCGCTCCACCATGCACGGCGTGTTCATGGACATCCTGGGCATGGGCGTGCTGATCACGGGCGAGTCGGGCCTGGGCAAGAGCGAACTGGGGCTGGAGCTGATCTCGCGCGGCCACGGTCTGGTGGCCGACGACGCGGTGGACCTGTACCGCATCAACCAGACCAGCATCGAGGGCCGCTGTCCGGAGCTGCTGCAGAACCTGCTGGAGGTGCGCGGCATCGGCCTGCTCGACATCAAGGCCATCTTTGGCGAGACGGCGGTGCGGCGCAAGATGCGGCTGCAGCTCATCGTGCACCTGGTCCGCCGCGAGACCATGGAGCGCGACTATGAGCGCATGCCGTACGAGCCGCTTTACCAGGACGTGCTGGGCGTGCCCGTGCGCAAGGCAGTGATCCAGGTGGTGGCCGGCCGCAACATCGCCGTGCTGGTGGAGGCGGCGGTGCGCAACACCATCCTGCAGCTGCGCGGGATCGACACCTACCAGGAATTTGTCGCGCGCCACCGCGCCGCCATGTCGCGCGACGAATGAGCCGCCGCGCCCGGCGAGGGCGCGAACAGCGCCCGATTGGGCCGGGTTTTCCAGTCACCGCCCGGGCGGGCCGCGGGCATGATGCCAAGGTCCCCCTTTTTTCGGAAGCCACGCCATGGTCTGGTTCAACACGGTGCCTTCGCCGGGCCATCACGCCCGCTGGGGCCTGACCACGGCCATCGCGATCTCGGGCTGCCTGGTCACCCTCGCCGGCGCCTTTCTCGCCAGCGACCGCGCGCACAGCCTGGCGCGCCAGGCGTTTGAGCGCAAGAGCGAGCAACTGGCCACCGAGGTGACGCGCCGGCTCACCCTGCCCAGCGCCGGGCTGCGCGGCGCCCGCGGTGCCTTTGTGGCCAGCGAGCGTGTCGATTACCGGGAGTTCATCACCCTGATCGGGTCGCTCGATCTCGCCAGCGAGTTTCCCGGTGTGCGCGGCTTTGGCTGGATCGAGCCGGTGCGCCGCGGGGACGTGGCCCGGCTGCTGGCAGACATGCGCGCCGAGGGGCAGCCACCCTTTGAATTCCGGGAGTCGCCCGACAACCGCAACGACCTGCTGTACGTGGTGCGGTACATGGAGCCGTACGCGCTCAACCCCAACTCGGTCGGTATTGATGCCGGCAGTGTGCCCGCCGCGCGCGCGGCGATCGAGCAGGCGATCGACCAGAACCGCCCCGTGTTGTCATCGCCGATCACGCTGCAGCGCGGCAGCCAGAGCCTGCCCAGCCTGATCATGTTCCTGCCGGTGTACCAGGGCAGCGATCCGATGCGGATCGACGCCCGGCGGGCCGCGGTGGCCGGCTTGCTGGTGGCCCCGCTGGTGCTGCGCGACCTGTTGGTGGATGTGCCGGCGGCGGCCGACGATCAGGTCACGTTTCAGCTGTACGCGGGCCACGAGGCGCCCGACGAGGCGGCCTGGATCGCCGGTTTCCACGCCCACGGCGGCGGCGAAGGCATCGCCATGACCCGCGAAGCGCGCCTGCCCGACCCGGGGCGCTTCACCCGCTCGCTGCGGCTGGATGTGTACGGCCAGCCGTTCACGCTGGTGGCCAGCACGACGCCGCTGTTCGACCGCAGCACCGCGTCCAACACCCCGTGGATCGTGCTCGTGCTGGGCCTGCTGCTGACCGGGGGTCTGAGCGCGATGGCCTGGCAGGGCACGCGCGCCCGGGAGCGCGCCGAAGCCATGGCCCGGTCGATGACGGCCGATCTGGAACGGCTGGCGGTGGTGGCCCGCCGCACCTCCAACGCGGTGGTCATCACCGACACCGAGCGGCGCATCACCTGGGTCAACGAAGGCTTCGAGCGGATCACCGGCTTCACCGCCGCCGAGGTGCTGGGACGCAACCCGGGCCACATCCTGCAGTTCGACCAGACCGACCAGAAGGAAGTGGACCGCCTTCGGGAGGCGCTGCGGTCTGGCGCGTCGTTTCAGGGCGAGCTGCTCAACCGCGCCAAGGACGGCACCGAATACTGGATCGAGCTGGAGATCCAGCCGCTGCTCGACGAGTCCGGCACCCGCATCGGCTTCATGGCCATCGAGTCCGACATCAGCGACCGCAAGCGCAGCGAACGGCTGGTGGCCGACTACACCGAGCGCTTCCGGCTGGCCAGTGCCGCGGCGCGCATGGGCGTGTGGGAGATGGACCTGCAGCACGGCGAGGCGCTGTGGGATTCGCGCACCTGGGAGCTGTACGGCGCGCGGCCCGGCGACGGCGACGAGGTGGACATCTTCACCCGGCGGGTCAGCGCCGACGACCGCCACCGGATCACCCAGGCGGTGAAGGCGGCGGTGAACGGCGACGGCATCTGCACGATCGAGTTCGCGGTGGACCTGCCCGATGGCAGCCAGCGCCAGCTGCTGGCCGCGGCCCACGTGGTGCGCGGCGACAACGGCGAAGCCGCGCGGCTGGTCGGTGTGCTGATCGACACCACCGAGCGCCACCGCAGCGAGGAGGCACTGCGCGCCAGCCAGTCGTTCCTCGACCAGACCGGGCGCATCGGCGGCATCGGCGGCTGGGAGCTCAACCTCTCCACCCAGGCCATCCGCTGGACCGACCAGACCTGCCGCATCCACGACGTCGAGCCCGGTCATCAGCCCACGCTGGCCGACGGCATCGCGTACTACGAACCCGAGGCCCGCCCGCTGATCGAGTCGGCGGTGCAGCGCGCCATCGACCACGGCGAACCGTTCGACCTCGAACTGCCGTTCGTCACGGCCAAAGGGCGCTCCCTGTGGGTGCGTGCGGTGGGCGAACGCGACGACCGCGATCCGGCCAACCCGCGCCTGATTGGCGCCATCCAGGACGTCACCGCCCGCCGCGCGGCCGAAGAAGAGGCCCGCCGCGCCAGCGCGATGATGATCAGCGCGCTGGAGGTCACCGGGGCCGGTCTGGTGATCTTCGACCCGGACGACCGGCTCGTGTACTGCAACGACCGCTACCGCGGGATGTACAAGGACATCGCCCATGTGCTGCAGCCCGGCGTCGACTTCGAGACCGTGGCGCGGGCGAGCCTGACCTTCAGCGAACCGCCGGAGGCCGCGGGCCGCCACGAAGACTGGCTGCGCGACCGGCTGCGCATGCACCGCGAGGGCGGCGACTGGGAGCGGCGCCTGCCGGATGGCACGGTGCTGCGCGTGGTGGAGCGGCCGCTGCCCGACGGCCACGTGGTGAGTTTCCGCTTCGACATCACCGAGGTCGTGCGCTCGGCGGAGGCCGCGCAGGCCGCCTCGCGCGCCAAGAGCCAGTTCCTGGCCAACATGAGCCACGAGATCCGCACGCCCATGAACGCGATCCTGGGCATGCTGGCGCTGCTGCAGCGCACCGGGCTGAATGACCGCCAGCTCGATTACGCGCGCAACACCGAAGCCGCGGCGCGCTCGCTGCTCGGCCTGCTCAACGATATCCTCGATTTCTCCAAGGTGGAGGCCGGCAAGCTCACCCTGGACGAACATCCCTTTGAGATCGATCGGCTGTTGCGTGAGCTGGCGGTGCTGATGTCGGCCAGCGTCGGCGACAAGGACATCGAGGTGTTGTACGACCTCGATCCCGCGCTGCCCGACACCGTCATCGGCGATCCGCTGCGGCTGCGGCAGATCCTGGTCAACCTCGCCGGCAACGCCATCAAGTTCACGGACCACGGCGAGGTGGTGCTGGCCATCCGCGTCGAGCCCGGCGCACCGGCCGGCCACACGCGACTGGCGCTGTCGGTGCGCGACACCGGCATCGGCATCGCGCCGGAAAACCAGGCCCGCATCTTCCAGGGCTTCACGCAAGCCGAGGCATCCACCACGCGCCGCTTCGGCGGCACCGGGCTGGGGCTGGCCATCAGCCAGCGGCTGGTGGCGCTCATGGGCAGCGAACTCACCCTGCAAAGCGAACTGGGCAAAGGCACCTGCTTCCGCTTCACCCTCGACCTGCCCACGCCCCAGGCCGGCACCGTCGATCTCGCGCCCGCCCGCCTGCTGCCGGGTGCGCGTGTGATGGTGGTGGACGACAACGATCTGGCGCGCAGCGCCATGGTCTCCATGGCCCGGGCCAACGGCTGGCGCACCGAGGAGGCGCGCAGCGGCGCGCAGGCGCTGGCCCTGCTCGCGCAGGCGCTGCACGACGGCCATGTCTACGAAGCCGTCTTCCTCGATTGGCGCATGCCGGTGCTCGACGGTCTGCAGGTCGCCACGCGCATCCGCCAGTCCGCGCTGCGCGCCGCCGCCGCGGCGGTGGTCATGGTGACCGCTCACGCCCGCGACTGGCACAACCACGCCGAAAGCGGCACCGGCGACCTGCTCGACGGCTACCTCGTCAAGCCCGTCACCGCCTCGCTTCTGGCCGATGCGCTGCGCAGCGCGCGGGCGCGCCACCAGCCGCCGGCCCTGCCCGCGCCCGTGCCGGCCTCCGCGCACGCCAGCGCCCCGGCCGGCGCCCTGCCGCTGGCCGGCGTGACGCTGCTGCTGGTGGAAGACAACGAGATGAACCGCCTGGTTGCCACCGAGTTGCTGCGCGAGCAGGGCGCGCGGGTGGAGGAGGCGGTCAACGGTCAGGAAGCGGTCGATCGGCTGCGCGCCGAGCCGCGGCGGTTTGATGCCGTGCTGATGGACCTGCAGATGCCGGTGATGGACGGCCTGAGCGCCACGCGCGCCATCCGCGACGCGCTGGGCCTGACCGCGCTGCCGATCGTGGCCATGACCGCCAACGCCATGGCCAGCGACCGCGACGCCTGTCTGGCCGGCGGCATGAACGACCACGTCGGCAAGCCCTTCGACCTGGACCAGCTGGTGGCGGTGTTGCAGCGCTGGACCGGCCGCGACACCGCACCCGGGACGCCGGTGGCGGCCGCGCCGGTGGCCGATGCGCGGGCCATCGACGTCACCGCCGCCCTGCGCCGCCTCGGCGGCAACCGGGGCACCTACCGGCGGCTGCTCACCCGCTTCATCGATGAGCACGACCGCCTGCTCGTGGCCTTGAGCGCGGCCGTCGCGCACGGCGACGTCGCCACCGCCCTGCGCGAGGCCCACACCCTCAAGGGACTGGCTGGCATGCTGGGGGCCGCGGCCCTGGCCGAGCGGGCCGCCGCCGCCGAGCACGGCCTGCAGACCGATCCCCACAGCGACGCCACGCGCGACGCCCTGACCGCGCTGAAGGCCAGCACGGTCGAGCCGATGAAGGCCCTGCTCGCCCAGTTCGATGCCCAGGGGGCCGACGAGCCGACGCCCACCCGCACCCCGGCCGCGGCGCCGGTGGGCGGCCCGCTCGCGGGCATGCCCATCGTCGTCGTCGACGACAGCGACATCGCCCGCGAAATGGCCGAGCACGTCCTCACCCGGCTCGGGGCGGTGTGCACCGCCTTCGACCGCGCGGCCCCCGCGCTGGAGCACCTGCGCCGGCGCCTGCGGCCCGCGGCGGTGCTCATGGACATCCAGATGCCCGAGATCGACGGTCTGGAGGCCACCCGGCGCCTGCGCGACGACCCCCGGCTGGGCAACCTGCCGGTGGTGGGTCTGAGCGCGACCACCGACGCCGGACAACAGGCCCGCGCGCGCGACGCCGGGATGTCCGCCCTGCTGCCCAAGCCGCTGGAGGCCGATGCGCTGCTGGCGGTGCTGCGCCGCTGGCTGCCGATCGACCTGCCGGCAGCGCCCGCGCCGGGCGCCCCGGCCGTGCCCGCGCCGTCGCAGACCGCCGTGTTCGACGCCGAGCGCGCCCTGGCGCGCGTGGGCCACGACGAGGCTTTCCTGCGCCGGGCGCTGCAGCGCCTGCTCGACGAATTCGGCGGCATGGCCCACGAGCCGCCGCCGTCGGTCACCGGCGACGCGCGGCAGGCCGCGGCGCGGCTGCACAAGCTCAAAGGCATCGCCCTGTCGCTGGAGGCCGGCGAGGTGGCGCAACACGCGGCCGGCCTCGAACTGGCCTTGTCCGATGGCGCCCCCGCCGAGGGCCTGGTCGTGGCCGAATGGCGCGCGCTGGGCGCCGCGCTCCAGCGGCTGCGCGACCACGTCGGCCGCCTGCCCGACGCCCCCACGCCCGCGGCCAGCGGCCCGGCCGACGAACCGTTGGCCCCGGCCGACCTCACCACGCTGTGCCGCCTGCTGCGCGCGCAGGACCTCGATGCGCTGGCGCTGCACGCGCGCCTGCAGGCGGGCCTGAACCACCGGCTTGGCACGGACGAAGCCGCCGCCATCGCCCAGCTGATCGACGGTCTGCGCTTCGAAGACGCCGCCCAGCGGCTTGAAGCGTCGGCCGCGGTCCTGCTCGGCTGACGCGCGGTGGGGGCCCGGTGCGGTGGGACGCTCTCCCCCAAATACCCCCAGCCGTGTCGCGGCCATGGGGGACGAGCCATGCCGGCGGCTTGTAACTTCCTGTTCACTTCGCCCCATCCATGAACGCCGCCGTGTCCGCCCTTGATGCCCCCGCCGCGCCGACCGACCCGCGGGCGGCGGCGGTGGCCGGCAGCGGGGTGATGGACAGCCCGCGCACCCCCGCGTTCGACGCCCTGTGCGCCACCGTGGCGGCCGCGCTCGGCGCCGAGGTGGCCCTGGTGTCGCTGCTCGACGATCGCCGCCAGTGGTTCAAGGCCGCCCACGGCACCGACCTCGTCGAAACCCCGGTGGGCTGGTCTTTTTGCCGCCACGCCCTGGCCACGCCGCAGCAGCTGCTCGCTGTGGAGGACGCCCTCGCCGACCCCCGGGTGTGCCACAGCCCGCTGGTCACCGGCCCGCCGGGTATCCGCGCCTACCTTGGCGCGCCCCTGACCAGCCGGCAGGGCGTGGTCTTCGGCACGCTCTGCGTCATCGACACCCACCCACGGCCCTTCACCCCCGCACAGCGCGACCTGATGCGCGCCTTCGGCCGGCTGGCGGCGGCCCTCCTGGACGAAGCCATCGACACCGCCGACCGCGAACGCGCCGACCGCGAGCGCTCGCTCACGCAACAGCGCGCGATGGCGCTGATGCTGACCCACGGCCTGGACCCGAAGGCCTACATCGGCCCCGACCGCTGCTACGGCTACGCCAACCTGGCCTTCCTGGACTACCTGGGCCTGCCGCTGGAGGGGCTGGTCGGGCGCGCGGCCGACGCGGCCCTGCCCGGCCACGACCTGCCCCGGCTCGTCGGCGAGCGGCTCGGCGACGCCCTCGGGGGTCAGCCGGTGCACCTGCGTCAGCGCCTGCGCGGCGCCGACGGCGAGTCGCGCTGGACCGAGGTGTCCCTGCTGCCGGCGGCGCCGGCGGGCGGCGTGGTGTTGCGCCTGCGCGACGTCCACGAGCTGGTCCACGCCCATGACGCCCTCGTCGAGCGCAACCTGCAGCAGCAGCAATTCATCCAGGTCCTGGCCCACGACGTGCGCGAACCCCTGCGCACCATCAACGCCTTCCTCGACCTCGCCCTGCAAAACCCGGATCTGCCGCCGGCCGAGGCCGAACTCGTGCAATTCCTGCAGCGCGCCCAGCGCGGCGGCCGCCGCCTGTCCCACCTGGTCGGCGGGCTGCTGGACTACCTCAAGGCCGATGGCCGGTCGGTCGACCTGGCGCCCTTGTGCCTGGCCGGGTTGCTGGAAGAGGTGCGCGAGGACCTGGAGGCCCTGGTCCGCGGCACCGGCGGCGCCATCGATGGCGAACTGCCCGTGGCGGTGCTGGGCCACGGCGTGTGGCTGCGCGTGTGTCTGCAGAACCTCATCGTCAACGCCCTGAAGTACAGCCGCCCCGGCGTGCCACCCCGGGTGCGCGTGAGCGCGCGCACCGACGGCGCCGCGGTGGTGGTCGACATTGAGGACAACGGCTGCGGCGTGCCCGCCGCGCAGGCCGAGGCCATCTTCCAGCCCTTCGTGCGGCTGCCGGGCCACCAGCCCATCGACGGCGCCGGACTCGGCCTGAGCCTGTGCCGGCGCATCGCCCGGCTGCACGGCGGCACCCTGGAGCTGGCCCACAGCGGCCCCCAGGGCAGCCTGTTCCGCCTGCGGCTCACCCGCGCCGAGGGCGGTCTGCCGCCGCATTCAAGTTCGGCGCACCACGGCCGATAAACCGATCAAGGCGCACAGCGCCGACACCGGCGGCGAGCGGGCCACGCGCGCCGCCTTCGCGCATGGCCGCCTTTCGCGCCGGAGTCCCGATGCATGCCTCCCTCCGCTTCGCCGTGGCCGCCTGCCTGTTGGAGGCGGGTGCGACCGCGACCGCCGCCGAGGCGCCCGCGTTTGGCCCGGGGTGCAGCCGCGCGCAGGCGGGCCAGCTCGTACTCTGGCTCACGCCCGATTGCGTCGCCGCGCTCTCCACGCCGGCCGGGCGCCGCGCCCTGGGCGACAAGGTCCAGCGCCGCACCGCGGAATACGCCGCCCAGCGCGAGCGCCTGAGCGCGCCGCCGCCCCCGCGCAGCACCGCGTGGGCCGCACCCGGCTCCAGCGCCCGCGCGTTGCGCGACCTGTCGCAACGGGCCAGCCGGGACGGACGGATGGTGGCCGCCGGTGGGGCCGGGGGCTCGGCCGCCAGCGCGCCGCCGCCCACGCGCCAGCAGCCCATTGATCCCCACGCGCCGACCCAGCCGGTCACCCGCGCCACCGCCGTGCCCGCTGCCGGGCCGACCGCGCCCGGCGCCGCGCCCGACATCGGCTGGACCAGCCGTGGCGCCCTGCCGGCGCCATGACCGCGTCGCCACGCCGGGTTTCACCCCCCATCCACAATCGTCTTCGACCTCCCCGCCCGATCGGTGGCGGGGCGGCCGCCCGCCTGGTATGAACGTCCCTCTGCCCGCCAACGAGTCCGAGCGCCTGCGCGCGCTGCGTGCCCTGAACATCCTGGACACGCTGCCGCACCGCGTGTTCGACCACGTCACCGAGCTGGCCGCCGCCATCTGCGGCACGCCCATCGCGCTGCTCTCGCTGGTGGACACCGACCGGCAGTGGTTCAAGGCCCGCCTCGGTCTGGCGGTCAGCGAAACCGCGCGCGACGCCGCCTTCTGCGCCCACACCATCCTCGACCAGCGCCGCGTGCTCGTGGTGCCCGATGCGCGCACCGACGACCGCTTTGCCGACCTCCCGCTGGTGCGCGACGAGGGCTTCACCTTCTACGCCGGCGCGCCCATCGTCACCCCCGACGGCCACGCGCTGGGCGCCGTCTGCGTGCTCGACCGGCGCAGCCGCCAGCTCAGCGAGGGTCAGGTGGAGCAGCTGCGCCACCTCGCGGCGCTGGCAATGGACCTCATCGCCAACGAGTCCGTGCGCCGCACCGAAGCCCGGCTGATCCTCGATCAGGTGCAGCGCAACGAGCAGGTCATCCGGGACGTGCTGGACCAGGGCCACGACATGGCGGCCTACCTCGACCGCGAACACCGCTTTCTCTTCGTCAACCCGGCGTTCGAGGCGCACTGGGGCCTGCCGCGCGACGCCATCGTGGGCATGCACCTGCACGAACTGGTCGGGCGTCGCCTCTACGACGACACCCTCGCACCGGCGCTCAACCGCGCGCTGGCCGGCGAGTCCTCATCGGTGGCCTACGACCACGACTTCCCCGGCGCCGGTCCGCGCAGCATGGAGGTTCGCTACGTGCCGGCGCGCGGCGACGACGGCGCGGTGCGCGGCGTCGTCGAGCGCCACCGCGACGTGACCGACCTGCGTCACCAGGCCGATGAGTTGCGCGGCGCGCTGGCCGACCTGCAGCGCAGCGAAGCCATCCGCCGCAAATTCCTGCAGGCGCTCTCCCACGACCTGCGCGAGCCGGTCAACGCGATCAACAACGCGGTCCCGGTCCTGCAGGACCGCGGCGTGACCGACCCGCTGGAGGCGCGCTGCCTCGACTACGTCGCCCGCGGCGGACGCCGCCTGGCGCGCCTGCTGGACGACCTGCGCCTGCTCGGCGAGCAGGACCTGCGGGGCTGGTCGCTGCGGCCGGTGCCGCTGGCCCCGCTGTGGCACGACGCGGTGCAGGGCCTGGCCGACGAACTGGGCGGTCGCGACGTGGTCGTGGACGTCCCGCCCGCCCTCGTCGTGCGGGCCGATCCCGCCATGCTCACGCTGGCCCTGCGCGCTATCCTGCTGCACGCCCACCGCGCATCGCGCTTCCGGCGAACACCGCTGGCGGTGCTGGCGCAACCGGGCGGCCCCGACGTGTTGTGCCGGGTGCTGGACCAGGAGCGCGCCGAGCCGCTGCCCGACCCCGCGGCACTGCGCGCGCGGGCCGCGGCCTGCGCCGGTGACCGCGCGTTCGAGGGCCTCACGCTGGCCACCGCCGCGCACGTGGTGCGTGGCCACGGCGGCCTGCTGGCCTACGAACACGACCATGGCCGTGTGCAGCGGTTTTTGCTGGCCCTGCCCGCCGGGGACGACCATGCCGCTTGAGCGCTTTGTCCTCATCGACGACAACGAGGCGGACAACTTCTTCCACCGCCTGGCCATCGAGCGCGCCGGCTTCACCGGCGAAATCCTGGTGTTTGAGCGCCCGCAGGACGGTCTGGCCTTCCTGGTGGACGACGGCATCTCGCGGTCCACCTGCGTGCTGCTGGACATCAACATGCCCCAGATGTCGGGCTTCGATGTCGCGCGGGCCCTCACCGCCGCGCTGCGCCCGCGGGCGCCACTGGCGGTGCACCTGCTCAGCTCGTCCGACTGGCGCGAGGACCGCGCCCGCGCTGCCGAGATCCCGCTGATCTCGCAGTACCGCGTCAAGCCGCTGCGGACCCCCGAGGTGCAGGCGCTGCTGGCCGCCTGGCCCTGAGCGTCAGCCGCCGGCCGCCGGCCCCGGCGTCAGTGCCGGCGCGGCCGAAGCCGGCAGTCCGGTGAGGGGCAGCCCGGAGTGGTCTTTCAGGCCCACGCCGGTGAGCCCCAGCCGCCGCCCCTCGCGCACCAGCCAGGCCAGCCGGCGCGCGGCGGTCAGCGGGTCCTGCCCCGCCGGCCGCACGTTGGAGATGCAATTGCGCTGCGCATCGCTGCAGCCCACGCGCGGTGCGTGGGTGAGGTAGATGCCCACGCTGTCGGGTGAGCTCAGGCCCGGTCGCTCGCCCACGAGCATCGCGACCATGCCCGCGCCCAGCCGCTCGCCCACCTCGTCGCCCACCGCCACCCGCGCCTCGCGCACGATGACCAGCGGTCCGAGCCGCAAGGCGGGGTCCAGCGCTTCGCGCAGCGCGGCCAGCAGCGCGGGGGCGTGCCGCTGGATGCCCAGCGGCGACAGGCCGTCGCCCACCACCAGCACCAGGTCGGGGGCGGTCTCGGGCGCTTGCAGCGCCTCGGCATCGGCGAGGCTCAGGCGACGGCCCAGGTCGGGGCGCAGCAGGTATTCGTGGCGGCTGCCGGCGCGGCTGCGCAGGACCCGCACTTCGGCCCAACCCTGGGCCTGCACCTCCGCCACCAGGGCGTCGGTGTCCAGCGGCAGGTGGATGGCGTCGCGGGCCTGAGCATGGGCCAGGGAGAACGCCAGCACCTCCCGGGTGGTGGCGCTCACGCCGCTGCGCCCCAGGCCGATGCGGGCCGGGGTGTAGCGGCGCAGGTGGGCCCAGGGGTCGTCGCCGGTCGCCGGCTCGGCGGGCAGATCGGCCGGGCGGTCGGGCGGCTCGCTCATGCCGCGGGCAGGCTCAGGTGATCGGCGGCCGACCGCCAGGCGTGGGCGGCGGGCAGCAGGCGGCCGCTGGGGTCGGTGATCTCCATCGACCGCAACCAGGCCTCAAACTCGGGCGCGCGCTTCAGGCCCAGGAGCTCGCGCAGCACCAGCGCGTCATGAAACGAGGTGCTCTGGTAGTTCAGCATGACATCGTCCGCGCCCGGCACACCGATGAGGAAATTCAACCCGGCGCTGGCCAGCAGCACCATCAGGTTGTCCATGTCGTTCTGGTCGGCCTCGGCGTGGTTGGTGTAGCAGATGTCGCAGCCCATGGGCAGGCCCAGCAGCTTGCCGCAGAAATGGTCCTCCAGCCCGGCGCGGGTGATCTGCTTGCCATCGAACAGGTACTCCGGGCCGATGAAGCCGACGACGGTGTTGACCAGCAAGGGGCGGTAGCGCCGCGCCACCGCGTAAGCGCGTGCTTCGCAGGTCTGCTGGTCCACGCCGTGGTGGGCGTTGGCCGACAGCGCGCTGCCTTGGCCGGTCTCGAAGTACATGACGTTCTGTCCGACCGTACCGCGCGCCAGCGACTGGGCCATAGCGTGGGCTTCATCGAGCAGGGCGAGGTCGATGCCGAAGGAGCGGTTGGTGCCTTCCGTGCCGGCGATCGACTGGAACACGAGATCGACGGGCGCGCCCAGCTCGATGGCGCGCATGGTGTTGGTCACGTGGGTCAGCACGCAGCTCTGCGTCGGGATGCCGCGTTCGATCACGTCGGCCAGCACATGGTTCAGGCGCACCAGGTCGGGCACGCTGTCGGACACCGGGTTGATGCCGACCACCGCGTCGCCGGCGCCGTGCATCAGCCCGTCGATCAGGCTGGCCACGATGCCCGCCGGGTCGTCGGTGGGATGGTTGGGTTGCAGGCGCACGGACAGGTGGCCGCGCAGGCCCTGCGTATTGCGAAAGCGCGTGACGACCTCGCAGCGCCGCGCCACCAGCATCAGGTCCTGGTTGCGCATGAGCTTGCTGACCGCCGCCACCATCTCCGGCGTGAGCCCGGGCGCGAGCGCAGCCAGCGCCCGCGGCGTGGCGCGCTCCGACAGCAGCCAGTCGCGAAAGCCGCCCACCGTGAGATGGCTCACCGGCGCGAAGGCCGCGGTGTCGTGGCTGTCGATGATCAGCCGAGTGACCTCGTCATCCTCGTAGGGCACCAGCGCTTCCTGCAGGAAATGCGCCAGTGGCACATCGGCCAGCACCCACCGCGCGGCAATGCGTTCCTGCTCGGTGGCGGCCGCCAGCCCGGCCAGCGCGTCGCCCGAGCGCAGCGGCGTGGCCTTGGCCATCACCTCGCGCAGGCTGCCGAAGCGGTGCGTCTGTGCGCCCAGGGTGGCGTGGAGTTTCACTTGGCCGTGCCCAGCATTTCGTCGGCGGGGGCGGCTTCGCGCTGCGCGGTCGTCAGCGCGAAGTACACCCAGGCCAGCGCCATCAGGCCCAGGAAGAGGCCGGTGATGACCGGGTTGAAATACACCAGCGCGGCCAGGCACACGAGGCCGAACACCAGCGCGATCGCCGGCAGCACCGGGTACATCGGTGCGCGGTAGGGCCGGTGCAGCCCGGGTTCGGTGGCGCGCAGCTTGAAGAGGGAAGCCATGGAGACGATATACATCACCAGCGCGCCAAGCACCGCCATGGTGACGATGTTGGCGGTCAGCGGTTGACCGCCGATGGTGATGAACTGGTCGCTGAACACCGCGATCACGCCCACCACACCACCGCCGATCAGAGCGCGCACGGGCGTCTTGAAGCGCGGGTGCACCTGCGCGAAGTAGGCCGGCAGGTAGCCCGCGCGGGCCAGCGCGTACATCTGGCGCGAGTAGCCCAGGATGATCCCGTGGAACGAGGCGACCAGGCCAAACAGACCGATCCACACCAGCATGTGCAGCCAGCCGCTGTTGTCGCCCACGACCATCTTCATCGCCTGCGGCAGTGGGTCGTTGATGTTGGAGAGCTGCTTCCAGTCGCCCACGCCGCCGGCCATGATCATGACGAGGAAGGCCAGCGCCACCAGGGTGAGGATGCCGGTGATGTAGGCGATCGGGATGGTGCGTTTCGGGTCCTTCGCCTCTTCGGCGGCCATGGCCGCGCCCTCGATGGCGAGAAAGAACCAGATCGCGAACGGGATGGACGCGAAGATGCCGGCCCAGGTGGCCATCGTGAAGGTGCTCTCGCCCGCCCAGCCGTTGGCCACGAAATTCGCCATCGACCAGCCCGGCGCCACCACGCCGGCGAACACCAGCAGTTCCACCACCGCCAGCAGCGTCACCACCAGCTCGAACATCGCCGCGATGCCCACGCCCAGGGCGTTGAGCGTGATGAAGATGACGTAGGCCGCCAGCGCCACGATTTTCGGGTCGAGCACCGGGTACTGCACGTTGAGGTACGCCCCGATGGCCAGCGAGATCGCCGGCGGCGCAAACACAAACTCCACCAGCGTGGCGTAGCCCGCAATGAAGCCGCCCGTGGGGCCAAAGGCACGCCGCGCGTACGCGAACGGCCCGCCGGCGTGAGGGATGGAGGTCGACAGCTCGGTGAAGCTGAAGATGAAGCTGGTGTACATCACCGCCACGAAGGCGGTAGCGACCAGGAAACCCAGCGTGCCGGCGCTGGCCCAGCCGTAGGACCAGCCGAAGTATTCGCCCGAGATCACCAGCCCGACGGCGATGCCCCACAGGGAGAAGGCACCGAGCACCGGTTTGAGGTCGCGTGACACCGTGGAAGAAGTGGTTGACATGGAATTGCACCCGCAAAGCGCCTGAAACGGCTCAGGCAGCCAGGCCGCGGATGGTGCGCCGCGCCGGTGCGCCGGCGGTATCCCGATTCGGCAAGCGCCCCGCCGCGGGGCGTTTTTTTCCGATTCGGGATAGCCGCAGCGGGTTTTCCGCAGGACGGCGGCGTGGCACGAAACTTGATACTTCTGCCTTCCCGACGTTTCCTGCCTCCCGACGGTGCCACCGACCGCTTCGCCCCTTGCCGAGTTCCGCGTGAAGCGCACGTCGGAAGTGCATGTGCACGCGACCAACCTGGCCGCGTGGGAGCAACGCTACGAGCAGACCTCCCACGGGCGCTTTGACGGCGTGGTGCGCGAGCTTGTGGATGGCGACATTCAGGTCTTTGAGGAAGAAGCCAGCTGTGCCACCAGCCAGCACTGCCAGCCCTGGCCCGGCGGCGTGTGGATCGGGCTGGCGGTGCCGGAAGCGGCGCCGGGGCTGCGCTTCATGGGTCGCCCGGCCCACGGCATGCAGCTCATGCTGGCCAGCGGCGAGCAGCCCTTTGACCTGCAGGTACCCGCCGGCCACGGGCTGTACGGCATGGTGTTTCACCGCGATCGGCTGGCGCGCCACCTGCAAGACCTCCACCACCGCGACTGGCCGCAGGCCGCGGCGTTGGGGCCCAGCGTGCAGCCGCTGAGCCCTTTGCAGCGCCTGCGCCTGGTGGGCATGGTGCGTGAGGTGCTGCGCTCGCTGCAGGCCGAGCCCGGCGTGTTGCGTCACGAAGCCAGCCGCACCGCGCTGCGCGACATGCTTCTGTCGGTGCTGGCCGACACGCTGGCGCCCGACACGGTGAGCGAGGCGGCCCCCGCGGCGCTGCGGCGCCGTCAGGAACTGGTCGAGCGCGCGCGCGACCTGGTGTTCGCCCAGCCGCACCAGCCGCCGCGCGTGGAGCAGCTGTGCGTGCAGCTGCACGTCACCCGGCGCACGCTGCAAAACTGTTTTCAGGACGTGCTGGGCATGAGTCCGGCCACCTACCTGCGCACGGTGCGGCTCAACGCGGTGCGCCGCGCGCTGCGCGAAGACCCGGCGCCCGACACCATTGCCGACATCGCCGCGCGCTGGGGTTTCTGGCACATGGGCCACTTTTCCCACGACTACAAGGCCCTGTTCGGCGAGACGCCGTCGCAGACCCGCGCCGCGCGTTGAGCGTTGAGGTCGGACCCGTCGCGGAATAACCGGAGCGGTCACCGGGCCGTTGCGCGGTCGGCTCCGGCCCGCGCGTCGCTGCGGAACAATCCGCCGCCATGCGCCAGCGCCCCCTTGTCCACGTCTTTCTCGCCACCAGCCTCGACGGTTACATCGCCGGACCCGATGACGACCTCGAATGGCTGCTCCCTTTCAGCAGCGATCCGCCCGAGCGCACCGGCTACAGCGCCCTGATGGCCCGCGTCGATGCGCTGGTCATGGGTCGCCGCACCTTCGATGCGGTGCTCGACTTCGATCCGTGGCCCTACCCCGACCACCGCGTCGTGGTGATGAGCCACCGGCCGATTGAGGACGAGCGCGCGCAGCGCGCGCCCGAGACCGCGCTCGCCGACCTGCTGCAGCGCCTGCACGCCGAGGGCGTGCGCGAGGTGTATCTGGACGGCGGCCAGATCGTGCGCCAGGGGCTGGCCGCCGGTCTGGTGGACACGCTCACCCTGTCGGTGGCGCCGGTGTTGCTGGGCGAGGGCGTGCCGCTGTTTGGCCCGGGTCTCGGCGGCGGCTGGGCCGCCGACAGCGCCGAGGTGCTGCCCAGCGGTCTGGTGCAGACCCGCTACCGCCGGCGCTGCGGCGGTTGACGCCGCTGGGCGCCGTGGCCGCCGGCAAAGCCCGCGGCCGGCACCGGTCGCTGCGACGTGGCCACAATGCCGCGTGAGCACCCCATCCGCCCCAATAACCGTCAGCACCGTCAGCACTGGCACCGCTGCCATCGCGGATACCGCCCCTGCCGCAGAACTCCCCCTGCTGCTCGCTGGCCCGGTCGTGCGCCGGCTGGAATCGCAGCGCCTGGTCCTCTGGGTGGCCACCGCGCGCCCGGTGCGCTGCCGCCTGCGCCTGGAGGCGCCCGACGGCACCATCGACCTGGCGCCCGGCGCCGACCAGGGCACCATCCTGCAGGCCGGCGAGCGCCTGTTCCATCACCTCATCGACCTCGCGCTGCCGCGCGCCTTGCCCGAGGGCCAGTGGGTGGGCTACCGCTTGCTGGCCGAGGAGGCGGGCGAGACCATCGATCTCACCGGCCCCGACAGCGGCCTGTGCTACCCCGGCCGTGACAGCCCCGGCGTGGTGTTCCAGCCCCGGGTGCGCGCGCTGCTGCACGGCTCCTGCCGCAAGCCCCACCACACCGGCGGCGGCGACGGGCTGGCCGAGGCCGATGCGCGCCTCGCCGCTCTGCTGGCCCGCGGCGAGCCCTGGCCGGCCCTGCTCGTGCTCTCCGGCGACCAGATCTACGCCGACGACGTGGCCGGCCCGATGCTGCGCGCCATCCACGCCCTGATCCCGCGACTCGGCCTGCCCGCCGAGCCGCTGCCCGCGGCCGAACTGACCGGGCTGGCCGACAGCGCGGCCCTGTACCGCCACCCGCGCGGTTACTACCGCCGCGAGACCCTGCTGCCGCGCCACGCGGCCAACGCCGGCCTGATCGACCTGTTGTTCGGCGGCGTGGCCAAGCCGGTGTTCACCACCGACAGCGCCCACAACCATCTCATCACCCTGGCCGAGGTGCTGGCCATGTACCTGCTGGTGTGGTCGCCCGTGCCGTGGGCCGGGCTCGACCTGTCGCCGCCGCCCGGCCTGCGCCCGGCCGAGGCCCGGCGCTACGCCCGTGAACGCGCCGCGATCGAGTCCTTCGTCGGCGGGCTGGGCGCGGCGCGCCGCCTGCTGGCCCACCTGCCGGTGGCCATGATCTTCGACGACCACGACATCACCGACGACTGGAACCTCAGCGCCGAGTGGGAGCAGGTCGCGCAGGCGCATCCGTTCTCCCGCCGCGTGATCGGCAACGCCCTGCTCGGTTACCTGATCCACCAGGGCTGGGGCAACCGGCCCGAGGCCTTCCCGCCCGACCTGCTGGCGGCCGCCCAGCGCGCGCTCGCGGCGCCGGGCAGCTCCGCCCACGACGACTGCCTGGAACGGCTGCGTCGTTTCGACCAGTGGCATTACGTCTGGCCCACCGCGCCGGCGCTGGTGGTGCTCGACAGCCGCACCCACCGCTGGCATTCCGAGGTCTCGCCCCGCCAGCCTTCGGGCCTGATGGACTGGGAGGGCCTGACCGATCTGCAGCAGGCGCTGGTCGGTCGGGAGTCGGTCTTGCTGGTGTCGTCGGCGCCGATCTTTGGTGTCAAGCTGATCGAGACGCTGCAGCACGTGTTCAGCTGGCTGGGGCGGCCGCTGATGGTGGACGCGGAGAACTGGATGGGCCACGCCGGCGCGGCCACCGCCATCCTCAACATCTTCCGCCATCCGCGCACGCCGAAGCACTTTGTGGTGTTGTCGGGCGACGTGCACTACTCCTTCGTGTACGACGTGCGCCTGCGGCCGCGCCGCGTCCACCGCGGCCCGGGGCCGGCGATCTGGCAGGTCTGCTCCAGCGGCCTGCGCAACGCCTTCCCGGACCGCCTGCTCGCCGCCCTTGATCACCTCAACCGCTGGCTCTACGCGCCGCGCTCGCCGCTGAACTGGTTCACCCGGCGCCGCGCCATGCGCGTGGTGCCGCGCAAGCCGGTGGGCACACCGCACGGCCGTCGTCTGCTCAATGGCGCGGGCGTCGGCTGGGTGGCACTGGACGACGAGGGCCGGCCGGTGCGCATCGAGCAGTGGCTCGCCGGCGGCGACGCGATCGCCTTTGTGCCGCGCGAGGCCGAGGCGCGCTGGGACTGAGGGCCGGCGGGGACAGCGGGTCTCAGCGGCCCGCGCCGTTCTTGGGCGGCGTGCGGTAGCGCCGTCGCCGCGCCAGGCGGTCGATCGCGGCCAGCAGCTCGTCGCCGGTGTTGGGCTTGTCGATGAGTTCGGTGATGCCGGCGGCGGCCGCGTCGCGCCGCAGCTCGGCGCTGATGTAGCCTGAGGTGATGGCCACCTCGCGGCCGGGGCGCGCGTCGCGCAGCGCCCGCGCCAGCGCCAGCCCGTCCATGCCGGGCATGGAGAAATCGGTGATCGCCAGGTCGTAGCCGACCTGCCCGCTCTGCACCGCCTCCAGCGCGGCGCGTGGCTCGCTGAACACGAACGCCTGGTAGCCCGCGCGCTGCAGCAGCCGGCGCATCAGGTCCACGATGAGCGGGTCATCGTCGACGTAAAGCACGGTGATGGCGTGGGGGCCGCTGGGCTGCCACGGCTGGCTGTCGGGCCCGAGGGTGCTTCCCGTGTCGGCGTGCTGCGAGTCGGCCGCGCGGAAGTACAGCGAGAACGTGGTGCCCTCGCCGGGCACGCTGTGCACCCGCACCGCGGCCTGGTGGTCGCGCAGGATGCCGTGGACCACCGCCAGCCCGAGGCCGGTGCCTTCGCCCGGGGCCTTGGTCGTGAAGAAGGGCTCAAACAGCCGCGCCAGCGTGTCGGCGTCCATGCCGCAGCCGTCGTCGCCCACCGTCAGGCAGAGGTTGACGGCGGGCCACGCATCGTCCGGCACCCCGGCGTCCAGCCGCAGGTCGGCGTCGCGCGGTGGCGGCCCCGCGTGGGGCGCCAGGCGGATCGTCAGCCGGCCCTTGGAGCGGTCGGGCATGGCCTGCCAGGCGTTGGTGCACAGGTTCATCAGCACCTGGTGCAGCTGGGTGGGATCGCCCAGCAGCAGCGGCGTGTCGGGCGCGCAGGTCACGTCCAGCACCACACCGCGCGGGATCGTCGCGCGCAGCAGGTTGGCCGATTCCTCCACCACGTCGGCCAGCGCCACCACTCGGCGCTGCAGCGTCTGGCCGCGGCTGAACGACAGGATGCGTTGCACCATGTCGCGCGCCCGCTGGCCCGCCTTGGTGATTTCGCCCAGGCTTTGCAGCACCAGCGGGCTGTCCTGGGCGTCTTCCTGCGCCAGCCGGGCGTTGCCCAGGATGGCCGCCAGCACGTTGTTGAAGTCGTGTGCGATGCCGCCGGCCAGCGTGCCCAGGGCTTCGAGTTTCTGCGACTGCCGCAGCTGGGCTTGCAAGGTCAGGCGCTGCGCCTCGGCGCGGTGGCGGTCGGTGAGGTCAAAGTCCACGCAGTAGATCTCGATCCCGCGGTCCGGGTGCTCGGTGATGATTTCGTTGCATTGCACCTGCACCGCCGAGCCGTCCTTGCGGTTGAGCCACTGCACGCCGGTGTTGAGCGTGGTGCGGCCATCGTGCGTGTGCTGGAAGTTGCGGTCGAAGGCCGCGCGCAGCGCCGGCGGGATGATCAGCTCCAGGATGCTGCGCCCGATGGCTTCGGCCGCGGTGTAGCCGTACAGGCGCTCCGAGCCTTCGTTCCAGTAGCGCACGATCAGGTCGGGGCCGTACATCTGCACCGCGATGCTGGGCACGCTGTCGAAAATGCGGCGGAAGCGGTCGTCGCTGGCCTGTTCCAGTTCCCGGGCGCGCACGCTGTCGGTGACGTCGTGGACGAACACCGTCCAGATCACGCTGCCATCGTCCTGCACGCGGGGCTTGCCGGTGCCGCGCAGCCATTTGTCGCGGCCCCGCGCGTCCCGGATGCGCCACTCATGGGCCCAGGGACGGCGGTAGGTCGTCGCTTCCCGAAACACGGCCCGCACGCCCTGTCGCTGGTCGCGCGAGGCCATGGCCCAGATCAGCGACTCGTTCGCCAGCACCTGCGAGGCCGGCAGCCCCCACACGTCCTGCGCGGCCTCGCTCACATACACCAGCCGCGAGCGGCCGCTGCCCAGCGTGTGGTAGCGCAAGAGCACGCCCGGCACGAGCTGCGACAGCTCATCGAGCTGGGACAGCTCCGCCAGGGCGCTGGCGTTGAGTCGGCGGGTCTCCACGCGGGGGTCCGTTGTCGATCGGGCGGGATGAAGTGTCGCTAAATGTAGGGTCATCACACCACCTCGCGCCAGCCCCCCCGCACGCCGCTGGGTTGTTCTCAGGCCCCGCCCGACACGCGGAACACCGACACCGCCTTCACCAGCTCGTCGGCCTGGGTTTTCAGGCCGGTGGTGGCGGCCGCCATTTCCTCCACGAGCGCGGCGTTCTGCTGGGTGGTTTCATCGATCTGGGTGACCGCGTCCCCCACCTGACGCACGCCCGACGCCTGCTCCTGGCTGGAGCCGCTGATGTCGGCCACCAGCTGGCTCACCCGTTGGATCGACGCCACGACGCCGGTCATCGCCTCGCCCGCGCGGTCCACCAGCGCCGTGCCCTGCTCCACGCGGTCCACGCTGGTGCCGATCAGGCCCTTGATCTCTTTGGCCGCCTGCGCGCTGCGCTGCGCGAGGTTGCGCACCTCGCCAGCCACCACCGCAAAGCCGCGGCCCTGTTCGCCCGCGCGCGCGGCTTCCACCGCGGCGTTGAGCGCCAGGATGTTGGTCTGGAAGGCAATCCCGTCGATCACGCCGATGATGTCGCCGATGCGGCGCGCGGACTCGTGGATGCCCTTCATCGTCTGCACCACCTCGCCGAACAGCTCGCCGCCCTGCACGGCCTCGCTGCTGGCCTGGCGCGCCAGCTCGCTGGCCTGCTGCGCGGCCTGGGCGTTCTGGTTCACCGTGCCGCCGAGTTCCTGCATGCTGGCCGCGGTCTGCTGCAGCGCGCTGGCCTGGCTCTCGGTGCGCGCGGACAGGTCGTGGTTGCCCTGGGCGATCTCCGCGCTGGCCGACGCCACGCCTTCGGCGCTCGTTCGCACCTGCGAAACCACGCCCGCGAGCTGCGCCTGCATGCGACCCAGCGCGACCAGCAGGTCCGCCAGTTCGTCACGCCCGCGCGCTTCCACCCGGCGCGTGAGATCGCCGCCGGCGATGGCCTGGGCGAGCGACACCGCCTCGCGCACCGGGCGCGTGACCGTGCCCGGCAGCCAGGCGATCAGCGCCACGCCCACCGCGAGGATCACCACCAGCGCGGCCACCATCGCCACCTCCGCGCTCACCACCTTGCCCAGCGCCTTGCGCGCGGCGTCGGCGGTGCCGTCGAGGTTGAACTTCAGGATGGTGTTCATCTGGTCGTAGGCGGCGCGGAACGCCTTCGGACCTTCGGTGGAAAACGTGGTGGCCGCGTTGGCGCTCTGCAGCGCGGCATCGGCCAGCCGCAGGTAGGCGTCGCGGCTGGACTGGTAGTCGGCGTACAGCTTCTTCTCGGCGATGCCTTGCGCCGAGCCGGGCTCGTAGGTGTCGAGCGTGGCGGCGTAGATGGTGGTGGCCTTGGCGAGGTCGGCCTCGATGACGCCGAGACGCTGGCGCACGGCGTCGGTGCTGTCACCGAGCCGCCCGGCGAGGTGGTCGCCCACCAGCAGGTAATGCTCGGCCAGGTGGCCCTTCATGTGGCCCAGGTTCTCGATGGCGGGAATCCAGGAATTGGCGACCTCGCCAGTCTCGTACTTGATGACCTTGTTTTGCCAGAGTGCCTGGCCGGCGCTGATGACGGCCAGCAGCAGGATCAGGCCAAGGCCGGCAGCGATGCGGGTGCGGATGCTGAAGCGGGTGAGGAACGACATGACAACTTTTCGGGCACGGGCGCCTCGTGGGCGCGGGTCGTTGTGATGTCGGCAGCCGCGGCGCGGGCTTGAGGGGCGCGTTCCGGTTGCACCATCCCGGTGCGGTCCGGGCCGTCGGGCCGTCGGGCCGGCGAGGTCAGGCCCCCGGCGGCCGCAGCTCGATCGTGGCGTGGGCGAGTTCGGGCAGGTCGCGCAGGGCGGCGCGGACCTCGTCGGCCGTGGTCTGCGGAGTCGCGGGCACCACGGTGAGCGCCCCCGCGTAGGCCTGCCGGCCCACGCGCCAGACATGCAGGTCAGTCACGCGGTGGCCCTGCGCCTCGACCGCGTGGCGCGCCGCGTCCACCACCGGGTGGTCCATCTCCCGGTCGAGCAACACGGTGGCCGTCTGGCCGATCAGCCCGCGCGCCCACAGCGCCACCAGCACGGCGCCCGCGATGCCCATCGCCGGGTCGAGCCAGGCCCAACCCAGCAGCCAGCCGCCCAGCAGGGCCACGATCGCCAGCACCGAGGTCGCCGCGTCCGTCACCACGTGGAGGTAGGCCGCCTTGAGGTTCAGGTCTTCGTGGTGGTGGTGATGATGGTGGTCATGGCCATGATGGTCGTGGCCGTGATGACCGTGGCCGCCCGCGCGGTGCAGGATGAGCGCACACACCAGGTTCACCACCAGGCCCAGCACCGCGACCGCGATGGCCTCGCGGTACCGGATGGGCTGCGGCTCGATCAGCCGCTCGACCGAGCCGGCCACCATGAGCCCGGCCACGCCCAGCAGCGCCACCGCGCTCGCAAACCCCGCGAGCACCTCGATCTTCCACGGACCAAAAGCGAAGCGCCGGTCGCGCGCCAGCCGCCGCGCCGCCGCGTAGGCCACGCTGGCCAGCCCGATGGCCAGCGCGTGCGACCCCATGTGCCAGCCATCGGCCAGCAGCGCCATGGAGTTGAACCACCAGCCCGCGCCGATCTCCAGCACCATCGTCGCCAGCGTGATCCACAGCACCGCGCGCGTGCCGCGCTCGGCCAGTGGGTTGCCTTCGTCGAAGCGCGCCACGTCGCAGACCCGACCGCCTGAAGGGCCAGGCGCTGCCGGCCGATGCCCGTGCCCGTGCCCGTGGTCGTGGTCGTGGTCGTGGTCGTGGTCGTGGTCGTGGTGGCCGTTCACGCCGGTCCCCCCGCGGTCAGGGCCTGCAGCGCCTCGGTTTCCGTGCGGTGCAGGCGCAGGTCATCGCCCGGCTCCAGGTGGCCGGCGCTGCGCCACACGCGCTCGACCGGCAGCTTCAGCCCGACCAGGTGGAGCGTGACGCCGCGCGCGCGCAGCTGCTGCCGCACGCGACCGAAGGCGTCGGCGCCGGTGGCGTCGGTCCAGTTCATCGGGTGCGCGATCAGCATCACGGCGCGGGTGTCGGGGTGGGCGGCGAGGTGGTCGGCGATGGCCCGCTCGAAGGCGGCGGCCGAGCCGAAGTCCAGCGCCGCGTCCATGCGCAGCGCGTACAGCGCCTCGGCCAGCGGCGGCAGTTGCCAGAGGTGGCGGTCGCGCAGGCTGCCGTCGGGGTGCAGGCCGACTTCGATGATGCGCGGGTGCAGGCGCAGGTAGAGGAAGTGCGCCAGCGACATCACCACGCCGGCCAGTACCCCCCAGTACAGGCGCGGCGCCGACAGGACCGTGACCGCCGCGGTGACCGCCGCGATGCTGGCCTCCACCCGCGACAGCCGCCACAGCCGCAGGAACGCCCGCGGCTGCAGCAGGCCTGCGACCGGCAGCACCACGATGGCCGCCAGCACGGCGCGCGGCACGGCGTGCAGCGCCGGCGTGAACAGCAGCAGCGCCACCAGCACCACCACCACGCTGGCCACGCCCGCCCAGCCGGTGCGGGCGCCGGCGTAGAGGTTGAGCGCCGAGCGGGAGAACGACGAACTGGTGGGGAAGGCGCCGCTGAAGCCGGACGCGAGTTTGGCCAGGCCCTGGCCGATCAGGTCCTGGTCCTGGTCCCAGCGTGCGCCGCGCTGGGCGCTGTCGACCTGCGCGCTGCTGGCCGTTTCCAGGAAGCTCACCAGCGTGATCACCAGCGTGGGCAGCAGGAGCTGGGCCAGCACGTCCCAGCCCGGCCAGCCCGGCCACACCAGCGCCGGCAGGCCCTGCGGCAGGTTGCCGATCACCGCGCCGCCCGCCGCTTCAAAGCCGGTGACGTGGCTGATCGCCGCGCCCGCCACCACCACCGCGAGCACCGCCGGTACCTTCGGCCCCAGCCGCCGCGCCAGCAGCAAGACCGCGATCGTCCCCAGCCCAAAAGCCGCGGCCGGCAGATGCCACGCCGCCGGGTCCAGCGCGCGGTCCCACGACGCCAGGCCCAGCAACGCGGGCAACTGCGAGGCGATGATCAGCACCGCCGCCGCCTGGGTGAAGGCCATCAGCACCGGCGCGTTCACCAGGTTGAGCAACCAGCCAAAGCGCACCAGTCCCAGCACCACCTGCAGCAGGCCGCTGAGCAGCGCCAGCCACATCGCCAACTGCACCCACTGGGCGCTGCCGGGGGCGGCCAGCCCGGTGAGCGACGCGCTCACCAGCAGGCAGGTCAGCGCCGTGGGGCCGACCGACAGGCGGGGCGAGGCGCTGAACAACACCGCGATCAGCGCCGGCAGCAGCGAGGCATAGATGCCGGTGATCAGCGGCATGCCGGCCAGCGCGGCGTAGGCCACGCCTTGCGGAATGATCATCAGCCCGACCGTCAGCCCGGCCAGCGCCTCCTGGCGCAGCAGTCCGGCGGAGGGGCGCGGCCAGTCGAGAAAAGGCAGGCGTCGGCGCAAGGCGGGGTGCATGGCCGAATGCTACGCCCTTCGAAAAAACCGGAACCACGCTCCGGGCGCGGCTGATGGCGCGGTTTGACCGGCTTCAGGACACTCGCCGCTTCATTCCACTTTTCAGTGACTCCCACCATGGAAGCCCTCCTGAATTTCCTGTACATCCCCTTCCTGGGCCACGCCACCTGGCTGTGGCTCGCTTTCCTCGGCATCGTCGTCACCCTGCTGGCGCTGGACCTCGGCGTGCTGCACCGCAAAGAGCGTGAGATCGGCGTGCGCGAAAGCCTGCTGCTGTCGGCCGGCTACATCACCATCGCGCTGATCTTCGGCGCCTGGGTGTGGTGGTACATGGGCGCGCAGCGCGGCATGGAGTACTACACCGGTTTCCTCATCGAGAAGTCGCTGTCCATGGACAACGTCTTCGTGATCGCGCTGATCTTCAGCTACTTCGCCGTGCCGCGGCAGTACCAGCACCGCGTGCTGTTCTGGGGCATCCTGGGCGTGATCGTGCTGCGCGCCATCATGATCGCGCTGGGCGCCACGCTGGTGAGCCAGTTCAGCTGGATCCTCTACCTCTTTGGCGCCTTCCTGGTCATCACCGGCGTGAAGATGTGGATGGTCGCGGACAACATGCCCGACATCGCCAACAACCCGCTGCTGGGCTTCCTGCGCAAGCGCATGCGCGTGACCAACGAACTGCACGGCAACGCCTTCTTCGTGCACCGGCCCGACCCGGCCACCGGCCGCACCGTGCGCTGGGCCACGCCGCTGTTCCTGGCGCTGATCCTGGTCGAGTTCGCCGACCTGATCTTTGCGGTGGACTCCGTGCCGGCGATCTTCGCCATCACCACCGACCCGTTCATCGTCTACACCAGCAACATCTTCGCCATCCTGGGCCTGCGCGCGCTGTACTTCGCGCTGGCCGCCATGATCCACCGCTTCCAGTACCTCAAGTACGCGCTGGCCCTGGTGCTGGTGTTCATCGGCTCCAAGATTTTCCTGGTCGGCATCATCGGCAAGATCCCGCCGGTGATCTCCCTGTCGGTGACCGGCGCGCTGATTGCCGGTGGCGTGCTGTACTCGCTGTACAAGACCCGCGATCGGGCCAGCCCCGCGCCGAGCAAGGCCTGACCTGCCCCCCGGGGCGCCGGTGCGGCGCCTCTGGGACAATCCGGCGCCCATGACCGCGCCGCCCCCGCTGCCCCCCGCTGACCCTGCCGACCCCCGCGCCGACGACACCGGTGAGGGCGCCGGCGGGGAAGGCCGCGGGGCGCTGGCGCGTGAGGCCCTGGCGCTCGGCGCCTTCGATCACGCCGTCGCCCGCACACCGGGCTTTCGCGCCCGCGCGGGCCAGCGAGAGATGGCGGCCTTCATCGCCGAAACGCTGGCCGGTGTGCAGCCGGGGGATGAGACGGTGTCGGGCGAGTCGGCCTGGCCGGCGCGCGGGATCGCGGTCGTGCAGGCCGGGACCGGCGTGGGCAAGTCGGCCGCTTACGCGGCCACGGTGATTCCGCTGGCGCTGGCGCAGAACAAGCGCGTCATCCTGTCCACCGCCACCGTGGCTTTGCAGGAGCAGCTCGTCGGCAAGGACCTGCCCGCGCTCAGCCGCGCGCTGCCGGTGCCCTTCGCCTTCGCGCTGGCCAAAGGCCGCGGCCGCTACGTCTGCCGCCTCAAGCTCGATCAGCTCGCCGGGGACGATGCCGCGCAAACCGCCCACGCCGACCTGTTCGGCGTCGACGAGGGCGCGCCCACCGCCAGCGCCGACACCTGGCAGCAACGCGCCCGCCAGTACACCACCTGGGCGCAAGCGCTCGACCAGGGCGACTGGGACGGCGACCGCGACCGCCTGGACGAGCCGCCCGACGCGGCGCTCTGGGCCCCCGTGGCGGCCGAGCGCCACACCTGCACCGCCCGCCACTGCCCGGCCTACCACGGCTGCAGCTACTACCAGGCCCGCGCCCGGCTCGCCCAGGCGCAGGTCATTGTCGTCAACCACGACCTGCTGCTGTCCACCCTCGGCCTGCACGCGTTGCCGGCGCCGCAGGACTGTTTCCTCGTGTTCGACGAAGCCCACCACCTCGGCGCGGTGGCGCAGGGCCAGTTCACGGCGCAGATGGACCTGATGCGCAGCGGCTGGCTTGACCGCCTGCCGCGCGCGGTGGACGAGGTGGCCAGCGCCATCGCCCACCACCCGGCCGCCGACGTGGCCACGCTGGCCCGCGACCTCAAGACCGCCATCGGCGACCTCGCGCGGCTGGCCATGGCCGACATCGGCGGCCTGCCGGGCTGGGGCGAGCGCCGGCCCGACGCGCCGCCCACCGTGCGCCGCCTGGCCGGTGGCGTGCTGCCCGCCGGCTGGGAGGAGCCGGTCGGCCGCGTGGCGGCGCTGGCCGCTGCCCTGCTCAAGGTGGCGGAGGCGCTGGCCGCGCAGCTCAAGGCCATCGCCCGCGAGGAGCCCGGCGAGGCCACGCGCTGCGCCCAGCTGTACAGCCGCATCGGCGGCTTTGCGCCGCGCCTGCAACACGCCGAGGAAACCGCCCGCCTGTGGCTCTCCGCGCCCGCCGGGGGCGAGCCGCCGCTGGCCAAGTGGCTGGAGGCCGGGGTGCAGCACGGTCTGGTCACCCTCACCGCCCACGCCAGCCCGCTGCAGCCGGGCAGCCTGCTGGCCCACCACCTGTGGAAGCAGGTGCGCGGCGCGGTCGTCACCTCCGCCTCGCTCGTCACGTGCGGCGGCTTTCAGCATTTCCTGCACGAAGCCGGTCTGGCCTGGGACCCGGCCGTGCGCACGCGCGAGGTGGCCAGCCCCTTTGACCACGCGCGCCAGGGCCGTCTGGTGGTGGTGCAGACCGCCGCCGACCCGCGCGACGTGGAGGCCTACACGCGCGAGGTGCTGGCGGCGCTGATGGCCGACCTGCGGGGGGTGCGGCGTGGGGCGCTGGTGTTGTTCACCTCGCGGGCGCAGATGGCGCAGGCCCAGGCCCTGCTGGAGCGCGGGGAACACGCCGACCTGCGACAGCGCGTGCTGGTGCAAGGCGAGGCCGCGCGCGGCCTGCTGTTGCGCCGCCACGCCGACCGCGTGGCCGCGGGCGAGTCCTCCATCCTGTTCGGGCTGCAGTCCTTTGGCGAGGGGCTGGACCTGCCCGGCGAGCTGTGCGAGTGGGTGTTCATCACCAAGCTGCCCTTTGCCTCGCCCAGCGACCCGGTGGGCCAGGCCCGCGCCGACTGGCTCAAGAGCCAGGGCCGTGACCCGTTCAGCGACCTCGTGGTGCCTGCCACGGGCGCCCGCCTGCTGCAGTGGACCGGCCGCGCCCTGCGCAGCGAGACCGACGAGGCCGTGGTGGTCTGCTACGACCCCCGGCTGCTGCGCCAGGCCTACGGGCGGCGCATGCTGCAGGGCCTGCCACCCTACCGCTTGCAGC
Organism: Hydrogenophaga sp. T66; assembly: GCF_057219855.1. Lineage (NCBI taxonomy): Bacteria > Pseudomonadati > Pseudomonadota > Betaproteobacteria > Burkholderiales > Comamonadaceae > Hydrogenophaga > Hydrogenophaga sp. T66. Next base: position 669,505 of record NZ_JBXVVX010000002.1, on the reverse strand, counting down.
GCCGCGTCAATGGCGTGCTGGCCGATGTCTGACCCCCCCGGGCGCGCCGCCTGAACGCCGCCGTGCCCCCGTCTTGAACCTTTTGTCACACCTCACCTCTGAACGACCATGCTGTACGCCATCCTCAAACTCATCCACGTCATCGCCATCGTCTTCTGGGTCGGCGGCATGGCCTTCGCCCACTGGTGCCTGCGCCCCGCCGCCGCCGAGCTCGAGCCCGCGCTGCGCCTGCGGCTCATGCACGGCGCGCTCAAGCGCTTCTTCGGCGGCGTCACCGTGGCGGCCGGTCTGGTGCTGGTCACCGGCCTGTGGATGATCGGTCGCGTGGCCAAGGAGACGGTGCAGGCCGGTCTGTCCTTCAACATGCCGCTGGGCTGGACGGTGATGGCGGTCACCGGGGTGCTGATGGTGGCCATCTTTGGCCACATCCGCTTTGCGCTGTTTCGCCGGCTGAGCCGCGCGGTGGAAGCCGCCGACGCGACGGCCGGCGCCGCCGCCCTCGCCTCGATCCGCACCTGGGTGAGCATCAACCTCGGCCTGGGCGTGGCCACCGTGGCCGCCGCGCTGCTGCTGGTCTGAGGCGACCGGCCTCCCGCGGGGTGGGGCGCCGGGACCGGGCTGGGCGCCCGGCCGGATAGGCAGTCTGGTCGCTGATCCCGACCATGTCGGCACGGCGCGCGGTGGACGCGTCGTGGAGCCGACTCATGTCCAAAACCCACGATCATCATTCCCATCCCGAGGTGGCCCTCGTCTTCCAGGGCGGGGGTGCGCTCGGCGCCTTTCAGGCCGGCGTGCTGGAAGGCCTTCACCGCGCCGGCATCGAACCCGATTGGGTGGTGGGGACCTCGATTGGCGCCATCCACGCCGCACTGGTGGCGGGAGGGCCGCCGCAGGAGCGCATGGACCGCATCGATGCCTTCTGGGACCGCATGGCGTTGCCCGGGCTTGGCGGCTCGCCGCTGGCGGCCTGGTTGCGTCCGCTGGCCATCATGACGGGTGGCCTGCCCGGCTTCTTCACGCCGCGGCCGCTGGCGTGGATGGCCGGCGCAGCCATGTACGACACGACACCGATGCGCCGCACCCTGGCCGAGCTGGTGGACACCGAGCGACTGGCCAGTGGACCGATGCGGGTGAGCCTCGGTGCGGTGAATGTGCGCAGTGGCCAGATGCGGTACTTCGACAACCGCCGTGACGAGCTGAACCTGGAGCACGTCATGGCGTCTGGCGCGCTGGCACCAGCCTTTGAGGCCGTCCGCATCGACGGCCAGCCTTACTGGGACGGTGGCCTCTACTCCAACACGCCCATCGAGTGCGTGCTGGACGATCTGCCGCGGCGCAACCTGCTGGTCTTCGCCGTGCACCTGTGGCCCGCCGCCGGCGAGGACCCCGGCTCGCTGCCGGCCGCCGCGCTGCGCCTGAAGGACATCCAGTTCGCCAGCCGGGTGGCCAGCCACATCGAGCGGCACCGCCAGCTGCATGGGTTGCGCCGGCGGATCCGGCTGCTGGCCGAAGTCGTCGGGGCCGACCACCGGCAGCGTGGCGACATTGCCGCCCATCTCAAAGAGGGAGCCGACACCGACATCCACGTGGTGACGCTGGGCCTGGGGCATTTGCCCGGCGACGATGCCTACAAGGACATCGACTTCAGCACCCACGGCATTCGGGCACGGCGCCAGGCCGGACTGGCGGTCATCGAGCACGCCCTGCGCGAGCGGCCCTGGCTGCAAGACCACGATCCCGCCCACGGCATGCACCTGCACGCCTTCCGCGCCTGAGCCCGCCGAGGGCGCCACCCGCGACGCCTTCGTCCCGGCCGCGGGTTTTCCCTGTAAACAGCGCCGTATCACCCGCCCCCCGGGGGTGGGTGAAATACTGCCTGCACGCCCGCCGCCACGAGCGGGCGGTGAATACAGGAGACAACATGCGCGTCATTCCCATCCAAGGGGCAGTGCCCCCCAGCGCCGGCGGCTGCGACGACGACCACGGCGAGGTCCCCAGGCTGGCGTTACCCCTGGCGCGCCGCGATTTCCTCAAGGGCTCCGGCATCCTGATGGGCACGCTGGCCACCGGCACCGTGCTCGCCACCCTCGCCCCCTCGCCGGTGTGGGCGCTGGAGCTCAAGGCCCTGAGCAAGGCCGAGGGGGAAACGCTCATGGCCATGGGCCGCGTGCTGTATCCGCACGAAAAACTGCCCGATGCGGTCTATGCCCTGCTGGCCAAAGACCTCGACGGGAAGGCCGCGGGCGACGCCGGCGCCGCCAAGATGCTCAAGGACGGCGTGGCCGCGCTCGACCAGGCCGCCGGCGGCAACTTCCGCAAGGCCGATGCCCAGAAAAAGCTCGCTGCGGTGAAGTCGCTGGAAGGCCAGCCTTTCTTCGGCACGGTGCGTGGCCAGTGCATCACCTCGCTCTACGACAACGACATGGCCTACGCCACGTTCGGCTATCCCGGCTCGGCCTGGGAAAAAGGCGGCTACATCACGCGCGGCTTCCAGGACCTCAAGTGGCTCCCGGCGCCCAGCAAGGCAGCCAGCCCGCCGGTGGACCTCTGATCCGCCGCGACCCAGAACCCCCCGGAGACAGACAACATGGCGAAATTCGATCTCAACGACGACAGCGTGGTCGTCATCATCGGCTCGGGCGCCGGCGGCGGCACCCTGGCCAACGAACTGGCCCAGAAGGGCATCAAGGTGGTCTGCCTGGAGGCGGGCGCCCAGCAGTCCAACGCGAGCTTCATCAACGACGAGTGGAAATCCTTCAGTCAGCTGGCCTGGCTGGACGCCCGCACCACGTCGGGCAGCTGGCGCGTGGCCAAGGACTTTGCGGGCCTGCCGGCCTGGATCTGCAAGACCGTGGGCGGCACGACCACCCACTGGGCCGGTGCCTCGCTGCGGTTTCAGGAGCACGAGTTCCGCACCCGCACTGTTTATGGCGAGATCAAGGGCGCCAACCTGCTCGACTGGCCGATCACGCTCAAGGAGCTGGAGCCCTACTACAGCAAGGCCGAGGACAAGATGGGTGTCACCCGCACCCACGGCATCCCGGGGCTGCCCGGCAACAACAACTTCAAGGTGATGCACGCCGGCGCCACGAAGCTGGGCTACAAGGACGTGCACACCGGCAACATGGCCATCAACAGCCAGCCGCGTGATGGGCGCGGCCGCTGCATGCAACTGGGCTTCTGTTTCCAGGGCTGCAAGAGTGGCGCCAAGTGGAGCACGCTCTACACCGAGATTCCCCGCGCCGAGGCCACCGGCAACTTCGAATTGCGCAGTGAGAGTCACGTGGCGCGCATCGAACACAACGCGCAGGGCCGCGTCAACGCGGTGGTGTACTTCGACAAGAACAAGAAGGAGCAACGCCAGAAAGCACGCATCGTTTGCGTGGCCGGCAACTCCATCGAGACGCCGCGCCTGCTGCTGCTGTCGGCCAGCAGCCTGTTCAAGGACGGTCTGGCCAACAGCTCCGGTCAGGTCGGCCGCAACTACATGCGCCACATGACCGGCTCGGTGTACGCCGCGTTCAAGAACCCGGTGCACATGTACCGCGGCACCACGATGGCCGGCATCGTGCGTGACGAGGCCGGCCACAACACCAAGCGCGGCTTCGCCGGGGGCTACGAAATGGAGACGCTGGCCCTGGGCCTGCCCTTCATGGCTGCCTTCCTGAACCCCGGCGCGTGGGGCGCGGACTTCGCCTGGTGGATGGAGCGCTACACCCAGCTCGCCGGCATGTGGCTGGTGGGCGAGGACATGCCGCGCGAAACCAACCGCATCACCCTCAACGACAAGGTCAAGGACCAGTGGGGCCTGGCCGCGCCGAACGTGCACTTTGACGACCACGAGAACGACATCGCGATGCGCGAGCACGCGTTCCGCCAGGGCGAGCGCATCTACCAGGCCGCCGGCGCCATCCGCACCTTCCGCACGCCGCCCTACCCCAGCACCCACAACCTGGGCACCTGCCGGATGAGCGCCCGGCCGCAGGACGGGGTGTGCAACAAATGGGGCCAGACCCACGACATCCCCAACCTGTTCATCAGCGACGGCAGCCAGTTCACCACCGGCGGTGCCGAGAACCCGACCCTCACGATCGTGACACTCGCGATCCGTCAGGCGGATTACATTGCCCAGCAGATGACGGCGCGGGCCCTCTGACGCCATCCACCGGAGACCACCATGTGCGAATTCTTCGTCAAGGCCGATCCCATCCAGTACGAGCAGCGTTCGCGCACCGTACGCATGCACGGCGTGCTCACCAGCATCCGGCTGGAGAACATGGTGTGGGACACCCTGGCCGAGATGGCCGAGGACGAGGGCTGCACGACCAACGCCCTGATCGCGCAGTTCCACGACGAAATCCTCGCGCACCGCGGCGAGGTGCCGAACTTTGCGTCCTTCCTGCGGGTCACTTGCATGCGCTACCTGCGTCGCCGCCTGCTCGATGCCGAGCGGGCGCAGACCGGCGGCGCGCTGGCGGTGACCGCGGTCGCGCCGGCCGCCACCGGCACGCACGGTCGACCCGCGCCGGCGCGGGTCTCGCCGCTGCGTCCCCGACCTTGACCTTGACCCCCTTCAGCACGATGGCTTTTCACACCGAATCCCAGCCGGGCGTTTGCAACGCCCCTGACGCCGCCACGCGCGGCTTTGTGTTCAACCACAGCATGCTGCGCGTGAAGGACCCGGCGGTCTCGCTGGACTTCTACACCCGCGTGATGGGCATGCGCCTGCTGCGCAAGCTTGACTTCCCCGAGATGAAGTTCTCGCTCTTCTTTCTCGCGCGGCCCGAGGACGGCGCCGCGCCCGAGGACGTCGGCGATCGCACGGCCTGGACCTTCAGCCAGCGCGGCGTGCTCGAACTCACCCACAACTGGGGCACGGAAGCGCAGCCCGACTTCAAGTACCACGACGGCAACGCCCAGCCGCAAGGCTTCGGCCACATTTGCTTCTCGGTACCCGACCTCGACGCGGCCGTCGCCTGGTTTGATCAGAACAGCGTGACCTACGTCAAACGGCCCGATCAGGGCAAGATGAAGGACGTGGCTTTCATCAAGGACCCCGACGGCTACTGGATCGAGATCGTCGAGCCCGGCCGGCTCAAGGCACTCGGGCGCTGATCGGCACGCCCGGCGGCAGCAGCCGCTCGCCCCCGGCGCGCCGCCACAGCCAGTCCAGCGCGGCGTCCAGGTCATCGCCGCGTCCGCCGGCGCCTTGCGCGGGCACCGGCGCGCGGCCGTCGCCGAGGTCGAAGCGGAACACGTAGTTCGGCTCCTGTCCCATGCGCAGGTCGGTGATGAAGTAACGCCCGTCCTCGCGGTCGAGCGCGTAGAAGCCGTGGCTGAAGGCGGCGATGCGCCGCGCCCGGTCGTTGTCCTGCAGCGCGGGCCACAGCGCCATGCCGCGGTCGTGGCGGGTCCAGTCGATGCGCGGCTCGGCGTCGAGCAGGCTGCGGTGGCCCTCGTAATAGTGGGTCGGCGTGGTCGCCACCACGCGCCAGAGCACCGTGTTGAAGGGCGCCGGCGTGACCAGCAGCCGCTCGGCGGTGATGCCCTGCGCCGCCAGTGAGGCGCGCGCCACGCGCTCGACCTGCTGTTGCGCCACCACGCTCCAGCCCAGGTAGGCGGTGCTCAGCGCCAGGCCGGCGAGGTTCCAGCGCAGGCCGCTGGGTGCGCGCAGCGCCGCCACCACGCCCACGATCAGCGGGACGGTGTACGCCGGGTCGATGATGAACACGCTGCCCACGCCGTAGGGGTGGTCGCTGAAGGGCTGCAGCAGCTGCGTGCCGTAGACCGTCATGGTGTCGAGCAGCGGGTGGGTGATGAGCGCCAGCCACAGGGCCAGCCACCAGCGGCCCAGCCGGTCGCGTTCGCCGTGGCAGCGCGCGGCGATCCAGGCGAGCACCGGCGCGGCCAGCGTGAGGAAGAACAAGGCGTGGCTCTCGGCGCGGTGCAGCACCATGTTGAGCACCGCGTCGCCGTGGTCGATGAGGGCGTCGAGATCGGGGAGCGTGCCGGCGATGCCGCCCCACAGGGCGGCTTTCCACGCGGCCGTGCGCCGGCCCATCACGGCCACGGTCACGGCCGAGCCGAGCGCGATCTGCGTCAGGGAATCCATGCGGTAAGAGCGCTCAGGCGGCCACGATCAGGCGCGCTTCACCGCGCCAGCCGTCGGAGCCGGGTTGCAGGGAGAGGGTCAGTGCGGCGCGGCCGGCTTCGTCCAGGCGGCGGAACAGGAAGTCGCGCTCGTTGGACGGCTCACCGGCGACGTAGAGCTGCGTGGTGAGCAGCGCGCGCGGCCCGCGCCAGACCTTCACGTGCAGGTGGGGCGTGCGTCCGGGGTAGGGCGCGGGGCGCAGGGTGCGGAAGGCAAAGCCGCCGTCGCGGGCGGTGCGGGCGCGGCCGAAGCCCTGGAAGTCCGGGTCGGCGCGGCCGCCGTCGCGCGGGTGATGGTAATGACCCGCCGCGTCGCATTGCCAGAGATCGACCAGCGCGCCGTCGACGGGCCGGCCGTCGGGGTCGAGCAGGGTGCCGCGCAGCGCCAGCACCTCCCCGCCGCGCGTGCGCCGCGCGCCGACGGCGAGCAGGTCGCTGTCGTGGTCGGCCGGCAGCGCGTCGGGGTAGAAGGGCCCCTCGGCTTGCGACGGGGTCAGCGCCAGCCGACCGGCGGCGCGGGCGGGCGTGAGCCAGCCGGGCAGGGCGAGTGCGGCGGCGGCGCCGATCAGCAGCCGACGGCCGGGCTGGGGCAGGTAGGGGTGGGGTGCGGACGGCATGGGCGCTTGGAAAGCCTCGCGGGGGCGGAGTTCCGGGCGCTGCGCGGTCAGGCGTGGCGTGTCACGCGTTCGGCCGGCTCGACGACATCCAGGCGATCAGGGACGAGCGCATCGCCTCCTCCACCGACATGTCGATCGGCGTGACCCACTCGCGCGGCACGAACACGGTGTAGCCGCCGATCATGTAGCCCATCGGCAGGTAGACCGCGATCTGGTCGAGCTGGCCCAGCGCGCCGGGCAGGCCATCGAAGGACTGCCGCGTGACCAGACCGACGATGGACATCGGCTGGTCGGGCGACTTCAGCAGCACCACCTGTTGCGCGTCCTTTTCGTGGGGCGCGAAGTAGTCGGCGAAGTTCTTCAGCGACGAGTAGATGCTTTTGACGACCGGCAGGTTGGTGAACGGCAGCTCCACCCACGACAGCAGCCGCGCCACCACCGGCTGCGACACCAGCACGCCCAGCCCAAAGATCGCCAGCGTGCCCAGCAGGATGCCCAGCCCGGGCAGGTAGAAGTCGCCAATGATCGGGCGGATGGCCCGCATCGCCAGCGTCTCGGTCCACACCACGAACAGGTAGAGCACGTAGATCGTCAACGCCACCGGCAGGAAGGTGATGAGGCCGCGCAGGAAATATTGGGTGAGGTGTTTCATGGGGTGACCCAGGGCGGGACGCAGGGAGGCCGGGGAGCATAGCAGCGCCATCGGCGGGGCTTGTGACAGCGCACAATGGCCCCACTTGAGCACCCACACGGCCCACCGGGCCGGAACTTGCGGGCTCGCCTGGGCTCTGTCGACCATGACCGTGTTTTCCGATGCGCTGGGCCGCCTGCTGCGCGGCGTGCTGCGGCTGGGCCTGGCCCTGGCGGCGGCGGTGTTCGTCCTCAGCCTGATCGCGGCTTCGCTGATCGCGGTGCTGGGGGTGTCGCTGTGGTCGCTGGTGACCGGGCGCAAGCCGGCGCCGGTGGTGGTGTTCCAGCGCATGCGCGAGGCGCAGCGCCGCTACGCCGCGGGCGCGTTCCGCCCGTCCTCCGGTGCTTCGCGCGCGCCGGGTGCTTCGGCCGACATCGTGGATGTGCAGGCGACCGAGGTGGTCGACAGCGGCCCACGGCTCGGCCGCTGAGTCCTCAGGTCGCGTCGCCGTCGTCCCCGGCCGCGTCGCCACGCAGGCGCAGTGCCTCGTCATAGAGTGCGTTGCGCGGCTGTCCGGTCACGTCCGCCACCACCTTCACCGCCGCTTTCACCGGCAGTTCCTGCAGCAGCCGGGCCAGCAGCCGACGCGTGCTGTCGTCCAGCCCGGTCGCCGCGACGGCCACCGCGGCCGGGTGCACCAGCAGCGCAAATTCGCCGCGCGTGCGGTGCGGGTGGGCGGTCAGCCAGGCTGGCAGTGCCTGGGCCGCCAGCGTGGCCACCTCTTCAAACTGCTTGGTCAGCTCGCGGCCGACCGTCACGCCGCGCTCTCCCAGCGAGGCCAGGTCGGCCGCCAGCGCTTCGATGCGGTGCGGTGCCTCCAGCAGCGCGTGGGCGCGCGGGTCGCCAGCCAGCGCCTGCACGGCGCGGGCGCGCTCGGCGGCCTTGGCTGGCAGAAAGCCGTGGAAAACGAAGCGCCCGTCCCAGCCCGCCGCGCCGGCCACGCTGATCAGCGCCGTCAGCGCGCTCGGCCCGGGCACCGGCACGCAGCGCAGCCCTGCCGTCTGCGCCGCCGCGACCAGCCGCGCGCCCGGGTCGCTCAGCCCCGGCGTGCCGGCGTCGCTCACGTACGCCACGCGCTCGCCCCGCTGCAGCCGCGCCACCACCGCCACCGCCGCTTCGGCCTCGTTGTGCTCGTGCACCGCGATCAGCGGCCGATGCAGGCCCAGGTGCTGCAACAGCGCGGCGGTGTGGCGCGTGTCCTCGCAGGCCACGGCATCCACGAGCGACAGCACATGCAACGCCCGCAGACCGATGTCGGCGAGGTTGCCGATCGGCGTGGCCACGGTATAGAGCGCACCGGCCGGATAGTCTTGGTGGGCGGCCGCCTGGGCCGCGGCGCTGGACAACGAGGGGAGTGACACGTGGCGGGTTCTCGGCAGCACTCAGGCAGCGGCATGACCACCACCGCGCGCGGCAACGCCGGCGAAGACCGGGCGCTGGCGCACCTGCAGGCGCAGGGCCTGCGGCTGGTGGCGCGCAATTTTCGCACCCCCGGGCGCGGCGGCGGCGAGGTGGACCTGATCCTGCGCGAGCGCGACGGCACATTGGTGTTCGTGGAAGTGCGTCAGCGCGCAAGCGCCGCGGCTGGCGGGGCCGGCGCCAGCATCACCGCCCTCAAGCAGCGCCGGGTCGTGCTGGCGGCGCGCCACTTCCTGATGCGTCTGGGAGCCACACCGCCATGCCGCTTTGACGCGGTGCTGATCGAAGGCGGTGATCTGCGCTGGGTGCGCGCCGCCTTCGACGCCGGCGACGCCGTTTGAGACCGCGGCGTCCGGCCCGGGGCGCCGCGCGACCCCGCCGGGCGATGCGCCGCCACCGGCGCAGGACCGCCGAAGCCACGGCCCGGGTCTGCCGGGGCGTAGACTGTCCGTGATGGCCACCCCGCGAACCGCGCCCCCCTCGACGCCTGCGCCGCATCCCGGCCCCCGGGTGGTGGGGATCGGGGCTTCTGCAGGCGGTCTCGCTGCGCTGCAGGCCTTTCTCAGGAGCGTGCCGGTCGCCAGCGGTTGGGCGTGTGTGGTGGTCCAGCACCTGGACCCCACGCACAAGGCGCTGCTGGCCGTGCTGCTGCAGCGGGTGACGTCCATGACGGTGGAGGAGGCGGTGGATGGTGCGGTCATGCAGGCCGACCGTGTCTATGTCATTCCGCCCGACCGGGAACTGGTCGTCCAGGGCCGCACGCTCGCGCTGCTGTCGCCATCCGAGCCGCGTGGCCTGCGGCGTCCCGTGGATCGTCTGTTTGAGTCGCTGGCGGCGGAATATGGCCGTCAGGCCATCGGCGTCGTGCTGTCGGGCATGGGCGCCGACGGCACGCGGGGTGTCGAGGCCATTCGCGCGGCGGGAGGTTTGACGCTGGCGCAGGCGCCTGCGTCTGCCCAGTACCCCGCCATGCCCGCGAGTGCGCTGGACAGCGGGTGCATCGACATCCAGGCGCCTGCCGCCGATCTGCCCATCCGACTGATGCAAGCCATCGCGGCCGCCGCTGCGCCCACCGCGGTGGCGGCCACAGCGCCGCACCCGCCTGACGCGCTCGCGCTGCAGGACGACGAGGCCAGCCTGCTGGCGCTGCTGCGCCTGCTCAGCGAACGCATCGGGCATGACCTGTCGGAATACAAGCCCAGCACCGTGCGCCGCCGCATCGAGCGGCGCCTCGCCGCGCACGGTCTGGACAGCCTGCAGGCCTACGGGCGGTTTGCGCGCGACAACCCCACCGAACTCGACATCCTGTTCAAGGAGTTGCTGATTGGCGTGACCCGGTTCTTCCGCGACCCGGAAGCGTGGGAGGAATTGCGCTTGAGGGTCCTGCCTTCGCTGGTGGCCCGAGCGCGACCAAACCTGCCGCTGCGGGCCTGGGTCGTGGGTTGCTCGACGGGTGAGGAGGCCTACACGCTGGCGATGGTGTACGCGGAGTTCGTGGCCGCGCGCGGGCCCGACGCCGGCGTGGCGCCGCGGCTCCAGATCTTTGCGAGCGACCTCAGCCCCGAGGCGATTTCGGTCGCCCGCCGGGGACGTTACGGTCCGCAGGTGGCTGCCGAGGTCGGGCCCGAGCGGCTGCAGCGCTTCTTTCGCCGTCAGGGCGGCGACTGGATTGTCGACAAGCGCATCCGCGACATGGTGCTGTTTGCCCAACACGATGTGATCATCGACCCGCCCTTCACCCAGCTGGACTTTTTGTCCTGCCGTAACCTGCTCATTTATTTCAACGCGAGTTTGCAGCGGCGGCTGCTGCCGCTCTTCGGCTACTGCCTTCGCCCCGGCGGCGCGCTCTTGCTGGGCGGTTCCGAGACGGTGGGCAACGCGCAGAGCTTCTTCCAGCCCGTGAATCCGAAATCGCGCCTGTACTGGCGCAGCGACGATGCCGTGCTGGTGGGTGACGTGGATTTCCCCGTCCGCCCGAAGAACACGGCCCGCACCATTTCCAAGGACACCAGCGTGCCTACACAGACGCCCTCCTCCGCCAGCCTTCAGATGCTTGCCGAACAGACGCTCTTGCAGGCCTTTGCGCCCGCGGCGGTTCTGGTGAACGAGCAGGGCGATTTGTTGTACGTCCATGGCAGCGTCGGGGCGTACCTGGAGCCGGCTGCCGGCCGGGCCAACTGGAACATCCACGCGATGGCCCGACCGCGCCTGCGCAGCCACATTGCGGTGGCCCTGCGCGAGGCAATGCGCACGGCCAAGGCGGTCGATGTGCCCGACCTGCGGCTGGACGACGGTGGTGAGCAGCCTGGCGTCAGCCTCACGATCACGCCCGTCGTGGGCGGATCGCCCGAGGCCCCCGGCGCTCCGGGGGTGTTGATGGTGGCGTTCCGCCCGGTCCCACTGGCGCCTGTCCGCCCCAGTCCGGACGGCGCCAGCGCGGACGCGCTGCCCGGGGCGCTGTGCGATGAACTCGAGCGCTGCAAGGCGGAGATTCAGGCGCTGCGCCTGGAGATGACGGCTTCGGCAGAGGAGCTGCAGGCCGCCAACGAGGCTTTGCAGTCGATCAACGAAGAGCTGCAGTCGGCCAACGAGGAGCTCACCACCTCGAAAGAGGAGTCTCAGTCCATGAATGAGGAGCTGCAGACCCTCAACCAGGAACTGCAGGCCAAGCTGGACGATCTTGCGCTGGCGCACAGCGACATGCAGAACCTGCTCAACAGCACCGACATCGCGACGCTGTTTCTGGACAACGAGTTGCAAGTCCGGCGCTTCACCGAGCAGATCACCCGGCTGATCCACCTCCGCGAAAGTGACGTTGGGCGGCCGCTGAGCGACCTGGCCAGCACGCTCAATTACCCCGAGCTCACAGCCGATGCCCGGCAGACCCTGCGCACGCTCACGTTCACGGAAAAAGAAATCACCACGACCGACGGGCATTGGTATATGGTGAGGATCAAGCCGTACCGGACCTTGTCCGATCAGATCCAGGGAGTGGTCATCACCTTCATCGACATCACCGCGGCGAAGGTGCTCGAGTCAAAGCTGCGTCATGCATAACGCCGCTCACCCATCATCTGAAGACCCCCGATGAGTCCCAACGACTTCGCCGAAATCCTCCCCCAGCTCCGCCAGCGGGCGGTGGACAGCCTGGCGCAGGGCTGCATTCCGAACCCCGGTCGCTACAACTCGTCCGAGGCGCTTCGGGTCCTGTGTCGCCTCGCGCTTGAACAAAGCACCGCTTCGGACGCCCTGGCGCTGTTGCACGAACTGCAGGTGCACCAGGTCGAGCTGGAACTGCAGAACGAGGAACTCGTGGCGTCCCGCCTCGCCGCAGAGGAAGCCGCGAGGCAGCAGGCCTTTCTGTTCGACCGGGCTCCGATGGGGTACCTGCTGATCGACGACCACGGTGTGATCCGCAAGGCAAACCAGGCCGCAGCCGACCTGCTCGGCGTTGAACGCTTGACGCTGTGCGGTGTACCGCTGTCGGTGTTGCTGACCCCGCAGAGTCATGCCACCTTGCTGGCGATGGTTGCCCGCGTGGTGGTCGGCACGCCGTCCGAGACCCGTGTGCTTCATGCGCTGCCGGGCACCCGGGGCGCTGGCGAATTTCACGCCACGGTGGGTCGCAACGCGCAGGCCACGGGGTGCCTGCTGGCCCTGATGGCGCCGCCGTCGGCCTGAGCCTCGGGCCGGCGCGACGGTCAATGCCGGGCGGCGTCTTGGTCGGTTCCGGGCCGGCCGCGGCGTTCATGCCAGACGGCCTTCATCAGGGCATAGGCGCCGACCGCCAGGCAGGCCAATGCCACCACGCCAAGGACACGGCCCGGCGCGTGGCGCGGGTTCTCGGCCGCTGATGCTCCGTTGTTCGGTGGTGTTGTTGACGGTGCCGGCTGGGCGCCTGGTCTTCGATACGCCCGCCAGACCGCTGCCGCCACGGGCCACCACGCGGTGCGCCCAGCCCCCCGCACCAGCGAGGCCCACCAGCCGGCGTCTTCTGAGCGGCTGTGCGCCGCCAGCGCGAGCAGGCAGCGCTCCCGGCTGCGCTGCAACCGCTCCAGGGCATCGGCGACCGTGTTCATCACCCGCGGGCGTGGCGCAGCCAGTCGGCGTCGCGCGCCCACTGTTCCCGCAGCAGCGACCATGTGTCGCCACCCGGGCCCGCGCGTGCACCGAGCCAAGCCAGCGCACCGCCGCAGACGATGGGCACCCCGCACACCACCAGCGCCGTGGAGTACAGGCCCGGCCCGCGGCCGGCCGATGCCGTCACCCAGTCCGGCGGCAGTGCGGCCCACAGCAGCACAGCGACCCCTGCCAGGGTCAGTCCCACCGCGACCAGCGTGAGAGCGCCGAACTGGCACAACAGCTGGCGGCGCAGCCGGTGGGCGTCTCGGTCCAGCCCCGCCGCCAGCAGCCCGGCATAGGCGCCACCCCAGTCGGACAGCAGATCCGGTCGCGACAGGGCCAGGCGCAGCAGCGGATGGATCAACGCCCGCCTCCGGCGTGGCGGCCCACCAGCGACACCAGCCCCGCCACGACCGCGCCCGCGGCCGCGGCCACCAGGACCGAGGCCAGCGGATGCTGCTGCACGTAGTGCGTGGTGGCGTCGCGGGCGCGTTCGGAGCGGTGCTTCACCGCATCCCATCGCTGTTGCGCGGCTTCTTCTGTGTCGTGCAGGAGGTGTCGCAGGGCATCGCTGCCCGTCGTGCGCAAGGCATCCGACGAGGGCTCGGTGTGGCCTGCGACCTGGTGGGCGGGTGTCCGGTCGACCAGGGCGCCGCGTTCGGCATAGGGCCCGGAGGCCGGCGTGGTCGTGGAGGCGTCGGCGGTGTGGGACAGGGTGGTGCGGTTCATGAGGTGTCTCCTGGGTGGGGAAGGGTGGTGTTGAGCGCGCGCACGGCGTCACTTCAGGCGCATGTCGTTGCGCACCGATCGCACACCGGCGACGCCTTGGGCGACCCGCACGGCGGTGGCGATGTCGGCCTGGGTGCTGACGAAGCCGCTGAGTTGCACCACGCCTTTGAAGGTCTCGACATTGATTTCGGCCGACTTCAGGGTGGCTTCGTTGAGGATGGCGGCCTTCACCTTCGCGGTGATGGCGGTGTCGTCCAGATACTGGCCCGTGCTTTCCTGCGTGGGCGTGGACTGGCAGGCCGTCAGCCCGGTCAGTCCGGCCAGGACAACCACGGACAGGGCCAGAGCGGCGGGAAGTTGTCTTGCTTGCATGGTGTTCCTTCGGCGGTGGGGTGGGGGGTCGACCCGTCGGCAGCTGGGCCGCGGGAGCGACGAGCCCACTGTGAGCGTCTGTGCCCGCGGCGTCTGTGCGTCAGCGAACGGAATCGCGTTTGCCGACACGCGGCCTCCTGGCCCCGGCGGTGGCTGATCGCCCGCTCAGGTGGTCGACCAGATGACCGATCGGTCGGCGTGGCTCGCTTCCTCCAACAGCGCGATCAGCGGGACGATGCGCTGCGACAGGCGGATGTCCGGATCGAGGTAGAGCTCTCCGGCCTGATCCCCCCGGTAGGCCTCCGTCTCCAGCTTGCGCAGCGCCCGGTCTTCCGTGGCGGCTGCCCGCAGCACGGCGATGGCCGCCGGCAGCTGGTCCGTGCTGAAAATGCCCTGCGACGACACTGACTTGCCTGTCAGCCGAAGCGCTGCCTCGGCATCGCCGCGGAGCATGACAAGATCGCCAGTGGCTTGTGACTTGAATCGGTACAGCATGAACGGCTCCTCGTTGGGGATATGACGGGGGAAGGTCCCGGGCTGGGTTGGTCTGTGGCGATGGCTGAGCGTGGCGCGCTGCACGGCGCATGGCTCCGGGGCAGCCACCACCCCGCCGCGCGCTCGGACTTGTCTCGCTGCCTCATGGCACAGGCCCGGGCAGCAGCTTGCGGTGCAAGGCGAGATCCGCCCGGTAGCAGCGACAGGCCCGGAGCGCCAGCGCGGCCCGGTCGATCACGGTGACCGCGCCGCGGTGGTAATGGATCAGGCCGCTTTGCTGCAGCTCGCTGGCCGCGAGGGTCACACCCACGCGACGGACCCCCAGCAGGCCGGCCAGCGCTTCCTGTGTCATGTGCACCGGTTCCGTCGGGGTGCGGTCGTGGCACATCAGGAGCCAGCGCGCCAGCCGCGGACCCACGGCGTGCAAGCGCTGGCAGGCCAGCGCCAGCGCCTGCTGGTGCCAGCGAACCAGCAACGCCGTGTGCAGCAGGATCCGCAGCGACGGACTGCTGGCGCAGGTGTCCGCCAGCGCGGTGGCGCCGATGCGCCATCCCTGGCACTGCCCGTGCGCCACGGCCTGCCAAGGCGGTGCGTGGTCGCCCAGCAGAATCTCACCCCCCAGCACACTCTCCCGCCCGATCATCGCGACCTCCATGCGCGGGTAGCGATCCCAGTCGATCACCAGCGAGAAGCAGCCGCTGGCGGGAAAGTAGGCATGGGCGGCCGGTTTTGCCGGCTCTGGGGAACAGCCCGGGGGCGTGAGCTCGTAAGGCTCGCACCGCGCCAGCAGCCGGTGGCGTTCCATCGACGGCAGTCGCCCGATCAGCAGGTTTTCAGTGCGGCGCATGGGCATCCTCGGACACGGTGGGGACCCCGGTACGAAAGACGACGGTCGCAGAACCTTTGTCACGCCCGTCCCGGGAACCCCAGTGTGAAGACCCGCGTCCGGTTCGACTGTTCGTCAGCGCACACAGCCGCTGGCGGCCAGCGGTCGGTCGCGGCGCGGCCGTGTCCTGATGGTCAGACGGCCAGGCGGTGCGGCAGCAGGCGGTCGTATTCCTGCTTCACGACCCCGTAGCACTCGCACACGCGTTTCTCAAGCGCCCCGCGGTCCAGCACCGTGATGTGTCCCCGGGCATAGCGGATGATGCCCTGCCGCTGCAACTTGAGTGCCGCCTCGGTGACCCCTTCACGCCGCACGCCGAGCATGTTGGCGATCAGTTCCTGCGTCATGACCAATTCCGGGCCGCTCAACCGGTCCAGGCTCAGCAGCAGCCAGCGGCAGAGTTGCTGGTCCAGGGTGTGGTGCCGGTTGCACACCGCGGTCTGCGCCATCTGGGTGATCAGCGCCTGGGTGTAGCGCAACAGCAGGTGCATCACCGGACCCGACTGGTTGAACTCGTCCTTGATCCAATGGGCGCTGATCCGGTAACCCTGGCCTGCGCTCTGGACCACCGCACGGCTGGGGGTGGTGTCCCCCCCCATGAAAACCGCAACCCCGACGATGCCTTCGTTCCCCACCACGGCAATCTCGGCCGACGCGCCATCCGCCATGACATACAGCAGCGACACGATCGCCGTGGTCGGCAGATACACGTGGCTCATCGGTGCGCCCGACTCATACAGGACCTTCCCCAGCGGCAGCTCCACCGGCTCGAGGTGGGGCGCGATCCGTGCCCATTCGGTTGGTGGAATCGAAGCCAGCAGCGCGTTTGCGGACTGGTCAAGCCTGAAATCCATCGGTGTTTCCCTCGGATTCATCGGGGCGGGGTCCTATCGGGTGGGTCGCCCCCGAGTCTATGTCTGCCCGACGTTTTCGTATGTTCGATATCGAACATACGTGACGGTGCGGTTCGGGTAGAGGGTCCTCGCCGGCCTGCCCGCCCCCAGCGGCGCATCGATCACATGGGCTGACCTTCGGTCGAGGGACGGGTGAACCGTCGGGCGATCGCGGAGTCAGAGCACAGGCCACGCGCTCCCCGCCCGCACGCCGTCGCCACGCCGGCGGGCGCTTCACACCCGGCCGCTATCATCAAGCCCATGCTTTTGCAACGGATCCAGCAGCAATTCATCGACAGCGCCGACCTCAAGTACCAGTGTGCCCAGTCGTTGGCGCCCGCCGTGGAGGCCGCCACCGGCGCTCTGCTGGCCAGCGTCACGGGCGGCGGCAAGGTGCTGGCCTGCGGCAACGGCCCGTCCGCTGCGGCCGCGCAGCAGTTCGTGGCCCATTTCGTGGGGCGCTTCGAACGCGATCGGCCTGAGCTGGCCGCGCTCGTGCTTTCGGCCGACGCGACCGCGCTCACCGCCATCGCGCAGTCCTTTGAGCCCCGCTCCGTTTACGCACGGCCCGTGCGTGCCCTCGGTCAGGCCGGCGACGTGCTGCTGCTGGTGGCCGACACCGGGCAGGCCGGCAACCTGCTTGCCGCGGCCGAGGCCGCGCACGAGCGCGACATGACCGTGATCGCCCTCACCGGTGCGCGCGGGGGCGCCCTGGCCGGGCGTCTGCGCGACACCGATGTTCACATCTGCGTGCCGTCCGATTCGCCGGCACGCATTCTTGAGGTCCACCAACTCGTGCTGCATTGCCTGTGCGACGGCGTGGATGCCCAGCTGCTTGGTCTTCCCGAAGACCCAGCAGCCGAACCGGAGAACCCCGCATGACCACCCTCAACCGCTTTCCCGCCCGCCTCGCTGCCCTGGCCCTGGCCGCCGCCAGCCTCGGCGGTGCATTGTCTGCCTGTGCGCCGCTCGTGGTCGGTGGTGCCGTCGGCACCGCCCTCGTGGCGGTGGACCGCCGCACCTCCGGCGCGCAGCTCGACGACCAGGGCATCGAACTGCGCGCGGCCAACCGCATCAAGGAGCAGTTCGGCGAGCGCGCGAACATCAGCGTGACCAGCTACAACCGCCAGGTGCTCCTGACCGGCGAAGCCGCCAGCGAGGCGACGAAGGCCGACATCGAGCGCGTGGTGGCCGGCGTGGACAACGTGCGCAGCATCGTCAACGAAATCGGTGTGGTCAACACGCCGCCCCTGAGCGAGCGCACCAACGACTCGCTCATCACCGGCAAGGTGAAGGCCGGTTTTGTCGATGCCAAGGACCTCTCGGCCGTGGCCTTCAAGGTCACCACACGCCGCGGCACGGTGTATCTGATGGGCCGTGTCACGCAGCGCGAAGCCGCGCGCGCCACCGACATCGCCCGCAACACCTCGGGTGTGCAGCGCGTGGTGCGGGTGTTCGAAATCCTGACCGAGGAAGAGCTGGCGCGCCTGGCGTCGCCGGTGAAAGCCGAGGAGCAGAAGGCCCAGCAGCCCCAGCCGCCCCGTCCGGCGAACTGAGCGGGCCCGCGGCACCACGGCGGGGTGCCGTGGCGCCGTGGCGCCGCGGCGGCGGGTCAGCGCAGGCGCTTGATCAGGCTGGAGGTGTCGAAGCGCTGGCCGCCCATGGCCTGCACATCGGCGTAGAACTGGTCCACCAGCGCCGTCACCGGCAGACGCGCGCCGTTGCGCTTGGCCTCGTCCAGCACCAGGCCCAGGTCCTTGCGCATCCAGTCCACCGCGAAGCCGAAGTTGAACTGGTCGGCCACCATCGTCTTGCCGCGGTTGTCCATCTGCCAGCTCTGGGCGGCGCCCTTGCCGATCACGTCCAGCACCAGATTCATGTCGAGGCCGGCTTTCTGGCCGAAGGCGATGGCCTCGGACAGGCCTTGCACCAGCCCGGCGATGGCGATCTGGTTGACCATCTTGGTGAGCTGACCCGCACCGCTGGCACCCATGAGCGTGAAGGCGCGCGAGAAGGCCATGGCCACCGGCTTGACCGTGTCGAAGGCCGCGGCGTCGCCACCGCACATGACCGTCAGCAGGCCGTTTTCCGCGCCGGCCTGACCACCGGACACCGGCGCGTCGACAAAGGCGATCCCCAATGCCTTGGCCGCGCCGTACAGCTCGCGCGCCACGTCGGCCGACGCGGTGGTGTGGTCCACGAACACGGCACCCGGCTTCATGCCGGCGAAAGCGCCGTCGGCCCCCAGGGTGACCGCGCGCAGGTCATCGTCGTTGCCCACGCAGGCGAACACGATGTCCGCCCCGGCCGCGGCCTCGCGCGGCGTGGTGCGAAAGGCGCCGCCGTGGCGCTGCGCCCAGGCCTCGGCCTTCGCGGCGGTGCGGTTGTAGACCGTGACCTGGTGCCCCGCGGCGGCCAGGTGCCCCGCCATCGGGCTGCCCATCACGCCCAGGCCAAGAAAAGCGACGCGGCGCGACGGGGTGGGTTCGTAGGTTTTCGGGTTCAAGCGGGGTCTCCTTTGGATGTTGGCATGCCAACCGTCATGGTACCCAAGGCGATCCGGCGGATGGATTGCGGGGGTAAAGGGTCAGGGGGCAACCCAGCCGCGCGGTCGTAACCCGTCCCGCGTGCTTTCACCCCGCGATGCCGTGGATCGGGCTCCGCCCGTTTACCGGCATCGCCCCCCGGGGGGTGACGCGCCCCTGGCGCGGCGCGGGGGGGTCAAACGATCGTGAGGTGTTCGGTGCCCGCGGCCAGGTCCTGCGTCTTGGCGCGCTGGCTGTTGAGCTTGATCTGCAGCCGCAGGTCGTTGAGCGAGTCGGCGTTGCGCAGCGCGTCTTCGAGCGTGATGAGGTTGGCCTCGAAGGCGTTGAAGAGGGCCTGGTCGAAGGTCTGCATGCCCAGGTTGGTGCTCTTCTTCATGATCTCCTTGATCTCGGTGACATCGCCCTTGAAGATCAGGTCGGCGATCAGCGGGGTGTTGAGCATCACCTCCACCGCGGCGTGTCGGCCCTTGTTGTCCTGGCGCGGGATCAGGCGTTGCGAGATCATGGCGCGCAGGTTGAGCGACAGATCCATCAGCAGCTGGGCGCGGCGCTCTTCCGGGAAGAAGTTGATCACGCGGTCAAGTGCCTGGTTGGCGCTGTTGGCGTGCAGCGTGGCCAGACACAGGTGGCCCGTTTCCGCGAACTGGATGGCGTGTTCCATGGTCTCGCGGTCGCGGATTTCGCCCATCAGGATCACATCGGGCGCCTGGCGCAGGGTGTTCTTCAGCGCGGCTTCCCAGCTGTCGGTGTCCAGCCCGACCTCGCGCTGCGTGACCACGCAGTTCTTGTGCGGGTGCACAAACTCCACCGGGTCTTCGATGGTGATGATGTGGCCGTGGCTGTTTTCGTTGCGCCAGTCGACCATGGCGGCCAGCGAGGTCGACTTGCCCGAGCCGGTGGCGCCCACCAGGACGCACAGGCCGCGCTTGCTCATCACCACATCCTTGAGCACCTGGGGCAGGCCGAGCTTGTCGATCGTGGGCAGCACCGAGGGAATCGTGCGCAGCACCATGCCGACCTTGCCCTGCTGGATGAACGCGCTGGCGCGGAAACGGCCAATGCCCGGCGGCGCGATGGCGAAGTTGCATTCCTTGGTGCGCTCGAACTCCGCGGCCTGCTTGTCGTTCATGATGGCCCGCGCCAGCGCCAGCGTGTGGTTGGCGGTCAGCGGTTGCGGCGACACCTTCACGACCGAGCCGTCCACCTTGATGGCCGGCGGAAACTCGGCGGTGATGAACAGGTCACTGCCACCCCGGCTGAGCATCAGCTTGAGCAGGTCGTTGATGAACTTGGAAGCCTGATCGCGTTCCATGAATGTGTCCTTTAGATCAGGTGCGAGGGCCGCGGCGCTGGCCCGCCCCTGGCACGGCCAGCCCCCGGGACGGGCAGCGACCCGCGCGGTGGTGGAGCGTGGGGGCAGCCATGCCTTGGCCGGTTAGCCTGGGAAGTTCTCGGGGATCTTGGCCTTGCTGCGGGCCTCGGCCGGGCTGATCACGTTGCGCCGGACCAGGTCGGTCAGGCACTGGTCGAGCGTTTGCATGCCCACGCCGTTGCCGGTCTGGATGGCGGAATACATCTGCGCGACCTTGGCCTCGCGGATCAGGTTGCGGATGGCGCTGGTGCCCAGCATGATTTCGTGCGCCGCCACGCGGCCGGCGCCGTCCTTGGTTTTGCACAGCGTCTGCGAGATCACGGCCACCAGCGATTCGGACAGCATCGCACGCACCATGTCTTTTTCCTCGGCCGGGAAGACGTCGATGATGCGGTCGATGGTCTTGGCGGCACTCGACGTGTGCAGCGTGCCGAACACCAGGTGGCCGGTTTCTGCGGCGGTCATCGCCAGGCGGATGGTTTCCAGGTCGCGCATCTCACCCACGAGGATGGCGTCGGGGTCTTCGCGCAGCGCGGAGCGCAGCGCGTTGTTGAAGCTCAGCGTGTGGGGGCCGACCTCGCGCTGGTTGACCAGGCACTTCTTGGACTCGTGCACAAACTCGACCGGGTCTTCCACGGTCAGGATGTGGCCGTACTCGGTCTCGTTGAGGTGGTTGATCATGCCGGCCAGCGTGGTCGACTTGCCCGAGCCGGTGGGTCCGGTGACGAGCACCAGGCCGCGCGGCTTGAGGGCGAGCTCGGCGAAGATCTTCGGCGCGTTGAGCTGCTCCAGCGTGAGGATCTTGCTGGGGATGGTGCGGAACACCGCGCCCGCGCCACGGTTGTGGTTGAAGGCATTGACCCGGAAGCGCGCCAGACCTTCGATCTCGAACGAGAAGTCGCACTCGAGGAATTCCTCGTATTGCTTGCGCTGACTGTCGTTCATGATGTCGTAGACCATGGCGTGTACCGCCTTGTGGTCCAGCGGTTCGACGTTGATCCGTCGCACGTCGCCGTGCACCCGTATCATGGGCGGCAGCCCGGCCGACAGGTGAAGATCCGATGCCTTGTTCTTGACGCTGAAGGCCAGCAGTTGGGTGATATCCATGCCGGGGAAGGGTATGCCTGGTGGGGTGTTGCGACCGATTATGACGACGATTGAAACCAATCTCCAAGACGTGCAGGCCCGGTTGCGGCGGGCGTGCGACGCGGCCGGACGGTCCGCCGACGCCGTGCGGTTGCTCGCGGTGTCCAAGACCTTCGACGCC
Source organism: Hydrogenophaga sp. T66 (assembly GCF_057219855.1). Taxonomy (NCBI): domain Bacteria; kingdom Pseudomonadati; phylum Pseudomonadota; class Betaproteobacteria; order Burkholderiales; family Comamonadaceae; genus Hydrogenophaga; species Hydrogenophaga sp. T66. The sequence goes on along the minus strand of NZ_JBXVVX010000002.1, from coordinate 647,946 downwards.
GACGCCGTTCGTCAGGCTTTGGCGGCCGGTCAGCGCGCGTTCGGCGAAAACTACGTGCAGGAAGGCGTCGAGAAGATCCTCGCGCTCGACGCCGAACGGTCGTCTGCACCGATCGAGTGGCACTGCATCGGACCGCTTCAAAGCAACAAGACCCGGCTGGTGGCCGGGCATTTCGATTGGGTGCACAGCGTGGACCGCCTGAAAATCGCGCAGCGCCTGAGCGAGCAGCGTCCGGAGGACCTGCCGCCGCTGCAGGTGTGCCTGCAGGTCAACGTGGACGACGGACCGAACAAGGCGGGCGTGGCGCCGGCCGAGCTTGGGGCGTTGGCCGAGGCGGTGGCGGCGCTGCCGCGTCTGCGCCTGCGTGGGCTGATGTGCATTCCGGAGCCGTCGCCCGACGTGGCCATCCAGCGCGCGCTGTTCCGCCGCGCGGCGCAGTGTCTGGCCGACCTGCAGGCGCGCGGCCTGCCGCTGGACACGCTGTCCATGGGCATGAGCGATGACCTGGAGGCCGCCGTCGCCGAGGGCGCGACCATCGTCCGTGTGGGGCGTGCGGTGTTTGGGCACCGGCCGCGCAAGCCGGCGCCCGGCGACGCGCCTGGTGCGCTGTCCCGTTGATACCTGCACACAAAACCGCGTCTTTCGAGCCAGGGCGGCGTTGCAAATCCTCGCGATACCTGCGGGTATCGCTCCGGTTTGCGCCTGGCCCTGACCCGAAATCCATCGGTTTTGTGTGTGCACGTATCAGTGGGACAGCACACTACAGCGGCAGCCGGGTGAGGTTCTTCACCTCTTCCATCACCGCGTAGGTGCGGGTCTCGCGCACGCCCGGCAGCTGCCACAGCACCTGTCCGGCAAACGCCCGGTAAGCCGCCATGTCGGCCATGCGGGTCTTGAGCAGGTAGTCGAAGCCGCCGGCGACCATGTGGCATTCCATGATCTCGTCGCGCACCTGCACCGCGGCCTTGAACTGGTCGAACACGTTGGGCGTGGTTCGGTCCAGCAGCACCTCGACGAACACCATCATCCCGCGCCCGAGCTTGAGCGGGTCCAGCCGCGCTTCGAACCCCACGATGTAGCCCTCGCGCTGCAGCCGCTGCGTGCGCGCCAGCACGGCCGTGGGCGACAGGCCGACGCCTTCCGCGAGCTTGAGGTTGCTCAGGCGGCCGTCGCGCTGCAGCAGGTCGAGGATGCGGAGGTCGATGCGGTCAAGGTCCTGCATGGTGAATATTTGGCTATCAACAAGAAGATTATTGGTGAGAAATTCGGTCTGCAAACGGAAAAACTACGCGTATTCGTCATCCACCGACCCTTTGCCAGGCGATCACCATGACCCGATCCACCGACCGACTGCCCGACCCGTACCGCCCCGAAGCCGAGGTGCTGGCGGCCCGCCTCGACGCGCTGCGCGAGGCGTTTGATGGGCCCGCCGCTGCGGCCATGGCCGCCCCCTGGGTGCGCGCCGTGCGCGACAACCCACCGCCGTTCTGGGCGATGGAGAGCCTGCTCAAGGAGTACCCGATCAGCAGCGCCGAGGGGCTGGCGCTGATGCGGCTGGCCGAGGCGCTGTTGCGCGTGCCGGACGCGGAGACAGCGATCGCGCTGACCGCCGACCAGCTCGGCCGGGCGGACTTCGACGGCGCGGCCGATGCGGCGCTGGCCCGTCTGTCGTCGGCGGCGATTGCGATGAGCAAACGCTTTCTGCCCGACGAGGCCGCGCCGCCGGGCCTGATGGCGCGGCTGGGCGCGCGCACGGTCGTGGCCGCCACGCTGCGCGCCGTGCAGCTGCTGGGCCGCCAGTTCGTGCTCGGCGAAACCATCGGCGAGGCGCTGCGCGAGGCCGAGCGCGGCCGGCGCCAGCAGCCCAACCGCCGCCACAGCTTTGACATGCTCGGCGAGGGCGCACGCACCGAGGCCGACGCCGCGCGCTACCTCGCCAGCTACGCGCAGGCGCTGGAGGCGATCGCCGCGCAGAGCGACCCGGCGCGCGGTCCGGCCGGCAACGACGGCATCTCCATCAAGCTCAGCGCCCTGCACCCGCGCTACGAGGACCTGCACGCGGATCGCGTGGTGGCCGAACTGGTGCCGCGGGTCTGGAGCCTGTGCGAGCGCGCGGCCTCGGCCAACCTGAACCTCACCATCGACGCCGAGGAGGTCGACCGTCTCGAGTTGTCGCTGGTGGTGTTCGAGGCGTTGGCGGCGCGGGTGGCGGCGCGCCACCCGGGCTGGACCGGGCTGGGGCTGGCGCTGCAGGCCTACCAGACGCGGGCGGTCGAGCTGATCGGCGAGGTGGCGGCGGTGGCGCGACGCCACGGGCTGCGCTTCATGTGCCGCCTGGTCAAGGGCGCGTACTGGGACGCGGAGATCAAGCGCGCTCAGGAGCTGGGCCTGCCGGGCTACCCGGTGTTCACCCGCAAGCACCGCACCGACGTGAGCTACCTGGCTTGCGCGCGCGCGCTGCTCGACGCCGCCGACGCCATCCACCCGCAATTCGCCACGCACAACGCCGCCACCATCGCCGCCATCGTGCAGATGGCGCGGGCGCGCGGCGTGCCGTTTGAGTTGCAGCGGCTGCACGGCATGGGCGAGGGGGTGTACCGCGAGGTGCTGCGCGACCCGGCCATCACCTGCCGGGTGTACGCCCCCGTCGGCGCGCACCGGGACTTGCTCGCCTACCTCGTGCGCCGCCTGCTGGAAAACGGCGCGAATTCGTCCTTCGTGCACCAGTTGGCCGACGAATCCGTGGGGCTGGACACGCTGCTCGCCTCGCCCATGGTGCAATGCGCGCAAGACGCCGACCCGGGCCCCGCCTTCCCGCTGCCCGAGGCCCTGATGGGGCCGTCGCGGCGCAACAGCGCGGGTCTCGACCTCGCCGTGACGGCCACCCGGCAGCGGCTGGGCGCGGCGTGGACGGCGGTGCGCGTGCCCACGGTGCCGGACACCCCGGCCAGCGACGTACCCGCGGCCGTGGACCGTGCGCTGGCGGCCTTTGGCGCGTGGAACGCCACGCCCGTGGCCGAGCGGGCCGCGTGCCTGCGCCGCGCGGCCGACGCGATGCAGGACCGCCTGCCGGCCTTGTGCGCGCTGCTGGTGGCCGAGGCCCACAAGACCTGGGGTGACGCGGTGGCCGAAGTCCGCGAAGCGATCGACTTTCTGCGCTACTACGCCGCGCAGGCCGAGCCCCTGATGGCGCCGCAGGACCTGCCCGGTGGCGACGCCGCCGGCGTCTGGGGCATCACCGGCGAGCGCAACACGCTGCGGCTGGGCGGGCGCGGCGCCTGGGTGGCGATCAGCCCGTGGAATTTCCCGCTGGCCATCTTCACCGGACAGGTCGCGGCCGCCCTCGTCACCGGCAACACGGTCCTGGCCAAGCCGGCGGAACAGACCCCCGCCATCGCGGTGGAGGCGGTGCGCTTGCTGCACGCCGCGGGCGTGCCGGTGGATGCACTGCAATGCCTCCATGGCCCCGGGGAGACCGTGGGGGCCGCGCTGGTGGCCCACCCCGCGGTGGCGGGCGTGGTGTTCACCGGCTCCACGCCCGTGGCCAAGCTCATCCAGCGCGCGCTGGCTGCCAAGGACGGCCCGATCGTGCCGCTGATTGCCGAGACTGGCGGCATCAACGCCATGCTGGTCGACAGCAGCGCCCTGCCCGAGCAGGTCACGGACGCGGTGGTCCAGAGCGCCTTCCGCAGCGCCGGCCAGCGCTGCTCGGCCCTGCGCCTGCTGTGCCTGCACGAGGCCATCGCCGACAGCGTGCTGGCCATGATCCGCGGCGCGGTGGCGACGCTGGTGGTGGGCGATCCGGCCGACTGGGCCACCGACGTGGGCCCGCTGATCGACGAAGACGCTGCGCGGGCTGTGGCGCCGCATCTGCAACGCCTGGGCGGCGAGGCGCCGCAGGGCGCCTGGGTGCGGCCGCAGGTGTTCGAGGTGGGCGCGATCGAAGACGTGCGCGCCGAGCTGTTTGCCCCGGTGCTGCAGGTCGTGCGCTGGAGCGGTGATCCGGCGGCCGTGATCGAGCGCATCAACGCGCTGGGTTACGGCCTGACCCTGGGCATCCAGACGCGCATCGACCGCCGCGCCCTGTCGCTGGCCGCGCAGGCCCGCGTGGGCAACGTGTACGTGAACCGCAACATGATCGGCGCGGTGGTGGGGGTGCAGCCGTTCGGCGGCGAGGGGCTGAGTGGCACCGGCCCGAAGGCCGGCGGGCCGCACTACCTGCCGCGTTTCTGCGCGGAGCACACGCTGACGGTGAACACCACCGCCGCCGGCGGCAACGTGGCGCTCATGGCCGGCTGAGTCGCGGGCCGCGCGTCACACCCACATCATCGGACTGCGGGCCGTGCGCTGGAGCAGCGCCTCCAGCTCGGCCAGCGGCAGCGGGCGTGAGAACAGGTAGCCCTGGAACTGGTCGCAGCCCTGGTAGGCCAGGAAGTCGCGCTGTTCCATCGTCTCCACGCCCTCGGCCACCACCTGCAGGCTCAGCGACTGCGCCAGCGCGATGATGGCGCGCGAAATGGCGGCGTCGTTGGGGTCGGTCAGCACGTCGGCGACGAAGCCCTTGTCGATCTTCAGCTGGTCCAGCGGCAGCCGCTTGAGCACCGACAGCGAGGAGTAGCCGACGCCGAAATCGTCCAGCGCGAGCGTGACGCCCAGCGCCTTGAGCTTGCCCATCTTCTGGATGGTGATCTCCATGCGGTCGGCCAGCAGGCTTTCGGTGAGCTCGAGCTTCAGGCGCTGCGGGCCGATGCCGGTGCGGGCGATCGCCGCCATCACCATGTCGACAAAGTCCGGGTGGCGGAACTGCCGCACGCTGACGTTCACCGCCACGCTCAGGTGGGCCGTGTCCGGGCGCTTGGCCCAGGCCGCGAGCTGGCGGCAGGCCTCTTCGATCGCCCACTGCCCCATCGGCAGGATCAGGCCGGTGTCCTCGGCCACCGGGATGAAGTCCGCCGGCTGCACCAGCCCGCGCTGCGGGTGGCGCCACCGGATCAGCGCCTCCACCCCGGCGATCACGCCGGCCCGGTCCACCTGCGGCTGGTAATGCAGCACGAACTGCTCGGCGTTGATCGCTTCGCGCAGTTCCCGGCTGATGGTCGCGTTGGCGCTCACCGCCGCCTGCAGCCCAGGGTCGAAGAAACACACCGTGTTGCGGCCCAGCGACTTGGCCTGGTACATCGCCAGGTCGGCCTGCTTGAGCAGTTCGCCCACGTCGCTGGCCTCGCCCTGGAAGGTGGCCACGCCGATGCTGGGGGTGGCGAAATGCTGGTGGCCGTTGAGCAGGAAGGGCTCGCGCAGCGTGCGCAGCACCTTGTCGGCCAGCACCCGCGACTTCTGCGCGGCGGCTTGCGGATCGGTGCTGAGGTCGTCCGCCATCACCACGAACTCGTCGCCGCCCAGGCGTGCCACGACGTCGGTCTTGCGCACGCTGTTGACCAGCCGCGCCCCCACTTTCTGCAGCAGCTGGTCGCCCATGTGGTGGCCCAGCGTGTCGTTGAGGATCTTGAAGTTGTCGAGGTCGATGAACATCAGCGCGCCAAACTGCCCGGTCCGCGCGCTGGCCGACACGGCGCGCTGCAGCCGGTCCATCAGCAGCTGGCGGTTCGGCAGATCGGTGAGCGCGTCGTAGAAGGCGAGGTGACGAATCATGTCCTCGGCGTTCTTGCGCTGCGTGATGTCGCGGCCCACCGCGACCCAGTGCGTCATCTGATCGGCCTGCGCCTGCACCATCACCACCTCCAGCTCCACCCAGATGATGGGACCGGCAGGCCGCTGCACCCGCATCTCCGTGCGGGCCTTGAACTGGTGGCGCAGCTTGTTGTTGAGGCTTTGCAGCGTGGCGCCGCCGCTCGGATCGAGCGATTTGAGGATCGACGGCGGCTGGCCCAGCACGTCCGCGCGCAGCAGGCCCGTGTGGTGTTCGAACGCGTCGTTCACGAACACGATGCGCGCGCCCTCGCCGCCGGCCACGCCGGTCTCGGCGATCAGCACAATGTCGTTGAGCCGCGCGACGCTGGTCTCCAGCAGCATAAGCTGTTCCTGCGCGCGGCGGCGCTGCGTCACATCGCGGAAGTACACCGCCAGCCCCTCGGCGAACGGGTAGGCGCGCACCTCGATCCACTTGCCCAGCGCACCGAAGTACTCCTCAAATTCCACCCGCCGGTTGGACGTCAGCGAGCGCTCCATGTGTTGCTGCATCCGGCGCGCCAGCGGCTCGGCCAGCCCGTCCCACACCGGCAGGCCGAGCAGCTCGCCGGTGGACTTCTGCAACAGGCGCTCGCTCTCCTGGTTCAGGTAGGTGTAGCAGCACTGGCGGTCCAGCGTGACAAACGCTTCCGTGATGCTGGCCAGCGTCGTGGTCAGCCGCATCGCCAGGCGCAGCGTCTCCTGCTGGGCCTGCTTTTGCGTGGAAATGTCCTGCAGCACGCCCTGCACCTGCACCACCCGCCCTTGGGCGTCGCGCACCGGCGATCCCACCGTACGCACCCACTTCGCGCCCGAGTCGCTTCCGACCTGCATTTCTTCGTCAAACCCCTCGCCCGCCCGCGCGCAGCGGGTGACCCACTGGCGCATGCCGTCGCGCCACTCGGGCGTGTAGCGGTGCACCAGCGCGGCCAGGGTGTCGATCCGGTCGTTCGGGCCCAGACCGAGGATGGTGGCGAACTCCCGCGAGTGCTCCAGGCGGTCGTCGGCCACGGTCCATGTCCAGCTGCCCAGACCGGCGGTTTGTTCGGTCAGGTTCTGCCGGGACTGGCTGTCCCGCAGCAGCCGCTCGTTGCGCTGGGCGGTCTGGTCCATGCGATGGGCCAGCCCCCGGACCTCGCCGGCCAGGGCCGCCACCGACGTCAGCCAGGCGTGCGACGCCGGCGCCACGTCCAGCGCCATCAGGTGCACCCCATCGGCCCCCGGCGAGATCCACCAGCCGACCGGCAGGTCGCCGGTGTCGGTGCCGGTCAGGGCTTCGGCCTCGGCCACGCTGGCCCCCGCGGTGGCCAGCACCATCGGCGGGGCGGTCGCGCCGTCCACCAGCACGATCGCCCGCGCGCCCGCGCCCTGCCGCGCGACCTGCGCCAGGCGCTCGAACGGCGTGGAACCCGGGGGGATGGAGTCGGGGATCGGGGCGGGCGTCATGGGGCGGACGGGGGCTCAATGGCCGGGGACCCGGCCGCGCAAGCATACCGGGCGTCCGCGGCAGCGGGGCGCCGCCCCCTGGCGGCGGGGAATTCGGGGCGTCCGAAGGCGGCCGCGCCGGGGTGTGTTGTGACATTCCGCACGACTTGGGCGCTTCCCGGGTTCATGTGTAACGGATGTGTTAGATTTTGTAGCGCTTGGACTACCATTCACTCAACCCGCGGCCACCGAGCCGACGCGGCCAGGCACCCATCCATCCGGTCAGAACACGCAGGGAAGCGCACCATGAGCACGTTGGCAGAACTCAGGCAGCACAGCGATGTGAACAGCTTGAAGTCCGCGCTGCACCAGCTCTGCAGCGAGTTCGGCCGCATCACCCGACTCGACATCCTGACCGCGATGCACGAGGGCACGAAGCAGGCGATCTGCTTCCTGCGCATGGAGCGTCCCGAGCAGGAACAGCAGCTGATGAAGAGCCTGGGCGTGGGCCGATTCGGCGGCGAGGTCGTGTTCGTGCTCAACCTCAACTCGCCGGCCAAGCACGACGACTTCATGCCGTCGTCGGCCTGGGCCGACTCCGACATCTACTGACGCGGCCCGCGGGTCCGCCGCGCGCGCCTTGCGCTCCCCCCTGCAGGCCCGGATCGTTGAGTGGTGCGTCGCACCGGGCGACGCCGTGTCCGCCGGGCAAACGCTGCTGATCGTCGAAGCCATGAAGATGGAGCACGAACTGCGTGCCGATCGGGCGGGCGTGGTGGGCCAGCGCCTGCGCGAGGTCGGCGAGATGGTCGAAGCCGACGATGCGCTGCTGGATTGGGACACCGCCGGGCCGGCCCAACCCGCGACGGCTTTCCCATCGAGCCCCGGTCCGTTGCCCGCCGCCACTGCCACCGCGCCGTACAGCGAACCGCTGCGCCGCCTCCACGCGCGGCTCGCGTTCACCCTGGACGCAGCCCGACCCGACGCCGTGGCGCGCCGCCACGCCCGTGGCCTGCGCACTGCCCGCGAAAACGTCGCCGACCTGTGCGATCCCGGCAGCTTCAACGAGTACGGGGCCCTGGCGATTGCCGCGCAGCGCCAGCGCCGTCCTGTCGATGAACTCATCGCCCAGACGCCGGCCGACGGCATCGTGACCGGCGTCGGCTCGGTCAACGGCGCCGTTTTCGGGCCCGAGCGCAGCCGCACCGCCGTGCTCGCCTACGACGCCACCGTGCTGGCAGGCACCCAGGGCATGCGCAGCCACCAGAAAACCGACCGGCTGCTGCAACTGGCCCATGCCGACCGGTTGCCAGTCGTCCTGTTTGCCGAAGGCGGCGGGGGCCGGCCCGGTGACACCGACATGCCCATCGTCGCCGGCCTGCACGTGGGCACCTTCGCCGCGATGGCGCGGCTCGCTGGCCGGGTGCCGCTCATTGGGGTGGCGGCCGGCCGCTGCTTCGCCGGCAACGCGGCCCTGCTCGGGTGCTGCGATCTCATCGTGGCCACGCGCGACAGCAGCATCGGCATGGGGGGCCCCGCCATGATCGAAGGCGCCGGCCTGGGCGTGGTGGCGCCGGAGGCCGTGGGCCCGGCCACGGTGCACGCCGCCAATGGCGTCATCGACGCGCTGGTGGCGGACGAGGCCGAAGCGGTCGCCGTGGTCCGCCAGTTGCTGGCGCTGTGGCAGGGCGACCTGCCCGCCACCGACGCCGCGGCCCCGGACCCGCTGGCCCTGCGCGCGGTGGTGCCGCCGCAGCGGGCCCGCGCCTACGACGCGCGGGCGGCCGTCACTGGCCTGCTCGATCTCGGCAGCGTGGTCTGGCTGCGCGACGGCTTCGGGCGCGCGGTCCACACCGCCCTGGGCCGCTTGGGCGGGCGTTCGGTGGGTGTGCTGGCCAGCAACCCGCAGCACCTGGCCGGCGCCATCGACCCGGACGCGGCCGACAAGGCCGCCCGTTTTCTGCGCCTGTGCGATGTGCGCGGCCTGCCGGTGATCACGCTCGTTGACACCCCGGGTTTCATGGTCGGTCCGGCGGTCGAGGCGCAGGCGCAGGTTCGCCACGCCAGCCGCCTGTTTCTGGCCGCCGCGCAGCTGCAGGTGCCGGTGTTCAGCGTGGTGATGCGCAAGGGCTACGGCCTGGGCGCGATGGGGCTGACCGCCGGCGGCTTTCACGCGCCGCGGCTCACGCTGGCCTGGCCCCAGGCCGAGTTTGGTGCGATGGGGCTGGAGGGGGCGGTGCGGCTGGGTTATCGCAAAGAACTCGCGGCCGCGGGGGACGACGCGGCGCGTGAGGCGCTGTTCCAGCGCTTGCTGCAGCAGCAGATCGACGCCGGCTCCGCCGTGGAAATGGCCACCACGCTGGAAATCGACGCGGTCATCGATCCGGCCGAGACCCGCGACTGGCTGCTGCGCGCCTTGCAGGCGGCCCCGCGGTCCGCGGGTGCGGCCCGGCCGGGGGTGCTGGACGCCTGGTGACGGGCCTGACGATGCGTCAGGCGCCTTGAAGCGTCAGATGAGGTCGCCGAAGCCGGTCTGGCGGGCCACCGGGATGCCGACTGTGGGGGCGGTCTGGTTGATGTTCACCCAGAACTCGCAGACATGCTTCATCGCCGCCAGGAACTGGGAAAACTCGGTCGGCTTGGCGATGTAGGCGTTGGTGCCGGCGTCGTAGGCGCGCAGCAGGTCGCTGGGTTCGGTCGACGACGTCAGCACGACGACCGGGATGTGCCGCAGCGCGTCATCGCCCTTGATTTCACGCAGCACGCCGATGCCATCGAGCAGTGGCATCTTCAGGTCCAGCAGCACCAGCACCGGCTGCGCCGCCACGCGGCCGGCAAAGTCGTTACGGCGGTGCAGGTAGTCCAGCGCCTGCATGCCGTCCGACACGTGCGTCACACGTCCTTGCAGGCCATGGCGGGACAGCGCGAGCTTGGTCAGCTCCGCGTCGTCGGGGTTGTCCTCGACGAGCAGGATGGCGTCGGTGTGCTTGTTCATGGTTCCAGCGGCGCCGGCCGGGAATCGGTGGGGGATTCCAGGAAACGGGCGCCTTCGGTCGGAAGCGAAAAATGGAACACGCTGCCCTCTCCAAGGCGGCTGTCGGCCCAGATGCTCCCGCCGTGGCGCTCCACGATGCGCCGCGTCAGTGCCAGACCGATGCCCGTGCCCTCGAATTCCGTGGCACGGTGCAGTCGCTGAAATACCCCGAAGAGTTTCTGGGAGTATTTTGTATCGAAACCGACGCCGTTGTCACGAACGTGAAACCGGTAGCCCAGGACCGGGTCGCTGTCCCAGCCCACCTCAATCACGGCCCGCTCGCGCGGCCGCGTGTATTTGAAGGCGTTGCCCAGCAGGTTGGCCCACACCTCACGCAACAGCAGCGCGTCGCCAATGACCGTCGGCAGGTCGGGCGCCACCAGCCAGTCGACCACGCGGTCGCCGCTGTCGTGCGCGATCTGACCCACCACCGTGTTCACCAGCGCCTGCATGTCCACCGGGGCCGGGTTCATGGCCGCGCGGCCCAGCCGCGAGAAGGCGAGCAGGCCGTCGATCAGCTGGCTCATGTGGCGCGCGGAGTTGCCGATCGTGCTCAGGTAGCGCTGGGCGGTGTCATCGGCCTGGCCGGCCAGATGCTCTTCCAGCAGCGTGACGAAGCTGGCGATGTGGCGCAGCGGCGAGCGCAGGTCGTGCGAGACGGAATACGAGAACGACTCGAGATCGCGGTTGGCGGCCACCAGCTGCTCGGTGCGTTCCACCACGCGCTGTTCCAGCTCGTCGTTGATGTTGCGCATGAGGTCGTCCAGCCGCTTGGCGTCGGTCATGTCGCGGTTGATCTTGGCGAAGCCTTGCAGTTCACCCTGGTTGTCGCGCAGCGCGATCAGCACGGAGTGCGACCAGTAGCGGCTGCCGTCCTTGCGCACATGCCAGCCTTGCACATCGTGCTGCCCGCGCGAAGCCGCCAGGCGCAACATCCGGTTGGCGGCCTCTTCGCCGGCCGCCAGATCCACTGAATCGAACAGGACGCCGTAATGCCGGCCCAGCATTTGCGTGGGCGGGTAGCCGTCCATGCGCTGGGCGCTGTCGGTCCAGTCGGTGATGCGGCCCTGGGCGTCCAGGAAGAAGATGCAATAGTCGCGCAGCGCGTCCACCATGAGCCGGAAACGCTGCTCGCTCTCCAGCAGCTCGGCCGACCGCTCGCGGATGCGCTGCTCCAGTTCCTCGTTGAGGTGGCTGACGCGCTCTTCGATGCGCTTGCGCTCGGTGATGTCGATCACCTGGGCAAACAGCCCCTGCACGCGTCCGTCCACGACGTCGGGCACGTAGTGCACGTTGACGAAGATCTTGCGGCCGTCGCGCAGCACGCGCCAGCTCTCGAAGTGCTGCGGCTGTCCGTCCAGCGCGAGGCGAAGCCGCGGGCCGATCTCGTCCCACAGCGCGGGCGGCACATGGTCGCGGATGCACTGGCCAATCAGGCCTTCGGGTTCGCTGCCGGCCATGCGGCTGTGCTCGGCGTTCGCGAAGCGGTAGCGCAGGTCGGTGTCCAGGTAGGCGATCAGCGCCGGGATGTGGTCGGTGATGTTCTGGATGAAACGCTGGCTCTCGCGCAAGGCGAGCTCGGCGGCCTTGCGCCGGGTGATGTCCACCACGGTCGTGTTGGTCCGCAGCAAGCGGCCCTCGTTGTCCCGCACCGCGGACGATGAGAGCAGTGCGGGGAAGGTGCTGCCGTCGCGGCGCCGCATCTCGTATTCGACGCCTTCCAGCGTGTCTTCGGCCGTGAGCCGCCTCAGCCGCGCCTCGAGCAGACCTGCCTGCCGGGGGTGGATGAGCGCGCTGAAATGCAGCTTGCCGACCACGTCCTCCCGGGACCAGCCCAGCCAGGCCAGCTCCGTGTCGTTGATCGACACGACCACGCCCTCGGCGCTGAGGGAGTGGTAGCCGCAGGGGGCCTCGTTGTAGAGCGCGCGCGCCTGCGCCAGCGCCAGCTCCAGCTGCGCGTTGGTCTGGGCCAGCCGGTCTTCCGCCGCCTGGCGGTCCGTGATGTCGACCAGGGTGTTGTTGGTGCGCACGAACCGGCCCTGTTCGTCCATCACGGCTGTCGTGTTGAGCAGCGCGAAAAAGCGGCTGCCATCGCGGCGGCACATCTCGAACACCGCCGGCTCCAGGCGCTCGCCGCGCAGGACCCGGCTCAGCCGCTCCCGCGCCAGCGGCACGTACTCGGGCGCCACAACGTCGCGGAAGTGCAGCTTGCCCACCACCTCGTTGCGCTCATAACCCAGCCAGTCCAGCTCGGTCCGGTTGATCAGCACGTACCGGCCCTCGCCATCGACCGAGTGATAGCCGCACGGGGCCTGGTTGTAGATGGCTTGGGCATCGCGCAGCGCGGCGGTCACGCGCTCCTTGGCTTCGGCCAATTCCTCGGTGCGTTGCTGGACCCGGGCTTCCAGATCGGTGTTGAGGCGACGGATCTCTTCTTGTTGGTGGTGTTGTTCCGTGATGTCGCGGGACACGGCGAGCAGCATCACCGGTGTGCCCTGGTCGTCGCGGATCGGCGAGATCATCGTGTCCCACCACTTGGGCGTGCCCTTGAACGTGACGCCGTAGGCGACGAAACGCGCACTCTGCCCGTGGCGGGCGGCGGCCAGCGCCTCCCGGGCCAGGGTCTGCCCTTCGTCGGGCCACCACGTGGCCCAGTCGCTGCCGCGCACGGTTTCGAAGTCGTCCACCTCCACCAGCCGGCAGCCCTGCGCCGTCATCTGCACCACGTGGCCCTGCAAGTCGAGCACCTTGGTGCAGTCGGGGCTGCTGGCGATGATCTGCCGGTTGAGCTCGTCCTTGATGCGCGCCTCCGCTTCGAGCACCCGCAGCGCCGAGATGTCCTGCACAAACCCCAGGTGCGCGGTCACGCGGCCCTGCTCGTCGTGCATCGGGCTGTTGCGCACGAGCACATGACACACCGAGTGGTCGGGCCGCACGATGCGGAACTCCACGCTCAGGCCCGCCGCTTCACCGATGCCGCGCACCCAGGCCGCCCGCACGCGCTCCAGGTCGTCCGGGTGTACCCGGTCGAGCCAGCCGAAGTTGGGGAAGTCGCTTTTCTCCAGGCCGAAGATCTGCTGGAGTTGTGCGTCCACGTGCGTGAGCAGGCCGGTGGCGTCGGTGCGGAACACGCCGATCGGGAACACGCTCGACAGCGCCGAGAAGAGCGCCTCGTACTCGCTTTGGCCCGATCCCGCCCCGTGGGGATCGGCATGCCAGCTGTCTTCGATCGCCAGCGGCAACGACACGGCGCTCGCCGGCTGCTCGGCGGCGGCAGGGCCCGGTTGCTGCGCGAGCAGCGCGGCACACTGGGCCCGCAAGTGCTCGTTTTCCGCGCGCAGGGTCTCGATTTCCAGCTGCTGCGCGCGCTCACGCGCCGTGCTGGCTTCCGGTCGGTGGGGATCGATGCGGCTGTCCGGGGGTGGAAAGAGCGCACTCATGCGCCCACTGTACCCGAGGGTGTATGAATCCGTGCGCCAAAGGCCCCGTCAGAACCGGGGCAGGTCCGGGTGCGCCAGCCGCCCGCCGCGCACCAGCATCTTTCCGTACTCCGCGCAACGTTGCAGCGTCGGGATCACTTTGCCCGGATTGAGTAATTCCTTGGTATCAAAAGCGCGCTTGATGGCGAACATCTGCGCCGACTCCTCCGGCGAGAACTGCACACACATGCTGTTGAGCTTTTCGACACCCACGCCGTGTTCGCCGGTGACCGTGCCGCCCATCGCCACGCTGGTCTCCAGGATATCGGCACCGAAGCGTTCGCAGCGGGCGAGCTGGTCGGGGTCGTTGGCGTCGAACAGGATCAGCGGATGCAGGTTGCCGTCGCCGGCGTGGAACACGTTGAGGCAGCGCAGGCCATAGGTGGTCTCCATGCCCGCGATCGCCTGCAGGATGTCGGCCAGCCGCTTGCGCGGGATGGTCGAGTCCATGCACATGTAGTCCGGGCTGATGCGGCCGCTGGCCGGGAAGGCGTTTTTGCGGCCGCTCCAGAACTTCAGGCGCTGTGCCTCGGACTCGCTCACCGTGATCGCGGTGGCGCCGCAGCCGCGCAGCACCGCGCTCATGCGACCGATCTCCTCTTCCACTTCCTCGGGCGTGCCGTCGCTCTCGCACAGCAGGATGGCGGCGGCGCCCAGGTCGTAGCCGGCGTGGACGAAGTCCTCCACGGCGGCCGTCATCGGCCCGTCCATCATCTCCAGCCCGGCCGGGATGATGCCGGCGGCGATCACCGCGGCCACCGCATCGCCGGCTTTGCGCACATCGTCGAAGCTGGCCATGATGCAGCGCGCCAGTTGCGGCTTGGGCACCAGCTTGACGGTCACCTCGGTCGTCACGGCGAGCATGCCTTCGCTGCCGATGATCAGCGGCAGCAGGTCCAGGCCGGGCGTGTCGAGGGCCGCGCTGCCGAAGGTCACCGCTTCGCCTTCGATGGTGAAGCCGCGCACCTGCAGCACGTTGTGCACCGTCAACCCGTACTTGAGGCAGTGCACCCCGCCGGAGTTTTCGGCCACGTTGCCGCCGATGGTGCAGGCGATCTGGCTCGACGGGTCGGGCGCGTAATACAGCCCATGGGGCGCGGCCGCCTCGCTGATCGCCAGGTTGCGCACGCCCGCCTGCACCACCGCCGTGCGCGCGCGCGGGTCGATGGCCAGGATGCGGTTGAACTTCGCCAGGGACAGCACCACGCCCATGGCGTGTGGCATGGCGCCGCCGGACAGGCCGGTGCCGGCGCCGCGCGCCACCACCGGCACACCCAGCGCGTGGCAGGCTTTGAGCACCGCCGCGACCTGCGCTTCGGTCTCCGGCAGCACCACCGCCAGCGGGCGCTCGCGGTAGGCCGTCAGGCCATCGCATTCGTACGGCGTGGTGTCCTCGGCTTGCCAAAGCAGCGCATGGGCCGGCACGGCGCTTTTCAGGGCCTGCACGACCGCCGCCTGGCGTTCAGCGCGTTGCAACTGGGTGGTCTGCAGGGGGGTGGCGGGGGCGTTCATGGTGGGCAGTCCGGGGTATCGGGCCAGTGTAGGAGAAGGCCGCGGCGGCGGATTGAATTTCCTTGCAATCCGTTGTGAAGGCGGCCGTGCCGGGGCAGCGCCGGCCGGGGCCTTGAAATCCGGCCAGGCGGCCATCAGTTTCCGACCACCAGCGCCGGCGTCCGCCGGCTTGCGCCACCCGAACCCCGGAGGATGTGTCATGACCAGCCTGATCGCCCGCAGCGGCTTCTTCGACGACTTTTTCCGCGATGTCAGCCCCGCGCTGTTCGTCAAACCCGCGGCCACCGACGCCGCGCCAGCGCCCATCCGCATCGACGTGCGCGAGACCCCGGCCGGTTATGTCGTGGACGCCGAAATCCCCGGCGTGGCGCGGGAGGACATCCACGTCACCATCGAGGGGCCGGTCGTGACGCTGCAGGCCGAGATCAAGCCGCTGGCGCGGACCGCCGAGGGCGAGCGTGTGCTGCGCAGCGAGCGGTTCCACGGCAGCGTGGCCCGCACCTTCCAGCTCCCGCATGAGATCGACAGCGGCGCGGCGCGCGCCCGCTACGACAACGGCGTGCTGCAACTCACCCTGCCGCGCAAGCTCGCGCAGGCTGGCCAGCGGCTGAACATCGAGTGAGGGTGATCGCCGCGCTCAATCGAGCGCGTGGCGGATCCAGTCGGCGAAGGCCGCGCATTCCCAGCGGTCCATGACGCCCGTGCGCCAGCAGAGGTAGTGCGCGTGCGGGCTGGGCACGCGGCGCGGAAACAGCGGCACCAGCGTGCCGCTGGCCAGCCAGGGCGCGGCCAGTTTGTAGCGCAGCAGGCCCACGCCCATGCCGGCGGCGGCGGCCTCGCACAACAGGCCGATGTCGTTGAACTGCGAGCCTTCCAGCGGCTCGGGCCAGTCGAGCTGGTGGGCAGCGAACCAGGTCCGCCAGGGCTCCAGCGGGCTGCGCAGCAGCGGCACGCGCTGCAGGTCGTCGACCGCGACGAACGGCCCGTGCTCGGCGAGGAACGCCGGCGACGCCATCGGCGAGACCTCGTCCTTGGACAGGCACAGGTGTTCCACGTCGGCGTAGCGCCCGGTGCCGAAGCGCACCGTCAGGTCCGCGTCTTCGGCCACCACGTCGAGCAGCGGGATGCTCACCTGCAGCGTCAGGTCGATCTCCGGGTAGGCCTCGCTGAAGCCCTTGAGGCGCGGCAGAAGCACCGAGCGGGCGAAGGTGGGCGTGACGGCCAGGCGCAATTTGCGCCGTCCGGGCGCGCCGCCCTGGCTGGGGAATTTCTGCAGCGAGGCCAGCCCGTCGCGCACGTGGGCGAGGTATTCGCTGCCTTCGGTGGTGAGGGAAAAGTCGGCGCGGCCGAACAGCTTGGTGCCCAGAATCTGTTCGAGCTGCTTGATGCGGTGGCTGACCGCGCTGGGGGTGACGCACAGCTCCTCGCTGGCCTGGGTGACGCTGCGCAGGCGGGCCAGGGCCTCGAAGGTCAACAGACACTGGATCGGTGGAATGCGTGTGGTCATGTGAATACGCTCCAGGCGAGGTGCATCAACCGAGGCGCGCAGCGCGCGGCTGCTTGGCTCCCTCGGGGGGCGTCCTGTTCACTTGAAGACCACGGTCTTGTGGCCGTTGAGCAGCACGCGGTGTTCGCTGTGCCACTTCACCGCGCGCGCCAGCACCTGGCTTTCGGTGTCGCGGCCCAGGGCCGTGAGGTCTTCGACCGTGTCGGTGTGATCGACGCGGGCCACGTCCTGCTCAATGATCGGGCCCTCGTCCAGATCGGCCGTCACGTAGTGGGCGGTGGCGCCGATCAGCTTCACGCCGCGGTCGTGCGCCTGGTAGTAGGGCCGGGCGCCCTTGAAGCTGGGCAGGAAGCTGTGGTGGATGTTGATCGCCCGCCCGGCCAGTTCGCGGCACAGGTCGTTGGAGAGGATCTGCATGTAGCGGGCCAGCACCACCAGTTCGGCTTCCTCCGCCCGGATGATCTCCAGCTGGCGCGCTTCGGCGGCGGCCTTGGTCGCGGCGCTGACCGGGATGTGATGAAACGGCACGTTGTAGCCCGCGGCCAGTTGGTAGAAGTCGCGGTGGTTGCTGACGATGGCGCGGATGTCCAGCGGCAGCAGGCCGCTCTTCCAGCGGAACAGCAGGTCGTTGAGGCAATGGCCCTCTTTGCTCACGAAGATCACGGTGCGCATGGGTTGGGCCAGCGGGTGCAGGCTCCAGCGCATGCTGAACCCCGGCGCGAACGCGCCGAGCCGCTCGCGCAGGGCCGCCGGGCCGAGGTCGGCGCAGGCGAACTGCACCCGCATGAAAAACAGGCCGGTGGCGTGGTCGTTGTACTGCGCGGCTTCTTCGATGTTGCCGCCGTTGTCGAGCAGAAAGCCCGAGACGGCGTGCACGATCCCCGGGCGGTCAGGGCAGGAGAGGGTCAGGACATAGGTGTTTTCCATGGCCCTCCGATTGTCGCAGCCCGGACGGCGGTGGACCGCTGCCGCGCTGTCGCCCTGGAACCCCCGCGGCGCCGCGCCCGGTGCCAGAATGCCCGCTGGACCGCACCGACGCAGGAGACGCCCCATGGCTTACAACGAATTCCGCATGGACAACCAGTGGTTGCCCTTCACCCCCAACCGCAGTTTCGCCCAGGACCCGCGCGTGTTCGTGGCCGCCGACGGCATGCACTTCACCACCCACGACGGACGCCAGGTCATCGACGGTATCTCCAGCCTGTGGTGCGTGGGCGCCGGCCACAACCGCAAGCCCATCAACGAGGCGATCAAGAAGCAGCTCGACACGCTGGACTACAGCACCGCCTTCAACGCCTCCAACGACCAGGCCTTCCGCGCCGCCGAGATGATCGCCGCGATGGCCCCTGGCGACCTGAACAAGGTGCTGTTCTGCAACTCCGGCTCCGAAGCCGCCGACACCTCCATGAAAGTCGCCCTGGCCTACCACCGCGCCCGCGGTGAGGGCCAGCGCAACCTGTTCATCGGCCGCGAGCGCGGGTACCACGGCGTGGGTTTCGGCGGCATGTCGGTCGGCGGCATCCCGGCCAACCGCAAGGTCTACGGCACGGCCCTGCTGCCGCGCGTGGACCACCTGCGCTTCATCCACGATCCGGTCAACCACGCGTACGTGCGCCACGAAGAGCCGGTGTGGAGCGAGGACCCGCTGCTGGAGCTGGAAAACCGGCTCCTGCCGCTGCACGACCCGAGCAACGTGGCCGCGGTGATCGTGGAGCCGGTGGCCGGCAGCGCGGGCTGGTACATCCCGCCGCAGGGCTACCTCAAGCGCCTGCGCGAGATCTGCGACAAGCACGGCATCCTGCTGATCTTTGACGAGGTCATCACCGGTTTCGGCCGCCTGGGCACCGGCTTTGCCTCCGACTGGTACGGCGTGCAGCCGGACATGCTGAATTTCGCCAAGTGCGTCACCAACGGCGTGATCCCGCTCGGCGGCGTCATCTGCAGCCAGCGCATCTACGACGCCATGATGGGCGCCCACGGCAGCGCGCCGGCCCACGCCATCGAGTTCTTCCACGGGTACACCTACTCCGGCCACCCGGTGGCCTGCGCCGCGGCCATCGCCACGCTGGAGCTGTTCCAGCGCGAGAACCTCTTCGCCCGCGCGGGCGAGATGGGGCGCGTGCTGAGCGATGCGATGTTCGACGCCATCAAGGGCCTGCCCCACGTGGTCAGCATCCGCAGCCTGGGCCTGGCCTGCGCGGTCGAGCTCGCGCCGCAGCCCGGCATGCCGGGCAAGCGGGCCTTTGATGTGTTCATGGATTGCTTCCACCGCGGCGTGCTGGTGCGCAACGCGGGCGACAACCTGGTGTTTGCGCCGCCCTACATCGTGGAGCGCGAGCACATCGAGACCATGGTCTCGACCCTGGCAGACGCGATCAAGCGCCTGCCCGCCTGAGGTCTCGGCGCCCGGCGCGCGGCGTCAGCGCTTGAACCGTTCACGCAGCGCCGTGCAGTGGTCCTGCGGCGGCAGCGCTGGCGTGTCCCAGAACGCATCCGCCGGCACCCCGCTGCCGGCTTCGCCCGCCCGCGCCACGATCACCCGGTGCGGCTGGCCCGCTGGCAGGTGCAAGGGCACGCCGACGTCGGCCCGCACGTGCCCGTTGCCGGCGATCAGCAGCACCGTGCGCCCGCCGGCCAGCCGCTGCTCGGCCACCCGCGCCAGCGAGCGGTCGCGCGCGAGCTGGATGCGCGCCATCGGCCCGAGCTGGCTGGCGGGCAGCAGGTCGCAGTGGCCGGTGCGGATCGCTTCGCGCTGCGCCGCCAGCGCGGCGGCGGGCACCGTCGCATCGAGTCCGGCGTCGCCCATCGCCGCGCGCATGTCCTGGCGCGGCAGGTTGCCGCCCACCACCGGCACGCCGGCGGCCACCGCGGCCATCACGACCGGCCGGTAGGTCGCCCAGGGCCAGCCCTCGTCGCCGCTCCAGCCCAGCGCCTGGCGCACGCGGGCTTCATCGGCGTCGCGCGGCAGCCCGTCCGTCTGATGACCGGCCTCCACCATTTCCATCACCACCGCCGCCAGCCGCCCCTCGGCGGCCAGCGCCTGCACCAGGTCGCGCTGCAGCGCCTGGTGGGCGGGGGCGTCGTGTTGCTCTCCCACCAGCAGCAGCGGCGTCGGGCCCAGCCGGTCCAGCAGCGCTGTGACGCCGGTCGGCCGGGCGGCGCACGCGCCCAGCAGGCCGGTGAGGGCGAGGGCCAGCGCAAAGCCGGTCAGGAGGGCTCGGGGGTGGCGGGGCAGGACGGAGCGCATGCGGCGGATGCTACGGCGCCGGCGGACTCGCGGGGCGCCGCCACGGGAAAGCCGAGGCCCCCGGACGGGCATGGGACGGGCACAAAAAACCCGGCGCGCGGCCGGGTTGGGGGAGGGATGCTGCCGCGGCGCTCACCCGCGCCGCGGATGGGTTCTTCTTGCGCCGGGCAGGTGTCAGTGCATCACGACGGGCATTTGCGCCAGCACTGCGTAGCCCTCCAGCGTGCTCTCCACCTCCTCCTGCGAAGGGGTGCGGCGCTGCCAGTCGGTGATCTGCTGCTGGAACAGCTCGGCCCAGGAGCCGTCGAGGTACAGCTCCTTGCCGGAGCGCTTGTCGACGATCTCGAACCCGTGGCGGGGAATCTGCGGGCCGTCGGCCACGGCGACTTCGCCCTCGGCGGGCACGTCGGCCTGGATGTGCACCACGGCAAACGCGTCGGAGTCGTAGAGCATGTTCATGGTCTTCGTCCTTGTTGGGTGGGGCTGCTGGTCTTTATATCGGCAAAACGGCGCCGGGCTGCAGCCCAGTGTGCATGAACTGGTGCATCCCGGGGGCTTTTTCAAGGCCTGTGGTGCGCGCGCCGCAGGCGCGGCCGCTCAGGGCCGGCGCTGGAGCCACTGGTCGGCGAGGTCGCCGCTGGCCTGGGTGACCCGCAGCCGCACCGGCAGGTGCCCCGCCTCGGCCGCGATCCAGACCTCCACCGTGCTGTCGTGGGGGCCGCGCGGCTGGCGCAGCAGGCGCTGCGCGGCGATCGGTCCGTCGGGCAGGGTCAGCGTTTCCGGCGCTCCGACCTCAAACGTCCAGACCTCGCTGTCGCTGGTGCCGGCCACCGGCAGGGCCACGGTATCGCCGGCGGCCCGGGGTTGTGCGCGCAGCAGCGCGCCGAGCTGCAGAAACAGGCTCAGCCGGTCCTGCGCGCCGGGCAGCAGCGGCGCGTCGGGCGCGTTGTTGCTGAAGCGGATGCGCTGCGCCGTGCGATCGAAATGCGCCGCGCGCTCGCTGCGGGCGCGGTCGCCAAACCGCGCCGGACGCAGGCCGTCCGGCCCGATCTCGCCCACGCTGGTCTGTTCCCGGCTGCCCAGCAGCGGGATGCGCACCGTCATGCGCGCCTCGTACTGCGCGCCGTTGACCTGCCATTGCAAAACGCCCTCGGCGCGGTAGGGCAGCCCGCGCGCGCGGCCGGTGATTTCATAGCGCAGCTCCGCGGAGCCGGGCACGTCGGCCGGCGGCAGTGCCGGGGCCGGGGCTTGGGTGGGCGGCGGGTCGGCTTCGTCATTGGCGGCCGTCGGACCCGCCGCGGCCAGCGCCGTGACCGGCGGGTCCGGCACCGCGGGGGGCGGGTCGCTGGCCGGGTTCGAATCGGCTGGCGCGGGGACGGCCGGCACCGCGGCCGCTGTCAGGGCCGCGGCCGGCGGGGGCGCTGGGGCGCGCGCGGCGGGGGCGGGGGCGGGTGACCTGGCGGGGCGTTCGGGCGTTTCGGTGGCCTTGGGGGCCAGCGGCGCCAGCCACCGGACCGCCACCGGCGTGGCGCCGGGCGGCCCGGGCGGCGTGGGGGCGTCGGGCGCGAGGCGGTCGTCCAGCCAGCCCAGCGCCAGCGCGTGCGCCACAGCCACCGCGGCGGCCACCGTGGCCAGGGTGCGCCAGGGCGGTCGCGCGGGGCGGGTCATGGACCGGTGTGACCGAGGTCGGCGCTGAGCTGGCGGGCGGTGGCGAGCAGGTGTTTCGCCGCCGGGCTGTCCCAGCGCGTGTCCAGCGTGACCACCGAGCCCAGCACCACCAGCCCGAGCACCAGCCGGCCCTGCGCGTCGAACACCGGTGCGCAGAAGCCGCCCACGCCGGGCAGCAAGCTGTGCACCACGCGGGCCAGACCGCGCCGGCGGGTCTCCGCCATCACGGCGTCGACCGCTTCGCGGCTCTGGGGCACGTCGGGGCGGGCGAGTTCGCTGGGCGGCAAGGCCTGCAGCCGCGCCAGTTCCTCGCCCACCATCGCCGGCACCCGCTGACCGTCGCGGCTGTCCGGGTGCAGGAAGGCGGCAAAACAGCGGCCCGTGGCCGAAGTCAGCAGCGGCATCACGTCACCCAGCCGCAGCGTGACCGGCACGGTCTGCGGCGCTTCGGCCCAGTGCACCATGGTGGGGCCGTGGTTGCCCCACACCGCGATTGCCACCGTGTGGCCGGTGGTGGGCAACAGGGCGTCGATCCGCTCGCGCGCGAGCCTGACCGCGTCCAGCCGCGACAGGCTCGCCAGGCCGAGGCGCAGCGCCGCGGGGCCGAGGTCGTACCGGGTGCTGACCGGGTCCTGCACCACCAGGCCCAGCCGCTGGAAGCTCACGAGATAGCGATGGGCCTTGGCCGCGCTCATGCCGGCGGCGGCCGCGAGGTCGCGCAGCATCAGCGCACCGCTGGCCTGCGACAGGGCCGCCAGCAGTTCGAAACCCACTTCCACCGACTGGATGCCGGCGCGCTGCGGGCCGGCGCCGTCGCCCTCGTCGTCGCCGGGCTGGGCAA
Source organism: Hydrogenophaga sp. T66 (assembly GCF_057219855.1). Lineage (NCBI taxonomy): Bacteria > Pseudomonadati > Pseudomonadota > Betaproteobacteria > Burkholderiales > Comamonadaceae > Hydrogenophaga > Hydrogenophaga sp. T66. The sequence continues at coordinate 625,548 of NZ_JBXVVX010000002.1, read as the reverse complement.
GGTCGGGGCCTTGGTCTAGAATCTCGGACTTTCGCATTGGTTAACGGATTTCACTATCCGTAATTTTCCGCGTCATTATCCGCGTGATTTCTCGCGGTCACGGGCGCCGCCGGCGGTGCCGGTGCGTCCCGGCATCCATTCCCCGCCCCAGGAGAGCAGCGACATGAAACTGGCGACCTACAAGGACGGATCGCGCGACGGCCAGCTGGTGGTCGTCTCGCGCGACCTGAGCACGGCCCATTATGCGACCGGCATCGCCCACAAGATGCAGCAGGCGCTGGACGACTGGAACTTCATCGCCCCGCAGTTGCAGGACCTCTACCAGACCCTGAACCACGGCAAGGCGCGCCACGCTTTTCCCTTCGACCCCGCGCTGTGCATGGCGCCCCTGCCGCGCGCCTACCAGTGGGCCGACGGCTCGGCCTACATCAACCACGTGGAGCTGGTGCGCGCGGCGCGCCAGAGCGAGGTTCCGGCCAGCTTCTACACCGACCCGCTGATGTACCAGGGGGGCAGCGACGACTTCATCGGGCCGTGCGACGACGTGGTCTGCCCCAGTGAAGCCTTCGGCATCGACTTCGAGGCCGAAATCGCCGTGGTCACCGGCGACGTGCCCATGGGCGCCACGCCCGACCAGGCGCTGGACGGCATCCGCCTGCTGATGCTGGCCAATGACGTGTCCCTGCGGCACCTGATCCCGGCCGAACTGGCCAAGGGTTTCGGCTTTTTCCAGAGCAAGCCCGCCACCGCGTTCAGCCCGGTCGCCGTCACGCCCGACGAGCTCGGTGATGCGTGGCAGGGCGGCCGCGTGCATCTCACGCTGCAGAGCACCTGGAACGGCCGCAAGGTGGGTCTGTGCGATGCCGGGCCCGAAATGACCTTCCACTTCGGCCAGTTGATCGCCCACATCGCCAAGACCCGCAACGTGCGCGCCGGCTCCATCGTCGGCAGCGGCACGGTCAGCAACAAGGCGGTGGAGGTCAACGGCCGCAAGGAATGGCCCAAGGGCTACAGCTGCATCGCCGAAAAGCGGGCGATCGAGACCATCCTCGACGGTCAGCCGTCCACCGACTTCATGAAGTTCGGCGACACCATCCGCATCGAGATGAAGGGCCGCGACGGCCAGAGCGTCTTCGGCGCCATCGACCAGAAGATCGCGCCGCTGGCGGCCTGACCGGGCAGGCCGGGCCGGCGCTCAGGAGGCGTAGACCGCGTCCAGCGACGCGAAGCCCTTGACCTCGATCGGGTTGCCGAAGGGGTCGCAGAAGAACATGGTCCATTGCTCGCCGGGCTGCCCGGCGAAGCGCACTTGCGGCGGGAGGATGAACTCCACCCCCGCGGACTGCAGCCGCCCAGCCAGCGCCTGCCAGGCCGGCAGCAGAAGCACCAGCCCGAAGTGCGGCATGGGCACGAGGTGATCCCCCACCCGGCCGGTGCGCGTGGTCACCCATGGCTGGCCGAGATGCAGCGAAATCTGGTGGCTGAAGAAGTCGAAATCCACCCAGGTCTCGGTGCTGCGCCCTTCGGCGCAGCCCAGCACGCCGCCGTAAAAGCGGCGGGCCTCGTCGAGATCGGTGACGTGGAACGCGAAATGGAACAGGCTGCGCGCGCGCAGGGGGGCGTCGGCAGCCGCAGCGGGCGTGGCGGCAGGGGTCATCCCCGGAGCATAGCCCCGCGCGGCCCGAAGCTCACTCGGTCGCGGCCTGGCAAGTCACGCAGCGCAGCGCTGTGGGCTGGGCGTGCAGCCGCGCGGTCGGTATCGACGCACCGCACTGCACGCACAGGCCATAGCTGCCGTCCGCGATGCGCTGCAGGGCGGCGCCGATCGCGTTGAGCTCGGCGGCTTCCCGTTCCTCCAGGGCCACGCCGAGGTCGAACTCCTCGTCGGCTTTGGCCCAGTCGTCGCTGGCCGTCGCGCGGGCGTCGGCCGCGGCTTCGGCGCGCCCGCGGGTGCCGCCGCGCTGCTGACGAATCCGCTCGATGAGCTCACGGCGCTGGGTGTGGAGCTGGGCGCTGAAGGTGTCGGAAATGGTGGCGTTCATGGGGTCTCCTGCAATGCCTGGATGCTGGACCTCACGCCCGGCCTGCGGCTTGATGCAGGTCAAGCACAATCCTCGGCGACAACCGGTAACACCCCAGCCCGGATACCTCGATTCCCACCAGGAGACCCGCATGACCGCCCCCGTCGACTACAGCCGCTATCAGACCCTGGAGATCACCCGCCGCGGACCGCTGGTGGGCGGTGTGCCCAGTGTGCTGGACATCCGCATGCGCGCCGATGGCCCGGGCGGCAACGGCAAGCTGCCCACCGCCGGCCACGAGGGGCACTGGGAACTCAGCGAGATCTGGCGCGATGTCGGCCGCGACGACAGCGTGCGCGCGGCCGTGCTGCGTGGCAGCGGCATGGGTTTTTCTGGCGGCGGCGACCTCGCGCTGGTGCAGGACATGGCCACGGACTTCGAGGTGCGCACCCGCGTGTGGAAGGAGGCCCGCGACCTCGTCTACAACGTGATCAACTGCGACAAACCCATCGTCAGCGCCTTGCACGGCCCGGCGGTGGGCGCTGGCCTCGTGGCGGGGCTGCTGGCCGACATCTCGATCGCCGCGCGCAGCGCCAAGATCGTGGACGGGCACACCCGGCTGGGCGTGGCCGCCGGTGACCACGCGGCGATCGTCTGGCCTTTGTTGTGTGGCATGGCCAAGGCCAAGTACTACCTGATGCTGTGCGACGCCGTCAGCGGCGAGGAAGCCGAGCGCATCGGGCTGGTGTCACTGGTGGTGGACGATGAGCAGCTCCTGTCCAAAGCCTACGAAGTGGCCGACCGCCTGGCCAGCGGCAGCGCCACCGCCATCCGCTGGACGAAGTACTCGCTCAACAACTGGCTGCGCCAGGCCGGCCCCGCGTTTGACACCTCGCTGGCCCTCGAATTCATGGGCTTTGCCGGGCCCGATGTGCGCGAAGGTGTGGCATCCTTGCGCGAGCGGCGCGCGCCGCGTTACGGGGTCGACGGCTGATCCCGGCCGTGCGCCCGGGAGACAGCGGCCATGAGCGACACATCCACGGGCGGTTTCGGCAAATTTGTGCCGGGCTTTGATTTCCTGCAGAACCTGGCCACGCAGGCCGCCGGCGGCATCGCGCAAGGCCTCGGCCAGAACATCCCGCAGCTGCCCAACCTGAGCCACTGGGTCGCGCCGACCTTCAATGTGGAGGAGCTCGAGAAACGCATCGAGGAGCTCAAGGCGGTGCATTTCTGGCTCGACCAGAACACCAAGGCCCTGAGCGCCACGATCCAGGCGCTGGAGGTCCAGAAGATGACCCTGGCCACGCTCAAGACCATGAACTTCAGCATGGGCGATGTGGCCAACGCGCTCAAGCTCAAGGCCGCCGACAGCCTGTCCGCCTTCACCCCACCGTCGCCGCCGGCGCCCGAACCCGCTGCGGCCACGCCCGTGGCGGCCCCGGAACCCGCACCCCGGCGTCGCGCGTCGCCGGCGAAGAAAGCCGCGGCGCCGGCCTCTGGCGTGGTGGACCCGATGCAGTGGTGGGGCGCGCTGACGCAGCAGTTCCAGCAGATCGCCAGCCAGGCGGTCAAGGACGTCGCCAAGCAAACCACGCTGGAGACCACGCGGCAGGTCGCGGCGGGTCTCACCGATCAGGCCGTGAAAGCCGCGGCGCGCACGGCGCGCGGCGCGGGCCGCGCGGTGGGCCGCGCCGTGACGCCCAAGACCGCGTCCGCCACCAAGACCGCTTCGGCACCGCGCAAGTCCGCGGCGAAGTCCCCCCGTTCACCGCGCCGATGAAAACCTTCCCCCACGCCCACGCCACCCACCCGCAGTGGCGCATGGCGGCCGCGTTGGTGCTGGCGCAGTTGCGCGCCCACATGGCCCTGCCCGATCACGCGACCCAGCCGTCGCTGGGCCTGCTCTACCTGACCGACCATTTCGCCGACGAGGCGCGCGACATCCTGGACCACCTCGCCGCGGAACTGCCGGGCGTGACCGACTGGGCCGGTACCGTGGGAGTGGGCATTGCGGCCACCGGCGCCGAGTACATCGACGAACCCGCCATGGCGGTCATGTTGTGCGACCTGTCGCCGTCCCAGTACCGCGTGTTCAGTGGTGTGGCGCCGTTGTCCGCCAGCGGCCGGGCCGACAGCGGCGACGGGTTTGCTGCCCACACCGCCCTGGTCCACGCCGACCCGCAGACGCCGGAGCTGGCCGACCTGATCGCCGAAATGGCCGATCGCACGCACAGCGGCTACCTGTTTGGGGGCCTGTGCAGCAGCCGCGGCACGTCGGTCCAGTTCGCTCTCACCAGCCATGTCCGCGTGAGCGGCCAGGCCAGTCATCCCGGTGTGTTCCACGGCGGCCTCAGCGGCGTGGCCTTTGCCGAGAGCGCGGGGGTGTTGTCGCGCGTGACGCAGGGCGCGCAGCCCGTGGGCGCGCTTCGCACGGTGACCGCCGCCGACGGCAACCTCGTGCTCAGCCTGGATGGCGAGCCGGCGCTGGATGTCTTGCTCCGGGAGCGCGTGATCTCGCTGGACCAGCCGGAGCAGGCCATGCCGCGGCTGCGCAGCACGCTGGTGGGCATCACCCGCGACGCCGACGCGCGCGCCTCCGCGCGCGGTCCGCGCCCGCGCGCGCAGTTCGGCGACGAGGTGCTCGTGCGTCACCTGATCGGTCTCGATCCGGTGCGCCGGGGCGTGGCGATCGCCGACCTCGCGCCCGAAGGATCGCGGCTGGCGTTCTGCGAGCGCCACGTGAATGCCGCGCGGGCCGATCTGGTGCGTGTGTGCACCGAGCTGCGCGAAGAACTGGAGGCCGCCGGCGTTGATCTGGTGGGCGGCGCGACCGACGCCGACGCCGCCGAGGACGGGCTTGGCGCGCGCCGGGCGGTGGGCGCCATCTACGTCAGCTGCGCCGGCCGCGGCGGCCCGCACTTTGGACACCCGGGCGCAGAGCTGCAGATCGTGCGCCGCGCGCTGGGCGATGTGCCGCTGGTGGGGTTTTTTGCCGCCGGCGAAATCGGCCACCACCGGCTGTATGGCTACACCGGCGTGCTGACGGTGTTCACCGCCGCGGCCTGACCGCGGAGCGGGTGCGTCAGCCGCCCGCCGGCCGCAGGCGCCGCGCCTGTTCGGGCGTGAGTCCGTGGGCGTCGGCAAACGCGGCCACGCTCAGCCCGCTGGCCTCGAACGCACGCCGCAGCGCCGCGTCCCGCGCGCGCTGTGCCACCGCCCATTCCACCGCGTCGCGCGTCAACGCGTTGATGCCTTCGTCCCGACCAGCGACCAGCGCGAGGTAGCTCTCCGGCCCCAGCCCACTGTCTTCAAAGGCGCGTGCGATGCGCTCGCGCAGGCGCTGCGGGCTGTGGCGCGGATCGCGTCCCTGGCGGCGGCGATGCACTTCCACCAGCGCGTGGTGCCGCTGCTCGGGCGCCACCGGCTCGACCGGCGTGCCGTCCAGGCCGTGGCGGGGCTGGCCGGACGCCACCGCCGCGAGATAGCGGCTGGAGCGCGTGTGCAGCGCCATCGCCGCCTTCAGCGCCTCGGGCGGCAGGGCCTCGGGATGGGCGGCCACGAGATCCTCAAACACCCCGCGCTTCAGGGGCTTGGGCGTTTCACCGAAAAGGCCCGGGTACAGGCCCGCCAGCGTGTCGAGCAAGGGGTGGTGGCGGGCGGGCTTGGCGGCGCGCGCCGGGGCAGAGGTGGCGGGTTCGGTCATGGTGAGCAGGGGATTGGGGCCGTCATCATGCCAGCGCGCTCAAGGCACCTCCTGGAGGATGCGCAGGATGTCGTTGGGGGAGACGGGTTTGTGCAGGAGGGGCCAGCCGAGGGCGGCGGTGTGTGCGATGCGCTGTGGGGAGGTGTCGCCGGTGAGGATGTAGGTGGGCACGGGGCGCTGCAGGCAGGCGTGCACGGCCTCGATGGCCTGCACGGCGGTGGTGTTGGCGCCCAGGCGGTAGTCGGAGATGAGCAGGTCGATCTCGTGGGCGTGGGCGATGGCGTGCACGACGGCCTCATCGGCGCTGGCGGCGCACCAGACGCGGTGGCCCCAGGTGGAGAGCAGGCGCTGCATGGCGTAGAGCACGGCGTCCTCGTCGTCGATGACGAGCACGCCCAGGCGGCGCGGGGCGGTGGTGGCCGGCGGGTCGGCGGTGTCCTGTGGGGGCGGGGCGGCCACGGGCGCAGCAGGCGGGGGTTGCTGGGGTTGTTCGTGGGGCGGCAGCAGCGGCACGCTGATGGCAAAGACCGAACCGCGCCCGGGAGCCGATCGCAGGTGCAGCGGCGCGCCGAGCAGCTGCGCGGAGCGCTGCACGATGGACAGGCCCAGGCCCAGGCCGTGGGTGTCGTGGTGCTGGGCTGGCTGGGACTCGACCTGATAGAACTCGTTGAAGATGGCCTGCTGCTGGGCGGGCTCGATGCCGATGCCGCTGTCGCGGACCTGGATGCACAGCCGGTTGCCGCGCACGCGCGGGGCGATCATGACGGCGCCGCGGGGGGTGTAGCGGATGGCGTTGGCCAGGAGGTTGGCCAGGATGCGGCGCAGCACGGTGGGGTCGGTGTGGACCCAGTGGGTGGTGGGGGCGATGCGCAGGCGCAGGCCCTTCTCGCGGGCCAGGGCGGCGAAGTCGCGGGCGAGGTCGTCGAGCAGCGGGGCCACGGCGGTGGGCTGGGGGTGGATGTCCACGGCGTTGGCGTCCAGGCGAGAGACGTCCAGCAGCATGTTGAGCAGCTGACCCAGGCCGTCCAGGGAGGACTGCATGCGCAGGACGATCTCGGCCAGTTCGGTGCGGGGCACGCTGGGGCCCTGGGCCATGGTGCGCAGGGCGGAGAGGAACAGGCCCAGGGCGTGGATGGGTTGGCGCAGGTCGTGGCTGGCGGCGGCGAGGAAGACGGACTTGGCGTGGTCGGCGGCTTCGGCGCGGTCTTTCTGGCGGCGCAGGCTCTCGATGAGTTCGTCGATGCGTTGCTGGGCGGCCTGGCGGTCGCGCACGTCGCGGATGACGGCCATGCGCAGGCGCTGGCCGTGGCGCAGCAGGCTGCGCGAGCTGATCTCCACGGGGATGCGCTGGCCGTGGGCGTTGAGCACGGTGCCGCGCAGCATGGCGTCGGCGTGGGAGGCGATGAGCTGGCGGGCGGTGTCGCGCAGTTCGCTCGGGGTGAAGTCCAGCACGGACAACCCGCGCAGCGCGTCGAGTTCCACGCCCAGCAGCGCGCAGGCCGCCGGGTTGGCGTCGGTGATGACCCCTTCGCGGTGAAACACCACCCCCTCCGCGCTGGCCTGCAGAAACGTCAGCAGCCGCTCTTCGGAGGCCTCCAGGGCCTGTTCGATCCGATAGCGCGCCGTGAGGTCCTGGTTCATCGAGGCCGCACCCACCGTGTTGCCCTGTTCATCGAACACCGGAAACACCACGCTGCGGATCCATCGCGTGCCTTCTGCGCCAGGATGGCTGCGGTCCAGCGTGGTGGTGCGACCCTGGCGCAAGGCGTGCTCGCGCAGAGCCGTCAGCAGCGGGTCGCCCCGACCGACGATGTCGTCGGCAGACTGCCCCGCCATGCGCGCCGGCGTCAGCCCGAAGAGTTCCGCGTACGGGCCGTTGGCGTACACGCAGCGCAGCGATTGATCAAAGAGCGCGACCATCAACGGCAGCCGGTCGAGCAGGCGCGCGGCTTCGCCTTCGGCCGACGCGCCGTCCAGCGCGACCAACTGGCAGAAATGCGCCTGCGCGTGGTCGAGCCAGTGCAGCGCGAGGCGCCAGCGCGCGCCGTCCCGGCCTCGCAGGCTCAGGTGGCCTGCGCGCGGCGTGCGCAGGGCCGCGTCCAGCGCCCGGTTCGACGCTTCGTCGAGCCCGTCCGTCCACGGTGTGGGCATCTCCCGGGCCAGCCGCGGGCTGACGCCGACCCAGCGCGCGTCGTGCCACACCGCCACCCGGCCGGGGTGATCATCGACCCGGGGCCATGCCAGCGCGCTCAAGGCACCTCCTGGAGGATGCGCAGGATGTCGTTGGGGGAGACGGGTTTGTGCAGGAGGGGCCAGCCGAGGGCGGCGGTGTGTGCGATGCGCTGTGGGGAGGTGTCGCCGGTGAGGATGTAGGTGGGCACGGGGCGCTGCAGGCAGGCGTGCACGGCCTCGATGGCCTGCACGGCGGTGGTGTTGGCGCCCAGGCGGTAGTCGGAGATGAGCAGGTCGATCTCGTGGGCGTGGGCGATGGCGTGCACGACGGCCTCATCGGCGCTGGCGGCGCACCAGACGCGGTGGCCCCAGGTGGAGAGCAGGCGCTGCATGGCGTAGAGCACGGCGTCCTCGTCGTCGATGACGAGCACGCCCAGGCGGCGCGGGGCGGTGGTGGCCGGCGGGTCGGCGGTGTCCTGTGGGGGCGGGGCGGCCACGGGCGCAGCAGGCGGGGGTTGCTGGGGTTGTTCGTGGGGCGGCAGCAGCGGCACGCTGATGGCAAAGACCGAACCGCGCCCGGGAGCCGATCGCAGGTGCAGCGGCGCGCCGAGCAGCTGCGCGGAGCGCTGCACGATGGACAGGCCCAGGCCCAGGCCGTGGGTGTCGTGGTGCTGGGCTGGCTGGGACTCGACCTGATAGAACTCGTTGAAGATGGCCTGCTGCTGGGCGGGCTCGATGCCGATGCCGCTGTCGCGGACCTGGATGCACAGCCGGTTGCCGCGCACGCGCGGGGCGATCATGACGGCGCCGCGGGGGGTGTAGCGGATGGCGTTGGCCAGGAGGTTGGCCAGGATGCGGCGCAGCACGGTGGGGTCGGTGTGGACCCAGTGGGTGGTGGGGGCGATGCGCAGGCGCAGGCCCTTCTCGCGGGCCAGGGCGGCGAAGTCGCGGGCGAGGTCGTCGAGCAGCGGGGCCACGGCGGTGGGCTGGGGGTGGATGTCCACGGCGTTGGCGTCCAGGCGAGAGACGTCCAGCAGCATGTTGAGCAGCTGACCCAGGCCGTCCAGGGAGGACTGCATGCGCAGGACGATCTCGGCCAGTTCGGTGCGGGGCACGCTGGGGCCCTGGGCCATGGTGCGCAGGGCGGAGAGGAACAGGCCCAGGGCGTGGATGGGTTGGCGCAGGTCGTGGCTGGCGGCGGCGAGGAAGACGGACTTGGCGTGGTCGGCGGCTTCGGCGCGGTCTTTCTGGCGGCGCAGGCTCTCGATGAGTTCGTCGATGCGTTGCTGGGCGGCCTGGCGGTCGCGCACGTCGCGGATGACGGCCATGCGCAGGCGCTGGCCGTGGCGCAGCAGGCTGCGCGAGCTGATCTCCACGGGGATGCGCTGGCCGTGGGCGTTGAGCACGGTGCCGCGCAGCATGGCGTCGGCGTGGGAGGCGATGAGCTGGCGGGCGGTGTCGCGCAGTTCGCTCGGGGTGAAGTCCAGCACGGACAACCCGCGCAGCGCGTCGAGTTCCACGCCCAGCAGCGCGCAGGCCGCCGGGTTGGCGTCGGTGATGACCCCTTCGCGGTGAAACACCACCCCCTCCGCGCTGGCCTGCAGAAACGTCAGCAGCCGCTCTTCGGAGGCACGCAGGGCGGCATCTGCCAGACGGCGCTCGGTGATGTCGGTCATCAGCAACCGCACGTCTTGCCCACCAACGCCCGCGTCCCTACCGGGCAGCAGGGTGGCGTCGAAGCTGCGCGGCCGGCCGTCGGGGTTGGCGGATTCGTGCACCGCCGTGACCACAGCCGACCCGCCGTGACGTGTCCGCTCCCACAGCGCCAGCAGGGCGGCCGGCAGAAACTCTTCCACCGGGCGACCCACGACCGCCGCGCCGCCCGCCACATCGCCCCCAACGAAGGCCACGAAAGCCCGGTTGGCGACGATACAGCGACCCTCGGGCGATACGTCGAACCAGGCCACCGGCGCCGGCAGCTGTGCCAGCAGGGTTGCCGCATCGGGTGGGCTGGTGTCTGCCGCGTCGATTTCCGCCAGGTCAATCACCCAGCCGCGCTCGACATCGCTCCACCAGGCGTTCCCGGTCCAGTGGACGTCGACTCCCCAGCGATCGGTCAAGGTGATCCGCCCTTGCGCATCCTCGCCCGCGCGCAGGCCCCGCAACCAACCCGGCAGGCGCTGCGTCACCCCTGGCATGCGGCCACCTGTCCAACCCATGCGCTCGCGCAACATTTCGCTGGCCACGCCGCCACTGTGCGCTTCATCGACACACAGCGCCCACCCCGGCAAGTCCGTCGTGGCCTCAGACTTTGGTGGGTTCATGGCGTCTCGGCCCGAGGGTGAACGACCGGTGCTTGGGCGCCACCCACCACCCAGACCTCGCGAAATAATGCGCTTGCATTATTGAGAGCCGACCGGGCTGCCACAACACTTCACCCTGTTTCAAGCAGCACCGGGGATCGAAATGATGCAAGCGTCGCAGGCCGTGGACCGCAGCCCTCATGAAGGGCGTTGGACGCTCGTCAGCACGGCCCCTGCGCCGTTGTCGCCGGCAACGAACCGTCTCACGGCCGAGGCCCCCCGCATGGTGGGCCTTGATCTCGACGAGGTGCGCGCGCATGTGGGGCGCTGGGCGGCGTCTCAGCCACAGCACCGGGCGCAAGACTTGGGCCAGGCGGCCGTGCGCGCAGCGATCGACGTGCATGCCGCCCGCCACCGTCTCGCGCTGGCACTCGACACCCAGCAGGCGATCGACGAAATCCGCAGCCTGATGATCGGGCGGTCCCAGGGGCCGGCGCCGCGCGACACCGGCGAACCCGATGCCATCACGCCGCTGGACACGTGTCGAGCGGGCTTTGCGCAGGAGGTGAACGCCGCGGTCTTGGCCTGGCGCCGGGCCGGGCAGGCCTTTTCGCGCGCCGCTCGGCTGCTGCCCACCCAGTTGTCGTCGGCCTTGCCCGTCCCCCAGCCCCAGAGCCACCCGGGGAGCGATGCGACCGCCTGCCGGCGACTGCATGCGCAATGGCAACAGGCCCGCGAGATTCACCGCGCTGCGCTCGAGGTTGCCCGGGGCGTCGGCCTGGCGTCGGTGGTGCGGCCGCGTTCGCTGCAGGCGCGCGCTGAAACCCGACTCGATGCTTACCAGACCGGCTGCCGGTTGATCGAGGCCGAGCGCGCCTGGTTGCTGGCCGCCTTCGGTGGTGACCCGGGCATGCATTGAGCGCTGCCCAAACCAGCGCAAAGACCACGCACCCTGCGTCGCGGGTTCGCCCGGTGAGTTGACCTTTGCGCCATGGGCGCGCAACGCCGACCGCCGTGGCCGTGTGCGCGCGTATTTCTGTCCCTTGGGATCGTGATCGCTTGTCACGCGCCTGTGCGCTTTGGCCCCGTTGCGTTCCGCGGCCGGCCGTGTTCTTGGGTCGGGGGTGTGCTCGGGGGCGTCGGTCAACGACCGACATGGTTTGGCCGTGCAGGCCATGATGAATCGGGCCGTGGCGAGGGCGCCTTGCCCGCGCCTGCCTGAGCCCCCGTTCAGTGAACGGTGTTCTGAAATTCGTCGATGCCGGCCGGAGACCGGAACCACAGACCGCTGAAGCCGCTGTATCGCAGCAGGTTGCTCTGGCGCACGCGACGGTCGATCCGTTTTTCGATCATCGGCATGCGGGACAGCATCTCGATGACCAGGGGATCCCAGCGGACCACTTTCACGAAACCGGCGTACACGTCCAGCCCGGCCGGGTTCACGCCGACCGGCCGCACGCTGACCCGGATCTGGTCGTTGGCCACGCCCATGATCACGAAGCACTCCATGATGAGCGTCTCGTAGTCCTCCGAGATCGAGCTCGGGATCATTTCGGAGTCGATGTGATCCTGGGTGGGCATGGTTTCGTCGTCTTTGCGACCCAGTTTCTTGATCACGCCTTGTCTCAGAGTGTCGATTTTCATGGGTAGGCCGGCGCGTGGTCGTTGGCGGAGAGGGCAAGCCAGCAGGCGGTTTCGGCCGCGGTGCTTGGCTGACGAGGAATTCTCGATGGCCGCTCGCGGCGCGCCCATAATGCATGCGTAGTAGCGTCCGCCGAACGGCGCACCGTGGGCCCATTTAGCGCAGCAGGCCCGTGTTTGGCGCGGTGGCCAGACCGCTCTGGACGGCGTAATTTGTCACGTCCGCTGCGTTGTGCAGGCCGAGCTTGAGCATCACGTTCTGGCGGTGTTTGCGTGCGGTCAGCACACTGATGTGCAACTCGGCGGCGATCTCGGGGTTGGTCCGTCCGGCCGCGATCAAGCGAACGATCTGCTGCTCGCGGTGCGTGAGCAACGGCGCGAGCCCTGTGCCGTGGTCGGGCTGCCGCTGCCCGGCGCCCGCGATGGCCTCGGTCACTTGCTTGCTCATGAAGCGCCGACCGGCCAGCACGGCGTGAATCCCGTGAAGAAGTTCGGCGCCATCGCCGTGCTTGAGGACGAACCCGTTGACGCCGGCCGCGAACGCCTGCGTCACCGATCCGGGATACACGTTGCCCGTCACCACCATGATGTGGGTGGCGGGGGAATGGCGTCGCACCGACTGCGCCACTTCGATGCCCGACCGGTCTTGCAGGGCGAGGTCCAGCAGCAGCAGGTCCGGTTGAAGTGTGCGCGCCAGGTCAATCGCTTCACTGCCCAGCCCGGTTTCGGCTACCACGCTGAAACCGCCGGCGCTCGCCAGCAACAGGCTCAAACCCTGGCGCACCAGGGCGTGGTCTTCCGCCACGATGACACGGACCATGACACCCCCAGACAGTTGTCACCGAAAAGTGTTCAGTCGGGCCAGTGTAGCGCGCCTGGGGCCGCGAAAGGCATAAAAAAACCGCGCCGGGGCGCGGTCGGGTGCTGTGCAGCCGCCTGGCTCAGAACGGGATGTCGTCGTCCATGTCGTCGAAGCCGCTCGGCGCGCGCGAGGGTGCCGGCGCGGCCGGGGCCGGCCGGGGGGCGGCTGCGCGGGGGGCGGCCGGGGCACGGCTGTAGCCGCCGCCACCGCCGCCACCGTCTTCCGACGGCCCGCCCATGCCCTCACGGCCGCCGAGCAGTTGGAGTTCGGTGGCGATGATGTCCACCGTGTTGCGCTCGACGCCGGCCTGGTCGGTGTACTTGCCGTACTTCAGGCGGCCTTCCACGTAGACCGGCCGCCCCTTCTTGACGTACTCGCCGGCGATCTCGGCCAGGCGGTCGTAGAACGTGACGCGGTGCCACTGGGTGTCTTCCACCATCTCGCCGCTGTTCTTGTCCTTGCGGCGGGTTGAGGTGGCCACGCTCACGTTGGCCACCGCCTGACCGGAGGGCAGGTAACGGATTTCGGGGTCGCGGCCGCAGTTGCCGACGAGGATGACTTTGTTGACGGAGGCCATGGTGAGGGATCCTGGTGGTCCGGAGACGGGGCGCCGCAGCGCCGTAAAGCGGTGCGGCATTGTGCCGCATCCGACCGTCGGGACCGCGCCGTTCGACGCCTCAGGGGCGCGGCGAGGCGCGTTCGGCGCTCATGGGCCAGGCCACCACCAGCCACAGCGCCACGGCCAGTGCGCTGGCGGTGAAGATGCCGGTGCTGCCCCAGGTCTTGGCGATCACCCCGCCGACGCTGCCGCCGGTGAAGATGCCCAGCGACATCAGGGTGTTGTAGACCCCCAGCGCCGCGCCGCGCTGGTGGGGTGCGGCCAGCCGCGACGCCAGGCTGGGTTGGCTGGCTTCCTGGGTGTTGAAGCCCACGAAATACAGCGTGAGCAGCAGGCCCACGCCGAGCAGCGACGGCGCGGCCGCGCTGCCGAGGAAGCCCAGCTGCACCACCGCGATCAGCGCGATCGAACCGAGGTAGACCGCCCGGAAATGACCCTGCCGCTCCAGGCGGAACAACAGCCCGCCAATCACGAGCAGCGAGCCCAGCACCGCCGGCAGGTACACCTGCCAGTGAGACGCGGTGGCCACGCCGGCGCGTTCCAGCAGTCCGGGCACCGCCATCCACATGGCGATCTGCACGGCATGCAGCACAAACACGCCCACGTCCACCCGCCGCAGTTCCGGGTCCCGCAGCACCTCGGCCAGCCGACCGCGTCCCGGGGCGGTGGGCAGGGGTGGCTCGGGCGGCACCACCCAGGCGACCACCGCCATGCCGGTGATCGCCAGCGCGGCGGTGAGCGCAAACAGGCCCGAGAGGCCGATGTGAGTGACCAGCACTGGCGAGAGCACCAGCGACAGCGCAAACATCATGGCGATGCTGATGCCCACCAGCGCCATCGCCTTGGTGCGCACCGCGTCGCGGGTCTGGTCGGCCAGCAGGGCGGTCACGGCGGCGGAAATCGCGCCCCCACCCTGCAGGGCGCGGCCCACGACCAGCCAGCCCATCGTGGGCGCCCAGGCCGCTACCGTGCTGCCGATGGCGAACAAGGCCAGCCCGGCGATGATCACCGGCTTGCGGCCGAGCCGGTCCGAGGCCATGCCCAGCGGAACCTGGAGCAACGCTTGCGTGAGCCCGTAGATGCCCATGGCCAGCCCGACCAGCGCCGGGTTGTCGCCACCGGGGTAGTGGCGCGCCTGCAGCGCAAACACCGGCAGCACCAGAAACAGGCCGAGCATGCGCAGCGCGTAGATCGACGCGAGTGCGCCGCTGGCGCGCCGTTCGTCGGGCGTCATGCGGGCGTCAAGATCGGGCGGGCGGGGGGTGGTCAACGGAGCGGCGGGCACGGCGGCGGGGGGTGAGTCGGTATTGTCGGCGATCCGGTTCGGGCGGCCGGGGGCGGGACGCGCGAAACCCCGCCGCGCCGTATCATGCCGGGTTGCCCTGAATTCGCCCGCCGCGCCGTGAACCCCGAACCGCCTGACCACCTGCTGCCCGCCGACGCGGTGCCCGAGCCGCGCGAGCCTCACCGGGGTGAGCGTCATCTGGGCGATGTATTGCGCCAGCGGCGCGACCTGATCGCGGTGCGGGGCGCACGCACGCACAACCTGCGCAACATCGACCTCGACATCCCCAAGCACGCTCTGGTGGTGATCACCGGTCTGAGCGGTTCGGGCAAGTCGAGCCTGGCCTTCGACACGCTGTACGCCGAGGGGCAGCGCCGTTATGTGGAGAGTCTGTCGGCCTACGCGCGGCAGTTCCTGCAGCTCATGGACAAGCCCGATGTGGACCTGATCGAGGGCTTGTCCCCGGCGATTGCCATCGAGCAGAAGGCCACCAGCCACAACCCGCGGTCCACCGTCGGCACGGTCACCGAGATCCACGATTACCTGCGGCTGCTGTTCGCCCGCGCCGGCGCGCCGCACTGCCCCGACCACGATCTGCCGCTGGCGGCGCAGAGCGTGGCGCAGATGGTCGACAGCGTGCTGGCGCTGCCCGAAGACACCAAACTCATGATCCTCGCGCCGGTGGCGCGCGAACGCAAGGGCGAGTTCGCCGAGTTGCTGGCCGACATGCAGGCGCAGGGATATGTGCGCTTTCGCATCGACGGCGCGGTGGTGGAAGCCGACGCGCTGCCCCACCTGCGCAAGAACGACCGCCACGACATCGACGTGGTGATCGACCGTGTGAAGGTCCGCCGCGACGCCGGCGACGGCCCGCACCCGCTGCGCCAGCGCCTGGCCGAGAGTTTCGAGGCCGCCCTGCGTCTGGCCGATGGCCGCGCACTCACGCTCGACATGGACAGCGGCGCCGAGCAGGGCTACTCGGCCCGCTTCGCCTGCCCGCGCTGCACCTACACCGTGGGTGAGCTGGAGCCGCGCCTGTTCTCGTTCAACTCGCCGGTCGGTGCCTGCACCACCTGCGACGGCCTGGGCCACACCGAGTTCTTCGATCCCGAGCGCGTGGTGGCCTTTCCCAGCCTGAGCCTGGCCAGCGGCGCCATCAAGGGCTGGGACCGGCGCAACGGCCACTACTTTTCGCTCGTCGAGAGTCTCGCGGCTCACGCCGGTTTCGATGCCGAAGCGCCGTGGGAGTCGTTGCCGGAGGCCGTGCGCACGCTCCTGTTGTATGGCTCCGGCCAGGAGGACATCCGCTTCAGCTACCCGCTGGATGGCGCGGGCGACAAGCCCGGCCGGCGGGTGACCAAGAAACACCCCTTCGAGGGCATCATCCCCAACCTGGAGCGGCGCTTTCGTGAAACCGACAGCGCTCTCGTGCGCGAGGAGCTGGCCCGCTACCGCGCCACGCGGCCGTGCCCGGCCTGTGGCGGCGCGCGCCTGCGTCGCGAGGCCCGCCACGTCTTCATCGGCGAGGGCGACGCGCGACGCGACATCCACGCCATCGGCCAGATCACGCTGGGCGAGGCGCAGGCCTATTTCGACGCGCTGCACCTGCCCGGCGCGCGGGGCGACATTGCCGCCCGCGTGATCCACGAAATCCGCCAGCGCCTGCGCTTCCTCAACGACGTCGGCCTCAACTACCTCAGCCTCGCCCGCAGCGCCGACACCCTCTCCGGCGGCGAAGCCCAGCGCATCCGCCTGGCCAGCCAGATCGGCAGCGGCCTGACCGGCGTGATGTACGTGCTCGACGAGCCCAGCATCGGCCTGCACCAGCGCGACAACGACCGCCTCATCGCCACGCTGCAGCACCTGCGCGACCTCGGCAACACGGTCCTCGTCGTTGAACACGACGAAGACATGATCCGCACCGCCGACCACGTGATCGACATGGGGCCGGGTGCCGGCGTGCACGGCGGCCGCGTGATGGCCCAGGGCAGCTGCGCGCAGGTCATGGCCACGCCCGGCTCGGTCACCGGCCAGTACCTCAGTGGTGCGCGCGCCATTCCCGTGCCGGCGCGGCGCACGCCCTGGCTGCCCGCCGCCGCGGCGCCAGCGCCCGCCGCATCCCCGGCATCGCCCCCCGCTGCCCGCCCGCGGTTTCCCTCGGCTGCACCGCGCCCCGTGGCCCCGCCCGCCGGCGCCCGGCAGGCCATCCGCGTCGTGGGCGCGCGCGGCCACAGCCTGAAAAACGTGTCGGTCGATTTCCCGGTCGGCCTGCTCACGTGTGTCACCGGCGTGTCGGGCTCCGGCAAATCCACCCTCGTCAACGACACGCTCTACGCTGCCGTGGCCCGCACGCTCTACCGCGCCCACGAGGAGCCCGCGCCCCACGACGCGATCGAGGGCCTGGAGCACATCGACAAGGTCATCAACGTCGACCAGTCACCCATCGGCCGCACGCCGCGCAGCAACCCCGCCACCTACACCGGCCTGTTCACCGGCATCCGTGAACTCATGGCCGAGGTGCCTGCGGCGCGCGAGCGCGGTTACGGTCCGGGCCGCTTCTCCTTCAACGTCGCCGGCGGCCGCTGCGAGGCCTGCCAGGGCGATGGCGTGGTGAAGGTCGAGATGCATTTCCTGCCCGACGTGTACGTGCCCTGCGAGGTGTGCGGCGGCGCGCGCTACAACCGCGAAACCCTGGAGATCCTCTACAAGGGCCGCAACATCGCGCAGATTCTCGACATGACGGTCGAGCAGGCCTTCGACTTCTTCAGCGCCGTGCCCACGCTGCGCCGCAAACTGCAGACCCTGCTCGATGTCGGCCTGTCCTACATCACGCTCGGCCAGAGCGCGACCACGCTCTCCGGCGGCGAAGCGCAGCGCGTCAAACTCGCGCAGGAGCTCTCCAAGCGCGACACCGGCCGCACGCTCTACATCCTCGACGAGCCCACCACCGGACTGCACTTCGCCGACATCGAGCTGCTGCTCAAGGTGCTGCACCAGCTGCGCGACGCGGGCAACACCATCGTGGTGATCGAGCACAACCTCGACGTCATCAAGACCGCCGACTGGCTGATCGACATGGGCCCCGAGGGCGGCAGCGGCGGTGGCACGGTGGTGGCGCAAGGCACGCCGGAAGACGTGGCGGCTCACCCGGCCAGCCACACCGGCCGCTACCTCGCGCGGCTGCTGCCCGGGGGAGCGTCGGCCGACCGCGCCGCTCAGTGGCTGCGGTAGGCCAGGCCGACGGACGCGCCGAACACCGTGCGCCGCGTGGTCAGCGGGCTGCGGGCGGCGTCGCCTTGCAGCTGCAGGGCGCTCACGCCCCCGTAGGCCACCCAGTGGGTGCCCAGGGCGCTGGTCAGGCGCCAGCCGATCGAGGCCGTGTCCAGGCCGCTGCCGGGCGCGAAGGCGGGCAGGCCGGTGGCGGCCGCGTCGGCCGTGGCGATGCCATAGTGGGTGCGGGCGTAGGTGCCGTTGGTCCAGCCCAGGCCGAGTGACAGGTCCCAGTGTGTCTGGTCGGACAGCGGGTGGCGGTAGTTCACGCCGCCATCCAGCCGCAGGCCGCCGTCGCGGCCCAGCAGGTCTTGCGAGGCGCGCACGCTGGCGCTCCAGCGCGGGCTGAGATCGGTGGCCGCGGTGAGGCGGCCGCGCAGCGTGGTTCGCACGTCGGGCAGGCCGCGGTAGACCGGGTCGCGGTCCCAGTCGCGTCCTTCGTCGATGGACAGGGAGGTGCTCAGCGTCCAGCGGTCGCCGCTGCGCAGCTCGGTGCTCACGCCGCTGTCGATGCTGCGCCGACCGTGGTTGAGCAGCGCGGTCGCGCCGCTGCTGGCCACCCGGAACCGCCCCAGCTGGAAGGCCCAGATCGGGCGCAGGCGCAGCGTCTGGTCGCTGGTGCCCAGCGGGTCGCGGCTGCTGTGGAGGCTGGCGCCGAGGAGGTAGTCGCGGCTCTGCGCGAGTGCGGGTTCGTCGGCGAGGGCGGCTCCGGCCGCCAGGGCCAGGCCGGTCAGGACGAGAAGCCGGGGTGTCATGCGACGGAGGTCAGAGGCGGCCGAGGTCTTCGATCGCGTCGATGACCATGCTGGTGCCCACGGCGATCAGCAGGATGTCGGCGGCCACGCGCACGTACTTGTAGCCCGCCGGCGGTGTGCCCAGGCGCACCGACACGTGGCTTGGCACGGGGTAGTACACCACGTCCGGCGGCAGCGCATAGCCGCGGCGCCAGGCCTTGGCCTGACCGGGCGGGAGGCAGCCGTTGTTTTTCTTGGCCAGGCCCGGCGGGCACTTGCCGCTGCGGAACTGCGGCTCGTAGTAGTCCACCGCGGCGCGGCGCTGGCTGTCGTTGAAATAGCCGCCGATCTGGATGTTGACCGACACGCCGCTGCGGTCGCCGCCGCGCTCATAGCGGTCGCCGCCGGAGCGCTCGTAGCGGTCATCGCGGTCGTGTTTGTCCCGTTTGTCGTGTTTGTCGTGTTTCTCCCCCTTGCCGCCTTTCTGGTGCTTGGGGTGGTCGTCGGCCCAGTCGGGTTTTCCGGCCAGGGCGGGGGCGGCTGCCCAGGACAGGGCGGCGAGCAGGGCGGTGGTGGCGAGCAGGGGGCGGGCGTTCATGGGCATTCCTGACGTAAGCGGTGGCAGTGGCGCACGGCCCCGATTGTGCGCGGCTCGTGCGGGGCCGGCACGTTACCGAATGTCAGGCGGTGGTACTCCCCCCTTGAACGGCCGGGTGGCAGACTCGGGCCATGGCCACCGAAACCGAACTCAAGCTCACCGTGCATCCGCAAGACCGCGTGCGCCTGCTGCGCCACCCGACGTTGGCGTGCCCGGCGGGGCCGGCGCAGCGTCTGGCCAACACGTATTTCGACACCGCGACGCTGGCGTTGCAGGCGCGCCGCGTGGCGGTGCGCGAGCGGCGGGTGGACGGCCAGACCTTGCTGACGGTCAAGACCGCCGGCACCACGGTCGGCGGCCTGTCGCGCCGTGGCGAATGGGAGGGGCCCACGCGGCCTGGGGCCTTCGACTTCGCCGCGCTGGTTGACGATGCCGCGCTGGCGGAGGAACTCGGCCGCCTGGCCTGGCAGCTGGTGCCCGTGTTCCACACCGACTTTGTGCGCCACCGCTGGGTGGTGGATCACGCGGGCGCGCGCATCGAGGTGGCGCTCGACCAGGGCTGGATCCGCAGTGGCGAGGCGCTGCGCGAACCGATTCTGGAACTCGAACTGGAACTGCTCGACGGCCCGGTGGCCGCGTTGTTTGACCTCGCCCACACGCTGGCGCTGGGTCCGGCGGGCGATGCGGCGCGCGGGCTGCGGCTGATGCCGGCGGTGACCAGCAAGGCCGAGCGCGGGTTTGCGCTGTTCACCGGGGGGCGTGCGGCGCCGGTGCGCGCGGGCGCCGTGGTCTTGCGCGACGGCCAGACACCGCGCGAGGCCTGGTGCGACGCCACCTTCGCGGCGCTCGGGCAGTGGCAGGCCAACCGCGTCGGCATCGCCGGGCCCGCGCTCGGTGCGGATGGCTGGCCCGACCCGGAGTTTGTGCATCAGGGCCGGGTGGCGCTGCGCCGCTTGCGCAGCGGATTGCGGCTGTTCGAGCCCTTCCTGCCGGAGCGTTTTGTGCGGCACTGGAGCGCGGTCTGGGGGGAGCTGGCCCGCGCGCTGGGGCCGGCGCGCGAGGCCGATGTGCTCGCCACCGACACCCTGGCACCCCGCTGGGCCGGCCTGCCCGGCGCCGACGCGCTGCAGGCCCGGCTCGACGCCCAGCGCCGCGCCGCCCACGCTGGCGCGGCCGCCGCCGTGTCGGGCGCCGCCCACGCGCTGGCGCTGCTCGCGCAGTCCCATGCCGCACTCAGCTTGCCACCCGGGCCGGCGGCGCCGGGGGGTCTGGCGCGGTGGGCGCGCCGCACCGTGCGGGCCCAGGCGGCCTCGGTGCAGCGGCGCGCGCGGCAGGCGCTGCACGTCGGGCCCGACGGTCGCCACGCGCTGCGCCTGGCGGTCAAGCGCCTGCGCTACGGACAGCAGTTCCTGGCCGCGCTGCTGCCCGAGCGGCTGGCCGATGCCGGCCCGTGGGTGGAGGCTCAGGCGCTGCTGGGGGAACTCAACGACATCGACGGCGCCCTCCGGTGGCTCGGCGCGGTGCCCGAGGGCTTGGCGCCGGAGGCGGTGGCGGCGCTGCGCGCGGCGTTGCTGGCCGATCAGGCCGAGCGTCTGGCGCGCTTGCCGGCCCTCGCGCGCACCCTGGCGCGCGCGCACCGCGACTGACGCGCCGCGACCGGCGCGCCGGCGCGAGGGCGCCGTGGCTCAGGTCGCCAGCGCCGATGGCCGGGCCGCGACCCGGTCGCGCCAGGCCTGCAGGGCGCTCAGCCCGGCGTCGGCCGGGCGGAACTTGGCCAGCCGGCCGAATTCCACCGTGCAAAACGCCGTGATGTCCGCGATGGTGAAGCGCTCGCCCGCCACCCACGGCTGGCGCGCGAGCGTCTCGTCCAGCCAGCGCAGGCCATCCAGGGCCTTGTCGCGCTGCGACGCGCCGAAGTCCGGGAATTGCGGTTGTTCCAGCACCGCCAGCCCGGGGTGCGTGTGGCGGATGGCCTGCGCCAGCGGCAGCATCACGTACCACTCCACCCGACGGTCGGCCATCTCGATGAAGGCGGCTTCGTCCGCGCCGTCACCCATCAGGTTGGGCGTCGGCCAGCGGCCTTCCAGCCAGGCGCAGATCGCGCGGGTTTCGCCGAGCGCGCGGCCGTCGTCGAGTTCGAGCACCGGGATGCGCGAGAGCGGGCTCTTGGCGCGAAACGCCGGGTCGCGGTGGGCGTGGGCATTGATGTCCACCGGCACTTCCTCGATGCCGGTGATCCCCTTCTCGGCGATGAACATCTGCACCCGCCGCGGGTTGGGCGCGCGCGGCGCCATGTACAGCCGCATCACACGCCTCCCGCCCGGCTCTGGCCGGTTTCCACCAGGCGCCGCGCTTCCTCGGCGAAACGCTGCGCGGCCGGGTCGCCATCGCGCGTGAGATCGATCTTCGACGGGGGCGCCTCGATGCCGCGCTGCACCGCCGGCCGTGCCCGGATCGCATCGCGCCAGCGGCGCAGGTGCGGCAGGTCGTCGATCTCCACACCGGACCAGCGGTGCGTGCGCACCCAGGCCCAGGTGGCGATGTCGGCGATCGAGTAGTCGCCGGCGAGGTATTCGTGGTCTTTCAGCTGGCCATCCAGCACGCGGAACAGCCGCCGCGTTTCGCCCTGGTAGCGGTCGATCGCGGCCGGAATCTTCTCGGGAAAGTAGCGGAAAAACACATTCGCCTGGCCCATCATCGGTCCCACGCCGCCCATCTGGAACATCAGCCACTGCAGCACCCGCGAGCGCCCGCGCGGATCGGCGGGCATCAGGCGGCCGGTTTTTTCGGCGAGGTAGATGAGGATCGCGCCCGACTCGAACACCGCGAAGTCCTCGGCCCCGCGGTCGACGATGGCCGGGATGCGCCCGTTGGGGTTGATGGCCAGAAAGCCAGGCTGCTTCTGTTCGCCCGCGCCGAGGTCAAGCACCTTGAGCGTGTAGGGCAGGCCCAGCTCCTCGAGCGCAATCGAGACTTTGTGGCCGTTGGGCGTGGCGGCGGTGTAGAGGTCGATCATGGGCCCATGGTAGGCGGGCGGCGCGGGACCACGCTGTCGCCTGGGCTACGCGCGCCGTGCGGCGCCGCGTCAGGCCATGAAGCCGAGATCCACCGGGTAGTCGGTGCCGCCGAAGTTGCCGATGTAGGGCAGGATCTGTCCCAGCTCGCCGGCCTCCACGCCGAACCAGCGCGCCAGCGTGGCCGCGTACTGGTCGACCGAGGTACTGGGCAGCAGGCGGCCCTGGCCGACGTGCCACTGGTCAAAGGCGTCGGTGGTGCTGTTGGTCACACTCACCGGCGGCACGCGGCCGTAGAAGGCGGCGCCGCGCACCGCACCACCAACGACGAGGTGGTGGGCACCCCAGCCGTGGTCGGAGCCGTCGCCGTTGGAGGACAGCGTGCGGCCGAAGTCGGACGCGGTGAACGCCGTGACCTTGTCGGCCACGCCGAGCTGCACCGTGGCTTCATAGAAGGCCGTGAGTGCACTGCTCAGCCGGTCCATCAGCGTGGCCTGGCCGCTGATCAGGTTGTCGTGGAGGTCGAAACCACCCATCGACACGAAGAAAACCTGCCGTTTGGTGCCCAGCGTGTCGCGCGCGGCGATCAGGCGCGCCACCAGCCGCAGCTGGCTGGCCAGGCTGTTGTTGGTGGTTGGGAAGGTGTTGAAGGGCGCATTGGTCGCGGGGAAGGCGTTGAGCGCGTTGGTGATGGCGCCCTCGGTGGCGAAGGCGCGGGCGGTGACGAGGTTGTATTCGTTCTCCAGCGCATGGCCGCGCGACTGCAGGGCGAGCTGCAACATCGCCGCGCGCACCTGCGCCGAGCCGTAGACGTTGTTGTTCAGCGCGTTGATGCGCACCGCGCCGTTGCTGCTGACCTGGTAGCTCAGCGCCTGATCGCCGGAGAGAAACACGGTGTTGCCCGCCACCGAAATGCAGGTCAGCACGTTGTTGGGGTTGTTGCTGCTGCGGGCAAGATCGCCGATGTGACCGCCCCAGCCGGTGGTGGCGCCCTCGGGAGCGGACGTCATCCACACCGATTGCTGGTCGTTGTGGGAGAACAGCTTGGGCGGCAGCGGCACGCTGCGTGCGTTGTACTGCTGGCGCGTGGTGGGCACCACCAGCGGGCCCACGTTGAGCTGCACCGCGGCACGGCCGGCGTTGAACAGCCCGGCCAGTCCGGTCATGGACGGATGCAGCGCGTACTGCACCCCGCCGGGCAGGGGCACGGTCGGGTTCAGGGCGGTGGCGGTCAGGCTGGCGCGCGGCAGCGCGATGCTGGTCCGGATGGTGTTGTACTGCCCGTGGGTGGTCGGGTCGTAGTTGATCACCGTGTTGGCATGGTCGTTGCCACCGAAGAGGAACACGCAGACCAGCGCCTTGTAGTCGGTGGCGTTGAAGGCCGCGGCCTCGCCGAGGGCAGCGAGATTCATCACGGTGGGCAGGGCGGCGCCGGTGAAGGCGAGCTGTCCGGCGCGGCGCAGGAAGGCGCGGCGGTTGTGGCGATCGGTTTGCAGCAGGTGCATGGAGGGCCTCACTTCTGCACAAGGTATTCGGGGCAGCCCATCACCATCAGGATGGCGGCCCACACGCGGCGGTTGCGGGCGTCGGCGCTGCTGCTGGCCGTCAGGGGCGTGGCGTCCAGCGCGCTGACCATGAGGTCCTGCGTGGCCAGCGAGATCTGGCCGGCGGCCAGCACGACGTTGAGGTGACGCACGAGCGCGCGGGCGTCATTCACCAGCGCCAGTTCGCGGCTGTAGTTGGCGCGCACGTCGCGTGAACTGCTGCTCCAGTCCGCTTGCGGCAGAGACGGCGTTGGACAGTTGATGCCCAGCTCGATCACGCCCTGCATGAAGTTCAGGTAGCCGCCCACGCTCGTCTCGTTGACCAGCTGGAACTCGGGTGCGGTGGCGTTGGCCGTGGCCATGGCGGTGGCCGGCGGCACGTAGCCAGGCCGGAAGAAGTTGAACACCGAGGGCGCGCGCAGCGGGCTCTGCCCGAGTTGGGTGCCCGGGTTGGCCAGGTCGAAGACCTTCCAGCTGCCCGCGGCCGAGGCCACGTTGAAGCTGCGCGCCCACTGGATGAAGCGCACCATCGGCTCACGCAGTTTGCCGTGGGCCGGGTCGGTGAGCGAGGCGTCGCCGCGGGCCTCTTCGTCGAGCAGGATCGCGGTCCACACCGCCTGCAGGTCGCCGCGCACGCCGCGTCCGTTGTCGTTGAACTTCGATGCCACCCGCGCCACGTAAGCCGGGCTGGGGTTGCTGGTGACCAGGCGCTGGATCATCTGCCGGGCAAAGAACGGCCCGACGTTGGGGTGGTTGAACAGCGTGTCCATCGCCATCGTCATCGCCTGCCGCCCGGGCGTGCCGGCGGGCACGGTGGTGCCCAGGAAGCGCGCCTCCAGCGTGGAATGGCGGCTCTCGATCAGCCGCATCGGCTTGTTGGCGAAAGCCTTGGATTCGATGGTCCAGGTCTGGCCGGGCACGGTGTGGCGCACGCCGTCGGTGGTGTCGAAGTCCCAGCCGGTGAACACGCGCGCCAGGTTGGTCACATCCGCCTGCGAGTAGCTCTCCACGGGCACGCCGCCGCTCATCACCGGCGTGCCGTCGAGGTTGAGCCGCACCAGGCCGATGGTGAAGAGCTGCATCACCTCACGGGCGTAGTTTTCGTCGGGGACGCGGCCGGTCGCCGGGTTTTCCTTCTGGTTGCCTTTGGTGTTGAGGAACCAGCCCATGGCCGGATGCAGGGTCACGTCTTCGAGCAGCTGGCGGAAATTGCCGAAGGCGTTGCGCATCAGCATGTCCCACCACGACGCGTAGGCGTGGCTGCGCCAGGTGAATTCAGCCGACGCCATGGAGCTCACGAAGAACTCCGACAGCGCCAGCGCGCAGCGCTTGCGCATCATCTCGGGGCCGCTGAGCAGCTGGCCCCAGATCATGAAGTCGGCGGGGTAGGTGTTGAAGAAATAGCTGTGGGTGTCCACCGCGCCGTAGCCGCGGGCTTCCAGCCAGTCCCAGCCGCCCGGGGCGCGTGGCCCTTGGTACTGCCGCGCCAGCCACATGGGAAAGCCTTCGCTGCGCACCGCCGCGATCTCGGCCGGCGTGGAGGAAAACTGGGCCTGCTGCAGGAAGCGGGCGGCTTGCGCGTCGGTGCTGGCCGACAGGTGCGCATAGCCGGTGGTGGGAAAGTCGACCACCGGCACGAAGGGCGCTGCGGCGCTCCCGCCGCCCTCTCCTCCCCCGCCGCCGCCGCAGGCCGCCAGCAGCGCCGTGGACGCCAGCGCGAGGCCGGCCGCCGGGCCGCCGGGCCCGCGTTCAGCCTCGGACGGTGCCGTTCGTTCCGGGCTGGGTGTGACTGGGGTGGGCCGTTCGGCCGTGGTGGGTGGCGCTGCCATCGCTCGGTCCTCCATCGCAATGGAGCGCGAGTCTAGGAAGGCCGCCGCCGCGCGCCGGGGGTGTTTTCGGATCGTTACAAATGGCTGTCGCGGCGCCGCCGCAGCCGCCGAACGGCATACCGTTCGGGGGTATCTCAGCCGCCAGCCGTCGCGTCGGGCGTGCGCGCCGCGTGCAATTCGTCACGCGTTTTCAGGGCCGCGGCCCGCGCCGCGGCCGCAAAGTCGGCGCCGCGCGACGCGTACAGGATGGCGCGCGAGGAGTTCACCACCACATGCCCCGTGGTCACGCCGCCCCGTTCGCGCAGGCCGGCCTGCACCGTGGCGCGCGCATCCCCACCCTGGGCGCCCACGCCGGGGATCAGCAGCGGCAGCGTCGGGGCGAGTTCACGCACGCGGCGGATCTCGGCGGGGTAGGTGGCGCCCACCACCAGCCCGAGCTGGCCATTGAGGTTCCACGGGCCCTGCGCGAGACGGGCGATGTGTTCATACACCCGCGGCTCGCCATCGACCCCGGCCAGTCGTTGCGCCTGCAGGTCGTCACCGCCGGGGTTGGACGTGCGGCAGAGCAGGAACGCGCCCTTGCCGTGGCGCCGGAGGTAGGGCTGCACCGAGTCGAAGCCCATGAAGGGAGACAGTGTCACGGCGTCGGCGCCGTAGCGCTCGAACGCTTCGATGGCGTACTGCTCCGCGGTGCTGCCGATGTCGCCGCGCTTGGCGTCCAGGATCACCGGCACGGTGGGCGCGGCGCGGCGGATGTGGGCGATCAGGCGTTCGAGCTGGTCCTCCGCGCGGTGGGCGGCGAAGTAGGCGATCTGGGGCTTGAAGGCCAGCGCGAGATCGGCGGTGGCATCGACGATGGCGCTGCAGAAGTCGGCAATGCGCGCCGGCTCACCGCGCCAGACCTCGGGAAACTGGGCTGGGTCGGGGTCGAGGCCCACGCACAGCAGCGATCCATTCTGGCGCTGCGCCGCGCCCAGCATGTCGAGGAAAGTCATGCCCGGATTTTAGGCGGCGCCCCGGGTGGGTGACACCGCGCGCCGCGGGGCACGCCTACACTGCCGGCCCATGCCCGTCATCAGCCGCCAACACACGATCCTGCTGGTCTGCCTCACCCTGGTGTGGGGCATCAACTGGCCCATCATGAAGCTGGGCGTGACCGGGTTTCCGGGCATGAGCTTTCGCGCGCTCAGCATGTGGATCGGTCTGCCGGTGCTGGGGCTTTTCCTGTGGTGGCGGCGCGAGCCGCTGCGCGTGCCGCGCGCCCACTGGCGCGAACTGGGCTGGCTGACCGTGTTCAACATGCTGGTGTGGCACACGCTGGCGATCGTGGCCATCCAGTCGCTGTCCAGCGGGCGGGCCGCGATCCTGGGCTACACGATGCCGGTGTTCTCGGCGGTGGTTGGCGCGCTGCTGTTCAGCCAGCGCCTGTCGCCGCGCGCCTGGGCCGGCGTGGGCGCTGCGGCGCTGGCGGTGGTGCTGCTGCTGTGGCACGAGATCACCGCGCTCACCGGCCGGCCGTTGGCGGTCTTGCTGATGCTCGCCGCGGCGGCGGCCTGGGCGGTGGGCACGCAGATGATGCGCCGCACGCAGATACCGGCGTCCACGCTCGCGCTGAGCTTCTGGATGACGGTGATCACCACGCTGTGGATGACGGTGCTGGCCACCGCACTGGAAAGCCACCGCTGGCATTGGCCGAGCGCGGCGGTGTGGGGTGCCACGGTCTACAACGCGCTGGGGGTGTTTGCGTTCGCGCAGGTGGCGTGGCTGATCCTGGCGCGCGCGTTGCCGCCGATCGCGTCGACGCTGTCCGTGATGTTCATCCCGGTGCTGGGGGTGTTCAGCGGCGCCTGGTGGCTCGGGGAAGTCCTGCACTGGCAGGACTGGGCCGCGGTGGCGCTGATCATTGTGGCGATCGCCTCGGTGTTGTGGCCGGCGCGGCGCGCCGACGCCTGAGCGGCTCGGGCGACGCTCAGGCGGGCGGCGCGTCGAGCTGCTCCATCGCCAGGCACAGGTCGGCCCACGCCTTGCCCTTGTCCGCGGGGCTGCGCAACAGATAGGCCGGGTGGTAGCTCACCACGACCGGCACGCCCTCGTAACGATGCACCCGACCGCGCAGCTGGCCGATGGGTTTGTCGGTCTTGAGCAGGCTCTGCACCGCGAAGCGGCCCAGCGCGAGGATCAGCCGCGGTTGCACGAGCGCCACCTGACGCGCGAGGAAAGGCTCGCAGCGGGCCACCTCGTCGGGCTGCGGGTTGCGGTTCGACGGCGGCCGGCACTTGAGGACGTTGGCGATGAACACCGCGCGCTCGGCGTCGGGGGCTGTGCGGTCGCGCTGCACCGCGCGCAGCATCGCGTCGAGCAGCTGCCCGGCCGCGCCCACAAAGGGCTCGCCCTGCCGGTCTTCTTGTTCGCCCGGGGCTTCGCCCACGATCATCAGCGGCGCCCGCTCGTGGCCCACGCCGAACACCGTGCGCTGGCGCGTGCGGCACAGGCCGCAGGCCTGGCAGGCCGCCACCGCCGCCCGCAGCGCGGGCCAGTCCATGGCCAGGACCGGATCCGCGCGGCCTCGATCCGCCGCCAGCGGGACCGCGGCCGCGGCAGCCGCGCCCGGTGCGGCGGCGCGGGACGGGGCCGCGATGGGCTGCGGGGCGGGCGCGGGTGCCGCTGTGGACTCGGCCGGCTCGACCGCGCGCACGACCGGCGCGCTGGCCGCCTTCGGCGCCCACACCCGCACACCCATCTCGGCGAGCATGGCGCGCTGGCGCGCGTCGAGGTCTTGTACCCAGCTCATGCGATCGGCGGGTGTTCGCGCAGGCCCGCCACCAGCGGCAGGCGCATGACGATGGCGTCCTCGCGCTGCGGGCCCGCCAGCGGGTAATAGCCCCGCCGCCGCCCGACCGCCTCGAAGCCGTGGGCCTCGTATAAGCGGCGCGCGGGCGTGTTGCTCTCGCGCACCTCCAGCCACAGCCACTGCGCCCGCTGGCCCCGCGACCACAGGGCGAGGGCGTCCAGCAGGAAGCGCGCCCAGCCCTGTCGCTGGTGCGCCGGGGCCACGGTGATGTTGAGCAGATGCACCTCGTCCACACCGGCCATGGCCACGAGGTAGCCCAGCAGCACGCGGCCGTCGGCGCGCGGCGGGTGCTCCGACTCGCCCGGCAGGGCCTCGCCGAGCAGCAGGATCGCCGGGTGACCGGCCTGCAGCGAGTCGCGGAAATGGCGCCGGCTCCACGGGTGGCCATAGGCGCGGACCTCGACCGCGTGGACGGCGTCCAGGTCGGCCTCGGTCATCGGTTCGAAGGCGATGCGGCGCGCCGCGCGGCCGGGGCGGGCGGGGTGCGGCTGGTCGACCGGTGGCGCGGGCCACAGGCCGTGCGCCCAGTCGGGCAGCAGCGCGGCGTCGCTCATCGCACTGCCTCCGATGCCGCCGCCTGCGGGGGCACAGCGGCCAGCGCTTCCCGCTCCGCCGTGGTGCGCGCCACCTGATCGCGCACGTACAGCGGCAGGGCGGCGGCCGCCGGCACGGCCTCGCCCAGGGCCCAGTGCCGCGGGGCCAGGCGCAGCAGCGCGGCCGCGTCGGGCAGCGCGTCCACCCCCGGCGCGGGCAGCGTGCCCAGCCGCGCGCCGTAGGCCGTCCAGGCGTTGCCGGCCAACAGCGTGCCCGCGTCGGCCGCCACGGTGGCGCCGCGCAGCCAGCCGCCGAAGTCATCTGGCGCGCACAAGCGGGCGGGTGCCACCGGGGTCCAGTCCGCACCGTCGTGCTCGTAGGCCGCCACGTACAGCTCGTCCATGCGCGCGTCCAGCGCCGCCACCGCGCGCAGGGGGCCGGCCCGCTCCTGTGCGGCGCGGGCGGCTTCGGCCAGCGCGAGCAGCGTGTCAATGGGCAGCACCGGCAGGCCGTGGGGGCGGTGATCGTCGCGCGCACCATAGGCCAGGCCCTGGGCCACGGCGCACGCGGTGCGCAGCCCGGTGAAGGCGCCCGGGCCGCGGCCAAACGCGATGGCCGTCAGATCGGTCAGCGCCCAGCCCGCTTCCTGCAACAGGCGCTGCACGGCCGGCAACAGGTCGCGCGAGGCCTGGGCGCCGCCCGCGCCGGTGTGTGACCACACCGGGTCGTCCGCCGATCCGGTGCCCAGCGCCACCGACAGCCGGTCGGTGCTGGACTCGATGGCGAGGAAGCGGGGCGGGGCGCTGGGAAGCATCGCCGGATTATCGGCCAGCCCCTGCGCGCGGGCCGGATAATGGCCCGCGTGATGTCCCTCTACCGCGCTCTTTGCCGGCCGTGGGCGGTCGCCGCCTGGGCGCTGCTGCCCGCGGCGCTGACCGCGCCGCCCGCGCTCGCCCAATCCGCCCTGCCGGCGCCGGTGCTGCGCGCGCTGCAGCGCGCCGACGTGCCGCCCCAGGCCCTGGGTGCTTTTGTCGTGGCGCTCGACGCCCCCGGGCAGGTGCGCCTGCGTCACCAGGCCGACCAGCCGGCCAACCCCGCGTCGGTGATGAAGCTGGTGACCACCTTCGCCGCGCTCGACCTGCTGGGCGCCGAACACACCTGGCGAACCCGGTTCTACACCGACGGCACGCTCGACAACGGCGCGCTGCGCGGCAACCTGTACATCCGCGGCGGCGGCGATCCCAAGCTCGTCATCGAGCGCCTGCAGGAGGCCTACGCCGCGCTGCAGGCGCAGGGTGTGCGGCTGATCCTCGGCGACATGGTGCTCGACCACAGCGCCTTCGAATTGCCCGCCACCGACCCCGGCGCGTTCGACGGCGAAGCCCTGCGCCCCTACAACGCCACGCCCGACGCGCTGCTCTTCAACTTCAAATCGGTCATCCTCAGCTTCCAGCCCGATCTGGCGGCTGGCGTGGCGCGCGTGCTCAGCGAGCCGCCCCTGGCCGGGCTGGCGATTGACGCGAGCGTGCCGCTGGACCGCCAGGCCCGCTGCGCCGACTGGCGGGGTGCCCTGCGCGCCCGCTTTGATGACCCCGACCGCATCCGTTTCGAGGGCCGCTACCCGGCGGCCTGCGGCGAGCTGAAGTGGCCGGTTGCCTACCACCAGCCCACCAGCTACGCCGCGCGCGGCTTCGAGGGCCTGTGGCGCGCCAGCGGCGGCCTGCTCACCGGTCGTGTGCGCGAAGGCCTCACGCCGACCAGCGCGGTGCTCCTCCATGAAGCCCGGTCCCTGCCGCTGGCCGACGTCATCACCGACGTCAACCAGTGGAGCAACAACGTCATGGCCCAGCAGGTGTTCCTCACGCTCGGCCAGCTCTCGACCCAGGCCGCGCCGCAGCCCGCGCCCGGCCTCCCGCGGCGCAGCAGCTTCGAGCGCGCGCGCGAGGTCGTCAGCCAGTGGTGGGCCCGGCGCTTCGGCCCGCGGGTGCCCGCCCCGCTGGTGGACAACGGCTCGGGCCTCAGCCGCGACGAGCGCATCACCCCCGAGGCCCTGGGCGCGCTGCTGCGCCAGGCCGCCCAGCACCCGCAAGGCGCGGCCTTCGTGCAGTCGCTGGCGGTGGCCGGCGTCAGCGGTACCGCCCAACGCATCGCCCGCGACCCCCGCAGCCCGGCCCACGCCAACGCCTTCCTCAAAACCGGCACCCTGCGCGACGTCGGCGGCATCGCCGGTTACGTCAACGCCGCCAACGGCGCGCGCTATGCCGTGGTCGGCCTGATCAACCACCCCAACGCCAGCGCCGCCCGCCCCGCGCTCGAAGCCCTGGTGGAGTGGGTGGCCGCCCAGCCCGACTGACCACCCCCATGCCCGCCTGGCCCGACCTCATCGGCTTCGCCGCCGCCACCCTCACCACCGCCAGCTTCATCCCCCAAGCCTGGCTCACCTTCCGCACCCGCGACGTCAGCGGCATTTCCCTGGGCATGTACAGCGCCTTCACGCTCGGCGTGGCGCTGTGGCTGGTCTATGGCCTGTGGCTCGGCGCCTGGCCGATCGTGGTGGCCAACGCCATCACCCTGGCGCTGGCGGCGGCGATCCTCGTGATGAAGTGGCGGTTTGGCCGGGTTTCTGGAACCCGCCCCCGACCATCGGCATAAACCCTTCTGTTCCAAGCGCCGCGCGACCCCTACCATCCGTCGGTCCCGAACGACCGTTCGGA
Organism: Hydrogenophaga sp. T66; assembly: GCF_057219855.1. Taxonomy (NCBI): domain Bacteria; kingdom Pseudomonadati; phylum Pseudomonadota; class Betaproteobacteria; order Burkholderiales; family Comamonadaceae; genus Hydrogenophaga; species Hydrogenophaga sp. T66. Next base: position 593,854 of record NZ_JBXVVX010000002.1, on the reverse strand, counting down.
AATTTGACGTCCCGAGGAGATCTTCATGCGTTTGCGTACTTGGCTGGCCGCTGCGGCCGCCACGGCTTTGTTGGCCGCTTGCGGCGGCGGGGGTGAGCCCTTCCGTTATGAAAAAACGGTCGTGTTCGGCGACAGCCTCAGTGATGTGGGGACGTACCGCGTCGGAACGATCGCTGCATTGGGCGGCGGGCGCTGGACGATCAACGACGCGCCCAACAGCGACTTGTGGGTGGACCGCGTGGCCAGCAGTCTGGGCATGAGCAAGACCTGCGCCGCGGAAACGGGACTGCTCCCGAACCTCGCACCTCCGTTTGTCGGCGCCCCAGTGACTGCGGTCTCCGGGTGCTTCAACTACGCCCAGGGCAGCGCTCGCATCACCAGTCCACTCGGGCCACAGTCGGTTGCTTCGCAAACCGTGCTCGGCGAGACCAATCCGGGCTTCATGGCCAAGCCAATTCAACAGCAAATCGCACGGCATCAGGCGGTCAGTCCATCCGGTCGATTCAGTCCACGCGATCTGGTGATCGTGCTGGCCGGCGCCAACGACGTGTTCATGGAGCTTGGGCTTATCGGCACACCCGCAGGTGCCGCTACGCCGGCAGGTGCCATTGTCAACATGACCACCCACGGTACCGCGCTGGCGAACCTCATCCGCAATGAAGTGGTGGGCAAGGGGGCACAGCGGGTACTGGTGGTGAACGTACCGTACGTCGCTGGGACCCCGTTTGCACAGGCGGCTGACGTATCAGCGCCGGGCACTGCAGCGTTGATTGATTCTCTGGTGCGAGCGTTCAATACCGCCTTGGCAGCAGGGCTGAATGGTGTGCCCAACGTGCGCCTGGGAGATGCATACAGCGTCAGCGAAGACCAGTTCAACCGGCCCGGTGTCTACGGAATCGTCAACAACACGGCGGTCGCGTGTGGTGCCAATCTTTTCGGCAGCCCGGCAGGCAGTGCGCTAATCTGCAACACGGGTAACTTGGCCGTCTCCGCGTCCGACGCTCAGGGCTATCAATACGCCGATAGCGTGCACCCCACGCCCTACGGCCATCGCCTGCTCGCCGACTTCGCGCTGCAGCAGCTCTCGATCGCCGGCTGGCGCTAAACGCCCCCGCGCGGCGCGCCGCTCAGGCCGCCGCGCGTTGCAGCCGGTCGCGCACGCCGTCCCACGCCGGGTCGGCGGGCGGCGTTTCCACCCAGATCAGCTTCACACCGCGGGCGTCGAGCTCGCGCAGCGCAGCGAACAACTCGTGGGCGCTGGCCGCGGCGTCGTCGGGCATGCGCCGCACCACCACGCCGGCGGCGGCCCTGATCGGTCGGCGAGCGTAGACGGCGATGTGTGTCGCATCGCTGCCCAACACCTCCAGCGCGGTCTGCAACGACGCGCCGTCCATCAGCCGCACCCGCGCCCGCGGCGCGTAGTGCGAGGCCAGCGTGCCCGAGGCGCGCGGGCTGTCACCATCCCGGTCGCGCAACGGCTCGCCGGCCACCCGCTCGATGTCGGCCGCACCGATCATGCCCGGGCGCAGCAACACGGGATGCCCGCGCGAGGCGTCGACGATGGTCGATTCAATCCCCACCGCGCAGTCGCCGCCGTCGATCACGAGCAATGCTTCCTGGTCGAGCGCGGCGAATTCCTCCATCACGTGCGCGGCCCGCGTGGGGCTGACGCGGCCGAAGCGGTTGGCGCTGGGCGCGGCCACGCCGTGCACGCCCGCCGCGCACGCGGCCGACAACACCGCCTGCGCCACCGGATGCGCCGGGCAGCGCAGGCCGATGGCGGCCTGGCCGCCGGCCGCGGCGGCCGCGTGTTCCGGGCGGCGCGGCAGGATCAGCGTGAGGGGGCCGGGCCAGAACTGCGCCATCAGGCGCTCGGCGAAGGCCGGCACCGACTGCGCGTAGCGGTCCACACCCGCGCGCCAGCCGCGGCCGTCCGGCCCGGCAGCGAGGTGAACGATCAGCGGGTGGTCGGCCGGCCGTCCTTTGGCCGCGAACACCGCGGCGACCGCCGCCGGCTGGTCGGCGTCGGCGCCGAGTCCGTACACGGTCTCGGTGGGCAGGCCAATCAGCCGGCCCGCGGCCAGCTGGGCGGCGGCCTCGGCGGGCGCCTGCGGGTCGGCGGCGTCGAGGAGGCGCGGCATGGCGGCGGGCGAAAAGGCGGCGGGCGCGTGTCCGCGCGGGCTCAGCCGTCCAGCCCGGGCAGGCCCAGCAGCGCCAGCGCCTGGGCGGCGGTGGAACGCACCGCCGCCACGTCGGGCCCGGTCACGGTGAGGTGGCCCATCTTGCGGCCGCGGCGCGCGCTCAGCTTGCCGTACAGGTGCAGGTGGGTGCCCGGCAGGGCCAGCACGGCGGCCCACGGTGGCGAAAGTGGCGCGTCGCCGGCGGCGGGCCGCGCGCTGTGGGCGTCGTACCAGAGGTCACCCAGCAGGTTGATCATGATGGCCGGGCTGTGCTGGCGCGGCGTGGGCAGCGGGAGCCCGGCGAGCGCGCGCACCTGCGCCTCAAACTGCGACAGATCGCAGGCGTCCATCGTGTAGTGGCCGCTGTTGTGCGGCCGCGGCGCCATCTCGTTGACCACCAGCGAGGGCGCGCCGTTGGCGTCGTCCACGATGAAAAACTCCACGCACAGCACGCCCACGTAGTTCAGCTCGGCCGCGATCGCCTCGGTGGCGCGCTGCGCCTGTGCCGCCAGCGCGGCGTCCACCGCGCCGGGGTAGACCTCGGTCAGGGCCAGGATGCCGTCGCGGTGGGTGTTTTTCTGCACCGGGAAGCTCACGCACTGGCCATCGGCGCCGCGCGCCACGATCACCGAGCACTCGGCCCGCAAGGCCAGCCGCTTTTCCAGCACGCAGGGCACGCGATGGAGCGAGTCCCAGGCGGCCGCGAGCTCGGCGCGGTCGTTCACCCGCACCTGACCTTTGCCGTCGTAGCCCAGGCGGGCCGTCTTCAGGATGCCGGGCAGCAGGTCGCCCGGGACCGCGGCGAGCAGTTCGGGCGTGTCGATCGCGGCGTAGGGCGCGGGGTGCACGCCGCTGCGCGGTGCGCTGCGCACGAAATGCGCCTTCTCCCGCACGCGGTCCTGCGCGACCGCCACGCAGGCGGACGCCGGGGCCACCGGCCGGTGGGCGCCGAGCGTGAAGAGCGCGCCGGCCGGCACGTTCTCGAACTCGGTGGTGATGGCCTCGCAACGCTGCATCAGCTGCGCCAGGCCCTGCTCGTCGTCGTACGCGGTCTGGATGTGGAAATGGCTGACGAGCCCGGCCGGGCTGGCTGGGTCGGGGTCCAGCACGGCGGTGAAATAGCCCATGGCCTGCGCGGCCTGCACGAACATGCGGCCCAGCTGGCCACCGCCCATGACGCCCAGGGTGATTTGCTGGCCGGTGGCCGACAGGCTGCCGGGCAGAAGGGTCTTCATCATGGTCGTGTCCTCAGGCGGTGGGCGGCAGGGTCATGGCGCGCGCGGCGGCAGTCTGCGCGGCGCGGAAGGCCTGCAGCCGCTCGCGCAGCGCCGGGTCGTGGTTGGCCAGCAGGGCCACGGCGAACAGGGCCGCGTTGGCCGCGCCGGCCGCCCCGATGGCGAAGGTCGCCACCGGCACGCCCTTGGGCATCTGCACGATGCTGTGCAGCGAGTCCACGCCCTGCAGGTGGCGGCTGGCCACCGGCACGCCGAGCACCGGCACCACCGTCTTGGACGCGATCATGCCCGGCAGGTGCGCCGCACCGCCGGCGCCGGCGATGATGGCCTGCAGGCCACGCCCGGCGGCCGCCTCGGCGTAGGCAAACATGTCGTCCGGCATGCGGTGCGCCGACACCACCTTCGCCTCGTGGGGGATGTTGAATTCCTGCAGGATCTGCACGGCGTGTTGCATGGTGTCCCAGTCGCTGCTGGAGCCCATGACCACGCCCACGGCGATGGGGTTCATGTGGGGCGCTTTCGAGGGAGAAGCCGCCGGAGCGCGGGCTCCGGTAAAGTCGTGATTTTACGGTTCGCCCCCCACCCGCCATGATCGACGTCACCATCGCCAACTTCGAAGCCGAGGTCATCGAAGCCTCCCGCCACACCCCGGTGCTCGTCGACTTCTGGGCGCCGTGGTGCGGCCCGTGCAAGGTCATCGGCCCGCTGCTGGAAAAGCTCGAAGCCGCTTACGGCGGGCGCTTCAAGCTGGTCAAGATCGACTCCGATCAGGAGCAGCAACTCGCCGGTGCCTTTGGCATCCGCAGCATCCCCACCTGCGTGCTGATGAAGAACGGGCAGCCGGTCGACGGTTTCATGGGTGCGCTGCCCGAGGGCCAGATCCGCGCCTTCCTCGACAAGCATGTGCCCACCGAGGGCGAACAGCAGGCCGAGGAAGACGACGCCGCCGCGCAGGAGGCGCTCGTGGCCGGTGATGTGGACGCCGCGCTGGACAAGCTGCGCGCGGCGGTGCAGGCCGATCCCGCCAACGACGATGCGCGCTTCGATCTCGTCAAGCTGCTGCTGGAGGTGGGGGACGACGACGAAGCCAAGGTGGCCTTCGCCCCGGTGATCGCCAAGGCCGCCGGCGTGCGCCGGCTCGATTCCCTGCGCCGCTGGATGGCCGCGCGCGATGCGCAGGCCGATGTGGCCGACCCCAACGCGCAGGCCGCCGCGCTGCAGGCGCGCATCGCCGCCAACAAGCGCGATTTCGAGGCTCGCTTCGCGCTGGCCCAGCTCTACTGGGCGTTCAACGAGCCCACCGCCGCGATGGACGAGCTGCTGGAAATCCTCATGCGCGACAAGGCCTGGAACGAAGACCTCGCGCGCAAGACCTTCATCGCCGTGCTCGACGTGATCGAGCCGCCCAAGCCCAAGGTGGCCGAAGGCCAGGTGCCGCCGGAAGACCCGACGGTGGCGACCTACCGGCGCCGGCTCTCCAGCGTGGTGCTGAGCTGAATCGCCGGGCTGGCGGTGTCGCCCCGGCCGCGGGTCAGCCGGTCAGGCGGCGCAGCGCTTCCTGGTACTTCTCGGCGGTCTTCTCGATGACCTCGCGCGGCAGCCGCGGAGCCGGTGCGGTCTTGTCCCAGGGTTTGCCACCGACGGTGGCGGTCTCCAGCCAGTCGCGCAGGTACTGCTTGTCGTAGCTCGGCGGATTGCTGCCTTCGCGGTAGCTCTCGGCCGGCCAGTAGCGGGAGCTGTCGGGCGTGAGCACCTCGTCCATCAGCACCACGCGGCCTTGCGCGTCCAGGCCGAATTCGAACTTCGTGTCGGCGATGATGATGCCCTTCTCCAGCGCGATGGCCGCCGCCGCCTGGTAGAGCGCGATGGCGGTGTCCCGGATCTGCGCGGCCACGCGCTCGCCGACCATGGCCACGGTGCGTTCGTAGGTGATGTTCTCGTCGTGCTCACCGACCTCGGCCTTGGCCGCCGGCGTGTAGATCGGCGCCGGCAGGCGCGAGGCGTTTTTCAGGCCCTCGGGCAGCGGCACGCCGCACACCGAGCGGCTTTCCTGGTACTCCTTCCAGCCGCTGCCTGCCAGGTAGCCGCGCACGACCGCCTCCACCGGGATCGGCTTGAGCCGCTGCACCAGCATCGAACGGCCCGCCACCTGCGGCACTTCCGCCGGCGACACCACGCTCTCGGGCGCGTCGCCGGTCAGGTGGATCGGGCAGATGTTGAGCCCCTTGGGGCCCAGCCGGTCAAACCAGAACAGCGAGAGCTGCGTCAGCAGCGCGCCCTTGCCCGGGATCGGCTCGCCCATGATCACGTCGAACGCGCTGATCCGGTCGCTGGCGACCATCAGGATGCGGTCATCGCCCACGGCGTAGTTGTCGCGCACCTTGCCGCGCGCCAGCAGCGGCAGGGAGGTCAGGTTGGAGGTGTGCAGGGCGGTCGTCATGGCGGGCGGGGCAAGAAAAAGGCCCGTTGAACGCTCAACGGGCCCGGTGCGGTTCGGCCGGATTATCGCAAGTTCGCGGCGCTCAGTGCACGACCTGGGCCAGCTCGCCGGCGCTGTATTTCTGCGCCATCACGCTCAGCGGCGTGCCCTTGACCTTGCCACCCTGGCCTTCGCAGCCGAATTCGAGGTAGCGCGCCTTGCAGACCTGCTTGGCGGCTTCGCGGGCGGGCTTGAGCCACTCGCGGGCGTCGAACTTGTCCGGATTCTCGGCCATGAACTTGCGCACGGCGCCGGTCATCGCCAGGCGGATGTCGGTGTCGATGTTGATCTTGCGCACGCCGAACTTGATGGCTTCCTGGATTTCCTTGATCGGCACACCGTAGGTCTGCTTCATCTGGCCGCCGTACTGGTTGATGATGTCCAGCAGCGCCTGCGGCACCGACGAGGAGCCGTGCATCACCAGGTGGGTGTTGGGGATGCGGGCGTGGATTTCCTTGACGCGGCCGATGGCCAGAATGTCGCCGGTGGGCGGGCGGCTGAACTTGTAGGCGCCGTGGCTGGTGCCGATGGCGATGGCCAGGGCGTCGAGCTGGGTGGCCTTGACGAACTGCGCGGCCTCTTCCGGGTCGGTCAGCATCTGGCTGTGGTCGAGCTTGCCGGCCGCGCCGATGCCGTCTTCCTCGCCGGCATCGCCGGTTTCCAGGTTGCCCAGGCAGCCGAGTTCGCCCTCGACGGTCACGCCGACCCGGTGCGCCATCTCGACGACGCGACGGGTGACGTCCACGTTGTAGTCAAAGGACGCCGGCGTCTTGCCGTCTTCCATCAGCGAGCCGTCCATCATCACCGAGCCGAAGCCCAGGTCGATGGCGCCCTGGCAGACGGTGGGGCTGGTCCCGTGGTCCTGGTGCATCACCAGCGGAATGTGCGGGTAGCTCTCCACCGCCGCCTGGATCAGGTGCTTGATGAAGGGCTCACCGGCGTATTTGCGGGCGCCGGCGCTGGCCTGCAGGATCACCGGCGCGCCGACCTCGTCGGCCGCGGCCATGACAGCCTGCACCTGTTCGAGGTTGTTGACGTTGAACGCCGGAATGCCGTAGCCGTGGGTGGCGGCGTGGTCGAGCAGTTCGCGCATGGAAACGAGCGGCATGGATATCCCCTGGACAGGTTGGCGGTGGTGGTGGGCGCGGGTGAAACGCCGTGGCGTGGCGCGCGGCCGGGACCGGTTTTCCGGGGGCTGCGTCGGCTTGGCGGGGGCGTTTCGCCGGTTTGGTAACCGGTTGGTAACCCGCGATTTTAGCCACCCCGGCGGGGCGGGCCCGCGTGATCAAGTGCGCGCTGGCGGGGTCTTCAGGAAGGCGTCGAGCCGGTCGAGCACCGGCGCCAGACCGCGCAGCGGTCGCGCCAGCGCGCCGATCAGGGTGGTGTGGCTGACGCGCTCGAACAACTCCACGTTCACCGCCACGCCGCGCGCGGCCAGCGCCTCGCCGAGCTGCACCGTGTTGCGCTGCGGGTTGACCAGCAGGTCGCTGCGCGCCGCCAGCAGCAGCACGCGGTGGCGCGCAGCGACCGAGGTGACCGACCCGGCGGCGGTGGCGTGGAACAGGGGCTGGGAGTCGGGCGGCGTGTCGGGCCAGTTGAAGGCCGTCTGCACGTCGCGCAGCCCGATCGGCAGGAAGTCGTACGGACCCGCCAGCCCGGCCCAGCCGGCCAGCGCCGCCGGCGCCAGCCCCACCTCGCCCAGCCAGCGCGGGTCCAGCGCCATCATGGCGGCGTTGTAGGCCCCGGCGCTGTGGCCCACGGTGTGCAGGCGGCGGGGATCGGCACCCAGGCGCGCGGCGTGGTCGTGTGCCCAGCGGACGGCGCGCGCGCAGTCCTGCAGGAAGGTGGGGTAGCGCACCGCGGGGCTCAGTCGGTAGTCGGCCACCACGGTCACGATCCCGCGCGAGGCCAGCGCTTCGCCGACGAACCGGTAGTCGGCCCGGTCGCCGCTGCTCCAGCTGCCGCCATAGAAAAACACCGCCAGCGGGGCGCCGTTGCCGCTGGCCAGGGCCGCCGGACGGTACACGTCCAGGCGCTGGCGCGGGTCCTCGCCGTAGGCCTGATCGGCCAGGACGGTGTGGGTGTCGGGCGACACGGTGGCGTTGATCAGCCGCAGGGGTGAACAGGCCTGCAGCAGCGGCGCCAGACCGAGCAGCGCCAGCCAGCGGCGTGTGCGCGATGGCGGGTCGGCGGCGGGCGGGGTGGGCGGCATGGTGGGGTTACGCGGTGCGGCGGGCGCTGGATTCATCCCGCGCACCTCCCATTGCACCACCGCCGGGGAAACCTCAGCGCGCCTGGCAGATTTTCAGCGTGTTGGTGCCACCGGCCTGCCCCATGGGCTCGCCCACGGTGATGGCGTACACGTCGCCGGTCTGCACGATGCCGCGGCGCTTGAGATGCGCCTCGGCATCGGCCAGCGCGGTGTCGCGGTCGGTGCTGGTGTCCATCAGCAGCGGACGCACGTTGCGGTAGAGCGTCATGCGCCGCTGCGTGGTCAGGTTGGGCGTCATGGCGTAGATCGGCATGCGCACGTGGTGGCGGCTCATCCACAGCGCGGTGGAGCCCGAGTCGGTCAGGGCGACGATGGCCTTGGCGCCGAGGTGGTGGGCGGTGAACAGCGCGCCCATCGCGATCGACTGGTCGATGCGCTTGAAGGTCTTGCCCTGGAAGTCGTTGCTCAGCTCGTGGTAATCGGCCTTTTCGGCTTCCGAGCAGATGGCCGCCATTTCCTTCACCGTCTCCAGCGGGTATTTCCCGGCCGCCGTTTCGGCGCTGAGCATGACCGCGTCGGTGCCGTCGAGCACGGCGTTGGCCACGTCGCTGACCTCCGCGCGGGTGGGCACCGGGTTCTGGATCATGCTCTCCATCATCTGCGTGGCGGTGATCACCACCTTGTCCATCTCGCGGGCGAGCTTGATCATGTGTTTCTGCAGCGCCGGCACCGCGGCGTTGCCGACCTCCACCGCCAGGTCGCCGCGCGCGACCATGATCCCGTCGGAGACCTTCAGGATATTGGGCAGCTCGGGGATGGCTTCGGCGCGCTCGATCTTGGCGATCAGGCCGGGCTTGTGGCCGCCGCCGGCCACCGCGCACAGCTGGCGCGCCAGCTCCATGTCGGTCGCATTCTTCGGAAAACTCACCGCCACGTAGTCCGCCCTCAGGCCCATGGCGGTCTTGATGTCGTCCATGTCCTTGGCGGTGAGGGCCGGCGCCGTCAGGCCGCCGCCCTGTTTGTTGATGCCCTTGTTGTTGGACAGCTCGCCACCGACCTTCACCGTGGTGTGCACCGCCGGACCGACCACCTTGTCCACGGTCAGCACGATCAGGCCGTCGTTGAGCAGCAGCGTATCGCCGGGCTTCACGTCCCGCGGCAACTCCTTGTAGTCCAGGCCCACGCCCTGTTCGTCGCCGGGTTCGGCGCGCGCGGCATCGAGCACGAACGGCTGGCCGTTGACCAGCATCACCTTGCCGTGCGCGAACTTGCCGACGCGGATCTTCGGACCCTGCAAGTCGGCCATGATGCCCACCTCGCGGCCCGCGCGCTGGGCCGCTTCGCGCACGAGTGCTGCGCGGTCGATGTGGTCTTGCGCGGTGCCATGCGAAAAGTTCAGCCGCACCACATTGACGCCGGCGCGGATCATCTCCTCGAGCAAAGCGGGGTCGCTCGACGCGGGGCCGAGGGTGGCGACGATCTTGGTGGCGCGCAAAGGCATGAAGCGGTCTCCGGGTGACAGGGGGGTGTCTGATTATGGGGTGGGCGCGTGACGGGCCGCGGCGCGTTCGGCCTGCACCAGCGGCCACAGCGCCCACAGCCCGAGCGCTGGTCCGAGCGCCAGCCATGGCACCAGCGCGCCCATCGGCACCCGCGTGGACAGACCCACGAACAGCAGGATGCTCGCGATCGAGATGGCGAAGCCGATGCTGTTGGTCAGCGTGAGCACGCTGCCCACCGCCTGCGGCGGCGCATTGCGGGCGGTCAGCGTGCTGAACTGCGGTGAATCACCCGCCACCGTGATGCCCCACAACACCAGCCAGCCATAGAAGAGTGCGTCGGGCGCGCCGAGCATCAGCGGCGCCGCCAGGCAGCACAGCCCGCTGGTGGCCAGCTGGCTGCCCGCCACGCGCGCGCTGCCCCAGCGCTGCGCCACCCAGCCGCCGCCGGCGCAGCCCAGCGCGCCGGCGCCCAACACCGCAAAGGCCGTCCACGACAGCGCCGTGCCCTCCAGCCGCGTGGCCAGGATCAGCGGCACCAGCACCCACATCGTGTACAGCTCCCACATGTGACCGAAGTACCCCAGCACCGAGCTGCGCACCCGCGCGTCGGTCCACACCGTGGCCAGCGCCCGCCACTGCAGCGAGGTCACGCGGGCCGCCGCGCCCGGCGGGTCGGGCGTGGCCACGAACAGCAGCAGCCCACCGGCCGCCGCCAGCGCCGCCACGCCCAGCATCAGCGTCGGCCACGGCAGCGCGTCGCCCAGGGCGCGCAGCGCGTGGGGGCTTGCCGAGCCCAGCACCAGCGCCCCAATCAGAAAGCCGAGCGCTGCGCCCAGCCCGCGCGTGTACCACTGCGCGGCGATCTTCATCCCCACCGGGTAGATGCCGGCCAGGAAGAAGCCGGTCGCGAAGCGCCACAGCATCAGCGCACTCTGGTCGCGCACCATCGCCCAGGCGCCCACGGTGCACGCCGCCCCCGCGAGCGCGCAGACCAGAAACACCGCGCGCGGCCGAAAGCGGTCGGCGATGGCCAGCAGCGCGAACACCAGCGTGCCCAGGATGAAGCCGAACTGCAGCGCGGAGGTGAGCGTGCCGACCGCGGCGGTCGACCAGCCCAGCTCGCGCTGCAGGTCCGGCATGACGGCATTCACCGCGAACCACAGCGAGGTGCCCAGCAGCTGGGCCAGCACGATCACCGGCAGGACGTGGCGGGGGATGTGGGGGGTGCTCATGAGCGGCGCATGGGCGTGAACGCCTCAAACTCCCAGCTGCGCATCGCCAGCACCAGCGTGTAGCCCTCGCGGTCGCGTTCGGCGAGTTTCTGGTCGGTCTGGTGTTGTTGCGCGAAGTCGGCAGCCAGGCGCTGCAGCCGCTCCACGAACAGCGGCGCCAGCGCCCGGCTGATGGAGCCGTGGACCAGCTGCAGACCCTCGCCGGCGCCGTCAAAGCCGCCCGCGAAATAGTCCAGCAGGGCGTGCTCGCGGAAGTAGTTCATCACCGGGCCGTGAGGCCGCCAGCGGAAGGTCTTGGCCAGCTTGAGCCGGTAGCGGTTGAGCGGGCGCAGCTCGATGATGCCGATGCGGTCGAGCTGGGCGAGGTACTTGATGCCCTCGGCCGGGGTGAGCCGGTAGGTTGCGGTGATCTGCTCCAGCGTCCATTGGCTGAGCACGCAGATCGCCACGAGCAGCAGCTTCTTGTCCGCCACCACGGCGCGTTCCTGCTCGGCGCTGAGTTCGCGCAGCAGGGGCTGCGCATCCGCCACCCGCCGGGCGAGGTCCGCAAAGTCAAGCTTCAGCGCCCGGCACACCGCGTCCACCCGCGACAGCGGCATGTCCCCGCGCGCCAGCATGCGTTTGACGCTCGACTCCGCCATGCCCAGCGCACGCGCCAGATCGGCGTAGGTCATGCCCGCGGACTTGAGTTCGAGCTTGATGGCCGCGATGAGGTCGGTGGTGGTGCTCATGGGAGGGTTCAAGGCTCAGGGTATCGTCAGAAGATACTGGAATGGCCGCGGTGGCGCACTGCGTCGAAACCCGGGGGTACGCACGACGGGTGTCGCGGATGCTGTCGATCGCGGCGCCGGCGTGCGCCACCATTCCCGGTTGATGCAGGAGCCCGTTCATGACCGCCACCCCGATCCCCGTCCCCACCAGCCAGTTCTCCCTGCTGAGCCAGCGCCGGTTCGCGCCGTTTTTCTGGGTGCAGTTCCTCGGGGCGGGCAACGACAACGTGTTCAAGTTCGCCTTCACCGTGCTGGTGACGTATCAGGTGCAGGTGGCGTGGCTGCCCCCGGCGATGGCGGGGCTGGTGATTGGGGCCTTGTTCATCCTGCCGTTCCTGTTGTTCTCGGCCACCAGCGGCCAGCTGGCCGACAAGTACCCCAAGGAGCGGCTGATCCGTCTGGTGAAGGACCTGGAGATCGCGATCATGGTGCTCGCGGGCTGGGGCTTCTGGATGCAGCAGATCCCCGTGCTGCTGGCCTGCGTGTTCCTGATGGGCCTGCATTCCACGCTGTTCGGGCCGGTGAAGTTTGCCTACCTGCCGCAACACCTGAGCGAGCGCGAGCTCACCGGCGGCAACGGCATGGTGGAGATGGGCACCTTCGTGGCGATCCTGCTGGGCAATGTGGCCGGTGGGCTGCTGATCGCGATGCCGGCGGTGGGCAGCCATTACGTGGCGGCGACCTGCGTGTTGCTCGCCGTCGCGGGCCGGGTGCTGGCGCAGGCCGTGCCGCTGTCGCCGGCGACCGACCCGGGGCTGTCGATCAACTGGAACCCGTTCACCGAAACCTGGCGCAACCTCAAGCTCGCGCACGGCAACGTGGTGGTGTTTCGCTCGCTGCTGGGCATCAGCTGGATGTGGTTCTTCGGCGCCGTGTTCCTGAGCAATTTCCCCAGCTTCGCGCGCGACGTGCTGCACGGCAACGAGCAGGTGGCCTCGCTGCTGCTGGTGGTGTTTTCCGTGGGCATCGGGGCGGGCGCGCTGTTGTGCGAGGTGTTGAGCCGCCGGCATGTGGAGATCGGTCTGGTGCCGCTGGGCGCGATCGGCATGACGGTGTTCTCGGTGGACCTCTACCTGGCCTCCCGCGGCCTGCCCACCGCGCCGGAGGGCGGCTTCACCCTCGCGGGCTTCCTCGCCGCAGCGGCGCACTGGCGGGTGCTGGCCGACCTGGCGCTCTTGTCGCTGTTTGCGGGCATCTACAGCGTGCCGATGTACGCGCTGATCCAGATGCGCAGCCAGCCCACACACCGCGCCCGCATCATCGCGGCCAACAACATCCTCAACGCGCTGTTCATGATCGCCAGCGCGCTGCTCGCCGGCTTGCTGCTGCAGCTGGGATTCAGCGTGACCGAGCTGTTCCTGCTGGTGGGCTTGGCCAACGCGGTGGTGGCGGCTTACATCTTCCTGCTCGTGCCCGAGTACCTGTTGCGTTTCGTGGCCTGGATCGCCTCGCGGCTGGTGTACCGCTTTCGCGTGCGCGGGGATGAACACCTGCCCACCGCCGGCGCGGCGGTGCTGGTGTGCAACCACGTGAGCTTTGTCGACGCGGTGCTGCTGATGGCGGCCAGCCCGCGCCCGATCCGCTTCCTGATGGACCACCGCATCTTCCGCGTACCGGTGCTCGGGGCGCTGTTCCGGCTGGCCAAGGCGATCCCGGTGGCGCCCCAGAAGGAAGACCCGGTCGCCTATGAGGCGGCATTCCGGGCGGCCGCGCAGGTGCTGCGCGACGGCGATCTGCTCGGCATCTTTCCGGAAGGCGGCATCACCCGCGATGGCACGCTGCAGCCGTTCAAGGGCGGCGTGGCCAAGATCCTCGAGCAAGCCCGGTCCGACGGCCTCGGCGCGGTGCCGGTGGTGCCCATGGCCCTGACCGATCTGTGGGGTTCGTTCTTCAGTCGCGTCGAGCGCCGCGCCGGGGAGCCCACGGCCATGGTGCGGCCGTTCCGCCGCGGCGTGTGGAGTCGCGTCGGGCTCAACGTCGGCGCGCCGCTGCCAGGCGTGGAGGGGCTCACGCCCGAGACGCTGCGCGAGCGCGTGGCCGCGCTGATCGCCCTCTCGTGAGCTAGATCGCCACCCGTGTACCCAGCTCCACCACCGCGTTGAGCGGCAGGTGGAAATGGTCCGCCGCACTGCCGGCGTTGCGGCTCATGGCCGCAAAGAGTCGCTGACGCCAAGCCCCGGCCCGGCCGCCCGCGCGCGGCACCACCGCCTCTCGGCTGAGAAAGTAGGTGGTCTCAAAGGCCGGGATCCGCAGGCCGTGGGATGCAGCCAGTTCCAGTGCCTGCGGGACATCCGGTGTGTTCATGAACCCGAAGCGCAGGGTCACCCGCCAGAACCCATGGCCCAGGGGTTCGACCTCGATGCGGCGTTCCATCGGCACCCAGGGCTCCTCCTCGAACACGACAGTGAGCACCACGTTGCGGGCGTGCAGCACCTGGTTGTGGCGCAGGTTGTGCAACAGCGCCTGCGGCACGGTGGTGGGATCGGCCACGGCAAACACGGCGGTCCGATCGGCACGGGGCACGGTCCGCGGATCGAGCTGATCGATGAACGACTGCAGTTCGACGCCCTCGCGCTGAATGCTGTCGATCAGTTGCTGGCGACCGTGGGCCCAGGTGCTCATCAGTGCGAACAGCGCCAGGCCCAGGGCCAGCGGGAACCAGCCGCCGTCAAAGAATTTGATGGCACAGCCCGCCACCAGCAGGGCGTCGACCGCGAGGAAGAACACGGTGGCTCCCACAGCGAGCGGCCTTGGCAGTCGCCAAGCGCCGCGAATGACAAAGTAGGTCAGCACCGTGGTGATCATCATCGTGAGCGTCACGGCGATGCCGTATGCGCCCGCCAGCGCGGAGGAGCTGCCAAAGAAAAGCACGGCGGCGATCACCCCCGCCAGCAGCGCCCAGTTGACCGCGGGCATGTAGATTTGGCCGATCTCGCGCGCCGAGGTGTAGCGGATGGTCATGCGGGGCAGGAAACCCAGCTGGATGGCCTGTTTGGTCAGCGAGTAAGCGCCCGAGATGACGGCCTGCGACGCGATGATGGCGGCCAGCGTGGCCAGCACGAGGGCGGGGAGCACCCAGGCGTCCGGGAAGAGCCGGTAGAACGGGTTGTCGATGGCGGCAGGATTGCCCATCAGCAGCGCGCCTTGGCCGAGGTAGTTCAAGGCCAGGCCGGGCAGCACCAGTCCGGTCCAGGCGATCTGGATCGGTCGGCGCCCGAAGTGGCCCAAGTCGGCGTAGAGCGCCTCAGCGCCGGTGAGCGCCAGCACGATCGCGCCCACCGCGGCAAACAGCTGCCAGCCTCGATCTGCCATGAAGTTCCAAGCGTGGATCGGGTTGAGGGCGGCAAGAATGGCCGGCTGCTGCACGATCTGCACCACACCGGCCACGCCCAGGACCACAAACCACAGCACGATGATCGGGCCGAACCAGCGCCCCACGGCCGCCGTGCCGAAGCGCTGCACCATGAACAGGCTGATCAGGATGACCAGGGTCAGCGGCACCACATAGGCCTCCAGCGCCGGGGTGATCAGGACGAGCCCTTCCATCGCACCCAGCACGGAGATGGCCGGCGTGATCAGGCTGTCGCCGTAGAAGAGGGTCGCACCGAACACCCCCAGCAACAGAAGCGCGCGGCGCAGCGCCGGTCTGTCCCGCGTCGCGCGTGCGGCCAAGGCGGTGAGCGCCAGCCCACCGCCCTCGCCGTGGTTGTCCGCACGCAGGATGAGGGTCACGTACTTGAGGGTCACCACCAGCATCAGGGCCCAGAAGATGACGGAGATGGCGCCCACCAGATGTACAGCATCCAGCGGTACGCCGGTGTGCGGAGCAAAGACTTCTTTGACGGTGTAAAGCGGGCTGGTGCCGATGTCGCCATAGACCACACCGATGGCGCCGAGTGTCAGTGCGCCCAAAGCCTGGCGTCGGGGAGAGGGGGAAGCGGAGGTCATGCCTTTGCCTGAAGTGGACAGGTCGGCATGTTCCTGGAGGGGCCATCAGGAACGCATAAGTCCCAGGTTCGGATCACGCGTCAGGGTTCGCTTTCAGTGAGTCGATAACCCACGCCGGGTTCGGTGATCAACAGTTGGGGGTCGGCAGGGTCTGTTTCCAGTTTCGCGCGCAGTTGCGCCATGTAGAGCCGCAAGTAGTGGGTGTGGTGGCTGAACTCGGGCCCCCACACGTCCACCAGCAACTGCCGGTGTGTCACGACACTGCCTGCCTGCCGCACCAGCCGGGCCAGCAGCCGGTATTCGGTGGGGGTGAGGTGGACATCCTGGCCGTCCCGCTGCACCCGACGCGCTGCCAGATCGATGTACACGCCGGCGAGGCGGTACCGCAGGATCGCCGGCTGCGCGGTCCGTCCCCGGTGTCTCAACGCGACCCGCATGCGGGCCAGCAACTCGGCCAAGCTGAACGGCTTGATCAGGTAATCATCCGCGCCGGCATCGAGCAACTGCACCTTCGGCCCTTCGTCCATGCGGGCCGATATCACCAACACCGCTGTGGCCGACTGGCGCCGCAGTTCAGCCAGCAAGGTGGCTCCTTCGCCGTCGGGCAGTCCCAGGTCCAGCAGCACCAGATCAATACCGGCATCGGCCGGCGCGTGAGCCAGGAGGGCGCGGGCATCGGCCAGGCTGGCCGCCGCCGCGACACGATAGCCTTCCACTTGCAACGCCTCTCGCAAGGTATCACGCAGTTCGCGGTCGTCCTCGACCAGCAGCACGCCCAGGCTCATGGGGCATCTCCCCGTTCGGCCCGTGATCCGTCGGGCAACTGGTGCAGCGGCAGACGGACCTCGAAACGGCTGCCGCCGCTGCGCCGCGGGCGCCACCCGATATCGCCACCGTGTGCCTGGGCAATCGCGCGGCACAAGGCGAGGCCCAGCCCGGCCCCGGAGCGGCTGGTCGCCTCCTGTGAAGCCGTGTCTGCGCGCAAAAACCGCTCGAACAGCCGTGGCCGCATGGCCGCAACCACACCGGGACCTCGGTCTTGCACAACCAGCAAGATCGCATCCCCGGCGCGTTGCGCCAGCAGTTCCGCCGGAACATCGCGCCCTCCATGCTTTCTGGCGTTGTCGACCAGGTTGTCCAGCAGCTGCACCATCAGCACCGCATCGACCCGCAGCAGGGGAAGCCCGGGGTCCAGCCGGGCGTGGATCCGGTGTTGGGGGTCGCGCCGTCGTGCCCGGGCCAGCACCGGTCCGACCAGATCCTCCACCGCCACCCAATCGGTTTGAAGGGCGATCCCGGGACTGCCCAGGCGCGCCAGTTGAAGTGTGTTGTCGGTCAGCCGGGCCAGCTGACCCGCCTCATCCACGATGGTGGCGGCGAGGCGCTGTTGTTGTTCAACACTCAGGCGACCGACTTGGTCGTGCAGGGCACTGGCTGCGCTCAGGATGGTGGCCAGGGGCGTCCGGTGGTCGTGGGCGATGGCCGTCAGCAGTGTGTTCCGCAACGCGTGGTCGGCTGCCTGCTCGCGCGCTGCGCGCGCTGCCTCCAGCGCCAGTTGGCGTTCCAGCACGCCCCCCAGCAGATCGCACAAAGCCTGCAGTTGCGGCAACAGTGCTTCGGCGCCGGCGGGTTCGAGCGCTCCCGGGAGGAGCACCGCGCCGTGTGTCGATTGGCGGCCGCGCAGCGGCAGATACCACGCGGTTCGCTGCTCGTAACGGCCGCTGCCTGGCCCCATGGCCTGTCCGCGTTCCACACACAGCCGCAGACCGTCGGCGTCGTCGGCGCTGGTGTGGCCGATCCATCGCTCGTTGCCTTGCGGATCACGCAGGAGGGCTGCGTAGGTCTCTGTATCTCTCCGCGCCCGGGCGGGTAACTCTGCCTGCAGGGCATCGCGCAGTGCGATGACCTGTTCCGCCGGGTCGTCGATCTGGCGAAGCGCTTCGCCCATTTGCCGCAGCCGGTCGGATCGACGGGCGTGCTCGGCGGCTTGGGCGGCGTGCCAGCGCAGTCTTCCCATGAGGAGCGTGACGATGCCGCTGACCGCCAGCATGGCCAGCAGCAGCACCGCGTGCTGGTGCAGTCCGACGGTCAGCGTGCCACGTGGCGGGACGAAGGCGTAATTGAAGCCCACGACCGAGGCAGCGCACGCCAGCAGGGCCACGGTGCGTGACGATCCGATGGCCGCCACCGCCGCACCCAGCACCAGCAGCAGCGCCAGATTGGCCAGGTCCATGTGCTCATCCAGGGCCAGCATCGAGCCCCAGGTGACGGCCCAGACCGCCAGGCTGAGAGCGCCCGACCATCGGGTGCGGGTGGGTGAAGGGTGATCGTCGGGGGCAGGCATGCGCGAAGCACTGGGTCGTCTGGCTCGGTGAAACGCTACCACGCCGGGCATCAGGATTTCGTCGGTGTGCAGCGCCCGGCGGTATCGCGCCACGCTACCGCCGGTGCCTCATCGCCGGCCCGGCTCCAACGCCCGGGCACCGGACATGGGGTGAACCGGCACCATCCGCACCGCTTTCAACCAATCCCAAGGTGTTTCATGTTCCCTGCCGCATCCCTTCAACGTGTCTCCCTGGTCGCCGGCCTTGCGCTGGCTCTGCTGGCCAGCCCCGCCGTTCATGCCCAGAGCGAGGCGTCCGTGGCCGTGTCGGCGTTGCCCCTGGCCTCGGTGGTGGTCGGATCGGCGGCGGCGGGCGCGTCCGCCGGCGCCGCGGTGGGCGCGTCGGTGGCGGTGCCCGTCGCCCTCTCCGTCACGGGCGCCGTGCTGGCGATCCGGGCGGTGGAGGCTTCGGCGCAGGGCACGGTGTGGGTGCTGGAGCGCTTGTCGGACGGCGCGCGGGTCAGCGTGCGGGTGTCGTCCCGCGCCGCTGGCGCTGCCTCGCTCGGCGTGGGCGCGCTCGTGACCGTGACCACGCTGGCCTCGGGCGCGTTGCTGGTGGCGGCGGGCGAGGTGGTCGCCTTTGTGCCGAACGCCCTGGGCGAAGCCCTGCTGGCCGACGAGCGGGTGACGCGATGAGCGCGCGCCGGGGATCTTTCTGGGGTGCCCGCGCGCTCGTCGCCGGGTGCCTGGTGGTGGCGATGCTGGGCATGGTCAGCCCGGCCCACGCCGGCCGCACCTGCGAGGCCCGCCCGCTGACCGCCGAGGCCCTGGTGCGGGGCCTGCAGCTCGCGCACGCCACCCACGGCGCGCTGGAGGCCGCTCACGCGCGCGACGGCACCCGCGTCGTGCTGCTGGCGCGCGCCGGACAGGACCTCAGCGCCCATGGCCTGCGCTACTCCCACGCCGGCTGGGCGTACCGCCTGCCCGACGGTGGCTGGCGCGTGCTGCACAAGCTCAACACCTGCGGCACGGCCGAAGGCGTGCTGTACCGGCAGGGTCTGGGCGTGTTTTTCCTGGACGATCTGTGGCGGCACGAGGCGGCGTGGGTGGTGCCGGGGCCGGCCCTGCAGGCGCCGCTGCACGCCGCCCTGGTCGACGGCCAGCGCGCGGTGGCGCTGCACGAGTCGGCCTACAACATGGTGAGCTACCCGTGGAGCACGCGCTACCAGCAATCCAACCAGTGGGCGATCGAGCTGCTGGCCGCGGCGCTGGAGCCCGGCATCGCCCGCCGCGATCAGGCCCAGGCCTGGCTGCGGTTCAAGGCCTATCAGCCCACATCGCTGCGCGTGGGGGCGCTGCAGCGACTCGGTGCGCGCGTGGGCACCGCGCACATCGCGTTCGACGACCACCCCAACGCCCAGCGCTTCGCCGACCGCATCGACACGGTCACCGTGGACTCGGTGTTCCAGTGGATGACCCACGCCGGCCTCGCGTCGCCGCCCGAGCGCCTGGTGCCATGACTCGCCCCACAATGCCCCATCACTTGTCAGTCGTCAGTCACCCAGGAGGATTTCCATGAGCAAGGCCCTGCGATGGTCGGAAAAGTGGTTCAACCGCGGCCTGTGGCTGCTGGCGCTGGTGTTTGCCAGCTTTCTCATCGGTCTGGGTGGCGCGATCGTGGGCGACCTCCCGCGGGTGGAGCAGACGCGCAGCCTTGACGACTTCCTGGACCCCCAGCGCGCGCCCGCGCTCAAGGCGCAGGTCGACCGCCAGCGCGTGGTCGCGCGGGAGGCGCAGGCGGCGCTGGAACAGGCCCAGCTCAAGCTGCAGACGGCTGAGGCCAACCACCGCGCCGCGCGCGACACCTTCAACCAGTGGCTGGCCACGCGCCAGGCCACCCAGCGCCCCGACCAGGACCCGGCCTTGATCGAGCGCACGCAGCAGCTGGAGGCGTTCCGCCAGGACGAGCGCGCGGCGCTCGCAGCGGTGGAGGCGCAGCAGCAGGTCGCGCTCGACGCCCGCCAGGCGCAGGACACCGCGCAGCGCGAGCTCGCCGAGATGCGCACCACCGCACAACAGGCGTTTGACCGCGCCCAGCGCGCGCAGGAGCTGCGCGTGTTCGGCTACCGCCTGGCACTCACGCTGCCCTTGCTGGGGCTGGCCGGCTGGCTGTTTGTGAAGCACCGGCGCGGCGCGTGGTGGCCGTTTGTCTGGGGCTTCATCTTCTTCGCGCTGTTTGCCTTCTTCGTGGAACTGGTGCCCTACCTGCCCAGCTACGGCGGCTACGTGCGCCAGATCGTGGGCATCGTGGTCACGGTGGTGGCGGGCCGCTACGCGATCCAGGCGCTGCAGCGCTACCGCGAGCGTCAGGCCCAGGCCGAGGCGCTGCCCGACGCCCAGCGGCGCCAGGAACTGGACTACGACCTGGCCCAGGCGCGGCTGACCAAGGGCGTGTGCCCGGGCTGCGAGCGCAGCGTGGACCTCAAGGACGGCCAGACCGATTTCTGCCCGCACTGCGGTCTGTGCCTGTTCGCCCGTTGCGGCCATTGCCAGACCCGCAAGAGCGCCTTCGCCCGGTACTGTTTCTCCTGCGGCACGGCCACCCGGCCGGTGGACGGCGGGGCCGCATCGGCCTGAGTGGCCCGGGCACCGGCTCAGAGACCGTCGTTGCCGGTCTCGGCCGGCGCCGCGCGGCCCAGACGGGCCAGGTCGCGCACATTTTTCTGCACCGCCACCGCGCCGAACAAGGCCAGCAGGTAGGCCATCGCGTAGAAGCCTTTTTCGCTGCCGGCCAGGCTGGCGTTCCACAGGCCGACGCCCAGCAGCGTGAGGGCCGCCAGCAGCGAGGTCCAGCACAGCCCGTGGTACAGGCCGGTCACGGGCACGCCCTCCAGCCGGTCCCGCACGGATTTCTGCAGAGACACCGCGGCAAACAGGCCATAGAGCAGCAGCGTGAGGTAGTAGCCCTTCTCGTTGAGGGCCATCGTGGCGTTCCACAGGCCGACGAGGTACACGCCGGCGCCGGTGAACAGGGCGGCCCAGGAGGCGGCGACGAAGGCGCCGGTGGGGCGCAGGGACGAGGGTGGCAGGGGTGGGCTGGGTTCGCGCATGAGGGACCTTCCAGTGGGGGAGGTCGCACTCTAGGCAACGCGCCGCTCGCGTGCCCCACCGGGTACCCGGCGCTTCACGTCCCGCGGCCTCACAGGCCACGGCGCCCCTTGGCGTCGGGCGGTGCGCGCCCGGTCAGACGCCGCGCGCCCGGTCGGCGTGGAACTGCCGGCGCCAGGCGCTGTAGGTGCCGGCGTCGAGCGCCTCGCGCACCTCGCGCATCAGGTTGAGGTAGTAATGGAGGTTGTGGATCGTGGCCAGCATGGGGCCGAGCATCTCGCCGCAGCGGTCGAGGTGGTGGAGGTAGGCGCGCGAGAAGCCGTCGCGTCCGCCGTCGGCCCAGCTCACGCCGCTGCGTCCGGCGCAGGCGTGGCAGGTGCAGGTGGGGTCGATCGGCTGGGGGTCGGTCTTGTGGCGCGCGTTGCGGATTTTCAGATCGCCGTGGCGGGTGAAGAGCGTGCCGTTGCGCGCGTTGCGGGTCGGCATCACGCAGTCGAACATGTCCACGCCGCAGGCCACGCCCTCCACCAGGTCCTCCGGCGTGCCCACGCCCATGAGGTAGCGCGGTTTGTGGGCCGGCAGGCGGTGGGGCGTGTGGGCCATGATGCGGCGCATCTCCTCCTTGGGCTCGCCCACGCTCACGCCGCCCACCGCGTAGCCCGGAAAGTCCATCGCCACCAGCGCGTCGAGCGAGGCTTCACGCAGGTGCTCGAACATGCCGCCCTGCACGATGCCGAACAGCGCGTTGGGGTTGCCCAGCCGGTGGAATTCGTCCTGGGATCGACGCGCCCAGCGCAGGCTCATGGCCATGCTCTTTTCGGCCTCGGCCTCGGTGGTCAGGCGCCCGTCGGTCTCGTAGGGCGTGCATTCGTCGAGCTGCATGACGATGTCGCTGTTGAGCCAGGTCTGGATCTGCATGCTCACCTCGGGCGACATGAACAGCTTGTCGCCGTTGACGGGCGAGGCGAAGTGCACACCGTCTTCGGTGATCTTGCGCATCGCGCCCAGCGACCACACCTGGAAGCCGCCCGAGTCGGTGAGGATCGGCTTGTGCCACTGCTCGAAGGCGTGCAGCCCGCCGAAGCCGCGCATCACGGCCTCGCCGGGGCGCATCCACAGGTGGAAGGTGTTGCCCAGGATGATCTGCGCGCCCATGTCGTGCAGGCTCTGCGGCATCACGCCCTTGACGGTGCCGTAGGTGCCCACCGGCATGAAGATGGGGGTCTGCACCACGCCGTGGTTGAGCGTGAGGCGGCCGCGGCGGGCGTGGCTGTCGGGGTCGGTGGCGAGCAGGTCGAACTGGAGCATGGGGGCTTTCGGTGGGCGCGCGTCAGGGCGCCGGGGCGATCAGGAGCAGGCTGCGGTTGCGGTCTTCGACGATCCACAGGCGGCCCTGGTCGTCGACGGCGGCACCGGCCGGGCTGCCGAGGGGGCGCACGCCCGGCATCGGTCGCCAGCCGCTGACAAAGTCGGTGCGTTCGCCGGTGGGCCGGCCGAAGCCGTCGAGCCGCCAGCCGACCACCCGGTGGCCGCCGCTGCGGTGGCCATGCCACACGGCCAGCAAGTGGCCGTTCCACGGCGGGGTGGGCGTGGTCGTCACGGGCGGTACCGCCAGCAGCTGGAGTGGCGCGGCGTGCGCCGGCCACGCCATGACCGGCGCCTGTGCCCGGCCGCAGCGCGCGCGGCCCTCGGCGCCGCGGGTGGCCACGGCGCGGCCGCGCGCGTCGCTCACGCAGCCGGGCCAGCCGTGGTCGCTGCCGTCGCTGAGTTCGTTGAGTTCTTCGGCCGGTTCGTCGGCGTCCACATAGTCGACCGAGTTTTCCGCCTGCCACAGCCGCGCGCGCCCGCCGGGCCCGGTGGTGAAGGCCAGCCCCAGCGCGTTGCGCAGGCCGGTCGCGTAGGGCCGCAGGTCTTGCACGGTGTGGCCCGGGCCGCCGAGCGTGGCCACCCAGACCGCGGCGCGGGGGCGTTCGCCCTGCGTTTCGGGGCAGGGCAGCGCCACGCTGCCGTCGTCGCGCCGGCAGGCGTCGGAGCCGGAGCCCACGTTGAGGAACAGCCGGCCGTCGGGGCCGAACGCCAGCTCCTTGAGCGGGTGGGCGCCGTCGTCGGGCAGCCCGGTCAGCACGTCCTCGCGCTGCACGGTGTCGCCCACCGGCGTGCGCCACACGGTGCCGGCCTCGCCCACGTAGACGCGGCCGTCCGGTCCGCGCACCAGGCCGTGCGGCCGGTCCAGACCCCGGGCGAGCACGCGCACCCGCAGCGGGTCGCCGCGCGGGCGCTGCGGCTGGATTTCCAGCAGGCGGCCCTGGCGTGGTTCCCAGGAACCCATGTCGACCACCCAGAGCCGCTGCGGCCCCACAGGCAACACGCGCCGAGGCATGCGCAGGCCGTCGTCCGCGTCGGCCACCAGCGCCGCGCACCAGCCGTCCGGTACCTTCAGCGCCACGCCCGGGTGACCGGCGCAGCTGCCCTGCGGCGCGTAACGCCCGGCCTGCGCGGGCGCTGCCAGCGCCGCGAGCAAGCCGCCCGCCGCGAGCCACGCCACCGCCCTGCGGCGCGCGCTCACACGGCCTCCGCGCGCGCCAGCAGCATTGCGTCGCCGTAGCTGAAGAAGCGGTAGCGCTGGGCGACCGCGTGGGCGTAGAGCGCCATCACCCGCTCGTAGCCCGCCAGCGCGCTGACCAGCATCATCAGCGTGCTCTTGGGCAGGTGGAAATTGGTGATCAGCGCATCCACCACCTGGAAACGGAAGCCGGGCGTGATGAAGATCTGCGTGTCGCCTTCGGTCACGCCGCTGGCCGCCCAGCTCTCCAGCGTGCGCACGGTGGTGGTGCCCACCGCGACCACGCGGCCCCCGCGCGCGCGGCAGGCCTCGATCGCCGCGATCGTGGACGCCGGGATGCGGTACCACTCGGCGTGCATCGTGTGGTCGGCGATGTTTTCGGTTTTCACCGGCTGGAAGGTGCCCGCGCCCACGTGGAGCGTGACTTCCGCGGTCGCCACACCGCGCGCGCGCAGCCCGTCGAGCACCCCGGCGTCGAAATGCAGCGCGGCGGTGGGCGCGGCCACGGCGCCCGGATTTTTGGCAAACACCGTCTGGTAGCGGCGCTCGTCCTCGGCGGTGTCGGCGTGCTCGATGTAGGGCGGCAGCGGCACGTGGCCGTGTGCCGCCATCATCGCGTAGGGGTCTTCGCTGAAGCGCAGGCGGAACAGGGCGCCGCCCTCGTCGGGCCAGCGGCCGAGCAGCGTGGCGGTGAAGGCGCCGGGGCCGTGGCCGGGCCGCGCTGGGTCGCCCCCGAGCCGCAACACGCCCCCCACCGCCGGCTTCTTGCTGACCTTGAGGTGCGCCACCACCTCGCCGTCGCCGAGCACGCGCTCGACCAGCAACTCCAGCTTGCCGCCACTGGCCTTCTCGCCAAACAGCCGCGCCTTGATCACCTGCGTGTCGTTGAACACCAGCAGGTCGCCCGGCGCCAGCAGACCGGGCAACTCGCGAAAGATGCGGTCCACCGGCGCCGCGCCGGTGCCGTCAAGCAGGCGCGATGCGCTGCGTTCGGCGGCGGGATGCTGGGCAATCAGCTCGGGCGGCAGTTCAAAATCGAAGTCGCTGAGCGTGAAGGCTCGCGCCGCGTGGCGGGGAATGTGTTTCATGCTGCTTGAGGGCCGGACGGACCCGTTCCAAGAGGGAAGAAAAGCCGAAGGCACAATTATCCGATGACCGCGGATACCCCCGCCGCCCCCGCCCCCGCGGCGCCGACCCGCTCGCCCGCGCAGCAGGCGATGCACAAGCTCGGGCTGCGCCGCGACATCGACCTGGCCCTGCACCTGCCGCTGCGCTACGAAGACGAGACCCGGATCGTCCGGCTGGCCGAGGCGCGCGAGGGGCAGCTGGTGCAGATCGAGGGCACCGTCACCCACAGCGAGGTCACCTTCCGCCCGCGGCGCCAGCTGCTGGTCACGCTCGACGACGGCAGCGACACCTGCACGCTGCGCTTCTTCAGCTTCTATCCCTCCCACCAGAAAACCCTTGCCGTGGGCCAGCGCGTGCGCGCGCGCGGCGAACTCAAGGGCGGCTTTCTGGGCTGGACCCTGCTGCACCCGGCCTTCAAGGCCGCGGGCGGCCCGCTGCCCACCGCCCTCACGCCGGTGTATCCCACCAGCGCCCAGCTGCCGCAGGCCTATCTGCGCAAGGCGGTGGCCAGCGGGCTGGCGCGCGCCGACCTGCGCGACACCCTGCCGCCGTCCACGCTGGCGTCGCTGCAGCGCGCGGCCAGGGTCACGCCCACGCTGCGCGAAGCGCTGGAGCAGCTGCATCACCCCGGCCCGGCCGTGCCGCTGGCGGCGCTGGAGGACCGCAGCCACCCGGCCTGGCAACGGCTGAAGGCCGAGGAGTTGCTGGCGCAGCAGCTCTCGCAGGCGCTGTCGCGGCGCGAGCGGGACGCGCTGTCGGCGCCCGCGCTGCCCCCGCGCAACGGCGGTCTGGCCGACGCGCTGCAGGCGGTGCTGCCGTTCGCGCTCACCGCGGCGCAGGCGCGCGTGGTCGCCGAGATCGGCGCCGACCTCGCCCGGCCCACGCCCATGCACCGGCTGCTGCAGGGCGACGTCGGCTCGGGCAAGACGGTGGTCGCCGCGCTGGCGGCCGCCCGCGCCATCGACCACGGCTGGCAGGTCGCGCTCATGGCGCCCACCGAGATCCTCGCCGAGCAGCATTTCACCAAGCTCGTCGGCTGGCTGGAGCCGCTGCTGGCGCCGCGCGGCCAGCGCGTGGCCTGGCTCACCGGCAGCCAGAAGAAGAAAGAGCGGCGCGACATGCTGGCCCTCATCGCCAGCGGCGAGGCCGCGCTGGTGGTCGGGACGCACGCCGTCATTCAGGACCAGGTCGTGTTTCGCCGGCTCGCGCTGGCGCTCATCGACGAGCAACACCGCTTCGGCGTCGCGCAGCGGCTGGCCCTGCGCACCAAGATGGCGCCCGGGGCGGCGGCGGGCGAACCGGGTGCGCCCGCCATGGAGCCGCACCTGCTCATGATGACGGCCACGCCCATCCCGCGCACCCTGGCCATGAGCGTCTACGCCGACCTTGACGTCTCCACCATCGACGAGTTGCCGCCCGGGCGCACGCCCATCGTCACCAAGGTGGTCGCCGACAGCCGCCGCGCCGAGGTGATCGAGCGCATCCGCGCCCAGCTTGCGCAGGGGCGGCAGGTCTATTGGGTGTGTCCCCTGATCGAGGAAAGCGAGGCGCTGGACCTCAGCAACGCCACCGCCACCCACGCCGAACTCAGCGCAGCGCTCAACAGCCCCCACGCCGCTTCCCCGCGAGACACCCCCTTGTCCAGGGCACCCAAGGGTCCGGCTCCGCCGGCCCCAGGGAGCGTCCCCCCTCCCAGCGCCGATGGCGCGCCAGAAAGGGGGGAAGCCGCGTCCGCCGCGCAGGGGGGTGCGCCGACGGTCGTCGGGCTGCTGCATTCGCGCATGCCGCCGGCGGAGAAAAAGGCGGTGATGTCCCTGTTTGCCCAGGGGCAGATGGGCGTGCTTGTCTCCACCACGGTGATCGAGGTCGGCGTGGACGTGCCCAACGCCTCGCTCATGGTGATCGAACACGCCGAACGCTTCGGCCTGAGCCAGTTGCACCAGCTGCGCGGCCGCGTCGGCCGCGGCGCCGCGGCGTCGGCCTGCGTGTTGCTGTACAGCCCGCCCGACGGCGGACGCCTGGGCGAAACCGCGCGTGAGCGCCTGCGCGCCATGGTCGAGACGACCGACGGCTTCGAAATCGCCCGCCGCGACCTGGAGATCCGCGGTCCCGGCGAATTTCTCGGTGCCCGCCAGAGCGGCGCACCGCTGCTGCGCTTCGCCGACCTGCTCACCGACACCCACCTCCTCGCCTGGGCCCGCGACGCCGCCGCCGATCTTCTCGCCCGCGACCCAGCCGCCGCCGAGCGCCACGTCGCCCGCTGGCTGGGCAGCAAAGCCGAATACCTCAAAGCCTGATGGGTAGGCACCACCCGCGCGCGCCGTGGATCCGGCTCCGCCGGTCCACCGGCGCGGTCCCCCCTCCGGGGGGAAGCCGCGCAGCGGCGCAGGGGGGCACAATACCCCCATGACGCTCACCGAACTCAAGTACATCGTGGCCGTGGCGCGGGAAAAGCACTTCGGCAAGGCCGCCGAGGCGTGTTTCGTGTCGCAGCCCACGCTGTCGGTGGCCATCAAGAAGCTCGAAGAGGAGCTCGAACTCAAGATCTTCGAGCGCAACGCCAGCGAGATCGCCGTCACGCCGCTGGGCGAGGAAATCGTGCGGCAGGCCCAGACGGTGCTGGAGCAGGCGGCGGCCATCAAGGAAATCGCCAAGCGCGGCAAAGACCCGCTGGCCGGCCCGCTGCGCATGGGCGTGATCTACACCATCGGGCCCTACCTGCTGCCCGACCTCGTGCGTCAGGTCATTGACCGCACGCCCCAGATGCCGCTCATGCTGCAGGAAAACTTCACCAGCAAGCTGCTGGAGCAGCTCCGCCTGGGCGAGATCGACTGCGCCATCCTGGCCGAGCCCTTCCCCGACACCAACCTCGCCATCGCGCCGCTGTACGACGAGCCCTTCCTCGCCGCCGTGCCCCACACCCACCCGCTGGCCGGCGCCGGCCACATCACCGCCGAGCAGCTCAAGCGCGAAACCATGCTCCTGCTGGGCAACGGCCACTGCTTCCGCGACCATGTGCTGGAGGTCTGCCCCGAGTTCGCCCGCTTCTCCAACGACACCGAAGGCATCCGCAAAAGCTTCGAAGGCTCATCGCTGGAGACCATCAAACACATGGTCGCCGCCGGCATGGGCGTGACGCTGGTGCCACGCCTGTCGGTGCCGGCCTCGGCGCTCGACGCCCGCGCGCGCCCCGGCCAGGACTTCGGCGACTCCGCCTACGTGCGCTACCTGCCCTTCGAGGGCGAGGCGCCCACGCGCCGCGTCGTCCTGGCGTGGCGGCGCAGCTTCACCCGCTACGAAGCCATCGCCGCGCTGCGCAACGCGATCTACGCCTGCGAACTCCCCGGCGTGCAGCGCCTGTCCTGAGCCCCTCGTTCCGGAGACCCGCGGTGACCGCGTCCCTGTCTGCCCCGCCCGAGCCTTCCCGGCTGGCCCTCTGGCTCAACCTCATCCGGTGGGACCGACCCGCCGGCTGGCTGCTTCTGCTCTGGCCCACGCTCGCCGCGCTCTGGATCGCCGCTGGCGGCTTCCCCGGCTGGCACCTGCTGGCCGTGTTCACGCTCGGCACCGTGCTCATGCGCAGCGCCGGCTGCTGCGTCAACGACGTGGCCGACCGCGACTTCGACCGCCACGTCAAGCGCACCGCCCAGCGCCCCGTCACCTCGGGCAAGGTCTCCACAAAAGAAGCCCTGGCCGTCGGCGCGGTGCTCGCGCTCGCCGCCTTCGGCCTAGTGCTCACCACCAACGCACTCACCATCGGCCTGTCCTTCGCCGCCCTCGCCATCACGCTCGCCTACCCCTTCGCCAAACGCTTCGTCTCCATGCCCCAGGCCGTGCTGGGCGTCGCCTTCAGCTTCGGCATCCCCATGGCCTTTGCCGCGGTGCAGGGCAGCGTGCCGCCGCTGGCCTGGGCGCTCCTGGTCGGCAACGCCTTCTGGGTCCTCGCCTACGACACCGAATACGCCATGGTCGACCGCGACGACGACCTCAAGATCGGCATGAAGACCTCCGCCATCACCCTGGGCCGCGCCGACGTGGCGGCCGTGATGGCCTTCTACGGGCTGTACCTCGCCCTCTGGACCGCCGCCCTCTGGCCGCTGCTGCGTCCCGCGGCCTGGCTGCTTGCGCTGGCCGCCGCCCTCGCCCAGATCGCGTGGCACTTCACCCTCATCCGCCACCGCGACCGCGACGGCTGCTTCACCGCCTTCCGCGCCAACCACTGGCTTGGATTCACGGTGTTTGCGGGGGTGCTGGTCGGGTTGGCTTGAGGGAGTTGGGTTTCACGGGGCAGACCTGACGCGGTCGCGCGGCGGGGCCGGGTGAGCGGTCGGTGATGAGTCCGACCGGCCTGATGCGGACTGTGCTCCGCCGCAGAGCCCGGTGCGGTGCGCGAAGGCGGTCGGGCGCCCCCCGTTGTTGGGTTGCCTACGGGTTGGACCTGGCGCCTTGCCCTCTGGGCCGGGTTGTTGAAGGTCAGCCCGAAGCGACCTTGCCCTTCACGTGCGCGGCGAAATTGTCCAGGATGGCTTGCCAGCCTGTGCGCTGCTCTGCCTCGGAGTGAATCTCTTCGGCATCGAACGTGACCGTCACGAGCACGCCATCCCCGTGGGGCACGAACTCAACAAGTCCTGTTCGTCCACCAAACTCGTACTCGATGAGCTGGTGCGGGATCACTTGCGTGTACACCCCGGCAAAGTCAAAACCGAACGATCCGTCCTTGGCCTCCATGCGGGAGGAGAAGTGGCCTCCAGGGCGCAGGTCAACGCTCGCCGCGGTCGTGTGCCAGTCCGGCGACGCGGCATTCCAGGCCTTGATGTCTTCTGGGGTGGTGTACGACTGCCAAACGACGTGGATCGGCGCAGTGACAAGCGCGGAAACGACGATCTTCATGCGGGCTCCCGGATGACAGGGTTCGTTGGGTGAGGCCCCAGGGCCGGGCTGGGCGCCGAGCCAACCGGTCTGCTGCCTGCACCACAGCCTACAAACCAAGAAGGCTGATGTCCACTGGGCCCCGGCGGTGGTGTGGTGGCGGACCGCGGCCAGGGGCCGCCGGTACCGCGCGCGGTCGGACTCACTTCCCAAACTCCCGCCCCAACTCCTCCGCCCGTGCCTGCGCCGCTTGCAGCGCGGCTTCGAACGAGGCTTTCATCCCCGCCGCTTCCATCGCGGTGAGCGCCGCGTAGGTCGTCCCGCCTTTGGAGGTGACGCGCTCGCGCAGGACTTGGGGCGGTTCGTTGGAGCGTTGGGCGAGGGTGGAGGCGCCGACGAAGGTGCCGATGGCGAGTTGCAGGGCGGTGTCGGGGGGCAGGCCCATGCGGGCGCCGGCGTCGCGCATGGCTTCGAGGAAATAGAAGACGTAGGCGGGGCCGGAGCCGGAGAGGGCGGTGACGGCGTCGAGGTCGCGTTCGGTGGCCACCCACACGAGTTCGCCGGTGGTTTTCACGACGGCGTCGACCAGCGCGCGGTCGGCGGTGGAGGCGCCGGCGCGGGCGTAGAGGCCGGTCATGCCGAGGCCGACGAGGGCGGGCGTGTTGGGCATGGCGCGCACGATGCGCTGGGTGCCGAGCCACGCAGCCATGCTGTCGCTGGTGATGCCGGCGGCCACGCTGAGGTGCAGGGCGCCGCCGAGGTGCGGGCCGGCGGCCAGCGCGGCGTCTTTGAAGGTCTGGGGCTTGACGGCCCAGACCACGAGGTCGGAGGGTTTGAGGTCGCGGCTGGCCGCAGCCAGCACGGCCACGCCGGGGAATTGCGTGGCGAGGCGGGCGCGCTGTTCGTCCCAGGGTTCGACGATTTGCAGCGCCTGGGCGGGGTGACCCTGGCGCAGCAGGCCACCGACGATGGCGCTGGCCATGTTGCCGCCGCCGATGAAGGTGATGAGGGGGGTGGGGGTGATGGAGGAGGCGGGCGTGTTCATGCGCGGGATTGTCGCGCGCGTCTGGCGCGCCGCCCTGAGCGCGCCGCGCTCAGGGCGCCACCGTCTGGCGCACGGCGTGTTCCCACGCGGCCATCTTGGCCGCGGCTTCGGCGCGGGAGCGGGTGGGGTGGAAGGTGCGGTCGGCGCGCCAGTGGGACGAGAGTTCGTCGAGGCCGGCGTACAGACCGCTGTGCAGACCGGCGAGGTAGGCCGCGCCGAGCGCGGTGGTTTCCACGACCGCCGGCCGCACCACCGGGATGCCGAGCAGGTCGGCCTGGATCTGCATGAGCAGGTCGTTGACGCAGGCGCCGCCGTCCACGCGCAGTTCGCTCACCGGCACGCCGCCGGCGGCCACGGCGTCGCGGCTCATGGCATCGAGCAGGGCGGCGCTCTGGAAGGCGATGCTTTCCAGCGCGGCGCGGGCGATGTGGGCGAGGGTGGTGCCGCGGGTGAGGCCGGTGATGGCGCCGCGGGCTTCCGGCTGCCAGTAGGGCGCGCCCAGCCCGGTGAAGGCGGGCACCAGCATCACGCCGCCGGCGTCCGGCACGCTTTCGGCCAGGGCCTGCACCTCGCTGCTGGATTCGATCGCCCGCAGCCCGTCGCGCAGCCACTGGACCACGGCCCCGCCGATGAACACGCTGCCCTCCAGCGCAAACTGCGGCGCGCCGGGTGGCTGCGCGCAGGCGGTGGTGATCAACCCGTTCTGGCTGGTCTGGAAGCGCTGGCCGGTGTGCATCAGCATGAAGCAGCCGGTTCCGTAGGTGTTCTTGGCCATGCCGGCCTGGAAGCAGGCCTGACCGAACAGAGCGCTTTGCTGGTCGCCGGCCACGCCGCCGATCGGCAGTTCGGCGCCCAGCCAGTCGGCGCGCACGGTGCCAAAGTCGGCGCTGGAGGGCAGCGACTCGGGCATCAGCGCCGGTGGGATGTCGAGCAGGCCCAGCAGCTCGTCGTCCCAGCGCTGGGTGTTGATGTTGAACAGCAGCGTGCGCGCGGCATTGCTGTGGTCAGTGACGTGGCGCTGGCCGCCGGTGAGTTGCCAGATGAGCCAGCTGTCCACCGTGCCGAAAGCCAGTTCGCCGCGCTCCGCGGCGGCCCGCGCGCCGGGCACCTTGTCCAGGATCCACTGCAGCTTGGTGCCGGAGAAATAGGCGTCGATGCGCAGGCCGGTGAGGGCTTGCACCCGGGCCTCGTGGCCGGCGTCGCGCAGGCGGGCGCAGGCGTCTTCGGCGCGGCGGTCCTGCCAGACGATGGCGTTGTACACCGGCTCGCCGGTGCGGCGGTTCCACACGACCGTGGTTTCGCGCTGGTTGGTGATGCCCACCGCGCGCACGTCGCGCGCACTCAGGCCAGCGTGCTTGAGGGCCTCGCGGGCCGTGTCGAGCTGCGTGGTCCACAGGTCGCGCGGGTCGTGTTCGACCCAGCCGGGCTGTGGGTAGATCTGGCGGAACTCGCGCTGCGCCATGCTGACCACGCGGCCGGCGCGGTCGAACACGATGCTGCGCGAACTGGAGGTGCCTTGGTCAAGGGCGAGCAGGTAACTCATGCGGACATCCGGGGTGGGGGCGGCGGGCGGGGATCACGCCGCGTCGCCGGCGGCGACCACGCATTCCACGTGGCTCTGGGCCAGCAACTGGTCAAACGGCGGCGGCGGCGGCCGGTCGGTGAACAGCAGGTCGAGTTCGTCCAGCCGCGCCAGCTCCACCATGGCCGGGCGGTTGAACTTGGTGTGGTCGGCGGCGAGCCAGACCTCGCGCGACTGGGCCACGATGGTGCGCGCTACCTTCACCTCCCGGTAGTCGTAGTCGCGCAGGGTGCCGTCGGCCTCGATGCCGCTGATGCCGATCAGGCCGATGTCGACCTTGAACTGGCGCATGAAGTCCACCGTGGCCTCGCCGACGATCCCCTGATCGGCGCCGCGCACCTGCCCGCCGGCCACGATCACCTCGCAGTCCGGGTTGGCGCTCAGCAGCGAGGCGATGTGCAGGTTGTTCGTGATCACGCGCAGACCGCGGTGGCGCAGCAGGCCCCGCGCCACGGCTTCGACGGTGGTGCCAATGTTGAGGATCAGCGAGCAGCCGTTGGGCACCCGAGCCGCCACCGCGCGGGCGATCGCCAGCTTGGCTTCGGCGTGCATGGCCTGGCGCTGCCGGTACGCGATGTTTTCGGTGGTGGAGCTGGGCAGGCGCACGCCGCCGTGAAACCGCGCCAGCAGCCCCGATTCGGCCAGCCGCTGCACGTCGCGGCGCACGGTCTGCAGCGTGACCCCGAAACGCTCCGCCAGGGCCTCGATGGTTTGCGGTCCGTGCGCGCGCACGTCGTCGAGCAGGGCGGTCTGGCGGGGGTTTAGGTTCATGGCGGCAGGGTCCGGGGCAGGAACATAACGGAAAAGCAAAAGGCACTGCTCAGGGTAAATACCGAATAAAAACGAACTTAAACGAACAATAGAATGCCCGAATCGAAAGCGCGAGCCTTTCGGTTTTGCGCCTTCTTTTCGCTTCACGCCCATGCAACTCACCCTGGAACAGGTCGGCAAGACGGTCGGGCCCGACATCCACCTTCACCCCTTGGACCTGGCCCTGGTGCCCGGGGCGGTGACGGTGTTGCTGGGCGCCACGCAGGCCGGCAAGACCAGCCTGATGCGCGTGATGGCCGGGCTGGACCGCGCCAGCAGCGGCCGCGTGCTGGTGGACGGCCGCGACGTGACTCGCGCCTCGGTGCGCGAGCGCGACGTGGCCATGGTCTACCAGCAGTTCGTCAACTACCCGTCCATGACGGTGGCCCAAAACATCGCCTCGCCCCTGAAGCTGCGCGGCGAGACTGACATCGACCGCCGCGTGCACGAGCTGGCCGCTCGGCTGCACATCGACCCTTTCCTGTCGCGGCTGCCGGCCGAGCTGTCGGGTGGCCAGCAGCAGCGCGTGGCCTTGGCCCGGGCACTGGCCAAGCGGGCCCCGCTGATGCTGCTCGACGAGCCGCTGGTGAACCTGGACTACAAGCTGCGCGAAGAGTTGCGCGACGAGCTTGGCGCCCTGTTTGCCGCGGGCGATTCCACCGTGGTTTACGCGACCACCGAGCCGGGCGAGGCCCTGCTGCTGGGCGGCCACACGGCCGTGATGGACGCGGGTGAGCTGTTGCAGTACGGCCCCACGGCAGAGGTGTTCCACGCGCCGCGCAGCATCCGCGTGGCCCGCGCTTTCAGCGATCCGCCGATGAACCTGCTCACGGCCGAGGCAGTCGCTGAGGGCGTGCGGGTGGACGGGGGCGGTGCCTGGCCGGTGGCGCTGCCGCCCGACGCGCCGCGCGCGCTGGTGCTGGGTGTGCGCGCCGGCGCGTTGCGGCCGCAGGCCCGCCCCGGTGATGTGGCGCTGGCCGGTCGGGTGGAACTGGCCGAAATCGCCGGATCCGACACCTTCGTGCACCTCCACAGCCCGGTGGGTGAGCTCGTTGCTCAGCTCCGCGGCGTCCACAACCTGGACCTCGGCACCCCGCTCACCCTGCACCTTGACCCGGGCCAGATCTTCATCTTCGACGCCGCCGGACCGCTGCTGCGGGCGGCCCAACGGACCCAGACCGGAGGGCGTGGCTGATGGCCCAGATTGAGCTTGACCTGGCGCACGCCTACCGCGCCAACCCCCAGCGCGACGAAGACTACGCGCTGCTGCCCCTGAAGATGAGCTTTCGCGATGGCGGCGCCTACGCGCTGCTGGGCCCGTCGGGCTGCGGCAAGACCACCATGCTCAACATCATGTCGGGCTTGCTCACTCCCTCGCAGGGCACGGTCAGGTTCGACGGCGCCGACGTGACCCGCCAGACGCCCCAGCAGCGCAACATCGCGCAGGTGTTCCAGTTTCCGGTCATCTACGACACGATGACCGTGGCAGACAACCTGGCGTTCCCGTTGAAGAACCGGCGGGTGCCGGCGGCCGAGATCCGTGAGCGGGTCGGGCGCATCGCCGAGATGCTGGAGATGAGCCATCAGCTCGACCTGCGCGCCGCAGGCCTGTCGGCCGACCAGAAGCAGAAGATTTCCCTGGGCCGCGGCCTGGTGCGCTCGGACGTGTCGGCCGTGCTGTTCGACGAGCCGCTCACCGTGATCGACCCGCACCTGAAGTGGCAGCTGCGGCGCAAGCTCAAACAAATCCACCACGAACTCAAGCTCACCCTGATCTACGTCACGCACGACCAGGTCGAGGCGCTGACCTTCGCCGACGAGGTGGTCGTGATGTCGCGCGGCCGAGCGGTGCAGGTCGGCACGGCCGAGGCGCTGTTCGAGCGTCCAGAACACACCTTCGTGGGCCACTTCATCGGCTCGCCGGGCATGAACTTTCTGCCCGCCCACGGTGTGGACGGCGGCGTGCGCGTGCTGGACCTGGTGTTGCCCGTGGCGGGTCGGGCGTTACCGGCTACCGAGCTGCGGCTGGGGATTCGGCCCGATTACCTCGATCTTGGCCGGCCGGACGAGGCCGGCACGCTGCCCGCGCGCGTGACCCGAGTGCAGGACATCGGCACCAGCACGATGCTCACTTGCGAGGCCGGCGGCCACGCCCTGAAGGTGCGCTTGCCCGCCGAACGCTTGGCGCCGTCGGAAGGTGACACGGTGCATCTGCGCCTGATTGACACCCGCACCTGCTTCTACCAGGACGAAAGGCTGATTCCGTGAGCCAGACCCTGAAACCCGTGAACCAGAAGGCGTGGTGGCTGGTGCTGCCGGTGGTGCTGTGCGTGGCTTTCTCGGCGGTGCTGCCGCTGATGACGGTGGTGAACTACTCGGTGCAAGACATCTTCTCGCCCGACCGTCGCGTGTTCGTCGGCACCGAGTGGTTTGTGGCCGTCATGCGCGATGAGGAGCTGCACCTGGCCCTGTGGCGCCAGATCCAGTTCTCGCTGGCGGTGCTGCTGGTGGAGATTCCGTTGGGCATCGCATTGGCGTTGTCGATGCCATCGCGGGGCTGGCAGTCGTCGGCGGTGCTGGTCATCGTGGCGCTGTCGCTGCTGATCCCATGGAACGTGGTGGGCACCATCTGGCAGATCTTCGGTCGCGCGGACATCGGCCTGCTGGGCTACTACCTCGAGAAGGCCGGCTTCGACTACAGCTATACCGGCAATCCCGACCACGCGTGGTGGACGGTGCTGGCCATGGATGTGTGGCACTGGACGCCACTGGTGGCGCTGCTGGCCTATGCCGGCCTGCGCAGCATCCCCGACGCCTACTACCAGGCCGCCAGCATCGACGGCGCGAGCAAGTGGGCGGTGTTTCGTTACATCCAGCTGCCCAAGATGCGCGGCGTGCTGATGATCGCCGTGCTGCTTCGCTTCATGGACAGCTTCATGATCTACACCGAGCCCTTCGTGCTCACCGGCGGTGGCCCCGGCAACGCCACCACCTTCCTCTCGCAGTACCTCACCACCAAGGCGGTCGGCCAGTTCGACCTCGGCCCGGCGGCGGCGTTCTCCCTGATCTATTTCCTCATCATCCTGCTGTTCTGCTTCGTGCTCTACAACTGGATGCAGAGCCTGGGCACGGCGCAAAAGGAGCACGGCCATGAATGACCAGCGGTTCAAGAAGCGCTCGCTGTTCCTCATCGCGTACCTGATCTTCGCGCTGTTGCCCATCTACTGGATGGTCAACATGAGCTTCAAGACGAACGAGGAGATCCTGTCCTCGTTCACCTTGTGGCCGGCCGAGTTCACCTGGGCCAACTACAAGACCATCTTCACCGACCCGTCGTGGTATTCGGGCTACATCAACAGCCTGATCTACGTGGGCATCAACACGGTGATCTCGCTCACCGTGGCGCTGCCGGCAGCCTACGCGTTCTCGCGCTACCGCTTCCTGGGCGACAAGCACGTGTTCTTCTGGTTGCTCACCAACCGGATGACGCCACCGGCGGTGTTCCTGCTGCCCTTTTTCCAGCTCTACACCACGCTCGGCCTGATGGACACGCACATCGCCGTGGCGATGGCGCACCTGTTGTTCAACGTGCCGCTGGCGGTGTGGATTCTCGAAGGCTTCATGAGCGGCATCCCGCGCGAGATCGACGAGACCGCCTACATCGACGGCTACAGCTTCCCGCGCTTCTTCTTCACCATCTTCCTGCCGCTCATCAAGGCCGGCGTGGGTGTGGCGGCGTTCTTCTGTTTCATGTTCAGCTGGGTTGAACTCCTGTTGGCGCGCACGCTTACCAGCGTGAATGCCAAGCCCATCGTGGCCACCATGACACGCACCGTGAGCGCCAGCGGGATGGACTGGGCCACGCTGGCCGCCGCGGGCGTGCTCACCATCGTGCCGGGCGCGATCGTCATCTGGTTCGTGCGCCACTACATCGCGAAGGGTTTCGCGATGGGTCGCGTCTGAGGGAGGCCGCATGTTTGCCTGGATGGTCTGGACCACACCGGTGGCCGTGTTCTTTGTGGTCATCGCGCTCATGCTGATCGGCATGACCGTGTGGGAGATCCGATCGCCCACCACCGAGCGCAAAGGTTTCCTGCCCATGAAGACGACGCGCGGCGATCGCCTGTTCGTCGGACTCCTGGGAGCGGCCTACATCAACCTCGCCTTCGTTGGCGCTGCCGGCTGGATCGCCGAGCGGCTGTCGATGGCCGAGGAGCCCAGCGTCTGGGTGAGTTTCGGACTGTCCATCGTGTGGTTGCTGGTGGTCATGCGCAAGGGCTGACCCACTGCCATTTCCCTTTTCCCGTTTCCCCATTCGGCCCAATCGCTGCCCCGGGGCCGAGCCCATGTTCTTGTCCGGGGCAGCCAACACAGAGGAGACATTCATGAAAGTGCGTCACACCGCCCTGGCGCTGGCATCGCTGCTGGCCCTGGGTTCGCTGCCCGCGTGGGCCGACGAAGCCGCCGCCAAGAAGTGGATCGACAGCGAGTTCCAGCCGTCCACCCTGAGCAAGGCCCAGCAGACGGCCGAGCTCAAGTGGTTCATTGACGCCGCGGCCAAGCTCAAGGCCAAGGGCATCAAGGAAATCTCGGTCGTCTCCGAGACCATCACCACCCACGAATACGAGTCCAAGACGCTGGCCAAGGCCTTCGAGGAAATCACCGGCATCAAGGTCAAGCACGACCTGATCCAGGAAGGCGACGTGGTCGAGAAGCTCCAGACCTCCATGCAGTCGGGCAAGTCGATCTACGACGGCTGGATTTCGGACTCCGACCTCATCGGCACGCACTACCGGTACGGGAAGATCATGAACCTGACCGACTACATGGCCGGTGCGGGCAAGGAGTTCACCAACCCCGGGATCGACATCAAAGACTACATCGGCACCAAGTTCACCACCGGTCCTGACGGCAAGCTCTACCAGCTGCCCGACCAGCAGTTCGCCAACCTGTACTGGTTCCGCGCCGACCTGTTCGACCGCAAGGACATCAAGGACCGTTTCAAGGCCAAATACGGCTACGACCTCGGCGTGCCGCTGAACTGGAGCGCCTACGAGGACATCGCCGAGTTCTTCACCAACGACGTGAAGACGATCGACGGCAAGCCGATCTACGGTCACATGGACTACGGCAAGAAGGACCCGTCGCTGGGCTGGCGCTTCACCGACGCCTGGCTGTCGATGGCCGGTACCGCCGACATCGGCACGCCCAACGGTCTGCCCATCGACGAGTGGGGCATCCGTGTCGGGGCGGACAAGTGCACGCCGGTGGGCGCCAGCGTGTCGCGTGGCGGTGCCACCAACTCGCCGGCCGCGGTCTACGCACTCACCAAGTACGTGGACTGGATGAAGAAATACGCGCCCAAGGAAGCCACCGGCATGACCTTCGGCGAAGCCGGCCCGGTGCCGGCGCAGGGCCAGATCGCGCAGCAGATCTTCTGGTACACCGCCTTCACCGCCGACATGACCAAGCCCGGCCTGCCGGTCGTCAACGCCGACGGCACGCCCAAGTGGCGCATGGCCCCCGGCCCGAACGGCCCGTACTGGAAGCAGGGCATGCAGAACGGCTATCAGGACGTCGGCTCGTGGACGTTCTTCAAGAACCACGACGCCAACCGCACCGCCGCGGCCTGGCTGTACGCCCAGTTCGTGACCGCCAAGACCGTCTCGCTCAAGAAGACCCTGGTCGGCCTCACGCCGATCCGCGAGTCCGACATCCAGAGCAAGGCGATGACCGACATGGCGCCCAAGCTCGGCGGGCTGGTCGAGTTCTACCGTTCACCGGCCCGGGTGGCGTGGAGCCCGACCGGCACCAACGTGCCCGACTATCCCAAGCTGGCCCAGCTCTGGTGGCAGAACGTGGCCCAGGCCGTGACCGGCGAGAAAACGCCGCAAGCCGCGATGGACAACCTGGCGGAGCAGATGGACCAGGTGATGGGGCGTCTGGAGCGCGCCGGCATGGAGCGGTGTGCGCCCAAGCTCAATAAGAAGGAGAGCGCCGACAAGTGGCTGAGTGACAAGGCCGCGCCGTGGAAGAAGCTGGCCAACGAGAAGCCGAAGGGCGAGACCATCGCCTACGAGCAGCTGCTCAACGCCTGGAAGGCCGGCAAGGTCCGCTGAGCCAAACGCCACGTCCATGATCCGCGAAGAGCGCCTCGCCTCCCTGTCGCCTGACCAGCCGATCGACCTTCTGGTCGTGGGTGGTGGTGCAACCGGACTGGGCGTGGCGCTCGACGCGGCGTTGCGGGGCTTTTCGGTGGTGCTCGCCGAATCCCACGACTTCGCGGGAGGCACGTCCTCCCGCTCCACCAAGTTGCTGCATGGGGGTGTGCGCTACCTCGCCCAAGGCAACCTCTCGCTGGTGCGGGAGGCGCTGGCCGAGCGAGCCACCGTGCTCAGCGTGGCGCCCCACCTCGCGCAGCCACTGCCCTTCGTCATGCCGTCCTACCGCTGGTGGCAGACGCCCTTTTACGGCCTCGGCCTGAAGCTCTACGACCTGCTGGCGGGCCAGGCCGGCCTGGGACGCACCGAATTTCTCTCCCGCGCCCAGGCCCTCCAGGCCCTGCCAGGTGTGCAGGAGCGCGGACTGCGCGGCGGCGTCCAGTACTGGGACGGTCAGTTTGACGACGCCCGCCTCGCCCTCGCGCTGGCCCGCACCGCCGAAGCCGCGGGCGGACGCCTGTTCAATTACCTCGAAGTCACCGGCCTGCAGGCCGATGGCGATCTCACCCGCGCCAGCCTCCTGGACCGCCTCGGCGGCGCCACACGGACCGTTCGTGCCCGCTGCGTCGTCAATGCGACCGGCGTTTGGGTGGACGCGTTGCGCAACGCTGCCGGCACGCCGTCGCGCATGGTCAGTCCCAGCCAGGGCGTGCACGTGGTGGTGGACCGGGATTTCCTGCCCGGACACCACGCCCTGCTGGTGCCCCGCACGCGGGACGGGCGGGTGCTGTTTGCCGTGCCCTGGCTTGGCAAACTCATCCTCGGCACCACCGACACCCCCCGCACCGATCTGCCCCGCGAACCCGACGCCTTCGCTGACGAGCTGGACTTCATCCTCAGCGAAGCGGGGCGCGCGCTCAGCCGACCGGTGCGCCGGCGCGACATCCGCAGCCTGTGGGTCGGTTTGCGCCCCCTGGTGGCGCCACCGGCGTCGGCCGACGGCGAAACCCGTCGGCTGTCCCGCGAGCACACCATCGTCCTCGACGGGCGCCTCGTCACCGTCACCGGCGGCAAATGGACCACCTACCGTGCCATGGCCGAGGACGTGATGGCGCGCTGCTTTGGCGCCGGGCTGTTGCCGGTCCGCGCGGGCGGTCAAACCGCGCACCGGCGGCTGGTCGGCGCTCCCGCCACGGCCCTCCACACCCCCTTGCACGCCAACCCCGGGCTCCACCTGTTCGGCACAGAGGCCGACGAAGTGAGTGCTTGCGGATCCGGAGCCTCACTGGGCATGGGCTTGACTGACGCCGTCGTGCGTCACGCCTTCCGCCGGGAGCACGCCCGAACTGTCGAAGACGTGCTGGCCCGCCGCTGGCGTTCCCTCTTTCTCGACGCCGCCGAAGCGGCCCGCATGGCGCCTGCGGTCGCCGACATCCTCGCGCAGGAGGCCGCACGGGCCGGCTTGGCGCCCCGCCCTTCGGAAGAAATCGACGCCTTTCTGACGCTCACCCGGCATTACCTGCCGATCGTTTGACAACCCGGACAGGGCATGTCATACTGCGCGGCTTCGCTGTAAAAAGCGGACAGCTTTCTGCCCACCGAAGGGCGGTGAGAGGCGCGTCAAGCGTCTGTTGCTGCCTGTACGACGGGCCCAAGACTGATCACCTCCGGCCACGGTGGCTCGAGGGATTCAAGTTGGGACTTAAATCAAATGATTCAAACGCAATCTCGACTCGATGTTGCTGACAACACGGGTGCGAAATCCGTGATGTGCATCAAGGTGCTCGGCGGCTCCAAGCGCCGCTACGCCAGCGTGGGTGATGTCATCAAGGTCAGCATCAAGGAAGCAGCGCCGCGTGGCCGCGTCAAAAAAGGCGAGGTCTACAACGCCGTGGTGGTCCGCACCGCCAAGGGCATCCGCCGCCAGGACGGCGCCCTGATCAAGTTCGACGGCAACGCCGCCGTGCTGCTCAACGCCAAGCTCGAGCCCATCGGCACCCGCATCTTCGGCCCGGTCACGCGCGAGTTGCGCACCGAGAAGTTCATGAAGATCGTGTCCCTGGCACCCGAGGTTCTCTGAGGATCCATCCATGAACAAGATTCGTACAGGCGACGAAGTCATCGTCATCGCCGGCCGTGACAAAGGCAAGCGCGGCAAGGTTGTGAGCCGTGCCACCGAAGAACATGTCGTGGTCGAGGGTGTCAACACCGTCAAGAAGCACGCCAAGCCCAACCCGATGAAGGGTGTGACCGGCGGCATCATCGAGAAAACCATGCCCATCCACCAGTCCAACGTGGCGATCTTCAACGCCGCCACGGGCAAGGCGGATCGCGTGGGCGTGAAAGTCCTGGCTGACGGCAAGAAAGTGCGCGTCTACAAGTCCAGCGGCGAAGAAATCAAGGTGGCATGACCATGGCACGACTGCAACAACACTACCGCGAGAAGGTGGTCCCCGAGCTGACCAAGAAGTTCGGTTACAAGTCCGTGATGGAGGTGCCCCGCATCACCAAGATCACCCTGAACATGGGTGTGAGCGAGGCGGTGGCCGACAAGAAGGTCATGGACCACGCCGTCGGCGATCTGACCAAAATCTCCGGCCAGAAGCCCGTCGTGACCCGCGCCCGCAAGGCAATTGCCGGTTTCAAGATCCGTGAACAGCAAGCCATCGGCTGCATGGTGACGCTGCGCGGCGCCCGCATGTACGAATTCCTGGACCGCTTCGTCACCGTGGCCCTGCCCCGCGTGCGCGACTTCCGCGGTATCTCGGGCCGTTCTTTTGATGGTCGCGGCAACTACAACGTGGGCGTCAAGGAACAGATCATCTTCCCCGAGATCGAGTACGACAAGGTGGACGCCCTGCGCGGCCTGAACATCAGCATCACGACGACCGCCAAGACCGACGAGGAGTGCAAGGCACTGCTGGCGGGTTTCCGTTTCCCCTTCAAGAACTGAGGTGGCGCGTGGCCAAACAAGCACTGCTCCAACGTGAACTCAAGCGCGAGAAGCTCGCCGCCAAGTTCGCCAACAAATACAACGAACTGAAGGCCATCGCCGGCGACGCCAAGAAGTCGGACGAAGAGCGCGATGCCGCTCGCCTGGCGCTGCAGAAGCTGCCCCGCAATGCGAACCCGACCCGCCAGCGCAACCGCTGCGAGATCACCGGCCGTCCGCGTGGCACCTTCAACCACTTCGGTCTGGCGCGCGCCAAGGTGCGCGAGATGGCCTTTGCCGGCGAAATCCCCGGCATCACCAAAGCCAGCTGGTAAGCCTTAGGAGAACCCCCATGAGCATGAGTGATCCTATCGCCGACATGTTGACCCGCATCCGCAACGCACAGATGGTCGAAAAGACCAGCGTGACGATGCCGGCTTCCAAGGTGAAAACTGCCATCGCCCAGGTCCTGAAGGACGAGGGCTACATCGACGGTTTCCAGGTCAAGACCACGGGCGGCAAGAGCGAGCTCGAGATTGCCCTGAAGTACTACGCCGGTCGCCCGGTGATCGAGCGCATCGAGCGCGTCAGCCGCCCCGGCCTGCGGATCTACCGCGGCCGCCACGACATCCCGCAGGTCCAGAACGGTCTGGGCGTGGCGATCGTCACCACGCCGCGTGGCGTGATGACCGATCGCAAGGCCCGAGCGGTCGGCGTCGGTGGCGAAGTGCTGTGTTACGTCGCCTGACGCGCTAAGGAGAGACAAACATGTCCCGTATCGGTAAGCTGCCGGTCGCGATCCCCGCCGGGGTCGAAGTGGCCGTCAAGGACGACCAGATCAACGTCAAGGGCGCCAATGGCGCGCTGTCGCTCAACCAGAGCGCGCTGGTCAAGGTCGAGAACAAGGGCGCCGCGCTGAGCTTCACCCCGGTGAACGACTCCCGCGAAGCCAACGCCATGTCCGGCACCATGCGTCAGCTGGTGAACAACATGGTCAACGGCGTCAGCAAGGGCTTCGAGAAGAAGCTCAGCCTGATTGGCGTGGGCTACAAGGCCCAGGCCCAAGGCGCCAAGCTCAACCTGAGCGTCGGTTTCTCCCACCCGGTGATCATCGACATGCCCGCCGGCATCAAGGTCGAGACCCCCACGCCGACCGAGATCGTCATCAAGGGTGCCGATCGTCAGCGCGTGGGCCAGGTGGCCTCCGAGGTGCGTGCGGTCCGTCCTCCCGAGCCCTACAAGGGCAAGGGCATCCGTTATGCGGATGAGAAGGTCGTGATCAAGGAAACCAAGAAGAAATAAGGACGCCGATCATGCTGACGAAGAAAGAACAACGTCTGCGCCGCGCCCGCCAAACGCGCATTCGCATCGCCCAACAGGGCGCCGTGCGCCTGACGGTCAACCGCACCAACCTGCACATCTACGCCAACGTCATCTCCGGCGACGGCAGCCGCGTGCTGGCCTCGGCGTCGACCGCCGAAAAGGAAGTGCGTGCTCAACTCGGCGCTGCCGGCAAGGGCGGCAACGCCTCCGCTGCCGCGCTGATCGGCAAGCGCATCGCTGAGAAAGCGAAGGCCGCGGGCATCGAGAAAGTCGCGTTCGACCGTTCCGGTTTTGCCTATCACGGCCGCGTGAAGGCCCTCGCAGAAGCTGCCCGCGAGGCCGGCCTGCAGTTCTGACGACACGGGATACCAACATGGCTAAGTTTCAGGCAAACATCAAAAACGAAGCGAACGACGACGGTCTGCGCGAGAAGATGATCGCGATCAACCGCGTGACCAAGGTGGTCAAGGGCGGTCGCATCCTCGGTTTCGCCGCTCTGACGGTCGTGGGCGACGGCGATGGCCGCGTCGGCATGGGCAAGGGCAAGGCGCGTGAAGTGCCGGTCGCCGTGCAGAAGGCCATGGAGCAGGCCCGCCGCAACATGATCAAGGTGTCGCTGAAGAACGGTTCCCTGCACCACGAGGTGCGTGGCGAACACGGTGCCTCCAGCGTGATGATGCTGCCCGCCGTCAAGGGCACCGGCATCATCGCCGGCGGCCCGATGCGCGCGGTCTTCGAGGTGCTCGGCGTCACCGACGTCGTCGCCAAGAGCCACGGCTCGAGCAACCCCTACAACCTCGTGCGTGCCACGCTGGACGCCCTGCAGAACTCCACCACCCCTGCCGAAGTCGCTGCCAAGCGCGGCAAGACGGTGGAAGAAATCCTGGGCTGAAAGGATTGACCATGAGCACCCAAAACACCGTCAAGATCCAACTCGTGCGCAGCCCGATTGGCTGCAAGCAGGATCACCGCGCCACCGTGCGCGGGCTGGGTCTGCGCAAGCTCAACAGCGTGAGCGAGCTGCAGGACACGCCCGCCGTGCGCGGCATGATCAACAAGATCAGCTACCTGGTCAAAGTTCTCTGATCGGAGTCCCGAGATGCAACTCAACACCATCAAGCCCGCCGATGGCGCCAAGCACGCCAAGCGTCGCGTGGGTCGCGGCATCGGCTCTGGCCTGGGCAAGACCGCCGGCCGTGGCCACAAAGGCCAGAAATCGCGTTCGGGTGGCTACCACAAGGTTGGCTTCGAAGGCGGTCAAATGCCGCTGCAGCGCCGTCTGCCGAAGCGGGGCTTCAAGTCCGCTTCGCTGCCGTTCAACGCCGAAGTCACGCTGGCTGACCTGAACGCCCTCGAAGCCACCGAGATTGACGTGCTCACGCTCAAACAGGCGGGCCTCGTGTCCAACCTGGCCAAGCGCGTGAAGGTCATCAAGACCGGCGAGATCACCCGCAAGGTGACCCTCAAG
This sequence comes from Hydrogenophaga sp. T66, assembly GCF_057219855.1. Lineage (NCBI taxonomy): Bacteria > Pseudomonadati > Pseudomonadota > Betaproteobacteria > Burkholderiales > Comamonadaceae > Hydrogenophaga > Hydrogenophaga sp. T66. The sequence continues at coordinate 548,984 of NZ_JBXVVX010000002.1, read as the reverse complement.
GACGTCGCTGCCACCGCGGGCGCCAAAGCGGCCATCGAGGCTGCCGGCGGCGCCGTGGCCTGACATCAACGGCACAACCGCTGATCACCAACGTGGCCACCGCTTCTCCGTCCCTCGCGAAGACCGGCAAGTTCGGCGACCTGCGTCGCCGGCTGGTCTTCCTGCTGCTCGCGCTGGTTGTTTACCGGATCGGGGCGCACATCCCTGTGCCCGGCATCGATCCGACGCAGCTCGCGCAGCTGTTCAAGAGCCAGCAGGGCGGCATTCTGAGCTTGTTCAACATGTTCTCCGGTGGCGCGCTGTCGCGCTTCACCGTGTTCGCGTTGGGCATCATGCCGTACATCTCGGCCTCGATCATCATGCAGCTGATGACTTACGTCGTCCCGGCGTTTGAGCAGCTGAAGAAGGAAGGCGAGGCCGGCCGGCGCAAGATCACGCAGTACACCCGGTATGGAACGCTGGGTCTGGCCATCTTCCAGGCCATGGGCATTGCCCTTGCCCTGGAGGGTTCGCCGGGCCTGGTGATCGATCCGGGCATGGGTTTCCGTCTGACCGCGGTGGTCAGCCTCGTGGCCGGCACGATGTTCCTGATGTGGCTGGGCGAGCAAATCACCGAGCGCGGTCTGGGCAATGGCATCTCCATCCTGATCTTCGCCGGCATCGCCGCGGGTTTGCCCAGCGCGGTGGGTGGGTTGTTGGAGCTGGTTCGCACCGGCGCCATGAGCATCATCGCGTCGCTGTTCATCATCGCGCTGGTGTTGCTGGTGACTTACTTTGTGGTGTTCGTGGAGCGCGGCCAGCGGAAGATCCTGGTCAACTACGCCCGCCGCCAGGTCGGCAACAAGGTGTACGGTGGCCAGTCTTCGCACCTGCCGCTCAAGCTGAACATGGCCGGCGTGATTCCGCCCATCTTCGCTTCGTCGATCATCCTTCTGCCCACGACCGTGGTGAGCTGGGTGAGCACCGGTGATTCGACGCGGTGGTTGCGCGACATCGCTGCGGCGCTGTCGCCCGGGCAGCCGATTTACGTGGCGCTCTACGCCGCAGCCATCGTGTTTTTCTGCTTCTTCTACACGGCGCTGGTGTTCAACAGCCGCGAAACCGCCGACAACCTGAAGAAGAGTGGTGCCTTCATCCCGGGCATCCGGCCGGGCGATCAGACCGCGCGCCACATCGACAAGATTCTGCTGCGCTTGACGCTGGCCGGTGCTGTGTACATCACCGCTGTCTGTCTGCTGCCTGAGTTTCTGATTCTTGAATACAACGTGCCGTTCTATTTCGGTGGAACGTCGCTGCTGATCATCGTGGTGGTCACCATGGATTTCATGGCCCAGGTGCAGAACTACGTGATGTCCCAGCAGTACGAATCCCTGTTGAAGAAGGCCAACTTCAAAACCGGTTCGGGCAATTGATGGATTGAGTTCGTATGGCGAAGGACGACGTCATCGAGATGCAGGGCGAGGTGATTGAAAATCTCCCCAATGCGACCTTCCGCGTCAAGCTCGAGAACGGGCATGTCGTGTTGGGTCACATCTCCGGCAAGATGCGGATGCACTACATCCGCATCCTGCCCGGCGACAAGGTGAAAGTCGAACTCACGCCGTACGACCTGACCCGGGCCCGTATCGTGTTCCGCGCCAAGTGAGCGCGCCGTTGAATTGATATTGAATTTCTAGGAGAAGACAATGAGAGTTTCGGCTTCCGTGAAGAAAATGTGCCGCAACTGCAAGATCATCAAGCGCCACGGCGTTGTGCGCGTGATTTGTACTGACCCGCGTCACAAACAGCGTCAAGGCTGATCAGGCATCGTTAGAGGATCAACATGGCTCGTATTGCAGGCATCAACATTCCGCCGCACAAGCACGCCGAAATCGGCTTGACGGCAATCTTTGGCATCGGTCGCACCCGCGCACGCAAGATCTGCGAGGCGTGCGGCATCGCCTACGACAAGAAGATCAAGGACCTGACCGACGCGGAACTCGAAAAAGTCCGTGACGCGGTCGGCACCTACACGATCGAAGGTGACCTGCGGCGCGAGACCACCATGAACATCAAGCGACTGATGGACATCGGTTGCTACCGTGGCTTCCGTCACCGCCGTGGTCTGCCCGTGCGCGGCCAGCGCACGAAGACCAACGCCCGCACGCGCAAGGGCCCCCGCAAGGCCGCCCAGTCGCTGAAGAAGTAATCGGATCGAAGGACCCCCATGGCCAAGTCTCCTGCCAGCAACGCCGCCGCGCGCGTGCGCAAGAAGGTTCGCAAGAACATTGCCGATGGCATTGCCCACGTGCACGCCTCGTTCAACAACACCATCATCACGATCACCGATCGCCAGGGCAACGCACTGTCGTGGGCGTCTTCGGGTGGCCAGGGTTTCAAGGGCTCGCGCAAGTCGACGCCGTTTGCCGCTCAGGTCGCTTCCGAAGTGGCCGGCCGCGCCGCCATGGAGCAGGGCATCAAGAACCTCGACGTCGAGATCAAGGGTCCTGGCCCGGGTCGCGAGTCGTCGGTGCGAGCGCTCGGCGCACTCGGCATTCGCATCACGTCGATCTCCGACGTGACGCCGGTGCCGCACAACGGCTGCCGCCCCCAGAAGCGCCGCCGCATCTGAGCGCGCTGCCGCCTGGCGCGGTACAATCGCCGGTTTCCCGTCGCCACCGCAGCTGCCTGCGGTGGCATTTTTGCTAAGCCCACCGCCTCCGCGACTGTCGGAAGGCTCCCGCTGCAGGCACTTGCCTCGGCAGCGGCAGTGTGATCAATGAAGGAACCCACGTGGCACGTTACCTCGGCCCCAAGGCCAAACTTTCCCGCCGTGAAGGCACGGACCTGCTGCTCAAGAGCGCGCGCCGCTCGATCAGCGACAAGGCGAAATTTGATTCCAAGCCCGGCCAGCACGGCCGCACCTCGGGTCAGCGGACCTCCGATTTCGGCGTCCAGCTGCGCGAGAAGCAGAAGGTCAAGCGGATGTATGGCGTGTTGGAGCGTCAGTTCCGCCGCTATTTTGCGGAGGCTGACCGCCGCCGTGGCAACACCGGCTCGAACCTGCTGAGCCTGCTGGAGTCCCGTCTGGACAACGTGGTGTTCCGCATGGGTTTTGCCTCGACCCGCGCCGAAGCCCGCCAGCTCGTGAGCCACAAGGCGATCACGGTCAATGGCCAGCCGGTGAACATCCCCTCCTTCCTCGTGAAGGCCAACGATGTGGTCGCCGTGCGCGACAAGTCGAAGAAACAAGCCCGCGTGGTGGAGGCCCTGGAGTTGGCCAAGCAGATCGGTTTCCCCGGTTGGGTGGACGTCTCCGTCGACAAGGTCGAGGGTGTCTTCAAGAAGGCCCCGGACCGCGACGAGTTCGGCTCGGACATCAACGAGTCGCTGATCGTCGAACTCTATTCGCGTTAATCCCGTTCCCGGCACGCCCGCGCGGCGCGCCCGGGCCATGCTCCGTCTGCCTTATCGGTGTAACGAGCCGAGGGTCCTGAAGGAAGTTGAATGCTGAACAATCTGCTCAAGCCCAAAACCATCAACGTCGAGCAACTCTCGGCCAACCGCGCCAAGGTCACGCTAGAGCCGTTCGAGCGCGGCTACGGCCACACGCTGGGCAACGCCCTGCGCCGCGTCCTGCTGTCGTCGATGGTGGGTCATGCGCCGACCGAGGTGACGATCGCCGGGGTGGTGCACGAGTATTCGTCCATCGATGGCGTCCAGGAAGACGTCGTCAACCTGTTGCTCAACCTCAAGGGCGTGGTGTTCAAACTCCACAACCGCGATGAAGTCACGCTGAGCCTGCGCAAGGATGGTGAGGGTGTGGTCACCGCGGCCGACATCCAGACGCCCCATGACGTGGAAATCGTCAACCCGGATCACGTGATCGCGACCCTGTCGGCCGGCGCCAAGCTGGACATGCAGATCAAGGTCGAGAAAGGCCGTGGCTATGTGCCGGGCAACCTGCGCCGGGGCGACGAGCAATCGCGCTCGATTGGTCGGATCGTGCTTGATGCGTCCTTTTCGCCGGTGAAGCGCGTGAGCTACACGGTCGAGAGCGCCCGCGTGGAGCAGCGCACCGACCTTGACAAGCTGGTGCTGGAAATCGAGACCAACGGCTCGATCGGTCCGGAAGAAGCGGTCCGCGCGTCGGCCAAAATCCTGGTAGAACAACTCGCTGTGTTCGCGCAGCTCGAAGGCGATCCGCTGGGCAACTTCACTGCCGACCCGCAGCAGCGCACCTCGCAGCAGTTCGATCCGATCCTGCTGCGCCCGGTGGACGAGCTCGAGTTGACCGTCCGCTCGGCCAACTGCCTGAAGGCCGAGAATATCTATTACATCGGTGACCTGATTCAGCGCACCGAGAACGAGTTGCTCAAGACCCCCAACCTCGGTCGCAAGTCGCTCAACGAAATCAAGGAAGTGCTCGCTTCGCGCGGCCTCACGCTGGGCATGAAGCTCGAGAACTGGCCTCCCGCCGGTCTTGACAAGCACTGATTCTCATCACCCCTGAGCCCTCGGGCCAGCGCCTGACGAACCGCCGGTACCTGATCCGGCCGGCGGCAAAAAACGGAAAGGAAATACCATGCGTCACGGACACGGACTTCGCAAACTGAACCGCACCAGCGAGCACCGCCTGGCGATGCTGCGCAACATGATGAATTCGCTGCTGACGCACGAAGCCATCAAGACCACGCTGCCCAAGGCCAAGGAGCTGCGCCGCGTGGTGGAGCCGATGATCACCCTGGCCAAAGAACCGACGCTGGCGAACCGCCGGCTGGCCTTTGACCGACTGCGCGATCGCGATGTCGTGGTGAAGCTGTTCAACGAACTCGGCCCGCGCTTCAAGGCGCGTCCGGGCGGCTACACCCGCATCCTGAAGATGGGCTTCCGCGTGGGCGACAACGCGCCGATGGCGCTGGTCGAACTCGTGGATCGCGCGGAACCGGCCGCAGCGGCCGATGACAGCGCGAAAGCGTGATATACTAGAAGGCTTGACGCGCGGTGGAGCAGCCTGGTAGCTCGTTGGGCTCATAACCCAAAGGTCGCAAGTTCAAATCTTGCCCGCGCAACCAACATTCGCCGGTCGCCAAACCGGCATCAAGAAAGCCTCCCCTCGGGAGGCTTTTTTCATGGGCTCGCGCGGTGTGGCCCCGCTCCGGCGACTGTGTGACCCCCAGAGGCCGGGATGGTCGCGCTCGTGGCGTCGTTCGACATCGCGTCTGGGTGGTTGGTCACCCGGTCGGCTCGTTCGCGTCGAGCCACCTGTCGCCGACCTCGCGAGGACGGCCCAAGCCGCGAGATTAAGCCGCCCAAAACCGCATCATTTCGGCGGATCGGCGTCCCCCATCCCGGGGATCATCCCCTGTGCGTGGTTACCCGTGAGCGTGAAGAAATCCCTTAACGCGGCAGGGATTTGAATGCCTAAGGCTTCAGCCGACGCCTTCGCCACCGATATCACGTTCGTTGCAGACCTCGAGGGGTCGGCGTTGCAGTGGTGTTTGTCCTGTCCAGGGAGGTGATGCGTGGATGCTTTTCTCGCGCGCTTGTCGGTGCGCAATCGACTGAGGGTGCTGTGCGGCGTGTTTATCGCCGTGATCGGTTTGGTCTTTCTGATGGGGATGCTCCTCGCGCGCGCGGAAACGGCGGCGTTGCGGGACGTATACGAGGTGCGCGTACTGCCCCTGACGCAGATGCGTTCGGTGGCGGACCAGTACGCCGTGCAAATGGTCGACGCGGCCCACAAGGCGGCCGATGGCTCGTTCACCCCGGCGCAGGCGCTTGACGCGATTGCGTCGGCGCGACGCCAGATCGCCATCGACTGGGCCGCCTACCTCGATCGACCCACCGATGAGGCGGAGCGTGAGCTGATCGACAAGCTCAAGCCCTTGATGGAGGCGGCCGACCGGTCCATCGCCGAGGCCGAGGTGGCACTGCGGGCCAACGACCTCCCGACGCTGCAGGCATACACCGCGCAGAAGATGTACCCGGTGTTCGATCCGATGCAGGCGGTGGTGGGCGACCTGATCAATCTGCAAGCCCGCGAGGCCAAGGAAACCTACCAACTGGGCCAGCGGATCGCGCGCGACGGGCTGCTTGCCATGGCCAGCGCGTCGCTCTTCGCGTTGATCGTCGGCGTGTGGATTGCCCACATCATCATTGCGCGTCTGGACCGATCGCTCGGCGGTGAACCGCGGGAGGTGCGGCAGGTGGCGAACGCGATTGCGGCCGGCGACCTGACGGTGACCGTGCCGGTGCGCCCGGGTGACGACGACAGCATCATGGCGGCGATGGCGGGCATGAGCGACCAGCTGCGGCGCACGGTGCGGGCCGTGCGGTCCAATGCCGACGCGGTGGCGGCCGCGAGCGAGCAGATCTCGCGCGATCACCACGAATTGGCCGAACGCACCGAGCAGCAGGCCACGGCCTTGCAGCAGACGGCGTCCTCCATGGAGCAGGTGGGCGCCACGGTGAAGAACAACACGGACAACGCCCGCCAGGCGAGCCAGCTGGCGCAGGAGGCCGCGCGGGTGGCGGCCGAGGGCGGACAGGTCGTGGGCAATGTCGTGGCGACCATGGGCGCGATCAGCCAGAGCAGCCAGCGCATCAGCGACATCATCGGCGTGATCGACGGGATTGCCTTCCAGACCAACATCCTGGCGCTGAATGCCGCGGTGGAGGCCGCGCGCGCCGGCGAGCAGGGTCGCGGTTTCGCCGTGGTCGCCGGCGAAGTGCGCAATCTCGCGCAACGCAGCGCCGAGGCCGCCCGCGAGATCAAGGGCCTGATCACCCAGAGCGGCGACCAGGTCGACGCGGGTGTCGCGCTGGTCGACCGGGCAGGCGCCACCATGAACGACGTGGTCCGATCCATCGAGCGCGTGGCGAGCCTGGTGCAGGGCATCAGCCACGCCAGCGAAGAGCAGTCGGCCGGCGTCAACCTGATGGGTCAGGCGGTGCACCAGCTCGACGAGGTCACGCATCGCAACGTCAACATGGTCGAAGAAGGCGCGGCGGCCGCACAGCAGCTCAATGAGCAGGCGCACCGCATGGTCGAGGTGATGAAGGTGTTCCGGCTGGAGCCGACGCGCACCTGATGACCGTCAGCCGCGGATGGGGCCGGGGGTGACCAGCATGTCGATGGCCTCGCGCAAGGCCACCGGCATGGCCTGGGCCCTTTGCACCAGGGGGTTGGCGCTGTAGCGGTGACCGGCGGGCAGCCAGTGGAGCCGCACGCCCAGCATCTGCAGCCCCTGCGCGGATTCGACCAGCTCAAAGTCCGACACCAGTTCCCGACCGTCCAGCAGCGTGACGGCCCCGGCACCGATCACCTCGATCGCGGTGCCGCGCTCAACGATGAGCGCCGTGTCTTCGTCGATACCGACCCCGAGCTGCTGCGGTCGTTGCGCCAGTGCCGACATCAGGCGGGCAAGCCGGCCACGTTCGGCGAAGTGCTGATCGATCATGGCCCGGTGTAAAAAGCCCAGGCCGAGATCAAAGGCGGCCGCTCCCTTCACAGGCAACCGCGTCGCGCTGCCCTGCGCGATCATGTGGCGGGACATGACGGCGGCGCCCGCGCTGGTGCCGCCGACACACGCACCGCGCAGGTGGTAGGCCACGTGCAGTGCGCGGAAGGCGGCGGTCTCCCAGATCAGGTCCATCAGCCGGTTCTGGTCGCCGCCAGAAATGAAGATGCCGTCGGCTTCCAGGATCAGGTCCGTGACGGCGGCGCTGTCCGCCGCCACGCGGTCGGGCACCGGAATCGGCGCGCGGTCGCTCACGCCCAGCGCGCCAAACACCGCGTCGTAGGTGGCCCACGCGCCGTCCGGGTCGCCGCTGGCCGCGCTCAGCACCCGAATCTTGGCGCCGGGGCCGCCCGCCAGCTCCACAAACCGGCGCAGGATCACCCGGTCGTGGCGCTTGTCTTCGGCCCCCCCGATGACCACCAGTTTGCCGCGCCGGCGTTCAGCGGCGGCGCCCCCGGGGACGGCCGAGGCCCAGGCGGCGGCGGGCAATACCATCAGCGCGCGTCGTTTCAGCATCCGCGAATTGTAGAAAGCCCCGACCACTCGCTCCGGAATCATTTCGAAAAAAGCGATCTGAAAATCAGTCTCGATCTGCTTTTTTCGGGGTATGAATGCCCCTACCCTGCGCCGTCCGTAGTCTTTATTCGAGGGGAAATCCATGCGACTGTTTTCTTTGTGCGCGGCCATCCTGGCCGTGGGTCTGTCGGTGGCGGTGGTCGACACCGCCGAAGCCGCTAAGCGCCTGGGCGGCGGCAAGTCCGTGGGCATGCAGCGCGACATGAACACGCCGAAGCCGGCGAACACCAACAACGCCACGCCCGCCCAGACCCCGGGCGCCCCGAATGCCGCTGCCGCCCCGGCCGCGGCCGCCACCGGCGCCGCCGCCGCGGGCAGCCGTTCCTGGCTCGGCCCGGTCGCTGGCATCGCCGCCGGCCTGGGTCTGGCCGCGCTGGCCTCGCACCTCGGTTTTGGCGAGGAGCTGGCTTCCTTCCTGCTGATTGCGCTGGTCGTGATGGTGGCCCTGGGCGTGCTGGGCTTCTTCCTGCGCAAGCGCGCGCAGCAGGCCATGGGCGGCAACCGCATGGCGTATGCGCCGGCCGGCGCCGGCCTGGGTCAACAACCGGCGGTCAACCGCGGGTATGACGTGCAAATGCCTGCGGGCGGCGCCAGCGTGGCCGCGCCGACGGCAGCCCGCGCGTGGCCGGCCGGCTTCGACGCCGAGGGATTTGCCCGCAACGCCAAGGTGCAGTTCATCCGCCTGCAGGCCGCCCACGACGCCGGTGATCTGGACGACATCCGCCAGTTCACCACGCCGGAAATGTTCGCCGAGATCCGCATGGACCTCGCCGAAAGCAAGGAGCGCGGCCGCAACGACGTGGAGCAGCTCGACGCCGAGGTGCTGGACGTGGAAGAAGGCCTGATGACTTACACCGTGAGCGTGCGCTTCGAAGGCCGCATTCGCGACCTCGACACCCAGGCCGTGGACACCTTCCGCGAGATCTGGCACCTGAGCAAGCCGCGCAACGGCGAAGGCGGCTGGGTCATCGCCGGCATCCAGCAGGCCTGACCTGCCACGCCGCGGCCGGGCCGCGGTAACCTCGGGGCCATGAAGTTGCTGGCCCCGCTGCGTTACCTCGTTGCCCTGGCCGAGCACCAACACTACGCCCGCGCCGCGCAGGCCTGCCACATCACGCAGCCGGCGCTGTCCAACGCGGTGCGCGCGCTGGAATCGGCGTTCGGCACCCCGCTCGTGCGGCGCGGCCGCACGTACGCCGGGCTGACCCCGGAAGGCGAGCTGGTGCTGGCCAGTGCGCGGCGCCTGTTGGCCGAAGCGGCCGCCCTCGAACAGACCCTCTCCAGCCGCACCGGTGAGCCGGTCGGCGAGTTGCGCTTGGGCGCCGTGCCTTCGGCCTTGCCGGTGGCCACCCGTTTCGCCGCGGCGCTGCATGCCGCGCACCCGCGCGTGCGCACCACGCTGCTCTCGCTCAACTCCGACGACATCGAGCGCGGGCTGCGCGATCGGGCCCTCGACCTCGGTCTGGGTTTCCTCGCCCGTGTGCCCGCCGGTGGCGCCTTCGAGCTCTGGCCGCAATACGACGAGCGCCACTACCTCGTCCAGCGGTCCGCCACCCCCGACCCCACCCCCATCCGCTGGGCCGATGCCGCCGCCTTGCCTTTGTGCCTGCTCACGCCCGACATGCACCACCGCCGGCTGGTGGACGAGGCGTTTGCCCGCGCCGGCGTGACCGCCGCGCCGGTGCTGGAGACCAACGCGGTGTTGTCGCTGGCGCTGGCCGTGCAGGCCGGCGACGTGGCCGCCGTGATGCCGGGTGCGCTGGTGGCCGCGCTGGGCGGCGCCGCTGCGGGCCTTAGCGTGCGCCCGCTGGTGGCGCCGGTGGTGACCACGCCGGTGGGCTTCATCGCCCGCCGCGACGACGCGCCACCGCCGGTGCGCGCCGCCGCGCTGGCGCTCGCGCTGGGTGATGCCTGGCGCGCGTCGCTGGTGCCGTGGTGCGGGGCCCTGGGCGCCTGAGCCGGCAGCGTCTGGTCCGACGCATTCACGCCTTGAATGCGCGCATCGCGAAAACCCATTTGACCCCGGGTTCCCGGCGCGCCACAGTGCGCGCATGTCCCTGGCCACCCCCTCACGAGTCATTCCACTGCGCCCTGTGGGCCCCGCGCCGCGCGCGCCGCGTCCCGTTCTCAAGGGCCGACAGCCCGATGCCGCCGCCCGCGCTGCGGTGCGCGACGCCCTGACGCCGCTGGCGGCCGGGGGTCTGCGTCGCGATGCCTTGATCGAATACCTGCACGCACTCAACGACCGAGAAGGCGCTCTGCGCGAAGGCCACCTGGTGGCGCTCGCGGCCGAACTGGGCGTGCCCGTGGTCGAGGTGTTTGAGGTGGCGAGCTTCTACCACCACTTCGACGTGGTGCGCGACGACGCCACGGTGCCGCGCCTGACGGTGCGGGTGTGTGACGGCCTGAGCTGCGCCATGGCGGGAGCCGCCGATCTGCTGGCGCGGCTGCCGGCCCTGCTCGATGCCGACGTGCGCGTGGTCGCGGCGCCGTGCATCGGCCGCTGCGAGACGGCGCCGGCCGCCTTGGTGGGCCAGCGGCCGGTGGGGAACGCCCGCCCCGAAACCGTGGCGGCCGCGGCGCGCGGCGACACTGGGCCGCCGCCCGCCCATCCCGACCTCGTGGACTTCGACGCCTACCGCGCGGCCGGCGGCTACGCGCTGGTGCGGGAACTGGCTGACGGCGTGCGTGACCCGGCCGCGGTGCTGGCCGCGATGGAGTCGTCGGCCCTGCGCGGCCTGGGCGGCGCGGGCTTCCCGGCCGGGCGCAAGTGGCGCATCGTGTCGGGCCAGCCCGGCCCGCGGCTGATGGTGGTCAACATCGACGAAGGCGAGCCCGGCACGTTCAAGGACCGCCACGTGCTGGAGCGCGACCCGCACCGGATGCTCGAAGGCATGCTCGTGGCCGCGCGGGTGGTGGGCATCGACGCGATCTACCTCTACTTGCGCGACGAGTACCCGGACGTGCGCCGCACCCTGAGTGAGGCGCTCGACGCCCTGCGCGCCGCCCCGCCGGCGCCGCTGCCCCGCATCGAGCTGCGCCGCGGCGCCGGCGCCTACATCTGCGGCGAGGAGTCGGCACTGATTGAAAGCGTCGAGGGCCGGCGCGGCGAGCCGCGCCTGCGCCCGCCCTACATCGCCGAGCGCGGCCTGTTCGGCCGGCCGACGCTGGCCCACAACGCCGAGACGCTGGTGTGGGTGCGTGACATCGTCACCCGGGGCGACGAGGCCTTTGCCGCGCACGGCCGCCACGGCCGCCGCGGCCTGCGCCGCTTCAGCGTGAGCGGGCGGGTGCGCGAGCCCGGGGTGAAGCTCGCGCCGGCCGGCATCACGCTGCGCGAACTCATCGACGAGCATTGCGGCGGCATGGCCGACGGCCACACGCTCTACGCCTACCTGCCCGGCGGCGCCAGCGGCGGCATCCTGCCCGCGCGGCTGGCCGATCTGCCGCTGGACTTCGACACCCTGCAGCCCCACGGCTGCTTCATCGGCTCGGCGGCCATCGTCGTGCTCAGCCAGCACGACCGCGCGCGCGACGCCGCCCTCAACACCCTGCGCTTCTTCGCCCATGAGAGCTGCGGGCAGTGCACGCCTTGTCGCGTGGGCACCGCCAAGGCCGCCGCGCTGATGGCCCAGCCGGTGTGGGACGCCGACACCCTGCGCGACCTCGGCGCGGTGATGGCCGATGCCTCGATCTGCGGCCTCGGCCAGGCCGCGCCCAACCCGATCCTGGGCGTGCTCACGCACTTCGCCCACGAGGTCGGTGCCGGCGGAGACCAGCCATGAACGCCCCCGCTATGCGTTTGCCCCCGTCGGTGTCCATGCCTTCGCCTCCCGACGCCGATGCGGCCTTGCCTGGCATTGCCTTCACCCTGGACGGCCAGGCCGCGCGCGCCCTCCCGGGCGAGCGCATCCTCGACGCCGCGAAGCGCCACGGGGTGGACATTCCCCACCTGTGCCACCATGACGGCCTGCGCCCGGACGGCAACTGCCGCGCCTGCGTGGTCGAGATCGACGGCGAGCGCGTGCTTGCGCCGAGCTGCTGCCGGACCGTGACCCCCGGGATGGCGGTGCAGGCGCGCAGCGACCGCGCGCGCCGCGCCCAGAACGCGGTGATCGAGCTGCTGCTGGCCGACCTGCCCGAGCAGGGCGAGCGCTGGGTGGACGGCGACGCCGCGCGCCCGCACGGCGAACTCAGCGACTGGGCCGCGCGGCAGGGCGTGGCTGTGCGACCGGCGCTGCGTGCGCTGCGCCGCGCGCCGGTCGCGCCCGACACGTCGCACCCCGCGATGGCGGTCAACCTCGATGCCTGCATCCAGTGCAACCGCTGCCAGCGCGCCTGCCGCGAGGAACAGGTCAACGGCGTCATCGGGCTGGCCTTCCGCGGCGCGCAGGCGCGCGTGGTATTTGATCTCGACGATGCGATGGGCGCGAGCAGCTGCGTGGGCTGTGGCGAGTGCGTACAGGCCTGCCCGACCGGCGCGCTGTCGGCCGCCACCCTGCGCGGCGACCAGACCGTGGACCGCGCGGTGGACTCGGTGTGCCCGTTCTGCGGCGTGGGCTGCCAGCTCACCTACCAGGTGCGCGACAACACGATCGTCGCCGTCGAAGGCCGCGATGGCCCGGCCAACGAAGGACGCCTGTGCGTGAAGGGCCGCTTTGGCTTCGACTACGTGGCCCACCCGGACCGCCTGACCGTGCCACTGGTGCGGCGCGAAGGCGTGGCCAAGGACCCGGCGCTCCTGGCGGGCGATCAGCCCTGGCAGACGGTGTTCCGCGAGGCCACCTGGGACGAAGCGCTGGCCCGGGCGGCCGGCGGCCTGCGCGCGCTGCGCGACGCCCATGGCCCCGCCGCGCTGGCCGGCTTTGGGTCGGCCAAGGGCAGCAACGAGGAGGCCTATCTGTTCCAGAAGCTGGTGCGCACCGGTTTTGGCAGCAACAACGTCGACCACTGCACCCGCCTGTGCCACGCCTCCAGCGTGGCCGCGCTGCTCGAAGGCGTGGGCTCGGGCGCGGTGAGCAACCCGGTGCGCGATGTGGAACACGCCGAACTGATCCTGGTGATCGGCGCCAACCCCACGGCCAACCACCCGGTGGGCGCCACCTGGATCAAGAACGCGGTGCAGCGCGGCGCGCGGCTCGTGGTGGCCGACCCGCGCCGCACCGACCTGGCGCGCCACGCCTGGCGCACGCTCACCTTCCACCCCGACACCGACGTCGCCCTGCTGAACGCGATGCTGCACGTCATCGTGACGGAGGGACTGTGCGACGAGGCCTTCCTGCGGGAGCGGGCCGACGACGTGGCCGAACTCAAGGCCCACGTGGCGGCCTTCCCGCCCGAGACCATGGCGGCGGTCTGCGGCATCCCGGCCGACACCATCCGCGAGGTGGCCCGCGCCTACGCCACCAGCCCGGCCGCCATCATCCTGTGGGGCATGGGCGTGAGCCAGCACGTGCACGGCACCGACAACGTGCGCTGCCTGATTGCACTGGCCAGCCTCACCGGCCAGATTGGCCGCCCCGGCACCGGGCTGCATCCCCTGCGCGGGCAGAACAACGTGCAGGGTGCCAGCGACGCCGGCCTCATTCCCATGATGTTTCCGAACTACCAGCGCGTGAGCGACCCGGCCGCGCACCGCTGGTTCGAGACCTTCTGGGGCACGGCGCTGGACGACCGGCCCGGCCTGACCGTGACCGAGGTGCTGGACCACGCGCTGCGCCCGCGCGACGACCCGCAGCGCGTGCGCGGGCTGTATGTCATGGGCGAGAACCCCGCGATGAGCGACCCCGACCTGCACCACGCGCGCGCCGCGCTGGCCGCGCTCGACCACCTCGTCGTCCAGGACATCTTCCTCACCGAAACCGCCTGGCTGGCCGACGTCGTGCTGCCCGCCACGGCCTGGCCCGAGAAGACCGGCACGGTGAGCAACACCGACCGTCTCGTGCAGCTCGGCCGCCGCGCGATCGATCCGCCGGGGCAGGCCCGCGCCGACCTGTGGATCGTGCAGCGGATGGCCGCGGGCCTGGGGCTGCGCTGGGATTACCCGGGGCCGGACGAGGGCGTGGCCGCGGTCTACGAGGAAATGCGCCAGGCCATGCACGCCGCCATCGGCGGCATCACCTGGGCGCGTCTGGAGCGCGAGTCGGCGGTGGTCTACCCCTGCCACGCCGAAGACCAGCCCGGCGAGCCGATCGTGTTCCACGACCGCTTCCCCACGGCCGACGGCCGGGTGCGCCTGGTGCCGGCCGGGCTGGTGCCCGCGGACGAGCGGCCCGACGCCGACTACCCGATGGTGCTGATCACCGGCCGGCAGCTGGAACACTGGCACACCGGCAGCATGACCCGCCGCACGCGGGTGCTCGACGCCATCGAACCCGCGGCCAGCGCCAGCCTGCACAGCGCCGAACTGGCACGGCTGGGTCTGCGACCGGGCGATCGCGTGCGCGTGGCCTCGCGGCGCGGCGCCATCGAGCTGGACGTGCGCGCGGACGACGGCACGCCGCCCGGCGCGGTCTTCATCCCGTTCGCCTACCGTGAGGCGGCGGCCAACCTGCTCACCAACGGCGCGCTCGACCCGGTGGGCAAGATCCCGGAGTTCAAGTACTGCGCGGTGCGCGTGGGGTCCGTGGCCGAGCGGTCTGCAGGAGCCGCATGACCCCCAGGCAGCGCGCCGGGCCCGGCCGCGCGACAATACGCGGCCGCACCCGATGCCGCTCCCGGAGCCCTTGCCCATGAACACCCGCCGACACACCCTGCAGCAGGGCGCCGCCGTGGCCGCCTTGCTGGCCGCCGCCGGCCTGTGGCCGCAGGCCGCCCGCGCCGCGGGCAACAGCAAGGCCTTTGACGCCCGCAGCGTGGCCGAGGCCACCCGCCTGCTCGGGGCCACCGCCGCGCCCGCGCCCAGCGCCGAGGTCACGCTGCAGGCGCCCGACATCGCTGAAAACGGCGCCGAGGTGGCGGTGACCATCGGCACCACGCTGGCCGGTGTCAAGCAGCTGGTGTTGCTGGTGGAGAAAAACCCGAACGTGCTGGTGGCGGTGTTCAACCTGACCGACGCCATCGAGCCGGTGCTGTCGCTGCGCACGAAGATGAGCCAGTCGTCCGACGTGTATGCGGTGGCGCTGATGCGCGACGGCCGCGCGCTGTTCGCGCGCCGCGAGGTGCGCGTGACCCTTGGCGGCTGCGCCGCCTGACCGCCGGAGAACCGCCATGACCGAACCGACCCGCATCCGCGCCCAGGTCCAGGGCGACAAGGCCGTGGTGCGCCTGCGCATGGCCCACGAGATGGAGTCCGGCCAGCGCCGCGACAGCGGCGGCGCGCTCATCCCCGCCTGGCACATCACCGAAGTGACCATCACCCACAACGGCCGGCCGGTGATCACCGCCGAGTGGGGCCCCGGTGTCTCGAAGAACCCGTACCTGCAGTTCACGCTCAAGGGCGCGCGCGCCGGCGACCGCGTGGGCGCGAGCTGGAAAGACAGCCGCGGCGCCAGCCGCAGCGACGAAATCACCATCGTCGCCTGACGCCCCGGCGTCCGTCCGGGGCCGGCCTGCACGTCGCGCCGTCGCCCCATCGAATTCCTGCACACCGCCTTGCAATAAGGGCAAGCCGCGGCGGCCCGCGCGCGGCACGATGGCGCCATGCTGTCCACGCCCGCCTTTTCCCCTTCTTCGCCGGCCGCGGCGGCGCGCCTGGCGCCCGGCGCCGCCGGCCGCGCCATGCTCTGGGCCGCGCTGCTCACCGGGCTGGCGATGGATATCGTCGTGAAGCTGCTGGGCGACAGCGTGGGCACCGCGGCCACGGTGGCCGGGCGCTGGACCTTCGGCCTGTTGTTTCTGCTGCCGCTGGTGGCGTGGCTGGCCTGGCGGCGGCGCTGGCCCGCGGGTGATGCGTCCCCGTGGCGGCGCATTCACGCCGGGCGCGCGCTGCTCAACCTGGGCGTGGCCTACGGCCTGGTGGTGGGCCTGCAGGCGCTGCCGCTGGCGCTGGTCATGACGATCTTCTTTGCCGAGCCGCTGCTGATGGTGATGCTGGCCGCGCTGCTGGGGCGCCAGCGCCTGGCGCGTGGGCCGGCGTTGGTGTGTGCGCTGGGTCTGCTGGGGGTGGTGGTGGCGACCTGGGGCGACTGGCTGCGCCTGGGCGCAGCCGGGCCGGACCTCTGGATCGCCGCGCTGGTGGCGCTGGGCGGGGCGCTGTGCGGCGCGCTGCAGACGGTGGTGACGCAGGTCCACGGGCGGGGTGTGTCGTCGGCCTCGCTGGTCTTCTGGACCACCGCCGCGACCGCCCTGGCCACGCTGGCCGCGCTCGGCATGGCGGGGCCGTCGGCGTGGTCCCTGGGCGCGCGCGAGCTGGCCTGGCTGGCGCTGGTGGGCGCGCTGGGCACGGCCTTCAGCCTGCTGTGGGTCGCCGCGCTCAAGCGGGTGCCGGCGCGGGTGGCGGCGCACGTGCTGTACCTGACCCTGCCGCTGGGCGCGCTGGCGGGCTGGCTGGGCTTCGGCGAGGTGCCGCACGCCGTGTCGGTGATTGGCAGCCTGGTGGTGTTTGTCGCCGTGGCCGCGCTGGAAGCCTGGCCGCGCGGGCGCAGCGCTCAGCCCGGCACGGCCTGATCCGGCGCGTCGGCCGCCAGCCGCGCGCGCAGC
Organism: Hydrogenophaga sp. T66; assembly: GCF_057219855.1. Lineage (NCBI taxonomy): Bacteria > Pseudomonadati > Pseudomonadota > Betaproteobacteria > Burkholderiales > Comamonadaceae > Hydrogenophaga > Hydrogenophaga sp. T66. The sequence goes on along the minus strand of NZ_JBXVVX010000002.1, from coordinate 532,266 downwards.
CACGCCAGCAAGGCCGCCACCCGCGGGTCGTCGCGGTCCGGCAGGCGGTGCACGAGGTGGTAGTGCTCACCGCTGGCGTAGGCGCGGGGGTGCGCGGGCACGAGCGCGCCGCGGGCCAGTTCCTCGCGCACCAGCAGGGGATCGGCCATGGCCACGCCGCGGCCCAGCAAGGCGAGCTGCACCGCCGCGTCCAGCGTGTCGACGGTGATGTCGGGCTCCAGCGCCACCGGCGCGCCCAGCCAGGCCGTGATCCAGCGCTGCCAGTCGTCGCCGGTGTCGTCCGCGTGGATCAGCGGCAGCCCGGCGAGCTGCGCGGCGCTGCCGATCGGGCCGTGGGCCGCAAGCCACGCCGGCGTGCACACCGGCAGCAGCCGCTCGGCGAGTACCGGCACCGCCTGCGACGCCGGCCAGCCGCCCAGGCCGTAGGTGATGCCGACGTCGAAGGCGTCGTCATCGGGTGTCATCGCGTTCCAGCGCGGGTGGAAGCGCACATGCCGCGGCACGTCGGACTGCCGCAGCAGCCAGCGCAGGCCCAGCGACGGCGGCACCTTCACCCGCAGCACCGCGCCCGGGCTGCGCGCCTGCCGCACGCCACGCTCCATCGCCGCGAAGGCCTCGGCCAGCGGGCCGGCCAGCGCGCGGCCTGCCGGTGTGAGGCTCAGGCCGTCGCGCCGCACAAACAGCGGCGTGCCCAGTTCGTCCTCCAGCAGGCCGATGAAGCGGCTCACCGAACTCTGGCTCACCGACAGCCGCTCCGCCGCGCGGGCCATGCTGCCCAGCGAAGCGGTGAGGTGGAACACATGCAGGGCTTTGAGCGAGGGCAGGCGCGACATGGACGTAACGGTAGCAGCGCGGTGCGCGCGGTGTTCACGATTTTTGAATGCGGTGTGCAAGCGGCTGCGGCCCCGCGCGGCTGCCCCGCGCCTAGACTGGCCGCCTGTCCCCCTCTGCCCGGCACCGTCCCCCGATGTCCATGACCGCCCGCCTGCCCACGCTCTTCGTCTCCCACGGCGCCCCCACCTTCGCCATCGAACCCGGCGAGGCCGGCCCCGCGCTGACCGCGCTCGGCGAGCGACTGCCGCGCCCGCGCGCGGTGCTGGTGGTCTCGCCCCACTGGATGACGCCCGAGCCGCGCGTGACGGCCGCCGCCTGGCCCGGGACGGTCCACGACTTCGGCGGCTTCCCCGCCGCGCTCTACCGGCTGCGCTACGCCGCGCCCGGCGATCCGGCGCTGGCCGGGGCGGTGGTGCAGCGGTTGCGCGACGCTGGTTGGCCCGACGCCCGCACCGACGACACCCGCGGCCTGGACCACGGCGCCTGGGTGCCGCTCATGCACCTGTTTCCGCAGGCCGACGTGCCGGTGTTGCAGCTGTCGCTGCCGCTGGCGGCCGACGCCCAAGCCGCCCATGCCTTGGGCCGCGCGCTCGCGCCGCTGGCCGACGAGGGTGTGCTGATCGTGGGGTCAGGCAGCCTGACCCACAACCTATATGAATTCCGCCAGGGCACCCGCGATCCGGCGGCTTACGTGCTGGCGTTTCAGGACTGGGTGCGCCACGCGGTGCGCGCGGGCGACCACGACGCCATCGTGCACACGCTCGACCGCGCGCCCGACGCCGCGCGCGCCCACCCGACCCCGGAGCACTTCCTGCCGCTGCCGCTGGCCGCTGGCGCGGCCGGCCGACCGGTGCCCGGCGAAGTCATCGACGGGGGCGTGCAGCACGGCGTGCTGTCGATGGACGCTTACGTGTTCGGCGCCCCGGCGGCGGCCTGACGCGCCCGCTGCGACGGACGCCGGCTCACCAGCTGCCCACGTTGGGCATGTCTTTCCACGGTGCGGCCGGCGGCAGCGGATCGCCTCGTTGCAGCAGCTCGATGGAGATGTTGTCCGGCGAACGCACGAAGGCCATGTGGCCGTCGCGCGGCGGGCGGTTGATCGTCACGCCGTGCGCTTGCAGGCGCTCGCAGGTGGCGTAGATGTTGTCCACCGCGTAGGCCAGGTGGCCGAAATTGCGGCCGCCGGTGTAGACCTCGGGGTCCCAGTTGTAGGTGAGCTCGACTTGTGCCTGGCTGTCGCCGGGCGCGGCCAGAAAGGCCAGGGTGAAGCGGCCCTGCGGCACCTCCCGCACGCGCAGCACCTCAAGCCCGAGGGCGTCGCGGTAGAAGGCCAGGGAAGCGTCGAGGTCGGTCACGCGGACCATGGTGTGCAGGTATTTCATGGCGGGTCGGGGTCGCAGATCGGGGTGGGTCGGCCGGTCAACGCCGTGTCGGTCGGGCGCGCTGGCGGCTGGACGGGTCTTGGTCAGCACGGTATTGAACCGCAGGCCGCCGCGCGGCGCCGGCGGCCGCCGCCACGGCCCCACGCGGGCGCGGGTCGTCAGGCGCCGGCCGGCGCATCCGCGATCAGGCGGGCCGCCGCGAGGTCCCAGCCGGCCCAGCCGCAGCTCTTGAACAACACGGGGCCGGGCGTCGCCGCTTGGCCAGCGAGCGCACCCCGCGGCCTGTCATCGAGCACCTCGCCCAGCGTGGGCAGCGCGGCGACGTCAAGCCCGGCTTGCAGCAGATCGCCGGCCTCGTGGTCGGCGTCGCGGGTGTCCACGACCACCGTGCCGCGCGCGGCCAGGTCGCGCACGACCGCCGCGTCCCACTCCACCATGCGCGGCGTGAACGCGCCGACCGCGGCCACGAAGGCGTCGTCGCGCGGTCGGCCGCGCAGGCACACCGCCTGCGCCGGCGTCGCGCTCACCACCAGCGGGCAGTCGGCCAGCGCGGCGTCGGCGTCGTCCACGCGCCGCGCGCGCAGGCCGCGCGACCGGGCATGCGCCACCAGCGCGTCGGCGCTGGCCGCGCTGCGCGACGCGACCCACACCTCGCGCACGCCCAGGCCGTCGGCGAAGGCGTCGGTGTGGGCGCGGCCTTGCACGCCGGCGCCCACCACCAGCAGCGGGCCGTCGTGCCGCGGCGCCAGCGTCTGCGCCGCCAGCAGGCTCACGGCGGCCGTGCGCCGCGCGGTCACCGTGGGGCCGTCGAGCAGCGCGCGCCGCGCGCCGGTGGCGGCGTCAAACACCACGATGTCGCCCTGGATGGTGGGCCGGCCGGCCGCGGCGTTGGCGGCGACGAAGGTGATCAGCTTGGTGATCGCCACGCGCGCGTCGGTGGCCGGCATGACGAACAGGCTGCCGCCGCCCGGCAGCGGCTGCACCAGCCGCGGCGGGACGCTCACCGAGGGATCGCGCAGCAGCGCGGCGATGGCCTGCGCCAGCGCGGGGTAGGGCAGGGCCGCGGCGGTGGCCTCGGCGTCGAGAGCCCCGCCCACCTCAGCCATTGACGTGAATCGAGTACAGGCCCCACGGGCACTGCGCAAAGCGCTCGGGCAGCGGCTTGGCCGCCAGCGCGGGGAAGCGGTCGGGTTCGTACACCGCCCACAGCGGGCCCAGCCCGCCCACGTGCAGCGGGGCGCCGTCGATGTGGGTGGCGATGATGAAGCCCTGCTCGCGGGCTTGCTTGAGCGGCAGTTCGACGGTGTAGCCGTCCACCGCGCGCATCACCAGCGTCGCGCCCGCGCCCGCCCGCGCGCCGGCGGCCTGCAGCACGCGCTCAACCGTGGGGCCGCTGAGGCGGTGGCGCTTGGCGTCGTATTCCAGCGTGGGTTCGATGGTCTGTGCGGGCAGCGCGGCCACCGCGGCGAAGTCGAGCCCGAAGGCGCGCTCGAAGGCCAGGCCGTGCTTGCCCATCATCTGGTCCAGGGCCTTGTCGAGCGGGCCGCGGTTCGGCCGTTCGACGGGACCGGAGACGGTGAGCACGACCGGCGCCGACGCGCGGGTGGCGGCGGCCGAGGCGCCCGGGGCGAGGGCGGCGCCGGCGAGCAGGCCGGTGGCGTGGAGGAAGGCGCGTTTGTGCATGGAATCTCCAGCGAGGCGTTGGTCAGCCGGTCACTATAGCCAGCCGCCTGCGCGACAGCCCGCGCTCGGGGTTATCCCGGGGTGATGTAGGCGGCTACTTACGCCACCCGTCTGCTTCGTCACAGAATGGCCGAACCCCGACATACCTCGGGGCACACCCAAAGAGGAGACACCATGAAACCGACGAAGCTGCTCGCAGCGATGCTGCTGGCCGGCGTGGCGCTGGGCGCCCACGCGCAAGCGGGCAAGGACAACCTGGCCGCGCTCAAACAGTTCAAGGTCTCCGGCACGGATCTCAACATCCCGCCGGTGCCGCAGGAGGGCCGCAACGCCGAGGCCATCAAGGCCAACCTGAAGAACATCAAGATGCCGCCGGGCTTCAAGATCGAGCTCTACGCGGTGGTGCCCGACGCACGCCACATGGCGGTGGCGCCGAACACCAACATGCTGTTCGTCGGCACCCGCAAGACCCGCGTCTGGGCCGTGACCGACCGCAACGGCGACGGCACCGCCGACGAGGTCAAGCCGTTCGCGCCGTCGCTGAACTTCAAGGTGCCCAACGGCGTGTGCTGGACCAAGGACGGCTTCCTGATCGTGGTCGAGCACAACCGCGTGCTCAACTTCCCGGCCGCCGAGTTCTTCTACGAAGGCCCGGACGTGGCGGTGATCGAGGTGGTGCCCCAGGGCGGCCTGATTCCGGTGGAAGAGGAGTCGTTCAACCACGGCGCGCGCGTGTGCCGGGTGGCCGACGACGGCACGCTCTACGTGGCGCTGGGCCAGCCCTACAACGTGCAGCCCGCCGGCAAGGTGGACCTGTACGACAAGCTGGGCATTGGCGGCATCGTGCGCATGAACGCGTTCGACGGCTCCAAGCGCGAGGTGTACTCGCGCGGCGTGCGCAACTCGGTGGGCATGGACATCAACCCCAAGGACAAGACGGTGTGGTGGACCGACAACCAGACCGACGGCCTGGGTGACGACGTTCCGCCGGGCGAGCTCAACCGCTCCACCAAGCTCGGCGAGCACTTCGGCTATCCGTACTGGAACGGCAAGTTCAAGGTCGCCGGCACCGCCGCCGCGCCCGACCTCAAGGACATGAAGCCGCCGGCCAACGCGGTGTTTCCCCAGGTGGAGTTCCCGGCGCACCAGGCGCAGCTGGGCATGACCTTCTACAACGGCAAGCAGTTCCCGGCCAAGTACCAGGGCGGCGTGTTCGTGGCGTCCCACGGCTCGTGGAACCGCACCAAGGCCACCGGCGCGCTGATCAACTTCGTGCCGATCAAGGCCGACGGCACCGCCGGCGCGGCCGAGGTGTTTGCCGAGGGCTGGCTGGATGCCAACGGCATCTACAAGGGCCGCCCGGTGGACGTGGCGCCGATGAAGGACGGTTCGCTGCTGATCTCCGATGATTACGTCGGCGCGATCTACCGCGTGACCTACTCGGCGCCGAACTGAGCGCCATTCGCCGCCGCCCTCGGGCGGCCTGGGGATCCGCCGCCGGCGGGTCCCGCCCCGGCGCGGTGCCTCGCCTGAGGCCCGCGCCCCCCCTTTTTTGGGTTTCGCCGCTGCCATGTTGCTTCGATCGATGTTTTCCGCGCTGCTGGGCGCGCTGTGTGTGTGGCCGGTGCAGGCCGGTGATGTGAAGGCGGGCCAGACCCGCGCCGCGGCCTGCGCGGTCTGCCACGGCCCGCAGGGCCTGTCGATGCAGCCCAACGTGCCGCACCTCGCCGGTCAGCCGGAGATCTACCTGGCCGAGCAGCTGCGCGCCTACCGCAGCGGCAAGCGGGCGCACGAGGTGATGGGGGTGATCGCCAAACCGCTGACCGATGCCGAGATCGACAACCTGGCCGCGTGGTACGCGTCCATCACGATCCGGGTCGAGGCGCCATGAGCCCGCGCCGCACCCCCCTGGCCGCGGCGATTGGCCTCGCGCTCGCCGGCGGCGCCCTGGCGCAGACCGCGCCCACCGATCCCGCGGCTGGCGAGTCGCTCGCGCCGGTGGTCATCCGCGCCGCGGGCGACGGCCCGCGCGGCTGGCTTGGCGTGCCCACGGTGGACGTGGTGGATGGCCGCGAACTGCGCGACGGCCAGCTGCAGATCAACCTGTCCGAGGGCCTGCGCCGTGTGCCCGGGCTGGTGATCCGCAACCGCGAAAACTACGCCCAGGACCTGCAGGTGTCGATCCGCGGCTACGGCGCGCGGGCGACTTTCGGCGTGCGCGGCGTGCGCCTGTTTGTCGATGGCATTCCGGCCAGCGCGCCCGACGGCTCCGGCCAGGCGGCGAACTTTCCGCTCGGCAGCGCCGACCGGATCGAGGTGGTCCGCGGTCCGTTCGCGGCGCTGTACGGCGCTTCCAGCGGCGGCGCGATCCTGCTCTACACCGAGGACGGCGCGCGCCCGGGCGAATGGCGCACCGGCGTGGCCGCCGGCAGCGACGGCCTGTGGCGCTTCGGCACGCAGGTCACCGGCCAGACCGGGGCCGCGGGCGAGCGCGGCTGGTCCTACACGGTTGATGTCAACCGCTTCGCCACCGACGGCATCCGCCCCCAATCGGCGGCCGACCGCACCACCCTCAACGCCAAGCTCTCGCGCGCCCACGACGGCGGCCGCACCACGCTGGTGTTCAACCGCCAGTACAGCTTTGCGCTCGATCCGCAAGGCCTGAGCCGTGCCCAGTTTGATGCCAACCCCGAGCAGACCGCGCCGCAGCCGATCCAGTTCAACACCCGCAAGAGCGTGTCACAGACGCAGGCCGGCGTGGCCTGGGAGCAGGCGCTGGGTGGCGGCCACAAGATCGAGCTGATGGGCTACGCCGGCCAGCGCCGCGTGATCCAGTACCAGTCGATTCCCACGGCCAACCAGGGCATCACCACCTCCGGCGGCGTGATCGACCTCGACCGCGACTACGCCGGTCTGAACCTGCGCTGGCGCCACCAGACCGACTGGGCCGGGGGGCGCCTGGCCTGGGCGGCGGGCGTGGCGGCTGATCGCCAGAGCGACCTGCGCCGCGGCTATCAGAACTTCGTCGGCGCGACGCTGGGCGTGCAAGGCGCGCTGCGCCGCGACGAGACCAACCGCGCCACCACCCTCGACCCCTACGCCAACGCCGAGTGGACGCGCGGCGACTGGACGCTGGCCGCTGGCCTGCGCCACACCCGCGTGAAGTTCACCTCCACCGACCGCTTCATCAGCGGCGCCAACGGCGACGACAGCGGCGCCACCGAATACCGCGCGAGTCTGCCGGTGGTGGGCGTGCGCTGGCAGCTCGCGCCCGGCCTGCAGGCCTTTGCCAGCGTGGGCCGCGGTTACGAGACGCCCACGCTCAACGAAGCCGCGTACCGCCCCGGCGGCGCGGCCGGGCTCAACACCGCCCTCAACGCCGCCCGCAGCACCAGCGCCGAAGTCGGCCTGCGCGGTCGCCAGGGCAGCACCGCCTGGAACGCCACGCTGTTCGACATCGCCACGCGCGACGAGATCGTGGTGCTGAGCAACTCCGGCGGGCGCTCGACCTTCCAGAACGCCGGCCGCACCGAGCGTCAGGGGCTGGAACTCGCCGCCGACACCGCGCTCGGGCCGGTCACGCTCAGCGGCGCCTACACGCTGCTGCGTGCCCGCTACCGCGACAGCTTCCGCACCTGCGTGGGCGTGTGCGTCAGCCCGAACACCACCGTGCCGGCCGGCAACAGCGTGCCCGGGCTGCCCTTGCAGCAGGTGTGGGTGCAAGCGGCCTGGACGCCGGCGGCCACCGCCGGCATCGGCGGCGTGTTCACGCTGGAAGCGCGCCACACCGGCCGGGTGTTCGTCAACGACCTCAACACCGACGCCGCGGCGGGGCACACCCTGTTCGCGCTCGGTGCACGTTTCGAGCAGCCGATGGGCGAGTGGACCTGGCGCCAGTTCGTGCGCATCGAAAACCTCACCGACCGCCGCTACGCCGGCTCGGTGATCGTCAACGACGGCAACAGCCGATTCTTTGAGCCCGGCGCGGGGCGGTCGGTGTTCGCGGGGGTCGAAGTCAGCCGGCGCTTCTGAGCGCCGCCGACCGATCAGCGGCCGCGACCGGGGGCCGAACGCGCTCCCGCGGGCCGAGTCCGTCGATAGCATCACGGGATCGCCCTTACCCCTGCGGGTAGGGGCACCCCGCGGCGCCCACGCCGCGCCCGCCCTGCCGACGACGACCCGCCATGTCCTTCCCCATCCGCCTCAACCGCCGCCAGTTCACCGCTTGCCTGGGGGCCGCTGCCCTCACGGCCGCGCCGGCCCTGCGCGCGCAGAACGCCAACCGCCTGGTGCTGGGGCAGTCCGCGGCCTTCACCGGTCCGGCCGCCCAGCTGGGCATCCAGTTCCACGCCGGCGCCAAGCTCTATTTCGACCTGCTCAACGCCGGTGGCGGTGTCAACGGACAGCGCATCGAAATCGTCAACGTCGACGACGGCTATGAGCCGGACCGCTGCGCCGAGAACACGCGCAAGCTGCTCAAGGACGACGCCTTCGCGCTGTTCGGCTACATCGGCACGCCCACCAGCCTGGCGGCGCTGCCGCTGGCCACGCAGGCCGGTACCCCCTTCATTGCACCCTTCACCGGCGCCATGGGCCTGCGCGCGCCGTTCAACCGGCTCGCCTTCCACCTGCGCGCGTCCTACAACGACGAGACCGCGCTCATCGTGCGCCAGCTCACCAACCTCGGTCTCAACAAGATCGCGGTGTTCCACCAGAACGACAGCTACGGCAAGGCCGGCCTCGACGGCGTGACCCTGGCCCTGCAGTCGCGCAACCTCAAGCCGGTGGCGACCGCCACGGTCGAGCGCAACTCGGTGGACGTGGCGGCCGCGGTGGCCACGATCAACGCCGCCCGCCCGGACGCCGTCGTGCAGATCAGCGCCTACAAGTCCTGCGCGGCCTACATCCGCGCCGCCCGCGCCGCGGGCTACGGCGGCACGTTCTACAACGTGTCCTTCGTGGGCACGCAGGCGCTGGCCGACGAGCTCGGCAAGGACGGCGCCGGGGTGGTGGTGTCGCAGGTCGTGCCCAACCCGTTCAGCACCGCGCGCCCGATCACGCGCGAGTTCCTCGACGCCATCGCCAAGGGGGGCAACAAGGTGCAGCCCAACTTCTCCAGCATGGAGGGCTTCCTGGCGGCGCGACTGCTGGCCGAGGGCGTGAAGCGCGCCGGTGGCCGCGCCACGCGCGACAGCCTGGTCACCGGCCTGGAGTCGATCGGCGAGCAGTCGTTCGGCGGTTTTGCGGTGTCGCTCAGCGCCACCGACCACGTCGCGTCGAGCTTCGCCGAACTCTCCATGCTCACCGGCGACGGCAAGGTGCGCACCTGAGATGGCCTGGCCCGACGCCGTCGCGCCCGTGGCGCTGGACCGGGCCTACCGGCTGATCAACCACGGGCCGACGGTGATCGTCTCGGCCGGCGAGGGCGTCGAGGCGAATGCCATGGCGGTGGCCTGGTGCTGCGCGCTCGACTTCGCGCCGCCCAAGCTCACGGTCGTGCTCGACAAGGCCACGCGCACGCGCGAGCTGGTCGAAGCGCACGGCACATTCGCGGTGTCCGTGCCCACCGTGGCGCAGGCCGCGCTGGTGCGGGGCATCGGCACGGACAGCGCCCACCGCGTGCCCGACAAGCTGCAGCGCCACGGCGTGCGCTGGGTCGACGCGCCCGAGGCCGGCCCGCCGCGGGTGGCCGGCTGCGTGGCCTGGCTGGACTGCCGCGTGCTGCCCCAGCCGGCGCTGCAGGCCGCGCACGACCTGTTCCTCGCCGAGGTGACCGCAGCGTGGGCCGACAGCCGGGTCTTCCGCGACGGACGCTGGCAGTTCGAGACGGCGGACGACGAACTGCGCACCCTGCACCACGTGGCCGGCGGCCAGTTTTACGCCATTGGTAGTCCCCTGAAAACATGACAGGCCAACCGGGTCTGGCTGAGGTATCTTCAAGAGATACATGAATCCCGCCACCGCCGACCCAACGACCCCCCACGTTTCCTGGCCCGCGCACCGCGCGGTGGCGCGTCTGCCGGGGTCCCTGCCGATGGGCGGGGTGGTGGCGGACACGCCGGTTCACGCGTTCGACCCGTCGCCGGCGTGCCTGTGCCTCGGTCCGGGTGAGGGCCTCACGCCCCGGCGCCGGGACATCGAGCTTGGCGGTCTGCTGGCCTTTGAAATCCGCGACGTGGTGTCGCCCGCCGAGGCCGACGCCCTGGCGGCCGCCAGCGAGCACCTGGGCTTCCGCGACGAGGCGCCCGGCATCGCCACGCCGCCGGGCATGCGCCTGAACAAGTCCGTGCACTGGGTGGCCGATGAGGCCCTGCTGGGTCCGGTCATGGCGCGCATCGCGCCCCTGCTGCCGCCCGAGATCGACGGCCGCCCGCTGTTCGGGCAGCTCAGCCACCGGCTCAACATGTACCGCTACGACGCCAACGACGTGTTCAACCGGCACACCGACGGCGACTGGCCCGGCTACAGCCTTTCCCCCGACCGCCGCGCCATGATCGAATGGCGCGGCCTGCGTTCCGCCCTCACCATGCTGCTCTACCTCAATGGCCCGGCCGACGGCGTGTCGGGCGGCGACACGCGCCTGTTCCGCCCCGACGGCAGCGCGGTCGATGTGACCCCCGCCAAGGGCTCCGCCCTGTTCTTCCGCCACGGCTTTGGCCCCGGCTCGGTGTTGCACGAAGGGCGGCGCGTCGGCCCCGGCACGCCCAAGCGGGTGGCGCGCATCAACGTCATGTACGTCGGAGGGGCGGCATGAACGGCGGACCCGCCTTGATCCGGGTGGCCCTCGTCGAGGACGACCCGCGCGTGCACGCCTCGCTCGCCGCCGCGATCGCCGCCGCACCCGACATGACGCTGGTGTGGGCCGAAACCACGCGCGCCGCGGCGCTGGCGGCGGTGGAGCGACTGCCGGTGGATGTGCTGCTGGTGGACCTCGGACTGCCCGACGGCTCAGGCATCGACGTCATTCGCACCGCCCACCAGCGCTGGCCCGCCTGCAATGTGATGGTCAGCACCATCTTCGGCGACGAGATGCACGTGGTGCAGTCCATCGAGGCCGGCGCGCGGGGCTACCTGCTCAAGGACAGCCCGGCATCGACCATGGCCGAGGAAATCCGCCGCCTGCACGCCGGCGGCAGCCCGATCAGCCCGCTGATCGCGCGGCTCATCCTGGCGCGGCTGCGCAGCGACGCGCCGGTGCCCGATGTGCCGGCGGCCCGCGAGACCGGGGGAGCCGCCAAGCCCGCGGTCAGCATGTCGCCGCGCGAGACCGAGGTGCTCGAACTCATCACCAAGGGGTTCACCTACGAGGAAATCGCCCGCCGGCTGGGCGTGACCCGCCACACGGTGCAGACCTTCGTGCGCCGCATCTACGCCAAGCTGGAGGTGGGCTCCAAGATCGAGGCGATCAATGCCGCCCGCGAGCAGGGCCTGCTCGGGCCCTGATCGCGCCAGGCGCGGTCTGGCGCTGCGGTGGGCCGTGGCGCTGGCGGTGCTGTTCGTCTGGCTGGGGTTGGCTGCGCCGCTCCAGGCCGCCGAGATGGCGGTGCAACACATCGTCCGCGCGTCGATGCTGGAAGTGCCCGGCGGCGACGTGCACGCCCGTCCGCCGCGCCACGCCGATGCAGCCGCCCTGCCCGGCACCTGGCAGGACGTGGACCTTCCCCACCAGGCCCGCCGCGACTGGGGCGCGGGCGACCAGCCCTATGTGACGCGCTGGTTCCGCCTCACGCTCGACGACAGCGCCGCGCCGCAGGAGCGTGTGCTCTACCTCCCGCGATGGCAGACCATCGGCCGGGTGACGGTCTATGCCGATGGCGAACTGCGCTTCCATTCACGCGGCGGCGTGGTGTGGAACAGCTTCAACATGCCCCTGTGGGTGACGCTCAATCCCACCGCGGGCGAACCCCCGACGCGGGAGGTGCTGATCCGCGTGGTCAGCCAGACCGGCGCGGGCGCGGGCGTGTCGTCCGCGTGGGTCGGGCCGCGCGAAGAACTGGTCGGGCGCCTGCGTGTGCGCGAGGCCCTGCAGTCGCAGATCCCCTTCATGGCCAGCGCGGCCTTCCTGGCCATCGGCCTGTTCGCGCTGGCCGTGTGGGCGCGCCACCGCGACGACACCGCCTACTTGCTGTTCTTTGTGGCTTCGGTGCTGTTCTTCGTGCGTTGCCTGCACTACCACACCGGCCAGCGCACACCCCTCATTCCCGAAGCCTGGTTTGGCTGGATCACGGTCAACAGCCTGGGCTGGCTGCTGCTGTGCGTCTACTTCTTTGCGTTCCGCCTGCACGAGCGTCGCCTGCCCTGGCTGGAGCGCGGCGCGCTGGCGGTGATGGCGCTGAGCACCGTGCTGACCCTGCCCGGGTGGGCGTCGTGGGGCCGCGCCGACGTGATCACGTCGGCGGCCTACGGCGTGCAGTTTGTCGTCATGCTGGTGGTGACCCTCGCCGCGCTGTGGATGTCCTGGCGCAGCGGGTCGCGGCTGGCGATCGCGGTGTCGGCGTGGAACGTGCTCAACATCCCGGTGGGGCTGCACGACTGGATGCTGCAGCACCTGCTGATCAGCGTCGAAGGCATCTACCTGCTGCCCTACACCGGGATCGGGCTGTTCTTCCTGTTCATGCTGGTGGTCTTTCAGCGCTATACCGGCGCGCTGGCCGAAGCCCGGGGCGCGCGCGCGGTGCTGGCCCAGCGGCTGCAGACCCGCGAGGCCGAGCTGGCCCAAAGCTACGCCCGCCTGCAGGCGATCGCGCGCGAACAGATGGTGGGCCAGGAGCGCCAGCGCCTGATGCAGGACATGCACGATGGCCTGGGTTCATCGCTCATGAGCGCGCTGCACGCCGTCGAACTCGGGCAGCTCGATGAGCAGGGCGTGGCCCAGGTGCTGCGCGAGTGCATCGACGACCTGAAGCTGGCCATCGACTCGCTGGAGCCGGTGCAGACCGACCTGCTGCTGTTGCTGGCCACGCTGCGCTTCCGGCTGGAGCCGCGGCTGCAGGGCAGCGGACTGGCCCTGGAGTGGGCGGTGGAGGACGTGCCGCCGCTGCCCTGGCTGGAGCCGCGCAGCGCGCTGCATGTGCTGCGCATCTTCCAGGAGGTGTTCACCAACGTGATCAAGCACGCCCGGGCCAGCCGGGTGCGGGTGAGCACGATGCACGACGCGCACCACGTGATCGTGCGCGTGGAGGACAACGGCGCTGGCTTTGAGCCCGACGCGGCCGTGCTGGCCGCGGTGGCGCCCGGCAGTGCGCCGCGCGGCAAGGGCCTGGGCAACCTGCTGCGCCGCGCCGCGGCCTTGCGCGGCCACGCCTGCTGGACGCGTCTGCCCGACGGCGGCACGCGCTTCGAGCTGCGCCTGCCGCGCGAAGCGCCGCTCACGGTGGCGGACTGAGCAGCCCCCGCCGACGCGGGCGGCGCCTCAGTCCGGCAGGACCGCCGTCACCTCGATCTCCACCTTGGCGCGGGCCTCGACCAGCCGCCGAACCTCCACGCAGGTCATGGCCGGGAAGTGCTTGCCCATCACCGCGCGGTAGGCCTCGCCCAGTTCGCGCAGGCGCGCGTTGTACTCATCGCGGTCGAGGATGTACCAGGTCATGCGCACCATGTGCTCGGGGCCGGCGCCGGCGCAGCGCAGCACGTCATGCACGTTCTGCAGTGCCTGGCGCGTCTGGGCGATGAAGTCGTCGCTTTCGAACTGCTGCTGGCTGTTCCAGCCGATCTGGCCGCCGACGAAGATCTGTGTGCCGCGCGCGGCGATGCCGTTGGCGTAGCCCTTGGCGGGCAGCCAGCCCTCGGGGTGGAGGTGTTGCATGGTGTGTCTCAGGTCTGTGCGGCTTGTTGTCGGAGGGCGAAACGCTGGAGCTTGCCGGTTTCGGTGCGCGGGAGCTTGTCGACGAAATGCAGCTCGCGTGGGTATTTGTACGGCGCCATCGTGGCTTTGCAATGGTCTTGCAGCGCCTTCACCAGCGCGGCATCGCCGCTGTGGCCGGGCTTGAGGACCACATAGGCCACGATCACCTGGCCGCGCTCCTCGTCGGGGCGGCCGACCACGCCGCACTCGGCCACCGCGGGGTGGGTCAGCAGCCCTGCCTCCACCTCCGGCCCGGCCACGTTGTAGCCGGCCGTGATGATCATGTCGTCGGTGCGCGCCTGGTAGACGTAGTAGCCGTCGGCGTCGCGCCGGAAGGCGTCGCCGGGGAAGTTCCAACCGCCTTGCACGTACTGCGTCTGGCGCGGCTCGTCGAGGTAGCGGCAGCCGGTGGGCCCCACCACCGCGAGTCGGCCCACTTCCCCGTCGGGCAGTTCGCGGCCTTCCTCGTCCACGATGCGCGCGGTGTAGCCCGGCACCACGGTGCCGATGGCGCCTCGCTTGACCGCCTCGGGCGCGGCCGAGATGAAGATGTGGAACATCTCGGTGGCGCCGATCCCGTCGAGCAGCTCGATGCCGCTGGCCTGCTTCCACAGCTGGCGTGTCGCGTCGGGCAGGCCTTCGCCCGCGCTCACGCACAGGCGCAACGTGCCCATGCCGTGGGTCTGGGCAAACGGGGCCATCTGCCGGTAGAAGGTCGGCGCGGTGTAGCAGATGGTGGCGCCCTTCTCGACCATGAGTCTGACCATCGCTTCCGGCGTGTAGGGCACCGACGGGAAGTAGACCGAGCAGCCGGCCCACATCGGAAAAATCAGCAGGCCGCCCAGGCCGAAGGTGAAGGCCAGCGGGGGCGAACCCATCACCACGTCATCGGGTGTGGCGCGCAGCACGTGGCGCGGCCAGCATTCGCACGCGGCCAGCACGTCGGTGTGCGTGTGCACCGCGGCCTTGGGCACGCCGGTGGTGCCCGAGGTGAAGGCCAGCAGGGCGATGTCGCTGCCCGCGGTGGGGCAGGGGGTGGCCTGCGCGGGCTGCTGCGCGGCGAGCGCTTCGAGGCCGTCGGGCGCGTCGGTGTTGAAGCGGATGATGGGCCGTCCGCTGCCCACCGCCTCCAGCTCGGCGGTGAGCGCGGCGTCGCACAGCAGCAGCGCGGGCTGCGCCTTGTCGATGATGGGCTGGAGCTCCTTGGCGCGCAGCAGTGGCATGGTGGCCACCACCACCAGCCCGGCCTGCACCGCCGCCAGCCAGGCCAGCGCCATCGCCACCGAATTGCCACCGCGCAGCAGCACGCGGTTGCCCGGCACCAGGCCGCGCGCGGCCAGCAGGTTGGCGAGCCGGTTCACCGCCTCGCGCGCCTGCGCGTAGGTGAGCGTGCGCGCGTCGCTGCGCAGGAAGGGGCGGTCTGCGTGGCCATTGGCGAATGCACGATCGAACAGGTGCGCCACCAGGTTCACCTGCGCCGGCAGGGCCTGCAGCTCGGGCGTGTCAAAGCGCAGCTCGGGCCACAGTGCGCGCGGCGGCAGGCGGTCGTGCACGAAGCGGTCGGTTTGTGCGGAACTCATGACGATGCCTCCGTTTGAGCGGTGGTGCTTCGTGCGAGGTGGTCGAGCCGCGAGACACCGCGAAACCGGCTTCGCCGGGCCGCAGGTGTCGCCCCCTGGAGGGGGTCGCGCGAAGCGCGGCGGGGGTGATTCATGTTCTTAGGGCGTGTTTGCCGAGGATGAGCAGCTGCACCTCGCTCGCACCCTCGTAGATGCGCAGCGAGCGGATGTCGCGGTAGAGATGCTCGACCACCTCGCCCACGCGCACACCGCGCCCGCCGAACATCTGCACCGCCATGTCGATGACCTTCTGCGCGTTCTCGGTGGCGGTGAGCTTGGCGGCGGCGGCGGCGGCGGTGTAGGCCGGCGTGCCGGCGCCCTGGGTGGTGCTTTCGTCGCGCAGCCACGCGGCCCGGTAGGTCAGCACGGCCGCGGCGTCGATCAAGGCGCTCATCTCGCCGAGGCGGGCCTGCGTGAGCTGGAAGTCGGCGAGGCGCTGGCCAAACATCTCGCGGCTTCGGGCGTGGGCCACGGCCTCGGCCATCGCGCGGCGGGCCATGCCCAGCGCGGCCGCGGCCACCGAGGCGCGGAAGATGTCCAGGGTCTGCATCGCGAGCTTGAAGCCGCCATCCACGGACCCGATCAGGGCGTCGGCGCCGACACGGCAGTTCGCAAAGCGCAAGGTGGCCAGCGGGTGCGGGGCCATCACATCGATGTGTGCCGAGCTGTCCAGCCCCGGCGCGTCGGCCGGCACCACAAAGGCGCTGATGCCGCGCGCGCCGGCATCGGCCGTGGTCTTGGCAAACACCACGTAGAAGTCGGCCAGGCCACCGTTGCTGATCCAGGTCTTGGTGCCGTCCAGCACCCAGCCGCCGTCGTCCGCGCGCCGCGCGGTGGTGCGCATGCCCGCGACGTCGGAGCCGGCATCGGGCTCGCTCAGCGCGAAGGCCGCGATCTGCTGGCCGCTGGCCACCGGGCGCAGGCGGGCCTCGCGCTGCGCCGGTGTGCCGCCGAGCGTGATGCTGCCGCTGCCCAGGCCCTGCATGGCGAAGGCGAAGTCGGCCAGCGGCGAGTGGAAGGCCAAGGTCTCACGCAGGATCACGAGGGCGCGCGAGTCGAGCTTGTCGAGCGCGCCACCGTGGGCGGCCGGCACGCAGTAGCGCAGCCACCCGGCCGCACCGAGGCGCATCACCCAGTCGCGGCAGGCGCGGCGGTCGTCGGCTTCATCGACCTGCTGGGCACCGGCCCAGTCGGCCAGACCGAGCGCCAGGGCGCGGTGGTGTTCGCCGAAGAAGGGCAGTTCCCACTGCGCCTGGGGCGGTGTCATGCCGTGGGGGCGGTCAAAGGCAACCATCATCGAACTCCCGAGCGCAGTGATGCCGATCCGGGGACACCGCCGAACCGGCTTTGCCGGGCGGCTGGTGTCGTCCCCTTGAGGGGGTCGCGCGAAGCGCGGCGGGGGTGGGTCATCTCAATCGCCTTCGAACACCGGGCGCTGCTTCGCCGCGAAGGCCTCGTAGGCGCGGCGGAAGTCCTGCGTCTGCATGCAGATGGCCTGCGCTTGCGCCTCGGCTTCGATCGCCTGGTCCAGCGTCATGGCCCATTCCTGGTGCAGCATGGTCTTGGTCATGCCGTGCGCGAAGGTCGGTCCGTCGGCGAGCGACTTCGCCAGTTTGAGCGCCGCGTCGTGCAGCGACTCGGACTCGTGCAGCGCGTTGAAGAAGCCCCAGGCATGGCCCTCGGCGGCACTCATCGAGCGGCCGGTGAACAGCAGCTCGCTCGCGCGGCCCTGGCCGATGAGCCGCGGCAGCAGCGCGCAGGCGCCCATGTCGGCGCCCGCCAGCCCGACGCGGGTGAACAGGAAGGCGGTGCTGGCGCGCGGCGTGCCCAGGCGCAGGTCGGAGGCCAGCGCCATCATCGCGCCGGCGCCGGCGCACACGCCGTCGATCGCGGCCACGATGGGTTGCGGGCAGGCGCGCATGGCGCTCACCAGCGCGCCGGTCATGCGCGTGAAGGCCAGCAGCTCGGGCATGGTCATCTTCGTGAGCGGGCCGATGATTTCGTGCACGTCACCGCCCGAGCAGAAATTGCCGCCGGCGCCGGTGAGCACCACCGCCTTCACATCGGTGGCGCGCTGCAGTCCGAGGAACCAGTCGCGCAGTTCGGCGTAGGAATCGAAGGTGAGCGGGTTCTTCCGCTCGGGGCGGTTCAGCGTGACGGTGGCCACGCCGTCGGCGATGGCGAGAGCGAAGTGCGTGGGCGCGGCGTGGGCCGGGCCGTACTGTCCGCGCATCGGGTTGTGGTCGGGGATGGGGTGTTTCATGTCGGGGTGGCCTCGGTGGCGGGCGTCATTCCATGGCTTTCTGGTGTTGCTTGACCTTGCCGAGCAGCCGGTGGAGCTGGTCCAGTTCGCGCTCGGACAGGCCGGCGAAGGCGTCGACGATCCATCGCTCGTGTTGCGCGGCCATGTGCTCGAAGGCGGCGCGGCCCGCGGCCGTGAGGCGCACGAGGAAGGCCCGGCGATCGCCATCGACCGGCGTGCGCTCCACCAGACCCTCGGCAACCAGCTGGTCGGTGATGCCGGTGACGTTGCCGCCGGTGACCATGAGGCGGTGCGACAGCTCCTTCATCTTCAGGCCTTCGGGATGGCGCTCGAGTTGCGCCATCAGGTCGAAGCGGGGCAGGGTGGTGTCGAACTGGTCGCGCAGGCCGGCGCGCACGCGCTTTTCGATCAGCTGCGAGCAGGTCAACAGCCGCAGCCACAGGCGCAGCGCCTGCGCGTGTTCGCTGTGGGCGCGGGCTTCGAGGTCGAGGGGGGCGGTGTCGTTCATCGTGCGGGGCTCATTTCGTGGGCTCTATTTCGTGGGTTCTTCTTCCCCCGCGTGCTGCAGCGCCTGCTGGCGCGCGATCTCGCGGTAGAGCTGGTCGCGCCCGCTCAGGTAGGGCAGCGGCCAGTCGATCGCGCGGGTCTGCAGCCGGGCGGCTTCGTGCAGCGTCCAGGCCGGGTCGGCGAGGTGCGGGCGCGCCACGGCGCACAGGTCGGCGCGGCCGGCGGCGATGATGCTGTTGGCGTGGTCAGCTTCGCTGATGGCGCCGACCGCCATGGTGAGGATGTCAACCTCGTTGCGGATGCGGTCGGCAAACGGTGTCTGGTACATGCGTCCGTAGACCGGCTTGGCCTGGCGGGTGGTCTGGCCGGAGGAGACATCGATCACGTCGCAACCCGCGGCCTTGAACAGGCGGGCGATGGCCACCGCGTCGTCCGGCGTGTTGCCGCCCGGTGCCCAGTCGTGGGCCGAGATGCGCACGCTCATCGGCCGGTCGGCTGGCCAGACGGCACGCACCGCCGCAAACACCTCCAGCGGGTAGCGGGCGCGGTTCTCCAGCGAGCCGCCGTAGGCGTCGGTGCGCCGGTTGGTCAGCGGGCAGAGGAAGGCCGAGAGCAGGTAGCCGTGCGCGGCGTGCAGTTCCAGCCAGTCGAAGCCGGCGGCGGCGGCGCGCCGGGCGGCCGCCACGAAGGCCGCGGTCGTGGCGTCCATGTCGGCGCGGGTCATCGCGCGGGGCACCTGGTTCTGTGCGCCGTAGGCCACCGCGCTGGCGGACAGCAGCGGCCAGTTGGGCGCCGCGTCGGGGCGGCCGTCGGCCGAGGGCAGCGGCTCGTCGATGGCGTCCCAGCCGAGTTGCGTGGAACCTTTGGGGCCGCTGTGGCCCAGCTGCAGGCCCATCCTGGCGCCGCTTTCGCGGTGGGCGAAGTCGACGATGCGGGCGAGTGCGGCCTGCTGGGCGTCGTTCCACAGACCGGGGCAGCCCGGGGTGATGCGGCCTTCGGGCGTGGGGCTGGTCATTTCCACCATCACCAGCGCGGCGCCGCCCACGGCACGCGCGCCCAGGTGCATGAGGTGCCAGTCGCCCACGACGCCGTCTGTGGCCTTGTACTGCGCCATCGGGGAGACCACGATGCGGTTCTTCAGCGCGCAGCCGCGCACCGTCAGCGGCAACAGCATCGGTGGCGTCGGGTGCCGGGCGGGCGCGGCGCCGGCCTTCTGCATCAGCCAGTGCTCGTAGCCTTCGAGCCACTTCGCGTCCCGCAGGCGCAGGTTCTCGTGGCTGATGCGCTGGCTGCGCGTGAGCAGCGAGTAGGCGAACTGCTCGACCTCCATGCCGCTGTAGCGGTCCACGTGTTCGAACCATTCGGTGGAGTTGCGCGCGGCGTTCTGGATCTTGAGCACCTCCACGCTGCGGCGCGCTTCGTAGGCCTGCAGCACGGTGGCCAGCCCGTGATCGGGGTGCTGGCTGAAGGTGTCGGCTAGGTCGATCGCGTCTTCAAGGGCGAGTTTGGTGCCGCTGCCGATGGAGAAGTGGGCGGTGTGCGCGGCATCGCCCATCAGCACGATCGGGGTGGGCTTCCCGGCGATGGTCTCCGTGTGCACCCAGGTCTGGCAGATCACCCGCGGGAAGCGGATCCAGATCGCCGAGCCGCGCAGGTGGCTGGCGTTGCTGATGAGGCGGTGGCCGTCCAGCCAGGGCGCGAACAGGCGCTCGCAAAAGGCAATCGCCTCCTCCTGGCTCATGCGGTCGATGCCGTGGGCCTGCCAGACGTGCTCCGGCGTCTCGACGATGAAGGTCGAGGTGTCGGCGTCGAACTTGTAGGCGTGCGCCTGAAACCAGCCGTGCTCGGTGGGCACGAAAGCGAAGGTGAAGGCATCGAAGGTCTTCTTCGTGCCCAGCCAGACGAAGCGGCATTGCCGCGTGTCGATGTCGGGCTGGAAGGTGGCTGCGTAGCGCGTGCGGATGCGGCTGTTCAGGCCGTCGCTGGCGATCACCAGGTCCGCGTCGTGCTGCGCCGCGAGCGCCTGGTCATCGGTCACGTCGGTCTCGAACACCAGGTTCACCCCGAGCGACTGGCAGCGCTCCTGCAGGATGTTGAGCAGGCGCTTGCGGCCGATGCCGCAAAAGCCGTGACCGCCACTGCGCACGCGGCCGCCCTTGAAAAACACCTCGATGTCGTCCCAGTGGTTGAAGGCGTCACCGATGAGCTGCGCGGTCTCCGGGTCGGCGCGGCGCAGGTTGCCCAGCGTCTGGTCGGAGAACACCACGCCCCAGCCGAACGTGTCGAACGGCCGGTTGCGCTCGACCACCGTGATCGCCAGCGCGGGATGGCGCCGCTTCATCAGCAGCGCGAAGTACAGGCCGGCGGGCCCGCCGCCAATGCACAGGATGCGGCGCAGGCCGGCGGGGAGGGCGGTGGTGTTCATGAAATTAGTTTAGATCTAAAATATTTAGACCCAACAGGGTTTACCCGAACCCGCGCCAGGGTCTCGCACCGCGGCACGGCCGGCCGTAGTACAACGTGAGCCCACCCGATCGTTTTCCCCGATGGCTGTCTACCGCTTCAAATCCCGCGAGACCGGCGACCTGGTCATGCTGGCGCCCCACGCGCGGCGCCTGCTCGGCATCCTCGGCAAGGACGCGGACCAACCGGGCATCGTGACGCCGGCGCAGATGCCCGCAGCGATGGAGGCCATCCGCACCGCGGTGGCCGCCGAGGAGGCCGACCAGCAACGCCAGCGGGACGAGGCCGCCGCCCGCGGCGAGCCCGAGCCGGCCTTCGACCCGGTCAGCCTGCGCATGCGGACCACGCCCTTCATCGAGATGCTGCAGCGCTGCCAGCGGGCGGGCGTGGACATCGTCTGGGGCGTCTGAGCGCGCGGCCGGTTGGGCCGGTGAGGCACAATCCGCGCCCGATGTTTGCCCTGCTCCGCTCAACGCGCCTGACCCGGTGGAACGTGTTCACCGTGTGGCTGGCGTTCGCCGCGGCGGTGCTGGGTCCGGTGCTGCATCCCTCGGAAAGCACGCTGGTCTGTTCGGCCTCGGGCCAGCTGCGTTTTGTGCCCCTGGGCGATGGCGACGCGTCGGACGAGGCGCCACCCATGACCATGGGCGATTGCGCCTTGTGCGCGGCGGCGCTGCCGCCCGCCCCGCCCGTGGCCACGCCGCCGCTGCCGCCCGCCCCGCGGCGGGTGGCGTCGCTTCATGACCGCGTTCCCGCTGGCGTGCCGCCCGCGGCACCGCCCCCCGCCCGCGGCCCCCCGGCCCTGACGTGAACCCGGCGCCCGCCCTGGGCGCCCCGCGATCTCCCCCAGCCCGGATGCCGCCGACCCGCGTCGGCGGCCGGGTCACGTCTTGCCTTTGCCGGAGTTTTCCCATGCACCGCCTTTCCCCCACGGCCGTCGCGGCCCTCGCCGCGATGTGCCTGTCGCCCGCCCGCGCGCAGGTCGATGCGCCCCAGCGCGACCTCGGCACCGTCACCATCACCGCCGGCCAGCCCACCTCGCTGCCTACGCAGATACCCACCACCATCGAGGGCGTCACCCGCGAGCAGATTGCCGACACCCTCAACGCCACCGACAGCCAGGACGCGCTGAAGTACCTGCCCAGCCTGCTGGTGCGCAAGCGCTACATCGGCGACTACAACCACGCGGTGCTGTCCACCCGGGCGTCGGGCACCGGCAACCCGGCGCGGTCGATGGTCTATGCCGACGGCATCCTGCTGTCCAACTACCTCGGTAACGGCCCGACCAACGCCCCGCGTTGGATGATGGTGGGGCCCGAGGAAATCGAGCGCGTGGACGTGCTGTACGGGCCGTTCTCCGCGGCCTACCCGGGCAACTCGGTGGGGGCGGTGGTGGATTACGTCACCCGCATGCCACGCACCTTTGAGGCCCACGGCAAGGTCAGCGTGCAGCACCAGCCCTACCGCCTGTACAACACCGATGGCCGCTACACCGGGTACCAGGCCAGCGCGTCGGCTGGCAACCGGGCCGGCGACTGGTCGTGGTTCTTCAGCCTGACCGGCACGCGCAGCGAAGGCCAGCCACAGACCTTCGCCACCCGCCTCGTCAGCGCCGGCACGCCGGGCGCCGCTGGCACCCCGGTGACGGGCGCCGTGCTGGGCCTCAACCGGGCCAACCAGCCCTGGTACCTGCTGGGCACCGGCACGGCGTACACCACCACCCAGCAAGTCGCCAAGTTCAAGCTGGCTTACGACATCACGCCCACCCTGCGGGCGGCCTACACCCTGGGCGTGTGGGACAACCAATCGAACGGGCAAGCCGCCTCCTACCTGCGCAACGCGGCGGGCCAGCCGGTCACCAGCGGCGTGGTCAACATCGACGGTCGCTCGTTCACCCTGCAAAACAGCGACTTCGCCCTCACCCGCGAGCGCCTCACGCACCTCATGCACGGCGTCTCCGTGAAGAGCAACACCCAGGGCGTGTGGGACTGGGAAATTGCGGCCAGCCTGTATGACCATGACACCGACGAACTGCGCCGCAGCGGTACCGCCCTGCCCGGCGCCCAAACCGGCGGGGCCGGCAGCATCACCGACAGCGACGGCACCGGCTGGACGACCGTGGGCCTCAAGGGCACCTGGCGGCCCGACGGACCGCGCGGCGCCCACGTGATCGACCTGGGTCTGCAGCACGACGAATACCGCCTGCGCACGCGCACCAACGCCACCCCCCAATGGATCTCCGGCGCCCCGGGCGCCCTCACCGAAGCCTTCGCCGGGGACAGCACGCTCACCAGCCTGTGGGCCCAGGACACCTGGCGCCTCGCACCGCGCTGGAAGGCGGTGTTGGGCGGGCGCTGGGAGCGCTGGGTCACCGACAGCGGCTTCCGCACCAACGGCGTCGGTTCGGTGCAGTACGCCCCGCGCGCGGAGACCTACTTCTCCCCGAAAGCGGCGCTGTCGTGGCAGGCCGCGCCCTCGTGGGTGCTCAAGGCCTCAACCGGGCGCGCGGTGCGCATGCCCACGGTGAGCGAGCTGTACCAGGGCGGCGTGAACAACCTTGGCCAGACCACGCTCAACGACCCGAACCTCAAGCCCGAGCAATCGTGGACCACCGAGCTCACCGCCGAGCGCGATCTGGGCAATGGCTTGTGGCGCCTGACCGCCTTCTTCGAGCGCACCAAGGACGCGCTGTACTCGCAGACCAACACCACGGTCACGCCCAACATCACCAACATCCAGAACGTCGACCGCGTGCGCACGGAGGGTCTGGAGGTGGCCTACCAGGCCACGGACGTGTTCACCCGGGGCATCGACCTGCTGGGCAGCGTCACCTGGGCCGACTCGCGCGTGACCCGCAACGACCGGTTCCCGGCCAGCGTGGGCAAACGGCAGATCCGCGTGCCCGACTGGCGTGCCACCGCGGCCATCACCTGGCGGCCGGACGATCGCTGGAGCACCACCCTGGGCGCACGCTACAGCGGCCGGCAGTTCAGCACGCTGGACAACAGCGATCCCAACGGCGACGCCTACATGGGCGCGAGCGCCTACTTCACGACCGACCTGCGCGTGACCTGGCGCGCCACCCCGCGCACCACCCTCGCGTTCGGCATCGACAACCTCAACAACGACCGCTACTGGAACTTCCACCCTTACCCGCAGCGCACCTTCCACCTCGAACTGCGCAGCAGCCTGTGACAACCCTACCGCTCTTGATCCCGATGAAACCCAACACCTCCGTTCTGCTGGCCGCCGCGATCCTGTCGCTGACCACCTCGGCCGCCTTCGCCCACGTCACGCTCGCCGAACCCCGCGCCACCGTGGGCGCGTCTTACAAGGCCGTGTTTCGCGTTGGCCACGGCTGCAGCGGCTCACCCACCCGCGAGTTCGTCGTGGAGATCCCGGCCGGCGTGCGCGGCGCCAAGCCAATGGCCAAGCCGGGCTGGCGCGCCGCCGTCGAGCGTGCGCCGCTGGCCGAGCCGTACCAAAGCCACGGCCGCACCGTTCGCGAGGACACGGTGCGACTCACCTGGACCGCGCGCACGCCGGAGGACGCACTGCCGGCCAGCCATTACGACGAGTTCGTCGTGGTGGCCACACTGCCCGCCCGGGCCGGCCGCCTCATCTGGCCGGTGCGCCAGATTTGCGACACCGGCCGGCTGGACTGGGTGGAGGTGGCACCCGCCGGTCAGCCCTGGGGCAGCGTGCCAGCGCCGGCCCCGGTGCTGGAAGTGGAAGCCTCGCCGGCCGCCGGCCACAGCCACGTCCATTGAGGCGGGCGCGCAGGCCGGCCGCTCAGTCGACCTTCGCGCCTGAGGCCTTGACCACCGCCGCCCATTTGGTGATTTCGGCGTCGATCAGGGCGGCGAACTCGGCCGGCGTGTTGCCGCCCGGGATGGCGCCTTGCGCCAGCAGCCGCTCCTTCACCGCCGGGCTGTTCAGCGCCCGCGCGGTTTCCTGCTGCAGGCGCGCAACGATGTCGGTCGGCGTACCGGCCGGGGCGAGCAGCCCGAACCAGGAGCTGGCCTCAAAGCCGGGCAGCGGTCCCGCTTCGGCCACGGTGGGCACGTCCGGCAGCGCGGCCGACCGCACGGCGCTGGTCACCGCGAAGGCCTTGAGCGTGCCGGCCTGGATGTGCGGCATGGCCGATGGCAGGTTGTCGAACATCACGTCCATCGCGCCCGACAAAAGGTCCGCCAGCGCCGGGCCCGAGCCGCGATAGGGGATGTGCGTCATGAACACGCTGTTGCGCGCCTTGAACAGCTCGCCGGCGAGGTGGATGGACGTGCCGTTGCCGCTGGAGGCCATGTTGAGCTTGCCCGGGTTGGCGCGGGCGTACTTCACGAAGTCCGGCACGCTCTGAATGCCCAGTGCTTTGGCCCGCTGGGCGTTCATCACCATCACGTTCGGCACGCCGGCCACCAGCGTGACCGGCGCGAAATCCTTCTGCGGGTCGTACGGCAGCTTGGCGTAGAGGGACTTGTTGATGCCGTGGGTGCCGACGGTGCCCATCAGCAGCGTGTAGCCGTCGCCCGGCGACTTGGCCACGATCTCGGCGCCGATGTTGCCGCCGGCGCCCGCCCGGTTGTCCACCACCACGCTCTGTCCCAGCGCCTTGGTCAGCTCCGGCGCGATCACGCGGGCCAGGATGTCGGTGGTGCCGCCGGGCGCGAAGGGCACGACGATGCGAATCGGCTTGGCGCCGGGCCAGGCGGTCTGCGCTGCCGCACCCAGGGGCAGTGCCAGCGCGACGGCGAGCAGGGCGGCCCGGCGGCGGGTGAAGGCGCCAGCGGCGTTGGCGCGGCGGTCGGATGGGGGCATGGTGCTGTCTCCAGTTTCGGTGTGAAGGCTCTCAGCGGTCAGCCTAGCGGCATGCCCACCGCCGTCAACCGGGACAGTCCCGAGCCCGGCGCCCCGGCTGTCCATCCAGAGACAACACAGCCCGCGCTGCGGCGGGCGCAGGGCGGGCTGGGGTGTGGCAGAGCCGAACGGGCCCTGGATCGAGTGACAGCGAAGATCCGGCTCCGCCGGTCCTCTGGTGTCGTCCCCCCGCGGGGGGAAGGCGCGCAGCGCCGCAGGGGGGCTGCTATCAGTCGGCGAACTGGCCGGCCGCGTCGATCACGGCCTTGAGCTTGACCACCTGGTCGGCGACGAAAGCGCGGTGGCCTTCCGGCGTGGCGCGGTTGTCGGTCACCACGATGGCGCCCAGGTCGTTCTGCTTCTTGATGAACTCCGGGTCCTTGAGCGAGGCGCGCAGCGCGTCGTTGAGCTTCTTGGTCACGTCAGCCGGCGTGCCTTTCGGGGCGTACAGGCCGTGCCAGATCGTCAGGTTGAAGCCCTTCAGGCCCATCTCCTGCAGCGACGGGTAGTCCTTCAGGATCGGGTGGTTGGACAGCGGCCGGGCCGTGGTCACGGCGAACGCCTTCACGCGACCGGCTTCGATCTGCGACACGGTGTTGGTCGTCTGGTCGCACATCACGTCCACCTGACCCCCGATGAGGTCGTTCATGGCCGGGCCGGTGCCGCGGTAGGCGATGGTGGTCATCGACTTGTCCAGCTTCACCGCGTACTGCCACATGAGGCCGCACAGGTGAGAGGCCGAGCCCAGGCCGGCGTGGGCCAGGTTCAGCTTGCCGCCGTTGGCGCGGATGTAGGCCTCAAAGTCGCGGTAGGTGTTGGCGTTGAGCTTGGTCGAGCCCAGCAGCGTCATCGGCACGTCGTTGATCATGCCGAGGAATTCAAAATCCTTGAGCGGATCGAACTGCTGTTTGCGGTACAGGCTGGTGGTGGCCGCGAAGCCGATGTGCCAGAGCAGCAGGGTGTGGCCGTCGGGCGTGGCACGGGCCACCTTGGTGCCGGCGATCGTGCCGCCGGCGCCCGCCGCGTTTTCCACCACGATGTTGGCACCCGGCAGGTGCTTGCGCATGGTCTCGGCCAGCTGACGCGCGACCAAATCGGTCGGACCGCCAGCGGCGAAGGGCACCACAAACGTGATGGGTTTCGTGGGGAAGTTCTGGGCCATCGCGCCCACCGAGACGGTGGCGGTCAGGGCCAGGGCCAGCAGTTTTTTCATCGGTGTCTCCAGGACGAGGTGAGGGATACCGGAGATGGTATCCCTCGAAGACACTACGGAAATCGCGGGAAACACGTAGCGCTCGACCCGGGATAACACCCGTCATTGGAGGGGAACCGAACCCGCTGCCGCGGATCGCGGCGAGCGGGCCGTCAGCGCTGTCTCACTGGTAGCTGCGGGCGTCCTCGATCACCTTGCCGTCGTTGGGCAGCGAGCCCGGCGGCACCAGTTCGACCTCGCTGCGCAGCTTGGTCACGTCGCGCACGGCGTCGGCGATCTGTTCGCGCAGGCCAGCCGGCGACTCGGCCGTCTCCACACGCAGGCACATCCGGTCGTTGGCCATTTCGCCGCTGACCACCAGGCGCGCTCGCGCCACCGCCGGGAACCGGCGGACCACGTCGGCCACTTGCGAGGGATGGACGAACATCCCGCGGACCTTGGTGGTTTGGTCGGCCCGGCCCATCCAGCCCTTGATGCGGCGGCCGGTGCGGCCGGTCGGGCAGGTGCCGGGCAGCACGGCCGAGAGATCCCCGGTGCCGAAACGGATCAGCGGATACACCGGGTTGAGCGTGGTGACCACCAGTTCGCCCACCTCGCCGTCGGGCACCGGCTCACCCGTTCCGGGGCGAACGATTTCGACGATCACGCCCTCGTCGAGCACGAGCCCCTCGCGCGACGCCGTCTCGTAGGCCACCAGCCCCAGGTCGGCGGTGGCGTAGGTTTGGTAGACGGTGACGCCGCGCTCGGCGAACCAGGCGGTCAGGCTGGGGGGACAGGCTTCGCCACCGACCGAGGCCTTGCGCAGCGAGGACACGTCAGCCCCCTCCTCCTGCGCCTTCTCCAACAGGATGCGCAGGAAACTGGGCGTGCCGGTGTAGGCGCTGGGTCGCAGTTCGCGGATGGCCTGCAGCTGTTGCTCGGTCTGGCCGGTGCCCGCCGGGAACACGGTGCAGCCCACGGCCAGCGCGCCGGCCTCGAGGATGAAGGCCCCCGGCGTCATGTGATAGCTGAAGGCGTTGTGCACCAGGTCGCCCGGGCGGAAGCCGGCGGCGAACAGCGCGCGCCCGGTGCGCCAGTAATCGCGCGCCGTGCCCTCGGGTTCATAGATCGGGCCGGGCGACGCGTAGATGCGCTGCATCTGCGGCCCGCGCACGACCGCGGCAAAGCCACCGAAGGGGTCACTGGCGCGCAGGGCTTTCTGCCGCTCCAGCAGTTCGCTCTTGCGCGTCACCGGCAGGCGGGCCAGGGCATCGCGGCTGGTGATGGCGCTCGCGTCCACGCCGCGCAGGATCTCGGCGAACGCCGCGCTGTGCTGCTGCGCGTGGGCCAGCTGGGCCGGAAGCCGGGCCAGCTGGTCGGCCTCGCGTTGGTCAGGCGTGCGCGTTTCCAGCGCGTCAAAGAAGTCGCTCATGAGGAAATTCCAGGGGTGGCGTCAGGCGGCGGGGGCGTGGATCACGCCAGCCAGCGCTTGCGGCGTTTGTAGGACTTGACGTCACGGAAGCTCTTGCGCTCCCCGCCGCCCATGCCCAGGTAGAACTCTTTGACGTCTTCGTTGTTGCGCAGGTCGTTGGCGGCGCCATCCATCACGATGCGGCCCGACTCCATGATGTAGCCGTAGTCCGCGTAGCGCAGCGCCATGTTCGTGTTCTGCTCGGCCAGCAGGAAGGTGACCTTTTCCTTCTGGTTGAGGTCCTTCACGATCTCAAACACCTCTTCCACGATCTGCGGCGCCAGACCCATCGAAGGCTCGTCCAGCAGCACCACGTTCGGGTTGGCCATCAGCGCGCGGCCGATCGCACACATCTGTTGCTCGCCCCCGGAGGTGTAGGCGGCCTGGCTGGTGCGTCGGGTTTTCAGGCGGGGGAAGTAGTTGTAGACCTTCTCCAGGTTGCGCGCCACCTCGGCCTTGTCGGTGCGGGTGTAGGAGCCGGTCATCAGGTTTTCTTCGATGGTCAGGTGGGCAAAGCAGTGGCGTCCCTCCATCACCTGCACCACACCGCGCTGCACCAGATCGGCCGGGGTGAGGTGCTCGATGCGCTCGCCGCGCAGTTCCACGCTGCCCTTGGTGACTTCACCGCGCTCGGCCTTCAGCAGGTTGGAGATCGCGCGCAGCGTCGTGGTCTTGCCGGCGCCGTTGCCGCCCAGGATGGCGGCGATCTGACCTTGCTGCACGGTCAGGGAGACGCCCTTGAGCACGAGGATCACGTGGTTGTAGATGACCTCGATGCCGTTGACGTTGATGACAGGGGTGGGTGTGCTCATGGGGTGTTTCCAATCGGGGCCAGGTGCCAGGACAGCGCGCTGCCCTGGCAGCTGACGCCGCGCACCGGGTTCCGGGTGGGAACCCGGCTCCGCCAGCAGGCGGACGGTGCGCGGCTCAATCGATCAGGACTGGCAGTCCTGCGGGCTGCGGCGGCTCAGTTGTTTCTCAGCCGCGTACTTGTCGGCCGAGGCCTTCACCATCGGCTTGATGATCTGCTCGTCCGCCTGCAGCCAGTCGGAGGCCCAGACGAACTTGCTGCCGTCCCACGAATGCACGCGGGCCCAGGCCGAGCCCATGTGGTCCGCGCAGGACGTCGAGATCGGGCGCAGCACACCCTTGAAGCCCAGCGCGTCGAGCTTGGCCTGGGTGAGGTTCAGGTTCTCATAGCCCCAGCGCGCCTGCTCCGGCGTCACCGGCTTGCCTTTGCCGAACTTTTCCTGGGCCGCCCGCGCGCCTTCAACGGCCAGCATCGCACCGACCACACCGCGCATGTACAGCACCTGGCCAACTTCCTCACGCGGACCGGCGCCCTGACCTTTGCCATGCACCTTGGACAGGATTTCCTTGACGACGTCGGATTGCGGTTCGGCGCCGTGCTGCATCATCACCGCGTTGTAGCCCTTGGCGGCAGCGCCGATGTCCTTGAGGTCAGGCTCGGCGCCCGACCACCAGGTGCCAAACATCTTCTCGCGCGGGTAGCCCACGGCCACGGCCTCGCGGATGGCGGTGGCGGTCATCACGCCCCAAGTCTGCATGATCACGAAGTCCGGGCGTTGCTGGCGGACTTGCAGCCAGATGGCTTTCTGCTCCACGCCCGGCGCCGGCACCGGCAGCAGCTGCAGGGTAAAGCCGTGCATCGCGGCGCGCTCCTGCAGGATCGGCAGCAGCTCCTTGCCGAACGGGCTGTCGTGATAGACGGCCGCGATCTTCTTGCCCTTAAGCTTGTCCCAGCCGCCTTCCTTCTTGGCGATGTGCTGCAGGATGACGTCGCCCGCCACCCAGTAATGGCCGATCAGCGGGAAGTTCCACTTGAACACCATCCCGTCCTGGCTGTCGCTGCGGCCATAGCCGGAGGTGATCAGCGGAATCTTGTCCTTCGACACCTTTTCGGTCAGGGCGAAGGTGATGCCGGTGGACAGCGGCTGGAACACCGTGGCGCCGCCGTGCTTGCCCTTCAGTCGCTCGTAGCATTCCACGCCACGGTCGGTCGCGTACGCGGTTTCGCACTCTTCGACCAGCGTCATGACGCCGTTGATGCCGCCGCGGGCGTTGACCAGCTTCATGTAGTCATTGAAGCCGTTGGCAAACGGGGTGGCGTTGGGGGCCACCGGGCCGGTGCGGCCGGTCAGGCTGGGGAAGAACTGCACCTTCTCCTGGGCCAGTGCGGCGGGTGCCGACAGCAAGGCGGACGCGGAGCCCGCGATCAATGCCACCGCGAGGGCGACGGATTTGAACTTCATCATTTGTCTCCTGAGTAACAACACCGGCTGGATGACACAAGGGATGACGGAGCCTGCCGGGGTGTCGGTCAGCGGGCTCCGCCCAACGGAAACGCGGGTCAGTGCGGGAACGGCCACAGGCGCAGCTTCTGCTTGCCGATGCTCCACAGTTTGGCCAGACCGTGGGGCTCCTTGATCAGGAACCACACGATCAGGGCGCCAAAGATCATGAATTCGGCGTGCGAGATCATGCCGGTGGAAATCGTGACCCCCACCAATTCACCCACGGCGGGCAGGAACTGGTTGAGAAAGATCGGGAGCACGACGATGAAAGCCGCACCGAAGAAGCTGCCCATAATGGAGCCCAGCCCGCCGATGATCACCATGAACAGCAGCTGGAAGCTGCGGTCGATCGAGAACGCAGCCGGCTCCCAGGAGCCGAGGTGCACGAAGGCCCACAGCGCACCGGCCACACCGATGATGAAGCTGCTCACCGCGAAAGCGCTGAGCTTGGCGTACATCGGGCGGATGCCGATCACCGCCGCGGCGACGTCCATGTCGCGAATGGCCATCCACTCGCGCCCGATCGCCGACCGGACCAGGTTCTTGGCCACCAGCGCCACCACGGCGGTGAATCCCAGGCAGAACAGGTATTTCTCGGTCGGCGTGTCGATCGTCCAGCCCAGCAGGGAGAGGTTGGACACCGCGACGCTGCCGGACGAGCTGTTGTTGGTGAACCAGCTGATCCGGGCAAAGGCCCAGTCGCAGAAGAACTGAGCCGCCAGCGTGGCCACCGCCAGGTACAGGCCTTTCACCCGCAGACTGGGAATGCCGAAGAACATGCCGACCAGCATGGCGAAGAAGCCGCCGCTGAGCAGGGCCACGATCAGCGGCATGCCGTCGAAGCGCACGAAGGTGTTGTAGGCCATGTAGGCACCCACCGCCATGAACGCGCCCGAACCGAGCGAGATCTGGCCGCAGTAGCCCACCAGGATGTTCACCCCGATCGCCGCCATCGACAGGATCACGAAGGGGATCAGGATGGCGCGGAACAGGTATTCGTCGGCCAGAAAGGGGACGGCGATGAATGCGAAGGCCAGGATGGCGAGGATGGCGAAGCGGTCCTGAGCGATCGGGAAGATCTGCTGATCGGTGCCGTAGGAGGTCTTGAACTGACCGTTTTCGCGATAGAACATGTGCTTTTCCTTTGTCTCAACCTGTCGGCGAGAAATGCCTTACCAAGCGCTCCCGAGGAACCGGCTTGGCCGGGCCTCGGGGAGCGTCACCCTCCCGCCGAAGGCGGGAGAGGGGGATGACGCGCAGCGGCGCAGGGGGTGAGTCATTTCACACCCGGTCGATGATCTTTTCGCCGAACAGGCCCTGCGGCCGGATCAGCAGGAAGCCCAGCGCGAGCACATAGGCAAACCACAGCTCGATGCCACCGCCGATGTGCGGGCCGAGGTAAACCTCGGAGAGCTTTTCGCCGACACCGATGATCAGGCCGCCGATGATGGCGCCCGGCACCGAGGTCAGGCCGCCCAGGATGATCACGGGCAGGGCTTTCAGGGCCACGGTGGTCAGCGAGAACTGCACGCCGATCTTGGATCCCCAGATGATGCCGGCCACCAGCGCGGTCAGGCCGGCGACAAACCAGACGATGACCCACATGCGGTTGAGCGGAATGCCGATGGACTGGGCGGCCTGGTGGTCGTCGGCCACGGCGCGCAGCGCCCGGCCGGTGCCGGTCTTCTGGAAGAACAGGCTCAGCACAGCCACCAGGGCGGCCGCGATCAGGGCCGCGATCAGGTCTTCCTTGTTGATCAGCAGACCGCCGGGGAACACCGTGTCGAGGATGAACACAGGCTCTTTGGGCATGCCCACGTCGATGCTGTAGATCGCGCTGCCAAACACGGTCTGGCCGAAACCGTCGAGGAAGTAAGTGATGCCCAGCGTGGCCATCAGCAGGGTCACGCCCTCCTGGTTCACCAGATGGCGCAGCACCAGCCGCTCGATCAGCCAGGCCAGGATCAGCATCGTGATCGCCGCCAGCACAAAGCCCGCCAGGTTGGCCAGCAGCTTGTTCTCGAAGCCCAGCCACTGGGGCACCCACTCGGAGAAGCGGGCCATGGCCAGTGCCGCGAACAGCACCATCGCCCCCTGCGCGAAGTTGAAGACGCCGGAGGCCTTGAAGATGAGCACAAAGCCCAGCGCCACCAGCGAATACAGCATGCCGGCCATCAGGCCGCCGAACACCGTTTCAATGAAAAATCCCATGGTGTGCTCCTCAGTGCGATGTGCCGAGGTACGCCCGGATCACTTCGTCGTTGTTGCGCACCTCGTCCGGGGTGCCGTCGCCGATCTTCTTGCCGTAGTCGAGCACCACGACGCGGTCCGAGATGTCCATGACCACGCCCATGTCGTGTTCGATCAGGACGATGGTGGTGCCGAATTCGTCGTTCACATCGAGGATGAAGCGGCTCATGTCCTGCTTCTCCTCAAGGTTCATACCGGCCATGGGTTCGTCGAGCAGCAGCACCTGCGGCTCCATGGCCAGCGCGCGGCCCAGGTCCACGCGCTTTTGCAGGCCGTAGGGCAGGGTGCCGACCGGGGTTTTGCGGTAGGCCTGGATTTCCAGGAAGTCGATGATGCGTTCCACGAAGGCGCGGTGCTCTTCTTCTTCCTTCTGGGCGCCGCCGATGCCAAACGGATTGCGGAAGGCCTGGGCAAACAGGCCGCTCTTGATGCGCAGGTTGCGCCCGCTCATGAGGTTGTCGATCACGCTCATGCCCTTGAACAGCGCCAGGTTCTGGAAGGTGCGGGCGATGCCCATTTCCGCCACCTGCCGGCTGTTCATGTGCTTGAAGGTCTGGCCCCGGAAGGTGATGGAGCCTTCCTGCGGCGAATAGACACCGTTGATGCAGTTGAGCATGGAGCTCTTGCCGGCACCGTTGGGCCCGATGATGGCCCGCACCTCATGCTCGCGCACGTTGAAACTGATGTCCGTCAGCGCTTTCACGCCGCCGAACCGCAGGCTGATGTTCTTGACGTCGAGGACGACGTCGCCGATCTTTTTCTGTGTCATGGCGTGGGGCTCAGGCAGCGGCTTTCACGGGGGCAAAGGTCTTGGCGTCGGCGATCTTTAGCGTGGCGCTCACGCTGCCCGTGCGGCCGTCCTCGAACTTCACCTGGGTTTCAATGAACTGCTCGGCCCGGCCACCGTACAGGGCGTCAACCAGCACCCGGTACTTGTCGCCGATGTAGCCGCGGCGGACCTTGTTGGTGCGGGTGAGCTCGCCGTCGTCCGCGTCGAGTTCCTTGTGCAGCACGAGGAAGCGGCTGATCTGGCTGCCGGCGAGCATGGCGTCGCGGCTCAGGTCGGCGTTGACCTTTTCCACGCATTCCTGGATGAGGGAATAAACCTCGGGTTTGGAGGCCAGGTCGGTGTAGCCGGCGTAGGGCAGGTTGCGCCGCTCGGCCCAGTTGCCCACGGCGTCAAAGTCGATGTTGATCATCACGCAGACCTTCTCGCGCTTGTCACCGAAGGCCACTGCCTCCTTGATGTGCGAGAAGAACTTCAGCTTGTTTTCGACGTACTTGGGCGCGAACATGGCGCCATCGTGGGCGCCGCCCATGAGGCGGCCGACGTCTTTCACGCGGTCGATGATCTTGAGGTGGCCCGAGGCGTCGATGAAGCCGGCGTCGCTGGTGTGGTACCAGCCGTCGGCGGTGAGGACCTCGGCGGTGGCGCTCGGGTTCTTGTAGTAGCCCTTGAGCAGGCCGGGCGACTTCACCAGGATCTCGCCGGTTTCGCTCAGCTTGATCTCCACGCCTTCGCAAGGCACGCCCACGGTGTCGGCGCGCGCTTCGTGGTCGGGCTGCAGGCAGACGAACACCGCGGTTTCGGTCGAGCCGTAAAGCTGCTTGAGGTTGATCCCGATGGAGCGGTAGAAGCTGAACAGGTCGGGGCCGATCGCTTCGCCGGCGGTGTAGGCCACGCGCACCCGGCTCAGCCCCAGGTTGTTGCGCAGCGGGCCATACACGCTCCAGTCGCCCAGGCGGTATTTGATGCGGTCGAGCAGGCCCACCGGCTTGCCGTCCATCAGGGCCGGGCCGACGCGGCGAGCCAGGCCCATGGCGGCGTGGAAGAGCTTGCGTTTGAGGGCGCCGGCGTCTTCCATGCGGATCATCACGCTGGTGAGCATGCCCTCAAACACGCGGGGCGGCGCGAAGTAGTAGGTCGGGCCGACCTCCTTGAGGTCGATCATCACGGTGCCGCTGCTCTCCGGGCAGTTCACCACGTAGCCGGCGACCAGCCACTGCGCGTAGCTGAAGATGTTCTGGCCGATCCAGGCGGGCGGCAGATAGGCAAGCACCTCGTCGCTGTCGGTGAGGCGGTCGAAGGTGACGCCGGCCTGCGAGCGGTTGATCAGGCTGAAGTGGGTGTGGACCACGCCCTTGGGGTTGCCCGT
The DNA here is from genome assembly GCF_057219855.1 of Hydrogenophaga sp. T66. NCBI lineage: Bacteria > Pseudomonadati > Pseudomonadota > Betaproteobacteria > Burkholderiales > Comamonadaceae > Hydrogenophaga > Hydrogenophaga sp. T66. The sequence continues at coordinate 497,430 of NZ_JBXVVX010000002.1, read as the reverse complement.
GGTGCCGCTGGTGAAGAACATGGCCGCCACGTCGTCCGCCTGACCTGCTTCGACCTCCCGCTGGAACAGCTGCGGGTGGGCCTTGGCGTGGGCCGCGCCGGCACCGACGAGTTCGTCGAGTCCGCCCAGGCCCGGCTCGTCGTAGTTGCGCAATCCGCGCGGGTCGTCGTACCAGATGTGGGCCAGCTGCGGGCACTGCTCGCGGATCTCCAGCATCTTGTCGACCTGTTCCTGGTCTTCAACGACGCAGAAGCGGACCTCGGCGTTGTTGATCGGGAACACGCATTCGGCGGCCACGGCGTCCTGGTAGAGCGGCACGGGAATGGCGCCGACGGACTGGGCGGCCAGCATGGTGGCGTACAGGCGCGGGCGGTTGGCGCCGATCACGACGATGTGTTCGCCGCGCTGCAGCCCGGCCTGGTGCAGCCCACAGGCCAGCGACTCGACCAGCGACGCGAGGTCGCCCCACGTCAGCGTCTGCCAGATTCCGTATTCCTTCTCGCGCAGGGCCGGGGCCGTTGGCCGCCGTTGCGCGTGCTCCAGCATGAGCCGGGGGAAGGTGGTTTGCATGCCTGTCTCCTGTGACCGGCCATCGCCGGTGCCTTGCCAGTTGTCCCCTGGGGGACGAAGTGGGCGGGATGGTAGGCGTCGATTTGACGCCATGTTGTCTGTACGACGACAATCTAGGGTGTTCCCCAGCTAGGACTAACCCTTATTCATGACGGCATTCCCCCATTCCCGCAGCAGCGGCATGCTGCGCAGCAGCGCGCGCGCGCCCACCGAACAGGAACTGGCCATGATCCCGTGGCTGGAGCGGCTGACGCCCGTGGAGCGTCAGCGGGCCATCGACAACTTGCTGGTGGGCGAGGCCGAGCCCGGCGACTACATCTGCCGCTTTGGCCGCTCGGTCACCTTCTGGTTTGGGCTGGTCGACGGCCTGATGAAGATGCACAACGACGACAGCAACGGCCCGGTCATCACCTTCGCCGGCCTCGCGCCCGGCGGCTGGTTCGGCGAGGGCACGCTGATCAAGCACGAGCCCTACCGCTACAACGTGGTGGCGCTGCGCAAGAGCCGGGTCGCGGGCCTGCCCGTGGCCACGTTCGACTGGCTGCTTGACCATTCGATCGGCTTCAACCGCTTCGTGATGCTGCAGCTCAACGAGCGCCTGGGTCAGTTCATCGCGGCGCGCGAGATCGACCGCATCAGCAGCCCCGACCTGCGGGTTGCCCGGCACCTGGCGGCCTTGTTCCATCCGCTGCTGTCCCCCGGCGCGGCGGGCGGCCTGCGCATCACGCAGCAGGAGCTGGCCTATCTGGTGGGCTTGTCGCGCCAGCGGGTGAACACGGCCTTGTCCCGCCTGGAGGCGGCGGGCTGGATCGCCATCGAGTACGGCGGACTGCGGGTGATCGACTTCCCGGCGCTGCGTAGCGCGCAATTGCCCTACTGAAGCCCGCCCAGCTGAAGTCCGCTGGCGTGAGGGCTGCCGGATTGAGGGCCGCTGGGTGCGACGCTGGGTGCGATTCCTACCGGAGCACCCGATCTGGGATCATCGGCCCATGAGCGATTCCGATGCCCCGGGCGGCCGTCCGCCCGCCCCCCAGACCCTTCGTCTCGCGCCCGGGCGCGCCCCAGCTCCCGCCGCGGGCCGTGCGCGCCCGCCGGTGCGGCCCCCCGGGCCCGCGCGCGCACGACCGATGAAGGCTGTGGCCCCGGCGCCCGCCGCGGCGCGTTCTTCGGCCCCTCCCTCGGTCTCTCCCTCGGTCCCTTCGCCGGCCCCTGCCCAGCGCCCGGTTGCGGCCCGCCCGCCGTCGGCGCGGCCGCGCCCGTCCGTGCCGGTGGTGGCGGCCGGTGACGCGGTGCGCCTGAACAAGCTCATGGCCGAGCGCGGCTTGTGTTCCCGCCGCGAAGCCGACGACTGGATCGCGCAGGGCTGGGTGCGGGTGGATGGCTTGGTGGCGGTGGTCGGGCAGCCGGTGCGCCCCGATGCCGTGGTCGACATCGACCCGGCCGCCCGCGCCTCGCAAGACGGGCGCGTCACCGTGCTGCTTCACAAGCCCGTGGGCTATGTCAGTGGCCAGCCCGAAGACGGGCACGAGGCGGCGGTGGCTCTGGTCACCGCCGCCAACCGGTGGCGCGACGACCGCGCGCCGCGCCGCTTTTCCCCGTCGCAGCTGCGCGGCCTGGCGCCGGCCGGCCGGCTCGACATCGACTCCACCGGCCTGCTGGTGCTCACGCAGGACGGCCGCGTGGCGCGCACCCTGATTGGCGAGGACAGCGGTGTGGAAAAGGAGTACCTCGTGCGCGTGCACTGGGCACCCAACGGGCCGCACGGCGGCGGCGTGGTGACGCAGAACGTGCAGGCCGCGCTGCCGGCGTCGGCGCTGGCGCGCCTGCGGCACGGCCTGAGTCTGGACGGCCAGCCGCTCAAGCCCGCGCAGGTGGACTGGCAGAACCCCGAGCAGCTGCGATTCGTGCTGCGCGAGGGGAAGAAGCGGCAGATCCGCCGCATGTGCGAGGCGGTGGGACTGCACGTCGTGGGCCTCAAGCGCGTGCGCATCGGGCGCGTGGTGCTGGGCCGGTTGCCGCCCGGCCAGTGGCGCTACCTCGGGGCGGACGAGGCGTTCTGAACGCTGGCGCGTCGGCGGGTCCGGGCCCACAATGGCCCATGAACCCCGCCCAGCCGCCCCCCCGCTCGCCCGCCGCCCGCGCCCGCCGTCACCTGCGTGCCGGCGATCTGCGCGCGGCCGCCCAGCTCATCACCGCCGCCACCGGCGGCGTCATCGGCATCACCGAGGGCGTGCATCAGGCCGTGCGCGGCGGACTCGGTCTGTCGCGGGGTGCCGAGGCGGGCCGTGCCGGCGGCCTCACCGGGCAGATCTACCGGGCCATCCGGGGCATCCATGCCGGCGTGGGCCTCGGGGTGGACGTGTTGCTGCAAGCGCTGGGGCCGTGGCTGGAGGCGTCCGGCGGTGACAACACGCCCGAGCGCGCGGCGGTCGTGGCGGCGCTCAACGGCGTGATGGGGGACCGGCTGCAGGCCATGGGCAACCCGTTGGCGCAGCCGATGTCGTGGCGCGTGGCCGGGGCGCCCACCGGCCACGCGCTGGTGCTGGTGCATGGCCTGTGCATGCACGGGGACCAGTGGCTGCGCGAGGGTCACGACCACGGCGTCTGGCTCGCCTGGCGGTTGGGGGCCACCCCGGCCTACCTCACCTACAACACCGGGTTGCCGGTGGCCACCAACGGCCGCGCGCTGGCCGAGCGGCTGGAGCGCCTGGTCGCGTCCTGGCCGGTGCCGCTGCAACGCCTCACCCTCATCGGCCACAGCATGGGCGGGCTGGTGATTCGCAGCGCGGTGCACGCCGGTGGGTCCGCCGGCCACGCCTGGCGTGCAACGCTGCGCGACCTCATCTGCCTGGGCACGCCGCACCACGGCGCGCCGCTGGAGCGCGCCGGCCATGGCGTGGATCTGTTGCTCGACGCCTCGCCCTTCACCGCGCCCCTGGCCCGGCTGGGCCGGCTGCGCAGCGCCGGCATCACCGACCTGCGCCGCGGCCAGGTGCGCGGGGACGACGACGGTCCGCCCGATGCGCCGCTGCCGCTGCCGGCGGGGGTGGCCTGTCGCGTGGTGGCGGCGTGCCTGGCGCCGCGCCGCGGCTTGCTGGCCGACCGGCTGGTCGGCGACGGCCTGGTGCCGCTGCGCAGCGCCCTGGGCGACCACGACGACCCGGCCCGCGCGCTCGGCCTGGGCCCCGACAGCCGCTTTGTCGCCCACCGCACCGGCCACCTCGACCTGCTCGGCAGTCCGTCCGTGGCCGAGCGTCTGCGGTGCTGGCTGGAACCGGGCGGCTCTTGAAAAGCCGGCGGTCGCCCGCAAATCCGCCGGGCCGAGCGCCCGCGGGGCGCCGCTTTCGCGGTCCGCCGCCGTTACCCAGACGACAACCATGAGCAAACAGACCCACTCCTTCCAGGCCGAGGTGGCGCAGCTGCTGCACCTCGTCACCCACTCCCTCTACTCCAACCCCGACATCTTTCTGCGCGAGCTGGTGTCCAACGCGTCGGACGCCTGCGACAAGCTGCGCTTCGAGGCGCTGAACAACGCCGCGCTGTACGAGGACGCGCCCGAGCTTGAGGTGCGCGTGGCCTTCGACAAAGCGGCGCGCACCCTCACCATCACCGACAACGGCATCGGCATGAGCGCGGCGGAGGCGATCGAGCACCTCGGCACCATCGCCAAGAGCGGCACCCGCGACTTCATGAGCAAGCTCAGCGGCGACCAGAAGAGCGACGCGCAGCTGATCGGGCAATTCGGCGTCGGCTTCTACTCGGGCTTCATCGTGGCCGACAAGATCGTGGTGGAAAGCCGCCGTGCCGGCCTGTCCGCAGCCGAAGGCGTTCGCTGGAGCAGCGGCGGCAGCGGCGATTTCGAGGTGGAGGCGATCGAGCGCCCGGCGCGCGGCACCAGCGTCATCCTGCACCTGCGCGAGGACAAGACCGAGTACCTCAGCCACTGGAAGCTCAAGGCGATCATCGCGAAGTACAGCGACCACATCAGCCTGCCGATCCGCATGCAGGCCGAAGCCTGGGACGCCGAGAAAAGCGAATACGTGCTCAAGGACGAGTGGGAGACCGTCAACTCGGCCAACGCGCTGTGGTCTCGCCCCAAGAAGGACGTGAGCGACGAGCAGTACATCGAGTTCTACAAGAACCTCAGCCACGACACCGAGCCGCCGCTGGCCTGGAGCCACAACCGGGTGGAGGGCAGCACCGAGTACACGCAGCTGCTCTACATCCCGGCCACCGCGCCGCAGGACTTGTGGAACCGCGACCGCAAGGCCGGCATCAAGCTCTACGTCAAGCGCGTGTTCATCATGGACGAGGCGGAGAGCCTCATGCCGGCTTACCTGCGCTGGGTCAAGGGCGTGGTCGATTCGAGCGACCTGCCGCTCAACGTGAGCCGCGAACTGCTGCAGGAAAGCCGCGACGTGAAGGCCATTCGCGAGGGCAACACGCGCCGCGTGCTGACGCTGCTCGACGACCTCAGCAAGGACAGCGACAAGTACGGCAAGTTCTACGCCGCCTTTGGCGCCGTGCTCAAGGAGGGCGTGGGCGAGGACTTCGCCCACCGCGACAGGATCGCGAAACTGCTGCGTTTTGCCAGCACCACCCAGAGCGAGCCCACCGCGCTGGCCGACTACAAGGGCCGGATGAAAGACGGCCAGAAGGCGATCTACTACCTCACCGCCGACACGCTGGCCGCCGCGCAGAACAGCCCGCAGCTGGAGGTGTTCCGCCAGAAGGGCATCGAGGTGCTGCTGATGACGGACCGGGTGGACGAGTGGGCCTTGTCCTTCCTGCCCGAATTCGACGGTACGCCGCTGCAAAGCGTGGCCAAGGGTGCGGTGGATCTGGGCGACCTGCAGGACGAGACCGAGAAGAAGGCGGCGGAAGAGGCCGCCGAAGCGTTCAAGCCGGTGCTGGAGCGCTTGAAGGACAGCCTGAAGGACCGCGCCAAGGACGTGCGCGTGACCTCGCGGCTGGTGGACTCGCCGGCGTGCCTCGTGGTGGAAGACGGGGACTATTCGATGCAGCTCGCGCGCCTGCTCAAGCAGGCGGGGCAGCCGGCGCCCACGGTCAAGCCGATCCTGGAAGTCAACGCCGGCCATGCGCTGGTGAAGAAACTCGACGGCCATGCCCGGTTCGACGACCTGGCGCACATCCTCTTCGACCAGGCTTTGCTGGCCGAAGGCGGCATGCCCGACGATCCGGCCGCCTACGTCAAGCGGGTCAACGCCCTGCTGGCCTGAGCGGCGAGTCCGGGTTCACGGCCAGCGGGTGGCCCGCGGGAAGCCCGCGGTCCGCCGGCGGCACTTTCTGGAGCGCCTCAGGTCACAATGGGGCCCACGTTGGATTGGAGTTCCCCATGACCGCCCTGGCTTCCCGCTCCCTGCGCGCTTCGTTCTTGCTGCTGGCCCTGGCCGCGGCCGGTTGTTCGTCGGTGGGCGTGGGCGTCGGCATCCCGGTCGGCCCCGTCACGATCGGCGTGGGGGCGAGCAACGGCGGCGTGAGCCTGGGCGTGGGCACCGGCGTCGGGCCGGTGGGTGTGGGGGTCGGCGTGAACCAGCGCGGTCAGGTGAGCGCCGGCGCCGGTGTGGGTGTGAGCACCGAGGTGGGCAACAGCGGCGTGCGGGCCGGGGTCGGCGTCGGCACGAGCACCGTCATCCACGACCCCGACAAGAAGTAAATCAAACCCGCCCCGCCCCTCCGGCCACGGCATTGGGGCGGGAGCAGGCGGTCGGGGCTCAGCCCAGCTTGAGTTCCACCGGGATGTTGCCGCGGGTGGCGTTGGAGTAGGGGCACACCGTGTGGGCGGTGTCGACCAGGTCCTGTGCCACCGCGCGGTCCATGCCCGGCAGGTTCACCGTCATGCGCACCGCGATGCCAAAGCCTTGCGGGATCGGACCGATGTCCACTTCGGCGTCGATCGTCGCGTCCGCCGGCACCGGCACCTTCTTCATGCCCGCCACGAATTTCAGCGCCCCCATGAAGCACGCCGAGTAGCCGGCGGCGAACAGCTGTTCGGGGTTGGTCGCGGTGCCGGCGCCGCCCATGGCTTTGGGCGGGGACAGCTTCACATCGAGCAGGCCGTCGTCGCTGCGGGCGCTGCCGTCGCGTCCGCCGGTGGTGGTGGCGCGGGCGGTGTAGAGGACTTTGTCGAGGGTGGTGGGCATGGTGGGCTCTCCGGAAAAGGCGGCCGGGGCGGCCGGGTTGAAAAAAGGGGAGGCGCTGGGGTCAGACGCCGAGGCGGTCGCGCAGGCGTTGCACCTGCCGCGTCAGTTCGATGGCTTCGGTCACGCTGCACTGCGCCGCCTGCAGCACACAGCCCGGGATGCGCGCGGCGCGTTGTTTGAGGCGCTGCCCGGCGGGCGTGAGGTGCACCCGCACGCGGCGTTCGTCGCTGGCGTCGCGCGTGCGGGTGATCAGGTCGGCGGCCTCCAGCCGCTTGAGCAGCGGCGTGAGGGTGCCGGAGTCCAGCCGCAGCCGCTCCCCCAGCGCCGAAACGCTCACGCCGTCGGCCTCCCACAGGGCCAGCATCGCGAGGTATTGCGGGTAGGTCAGGCCGAGTTCGTCCAGCAGCGGCTTGTAGAGCTTGGTCATGGCCAGCGAGGCCGAATACAGCGCGAAACACAGCTGGTGGTCGAGCGCCAGGACGTCGTCCGGGGTGGGGGTGGTCTTGACCATGGATCGTATTATTGCATCAAATTTAATTGCACGCAATTTAAATGGCCGGAAGCCGGCGTGGAGAGCCTCAAGCACGCGCCCGCCTCGACGACGCGGGGTCGGTAGCTGCTGAAAAGTATGAAAACCGGCCAGAAAATCACCGCCGAATGCTACCAAAGCATTCGTGTCTGGCGCTCAGGCCACGAGCGGTGCGGCCTGCATGGCCTCGATCTGTTCGATCAGCAGGTCGACCTGCCCGCGCCAGAAGTCGCGGCTGCCGAACCAGGGGAAGTTGGGCGGGAAGGCCGGGTCGTCCCAGCGACGGGCGATCCAGGCGCTGTAGTGGACCAGCCGCAGCGTGCGCAGCGGCTCGATCAGCGCGAGTTCGCGCGCGTCGAAGACGCGCACCTGTTCGTAGCCGTCGAGCAGCGCGGCCAGTTGCCGGGTCTGCTGGCCGCGGTCGCCGGACAGCAGCATCCACAGGTCCTGCACGGCCGGGCCGGTGCGCGCGTCGTCCAGGTCCACAAAGTGCGGGCCGGGTTCTGGCCGATCGGTCGGTGTCCACAAGATGTTGCCCGGGTGGCAGTCGCCGTGCAGCCGCAGCCGTGCGACGCCGTCGGCCGATGCGCCTTCGGTCAGCACGCCATGGGCTTCAATCAGCGTCAGCGCCTCGTCGAGCGCGGCGGACCATTCGCGCTGCACCTCGGGCGCAATCACGTGGTGGGCCGCCAGCCAGTCGCGCGGCTCGCGCGCGAAGGCCGCGCTGTTCAGACCGGGGCGGTGCACAAACGGGTGGGCGGCACCCACCGTGTGCAGCCGGGCCAGAAACCGGCCGATCCATTCCAGCACCTCGCCGTCGTCCAGCTCGGGCCGCCGCCCGCCACGCCGAGGGCTGACCGAGAAGGCAAAGCCCTCGGCATGGTGCAGGCTGGCGCCTCCAATCACCAGCGGAGCAACCACCGGCACCTCGGCCGCGACCAGTTCGTGGGCGAACGTGTGCTCCTCGGCGATCTGCGCGTCGCTCCAGCGACCCGGGCGGTAGAACTTCGCCACCACCTGCGTGTGGCCGGCCACGGGCTCGTCGAGGTGGGCGTGGTAGACGCGGTTCTCAAAGCTGTTGAGCGCGCTCAGGCGCCCGTCGGGCCACAAGCCCACCGCGCTCAGCGCGTCGAGCACGACGGCGGGTGTGAGCTGGCTGAACGGGTGCGGGTCGGCAGCGCCGCTCGGCAGCGCGGGGGCGAAATCGGTCATGTGCGAATTGTCGATGCAGCGCTGGGCTACCATCGCCCGCATGCCTGCCTCCCGGTCGTCCGCCCCGCGCCACGCCCCCAGCCTTCACGAGCAACTCCCCGAGTTGCGGCCCGGCCAATCGATCGCCTTGTTGCAGGCCTTGCACGTCCTCACGCGCGACGGCCGCCTGAACCAGGACACCCGCCGCAAGCTCAAGCAGGTGAACCACCTGCTGCAATTCATCGAGCCCTTGCTGGCTGATGCGCTGGCTGACCGCGGTGACGTGACGCTCGTCGATGTCGGCGCCGGCAAGTCCTATCTCGGTTTCATGCTCTATGACCGCTTCTTCCGCGAGCGCGCGGTGGGCGAGGTCATCGGGCTGGAGGTGCGGGAAGACCTCGTCGCGCGCTCGCGCGCACTCGCCACCGACCTGGGCTTCGGTCGCATGCGGTTCATCGCCGCCACCGCCGACCAGGCGCCCTCCCACCCGGACCTGCCAGCCGCCATCGACGTGGTGACCGCCTTGCACGCCTGCGACACGGCCACCGACGACGCCATCGACTTCGCGCTCGCGCGCCAGGCGCCGGCGGTGGTGATCGTGCCGTGTTGCCAGGCCGAGGTGGCCGCGGTGATGCGGCAACACAAGGCCTTGACCCTCAAGCGCACCCCCCTGGCCGAGTTGTGGCGCCACCCGCTGCACACGCGGGAGTTCGGCAGCCAGGTCACCAACGTGCTGCGCTGCCTGCGTTTGCAGGCGCATGGCTATGACGTCACGGTGACCGAACTCGTGGGCTGGGAACACTCGATGAAAAACGAGCTGATCCTCGCCCGTAGAATGCCCCACATCACCGCCGGCGCCCGCGACCACGCGCGGCAGCGCCTGCAGCAGATGCTCGATACCCTCGGCCTGCCTGAACTCCAGACCCGCTTCGCGGTCTGACCTCCGCGGTGGCCCCATGGCCGCCTGTTGTTGAACCGGCCGCTCCCCACCGGAAGCGCGCCACCCGCGTCACCCCCGCGCGCGACACACCGCGCGCACAACCCGGCCGGCGCGGCCCACGACGGAGCCCCCATGGTCACCGACCTCGCCTTCCTGTTGCAAAGCATTGCCTGGCCCCTCGTTCTGCTGCTGGCCTGGTTCGCCGGTGAAGCGGTGCATGAACGCTGGCGCGTGCCGCGGGTGACGAGTTATGTTGCCGTGGGCCTGCTGGGCGGCCTGATCAACCTGCCGGGCCTGACCACCGACATCCCGGGCCTTCCCTTCCTGGCCAACGTGGCGCTGGCGCTCGTGCTGTTCGAGCTGGGGCACCGCATGAACCTGCGCTGGTTCCGCCACAACCCGTGGGTCCTCGTGCACGGCCTGGTGGAGTCCGCGGTGACCTTTGCCGTGATCTACTGGGCCAGCGGCTGGTTCGGTCTGCCGACCGACCAGCGCCTGATCATCGCCGCGCTCTCGGTCTCGGCCTCGCCGGCGGGCGTGGTGCGCGTGGCCAACGAACTGCGCAGCGCCGGCCAGGTGACCGAGCGGGTGCTGCACCTGTGCGCCATCAACTGCCTTGCGGCGGTGGTGGCGCTCAAGGCGGTGATGGCGTACTGGTATCTGAGCACCTCGGGCGACGTGGTGCAGGCGCTGTTCTCCAGCGTTCATGTGGTCGGCACCTCGCTGGCCGTCGGTGGTCTGCTGGGCGTGGCGGTGCCCTGGCTGCTGCGGCTCAGGCGCACCCCGGAGCACGGGGTCACGGTGGTGTTTGCGCTGGCCGTGCTGCTGCTCACCACCGCGGCCTTTGGCCTCAAGCTGTCGCCGCTGCTGGCCGCGCTCACGTTCGGCATCGTGGCGCGCGAGCGCCGGGTGCACCTCACCAGCGCGCAGCGCGACTTCGGCACCGTCGGCCACCTGTTGTCGGTGTTCCTGTTTGTCTACATCGCCTCGCTGCTGGACTGGAGCGATGTGCCCGCCGGCCTGGCCATGGGCCTGCTGCTGATCGCACTGCGCACCGCGAGCAAGGTCGTCTGCAGCGTGGCGGTGGCGCGCCTGTCGGGCATCACCGAGCGCAAGGGCCTGCTCACGGGCCTGGCGCTCACGCCGATGTCGGCCTTCGCCATCCTGCTGCTCGAACAGAGCCGTCTGATGGGCTTCGAGCCGGCGGTCGCGGTGCTGGCCGCGCTGGCCGGGATGATGCTGGTGCAGGAGCTGCTGGGGCCGGTCGTCACGCAGCGCGCGCTCATGGCCGCCCGCGAAACCCACCTGACCCACGCCGAGGAGCCTCGCCATGCCGCTTGAAACCTTCAAGGCCTCCGACGCCCTGACCATGGGCGTCGAGCTTGAACTCCAACTCGTCAACGCCCACGATTTCGACCTCTCCAGCAGCGCCGATGACCTGCTGGAGCTGCTGCGGCGCAAGCCCTTTCCGGGCACGGTCACGCCCGAGATGACCCAGAGCATGATCGAGATCGCCACCGACGTGCAGCGCGAACACGGTCCGCTGCTGGCCCAGCTTCGGGCCATCCGCGACACGCTGGTCACCGCAGGCGATCGCCTCAACATCGAGATCGCCGGCGGCGGCACCCACCCCTTTCAGCGCTGGTTCGAGCAGCGGATCTTCAGCAAACCGCGCTTCCAGCAGCTCTCGGGGCTGTACGGCTATCTCGCCAAGCAGTTCACCGTCTTCGGCCAGCACGTGCACATCGGCTGCCGTTCGCCCGACGAGGCCCTGTACCTGCTGCACGCGCTCAACCGCTACGTGCCCCACTTCATCGCGCTGTCGGCGTCGTCGCCGTTTTCGCAGGGCGTGGACACCCTGTTCGATTCGGCACGGCTGAACTCCGTGTTCGCCTTTCCGCTCAGCGGCCGCGCGCCCTTCGTGTTGAGCTGGGAGGCATTCACCGAGGGCTACTTCACCAAGATGGAAAGCACCGGCGTGGTGAAGTCGATGAAGGACTTTTACTGGGACATCCGGCCCAAGCCGGAGTACGGCACCATCGAGCTTCGGGTGTGCGACACCCCGCTGACCGTGGAGCGCGCCGCCGCCCTGGCTTGCTACCTGCAGGCCCTGTGCCGCCACCTGCTGGAGCGCACCGACCCGCCGCCGGAGGAAGACGACTACCTCGTCTACACCTACAACCGCTTCCAGGCCTGCCGATTCGGACTCGACGGCATGATGGTCAACCCCAAGACGCGCGAGCAGATCAGCATCCGCGAGGACGTGCTGGCCACCGTGCGCCGCCTCGCGCCCCACGCCGCGGCCCTGCACAGCACCGCCGCCCTGGACGAGATCGAGCGCACCGCGGGCCATGACGGCAACCACGCCAGCCTGCTGCGCCGCCGCTACCAGGAGACGCGCAGCGTGGAGGCGGTGGTGCGGGAGAGCGTGACGGCGCTGCGCGCGGGCCGCTGAAATCCGGCGGTCGCTCAGCCACGCGGAACGTGCAGCACGCAGCAGGTGCGGTAGGTGTCATACCAGTCGGCGGTGTTCATCGCGGGAAGCACGCCTTCCCCGTTGCTCGGCAGGCTGGTTTTGCCCTCGTCGCGCTGCCACAGGTGAACCGACACGCAGAACACATAGCCTTCGCTGCTGCGGCTGCTGCCCGTGATGTGAAGCGCCAGGGCCTCATCCGCCTGGAGTTCGACTGGTTGGTTGCCGCGCCACACCCGCCGCACATGATTGAGCCAGCGGCGGTGATAGCGGTCGGCCACCCAGGCCCAGTCCGTGGCCTGCAAGCGGCAGTTCACCACGCCGCCGTCGGAGCGGCCCAGCCGCAGCGTCTCGTGCGCCAGCGCGGCGGTGAGCGCGGTGTCGAAGTCCTCGCGCAGCTGCGCCTCCGTCTGGTGGCGGGCCAGCTCCGCGCGCAGGGCATCCAGCGCCGCGTCGGCGTCGGAGAGCTGCTGCTGGATGCGGCCATCGTCCAGATTCCCCGGCAAATGATCGAGGGCGGTGTGCAGCTGTTCGAGGTCGGTGGCCAGCTGCGCGAGCTGGTGCGTGAACGTGGCTGGCAGGTTCAGCGACTGGGCCACGGGTTGCATGTCGCGCACGTCCTGCAGGAAGAAGGACGCGGCGGCGGCGTAGCCTTGCGCCGCGATGACGTCGATGTCGTGTGCCGTGATGGCCGGCTTCGGGCGAGCGGGCTGGCGCGCTGCAGCGGGCGCAGGCTGGACCTCCACCGCCGCGGGCCGCGCGCTGGCCTTCGCCAGGGCAGCGGGGCGATCGAGGCGCCGTCGCCGGGGGCCGACCACGGGTCCGTTGATCCAGCGCAGCAGTTGCGTCAGCGAAAGCCGCTGGAGCGCCGCGCGCTCGTCCTCGACAGCGCCGGTGGCTGACAGGGTCAGGGCGGAGGCCGCGCTGCGTTCGGCGTGTGCTTGGGTCTGTCGAACGAGCGTATCCATGTCCGATTCGTCGTCCGCCTGGCGGGCTGCCCGAACCGAGGCCAGCGCTCGGCGACTGGTGTCGGTGAACTCACCCAGTGCCTGACCTCGAGCCACTGCCTCAACCGAGGTCCGCACCAGGTATTCGTCATCGACCTCAATGCGGGCTTTCATGGTCGCAATGGCGGTCTGGGCTGCTGCGCTGGCGGTGAGGTTGAGATGCTGTGCCACCTGCAGCACCGCCTCGCGGAGCGCCGCGTTTCGGTTGGGCGGGGGAAGCTGGCTGTTCTTGAAGGAGTCCACCAGCTCGGAGACGATGGCTTTGGCGTCTCGGCGCGTGAGGATGGTCTCGATCGCTGCCTGCAAACGTTCGCGGGTGGATGACTTGGCACTCAGCAGGGTCCAGCTGCACAGCGTCTGGATGGATGCTTTCAGGACGGGATCGTTGAGCCGCTCCACGGTCTTGCGGATCGCCTGGTAGGCCAGCTTGACCGGGACGAGGAATGCGCCGTTTTTGCCGAGCTGTTCTTCGTGTACGTCGTAGCACCAGTGTTGGACGAACATCTCCAGCGTGGGCCCGAGGCGCATAAACCCCACCGCCTTGAGCTGGGTGGCGACGAGGGCGATGGCCGGGTTGGCCTTGATGTCGGCCGGATCGAAGAACTCACCCACCACGCGATCGATCTCCGCCTGCCGGGCTTGCCATGCCGGCAGACTGAAAAAATACAGACCGACATCCACCGCGTAGTTCACAAACTCATCGGGGACGTAGGCCAGGGCCGACTGGACGTTGACGTACACGTCATTGCGGATCGGCCCGGGTGGCAGCGCGCTGGCACGCTGGAGCAGTGCTGACCGCTTCGCCCGACCTTCGGGCGAGATGACCACCGTGGCGCGCAGATTCCACATGGGGTAACCCACCAGCAGGAAGCCGTCGGGGCTGATCGAAAGATGACCAAACATGTCGTTGCGGCCTCGGGTGAGCGTTTCAGGGCATGCGCGTTCAGTCTGCGTCCTCCCGATTCGCCCGACCATCGCTCCCATCGCCCATCCTGCCCAGGTGAGACTGCGCCGACACGCTGTCAGCCAATTTCCTACAACGCGAATGGCGGGGCGCCGACTTAACGCCCTGATACACGGTGGCTACAGTCTGTTTCAACACGACACAAATCCACCCTCAAGTTTCTGGAGCCACCATGAAAGCCTCTGCCCACCGCCTCAATCCCTTCGTGCTGATGCTCGATCCCGAAGCCGTGATCAGCGCGATGGAAGACAGCGCCGACCTGCGCCGCCTGCGCCAGCGCGTGTGCCGTCCGCTGGACAAGCCCCTGATTCCCAAGACCCACACCGTGGCGGCCGATTTCGACGCTGCCATCGACGCCTCGGCCGACGAGCCGCTGCCGGCCGACACCGCGGTGGACGCCGCCACCTTCATGGACGGTGGCACCGCCCCGTACGTGAGCGCCCAGCCCGCGCTGACGGCCGTGCACTGACCGGCGCCGCGGTCGTCCCGCCCGGCCCCGAGCGGGCTCTCCACCAACTCAGCGGGCGAAGCGTTTGCGCGTGAGCGCCAGCGCGATCCAGAAGGCGACCACCGCGTACGCCACCAGCACGCCCAGGTGCAGCCACGGTCGGTCGGGCCAGCGGTCGAGGAACAGCGGCCGCACCAGGTCCACCGCGTGGCTCAGCGGCAGCAGTTGCGCAAACTGCTGCACCAGCGGCGGAAGCTGCTCACGCGGGAAGAACACGCCGGCGAGAAACATCATCGGCGTGAGAAACAGCGTGAAGTAGTAGGTGAAGAAGTCATAGCCTTTGGCCAGCGCGTTGAACACCAGCGCGATGCAGGCGAAGGTGATGCCCACCAGCCACAACACCGGCCAGGCCACCAGCAGCTTGGGCGAGTGCGAGATGCCCAGCGCGAGCATCACGCCCAGAATCGCCGTCACGGTGAACAGCGCCTTGAACGCCGCCCACAGCATCTCGGCCAGCACCACGTCGTCCAGCCGCACGGGCGCGTTGAGGATGCCGTCCCAGGTTTTTTGCACGTGCATGCGCGAGAAGGCCGAGTACAGCGCCTCAAACGTGGCGGCGTTCATCGCGCTCATGCAGATGCTGCCGCTGGCGAGGAAGAGGATGTAGGGCACGGCGGCATCGCCGTCCACCCGCACCTCGCCCACCAGCGCACCGAGCCCGTAGCCAAAGGCCACCAGCCACATGAGCGGCTCGGCGATGTTGCCCACCAGGCTGGGCACGGCGAGCTTGCGCCAGACCAGCAAGTTGCGTTGAAAGACAGGCCACCAGCGGCGCGACAGGCGCGGCGGCGACCAGGGGTTGAGTGAGATGGGTGGCATGGGCGATTCAGTACCGTGTTGTCTGTCCGCGCTGCGCCAGCGTGCAACGCGTCCCCTCGGAGCACGTCGGCCAACGCACCGGTGCCGCGTGGGGGGACATGGGGTTCAGCCGTCTTCCCGGATCTGTCGACCGGTGAGTTTGAGGAACAGGTCTTCGAGGTTGGCCGGGCGGTGCAGTGTGCGCAGGCCCGGCCGGTCGGCCAGTGCGGCGAGCAGCGGCTGGGCGTGGGCGGTGTAGAAGAACACCGTCTCGCCGCTGACCTCCACGCGCGCGGCCAGCCTGCGCAGCGCGGCGTGACCCGCATCGTGCGCCAGCGCCAGCGCGGCCGGGCCGTACACCTCCACCACGTCGGGTTCCAGGTGCGCCGCGATCAGGTCGCGGGGCGTGCCCTCGGCGATCTTGCGGCCGTGGTCGAGCACCAGCAGGCGAGAGCACAGCCGCTCGGCCTCGTCCATGAAGTGGGTGGTCAGCAGAATGCTCTTGCCTTGCTGCAGCAGCCGCTGCAGCCGCTCCCACATGAGGTGGCGGGCCTGCGGGTCCAGGCCGGTGGTGGGCTCGTCGAGCAGCAGCAATTGCGGGTCGTTGACCAGGGCGCGGGCCAGGGACAGGCGCCGCTTCATGCCGCCGGAGAGTTCGCCCGGACGGGCGTCGGCCTTGTGGGCCAGGGCCGCGAAGTCCAGCAGGCGCGGAATGCGCTCCCGGATGAGCGCGTCAGGCAGGCCGAAGTAGCGGCCATAGACCAGCAGGTTTTCCGCGGCGCTGAAGTCGGGATCGAGCGTGTCCATCTGGGCCACCACGCCCAGCCGTGACTTGATCGCCAGGGCGTCGCGCGGCATCTCCAGGCCGAAAGCGCTGATGCGTCCTTCGTCGGCCACGGTCAGGCCGAGACAGGCGCGGATGGTGGTGGTCTTGCCGGCCCCGTTGGGCCCGATCACGCCCAGGCATTCGCCCGGCCGGATCTCGAAGTCCAGGCCTTGCACCACGGTGGCCTCGCCATAGCGCTTGACCAGCCCTTCCACACGAAACAGCGCGTCGCTCATGCCGGGCATTGTGCCCGCTGTGCCCCCGGCGCCGGGGTGGCCGCCTACAATCCCGGCCGTGTCGATACCCCTGTCCGTCTCCCTGCAGCACTGGCTGCCCCAGCGCGCCCTCACCGAGTTCGCCGGCCGCCTCGCGCGCGCCGAAGGCGGCGCGTTCACCCAGTGGATGATCCGCCGCTTCATCCGGCGCTACCAGGTCAACATGGCCGAGGCGGCGCAGCCCGATCCCGCCGCCTACGCCACCTTCAACGACTTCTTCACCCGCGCGCTGCGCGAGGGCGCCCGGCCGCTGAGCGAAGCCGCGTTTGTGTGTCCGGTGGACGGTGCGATCAGCCAGTTCGGCGCCATCGTTGACGACCAGATCTTCCAGGCCAAGGGCCACCACTACAGCACGCGCGCGCTGGTGGGAGGCGATGCCGCGCTGGCCGGCGCCTTCCGCAACGGCGCCTTCGCCACCATCTACCTCAGCCCGCGCGATTACCACCGCATCCACATGCCCTGCGCGGGGCGGCTGCGGCGCATGATCCACGTGCCCGGCGACCTGTATTCCGTCAACCCGGCCACCGCGCAGGGTGTGCCGGGGCTATTCGCGCGCAACGAGCGCGTGGTCTGCGTGTTCGACATCGAGCACCGCGGCCAGACGGAGCCATTCGTGCTGGTGCTGGTGGGCGCCACGATCGTCGGCAGCATGGCCACCGCCTGGCACGGCGTGGTGAACCCGCCGCGCCCGGGCGCGCTGCGCGAATGGACCTACGACGACGCGCCCATCGCGCTGGCGCGCGGCGCTGAAATGGGCCGTTTCCTGCTCGGCTCGACCGTGGTCATGCTCTGGCCGCACGACACCATCGCCTTCGATCCCCACTGGGCGCCCGCGCGGCCGGTGCGCCTGGGCGAAACCATGGGCGAGGCGCTCTGAGCGCCACGCCGACGTCTTCTACCGACCCGGAGATCCGCATGACCACCCTCGGCACCCCCCTGTCCCCGTCGGCCACCAAGGTCATGCTGCTCGGCGCCGGCGAGCTGGGCAAGGAGGTGCTGATCGCGCTGCAACGTCTGGGCGTGGAGACGATCGCGGTGGACCGCTACGACAACGCCCCGGGTCAGCAGGTCGCCCACCGCGCCCACACCATCGCCATGAGCGATCCCGAGGCGCTGCGCGCCCTCATCCAGCGCGAAAAGCCCGATCTGGTGGTGCCCGAGATCGAGGCCATTGCCACGCCGGTGCTGCAGGCGCTGGAGGCCGAGGGCGTGGTGCGCGTGGTGCCCACCGCCCGCGCCACGCGGCTGACGATGGACCGCGAGGGCATCCGCCGCCTCGCCGCCGAAACCCTCGGGCTGCCCACCAGCCCGTACCGCTTTTGCGATTCGCTGGCCGAACTCCAGGCCGCCATCGACGGCGCCGATGGCCAGCCCGGCATCGGTTATCCCTGCATCGTCAAGCCGGTGATGAGCAGCTCGGGCAAAGGCCAGAGCAAGATCGACGGGCCGGCCGACGTGGCGGGTGCCTGGGACTACGCCATGGCCGGCGGCCGCGTGAGCCACGGCCGTGTGATCGTCGAAGGCTTCATCGATTTCGACTACGAGATCACCCAGCTCACCGTGCGCGCCCGCGCGGCCGACGGCAGCGTGCAGACGCATTTCTGTGACCCGATTGGCCACGTGCAGGTCAGCGGCGATTACGTGGAGAGCTGGCAGCCGCACCCGATGTCGCCGGCGGCGCTGGCGCGTTCGCGCGAGATCGCGCAGGCGATCACCGCCAACCTCGGCGTCGGCCTGGACGGTCAGCCGGCGGGGCTGGGCCTGTTTGGCGTGGAGCTGTTCGTCAAGGGCGATCAGGTGTGGTTCAGCGAAGTCAGCCCGCGCCCCCACGACACGGGCATGGTCACGATGATCACCCAGTGGCAAAACGAGTTCGAGCTGCACGCCCGCGCCATCCTGGGCCTGCCGGTGGACACCGCGCTCAAGAGCCCGGGCGCCAGCGCCGTGATCTACGGCGGGGTCGAGGCCCGCGGCATCGTGTTCGACGGCGTGGACGAGGCCCTGCGCGTGCCCAACGCCGACATCCGCCTGTTCGGCAAACCCGAGAGTTTCGCCAAGCGGCGCATGGGCGTCGCGCTGGTGCACCACCCCGACGTGGACACCGCGCGCCGCGAGGCCAAGCGGGCCGCCGCGCTGGTGCGGCCGCGGGCGGTCTGACGCTTTTTTTCGGCCGGGCTGCATCCAAACGGCCGGCTCCGGAGTAGTGGAAGGAGTGGCGCACGACCCGGTCGTGCCCGCTGACTCGTCCACCCATCCTCAAGGAGCCTTCCATGCTGAAAACCGCCCTGGCCGCCGCGGCCGCCCTGTCTCTCGTCGCCTGCGCGTCCACCGCGCCCGCCCCGGTGTTTTCCCAGGCCAGCCTGCCGGACGCCGTGAAGGTGCCGGCCGGCCACAAGGTCGCGATGGAAACGGTGGGCGTCGGTGAGATCACCTACGAGTGCCGCGACAAGAAGGACGCCCCCGGCCAGACCGAGTGGGTGTTCGTCGGCCCCGAGGCCAAACTGCTCGACCGCGCCGGCAAGACCGTGGGCCGCTACTACGGTCCGCCCGCCACCTGGCTGAGCACCGACGGCTCGGCCGTGACCGCCACGCAGCTCGCCGTTGCCCCGGCCGGCGCCGGCAACATCCCGCTGCAGCTGGTCAAGGCCAACCCGGCCACCGGCATGGGCGCCATGACCGGTGTGACCTACATCCAGCGCGTGGCCACGGTGGGCGGTGTCGCACCGTCCGCGCCCTGCACCGCGGCCACCAAAGGCCAGAAGCAGATCGTGAAGTACCAGGCCGACTACATCCTTTACAAGGCCTCCTGAGCGGGGCCTGAGCCCGCGCAGCGCGGCGCCGAAGGCCGGGGTTGAAGCGGAACGGGGTGGGGTACCATGCGCGCGACCCCCGCCCCGATCCGCCGCGCCCGCCGCCCCGTCGTGACCCTGAACACGCCCTTCGACCACAACGCCGAGCTGGCCGCCTGTGCGCGCGGCGAGCGCGACGCGCTGCGCCGCCTTTACGAGCGCGAAGGACGCTACCTGCTGGGGGTGGCGTTGCGGCTGGTGCGCGACCGCGCGTCGGCCGAGGATGTGCTGCAGGACGCGTTTGTGGCCGTGTGGACCCGCGCGGGCAGCTTCGACCCGCGCCGCGGCGATGGCCGCGGCTGGCTCTACAGCATCGTGCGCCACGCCGCGCTGGACTGGGTGCGCGCCCACCGCCGCACCGTGAGTGCCGACGAGGAAACCCTCGACGCCCTGCAGGAAGCCGGGGCCGATTCCGGTCCTGACGTGGCCGACACGGTGGCCTGGCGCAGCTCGGTGCGCCAGCTCGACGCCTGTCTGGAGCGGCTGGATGTGGCCAAGCGACAGTGCGTGCTCCATGCCTATCTCGATGGCTGCAGCCACGCGGAGATCGCCGAGCGGCTCAACGCCCCGCTGGGCACGGTGAAGGCCTGGATCCGCCGCGGCCTCGCCGCCTTGCGCGAGTGTCTCGCCTGACCGCCATGACCAACGCCCACCGCCCCAACCCGCCCCGCCGGCCCGAGGACACCGACGCCCTCGCCGCGGGTTATGTGTTGGGCACGCTGTCGGCCGCCACGCGCGCGGCCGTGCGCGAGCGCCTGCCGGGGGACGAGGCCCTTCGTGACGCGGTGGCCTTCTGGGAGCAGCGCCTGCAGCCGCTGGCCGACACGGTGGCCCCGGTGGAGCCGTCGCCGGTGTTGTGGTCGCGCATTGAGGCGGCGTTGCCCGCACCGCCGCCGCCCGCGCGGTCGCGACCGGCGGTGCCGTCGCCGAAGCCGTGGGCCGCGTGGTGGGGCAGCGTGGCCTTGTGGCGCGGTGCCGCACTGGCCGGTTTTGCCGCCGCCACCTTCCTGGCCGTGGCGCCGTCGGTGGGGGTGCGCGCCCCGGCGGCGCAGTTTGTGGTGGTGCTGGTCGCCCCCAACCAGACCGCGCCGGGCTGGGTGGTGCAGGCCAGCGATCGACAGCGCGCGCTGCGCCTGGTGCCGCTGGCCGACACGCCGGTGCCCGAGCAGCGTTCGCTGCAGTTCTGGACCAAGGCCGACGGCTGGGACGCGCCGTTGTCGCTCGGGCTGGTGCAGCCGGGCCAGCCGCTGGAGGTGCCGCTGGACCGCCTGCCGCCACTGCAGCCCAACCAGCTCTTCGAGATCACGCTGGAGCCCTACAACGGCTCGCCCACCGGGCGGCCGACCGGGCCGATCCTCTACATCGGCCGTTCGGTCCAGGTGCTCTGAGCGCGCGACTCAGGCCAGCCGCAGCGGCAGTTGCCGCAGGCGCTGGCCGGTGAGGCGGAACAGCGCATTCGCCACCGCCGGCGCCACCGGCGGCAAGCCCGGCTCGCCCACGCCCTCCGGGTGCGCCGTGCTGGGCACGATCACGCACTCCACCACCGGCGCGTCCGGCAGGCGCAGCACCGGCTGGTCGTGGAAATTGCTCTCCTGCACGCGGCCTTCCTTCACGGTCACGCCGCCGTGCAGCGCGGCCGACAGGCCAAACACCACGCCGCTTTCCATCTGCTGGCGGATGCCCGCCGGGTTCACCGGCGTGCCGCAGTCGATGGCGCACCAGACGCGGTGCACCCGGATCGCGCGGTCCGGCCCGACCGACACCTGGGCCACCTGTGCCACGGTGGAGCCGAACGAGCGGTGCAGCGCCAGACCCAGCGCGGTCGGCGCGCCGTCGGGCGCGGGCGCGCTCGGTCGTCCCCAGCCGGCGGCCTGGGCCGCGGCCCGCAACACCTCCAGCGCGCGCGGCTGATCGGCCAGCAAGGCCTCGCGCAGCGCCAGCGGGTCTGTGCCGGCGGCGTGGGCGACTTCGTCCAGAAAGCCTTCCTTGAAAAAGGCCTGGTGCGAATGGCCCACGGCGCGCCAGAAGCCCACCGGCAGCGGCAGATCCACGTTGACGTGGCCAATGCGGGCGGCCGGCCACGCATAGGGCTGGTCAAACGCGCCCTCGCTGGCCGTCTTGTCCGGGCCGCCCCCGGGCAGTCCGAACACCCGGTCCAGCACCTGCGGCAGGATCGCCTGCCCGGCGCTGGTGTTTTTCCAGGCCACCAGCCGGTTCTGGGCGTCCAGTCCGGCGGTGAAGCGCGCCACGCAGGCCGGCCGGTACAGGTCGTGTTGCGTGTCCTGCTCGCGGCTCCACACCGTCTGCACCGGCGTGTCCGGCACGGCGCGGGCGATCGCCGCCGCCTGCGCGATGAAGTCCACCTCCAGCCGCCGGCCAAAGCCGCCGCCGAGCCACAACACGTGCACCGTCACCGCCTCGTCCGGCAGCGCCAGCACCCGCGCCACCGCGGCGCGCGCCAGATCCGGCACCTGGGTCGACACCCACACCTCCGCGCGGTCGCGTCCGGCGCGCACCGTGCAGTTCACCGGCTCCAGCGCGGCGTGGGCCAGCCACGGCGCGCGGTACTCGGCCGTCACCGTGCGCGCTGCCGTGGCCAGCGCCGCGTCCACATCGCCGGTCTTGAAAAACGCGAAGCCGTCCTCGCGGTCCAGCGTGGCGGCCAGCGTGTCGACCGCCGCCGCGCTGTCGAAGGCCGCGGCCGGGCCGGCGTCCCACTGCACCTGCAGCGCCGCCAGCGCCTGCTGCGCGCGCCAGCCGCGGTCGGCGATCACCGCCACCCCGCCGGTGCTGCCCTGCAGCGGCGGCACCGTCACCACCGCCCGCACGCCAGGCCGGGCCGCGGCCGCGCGATCATCGACCGACGCGACGCGCCCGCCGCGCGTGGGGCACATCAGGAGTCGTGCGTGCAACAAACCCTCGGGGCGCGCGTCGATGCCAAAGCGCGCGCTGCCGTCCACCTTGGCGCGCGCCTCCAGGCGCGGGGCGGGCTGACCAATCAGCCGAAACGCCGACGGCGCTTTCAGCGCCACGTCCCGCGGCAGCGGCTGCGACGCCGCGGCGGCGGCCAGTTCGCCGTAGCCCGCCCGCTGGCCGCCCGGGCCGATCACCGTGCCCGCCTCGGTGCGGCAGGCCGCCGGATCGACGCCCCAGCCGGCCGCGGCCGCCCCGACCAGCATGGCCCGCGCGCTCGCGCCCGCCTGGCGCATCGGCAGCCACAGGTCCTTCACGCTCGACGAGCCGCCCGTCATCATCACGCCCATCTCGCGCATCGCCTTGGCGGTGAGCCAGCGCGCCGCGTCGGCCACCACGCTGTCGGCGTCCGGGTGGAAGGGCAGCCCGTCCACCACCGTGGCCAGGTTGCGGTAGATCGGGTCGATGGGGGCGGGCCGCACCGTCACGCGCGCCCAGTCCGCGTCCAGCTCCTCGGCCAGGATGCGCGCCAGCGCGGTGGCGATGCCCTGGCCCATCTCGCTCTTGGCCAGCGCCACAGTGACCGTGCCGTCGGCGCCGATCACCACCCAGCCGTTGAGCGGATGTTCGCCCGGCCCGGCGGGCAGGGGCTCGCGCGTGGTCAGCCGCTGCCGCGGCGGCGTCACGCCCCAGCCGATCACCAGCGCGCCGGCCACGCCCAGCGTGCCGAGAAGAAAGGTGCGACGCGTGCTCATTGAAAAGCCACCTCCGCGAAGCTGCGCAGCTTGCGGCTGTGCAGCTGGTCCACGCCACCTTCGCGCAGTCGCTCCACCGCGCGGATGCCGATGCGCAGGTGCTGGTC
Source organism: Hydrogenophaga sp. T66 (assembly GCF_057219855.1). Classification (NCBI taxonomy): domain Bacteria; kingdom Pseudomonadati; phylum Pseudomonadota; class Betaproteobacteria; order Burkholderiales; family Comamonadaceae; genus Hydrogenophaga; species Hydrogenophaga sp. T66. Next base: position 474,561 of record NZ_JBXVVX010000002.1, on the reverse strand, counting down.
GACGCGCTCGCGGTAGAAGTGGTTGGCCATGCCGGGCAGCTTGATTTCGCCGTGCAGTGGCTTGTCGCTCACGCACAGCAGGGTGCCGTAGGGTACGCGGAAGCGGAAGCCGTTGGCGGCGATGGTGGCGCTTTCCATGTCCAGCGCCACCGCGCGCGACTGCGAGAAGCGCCGCTGCGGCGTGTTGTCCGGCAGCAGCTCCCAGTTGCGGTTGTCGGTGCTGGCGACCGTGCCGGTGCGCATGATGCGTTTGAGTTCGTGCGGCGCCACGCCCGTGACGGCGGCGACCGCAGCCTCCAGCGCCAGCTGGATTTCCGCCAGCGCCGGAATCGGCACCCACAGCGGCAGTTCCTCGTCAAGCACATGGTCCTCGCGCACATACGCGTGCGCGAGCACGTAGTCGCCGAGTTGCTGGTTGGTGCGCAGCCCCGCGCAGTGGCCCAGCATGAGCCAGGCGTGCGGCCGCAGCACGGCGATGTGGTCGGTGATGTTCTTGGCGTTGGCCGGACCGACGCCGATATTGACCATGGTGATGCCGCTGCGGTCGGCGCGCATCAGGTGGTAGCCGGGCATCTGCGGCAGCCGGGGAGGCTGGTGGCCCAGCTCGTCGCCCGGTTCGGCCGGCAGTCCGGCGCGCCGCGTGACCACGTTGCCGGGCTCGACGAAGGCGATGTAGGGGCTGTCGGGCCTGGCCATCTCGGCGTGGCCGAGCTTGATGAATTCGTCGATGTAGAACTGGTAGTTCGTGAACAGCACGAAGTTCTGAAACCACTCGGGTGAGGTGCCGGTGTAGTGGCGCAGGCGCTGCAGCGAGTAGTCCACGCGCGGCGCGGTGAACAGCGACAGCGGGTGCGGCTCGCCAGGGCGGGGCTCGAAAGTGCCGTTGGCGATGCCGTCGTCCATGGCGGTGAGGTCCGGCAGGTCGAACACGTCGCGCATGTAGGCGCGGCGCTCCGCGCTCATCTGGCCTTCCACGTGGTCGTGCTCGGCGAAGGAGAAGTGGATCGGGATCGGCTGGCTGCCGACGCCGATCTCCAGTTCGCCGCCGTGGTTGGCCAGCAGCAGCCGGAACTGCTCGCGGTAGTAGTCGCTGTACAGGTCCGGGCGCGTGAGGGTGGTCTCGTAGCGGCCGGGCCCGGCGACGAAACCGTAACTCAGGCGCTGGCGTCCGCCGTCGGGGTTGCCCGCGCCCAGGCGCAGGTTGCTGTGGGTGTGCAGACGCACGAAGGGGTAGCAGGCCCGCACGCGCACGCCGTCGAAATCGGCGCCGGCCACGTAGTCGTGCATCGCCTGGCGCAGGAAGCCCACGCTGCGGTCATACAAGTGGCGCACCTGCGCCAGCGCCGCGTCCGGGTCGTGGAAAAAGCGGGGAGCGGTAAAGTCGGGCGAGCGTTGCATGGGCCTATTGTGGCCCGCGTCGATGAACGCCCCAAGACCGAATCCATGACCGCGATCACCGCGCCCGACCTCGCCCACGCCGTTGCCACGCTGGCGGTGGCGCTGGGCTGCGGGCTGCTGGTGGGCATCGAGCGCGAGCGGCGCAAGGGCGCGGGGCCACAACGCGCGCTGGCCGGGTTGCGCAGTTTCGCGCTGGCCTGCGTGACGGGCGCGGCCGCCGCGCTCACCGGGCTGGCCGGGGTGGTCGTGGCCGGGGCCGGTTTTGTCGCGGGTCTGGGCCTGCTCGCCTACTGGAAGGACCGCTCCGGCGACCCGGGCGTGACCACCGAGGTCGCGCTGTTGCTGACCTACCTGATCGGCGTGCTCGCGGCCCAGAGCGCGCCGCTGGCGGCGGCCCTGGCGGCCGGACTCACGGTGGTGCTGGCCCTGCGGGACCGCGCGCACCGCTTCGTCACCCACTGGTTGCGCCCGGGCGAGGTGCGCGACGGCATCCTGCTCGCCGCCCTGGTGTTGCTGGGCCTGCCGCTGCTGCCGGACCGGCCGTTGTGGGGCGACGCGCTGAACCCGCGCGCGATCGGTACCTTGCTGGCCCTGCTGCTCATCCTGCAATCGGTGGCCCACCTCGCGCGCCGGTTGCTGGCCGCGCGCCACGCCCTGGCGCTGTCCTCGCTGGCCTCGGGCTTTGTGTCCAGCACGGCCACCATCGCCAGCCTGGGCCTGGCCGCCCGGCGTTCCGGCGACGCCCGCGCGCTCGCCGGCGGCGGGCTGTTGTCCTGCGTGGCCACGCTGCTGCAATTGTTGATGGTCGCCACCGCGCTGCGCCCGGCGTGGCTGCCCGACCTGTGGACGCCTGTGGCCGCGGGCGGCGCGCTGGCGCTGCTGTGGGGCCTGTGGCTGGTGCGCGGTGCCGCTTCTGGCGCCGCGCCGCTGGGTGGTTCGTCGCCGCGCGCCGACGCGCTGGCCGTGGCCCGCGACGACCGCATGTTCAGCCTGCCCGGCGCGCTGGGCGTGGCGGCGCTGCTGGCGGGCGTGCAGGCGCTGGTGCACGCGCTGCGGCAGTGGCTGGGCGACACCGGCCTGCTCCTGGGTGCCGGTATCGGCGCGCTGGCCGACCTGCACGCGGCAGCGGCGGCGCTGTTCAGCGATGCCGCCCCCGACCCGGCCGCGCACCAGGCGCTGGCGCTGGTCCTGGTGGTGCACGCGGCGAGCAAAAGCGTGGCGGCCGTGGTGGCCGGCGGCACGCCCTACGCGCGCGCCTTGCTGCCGGGCCTGTGGGCCCACACCGCGCTGGCCGCGGCGGTGCTGCTGTTCACCTGACCGGCTCTCGCATCGTCACGAACTCTTCCGCCGCCGTGGGGTGGATGCCGATGGTGCTGTCGAACACCGCCTTGGTGGCGCCGGCCTTCAGCGCGACGGCGAAGCCCTGCACGATCTCGCCGGCCTCCGCGCCCACCATGTGCAGGCCCACGACGCGGTCGCTGGCCGCGTCCACCACGAGCTTCATCAGGGTGCGCTCGCTGCGACCCGAGAGCGTGTGGCGCAGTGCCTTGAATTCGCTGCGGAACACGCGGACGTCGCCGAACCGTTCGCGGGCCTGGGTCTCCGTCAGGCCCACGGTGCCGATGTTCGGGTGCGTGAACACGGCGGTGGGGATGAGGTCGTAGGCCATCTGGCGCGGCGCCTTGCCCGGCGCCGGGCCGCAGAGCTGGTCGACCACGACCATCGCCTCGCCCAGCGCGACCGGCGTGAGCGCCACGCGATCGATCACGTCACCCACCGCCCAGATGTGCGGCACCGTGGTCTGGTAGCGCTCGTTGACGATGACCTCACCCTGCGCGCCGGTGGCCACGCCCGCCGCCTCCAGGCCCAGCCCCTGGCTGCGCGGGCGGCGGCCGGTGGCGTACAGCGCGGCGTCCACCACCAGCGTGTTGCCGTCCTCGCAGGTCACGTGCAGACCGTCGTCGCGCCGGTGAATCTCCACCACGCCGGCGTGGAGCCGCAGGTCCACGCCCGCCTTGGCCATCTCGGCGGCGGCAAAGTGGCGGAGCTCGTCGTCGAAGCCGCGCAGCACCTGCTCCCCGCGGTAAAGCTGCGTCACGCGGCTCCCCAGCCCGTTGAAGATGGAGGCGAACTCGCAGGCGATGTAGCCACCGCCGACGATCAGCAGCCGCTTCGGGAACGGGTCGAGGTCGAACACCTCGTCGCTGGTGATGACGTGTTCGCGACCCTGGAAGTGCGGCACATGCGGCGCGCCGCCGGTGGCGATCAGGATGTGGGCCGCGCTGAAGTGGCGGTGGCCCGGCGAGCCGTCGGCGTTGAGGGTGGCCAGTTCGATCGTGTGGTCGCCCGCCAGCCGCGCAAAGCCGTCCAGCGTGGTCACGCCCGCGCCGCGCAACAGGTTGGCATACACGCCGTTGAGCCGGCTGATTTCGGTGGCGCGGTTGGCCTTGAGCGTGGCCCAGTCAAAGCGCGCCTCGCCCAGCCGCCAGCCGAAGCCGCGCGCCTCTTCGAAGGCCTCGTGGTAGTGCGCGGCGTAGCTGTACAGCTTCTTGGGAATGCAGCCCAGGTTGACGCAGGTACCGCCGAGGCCGTCGGTGCCGAGGGTCTCGGCCAGGGCGACGCGCAAGCCGCGCTGCGCGGCCATGCGGGCCGCACGCACGCCGCCGCTGCCGCCGCCGATGACGAAAAGGTCGAAGTCGTGTGATGCGCTCATGCCCGAATGGTAGGCCGCCCGGGCGGTGCTTGTCGGCGGCGTCGCCAAGGCGGTCGGTGCAGCGGGGCATTGCCGCGAGCGGGTGCGCGCGCCGCCCGCCCCGGCCAGAATCCCGGCCATGCCCGATCCGATCTTCCCCCGCTCTGACGAACTGGCGCTGGTGATGGGCGGCACCGGCGGCATCGGCGCTGCCTTGGCCGACGCGCTGGCCGCCCGCGGGAGGGCCGTGCTGGCCGTGGGGCGCCGCACCCCGGTGGCCGTGGATTACGCGGACCCCGGCAGTGTGGAGCGCCTGGCGGCGCACGTGGCCCAGCGGCTGGCGGACGAGCAGCGGTCGCTGACGACGCTCATCGTCGCCACCGGCGTCCTCCACGAGGGCGCGGTGCAGCCCGAGCGCAGCTGGCAGCACCTCGACGCCGAGGCCTTGCAGCGCGTCTTCCTCGTCAACACGATCGGCCCGGCGCTGGTCATGCGCCACCTGCTGCCGCTGCTGCCGCGGCAAGGCCGGTGCGTGGCGGCCTTTCTGTCGGCGCGCGTGGGGAGCATCGGCGACAACCGCCTGGGGGGCTGGTACGGTTACCGCGCGTCCAAGGCCGCGCTCAACCAGTTGGTGCGCACGGCGTCGATCGAACTCGCCCGGCGCAACAAGCAGGCCTTGTGCGTGGCCCTGCATCCCGGGACGGTGGACACCGCGCTCTCCCAGCCTTTCGCCAAGACCGGGCTGGAGGTGCGCCCGCCGGCGCTGGCTGCGCAGCAACTGCTGCAAGTCATCGACACGCTGCCCGAGGGCAGCGGTGGCGGGTTCTTCGACCACCAGGGCCTGCCCGTGCCCTGGTGATGTCGGCGCCGCAGGGTGCGGCGCGGGACCGGGTCAGTAGGTGTAGACGCCGCGGCCGGTCTTGCGGCCGAGCCAGCCGGCAGCGACCATTTCCTTGAGCAGCGGGGCGGGGCGGTACTTGCTGTCGTTGAACTCGGCCATGTAGACGTTCATGACGGCCAGGCACACGTCCAGACCGATCATGTCGGCCAGGGCCAGCGGGCCGATGGGCTGGTTGGTGCCGAGTTTCATGCCGGCGTCGATGTCCTCGGGCGTGGCCAGCCCCTCGGCCAGCACGAAGAAGGCCTCGTTGATCATCGGCACCAGAATCCGGTTGACGACGAAGCCCGGGGCGTTCTTCACCGTGATGGGCGTCTTGCCCAGCGCTTCGGCCAGGGCTTTCACCGTGTCGTGCGTGGCGTCGCTGGTCTGCAGGCCGCGGATGATTTCCACCAGCGCCATCATCGGCACCGGGTTGAAGAAGTGCATGCCGATGAAGCGGTCGGCGCGCTGGGTGGCCGCGGCCAGTTTGGTGATGCTGATGGAGCTGGTGTTGGTGGCGACGATGACGTCGGGGCCCAGCAGGCCGTCGAGCTGCTGCAGGATCTTGACCTTCAAGGCCTCGTTTTCGGTGGCGGCCTCGATCACCAGCTGCGCGCCCTTGAGATCGTCGTAGGACGTGCTGGTGGTGATCAGCGCCATGGCCTGGGCTTTGGCCTCGGCGGTCATCTTCTCTTTCTTGATCAGGCGGTCGAGGCTGCCGCCGATGGTGGCCACGGCTTTGTCGAGCGCGGCCTGGGCGATGTCGACCAGCACGACGCGGATGCCGCTGGTGGCGCAGGCCTGCGCGATGCCGTTGCCCATGGTGCCGGAGCCGATGATGCCGACGGTCTGGATGGTGGTGCTCATGCTGAAAAACCTCGTGGAAGGCAAAGGTGAAGGGCGGGGAAAACCCGGCGTCCCGGGCGTGTCATTCCTAGGCGGGGCTGCCTAAAGGCGGCCCGGGCCGTGTGCTAACTTGCCCATCGATTGTCGCCCACCGCCACCGCGGGTACGGCGCACCAACTTCGGAGACAGGCATGTACGACTACATCATCGTGGGCGGCGGATCGGCGGGCTGCGTGCTGGCCGGACGCCTGAGCGAGGATCCGGGGGTCCGCGTGGCGCTGGTGGAAGCGGGGCCGCCAGACCGCAGCGTGTTGATCCACTGTCCGGGCGGGCTGGCGCTGATGGCGCGCAACGGACAGGCCAACTGGGCCTATGAGACGGTGCCGCAGCCGGGGCTCAACGGGCGCCGTGGCTACCAGCCGCGCGGCAAGGTGCTGGGCGGGTCAAGTTCGATCAACGCCATGATCTACGCCCGCGGCCACGCCCGGGACTACGACGACTGGGCCGCGCAGGGCAATCCGGGCTGGTCGTGGAAAGACGTCCTGCCTGTCTTCAAGCGCGCTGAGCACAACGAACGCGGCGCCGACGCGTTCCATGGCACGGGCGGCCCCCTCAACGTGAAAGACCTGACATCGCCCAACCCGTTCCTGGCCTCGTTCCTGGAGGCGGGTCGGCAGGCGGGTTATCCGCTCAACCCGGACTTCAACGGCGCGGAGCAAGAGGGCGTCGGCGTCTACCAGGTCACGCACCGCGACGGCGAGCGCTTCAGCGCCGCCAAGGCCTACCTCACGCCCCACCTTAACCGCCCGAACCTGCAGGTCATCACCCACGCCGCCGTCACCCGCGTGATCACCGAGTTCGGCGAGACCACCGGCGGCAGCACCCCGGTGCGGGCGGTGGGTATCGAGTACCGTGGCCAGGACGGGCGGGGCCCGCTGCAGACGCTGCGTTGCCGCGAGGGCGGCGAGGTGGTGTTGAGCGCCGGCGCCTTCGGCTCGCCCCAGCTGCTGCTGCTCTCCGGCATCGGGCCCGAGGACCACCTGCGTGAGGTCGGTGTGCGGCCCGTGCGGCACCTGCCGGGCGTGGGGCAGAACCTGCACGACCACGTGGACGTGGTGCTGGTGATGAACGCGCCGCGCGTGCGCGACCTGCTGGGCATCACGCCCGTGGGCGTGTGGCGGGTGATCAAGGCGATCGGCGAATGGCGCCGCCACCGCCGCGGGCTGCTGACCAGCAACTTCGCCGAAGCCGGCGGATTCATCAAGAGCGACCCGGCGGAGCCGCTGCCCGATCTGCAGCTGCATTTCGTCGTGGGCAAGCTGGTCGATCACGGCCGCAAGACGGTGCTGGGTCACGGCTACTCCTGCCATGTGTGCCTGCTGCGGCCGCGCAGCCGCGGCAGCCTGCGTCTGGCCAGCGCCGACCCGCAGGTGGCGCCGCTGATCGATCCGGCCTTCCTGCAGGACCCCGACGACACGGCCCGCCTGGTGCGCGGCTTCCGTCAATTGCGCGCGCTGCTCAACCAGCCCGCGCTCGCCCGCCACGGTGGCTTTGAGGCGGCGGCTTCGGCCTCGGCGCGCACCGACGCCGAGATCGAGCGCTTCGTTCGCGACCACGCCGACACCATCTACCACCCGGTGGGCACCTGCAAGATGGGCCCGGGCCCGGACGCGGTGGTCGACGCGCAGCTGCGCGTGCACGGCGTGCAGGGTCTTCGCGTGGTGGATGCCTCGGTGATGCCCAGTATCGTCGGTGGCAACACCAACGCGCCGGTGATCATGATGGCGGAAAAGGCGGTGGACTGGCTGCGCGCGGCCCGCGGTGCGGCCGGTGCCGTGTCAGCGCCGGCGGCCGAGCGGGCCGAGGCACTGGCCGCCTGAGCAGACCGCTCGACAGCTCAGTCCTCAGCGCACCGGCGCGGTCTGGCGCATCAATGTGGACTTGCCGAACAGGCTTTCGATCAGGTCCACGGCCAGCAACGCGGTGCGGTTGCGAACGTCCAGCGCCGGGTTGAGCTCCACCACATCAAGGCTGCCCAGCCGGCCGGTGTCGGCGATCATTTCCATGCAGAGCTGGGCTTCCCGGTAGGTCGGCCCGCCCGGCACGGTGGTGCCCACGCCCGGAGCGATCTCGGGATCGAGAAAGTCGACGTCGAAGCTCACGTGCAGGTGGGTGTTGTCGTCGAGGTCGGCCAGCGCCTGCGCCATGGTGTGGCGCATGCCCATCTCGTCGATGTAGCGCATGTCGAACACCTCCAGCCCGTGTTCATGGACCAGCCGCTTTTCGCCCGCGTCCACGCTGCGGATGCCGATCTGGCGCACCACGTCGGGCGTGATGGCGGGCGTGGTGCCGCCGATGCCGGTGAGTTCGGGCGGCCCCATGCCGCACAGCAGCGCGACCGGCATGCCGTGCAGATTGCCACTGGGCGTGAGGGCGGCGGTGTTGAAGTCGGCGTGGGCGTCGAGCCACAACACACGCAGCCGCCGGCCGCGGGTGCGGCAGTGGCGCGCCACCGCGCTGATCGAGCCCAGGCCGAGACAGTGGTCGCCGCCGAGCACGATCGGCATCCGTCCGCCCTGCAGCTCGGCGAACACCGCCTCGTGCAGGGCGCGGTTCCAGGCCACCACCTCAGGCAGGTGCCGGTAGCCGTCGCGCGGCGGCTGCCACGGGTTGGCCGGACCGCCGAGGTTGCCGCGGTCGATCACCGACACGCCGTGGCTTTCCAGCACGGCCTGCAGACCGGCCACGCGCAAGGCCTCCGGGCCCATGGAGGCGCCGCGGGCGCCGGCGCCGATGTCGGTGGGCACGCCGATCAGGCTGACGGGAGGGGTTTGCATGCCGGCGATTGTCGCCCGGCTGGCGGTGGGGGCAAGGCCACTGCCGCACAATCCCGCCGGTCCACCGAGCCACCATGACCGACCACACCCTGTCACCGTCCGCTGCCCCCTGGCCCGCCTGCGGCGTCCATGCCCTCGCACCCGATGCCGCCGGCCTGCGCCCCACACCGGATTACTGGCGCGTGTGGCTGCAGCGACCGGAGCTGGCGCCGGTGGAGGAATCCTGCGTGGCCGAGCGTGGCCTGCACGAGGCCCTGATGGACGATCCGCTGCGCTCGGTCATCGCCGGGCGCATCGAGGCCATCCGCGACCCCGACGTGCGGGAGAACTGGCGCCTCTTCCTGCGGTTCCGCGACGCGGTGCAAGCCGCCGGCACGCTGGAGGCGGCCTGGGCGGGTTTTTTCCGCGCCGGCGCCATCCAGATCCCGCCGCTGTTTCTCGACCTGCTGGTGCAGGCCATCGCCGCCCGCGCGCTGGCCGATGAGCCCGACGCGCTGCGCTGGCGCGCCGCGGAACTGCTGTTTCGCCGGCAGCGCGTGCGCGTCACCGACGGTCGGGTGCTGTCGGCCGACGCCGATACGCTGGACCGCCTGAGCCAGACCGGCGGCCTGGGCAGCCTGGGTGAGCTGCTGCGCCAGGCGGGCGCTTCGCTGCCCGATGCGCGGGTGCGCGTGGTCGGGCCCGACACCGCTGAGGCTTACCTCGCCAGCCGCGCCGTCGCCGACCACCATCCGTGGGTGCTGGACCTCACCCACGAGGTCCAGCAACACCTGTCGCACGGACTCACGCTCACCCTGCAGCGCAAACACTCGGGACTGAGCGCGCTGGCCGACGTGCTGGAGCGCTGGCTCGCCCGCGTGCAAGGCCTTCGTGTGCGCATCACCGCCGAGCCGCGCGTGGACGACCCGGCCTGGCGCTGGCACGTTGGGCTGGATGTGGAGGCCACCGCGCTGCTCAACGACCTCTACGAAGGCCGGCCGGTGGACGAGGCGCGGAAGGCGCGGCTGATCAGCCTGTTCCGCCTGCAGTTTGAGGACCCGGCCCAGCAGCGCGAAGATGTGCGCGGCAAGCCGGTTTACCTGGGGCTGGCCATGACCGCCGACGGCCTGCTCAAGCTCAAGCCGCAGAACCTGTTGCTCAACCTGCCGGTCGCCTGACCGCGCGCAGCGCCCCCGGGTGCACGCACACGCGCAGCGTGCGCGCCTCGCCCAGCCATTCGCCGTCCGCCGCCAGCGGCAGGTCGGTCTCGGCGGTGAGGTCCAGCGTCTCGTACGGGCGGGTGTGCACGCGCGGGTGCCCGAGGTGGGCGCCCAGCAGCAGCCGCGGCAGCATGGTCAGCGTGCCGAGCCGCCCGAAGCGGCCCGCCACCAGAAGGTTCAGTACGCCGTCGTGCACCCGCGCGCCCGGCACGGCCGGTATGCCGCTGCCAAAGGTGGGCGTGTTGAGCGTGGCGGCAAACAGCACCTCGCCGCGGTGGGCCAGCGCATCGTCGGCGGTGATCTCGACCCGCCAGCGGCGCAGCCACGCCACCTCGGCCAGCGTGGCCCACAGGTAGCGCGGCAGGCCACGCAACCCGCGCGGCGCGCGCAGGCTGCGCCGCACCACCGCCGCGTCGAAGCCCGCGCTCACACTGCTCAGAAAGGCCACCCGGTGGATGTGACCCGCGCGGTCGTGCCACACCGCCTCGCCCACATCGATCGGGTGATCGTCCCCGGCCAGGGCATGGGCCAGGGCGGCGGTGGGTGGCTGACCATAAGCGCCCAAGGCGCGCGCGACGTCATTGCCGCTGCCCAGCGCCACCACACCCAGGGAGTGGCCGCCGTCGAGCAGGGCCGGCAGCCAGCGGTGCAGGGTACCGTCGCCGCCCACGGCGACGACCCGGCTGCCGCGCGGCAGCGCGGCGATCCGCGCGTGCGCATCGGCCACCGTGTCGGGCGTGTGCAGTGCCACGCCCGCCGGCAGCACAGCCCGCAGGCGATCGCCCCAGTGCGCCGCCCGCCCGCCCTGGGCGTGCGGGTTCAGCAGCACCGCCCGGGCCGGAACACTCACATGTTGCGGCGGTACTGACCGCCCACCTCAAACAGGGCGTCGGTGATCTGCCCGAGCGAGCAGCAGCGCACCGCGTCCATCAGCACTTCGAACACGTTGCCGTTTTCGATGACCGTCTGCTTCAGGCGCTGCAGCATCGCCGGCGCCTCGGCCGCGTGGCGCGCGTGGAAATCGTTGAGACGCTGCAGCTGGCTCTGCTTTTCGTCTTCGGTCGAGCGCGCGAGCTCCAGCGTCTCGGGGATCGGATCGCCCTTCGGGTTGCGGAAGGTGTTGACGCCGATGATGGGCAGTTCGCCCGTGTGCTTGAGCATCTCGTAGTGCATCGACTCATCCTGGATGCGGCCGCGCTGGTAGCCGGTCTCCATCGCCCCCAACACGCCACCGCGCTCGGCGATGCGCTCGAACTCGGCGAGCACCGCCTCTTCCACCAGTTCGGTCAGCTCATCCATGATGAACGCGCCCTGGTTCGGGTTCTCGTTTTTCGCCAGGCCCCACTCGCGGTTGATGATGAGCTGGATCGCCATCGCCCGGCGCACCGAATCTTCGGTGGGCGTGGTGATGGCCTCGTCGAAGGCGTTGGTGTGCAGCGAGTTGCAGTTGTCGTAGATCGCGATCAGCGCCTGCAGCGTGGTGCGGATGTCGTTGAACTGGATCTCCTGCGCGTGCAGGCTGCGGCCGCTGGTCTGGATGTGGTATTTCAGCTTCTGGCTGCGCTCGTTGGCGCCGTACTTCTCTTTCATGGCCACCGCCCAGATGCGCCGCGCCACGCGGCCCATCACGGTGTACTCCGGGTCCATGCCGTTGCTGAAGAAGAAGCTGAGGTTGGGCGCGAAGTCGTCGATGTGCATGCCACGCGCGAGGTAGGCTTCCACAAACGTGAAGCCGTTGGAGAGCGTGAACGCGAGCTGGCTGATCGGGTTGGCCCCGGCTTCGGCGATGTGATAGCCGGAGATGGACACCGAATAGAAGTTGCGCACGTTGTGGTGCACAAAGTACGACTGGATGTCGCCCATCACCTTGAGCGAAAACTCGGTGGAGAAGATGCAGGTGTTCTGGCCCTGATCCTCTTTCAGGATGTCGGCCTGCACCGTCCCCCGCACGTTGGCCAGCACCCATTCGCGGATCTTGGCGGCCTCGGTGTCGGTGGGTTCGCGGCCGTTCTCGGTCTTGAACTTCTCGAGGTTCTGGTCGATGGCGGTGTTCATGAACATCGCCAGGATGCTCGGCGCCGGGCCGTTGATCGTCATCGACACCGACGTGGCCGGGTGGCAGAGGTCGAAGCCGCCGTAGAGCACCTTCATGTCGTCCAGCGTGGCGATGGACACGCCGGAGTTGCCGACCTTGCCGTAGATGTCGGGCCGCGGCGCCGGGTCGGCGCCGTACAGGGTCACCGAGTCGAAGGCGGTGGACAGGCGCTTGGCTGGCATGCCCTCGGACAGCAGCTTGAAGCGGCGGTTGGTGCGGAACGGGTCGCCTTCACCCGCGAACATGCGGGTGGGGTCCTCGCCTTCGCGCTTGAAGGCGAAGGTGCCGGCCGTGTACGGGAAGCTGCCCGGCACGTTCTCCAGCATCAGCCACTTGAGCAACTCGCCGTGGTCCTCGTAAGCGGGCAGGGCGACCTTGCGGATCGTGGTCCCCGACAGGCTCTTGGTGGTCAGCGCGGTGCGGATTTCCTTGTCGCGGATCTTCACCACGTACTCGTCGCCGGCGTAGGCCTTTTGCATGTCGGGCCACTGCTGGAGCAGCTTGCGCGCCGCCGGATCCTGGTCGAGTTCGCGCAGCTGCGCCAGATCGATGGCGGCTTCGGCCGCGCGCGAGCGCTCGGGCTTGTCGATGCGCAGCATCTCGGCCGCCGCGCGCAACTGCTGGATCTCGCGCGCCAGTCGGGCCTGCTCGCGCGCCTTCTTCTTGTAGCCGCGCACCGTATCAGCAATTTCGGCGAGGTAGCGGGTCCGCGCGCCGGGGACGATGGGCGTCTGGTTGGTGCTGTGGCGGCCGTTCACGCGCGGCAGCCGGCCTTCGCGCAGCGGCAGACCCAGTTCGCCCAGCTTTCCCTTCAGCGCCTGGTACAGCGCGGTCACGCCGTCGTCGTTGAAGCGCGCGGCCATCGTGCCGAACACCGGCATCTGTTCGGTCGGTACCGTCCACGCCTCGCGGTTGCGCTGCACCTGCTTGCTGACATCGCGCAGCGCGTCGGCCGCGCCTTTGCGGTCGAACTTGTTGATCGCCACGAACTGGGCGAAGTCCAGCATGTCGATCTTTTCCAGCTGGCTGGCCGCACCGAACTCGGGGGTCATCACGTACATCGGTACGTCCACGTGCGGGACGATGGCCGCGTCACCCTGCCCGATGCCGGAGGTCTCGACGATCACGAGATCAAAGCCCGCGGCCTTGCAGGCGGCCACCACGTCGGGCAGCGCGGCGCTGATCTCGCTGCCGAAGTCGCGCGTGGCGAGGCTGCGCATGTACACGCGGGCGCCTTGCTGCCAGGGGTTGATCGCGTTCATGCGAATGCGGTCGCCCAGCAGCGCGCCGCCGCTTTTGCGGCGCGACGGGTCGATGGAGATCACCGCCACGCGCAGGGCGTCGTCCTGATCCAGGCGCAAGCGACGGATGAGTTCATCGGTGAGCGACGATTTGCCGGCCCCGCCCGTGCCGGTGATGCCGAGCACCGGCACCTTCGTGCCCGCGGCGGCCTCGCGCACCGACTGCACCAGCGCCGCATCGGCCCGCCCGTTTTCCAGCGCCGTGATCAGTTGCGCCAGCGCCCGCCAGGCCATCTCGCCGTGACCGCGGATCGCGTCGAGCGCACGCGGGGCGTGGCCGGTGAGGTCCTGGTCGCAGCGCATGACCATCTCGCCGATCATGCCCTGCAGGCCCATGCGCTGGCCGTCTTCGGGGCTGTAGATGCGGGTCACGCCGTAGTCCTGGAGCTCGCGGATCTCGGCCGGCACGATCACCCCGCCGCCGCCGCCAAAGACCTGGATGTGCCCGCCGCCGCGCTGGCGCAGCAGGTCGACCATGTACTTGAAGTACTCCACGTGGCCGCCCTGGTAGGAGCTGACCGCGATGCCCTGCACGTCCTCCTGCAGCGCGGCGGTCACCACCTCGTCGACCGAGCGGTTGTGGCCCAGGTGGATCACCTCGGCGCCCATGCCCTGCAGGATGCGGCGCATGATGTTGATGGCCGCGTCATGGCCGTCGAACAGGCTGGCGGCGGTCACGAAGCGCACCTTGTGCTGCGGGCGGTAGTTGGCCAGGGCCTGGTAGTCGGCGGCGAGTTGGGTCATGGTGTGTCTCCGGGCACGGGTGTGTTCATTCGACGCGCAAGCCGGCCAGACGGGGGTCCGCCGGGGGATAGCGCAGGTTCAGGGCTTTGAGCGTGTCGCGCACCAGGGTGGCGATCATCAGGTTGCGGTGGGTCTTGGAGTTCGCCGGGACCACCGTCCACGGGGCCCAGGGGGTGGACGTGGCCCCGAGCAGGTTCTCGTAGGCGCGCTGGTAGTCGTCCCACTGCCGGCGGGCGTCGAGGTCGCCGAGGCTGAACTTCCAGTGTTTGGTCGGGTCGTCGATGCGGGCCTGAAGACGCTCGCGCTGTTCGTCGCGGCTGATGTGCAGCATGAACTTGAGCACCACGGTGCCGCTGTCGGCGAGCAGCCGCTCGAAGGCGTTGATGGCGTCGTAGCGCCGGGCGGTGGCCGCGGCATCGAGGCTGCCGTTGACCACCGGCACCAGCACGTCTTCGTAGTGGCTTCGGTTGAACACCATCACCTCGCCGCGGCCGGGCGTGCGCTGGTGGATGCGCCACAGGAAGTCGTGGGCCCGCTCGGTCTCGGTGGGCGCCTTCCAGCCCACGGTGTGCACGCCCAGCGGGCTGGTGCGCGAGAACACGCCCCGCACCGTGCCGTCCTTGCCCGCGGTGTCGGTGCCTTGCAGCACCACCAGCAGGCCGAATCGGCCGTCCGCGTGGAAGCGCTCCTGCAGGGTGTCGATGTCGGTGGCCAGCGATTCCACCGCGGCCTTGTCGGCGGCCTTGTCGCCACTGGAGAAGGGTTTGGCCCCTGGATCCAGGGCTGCGAGCGACACCCTGGGGCTGCTGCCCGGGTCGATCTGCCAGTCGCGCCAGCGGCTGCCCTTCGGGGCACGCAGGGCGGCCTCGGGGAAGGGCAGGTCCAGGTCGGCGGCTGGGGGCACGGGCGTCTCCGGTGTCGTCTGCGCATACCCTAACCCGGCATCGCAGGATTGACGTTAACGTAAACGTCAATGGTAACGGTTTTCGGCCCAGAAAAAAGGGGCGCCGAAGCGCCCCTGGGGAGATGCACGGTCGCGCCGCGGGTCAGCGGTACAGCACCGTGGGCAGCCACATGCCGATTTCCGGGAAGATGTAGAGCAGCACGATCGCGACGATCTGGATGCCCATGAAGGGCAGCATGCCGGCGAAGATCTGGTTGAGCGTCACGTGCTTGGGCGCCACACCCTTGAGGTAGAACGCGCTCATCGCCACCGGCGGGCTCAGGAACGCGGTCTGCAGGTTCAGCGCCACGAGCAGGCCGAAGAACAGCGGGTCCACGCCGAAGTTGTCCAGCAGCGGGATGAAGATGGGCATGAAGATCACGATGATCTCGGTCCACTCCAGCGGCCAGCCCAGGATGAAGATGATCACCTGCGACAGGATCAGGAACTCCGTCTTGGACAGGTTCATGCTCAGCACCCATTGCTCCACCAGTTCCTGGCCGCCCAGCAGCGCAAACGCCGCCGAGAAGATGGCCGAACCGACGAACAGCCAGCAGACCATGGCGCTGGTCTTGGCGGTGAGGAACACCGATTCCTTGACCACGCCAAAGGTGAGCTGGCGGTAGGCCGCGGCGAGCACGAAGCCGCCGAAGGCGCCGACCGCGGCCGCCTCGGTCGGCGTGGCCAGGCCAAACACGATCGAGCCCAGCACCGCCAGGATCAGGATCAGCAGCGGGAAGAAGCTGGAAAGCAGCATCTTGAACACTTCCAGCCGCGCGTAGCTCAGCACCGCGTAGAACACCGCCAGCGCCAGCGCGCCGATGCCCAGGCTTACCCAGTAGCTGGTCGGTGCGGGCTGGGTGGTGGCTGCCGCGGCCGCCGCGTCGCCGTCGGGGGCGCCCGCGCCCGGCGGCAGCGCCACGCCGCCGTCCACGCCGGACGCCGCTTCGCGCACCGCGCCCGGCGGCTCCGCCACACCTTCGTCGGCCTTCTCGGCGCCCGGGGGTTCGGCCACGCCGCCGTCGGCCTTGTCGGCGCCCTCCGGCTCGGCCAGGCCACCGGCTTCTTCCGGCTCCGCCAGTCCGCCTTCGTCGTCCGATCGTTCTTCCGCCGCGCCGCTGCCCATCGCCTGCAGCCCGGTGTAGGTCTCCTCGACTTTCACCGTCGTCACGCTCTGGTAGGAGGCCAGGGCCACCGCGGCAAACAGGATGGCCGGCAGCAAGGCGATACCCAGCTGCCCCAGCAGGTACTTCGTCGACACGTCCTGGTTGCGCTTGCCCTTGAGTGCCGACAGGATGCCCAACAGCGCACGGCCTTCCTGCGTCGCGCCGATGGACAGCAGCGGGGCCGGCAGCGGCACGCGGCGCTGTTCGGCACTCAGCGCCGGCGCCCATGCTGGCTTGATTTTGGCCATGACGATGAAGTACACGATGTACAGGGCCGCCAGCATCAAGCCTGGGAAAAACGCGCCAGCGTACAGCTGCACCACCGACACGCCGGCGGTGGCGCCGTAGACGATCAGCAGCACCGACGGCGGAATCAGGATGCCCAGGCAGCCGCCGGCGGTGATGGCGCCGGCCGACAGCCGCACGTCGTAGCCGTTTTTCAGCATCTGCGGCAGCGCCAGCAGGCCCATCAGCGTCACGACGGCGCCGACGATGCCGGTGGCGGTGGCGAACACCGCGCAGGTGACCAGCGTGGCCACGCCCAGCGAACCGGGCACCCGCGCAAGCGAAAGGTGCAGGCTGTGGAACAGCTTTTCGATCAGGTTCGCGCGCTCCACCAGGTAGCCCATGAACACGAACAGCGGGATGGAGATGAGCACGTCGTTGCCCATCACCGAGAAAGCCCGCTGCACCATCAGGTCCAGCGTCTGCTTCATCGCGCCGGCCGCGGTCTGGTCGCCCGAGTGGTAGGCGAAGAACGCGAACATCATGCCCATGCCCATCAGCGTGAACGCGGTGGGGAAGCCCAGCATGATGGCCACGACCACCAGCGAGAGCATCAGCAGGCCGTAGTGGCCGTTGGTCATGGTCTCCACGCTGAAGACCATGGT
This sequence comes from Hydrogenophaga sp. T66, assembly GCF_057219855.1. Taxonomy (NCBI): domain Bacteria; kingdom Pseudomonadati; phylum Pseudomonadota; class Betaproteobacteria; order Burkholderiales; family Comamonadaceae; genus Hydrogenophaga; species Hydrogenophaga sp. T66. The sequence continues at coordinate 457,570 of NZ_JBXVVX010000002.1, read as the reverse complement.
GAGGGCTGCGGCAATGATCAGCCCCATCAGCGAGAAGCCGAACCAGAGTTCCTTGCGGATCTTCATCACTGGCCGCCTTTCTTGGTGACCAGCTGGTCCAGGGCCTCGATGTCGGCGTCTTTCACGTGCACCATTTCCTTGAGTTTGTCGACGTCGACCTCCTCCACGTCCTGTTCGCGCGACGGCCATTCGCCGGTCTTGATGCAGATGATGCAGCGGATGATTTCGACGATGCCCTGCAGCAGCAGGAAGGCGCCGGCCAGCGGCACGACGAATTTGAACGGGTAGACCGGCAGCGGGTCGGCGTTGAAGGTCTGCTCACGGATCGCGAGCGAATCCTGGAAGAAGAACCAGCCGGCGTAGGTCAGCGCCACGATGCCCGGCAGGAAGAACAGGATGTACAGGATCAGGTCGATGGTGGCCTGGGTGCGCGGCTGGAAAAAGCCGTACAGCACGTCACCGCGCACGTGGCCGGCCTTGGCCAGCGTGTAAGCGCCGGCGGTCATGAACAACACGCCGTACAACATGATCTGGGCGTCCAGCATCCAGGCGTGTGGCTTGTTCAGCACGTAGCGGCTGAACACCTCCCAGGTGATCAGGACAGTCAGTCCAACGACGGTCCAGGCGCACGTCTTGCCGAACCAGGTGGATAACCGGTCGACGGCGAGCAATAGTTTTTGCATGGTGGGTCTCGGAAAAACGGAAAAGGGCGCCCGAAGGCGCCCTTGCCCGGCAAGGCAGGGTCAGCTCTTCTTGGCGCCGCGGCCGAAGTAGTGGTTGTAGGCCATCTTGAAGTCGACCATGTAGTCGTTCTGCCACTGGCCGGCGCGCTGAGCGAAGGCGCGCTGGGAGTCCAGCACCTTCTTGAACAGCGGGTTCTCGCCGGACTTCTTGGCGATGGTCTTGTCCCAGGCGGCGAGCTGCGCGCGCAGCACGGCATCGGGCGTCTTGTAGAACTTCACGCCGGCCTTCTTCAGCTCGATGTAGTCCTGGCTGTTGCGCTGGATGGCCTTCCAGCTCATGTCGGCCGACGCGGCCTGCACGGCGTAGTCGATGATCGACTTCAGCTCGGCGTTCAGGCCGTTGTACTTCGCGCCGTTGAACAGGATCTCGAACTGCTCGCCCGACTGGTGGAAGGACTGCAGCATGCAGTTCTTCACCACATCGGGGAAGCCCAGCAGGCGGTCAGACGAGGCGTTGTTGAACTCGGCTGCGTCGATCAGGCCACGGTCCAGCGCCGGCACGATTTCGCCGCCCGGCAGCGGGTTGACCGCGGTGCCCATCTCGGTGAACACGTCCACCGCCAGACCCACGGTGCGGAATTTCAGGCCCTTCATGTCCTCGACCTTGGCCACCGGCTTCTTGAACCAGCCCAGCGGCTGGGTGGGCATCGGGCCGTACAGGAAGGACACCACGTCCATGTTCAGCGATTTGTAGATCTCGGCCACGAGGTCCTTGCCGCCGCCGTAGTAGTGCCACGCCAGCACCATGTTCGGGTCCATGCCGAACGCCGGGCCCGATCCCCACAGGGCCAGCGCCGAGTTCTTGCCGTAGTGGTAGGCGATCACGCCGTGGCCGCCGTCGAGCGTGCCCTTGGACACCGCTTCCAGCAGCTGGAAAGCCGGCACCACCGAGCCCGAAGGCAAGACTTCGATCTTCAGGCGGCCGCCCGCCATGTCGTTGACCTTCTTGGCGAAGTCGTTGGCGTACTCGTGGAAGATGTCCTTGGACGGCCAAGTCGACTGGAAGCGCAGGGTCGTGGTCTGCGCGGTGGCCACCATCGGCACCGACATGGCGCCGGCGGCAACCGCGGCGCCTTTGAGCACGCCGCGGCGCGAGGTCTCGGTTTTCTTCTGGGTCATGGTGTCTCCTTGGGGGGTGAGCCAGGGGGTAACAAAAAGATGGGAGCGCGATGATGCGCCCGCGCGGCCCGACCAATGGCAGGGTTTTTACCCAGTTGGGGTCATTTCGTGACTGCGCCGTCGCGAAAAGTCGGCTTGTGGCAAGCACTTGGCGGGCCTTGAAATCTGCTGCACGGGCGTGTGAAAGAAATTTGGGTCCGCTCGCTGAATGCAAAAGCATTCACTCCCTGGGTCGCGCCGTTTCTAGAATGCCCTGGCTTGCTTTGGACTGACGCGAAGCCATGAAACCCATCCAGCTGTTCGACCCCGCCTCCAGCACCTACACCTACATCCTGTTTGACCTGCACACGCGCGACGCCGTGATCATCGATCCGGTGGACGAGCAGCTCGGCCGGGACTTGCAGACCCTGCGCGAGTACGGCCTGCGCCTGGTCTGGTCGATCGAGACGCACGCCCACGCCGACCACATCACCAGCGCCGGGCAGCTCGCCGAACACACCGGCGCACGCACCGCCGCGCCCGCGGGTTGCGGCATCGGCACCGCCGCGCAGCAACTCCAGCACGGCGACGTGCTGCATTTCGGCGGCGAATCGCTGCGCGCCCTGCACACCCCGGGCCACACCGCGGGCAGCATGAGTTATGTGTGGCGCGATCACGTGTTCACCGGCGACGCGCTGCTGATCGGCGGCTGCGGCCGCACCGATTTCCAGTCCGGCAGCGCGCGGGCGCTGTACCACAGCCTCACCGAGGTGCTGTTTGCGCTGCCCGACGACACCACCGTCTGGCCGGGCCACGACTACCAGGGCCGCACGCATTCGAGCATTGGCCATGAGAAGCGGCACAACCCGCGCATCGCCGGCAAGACCGAGGCCGAGTTTGTGGACTTGATGGACAAGCTGCAGCTGCCCCGCCCGAAACGGATCGACGAGGCGGTGCCGGCCAACCTCACGTCCGGACTGCGCCACGACGTGGAAGGCGCCCTGTTGCTGCAGCCGCGCCCGCCCGCGGGGCCGCACGCCGGCAGCTACGCGGGCGATGTGTCGCCGCCGCTGGCCTGGCAGTGGGTGCAGGCGGGCGAGGCGGTGTTGGTGGACGTGCGCACCGACGCGGAGCGCGAATGGGTGGGCTTTGTGCCCGGTGCGGTGGCGGTGGCGTGGAAGCAGTGGCCGGGCATGGCGCTCAACCCCGCGTTTGACGACCAGATCCGCGCCGCGGCGGCCGGAGGCCGCAAGCTCGTGCTGCTGTGCCGCAGCGGCGTGCGCTCGATCGCCGCCGCCCAGCGCGCCACCGCGCTGGGTTTGGAGGCCTACAACATCCTCGAAGGCTTCGAAGGCGATCCCGACGCCCACGCCCACCGGGGCCAGACCGGCGGCTGGCGCCACCACGGCCTGCCCTGGCGCCAGAACTGACCCGCTGGTCGCCGCCAGTCGCCCAACGGCACACGAAAGCATCACTCCCCCTGTCAGGCCTGACAGGGGGCGCGTGACGAAGTTCACGTTTCATTTTTGCAATGGGATTTTCCATCTCGACAGGAGAATTCCATGAACCACCCGGTTTGCCCGGACGTCCCCGCCACCGACGCCCGTCCCCCGATTTCTGCCCACCTGGCCGCGCGCATTGAGCGGGAGTTCACCACCCGGTGGAACACGCTGTGGAGCGGCCGTTCCCTGCTCCACGGGCGCCACGCCGGGGCCGGTGCGGTGCGCCTGAACGGCAACGATTACCTCGCGCTCACCGGCCACCCGGCGATCGTGGCGGCCCAGACCCAGGCCATCAAGGCGGACGCGGAGTTCGTGATCCAGTCAGGCGTGTTCCTGCTCGACGAGCACCCGGCCCGCCGGCTGGAACGCCGGCTGGCGGCCCTGCTGCAACAAGAGGACGGCCTGATCTGCCAGTCGGGCTACGCCGCCAACCTCGGGCTGTTGCAGTCGATCGCCGACGCGCAGACCACCATCTACATGGACAGCCTCGCCCACACCTCGCTGTGGGAGGGCGCGCGCCGCGCCGGCGCCACCACCCACCCCTTCCGCCACAACGACCCGGCCCACCTCGACCGGCTCATGCAACGCCACGGCCCCGGCGTGGTCGTCGTCGATTCGGTCTACAGCACCACCGGCGCGCTGTGCCCGCTGGTCGAGATGGTCGAGGTCACCGAGCGACACGGCAGCATGATCCTGGTGGACGAGTCCCACTCGCTGGGCACCCACGGACCGCAGGGCGCGGGCCTGTGCGTCGCCCTGGGCGTGGCCCACCGCGTGCATTTCATCACCGCCAGTCTGGCCAAGGCCTTCGCCGGCCGCGCCGGTTTCCTGTCGGTGCCGGCGGCCATGCGCAACTACGTGCTCAGCACCAGTTACCCCAACATGTTCAGCTCCTGCCTCCTGCCGCATGAGGTGGCGGCGCTGGACGCCACCCTGGATGTCATCCGCCGCGCTGATGCCGAGCGTCAGCGCCTGCATCGCCACACCCGCTGGCTGCGCGAGCGGCTCAGCGACCTGGGGTACCCGGTGCATCAGGGCACCGAACAGATCATCGCCCTGGAAGCCGGCACCGAGCCGGCCACGATGGTGTTGCGCGATCTGCTGGAAGAGCGCGACGTGTTCGGGGCGGTGTTCTGCGCGCCCGCCACCAGCCGCAACCGCACGATGGTGCGCTTGACACTGCACGCCGCGCTCACCGAGGCGGAGCTCGACCATGTGGTGGCGGTGGCGCGGGACATCGCCCCGCGCGTGCAGCCCTGGGACTGGCCCATCGCGCGGCGCGCGCGCGCCGCGGCCGATCAGTTGTCCTGAACCAGCCGGTCCGCGTGCCGCGCCAGGTGGTCGTTGTAGCTCGGCAGCGGTCCGCCCAAAGCCGCAGCATCGAGGGCAAAGGCCGCGGCGCGCAACAACCCATCGTCGCCCAGCGGGATGGCCCGCGCGGGCGGCGGTGTGCCCGGCAGCCGCAGCTGTTGATGCAGCTCCAGCGCCACCAGGCTTTCACCGCGCTGGATGCGCTGCACCACATCCATGCCCAGCGCCGCCGCCGCCGCCACCTCCGCCAGTTCCGGCAGGCTGCTGGCCGTCTCCAGCTGCAGCCAGTGCGCGTGCCCGTGCGCATCGAGGCCCAGCAGGCCAAACGGCTCGCCGATCACCACGTATTCGACCCAGTTCTGCCGCGTGTACGACTGCAGCGCCTCCGCCACCGAGGGGATCTGCAGCAGCGACACCTGCACCGGCTTGAGCGCCCCGCGCCACAGCATGTTCAAGCGCGGGTGTGCCGTGTGGGCGAGGCGGTGCATCACGCTGAGCAACAGGCGCGTGATGTCGGGCGACTGTTTGGGCACGAACTGGTCGATCAGTCCGTTGTTGAAGGCCTGGATCGCGATCTGCTCGTCGGCCTGTCCGGTCAGCAGCACGCGCGACCCCGGCCAGTCCAGCAAGGTGTTGAGCACGCTCAGGCCGTCCATGCCCGGCATCGCGTAGTCCACCACGCAGGTCTTCGCCAATTCGAAGCGCCGCGTCTGTTCGCGCCAGTAGGTCAGCACTTGCGGGATCAGCGCCTGGCCCTGGCGCCAGCGCTCGATCATCTGCAGCTGCAGTTGCGCGTCGGCCTCCCACTCGGCGGGCTGGCGCAGCATGCGTTTGAGAAAAGCCGTGGGCCGCGAGTACAGCTCGACCGACCAGTGCGCCGGGATCACCATGCCGAGCATGTCGAGGTAGTCCGCGTCGTCGTCGAGGAACAGCACGCCGCCGGGGCGGTGGAACAAGGGTAGGGTCAGCGCCATCGGGTCAGGCCAAGGGGTGGGCGGCCTCGGGAGGCGGGAGCGTGAGCGGCAGGTCGATCATGAAGACCGCGCCCAGCCCGGGTTGGGAGTGCACGCTCAGACGGCCGCCCGCCCCGTCGATCACGTTTTTGCAGAAGGTTAGGCCCAGCCCGTTGCCGGCACCGGCCTGCGTGGAATAAAAGGGTTCGAAGATGCGCGCCTGCAGCTCGGGGGAGATGCCGATCCCCTCGTCGCTGACCGCGATCCGGCCTTTGCCGTGGTGCAGCCCGACCTCGACGCGCAGGTCGCCCGGGGCGGGTGCGTTGCGGGCCGCGGCCAGCGCGTGCAGGGCATTTTTCATGAGGTTCGTGATCACCTGCGCAAACAGCGGGCGCGACCCGAGGAAGCAGAAGTCCTGCTGGATGTGCACGCGCACGCAGTCCCGCTCGCGCGAACTGCGGTACGGAAACTGGGCCACCACCTCCCGCACCAGCTCCGCAGCCAGGATCGGGCTTTGCTGGTCTTTGGGCAGGCGAAGCAGCTGCGCGTTGGAGATCTGGGTGTCGATTTGCCGGTTCATGCTGCGCACGAGGCCCTGCAGCCGGTTGGCCAGATCGTCCAGTTTCTTGCGCTTGGCGTCCGGCACATCCGGCGTGGCGAGGTTGCGCAGCACATCGCCCATCAGGTTCACGGTCGCCAGCGGCGTGCGCAGCTCGTGGGCCATCACGCCCATGGTGCTCAGCGTGTTGAGCAAGCGGGTGCGGCGCAGGTTGGCGCTGGATGCCCCGAGCAGCAGCGCCGCCTGCCAGGCGAAACCGATCACGATCAGCCGTTCGGGGGACAGGGTCTCGGGATCGACCGGTCCCCGGAAGGCCTGCGCCGCCAGCAGCGACAGGCCCAAGCCGATGACCACGCCGACGGTGGCCAGCCGCCAGTCGGTGAGGTGGTAATAGATCACCAGCATGCAGGCCACGCTGGCCAGCCACACCGCGTTGCCGGCGTTGAGCCAATACATCCAGAAGAACAGCAGCGGCAGCTGCAGCCAGGCCACCGCGCTGAACAGCCACCGGGTCAGGGGGGCCGTGAGGTCGCGGTTGATTCGCCCGATCAGCAGCGGCACGCCGAGCAGCGCGGTGAACACCCGCAGGGCCGTGTCCTCGTACGGCTGTTTCAGCCAGCGGCCCCAGACCCAGGCGAAGAGGAGGTGGCCGATGAGGGTGAACGCACCCAGCGCCTGCAGGCGGGCCCGCGAAGGATGCAAAATGGGTTCCAGCGGCGCGTGCACGACTTCGTCGAGCCACCACCGCCACCCGCGTGTTTTCACGCTGTGCCACCACAACGCGCTGATCGGCAACATGTCCTCCTGTGCTGGCGCCACCCCGGCGCCGTCCATTGTCACCCCTTATCGCCGCCAGTACGGATGACCCAGCCTGTCAACTTTGACAGCGTCGGCGTGGACACCATCCTCGCCGATTGGCTGTGTGCGCTGCGCGATCAGGCGGTCGAGGCTCTGGTGGTGCTCGGTCCCAACCCCCTGGGGGAGCGCGACGCGCGCGAGGTGCTGGCGGTGCATCCGCCGCGGTTTCTGCCGGCCGCGCAGGCGCTGGCCGAGAGCGTGGACTTTGGCGCCGGCTGGCGCGACAGCGACGCGCCGATGGTGGTCTGGCAGGACATCGCCAAGTCGGCCTACGAACACCACAGCCGGTGGCGCCGCTTGTGGCTCGCCCACGGGCAGCAGACGCTGGTGCGCGTGGCCTTCGCGCTGCCGGCGGGCCGTGCGTTTGAGTGCTTCCTGTTTTCGCCGCGCGCGCTCGCCGGCCGCGCGGACGCCGCCGTGCTCGCCTGGTCGGCCTACTGCGTCTGGCCGATGTTGCGCCGGGCCATCGCCCAGCAGCGGGTCAACCTCAGCCCGCGGGAGCTGGAGAGCCTGAACCTCGCCTTTGAAGGACTGACCGCGCGCGAGACCGCCCTGCGCATGGACTGCACCGAGCGCACGGTGAACTACCACCTGGCCAACGCCATGGCGAAGCTGCAGACCGACAACAAGCTGGCGGCGGTGCAGCGGGCCTGCTGGATCGGCCTGATCTGACGCGGCGGGCCGATGCTGCGCTGCGCCACGAACCGCGCTGGCGCTTGGCGATAATCCCCGCCCATGAGCTTTCTCGCCCTGGATGTCGGCAACACGCGCCTGAAGTGGGCGCTGTACGACCGGCCGTGTGTGGGGGCGCGGCTGCTCGCGCAGGGCGCCCAGTTCCTCGAAAACATTGAAACCCTGCAAGAGGGCGACTGGGCGCGCCTGTCGCAGCCCACCAGCGTGCTGGGCTGCGTGGTGGCCGGCGATGCGGTCAAGCGCCGCGTGGAAGAGCAGCTGGAGATGTGGGACGTGACGCCGCGGTGGGTGGTGTCCTCCGCGGCCGAGGCCGGGCTCATCAACGGTTATGACCACCCGGCCCGACTGGGCTCGGACCGCTGGGTCGCCATGATCGGCGCGCGCCAGCGCCTGCTCGCCGGCGGCCAGGCGCGGCCTTGCGTGGTGGTGATGGTGGGCACGGCCGTGACCGTGGAGTGCATCGACGCGGCGGGCCGTTTTCTGGGCGGCATCATCCTGCCCGGTCACGGCATCATGTTGCGCGCGCTCGAGAGTGGCACCGCGGGACTCCACGTGCCGACCGGCGAGGTCCGTGACTTTCCCACCAACACCAGCGATGCCCTCACCAGCGGCGGCACCTTTGCCATCGCCGGCGCGGTGCAGCGCATGGTGGACAACCTGCGGCGCCACTGCGGCGCGGAGCCGGTGTGCTACATGACGGGCGGGGCGGGCTGGAAGATGGCGCCGAGCATGTCCAACCAGGTCGAACTCGTGGACAGCCTGATCTTTGACGGGTTGCTGGAGATCGCCGAGCAGCGCGCGCGCGCTCAGGCGGCGCTGGCCGCCTCGCCCCACGGAAGCATCAGCGTGACGGTGAGCAGCGTCTCGAAGGCCGGCACAAACTGATCGATGATGGCCTGGGGTTCCGGGCACAGCGCGGTGTCGGCGATCACGCCGAACTGCACCCCGCCGCCGTAGCTCAGGATCGAGACGCCCAGACCCACCGTGCCGGTCTGCGGCACCCAGAACATGGTCTGCTCCAGCGTGCTGCCGCAGACCCTGAGTTTCTCCGCCGGACCGGGCACGTTGGTCATCACGGCCGTGGTCTTGCGCCCAAACAGGCTCAGCATCGCATCCTGTGCGGGCTTCACCAGCAGCCCGGCCACCGACAGCAGGCCGAAGGTCAGCAGCGGCTGCAGGCTGCCTTTGAGTGCCGTCATGCGCGCCTTGACCGCGAACAGGCGCTCGATCGGGTTGTCCAGCCCGATCGGCAGCAGGAGTGGCACCAGGCCAAACCGGTTGCCCAGTTTCCACGCGTCTTCCAGCGGACGCAGGTTCACCGGCACCATGGCCCGGATCTCCTGCCCCGCCGGGTCGTCGCCCTGCTCGCGCAGGTAGGCCCCGATCGCCCCCGCGACGCAGGCCAGCAGCACGTCGTTCACCGAGCAATGAAACGCCCGCCCGATCGCTTTGACCTGATCGAGCGGGATCGGCTCGCACCACGCCACGCGCTTGTGGCCGCCCGGTTGTCCCTTCAGGCGGGTCGTGGCGTCGTCGGGCATCAGCGCCAGCGCGGCCACGTCGCTCGCGAGTTGGCCGCCGAGCCGCGCCAGGTCGAGCGCCTGATCCAGACCCTGGCTGAGTCCCTGCTGCGGCGCGGCCATCAGCGACAGCGACTTCGCCGCCGAGCCGCCGGCCACGTCGAGCGCCCGCGCGGTGAGTTCACCCAGCGGGCGGATCAGGCTGTCGGCCACCCAGCCCTCGGCCGCGTCGAGCGGGGCTTGCGCGGCGCGCTTGGCGCGCCGGCGCTGCGGGGGCAGCGCGCCGCCGTCCACCAGACTCATCATCACGCTGATCAGCGCGATGCCGTCGGCGATGCAGTGGTGGATGCGGGCGATCAGCGCCGAGCCGCCCTCGTGGTGCTCGATCAGCTCGAAATGCCAGCGCGGGTGGTTCGGGTCCAGGGGCTTCACCGCCAGCTCGCCGACGCGCGCCTGCAGCGCGGCCTGCGCGGACTGACCTCGCCGGCGCTTGAGGCTGTGGACCGTGAGGTGGCGGTCGATGTCGAAGGCCGGGTCGTCGGCCCAGTGGGCGCCGGCGGCGTCTTCCCGGGCCACCTGCACGAAGCGGCGATACGGCAGCAGGCGTTCCCGCACGCGCTCGCGCAACGCGTCGCGGCCGATCCCCGGCTTGAGCAGCCACACGCCCACGATCATCATCAGGTTGGACGCCGAGTCCATGCGCAGCCAGGCCGTGTCGACCTTGCTCATGCGCTCGCCTTCCAGCCCCAGGGTGCTGCTCAGGGCCTGGGTGACGGCGGCGACGCGGTGTTCCATGAAGACTCCTTGGGTGGGCTCCCTATTGTGCCCAGTGGTCGCCCCGTAAGATACCGGGACTCCCCCAACCCGAGACAACCAGGAGCATCCATGGCCGACCTCCAAGCCCAGTTCGACGCCGCGGTGGCGAACTCCAAGAAACTCGCCGAGCGCCCCGACAACAGCACGCTGCTGAAGATCTACGGCCTGTACAAGCAGGCCACGACGGGCGACAACGCCGAGAAGAAGCCCGGCTTCGGCGACATGGTCGGCCGCGCCAAGTGGGACGCGTGGAACGCGCTCAAGGGCACCAGCGCCGACGACGCCAAGCAGCAGTACATCGACCTGATCAAGAGCCTGAGCTGAGACCCGGTGCCGGGCCGCGCGACCCGGCCCCAGCCCCGAGCCACCTGAGCGATCAGGTGGCTTTCTTTTTGGGGCTGGCGGGCTTCTTCGAGGCGGTCTTGGCCCCGGTGTTGGCGGCCGTCTTGGCCGCCGCCTTGCCGCCCGCTGCCTGGGCCGCCAGCAAGGTGTCGAGGTTTTTCACGATCTCGGCCTCGATGCGGTCTTTGAAGGCACCGAGCAGAAAGCCCAGCCGCGCCGAGAGTTCGAAGCGCGTGGCCGTCACACGCAGCGAGCCGTTCACCCCCGAGCGGGTGAACGCCACCTCGTCAGCGTCATCGCCCTCTTCGTAGGTGCATTCCATGTCGAACTCGTTCTCCGCCTGTTCGGCCCACTGCCACGCGAGGCGGCGGGCGGCGGCGAGGCCGAGCTGGTGGTCGCGGGCGATGAAGAGGTCGGCCATGGCGGTGCGGGTTCGGGGTTTCAGGGCGCCAGCGCGCGCAGCGCGGCGTGGCGGTCGTCCAGCGGGCGCTCGGCGAGCCCGCGCACCGCATCATAAAAGCGGGCGAAGTCGCGGCCCTCGCGCTCAAACAGCGCCACGAAGCCGGGCACCAGCCCGTCGTACAGGGCTTGCGTGGCAAAGCTCGCGTTGTTGGCCCGCGCCACCCAGGCGTCGTAGCCGGCGAAGCCGCCCCAGCCCGCCTTGAGCCGTTCGTAGTCCGCCCGGAAGGTGGCCATCGCTTCGGCCTTGCGCACGGTCTTGGCGGCGTCGTCCAGCGCGGCATCGGCGTAGATCGCCTGCAGGCGCTCGCGCGTGCGCGCGGTCAGGGCGCGAAACGCGCGGCGGCGTTCGTCGAAACGGGCGTACTCCGCGCGTTCGGCGTCGGACGCCTGTTCGGCCAGCCAGCGGTCGCCACCGAGGCGCTCGACCGCGGTGGCGAACGACTCGTTGAACACGGTATCGCCAGCCACGAAGACCACCTGGTGCGCCAATTCGTGGAACACGGTGCGGGCAACTTCGCCGACCGGGTAAGGCAGGAAGGTGTTGAGCAGCGGATCGCCGCCGAGCCAGTTGGTCCAGCCCAGCGTGGAGTAGGCGAACACCGGGTAGACCGTGACCTCCAGCGCGGGGTCGAGCGAGGCGGCGAAGGCGCGCGCGTCGGCCTCGTCGTAGTAGCCGCGGTAGGCCACGCAGCCCGCCACCGGGAAGCACCAGGTCTGCAGCTGCAGCGACAGCGCGGGCGCGGCCACCACGTTGTGCAGCACCGCACGCCGGCCGAGGTCGGCGTAGCGGCGGTAGCTGGCGTTGTCGGGCAGCGCCAGCGCGGTGGAAGCGTAGTCGCGGATTGCCTGGGCGCGGCGCAAGCGGGCCTTCAGCGCGTCGGGCGTGGCGCTGTCGGCCAGCCAGTCGTCGATCGGCCGGGCGGCGCGCATCACGCCCAGGTGCCCGGTGACCGACTGCCAGTAGTAGCCCGGGCCCGGCGCGTGCTGGGCGCATCCACCCAGCGCCCACAGCGCACCCGCCGTGAGCACCGCCACCGCCGCCCGCTGTCGCCGCGTCATGCCGCCTCGGTCTCCAGCGCGGCCACCTCGACCAGGCAGTCGTAGAAGGTGGGGCCGCGGCCCAGGTCGGTGAGGCGCTGGCTGGTCACTTCGTTGACGTTGGTGCCGGCGGGCCCCAGCTTGCGCCACCAGATCCCCAGCCCGTTGACCACGCCCGGCCGCGCCCGCGGGGACACCTCCGCCCGGCAGCGGTATTCGCCCCGGTCGTTGAAGACGCGGACCATCTGGCCGCTCTCAATCCCGCGCGCGGCGGCATCGTCGGCGTGGATTTCCAGCCGCGGCTCGCCTTCGATGTCGCGCAGGCTCTTCACGTTCACGAAGCTGCTGTTGAGGAAGTGGCGCGCCGGCGGCGAGATCATGGCCAGCGGGTGGCGCGGGTCGGCGCCGGGCGCTTCGGCGTTGGGGATGTGGTCGGGCAGCGGATCAAGGCCTTGCGCGGCCAGGCGCGCGCTGTGGAACTCGCAGCGCCCCGAGGGCGTGGGAAAGCCGCCGTCGGCGAATGGGGCGTCCGGCACGGCGAGGCTGGCGAAACCGTCGGCCAGCAGCCGGTCGAAATCGATCAGGCCATCAAACGCCGTGCGGCACAGGATCAGATCATCGTCGTCGAAGCAGGGTTCGGTGAAACCCAGGCGGCGCGCCAGCGCGCGGAACACCGCGGTGTTGGGTCGCGACTGGCCCAGCGGTGCGAGGGCGGGGCGGTTGAGCAGGACGTCGGTGTGGCCGTAGCTGGTGTGGATGTCCCAGTGTTCGAGCTGGGTGGTGGCCGGCAGGACGATGTCGGCGTGGTCGGCGGTGTCGGTGAGGAAGTGCTCCAGCACCACGGTGAACAGATCCTCGCGCGCGAAGCCCCGCACCACCTTGCCCGATTCGGGCGCGACCGCCACCGGGTTGCTGTTGTAGACGACCACCGCCTCGATGCGCGGGCCGAAGGAGGGGCTGCTGTCGCGCAGCAGGTCGTCGCCGATGGTGCTCATGTTGATGGTGCGCGGCCGGCGTGTGCCGAGCAGGTCCGGTCGGAACAGCGCCTCGCGCCGCACCGGAAAATGGCCCGACGCGGACAGCAGCATGCCGCCGGCCGGATCGCGCCACGCGCCCACCAGCGCCGGCAGGCAGGCCACGGCGCGCACGGCGTTGCCGCCGCCGCGCACGCGCTGCATGCCGTAGTTCAGGCGGATGGCCGCGGGCCGGGTGGTGCCGTAGGCGCGGGCGAGGTCCCGGATCTGCGCCTCCGGCACGCCGCACACCGCCGCCGCGCGCGCCGGTGGCCATTGCAGTGCCCGCTCGCGCAGGCCCGCCCAGCCCAGCGTGTGGCGTTCAATGTAGTCGTGGTCGAGCCAGTCGTGGACGATCAGTTCGTGCATCAGCGCCAGCGCCAGCGCTGCGTCGGTGCCCGGGCGCAGCGCGATGTGGTCGTGGCATTTCTCGGCGGTTTCGGTGCGGCGCGGGTCGATGCACACCAGCCGCGCGCCATCGCGCTTGGCCTGCTGCGCGAGCTTCCAGAAGTGCAGATTGCTGCCGATCGAATTGCTGCCCCAGATCAGGATCAGTCGGGCGTGGGCGAAATGCTCCACCTTCATGCCCACCTTGCCGCCCAGCGTCTGGACCAGGCCTTCGCCGCCCGCCGCGGCGCAGATCGTGCGGTCCAGCAGCGAGGCGCCGAGGCGGTGGAAAAAGCGCGCGGCCATGCCCTCGCCCTGCACCAGGCCCATCGTGCCGGCGTAGCTGTAAGGGAGGATGGCCTGGGGATCGCGGGCGGCAATCTCGCCCAGGCGGGCGGCGATGGTGTCCAGCGCTTCGTCCCAGCCCATGGGTTCGAACCGGCCGCTGCCCTTGGGTCCGACACGGCGCAGCGGCGTGAGCACGCGCTCGGGGTGGTGGGTGCGCTCGGCGTAGCGCGACACCTTGGTGCACAACACGCCGTCGGTGTGGCGGTGGGCCGGGTTGCCCTGCACCCGAACGGCCACGCCATCGCGCACCGTGGTGAGCAGCGAGCAGGTGTCGGGACAGTCGTGCGGGCACGCGCCGATGACCACGGTCTCGGTGGCGTTCATCGGGGCGGAGGCACCAGAGGTCGATTCGGTCATGGTGGATACAAAAGGCTGCAATACCCTGCCCAGTAGTGTGGTGATCGACGCCCGGGCGGGGGTCGGTACCCGTCCGATTTCAGCACATCCGGAGTGTTCCATGCAGCGTCGCGAAGCCCTGGCCAGCCTGGCCCGAATCACCACCGCCTCCGGCCTCGGCCTGTGGGCCCACGTGGGCCACGCGCAGACCGCCGGGCTGACGGACAACGCCATCGTGCTGGGTCAGTCGGCGCCGTTCAGCGGCGCGGCCGAGCAGCTCGGCCTGCAGTTCTACCTGGGGGCGCAGCTGTACTTTGAGCAGGTCAACCAGAAAGGCGGCATCCAGGGGCGCAAGATCGAACTCAAGCGCCTCGATGACGGCTACGAGCCCGACAAGTGCGCCGCCAACACCCGGCAGCTCATCAACGAGGGCGTGTTCGCGCTGTTTGGCTACATCGGCACCCCCACCAGCCTGGCCGCGCTGCCGCTGGCCACCGAGGCCAAGGTGCCGTTCTTCGCGCCTTTTACGGGCGCCCAGGCCCTGCGCGAGCCCTTCAACCGTTACGCGCTGCATGTGCGCGCCTCGTACTTCGACGAGACCGCCGCGATCGTCAAGCAGACCACCTCGGTCGGCATCCGCAAGATCGCGGTCTTTTACCAGAACGACGCCTACGGCAAGACCGGTCTGGAGGGCGTGACGCGCGCGCTGCAGGCGCAAAACCTCCAGCCGGCCGCCACCGGCACGGTGGAGCGCAACTCGGTGGATGTGGCCGCGGCGGTGCAGGCCATCATGGCCCAGAAGCCCGAGGCCATCGTGCAGGTCAGTGCCTACAAGTCGTGTGCGGCCTTCATTCGCGCCGCGCGCAAGGCCGGCTATGCGGGCAGCTTCTACAACGTGTCCTTTGTGGGCACCCAGGCGCTGCTCGATGAGCTGGGGTCGGACGCCAAGGGCGTCGTCATCAGCCAGGTCATGCCGTTCCCGTATTCGCCGGTCACGGGCATTTCCGGCGACTACCTCGCGGCGGTCAAGGCCAAACAGGGCCGCGCGCCCAACTACTCGGGCATGGAGGGCTTCGTGGCGGCCCGGGTGTTCTGCGAAGGCTTGCAGCGCGCCGGCCGTGGCGTGACCCGCGAGTCCTTCATCAACGCGATTGAGTCGATGCGCAACGTCGATCTGGGCGGATTCCCCGTCGACTTCGGACCGAACGACCACACCGGTTCGCGCTTTGTCGAACTCACGCTGCTGACCGAAGACGGGCGCATCCGCCGCTGAGCCTGGCATCACCCGCCCGGTGGCGACGGGCTCTCGGCCGCCGACACACCGATCCATCCGGTGTCGGGCTACCATGGGGCACACACCGCCTGCCGCGAGATCGCCGCCATGAAGCTCATCGACTCCATCGTCACCCAGGCCACCGGCATTGCCGCGCTGCGCCGCGACATCCACGCCCACCCCGAGCTGTGTTTTGAGGAGCAGCGCACCGCCGAGCTGGTGGCCCGCGCACTCACCGACTGGGGCATCGAGGTGCACCGCGGACTGGGGACAACCGGGGTGGTCGGTGTCGTTCGCGGCCGCGATGGCGGCGCCTGTGGACGCGCCATCGGCCTGCGCGCCGACATGGACGCGCTGCCCATGCAAGAGCGCAACACCTTCGCCCACGCCAGCCGCCACCCCGGCAAGATGCACGCCTGCGGCCACGACGGTCACACCGCCATGCTCCTGGGAGCCGCCCAGCATCTGGCCCGCCACCGGGATTTCGACGGCACGGTGGTGCTGATCTTTCAGCCGGCGGAAGAGGGCGGCGGTGGCGCGCGAGAGATGATCAAGGACGGCCTGTTCGAGCGCTTTCCGGTGGAGGCGGTGTTCGGCCTGCACAACTGGCCGGGACTGCCGACCGGCAGCTTCGCGGCCAGCCCCGGGCCGGTGATGGCGTCGAGCAACGAGTTCCGGATCGTCATCCGCGGCAAGGGCTCGCACGCCGCGCTGCCCCACAACGGCATCGATCCCGTGCCGGTGGCCTGCCAGATGGTGCAGGCCTTCCAGACCGTGATCACCCGCAACAAGAAGCCGGTGGACGCGGGCGTGATCTCGGTGACCATGATCCACGCGGGCGAAGCGACCAACGTGGTGCCCGACCATTGCGAGATCCAGGGCACGGTCCGCACCTTCACGCTGGAAGTGCTCGACCTGATCGAAGAGCGCATGCGGCTGATCGCCGAGCACACCGCGGCCGCGTTCGGCGCGACGGTGGAGTTTCATTTCCGGCGCAACTACCCGCCCACGGTGAACCACGCGGCCGAGACGGCGGTGATGCGCGAGGTGATGGCCGAGGTGGTGGGCCCGCAACGGGTGTTGGCCCAGGAGCCCACCATGGGCGCCGAGGACTTTGCGTACATGCTGCAGGCCCGCCCCGGCTGTTATGGATTTATCGCCAACGGCGATGGCTCCCACCGCGAGATCGGCCATGGCGGCGGGCCGTGCACCCTGCACAACCCCAGCTACGACTTCAACGACGACCTGATCCCGCTGGGGGCAACCTTCTGGGTGCGCCTGGTGGATCGCTGGCTGTCGGTGCCGCGTCCCTGAAGGGCGTGGCTCAGTCGCGGTAGGCCGCGCTGAGGGCCAGCAGGTGCTGGCGCTGCCCGACTTCCAGGTACGGAGCCATCAGGTGCAGCACATGGTAGGCGCCGCGCAACAGGGCGCGCTGTGCGTTGTCCGGCTCCAGCGCGTGGCGCGGGTCGCGCACGAACTCGAAACTCAGCCAGTACGTCAGCAGCACGACCATGCTGTTGGCGGTGGCGTCGACCTCGCGGGCATCGATCAGCACCGCGCCGTGGCGGCTCATGCTGGCCAGCAGCTGCCGCACCGCGCGGGTCTTGGCCTGGATCACCGCCTGGAAGCGGGTCTCCAGCAGCCGGTTCTTCGACAGCAGGTCGTTGAGGTCGCGGTAGAGGAAACGGTACTGCCAGATGATTTCAAACAGCGAGTGCAGGAAGAACCACGCGTCTTCCACGTCGCGCACGTTATCGGCCGCACCGAGCAGTTCGGCCAGCGCGCGTTCGTGGCGCTCGCACAGCGAGTTGATCAGCTCGTCCTTGGCGGGGTAGTGGTAGTAGAGGTTGCCCGGACTGATGCCCAGCTCCGCCGAGATGAGCGTGGTCGACACGTTGGGCTCGCCGAAGCGGTTGAACAGGTCGAGCGTGGTCTCCAGGATGCGCTCGGCGGTGCGGCGGGGGGCTTTTCGGGTGGCCATGGGCCTCAGCGGGCTGAAGGGACGGGCAGCGCGGCTTGCAGCTGGTCGAGCGTGGCGTGCAGGCGCTGCGCGGGGCTGGGCGCCGGCGCGGCGGTGGTGACCAGATGCCGCGCGGGGTCGTGCAGGGCCGCGCGGTCCAGCCCGATGCCGTGGCGCGCGAGGCGCGGAGCCCAGGTCGCCGCATGCCGCGCGAGCAGGCGCCGGGTTTGCTGGTACGCGTGTTCGGCCATCTCGCGGCGCTGGCGGTAGCTGAATGTGTTGGCGAAGAACAGCTCGGCGTCGCGCTGATCGGGTTCGACCAGCACGATGTCGGTGTCGGGGTAGGCGCGCTCGTAGTGCTTCAGGCCGAGCGCGAGCCGCGAATGGATCATGGAGCGGAAGGTCTGGCTCATGACCGCGGGCAGACCGCCTTCGACCAGCGCGGGGATGCGCTGCGCGGACCAGGCGCTGTCTTCCGCGCGGAAAGGCACGAGCGGGTTGACGCACAGGAGCAGGTCCACACCCTCGTCGAGGGCGACGGTGGCGTGGAGCGTTTTCTTGAGCGCGCCGTCCACGTAGTGCTGACCGTCGATGCACACCGGCGGGAACAGGCCGGGCAGGGCGGCGCTGGCCTGGATGGCGCGCGAGATCGGCACGTGGTCCCAGCCGGGCTGGCCGAACGGGGCGGCTTCGCCGGTGTCGAGCTGGGTGGCTACCAGCGTGAGGCGGCCGCGCAGGCGGCGGAAGTCGTTGGTGCGCCCCGGCTGGCTGAACAGGCGTTCGAGCTGGCGGTGCACCGCTTCGTTGTCCAGCACGCCGGTGGGCAGCGCTGCACCGAGACGCTCCATCGCGTGCGTCAGGCGTTTGCCTTGCACGCCCCACGCCCACAGCGCCGAGGTCAGCAGGCCGGGCAGGCGCGCGGCGCGGTCGGCGAACTCCGCCCAGGCGGGGCTCAACAGCCAGGAGGGATCGAAGCCGTCCGGGCCGGGCGCGTCTTCGATGAAGGCGCGGCTGAGTTCGCGCGGGGTGATGCCGTTGGCCAGCGCCGCGGCGATGAAGCCGCCAGCCGACACACCGATGTGGTGGTCCACGGCGTTGAAATCGACACCCGTCAGGCAGTCGTCCAAGGCACACAGCGCGCCAATTTCGTAGATGGCGCCCAGCGGTCCGCCACCGGCGAGGGCCAGCGCGATGCGCGGCGGGCCGGCGCGGCGGCGCGATCGGCGGCGGTCGGGACGGAGGCTCATGCGATCGAGTGTAGGGGGTATGTGCGGCGCGGGCTGCTGCGTTGCAGCAAGGGGCCGGAAACAGACAGGGGGCGCCGCGCGCCCCCTGTCTGCGGGTCAGCGGCGCGTCGCCGCTTCAGGCTTCGGCCGCCGGCGCAGCGGGCGCGGCCGCCTTGCGCGCGGGGCGCTTGGCCGCCGGCTTGGCGGCGGCCTTGGTCACGGGCTTGGCCGCGGCCTTGCGGGCGGGGGCCTTGGTCGCGGCGGGCTTGGCCGCCGGCTTGGTGGCCTTGCCGCTCAGGCGCTGCACGTGGGCGTTGAGCTCGTCGATGCGGGCGATCAGCGCCTCCACGTCACGCGCGGACGGCACGCCGAGCTTGTTCAGGGCCTTGGCCACGCGGTCTTCGAACAGGTTTTCCAGCTTGTCCCACTGGCCGGTGGCCTTGGACGAGATTTCGGTGGCCATGGAGCTCACTTTCTGGGTCGCTTCGGTGATGCGCTCTTCGGCGGCGGCCTGCGTCTTGCGCTGGATCGACAGGCCTTCCTTGACCAGCGTTTCGAAGGCTTTGCCGCCCTCGGACTGGGCCTTGGCGAATGCCCCCAGGCCGGCCAGCCAGATCTGCTGGGCCGAATCCTTCACGGCGTTGGCCAGCGGGGAGGCGCCGGCGGCGGCGGTGCTGGCGGTGGCGCGGGCGCCGGTTTTCTTTTGGACTTTCTTGACCATGGGGATGCTCTCCGTAGCAGGGGTTGGGGCGGCCGCCAGGGGCGGGTACGGCTGCCATGGTGGCGCGCTGCCGCGGGCGTGTGTAGGGGCGCCGGCCTAATGTGGCCCCGTCGTTCGCGGGTTTGTTCGGACTCGAACGGCCCGTGGCCCGCGCCAGAATCGGCCGTCGTTCTTTCCCTTGCTATCCCTTTTCGACGCGTTCCAGGAGCTTGTTCATGCGTTATTTCGTCACCGGTGCCACCGGCTTCATCGGCCGCCGCCTCGTCAAGACCCTGCTGGCCCGCCGCGGCGCCGTGGTGTATTTCCTGCTGCGCGAGGGATCCCTGGACAAGGTGCCGGAGCTGCTGTCTTACTGGGGCGTGGGCAAGTCGCGGGCCGTGCCGGTGGTGGGTGACCTGACCAGCAAGAAGCTGGGTGTCGGTGCCGACGACCTGAAAACGCTCAAGGGCCAGATCGACCACCTCTACCACCTGGCTGCGGTGTACGACCTGTCGGCGGACGAGGAAAGTCAGGTCAAGGTCAACATCGAAGGCACCCGCGCGGCCGTCGAGTTCGCCCGGGCGATCGATGCGAAGCACTTTCACCACGTGTCGTCGATCGCCGCCGCCGGCCTGTACGAGGGCGTGTTCCGCGAGGACATGTTCGACGAGGCCGAAGGACTCGATCACCCCTACTTCGCCACCAAGCACGAGAGCGAAAAGATCGTGCGCAAGGAGTGCCGTGTGCCGTGGACGGTGTACCGCCCGGCGATGGTGGTGGGCGATTCGCGCACCGGCGAGATGGACAAGATTGACGGGCCCTACTACTTCTTCAAGCTGATCCAGCGCATGCGGCAGATCCTGCCGCCGTGGATGCCCAGCGTGGGCCTGGAGGGTGGTCGCGTGAACATCGTGCCGGTGGACTACGTGGTCGCCGCACTCGATCACATCAGCCACCATTTCCACGCCAGCGGCAAGTGTTACCACCTGGTCGATCCGGTCGGTTACCGCGTGGGCGACGTGCTCGACATCTTCAGCAAGGCGGCGCACGCGCCGAAGATGAACGTCTTCGTGAACGCAGCGCTGCTGGGCTTCATTCCGAAGAGTGTGAAGAAGGGCCTGATGGCGCTGGCGCCCGTTCGCCGCATCCGGGCCGCCGTGATGAAGGACCTGGGGCTGCCGGAAGACATCCTCACCTTCGTCAATTACCCCACCCGCTTCGATTGCCGCGAGACCGCCGCAGCGCTCAAGGGCAGCGGCATCGAATGCCCCAACCTGCACGACTACGCCTGGCGTCTCTGGGATTACTGGGAGCGTCACCTCGATCCGGCGCTTTTTGTGGACCGCAGCCTCAAGGGCACCGTGGGCGGCAAGGTGGTGCTGGTCACCGGCGGCTCTTCGGGCATCGGTCTGGCAGCCGCCTGCCGCTTTGCCCAGGCCGGCGCGATCACCCTGATCTGTGCGCGCGACGAAGACAAACTGGCCGAAGCGGTCAAGGAGATCAAGGCCGTCGCGGGCAAAGACGCCCAGGTTCACAGCTACAGCGTGGACATCGCCGATGAGGCCGGCTGCGCGGCCTTTGTCAAGGCGATCACCGACGAACACGGCGGGGTTGACTTCCTCATCAACAACGCCGGGCGCTCCATCCGCCGTGCGATCGAGTCGAGCTACGACCGTTTCCACGATTTCCAGCGCACGATGGACCTGAACTACTTCGGCTGCCTGCGCGTGACCATGGGGCTGCTGCCTGGCATGGTGGCCAAGCGCAAGGGCCATGTGGTCAACATCAGCTCCATCGGCGTGCTCACCAACGCCCCGCGTTTCTCCGCCTATGTGGCCAGCAAGGCCGCGCTGGACGCCTGGACCCGGTGCGCGAGCAGCGAGTTCGCCGACCAGGGCATCACGTTCACCACGATCAACATGCCGCTGGTGCGCACGCCGATGATCGCGCCGACCAAGATCTACAACAACGTGCCCACGCTCAGCCCGGAAGAGGCCGCCGAGATGATCGCGCAGGCCTGCATCGACAAGCCGGTGCGCATCGCCACGCGTCTGGGCATCACCGGCGAACTGCTGCACGCGGTGGCGCCCCGCGTGGCGCAGATCGTCATGAACACGAGCTTCCGCATGTTCCCCGACAGCGATGCGGCCAAGGGCGAGAAGGGCGGCCGTGCGCAGCTTTCCCCCGAGGCGATCGCGATGCAGCAGATGATGCGCGGCATCCATTTCTGAGCGGCTTCGGCCGCCCGGGGCGCCGGTGGGGCGTCCGTAAAATGCGGGGCTTCGTGCTTCGCACGCGACGCCCCACCCGACCATGACCACGCCCGTCGATATCTCCTCCATCGCCCCGCGCGACCGCGCCAGCGTGCTGGCGCAGGCCTTGCCGTACATCCGCCGTTTCCACGGCAAGACCATGGTCATCAAGTACGGCGGCAATGCCATGACGGACCCGGCCCTGCAGCGCGCCTTCGCGGAAGACGTGGTGCTGCTCAAGCTGGTCGGCATCAACCCGGTCGTGGTGCACGGCGGCGGCCCGCAGATCGAGACGCTGCTGCAGCGACTGGGAAAGAAGGGCGAATTCATCCAGGGCATGCGCGTCACCGACGCCGAGACCATGGAGGTCGTGGAGTGGGTGCTCGCCGGCGAGGTGCAACAGGACATCGTGGGCCTGATCAACGCCGCCGGTGGCAAGGCGGTGGGCCTCACCGGCCGCGACGGCGCCATGATTCGCGCCCGCAAACTGCGCATGACGGACACGCAGGACCCCAGCCGGGAGCACGACGTCGGCCAGGTGGGTGACATCGTGTCCATTGACCCGTCGGTGGTTCGGGCCTTGCAGGACGACCAGTTCATCCCGGTGGTCAGCCCGATCGGCTTTGGCGAGCACAACGAGAGCTACAACATCAACGCCGACGTGGTGGCGGCCAAGCTGGCCACCGTGCTGCAGGCCGAGAAGCTGCTGATGCTGACCAACATCCGCGGCGTGCTGGACAAGAACGGCGAGCTGCTGACCGAGCTCACCCCGCGCCGCATCGACGAGCTGTGCAGCGACGGCACGATCTCCGGCGGCATGATCCCCAAGATCGCCGGCGCGCTTGACGCCGCCCGCAGCGGTGTGCACGCGGTCCACATCCTCGACGGCCGCGTACCGCACGCGCTGCTGCTGGAGGTGCTGGGCAACGAGCCCTTCGGCACCATGATCAAGGGCTGACCCCCGACACCCGCCTGCCATGCGATTGCTGCTGGTCGAGGACGACGTGATGGTGGCCAGCGGCATCAAGCTGGGCCTCACCGACGCGGGCTACACGGTTGACTGGGTCGGCAGCGCAGAGCGTGCCGAGCAGGCGCTGCAGTCCGAGTCGTTTGACGCCGCGATCGTGGACATCGGCCTGCCGCGCGCCGACGGTCTGAGCCTGACGCGATGGCTGCGTGGGCAGGGGCTGACGATGCCGGTCCTGATCCTGACCGCGCGCGACGCCTTGCAGGACCGGGTGCAGGGCCTGGACCTCGGTGCCGACGACTACATGGTCAAGCCTTTCGAGCTGCCCGAACTGCTGGCCCGCCTGCGCGCCCTGCTGCGCCGCTCGCAGACCGCCACCTCGGCGGTGTTGGGCTTTGGCCCGCTCGAGATGGACACCGCCCTGCGCCGCGCCACGCTGGGCGGCCAGTCGCTGGAGCTGGGGCCCCGCGAGTGGACGGTGCTGGAGTACCTGTTGCTGCAGGCGCCCAAACCGGCGGCCAAGGACAAGCTGCTGGCCGCCCTCACCGGCTGGGACAAGGAAATCACGCCGAACGCGATCGAGGTGTACGTGTCGCGTCTGCGCGCCAAGCTGGAGCCGGCGGGTGTGGCGCTGCGCGCCATCCGCGGCTTCGGTTACCGGCTGGAGCTTCGTGGTGAAACCGACCCGGCCGGCCCTGCTTGAGACCGTGTTCTCGCGCGGCGTGATTGGCGGCCTGCAGCGCCGCCTGCTCGTCACGCTGCTGCTGACCATCGGCGTGATCGCGGCGGTCAGCGTCTTTTTCCACTACCAGGGCGCTGGCACCGCCGCCGCCCAGCAGGACCAGCGCCTGCTGCGGCTGGTCCCGCTGCTCGCGGCGTCGGTGGTCAAGGGCCAGATCGTGCAGCGCGGCCCGGCCGGCCTGGACGATTCGCTCGCGCGCGCCGAGGCGCTGGTGGCCACCCCTTCGCTGCTGCTCGCGCCAGCGCTGCTGGAGTTCCTGCAGGACGGCGAGGGCAACGCGGCGATCGGCGTGCTCGACGGGCAGGGCGCGCTGTTGATTGGCGAGCGGTGGCTACCCACCGTGCTGCCGGCGACGGCGGACCCGGAGTTTCTCAGTGTGGTCGATGGCGGCGTGACCTACCGCGTCGTGGCCCAGCGGGTGATGACCGACGCGGGCGAGCTGGTGGTCATGCTGGCCGACGGCAGCGACCCGCGCCAGCACTGGCTGCTCAGCGGTGCGACCCGCGTGCTGCTGCCCAACCTGCTGCTTTTCGCGGTGGCCGCGGTCGTGCTGGTGTGGGGTGTGGCCCGCGCGCTGCAGCCGCTGATCGACCTCAAGCAGGCGGTGGAGAACCGTTCGCCGCGCGACCTCAGCCCCATCGACACCGACGCCACGCCGGCCGAGGTGCGGCCGCTGGTGGACGCGCTCAACCGCCTGTTTGCGCTCGTGAACGCGCAGTCCGAGGCGCAGCGCCGCTTCGTCGCCGACGCAGCGCACCAGCTGCGCACGCCGCTGGCCGGGTTGCAGGCGCAGGTCGAGGCGTGGGCGCAGGCCACGCGCAGCATGACCCCCGGCGAACTGCTGAGCCTGCGGGCCGAACAGGTGCTGCGCCTGCGCGACGCGACCCGTCGAACCTCGCAGCTGGCCAACCAGCTGCTCGCGCTGTCGCGGGCGGACTCGGTGAACACCGACGGCCAACCGCTGCAAGCGATCGATCTCGTGGAGCTGTGCGAGACCGTGCTGGCCGCGCAGCTCGACGCGGCCAGCACCCGCCACCTCGATCTGGGCCTTGACACGGCGCCGGCGCTCGCCCTGGGCCACGCGTGGCTGCTGCGCGAACTGCTCATGAACCTCGTGGACAACGCGGTCAAGTACACCCCCGCGGGAGGGCACATCACCGTGCGTTGCGGCCGTTGCGCCGCACCCGCCGCCAGCGTGTGGCTGGAGGTCGAGGACGATGGTCCCGGTATCCCGCCCGACGAGCGCGAGCGGGTGTTGCAGCGCTTCTACCGCGTGCCCGGCACGGTCGGCGAGGGCAACGGGCTGGGGCTGGCCATCGCCGACGGCATCGCCCGCGCGCACGGCACCGCGCTGCGCCTGGACAGCGGCGCCGGCGGGCGCGGATTGCGCGTGCGGGTCGTGCTCGATGCGGCCACCCACTGACGCGGCAACCCGCGCCGCGCCTGGGTAAGCAATCGTTACCGGCTGTGCGAGAATGCCGCGCAGACCGCCGTCGGTCTGCCCGCACGGAACGCCCCATGAGCTCGAACGCCAGCGACTCACCGGCTGACGCCGCCCCCCCCGGCTCCCCGGAGACCGACACCGAGGCCAGCGCGCCCACCCGCAAGCGTCCCCGGCCCGGCGAGCGCCGGGTGCAGATCCTGCAGGCGCTGGCCACGATGCTCGAGCAGCCCGGCGCCGAGCGCATCACCACCGCCGCGCTGGCCGCGCGGCTGGAAGTCAGCGAAGCCGCGCTGTACCGCCATTTCGCCAGCAAGGCGCAGATGTTCGAAGGCCTGATCGAGTTCATCGAACAGTCGGTGTTCGGGCTGGTGAACCAGCTGGGTGACCGCGAGCCCGACCCGCGCCTGCGGGCCCGCAAGCTGGTGGCCCTGCTGCTGCAGTTCGGCGAGAAGAATCCCGGCATGACCCGCGTGATGGTGGGTGACGCGCTCGTGTTCGAAAACGAGCGGCTGCAGCAGCGCATGAACCTGTTCTTCGACAAGATCGAGTCCGCGCTGCGGCAGAACCTGCGCGAAGCGGCGGTGCTCACCAACGCCGCCACGCCCACGGTCGATGCCGCCGCCGACGCATCGGCCATCACGGCCTTCTGCGTGGGTCGCCTGCAGCGCTTCGCGCGCAGCGGCTTCAAGCGTTCGCCGGGCGAGAACCTGGATCACTGTCTCGCCCTGCTGCTGCCGGGCGGCCGCCTCTGACCCCGCCCCCGCCCTGGGAGCCCGCCGCGCTGGCCCCGGGCCTGACGCTGTGGCTCCACCCGCTGGGCGCGGCCTATCTCCCGGACCCGGGCGCGCTGCTGATCGCCGATGCCCACCTCGGCAAGGCCGCCAGCTTCCGGCGCCTCGGCGTGCCGGTGCCCCGCGGCTCCAGCGAGGCCACGCTGGCCGCGGTGGGCGCGGTGCTCGACAGCCTGCCGCCCGACGCCAGGCGGACCGATCTCGTGTTCCTGGGCGACCTGCTGCACGCCGCCCGCGGCCGCGGGCCCACGCTCGACCGGGCCGTGGGCGCCGCGTTCGATGGCTGGCGCGCCCGCTCGCCGGGCCTGGCGGTTCACCTCATCCGCGGCAACCACGACCGCGCCGCCGGCGATCCACCGCCCGCCTGGGGCCTGGCGGTGCACAACGAGCCCTGGCGCCGCGGCCCCTGGGCGCTGTGCCACGAACCGCAGCCCGTGGACGGGGCGTACGCGCTGGCCGGTCACTGGCACCCGTGCGTGCGCCTCGGGGGGCCGGCGAAAGACCGGCTGCGGCTGCCTTGTTTCTGGCTGGGTGATCCGGTGGCGCGGCCGGTGGGCGTGCTGCCGGCCTTTGGGCATTTCACCGGCATGCACCCGATCGAACGCCGGCCCGCCGATCGCGTGTGGGTCGTGGCCGACGGGCTGGTGCGGCGCCTGCCCGCCTGAGCCGCGGCGCGGCCAGGGCCCGTGCGTTAGAGCACGCGCTCTAAACAAAACCCGCCGGATTGGCGCGGAACCCCCCCGGGTTTTCGGTTTTGGGGTCAAAATAGAACGAGCGTTCGATTTTCTGCCCGCCCATGCCCACCTCCACCCCCACCCGCCGACCCGCCGCGCCCGCGCCCAGCCGTCCGCTGCAGAAAGGCCAGCAGACCAAGGCCGCGATCGTGGACGCGGCGCTGGGCCTGGCCACGCAGATCGGGCTGGAAGGCCTGTCGATCGGCGCGCTGGCCGAGGTGATGCAGATGAGCAAGTCGGGCGTGTTCGCCCACTTCGGGTCGCGCGAAGAGCTGCAGATTTCCGTGGTGCGTGAGTACCACACCCGTTTTGAAGACGAGGTTTTCTACCCCGCGATGAATGCCCCGCGCGGCCTGCCGCGCCTGCGGGCGCTGTTCGCCAACTGGATGCAACGCACCTCGGTCGAGATCGACTCGGGCTGCCTCTACATCAGCGGTGCCGTCGAGTTCGACGACCGGCCCGGCCCCGTGCGCGACGCGCTGGCCAGCTCGGTCAACACCTGGCTCACCGCGATGCGCCGCGCCATCGAACTCACGGTGGCGGAAGGCCATTTCCGCGCCGACACCGACGCCACGCAGGTCGCCTTCGAGGTTCACGCACAGATCCTGGCGCTGCACTACGAGGCCCGTTTCCTGCGCAGCCCCGACTCGCTGCAGCGCGCGGTGCGCGCCTTTGAAAGCATCGTCGAGCGCCACCGCACGCCGCAGGCCCCCGAACCCGCGCCCGCCGCCGCCCCGCGCGCGCGGCGGCGCTGATCCGTCCGTCTCCCTTTTCACCCACCGTCCCCAGGAGTTCCCATGCCCACCTACACCCCGCCCCTGCGCGACATGCAGTTCCTGCTGCACGAGGTGCTCAACGTCACCGCCGAGTTCAGCCAGATTCCCAAGCACGCCGAGGTCGATGCCGACACCATCAATGCGGTGCTGGAAGAGGGCGGCAAGTTCGCCGCGGAAGTGACCTTCCCGCTCAACATCAGCGGCGACGCCGAAGGCTGCCAGCTCGACAAGACCACCCACGAGGTCAAGGCGCCCGCCGGTTTCAAGGAAGCCTACGCCCGCTACGTCGAAGGCGGCTGGCCCGCGCTTTCCTGCGATCCCGAGTACGGCGGTCAGGGCCTGCCCTTCGTGGTCAACCAGGGCTTCTACGAAATGCTCAACAGCGCCAACCAGGCGTGGACCATGTATCCCGGCCTGTCGCATGGTGCCTACGAGTGCCTGCATGCGCACGGTTCGCCCGAGCAGAAAGCGCTGTACCTGCCCAAGCTCACCAGCGGCGAGTGGACCGGCACCATGTGCCTGACCGAGCCGCACTGCGGCACCGACCTCGGCATGCTGCGCACCAAGGCCGAACCGCAGGCCGACGGCACCTACCGCCTCACCGGCCAGAAGATCTTCATCAGCGCCGGCGAGCACGACCTCGCGGCCAACATCGTGCACCTTGTGCTCGCCCGCCTGCCCGACGCGCCGGTCGGCAGCAAGGGCATCAGCCTGTTCATCGTGCCGAAGTACCTGGTCAACGCCGACGGCAGCGTCGGCGCGCGCAACGGCATCTACTGCGGCGGCCTGGAGCACAAAATGGGCATCCACGGCAATGCCACCTGCCAGATGGTGCTCGACGGCGCGGTGGGCACGCTGGTGGGTGAGCCCAACAAGGGCCTGGCCGCGATGTTCGTGATGATGAACGCCGCCCGACTGGGCGTGGGCAACCAGAGCGTGGGCCTGACCGAAGTCGCCTACCAGAACGCCCTGGCCTACGCCAAGGACCGCATCCAGATGCGCAGCCTCTCCGGCGTGAAGGACAAGAGCAAGCCGGCCGACCCGATCATCGTGCACCCCGACGTGCGCAAGATGCTGATGACCGCCAAGGCCTACGCCGAGGGCGGCCGCGCGCTGCTGATGTTCTGCGCGCTGCTGCTGGACAAGGAGTTGCACCACCCGGACGAGAAAGTCCGCAAGGACAGCGCCGACCTCGCCGCGCTGCTCACGCCGATCGCCAAGGCCTTCCTCACCGACAACGGCTTCGAGGCCACCAACCACTGCCTGCAGGTGTTCGGCGGCCACGGCTACATCAAGGAGTGGGGCATGGAGCAACACGTGCGCGATGCCCGCATCAACATGATCTACGAGGGCACCAACACCGTGCAAAGCCTCGACCTGCTGGGCCGCAAGGTGCTGGGCAACAACGGCGCCACGCTCAAGAAGTTCGGCAAGCTGGTCGCCGCGCTGGTGGAGGAAGAGGGCGTGAACGAGCAGATGGCCGAGTTCATCAACCCGCTGGCGCTGCTCGGTGACCAGATGACCAAGTTCACCACCGAGCTGGGCTTCAAGGGCCTGCAGAACGCCGACGAGGTGGGCGCCGCCGCCGTGCCTTACCTGCGGGTCGCGGGCCACCTGGTGTTTGCCTACTTCTTCGCCCGCATGGCCCAGGCCGCGCTGCGCGCCATTGCCGCCGGCAGCACCGATCCGTTCTACGCCGCCAAGCTGCAGACCGCGCGCTTCTACTTCGCCAAGCTCTATCCGGAAACCGCCACGCAGATGAAGCTGGCGCGCTCCGGCAGCAAGGTCCTCATGGACACCGACCTGGCCCTGGCCTGATTCTTCCACCCGCCCAGCCCTGGAGTTGCCATGAAGACCACCACGATGCTGTCCGCCGCGCTGATCGGCTGCGCGGGCCTCGCCCACGCGCAGACGACGCCGGTCGGCCTGTGGAAGACCATCGACGACGAAACAAAGAAGGAAAAGTCGCTGGTGCGGATCACCGAGAGCAACGGGGTCTTCAGTGGCCGGATCGAGAAGCTGCTCGACCCCAGCACCGACCCCAAGGCCGTGTGCGAAAAGTGCACCGACGACCGCAAGGACAAGCCGGTGCTGGGACTGGAAATCCTGCGCGGCATCAAGCCCGGCGAGAGCGACAAAACCGTGTTCGAGGGCGGCACCATCGTCGACCCGAACAACGGCAAGAGCTACCGCGCGCGCCTGAAGCCGGTCAACGGCGGCGCGCAGCTGGAGATGCGGGGCTACATCGGCCCGTTCTTCCGCACCCAGGTCTGGCAGCGCGTGGAGTGAACGAGCCTCCCCCGCCGCGCTGCGCGCGACCCCCTCTTGGGGGCAACACCAGAGGCCCGGCAAAGCCGGTTCCTCGGTGTTTCTCGGCAAAGCCTTCTCACGCGAAGCAGTGTGGTCTAAACGAAAAGAGTCCTCAACCATGAACCGATTCAACGTTCGCAAAGTCGCCGTGCTCGGCGCAGGCGTGATGGGCGCGCAGATCGCGGCCCACCTCGTCAACGTCAAGGTGCCCGTCGTGCTGTTCGACCTGCCGGCCAAGGAAGGTCCGAAGAACGGCATCGTCACCCGCGCGATCGACAACCTCAAGAAGCTCAAGCCGTCGCCGCTGGGGGTGGCGGCCGAGGCCGACCTGATCGTCGCGGCGAACTACGAGGAGCACATGGCGCTGCTCGGCGAGTGCGATCTGGTGATCGAGGCGATCGCCGAGCGCATGGACTGGAAGCTCGACCTGTATCAGAAGATCGCGCCGCACGTGGCGAAACACGCCATCGTTGCCTCCAACACCTCGGGCCTGTCGATCACCAAGCTCAGCGAAGCCCTGCCCGAGAGCCTCAAGCCGCGCTTCTGCGGCATCCACTTCTTCAACCCGCCGCGCTACATGACGCTGGTGGAGTTGATCGCCACGCCGGCCACGCAGCCCTTGATCCTCGACCAGCTGGAGACCTTCGTCACTTCCGGTCTGGGCAAGGGCGTCGTGCGGGCCAAGGACACGCCCAACTTCATCGCCAACCGCATCGGCATCGCTGGCATGCTGTCGACGATGAAGGAGGTCGAGAACTTCGGCCTCACGTACGACGTGGTGGACGACCTCACCGGCAAGCGCCTGGGCCGCGCCAGCAGCGGCACCTTCCGCACCGCCGACGTGGTGGGGCTGGACACGCTGGCCCACGTCATCAAGACGCTGCAGGACAACCTGAGCCTCGACACGGATCCGTTCTACGGCAGCTTCGGCACGCCGCCGGTGCTCCAGGCGCTGCTCGACAAGGGGCACCTGGGCCAGAAGACCAAGGCGGGCTTCTTCAAGAAGGTGGGGCGCGATGTGCTCCGCTTTGAACTGGAAAGCGGCGAGTACGTGCCCGCCGGGCAAAAGGCCGACGAGGTGTACGGCCGCATGCTCAAGAAGCCGGCTGCCGAGCGCCTGCGCCTGCTGCGCGACAGCACCGGCCCGCAGGGCCGCTTCCTCTGGGCGATCCTGCGCAACGGCTTCCACTACGCCGCGGTGCATCTGGCCTCGATCGCCGAGACGGCCCGCGACGTGGACCAGGCCATGCGCTGGGGCTTTGGCATGAAGCAAGGCCCGTTCGAGCTCTGGCAGGAGGCGGGCTGGCTGGAGGTGGCGAAGATGGTCCAGGAGGACATCGACGCCGGCAAGGCGCTGAGTCGCGCGCCGCTGCCGGCGTGGGTGTTCGAGGGGCCGGTGGCCGAGGCCGGTGGCGTGCACACCGCGCAAGGTTCGTGGAATCCGTCCACCGGCCGCTTCGAGCCGCGCCGCGCGTTGCCGGTGTACGAGCGCCAGGCCTTTCCCGAGTGGCTGCTGGGCGAAGCCGGCGCGCGCTTTGAGACCGCCGGCACGACGGTGGAAGAAACGCCGGCCGTGCGCTTGTGGACGCTGGACAGCCACGGGCTGGATGGCGTGCTGATCGCCAGCATCAAGACCAAGATGCACGCCATCAGCCCCGAGGTGTGTGAGGGTCTGATGCGCGCGGTCGAACTCGCCGAGGAGCGCTACGAGGGCCTGGTGGTCTGGTCGGGCGACGAGCCGTTCAGCGTCGGCGCCGATCTGCAGGCCATGCTGCCGGCTTTCATGGCGGTGGGCGTGGTGGCCATCGAGGACGCCGAGGGCTTCATGCAGCAGACCATGCTGCGCCTGCGCTACGCCGGCGTGCCGGTGGTGTCCGCGATCCGCGGCATGGCCCTGGGCGGCGGCTGCGAGCTGGCGGTCTACAGCGGCAAGCGCGTGGCCCACATGGAGAGCTACATCGGCCTGGTCGAGGTGGGCGTGGGTCTGATCCCCGGTGCCGGCGGGCTGACCTACATCGCCCGCCGCGCGGCCGAGAACGCCCGCGCGTCCACCGGCAGGGACTTGCTGCCCTTCCTCACCGAAGGATTCACCGCGGCGGCCATGGCGAAGGTCGGCACCAGTGCGCTGGAATCGCGCGCGCTGGGCTACCTGCTGGAGTCCGATCTGGTGGTGCCCCACAAGGACGAGCTGCTGTACGTGGCCATCCACGAGGCCAAGGCCATGTTCCGCGCCGGCTACCGCGCGCCGCACAAGCGCCTGTTCCCGGTGGCTGGCCGCGACGGCAAGGCGACGATCCTGGGCCAGCTGGTCAACATGCGCGACGGCGGTTTCATCAGCCAGCACGACTTCCACATCGCCAGCCTGATTGCCCACGTGGTGACCGGCGGCGACGTGGACCCGGGCACGCTGGTCAGCGAGGAATACCTCATGACGCTGGAGCGCCAGGCGTTCTGCGCGCTGATCACGAACCCGAAGACGCAGGAACGCATCCTGGGCATGCTCAACACCGGTAAGCCGGTGCGCAACTGATGCTGACGCCGCCCAACCGATTGCAGCGGCAGCTGGCGCGCCTCGACGGGTTGCCCGCTGTCCTGCGGCCCTGGCTGCGCAACCGCGTGCTGGGCCGCGCGGTGCCGTTCACCGGCACCGCGGGCATCCAGTTCGAGGCCCTGACGCCCGCCCAGGTGACGGTGGCGCTGGCCAACCGCCGGCCGGTGCAGAACCACATCGGCGGCGTGCATGCCTCGGCCATGAACCTGCTGGCCGAGACGGCCACCGGCATGGTCGTGGGCATGAACGTGCGCGACGACTGCCTGCCCCTGGCCAAGGAGCTGCGCATGGTGTTTCGCAAGCGCGCCACCGGCGGCTTGCGCGCCGTGGCTCAGTTGACCGATGCCCAGCGCGCGGCCATGCAGGCCAGTGACATGGGTGAAGTGAGTGTGGCGGTCACCGTGACCGACGAGGCCGGCGTGAACCCGGTCGAGTGTGAATTCATCTGGGCGTGGATCCCCGCTGCGCCCCGCAAAGGAGTCTGACATGAGCAAACAAGTGCAGGATGCCTACATCGTGGCCGCCACGCGCACGCCCATCGGCCGGTCGCACAAGGGATCGTTCCGCCACCTGCGGCCCGACGACCTGCTGGCCCACGCGCTGCGCGCGGCGCTCGCCCAGGTGCCGTCGCTCGATCCGAAGTCGATCGAAGACGTGATCTGCGGCTGCGCCATCCCCGAGGCGCAGCAGGGCCTGAACGTGGCGCGCATCGGCGCCATCCTCGCCGGCCTGCCCAACAGCGTGGGCGGCATCACGGTCAACCGCTTCTGCGCCTCCGGCCTGTCGGCGGTGGCGATGGCGGCCGACCGCATCCGCGTGGGTGAGGCCGACGTGATGATCGCGGCCGGCACGGAGAGCATGAGCATGGTGCCGATGATGGGCAACGGGCCGAGCCTGTCGCCCACCATCTTTGCCAACACGCAGGACGTGGAGCAGTACGGCATTGCCTACGGCATGGGGCTCACCGCCGAAAAAGTGGCGCAGCAGTGGAAGGTCTCGCGCGACGCGCAGGATGCCTTCGCCCTGCAGTCCCACCAGCGCGCGGTGATCGCCATGAAGAACGGCGAGTTCGCCCAGGAGATCACGCCGGTGGAGGTCACCGAGCGCAGCGTGAACCTGGAGAGCGCCGAGGTCAGCACCCGCAGCCGCACCGTCAGTCTGGACGAAGGGGCCCGCCCGGACACCAGCCTGGAAGGCCTGGGCAAGCTGCGCGCCGTGTTTGCCGCGCGCGGCTCGGTCACCGCGGGCAACAGCTCGCAGACCAGCGACGGCGCCGGCGCGCTGATCCTCGCCAGCGAGGCCGCGGTCAAGCGCTTTGGCCTGCAGCCGCTGGCGCGCTTCGTGAGCTACGCCAGCCGCGGTGTGCCGCCCCACATCATGGGCATCGGCCCGGTGGAAGCGATCCCGGCCGCGCTGAAGTACGCGGGACTGAAGCAGGACGACATCGACTGGTTCGAGTTGAACGAGGCCTTCGCCGCGCAGTCGCTGGCGGTGATGAACACCCTGGGCCTGGACCCGGCCAAGGTCAATCCCATGGGCGGCGCGATCGCACTCGGCCACCCGCTGGGCGCCACCGGCGCGATCCGCTCGGCCACCGTGGTGCACGCGCTGCGCCGCCACCAGAAGCGCTACGGCATGGTGACCATGTGCGTGGGCATGGGGCAGGGCGCGGCCGGCATCTTCGAGCGCGTCTGACGCCGCGCCCGCGCCACCCGTCTCGGCCATGACCGACCATCCCTTCGACCGGGCGATCGCCCTCACCGCCCTCGGCGACGGGCGCTTCACCGGCGCCACTTCGCCGGCCTACGCGAACATGGTCGGACCGTTTGGCGGCGTGAGCGCGGCGACCGCGCTCAACGCCGTGTGCCGCCACCCGGCGCTGCTGGGTGAGCCGCTGTCGCTGACGGTGAATTTCTGCGCCGCGCTGGCCGACGGGCCCTTCGAGGTGCGGGCCGAGCCGGTGTGCACCAACCGCTCCACACAGCACTGGACGATCAGCCTGTCCCAGGGCGGCGCGGTCGCCCTCACGGCCACGGCAGTGACCGCGGTGATGCGCGACACGTGGTCGCAGCTCGACGCGCCGGCGCCCGCCGTGCCCCGGCCCGACGCCGTGGCCCCGCCGACGGTGGCGCCCGGGGTCGAGTGGGTGCGTCGCTACGACATGCGCTTCATCGAAGGCCCGATCCCGACCGCCTGGGACGACAGCCTGCACGACAGCACGACCCGCCTGTGGATGCGCGAGGCCGCGCCGCGGCCGCTGGAGGCCTGCGGCCTGGCCGCCATGGCCGACATCTTTTACCCCCGCGTCTGGCGCCGCCGCGCCACGCGGGTGCCGGTGGGCACCGTGTCGATGACGGTGTATTTCCACGCCGGCGCGGCTGCCCTGGCGGCCCTGGGCAGCCAGCCCTGGCTGCTCGGGCAAGCCCGCAGCCAGGTGTTTGCCCACGGTTTCTTCGACCAGACCGCCCAGCTCTGGAGCGAGGCCGGCGCCTTGCTGGCGACCACGCACCAGGTGGTCTACTTCAAGGGCTGATCCTCGAGGGCTGACCCGACGCCCACCGGCCTCAGGGCCGGCCCAGGAACAGGTACAGCCCCGTCGTGCCGCGCGGGGCGGTCACCACGCTCAGGTACAGCGGCCCGATGCCGGTGTCCGCCCCCACAAACAGGCTGCCCGCGCCGCGCAGCTGGCGCAGCGTGATGTCGCTGCGCTGCGCCCATGCATTGCCGGCTTCCAGCGAGCCACCCACGAACAGCGCGCGCGCCACGCCGACGTTGAACGGCAGGCGGCGGTAGTAGGTGGCGCGGCCGAACAGCAGGTAGTTGCCCGCCACCTGACCGACGCGGTAGCCCGAGAGGTTCTGGAAGCCGCCCAGCGAGTATTCGTCGATCGCGCCGATCGGGATGTCGCTGGCGCGGGCGAAGCGCGCGCCCAGGTTGAGCGTGTGCGGTCCCCAGCTGGTGGCGGTCGTCAGCGAGCCTTCCAGGCGCGAGAAGCCGCTGCTGCTGCCGCCGTTGTAGGCGCGCCGCCCGATCACCAGCTCGCCCAGCGCGCGGTAGCCGGCCGAGGGGAAATTGGCGTAGTCCAGCTGGTCGGCGATCACCGCCGCGCGCACGCCGGCCTCGCGCCACTGCAGCGTGCGCACCCCGGCCACCGGCACGGCCGCGGAGATCAGCTCGGGCGTGGCGCGGCGCTGCGCCGCCACCAGCCCCAGGCGCATGTCGCCCACCGTGCCGCGCTGGCCCATGGCCCAGCCCACGTCGGCGCCGACCTGGATGCCCTGGCGCTGCACCAGCGCCACCGCCTCGCCGGTCGGGGCGAACAACTCCACCTTGCGCAGCCGGGCGTCCACGTAGGCCGACACGAAGCGCTCGCTGCCCAGATCGAGCGGCTGGTACAGCTCGGAAAACAGGCCGAGCGTCTCGCCGAGCTGGACGCGGTTGCGCCATTCGGCGCCGCTGTCGTTGAGCCAGTGCCGGTTGTGGCTGACCCGCAGGTTGAACGCGCCTTCGCCCTGGAAGTCGGTGCGCAGGTCGATGCCCACGCGCAGGTAGTTCGGTCCCCAGTTGTTCTCGCGCAGCAGGATGCTCAGGTCCTCCTGGTCGGTGCCGGGACGGCGGGCCAGGCTGTAGTCGATGCGTTCGTAGTCGCCGGTGGCGGCCAGCTTGCGCAGGTCCTGTTCCAGCGTGGGCACGTCCACCCGCTCGCCCACCGCGGTGTCCAGCGCCGTGGCCAGCCGCGGCGCACGCGTCTCGTCGACGCCTTCGAAGCGGATGCTGGCCACGCGGCCGACGCGCTCGGTGTTGGCGGCCACGGCGGACTGCCGGGCGGCGGCCCAGGCGCCGTGCCGGGCCGGATCGCTGAAGCGTTCCAGCGCCGCGGTCATCGTGCGCGCATAGTCGTTGCCGATCTTCACCAGCTCCGCCGCGCGCCCGAAGTCCGCCGAGGTGAGCTTGCCCAGCGGCGGCGTGAGCAGCAGGTCTTGCCGGCCCAGCAGCGCGATGCTGGCCTGCACGTTCTGCTCGGTCAGGATGTTGACCATCTGCGCGGTGATGCCCAGCACGGTGCCCAGCGTCTCGCGGCCGGCCAGCGGCGTGCCGATGTTGACGGCGATGATCACGTCCGCACCCAGCGCGCGCGCCACGTCCACCGGCAGGTTGTTCACGAGGCCGCCATCGCCCAGAATCCGCTCGCCCACCGCCACCGGCGAAAACACGCCCGGCACCGACATGCTGGCCCGCAGCGCCACCGACAGGTCGCCACGGTCCATCACCACCGGCTGGCCGGTCTCCATGTCGGTGGCCACGGCGCGGAACGGCGTGGGCAGCTGGTCGAAGTCCGCCAGGTGGCGCGTGGACAGCGTGTAGCGGCGCAGCAGGACCTCCAGCGAGCGGCTGGACACCGCGCCCGTGGGCAGCCGGAACTCGCCGTCGCGGATGCCCAGCGCCAGCACCGGCGACAGCTCGAAGTCTTCCTCCTTGCGCCGCTGCGACAGGAGCTGGCGCGGCTCGCGCGTGCTGAACAGGCCATCCCAATCCACCGCGAGGATTTCGCGCTCCAGGTCGGCCGCGCTCAGACCGCTGGCGTACAGCCCGCCCACGATCGCGCCCATGGATGTGCCGACGATCACGTCCACCGGCACCTGCGCCGCCTCCAGCGCCTTGAGCACACCCACGTGCGCAAAGCCGCGCGCGCCGCCGCCGGACAGCACCAGACCGACCTTCGGCCGGTCGGCGGCCAACGCCGGCGCGGCCGTGGGGGGTGACGTCGGGGCGGCGGGTTGCGACCACGCCGGCGGCACCAGCGCGACCAGCGCGACCAGCGCGCCCAGTGCCCGCCGCAGCGGGCTCAGCAAATCTCGGATCTTCATGGTGGCGGGAGTGTAGGTGGCTGGTGCCGACCGACCGATGCACCCGCACGCCCGCGCGGGCGACACAAAAAGCACGGTCGTTCGTGGTAACTTGGCGCCCGCGCTCAGCCGCCCCTCACCGAACCCCCGGCGCCCCGCGCCCAACCCCTCGCCCCGAGCCCCGCCATGACCGACATCCTCGTCCACACCGAAGCCGGCGTCTGCACCATCACCCTCAACCGCGTCGACAAGAAGAACTCCATCACCGCCGCCATGTACGGTGCCATGGCCGACGCGCTGGCCGCTGCCGAGTCCGATCCGGCGGTGCGCGTGGTCGTCTTCCAGGGCGACGCCACCGTGTTCTCCGCCGGCAACGACATCGGCGACTTCCTCAACCAGCCGCCCGCCGGCGAGGGCGCGCCG
The DNA here is from genome assembly GCF_057219855.1 of Hydrogenophaga sp. T66. Taxonomy (NCBI): domain Bacteria; kingdom Pseudomonadati; phylum Pseudomonadota; class Betaproteobacteria; order Burkholderiales; family Comamonadaceae; genus Hydrogenophaga; species Hydrogenophaga sp. T66. Next base: position 420,595 of record NZ_JBXVVX010000002.1, on the reverse strand, counting down.
GTGTTCCGCTTCCTGCGCGGCATCGCGGCCTTCCCCAAGCCGGTGGTGGCCGCGGTGTGCGGCCCGGCCGTGGGCGTGGGCACGACCCTCCTGTTCCACTGCGACCTGGTGGTGGCCGGCGACAACGCCGCCTTCTCCATGCCTTTCGTCAACCTGGGCCTGTGCCCGGAAGCCGCCAGCAGCCTGCTCGTGCCGCAGATGATGGGTTACCACCGGGCCGCCGAGGCGCTGTTGTTGGGCGAGCCCTTCATGGCCGAGGCCGCGTTGGAGGTCGGGCTGGTCAACCGCGTGGTGCCGCCCACCGAGGCCAATGCCTACGCCCAGACCTGGGCCGCCAAGCTCGCCGCCAAGCCGCTGAGTTCCCTGCTGGAAACCAAGCGCCTCATGAAAAAGGGCCAGGCCGCGCAGGTGCAGGCGGTGATGGCGGAAGAGGGCGCCAGCTTCGGCCGCATGCTGCGCGAACCCGCGGCCCGCGAAGCCTTTGCGGCCTTCATGGAGCGCCGCAAGCCCGACTTCTCGCGCGTGTGAGCGCCCGCCACCCATGAGCGACGCGCTGGAGCAGGCCCGGGCCCACTTTCTGGCGGGCAACACCCACGCCGAGGCGGGCCGCGTAGACGAGGCCGCGGCGGCCTACGAGGCCGCGCTGGCGCTCGCGCCGGGCCGCGCCTCGGTCCTGGCCAACCTGGGCCTGATGCGGTGCCGCCAGGCGCGCTGGGAGACGGCGGTGGATCTGCTGACGCAGGCCACGGCGGCCGACCCCGCCCACACCGACGCCTGGGCCGCGCTCGGTCTGGCGGGCGAGGCACTGGGCCGCTGGGAACAGGCGGAACGCGCCCTGGCCCGCGCGGCCGCGCTCGGCGCGCGCGCCGGCACGCTCTCGCTGACCCGCGCGATGTGCCTGCTGCGCCTGAACCGGCTGGACGAGGCGCTTGCCGCGCTCGACGAGGCCCTGCACCTCGACCCCACGCTGGCCGAGGCCTGGTCGCAACGCGGCCACCTCTTCCGCGAGACCGGCCGCCTCGACGAGGCCGCGCGCTGCTACCGCGAGGCGCTGGCCCGCGGCGCCCACGAAGCCCTGCACCGCTACTACCTCGCCGCGGTCACCGACGCCGACGAGCCGCCCGCGCCACCCGAGGTGTACGCCCAGGCCCTGTTCGACGATTACGCCGACGACTTCCAGGACCACCTGCTGCACACCCTGCGCTACACCGCGCACGAAACCCTGCTGCGCCCGCTGCTGGACAGCGGGGCTCGGTTTTCGCGCGTGCTCGACCTGGGCTGCGGTACTGGCCTGTGCGGCCGCCTCCTGGCCCCGGTGGCTGACGCGGTGGACGGCGTGGACATCGCGCCCGCCATGGTCACCCGGGCCCGGGCCAGCGGTGCCTACCGGCGCGTGGACGAAGGCAGCCTGGTGCCCTGGCTTCGCGCCGACACCGGGCGGGCCGATCTGGTGGTGGCGGCCGACGTGTTCATCTACACCGGCCCGCTTGCGCCGGTGTTTGGCGCGGTGATGCCGCGCCTGGCGCCGGGCGGCGTGTGGGCGTTTTCGGTCGAGCAGGCCGACGCCGGCCGCGACCTGCAGCTGCGGCCCAGCCTGCGCTACGCGCATGGCCGCGACAGCATCGAGGCGCTCGCCGCGGCCCACGGGCTGTCGGTGCGGTCCCTGTGGGACGCGCCGATCCGCCACGACCAGGGCCGGCCGGTGATGGGCTGGTACGCGCTGCTGCAGCGCCCGGCCTGACCTGGCGGTTCAGCCGTTGCGCCGTGCCACCCAATAGGCGGCGCCGCCGGGGCCGTAGCGCTCGGCGTGGGGCACGTCGCGGTCGAGCGTGAAGGTGTCGCCGGGCTGGAGGTGGCGCGTCTGCCCGTCCACCGTGAGCCACATCTCGCCCGCCGTGACCACCGCCTTCACCGCGAACGGGTGGGTGTGGGTGTCGAGCACGGTGTCGGGCTCCCAGCGCCGCTCCAGGACCTCGTCAAAGCCCTCGGCCAGCGCCTGGGTGCGGAAGGTGTCGAAGGCGGCGTTCATGCGGCGATTGTCGGCCGGACGCGCGCGGTGCGCCACCGCCAGCGCGACACCCCGCGCGGGGGGTTCTCAGACCCGGCGCGCCAGCCGCACCGCCAGCGCCGACCCGCTGCCCACCAGCGCGCACCAGGCCCGCAGCAGCGCGCCCGGCGGCGCCGCGAGCAGCGCGCGCGCCTCGTCTCGGTGGGCCACCTCATCGGCCTGGCAGCGACGCAACACGCTCGCCAGCGCCTCGCCGTCGGCCCGGCCGGCCAGCTTGTCCAGCTGGTCCTGGTAGTGGTGGTCGACGAAGGTTTCCACCGCGGCGATGGTCGCGTGCACGGCCCGCGGGCCGGCCAGCGCCGGCAGCGCGCCCGTGAGAAAGCCCGCGATGCGCCAGCCCGGCAGCAGCCAGCTGCGCCGCGCCGGCGGCAGCCACTCTTCCACCAGCGCCAGGTGCTCGGACTCGGTGGCGCCGTGGCGCTGCGCGAAGGCGCGCAGCGCGGGGTCGCGCGTGACCGCGCGGATGCCGCGGTAGATCCACACCGCGCCGGTCTCGCCCGCGTGGTCGCTGCGCAGGTCCGCCACCAGATCGGCCGGCACGCCCGGCGTGTCCCAGGCGCGGGCCACGCGTTGCACCATCGGCCGCACGCGCAGGAAGCCGCGGTAGGCGACTTCCATCACCGCGGTGGCGCCTGGCGCGCGCGCCAGCGCGGCCAGCCAGCGCCAGCCGGGCAGTCGCGCCCAGAGCGCCACGAAGGCCGCGGCGCCGCTGAGCAGTTCGCCGTCGGCGCGCCGCACGTGGAAGCGCGCCATCAGCGTCTCGCGCGCCGCGCCGTCCGGCAGGGGCTGCGTCGGCGCACTCACGTCGCACCACGCCAGCGGCGCGTCGGCCGGCAAGTCGCGGTACAGGGCGATCTCGCGGCGGCAGAGCGGGCAGCTGCCGTCGTACAGGACGGTGAGCGTGTCGTCGGCGGGCGGGCAGGTGGCGGGCGGCATGGCACGTGATGCTAGGCCGGGACCGATGCCCGCACACCCGACTGCGGTGTGGGGGCAGCCCGCCGCGCGCGCGACACGGCCGGGCGGCGGCCGCGCGCCACAATGCCGCGCATGAGCACCGCCCTGCCCCTCGACGACGCATCCCCGCTGATCCTGGGCGCCGGACCGGCCGGGCTGGCAGTGGCCGCGGCGCTGCGCCAGCGTGGCGTGGCCAGCCGGGTGCTGGAGCAGGCCGGTGCCGTGGGCGCGTCGTGGCGCGGCCACTACGCACGGCTGCACCTGCACACCGTGAAGACCCATTCGGCCTTGCCGGGCCTGCCGTTTCCGGACGACGCGCCGCGCTACGTGTCGCGCCAGGGCGTGGTGGACTATCTGGAGCGCTACGCCGCGCACCACGGCCTGCAGCCCTTCACCGGCCAGCGCGTCACGCGCGTGGCGCGCGAGGGCGCGGCGTGGGCGGTGCACACCGCCGCGGGGCCGGTGTGGCGCGGGCCAGCCGTGGTGATCGCCACCGGGGCCAACCGCGTGCCGCGCGAGCCGTCGCTGCCGGGCGCGGCGGTGTTCGGCGGCGCGTTGCTGCACAGCCGCGCCTACCGCGACGCCTCGCCCTGGGCCGGTCGGCGCGTGCTGGTCGTGGGCATGGGCAACACCGGCGCGGAGATCGCGCTCGACCTCGCCGAGGGCGGCGCCGCGGTGACGCTGTCGGTCCGCTCGCCGGTCAACATCGTGCGCCGCGACGTGCTTGGCCGGCCCACGCAGCTGAGCTCCATCGCGCTGGCGCGCCTGCCGCCCGCGCTTGGCCACCGGCTGGCGCGCTGGCTGCGCGACTGGACGGTGGGCGACCTGAGCCGCTGGGGCCTGCGCCAGCCGGCCATGTCGCCGTTGCAGCAGCTGCGCGAAGACGGCAAGACGCCGGTGATCGACCTTGGCACGGTGGCTGCCATCCGCCGCGGCGCGATTGCCGTGCGTCCGGGCATCGCCACGCTCACCGCCACCGGCGTGCGCTTCACCGACGGCCGCGAGGACCCGTTCGACGCGGTGATTCTGGCCACCGGCTACGACGCGGCCCTGACCGAGCTCTTGCCCGACCTGCCGCTGGACCTGGACGCTCGCGGCATGCCGCGCGCGCCCGTCGGCAGCGGCCCGCTGGCCGGCCTGTGTTTCGTGGGCTTCGACGTGCGCCAGCCCGGTGGGTTGCTGCGCACCATCGGCCAGCAGGCCGAGGCGGTGGCGGCGCACCTGGCGCGGTCGCTGGTGGCGGCCGCCTGAGCCCGGCCCGACCCCGGCCACCGCCGGGGTGTCACTGCCCCGTCACGCGCGGGCCGCATCGTCCCGCGCATGGACCACCCCCTGCCCCTGTCTTTGTCGCGGCCCGCGCCGGTGGGCGTCTGGCTGCGGCTGGACGTGTGGCTGTTCCGGCGCCTGGGCGCGGGGACGGGCCCGGCTGCGTTGATGGCCGTGGCCCGCGCGGTCGCGCGGCACAGCCTCTGGGCGCTGCTGGCGCTGGTGCTGCTGGTGGCGGTGACGCGGCCCGGTGCTTGGGCGCTGGCCCTGGCCGCCCTGCTGCACGCCGGCCTGGCCCAGTGGGTGGCCAAACGCTGCGCGCGGCGCTGGACGGCCCAGCGCCCCTTCGCCCTGGGTCTGTGCCCGAACCACCTGGGTCACGCGGGCCGGGCCGGTTTTCCCAGCAGCCACGCGATCGTGATGGGCGCGGTGTGGGGCGCGCTGGCGCCGCACGCGGGCGATCCGCTGTCGGCCGCGATCGCCGCCGTCGCGCTGGCCACGGCTTGGGCGCGCGTGCACACCGGGGCCCACTTCGCGCTGGACGTGATCGTGGGTCTCGCGGTGGGCGCTGCCTGGGGCGGTCTGCTCGGCGCGTGGCCGCTTGACTAGGCGCCTGGACCGCGGCGGCTCAGCCCTCGACCTCGAACACCGTGCCCATGCCGCCGGCGTGGTGCTCCAGCACGTGGCAGTGCAGCATCCAGCGGCCCGGGTTGTCGGCCACGAAAGCGATGTCGAGCCGGTCCCCCGGGGCCATCAGCACCGTGTCGCGCCAGGGCGCGTCGGGCACCGGCGTGCCGTTGCGCGCCAGCACGCGGAAGTGGTGGCCGTGCAGGTGCATCGGGTGCCACCAGGCGGTGGCGTTGTCCAGCCGCAGCCGCACGCTGCGGCCCCGCGCGACGCGGAACTCGGGCGCGTGGTGGTGGGCGTGGTCGCCGACGTGGGCCTTCCCGTTCAGCGTCCAGGCCGGGTCGGCCTCGCGGGCGCCGGCGGCCCGGCGCTGGCGCCGCGCTTCGCGGGCCTCGGGCGGGTCGTCGGGCCAGCCCTGGCGGCTGCGCGCGCCGCCGCCGATGGCGATGGTGTGTTCGAGCGCCTGCGCCAGGTCGGGCTCGGGCAAGGGCTCAAACGCCGCCGGCCGCGGCGCCGGCCTGGCGCGGCGGCTGGAAGCGCCGTCCACCACGAAATGGCCCAGTGCCACGGGTTCGCGGCCGTTCGTGTCGGTCAGGGCGAATCGGCCCGGGGCATCGAGGTCGATGATCAGGTCCGCGCGCATGCCGGACCCGAGCAGCAGCTGTCCCTCCCAGGGCACGGCCTGCGAGGCCGGCACGCCGTCGCGCGCGATCAGCCAGCCGCGCAGCCCCGCGGGGATTTCCAGGCCGAAGATGCGGGCATTGGCCGCGTTGATCAGGCGCAGCCGCCAGCGCTGCCCGGTGCGCACCGGCCACTCGGGGGCCAGCGCCCCGTTGGCCGTGAGGCGCTGCCCGAGGCGCCCGGCGTGGGCCACGTCGTGGAAGCGGTAGAAGTCTTCGCTCACGCGGCCCTGCGCGTCCAGGCGCCAGTCGTCGAGCACGACCACGCGGTCTTCGTCCACCGGCGGCGGCGCGTCGTCCTCCACGATCAGCGCGCCGGCCAGGCCGCGTTCCACCTGCTCGGGCGTGCCGAGGTGCGGGTGGTACCAGAAGGTGCCGGCGTCGGGCAGCGCGAAGCGGTAGCGGAAGCGTTCGCCGGGCGCGACCGGCGCCTGCGTGAGGTGGGGCACGCCGTCCATCGCGTTGGGCAGGCGGATGCCATGCCAGTGGATGGTGGTGGCGTCGGGCAGGCGGTTGAGCAGCTCGATGTCGAGCACGTCGCGGCGGCGAAAGCGCAGGACCGGCCCGGGGGTGAGGCCGTCGTAGGCCCACACCGGCAGCGCGGTTTCGCCGGCCGCGGCGGCGGTGGCGGGCGCGGCGGTCAGCAGGCGGGGCGTCGCGTGGGGCGCGGCACCCGCGCGGGCGGCAGCGCCCAGCAGCGGAGCGCAGGCGAGGGTGGTCAGCAGGTCGCGTCGGCGCATGGTGGGGCAATCGTCGAAACACACACGGGCCGAAGGCTAGCGCGGCGCGGCCAACCCACGCCAGCGCCGGGCCTTGCGGCGCGTCCGCTCAGCCCTCAGCCCGGTCGCCGGGTCAGCCGTCGATGTCGAAGCGCAGGCCGGCGCGCTCGTGCAAACGCGCCACGAGCCGCAGCCCCATGGCCGCGCCGGGCGTCCACACGCCGCCGGGCGTGGCGCGGTGATCGATCTCGGTGAGCAGGCAGCGCGCGGCCTCGCTGATGAGTTTGCTGGTGGAGCCGTAGCCCGGGTCGCGGTCGCCGCGCACCACCGCGCGCAGGCGCCGGCCGTCGGCGGTCTCGCCGGTCAAGCGCAGCTCGTACCGGCCGCGCTCGCGCTGCTCGGCGGTGGGCCCCTCGCCGGGCGCGGGCAGCACGAAGCGGCGCACGAGCGCGCGCGTGGGCGCGAAGGCCAGCGCGAGGTTCTGCCAGCGGGTCTGTCGCGCCAGCGCGCGGGCGCGGCGCTCGCCCGCGGGGCCATCGCCGGTGGCCAGGCGCTCGCTGTAACGGAAGTCGGTGCCCCAGGGGTGGCCGCGCAGGAAGTGGGTGCGGTGCACGTTCTTCGTGTTGATCGGTGCCATCACGAACGGCGCGGTCCAGCCGCCGTCGAGTTCGTCGGCCAGCGCCACCGGGCCGTCGGCCGGCTGGCGCGGGCCGCGGAAGCCGGGGGTCAGTGCGAACGGATCGACCAGCGCGCGCCGCACCGCCGGGTCGCGGCCCGCGGCTTCCACCGAGGCCAGCAGGCTGGCGGCCGTGCCGCCGGAGAAGGTGCCCTTCATCACGGTCACGCGGGCGTTGACGCGCGTCAGCGGCGCGCCGAAGCGTTCCTGCGCGGCCTGCTGCAGAAAGACCACGCCGAGGTCGAAAGGGATCGAGTCGAAGCCGCAGGAGAACACCAGCCGCGCCCCGCTGGCCGCCGCCACCGGCTGCAGCACCGGGATCATGGCGGCCATCCACGCGGGCTCCCCGCACAGGTCGAGGTAGTCGGTGCCGGCGGCCGCGCACGCGCGGATCAGGGCCTCGCCGTGGCGCTGGTAGGGCCCGACGGTGGTGATCACCGCCCGGGTGCGGGCGGCCAGCGCGGCCATGGCGGCGGGGTCGGTGGCATCGGCCGCCAGCAGCGGCACCCCGTCGCCCAGGCCGAGCTCGTCGCGCACCTGCGCCAGTCGCGCGGCTTGCCGGCCGGCCAGCGCCCAGCGCAGCGGCGGGTTGTCGGCCTGGGTGCGGTGCAGGTATTCGGCCACCAGGCGGCCGGTGAAGCCGGTGGCGCCGAACACCACGAGGTCGAATTCGCGCGGGCTGGCGGGTTGCGTGGCGGTCATGGCGGATCGTGGGTGGGTGGGTGGTGTGGGTGTCAGGCCAGACCCGCGGCGCGCAGGCCGTCGCGCGTGGCGGCGCTGGCGGCGGCGAGGGCCTGGGCGTGGGTGGTGCCGTGTCGGGCGGCCAGCCGGGCGCTGGCCACGCCGCGGCTGCGGCAGAAGGCGTGGCAGCTGTGCTGGAACAGCAGGAGCTCGGCGCTCAGCCGGAAGGCCTTGTCGCGCGCCGAAAGGCCCTCGCCGTTGGCCGCCACGGTCGCGATGCCTTCGGCGTGCAGGCGCACGACCTGCCGGAAGTCGGCCGATGGCAGCGGCAGGCGGCTGGCCATCGGCAGCGCCAGCGGCAGTGTGGAGAAGCGGGTGTCCGCGGCCGGCAGCCCGGCCATGTCCTGCGCCAGCCGTTGCAGCTGGCCGGAGAGCACGGTCTCATGGCCGTCCATGACCAGCCACACCGCGCGGCGGCGTTCGGCGTCGTCCTCGCCGAGCGCGCGCAGGTAGCCCTCGGTGAGGGTTTCCAGCAGTTTTTCGATCTGGTAGGGCGCCAGCACCCGGCGCAGCAGCATCACGCGGCGGGCCTGATCCACCCGGGTCAGCACCAGCGCGCCGAGCGCGCCCATCATCATCCACACAGCAAAGTCCATGGGGCGATTGTCGGCGGCCGGCCATGGCCTCGCACCGCGCGGGGGTGGCTTTATTTTCACCAAGCAACCGCTTGCTAAAAATAAGGTGGTTTGCTATGGTTGCTGCATGACCGCTGCCGACGCTTCGCCCGCTCCTGCCGATGCCCCGGCCCGCCGCGCGCGCGGCCGGCCCCGCAAAACCGCGGGCGAGCGCGACGACGGCAACCGGCGCCAGCAGCTGCTGCGCGCAGCCGCGCGCCTGTTTCGCCTGCAGGGATTTGACGCCACCAGCACGCGCGACATCGCCGCCGCGGTGGGCATGCGTTCGGGTTCGCCCTTCTACCACTTCGAAAACAAGGAAGCCCTGCTGGCCGCGGTGATGGAAGAGGGCATGGAGCGCGCCCTGGCGCACCAGCGCGCGGCCATGGACGCGGCCGTGGCGGCTGCCCCGGCGCCGCTGGGTGCGCGCGACTGCCTGCGGGTGCTGGTGCGCAGCCACTTCGACAACCTGCTCGGGCCCGAGAGCGACCACATCCCGGTGATGCTGTACGAGTGGCGCGTGCTGTCGGACGCCCAGAAGCGCGCGGTCAACCGGCTGAAGGACGAGTACGAGGCGGTGTGGGTCCCGGTGCTGGCGGCGCTGCACCGGGCGGGCGCGTTGCGGGGCGACCCGCGCGTGGCGCGCCTCATGCTGTTCGGCGCACTCAACTGGTCCGCCCAGTGGTACGTGCCGAACGGCCGGTCGTCGCTGGACGACCTCACCGACACCGCGATGCAGCTGTTTCTGAAGGACGCGCCATGACCGCCCGCTACCGCTCTGTGTTCCGGCCCGGCCTGCTGACCGGCCAGGTGATCGTCGTCACCGGGGGAGGATCCGGGATTGGCCGCTGCACGGCGCACGAACTCGCCTCGCTGGGCGCGCACGTGGTGCTGGTGGGGCGCAACCTGGAAAAGTTGCAGACGGTGGCGGAAGAAATCGTGGTCGACGGCGGCTGCGCCAGCTTCCACGCCACCGACATTCGCGACGAGGCCGCGGTGCGCGCGCTGGTGACCGCCATCATCGTCACCCACGGGCGCATCCACGGGCTGGTCAACAACGCCGGCGGCCAGTACATCAGCCCGCTGGAAAAGATCTCGGCCAAGGGCTGGCAGGCCGTGATCGACACCAACCTCACCGGCGGCTTTCTGGTGGCGCGCGAGTGCTACCTGCAGAGCATGCAGGAACACGGCGGCTCGATCGTCAACATCGTGGCCGACATGTGGGGCAGCATGCCGGGCATGGGCCACAGCGGCGCGGCGCGCGCGGGCATGGTGAGCTTCACCGAAACCGCGGCGCTGGAATGGGCGAAAGCCGGCGTGCGGGTGAACGCGGTGGCGCCGGGCTACATCGCCTCCAGCGGCATGGACCATTACCCGCCCGAGGCCGGCCCCATGCTGCGCGAGATGCGCGAGACCGTGCCCCTGGGGCGCTTCGGCAACGAGGCCGAGACCAGCGCGGCGATTGCCTTCCTGCTCTCGCCCGCGGCCAGCTTCATCAGCGGCAGCGTGCTGCGGGTGGACGGCGCGCGGCCGCAGGTGCGGCTGGGTTGGGGCGACATCGCGGCGCCCGCCGAGGCCCAGCAGCGCGATGCGGTGAAGCCCTTCGACGGGTTTCACCGCTATGTCACGCCGAAGGTGTTCCAGTCATGAGCTTCGTCTCTGCCTTCAACCCCCACGGCGAGGCCGCGCAGGCGCGCCGCGCCGCGATGCTGGAGCGCATCGCGCAGTTGCGCGCCCTGGAGGCACGCGCCGCGGCGGCATCGGCCCTGAGCAAGCCGGTGTTCGACAAGCGCGGCCAGTTGCTGCCCCGCGAGCGGATCGCACTCCTGATCGACCCTGGCGCGCCATGGCTGCCTTTGTGCGGTCTCGCCGGTTTCCTGCAAGACACGCCCGATGCCGAGCAGAGCGTGCCCGGCGGGGGCGTGGTCGCGGGCATCGGCTTCATCGCCGGTGTTCGCTGCATGGTGGTGGCCAGCGACTCGGGCATTGAGGCGGGCGCCATCCAGCCACGCGGGCTGGAGAAGATCCTGCGCGTGCAGGACATCGCGCTGGAGAACCGTCTGCCGTTCGTGCACCTGGTGGAGAGCGCCGGTGCCAACCTCACGAAGTACAAGGTCGAAGGCTTCGTGCACGGCGGTGCCTTGTTCCGCAACCTCGCGCGGCACTCGGCGGCGGGCCTGCCGGTGATCACCGTGCAACACGGCTCGGGCACCGCGGGCGGGGCCTACATGCCGGGGCTGAGCGACGTGGTGGTGATGGTGCGCGGTCGCTCGCGCGCCTTCCTCGCCGGACCACCGCTGCTCAAGGCGGCCACCGGAGAAATCGCCACCGAAGAGGAACTCGGCGGCGCCGAGATGCACACCACCGTCTCGGGCCTGGGCGAGTACCTCGCCGAGGACGACCGCGAGGCGCTGGGCATCGCGCGGCGCATCGTCGATCAGCTGAGGGACGGTTTCGTGCGCCACGCGGCGCCGGCCTTCACTGAGCCGCTGCTCCCGGCCGATGACCTGCTGGCCCTGATGCCCACGCACCACCGCGAGCCGGTGGACATGCGAGAGGTGATGGCGCGACTGACCGACGGCTCGGCGCTGCTGGAGTTCAAGCCACTCTACGGCGCCGCCACGCTGTGCGTGCAGGCGCGTATCGGTGGCCACGCGGTCGGCCTGATCAGCAACAACGGGCCGATCGACGTGGCCGGCGCCAACAAGGCGACGCATTTCATCCAGTGGATGTGCCAGCTTGGCCACCCGCTCATCTACCTGCAGAACACCACCGGCTACATGGTCGGCAAGGACAGCGAGCAGGCCGGCATGATCAAGCACGGCAGCAAGATGATCCAGGCCGTGACCGGCGCCACCGTGCCGCAGATCACCATCCAGTGCGGCGCGTCTTTTGGCGCCGGCAACTACGGCATGTGCGGGCGTGGCTTTGATCCTCGCTTCCTGTTCAGCTGGCCACAGGCCCGCACGGCGGTCATGGGCGGAGAGCAGGCGGCGCGCACCATGCAGATCGTGGCCGAGGCCGGCTACGCCCGCAAAGGCATCACGCCCGACCCGGCGCAGATGCAGCGGCAGTACGACCAGATCGTGCGGGTGTTCGAGAGCCAGGCCGACGCTTTCCACACCAGCGGTCTGGTGCTCGACGACGGCGTGATCGACCCGCGCGACACGCGCGCCGTGCTGATGTTCTGCCTAGACACCTGCGCCGAAGCCGCGGCGCGAAGCCCTCGGCCGCTGCCCTTCGGCGTGGCCCGCATGTAGACCCATTCACCCGGAGACAGGCCATGCAATTCACCCACGAACACCGCGAGATCCAGAAGACGCTCAAGCGTTTTATTGACGACCACATCAATCCCCATGTGGATGAGTGGGAGGCGGCCGAGATGTTTCCCGCCCATGAGGTCTTCAAGGGCCTTGGCCGGCTCGGGCTGCTGGGCCTGACCAAGCCCGAGGCCCACGGGGGCGCCGGGCTCGACTACAGCTACAGCGTGGCCATGGCCGAGACGCTGGGACACATCCACTGCGGCGGCGTGCCCATGGCCATCGGCGTGCAGACCGACATGGCCACGCCGGCGCTGGCGCGTTTTGGCAGCGAGGAACTCCAGCGCGAATTCCTCGCGCCCGCGATCGCGGGCGACGCGGTCGCCTGCATCGGGGTGAGCGAGCCCGCGGCGGGCAGCGACGTGGCCGGCATCAAGACCTTCGCCCGCAAGGACGGCGACGACTACGTCATCACCGGCCAGAAGATGTGGATCACCAACAGCCTGCAGGCGGACTGGATGTGCATGCTGGTCAACACCAGCGAAGGACCGGCCCACAAGAACAAGAGCCTGGTGATGGTGCCGCTGCGCGAGAACGGCAAGCCGGTCAAGGGTTTCGAGGTGGGCAAGAAGATCCGCAAGATCGGCATGCACAGCAGCGACACCGGCCTGCTGTACTTCGACGAGGTGCGCGTGCCGCAGCGCTACCGCATCGGCGAGGAAGGCGCGGGTTTCATCTATCAGATGCAGCAGTTCCAGGAGGAGCGGCTGTGGGCGGCGGCGAGCTGCATCCAGAGCCTGACGAACTGCATCGACTGGACCATCGAATGGGCGCAGGAGCGCAAGCTGTTCGGCAGCACGCTGGCCGACCAGCAGTGGGTGCAGTTCAAGCTGGCCGAACTCAAGACCGAGGTCGAGAGCCTGCGCGCGCTCACCTACCAGGCCTGTGAGCACTACATCGCGGGCGCCGACGTGACCGAGTGGGCCACGATGGCCAAGCTCAAGGCCGGACGCCTGAACCGGATCGTGCCCGACACCTGCCTGCAGTTCTGGGGCGGCATGGGCTTCACGCTGGAGAACAAGGTCTCGCGCATGTACCGCGACGGTCGTCTGGCTTCCATCGGCGGCGGGGCCGACGAGGTGATGCTGGGCATCCTGACCAAGATCATGGGGGTCAGGAAGGTATCCCCCCTGCGCGGCTGACGCCGCTTCCCCCCGGAGGGGGGACGTCGTCTTGGACCGGCACAGCCGAATCCTCGCCGACCGCTGGACCCCACCCTTCGCGCCGGACGCTGTCGCGGACTAGGAGCAAATGCATGAGCCACCCATTCACCGTGGATCGAGACGGCGACACGGAAACCTGGACGTTGAACGACCCGGCCAGTCGCAATGCGCTGAGCGATGCCATGGTGCTGGGCCTGGCCGAGGCCTGTGTGCGGGCGCGGCAGGATCGTGGGTTGCGCTTTGTGGTGCTCACAGGCGCGCCCGGGGCGTTCAGCGCCGGCGGCAGTCTGGGCGGCTTCGCCAGCGCGATTGGCCAGCCGCTGCCGCCCGGCGCCGACGATCCGCTGGTGACCATGAACCGCGCCTTCGGCGATGTGCTGCACGCGCTGTGCGACCTGCCGCAGCTGCTGCTGTGCGCGGTCGATGGCGCGGCCATGGGGGGCGGTTTCGGTCTCGTGTGCTGCGCGGACCATGTGATCGCCACCGAGCGCTCGGTGTTCGGCACGCCCGAGGTCACGCTGGGCCTGCCACCGGCGCAGATCGCTCCGTTCGTGTGGATGCGACTGGGCGACGCCGCGGCCCGCCAGTGTTTGTTGCAGGGGTTGAGCTTTCGCGCTGAGGCGGCCATGAAGCTCGGCCTGGTGGACGAGGTGGCCGACGACGGCACCTTGTCCACGGTGTTGCAGGAGCGCCTGCAGCGCCTGCGCCGCAGCGCCCCCGGAGCCGTCGACAGCACCAAGCGGCTGTTGCAGCGGCTGCGCGGCGATCCGCCCGACCTGCGGGACGCCGCCGCGGCCGCCTTCGCGGCCGCGCTGCGCGGTCCCGAGGCGGCGGCGGGCTTGGCGGCGTTCGCCAAGAAGCAACCCGCACCGTGGGTGGATCGGTCATGAAGCGTCTCCTGATCGCAAACCGCGGCGAGATCGCGCGCCGCATCATCCGCACCGCGCACCGGCTGGGCATCGCCACCGTCGCGGTGCACAGCGAGCCCGACGCGCGCGCGCTGCACGTGCGCGAGGCCACCGCCGCGGTGTCGCTGGGTGGTGCGAGCGCGGCCGACTCCTACCTGCGCATCGACCAACTCATCGCCGCCGCGCGGACGAGCGGCGCCGACGCGGTGCACCCCGGCTATGGATTCCTGAGCGAGAACGCCGATTTCGCGCAGGCGGTGATCGACGCCGGCCTGATCTGGGTGGGGCCGCCGCCGGCCGCGATCCGCGCCCTGGGCAGCAAGTCGGCCGCCAAGGCGCTCGCCCAGCAGCACGGCGTGCCGGTGCTGCCGGGGTACTTCGGGGCCGACCAGAGCGACGCCACCTTCGCCGCCGAGGCCGTGCGCATCGGCTACCCGGTGATGGTGAAGGCGGTGGCAGGCGGCGGCGGGCGCGGCATGCGCCTCGTCGGCGAGGCCGCGCAGCTGCCCGCTGCGCTGGCCAGCGCCCGCGCCGAGGCGCTGGCCGGCTTTGGGAACGCCGATCTGCTCATCGAGCGCGCCGTGCTGCGCCCGCGTCATGTGGAGGTTCAGGTGTTCTGCGACGCCCACGGCCGCGGCATTCACCTCGGTGAGCGCGATTGCTCGGTGCAACGCCGGCACCAGAAGATCATCGAGGAGGCTCCGAGCCCGGCGGTGTCACCGGCCCTGCGCGAACGCCTCGGCGCCGCCGCGGTGGCGCTGGCGCAGGCCGCGGGCTACCAGGGCGCGGGCACGGTGGAGTTCCTGCTCGACGGCGACCGGTTCTATTTGATGGAGATGAACACGCGGCTGCAGGTGGAGCATCCGGTGACCGAAATGCTGACCGGCCTGGATCTCGTCGAATGGCAGATCCGCGTGGCGCGGGGCGAGCCCCTGCCGCTGGCGCAAGACCAGGTGGCGCTGCACGGCCACGCCATCGAGGTGCGCCTGTGCGCGGAGGACGAACGCTTCACGCCACACACCGGCACCGTGCGCGCCTTCATCGAGCCGCCGCGGCACGCGGGCCTGCGCTTCGACCACGCCATCGAGGTGGGGGCCGTGGTGACGCCGCACTACGACGCCATGCTGGGCAAGCTGATCGCGCAGGCGCCCGACCGCCCGCAGGCCATCGCGCAACTGGCGCACGCGCTCGACGCCACCGTGCTGCTGGGCCTGCCCACCAACCGCGGCTTCCTGGCGGCCTGCCTGCGTCACCCGGTGTTCGGCGCGGGCGGGGCCTTGATTCCCTTTCTGGCCGACCACGGCGACGCGCTGCGTGAAGCGCTCCAGCCGCCCGCCGACGCCGTGCTGGCCGGCGTGCTGGCGTCGGCTTACCCACAGGGCGGCGCCCGCAGCCTGCCCGGCCCGTTCGCCCGCCCGCTGCGCTGGCGGCACGGCGATGCGGTGCTCGACCTCGCGGTGCTGGAGGTGGGGCAGGGCGCGTTGCGCATCGCGCAGGGCGCGCGTGTCCACGAGGCGGTGGTCGAGCCGGGCTGCGTCGTGATCGACGGCACCGCGCACGCCGTGCACGCGACCGCGCTGGGCGACGGCGCCTGGCAGGCACAGGTGGGGCCGCACACCCTCACCTTGCACGACCTGGGTTTCGCCCCGCGCGAGCGCGCCGATGCCGCCAGCGCCGCGCGCGAGCTGCGCGCGCCCTTCAACGGCAAGCTCGTGGCGGTGCACACGCAGCCGGGCGCGCGCGTGGCCAAGGGCGACGCGCTGCTCGCCATCGAGAGCATGAAGATCGAACACCAGATCGCCGCCCCCCGCGATGGCGTGGTGGCCGCCATTCCGGTGGAACCTGGTCAGCAGGTTGCGCCCGGTCAGCTGCTCATCACCTTCGCCGCGGAGGCCCCCGCATGAACTGGACGCCCGAGGACACCACCGCCCTGCTCGACACGGTGGAGCGCTTTGCGCGCGAAGCCCTGGTGCCGCACGTGAACGACTGGGACGCGCAGGCCGGCTTCCCCCGCGAGGTGTACCGACAGGCCGCGGCCATTGGCCTGCTCGGCCTCGGCTACCCCGAGCACCTGGGCGGTACGCCCGCGCCCTGGCGCGCGCGCAACGCGGTGTCGCAGCGGTTGGCGCGGCGCACCGCCAGCGGCGGCCTGCTGGCCAGCCTGTTCAGCCACAACATCGGCCTGCCACCGATCCTGAAGCACGGTGCGCCCGAGCTGCAGGCCGAGATCATTCCGCCCGTGCTGCGCGGTGAGCGCATCGCGGCGCTGGGCATCACCGAGCCCGGCGGTGGCAGCGACGTGGCCAGCCTGCGCACCACCGCGCGGCGCGACGGTGGCGACTACGTGATCGACGGCGAGAAGACCTTCATCACCTCCGGCGTGCGTTGCGACTGGATCACGCTCGCGGTGAGAACGGATGCGGCAAACAAAAGCGCGGGTGGCATCAGTCTCATCGCCGTGCCTTGCGATGCGAAAGGCATGGAACGCACCGCGCTGCACAAGATGGGCTGGCACGCCAGCGACACCGGCCACCTGCGCTTCGACGGTGTGCGCGTGCCGGCCCGATACCTGATCGGCGAAGAGCACAAGGGCTTTCGCCTGATCATGGGCAACTTCAACGGCGAGCGGCTGGCCATGAGCGCGCTGGCGCTGGGCTTTGCCGAGGCCTGCTTGGAGGAGGCCCTGGCCTGGGCGCGCGCGCGCAAGACCTTCGGCGCTGCGCTGGTCGAGCACCAGGCCATCCGCCACAAGCTCATGGACATGCGCATGCGCATCGCCTCCACGCAGCATTGGGTCGACGCGCTGGGCGACCGCATCGACACGGGCGACGAAGGGCCGGACTGGGTGAGCGAGGTGTGCCTGCTCAAAAACCACAGCACCCAAGCCATGCAGGCCAACGCCGACGCGGCGGTGCAGATCCTGGGCGGCATGGGCTACATGCGCGGCACCGCCAGCGAGCGCATCTACCGCGAGGTCAAGGTCATGATGATCGGCGGCGGTGCCGAGGAGATCATGAAGGACCTCGCTGCCCGACAATGCGGCCTATGAGCAAACCGCCCGCCACCGACACCCCCGCGGCTTTCGAGCCGGCGTTCATCGCCGGCCTGAAGGCCATCTTTGAGGAAAAGATCGTCTTCAACCAGGTGCTGGGCCTGAAGATCACCGATCTCGCGCCCGACCGTGTGGCGGGGCGGATCGACATGCGGCACGAACTCATCGGCCATTACGCCCACAACCGCGTGCACGGCGGGGTGATCAGCGCCAGCCTCGATGCCATGGGCGGCCTGGCGGTGATGGCCGCCATCGGTGCGCGGCACATGGACGAAACACCCGACCAGCGCCTGCACCGTTTCGGCAAACTCGGCACCATCGACCTGCGCATTGACTACCTGCGCCCAGGCATCGGGGATCACTTTCTGCTCAGCGCTGAGGTGTTGCGGCTGGGCTCGCGCGTGGCCACCACGCGCATGAGTTTCTGCGCCGCCGACGGCAAGCTGCTGTCCAGCGGCGCCGGCGCCTACATCGTCTCCTGAGTCCGCCTCACGACGACGGCACCGCGGCCGAGCCGGCGAGCAGGCCGCCGTCGAGGTGCAGCTCAGCGCCCGTCATGTAGGACGACGCGTCGCTGGCGAGGAACAGCGCGGCCTGCGCGACTTCCGCGGTGGTCCCAAAGCGGCGCAGCGGCGTGTCGGCCACCAGCGCCGCCATGGTCGCCTCGCGTTCCGGGCCGTCGCCCAACATCGGCTCCCACATCGGCGTGAGGATGGCCGCGGGGTGCAGGCTGTTGCAGCGCACCGGCAGCCGCTGCTCAGCGCAGTACAGCGCCACCGTCTTGGTGTGGTTGCGCACCGCCGCCTTGCTCGACGCGTAGGCGGCCGCTGCCGGAATGCCCACCAGCCCGGAGCGGGACGACACGTTCACGATGCTGCCCGTCTCGCCCGGCGGCAGCCGCCGCATGGCGCGCAGCGCGGCGCGGCAGCCCAGGAACACGCCATCGAGGTTGGTGGCATGAACGGCGCGCCAGTCGGCCAGCGAGGCGTACTCCGGGTCGTGGGCGGCCCCGTCTTCCAGGCCGGTGATGCCCGCGTTGTTGACCAGCACGTGCAGCCGCCCGTCACGGCCGAGCACCTCGTCGATGGCGGCGTTCCAGTGGGCTTCCTCGCGCACGTCCAGCGCGAGCGCCGATCCCCCGATCGCGCGGGCCACGACCGTCGCCCGGTCGACATCGATGTCGCTGACCCAGACGCGCGCGCCGGCCCGGGCGAAGGTCTCGGCGATCGCCGCGCCAATGCCTCGGCCCGCGCCGGTGATCAGGCAAACCCGGTCCTGCAGGGTGGTCATCGTTCCCCTCGTCGCGGCCGTTGCTCAGCGGCCCGCGCCGCCGCCACCGCCACCGCCACCGCCACCGCCACCGCCACCGCCGNATGCCTCGGCCCGCGCCGGTGATCAGGCAAACCCGGTCCTGCAGGGTGGTCATCGTTCCCCTCGTCGCGGCCGTTGCTCAGCGGCCCGCGCCGCCGCCACCGCCACCGCCACCGCCACCGCCACCGCCACCGCCACCGCCGCCGCCGCCACCACCGCCACCACCACCACCACCGCCACCACCACCACCACCGTTTCCGCCACCGTTCCCACCTTTGCCGCGGCCACCCCCCTGGCCACCGCCGGCGTCGCCGCCGGTGGCGGCCCCGGCGCGGGCAAGGCTGGTGGCGCTCGACCGGTCGGCCGCCCGCGCGGCGTTGGTGGCGTGGGCCTCCGCCGCGCGGGGCGAGCGGTTGGCCGCGCTCACGGCCTCACCAAGCCGCACGCCCAGCTGGTTGGCGATGGCGCCCCAGCCCATGCCGTCGTCGCGCATGGATTGCACGGTCTGACGCGCCGCATCGAGTTGGGCGGGCGTGGGGTTGGTGATGCCCTCCTGGCTGAGTTTCTGCCGGGCCACCACGCTGCTGAAGTCCTGCCCGGCCGCGGCCGCGCTGCCCGCCGCGAGCAGCCAGCTGGCGACCAGGGCGGTGTGTCGAATCGAGGCGATCATGTCCATCTCCGGAAACCACAAGGAGCCGGATTGTGGCGCGCCCCACCAGGGCGGTGGGTGACCGTCGGTAACGGATCGGTCAAGGGACCGGCGTCGACCGGTCGGGCGTTCGCTCAGGCGGCAGCGAGGTGGCGCACGGGCTGCGCGCGCACCGAGGCGTCGAGCGCGAGGTAGCGGGCGTGGGCCAGGGCGGCATCGCCGGCCGGCTGCGCGTCGCCCACGGGCGACGTGCCGCTCACGCGCGCGACCGTTTCGGCCACCAGCTGGGCCAGCCCCGGCGCTGCCGCATACAGGGCGAAACGTCGCCCGTCGCCTTCCACCGACAGGCCGTGGCCGTACTTGCCGGCCTCGTGACCGATGAAATCCACATGGGCCAGCGGCAGTTGGCGCACCGTCGGCTTCAGGCCCATTTCCACCACCAGCAGCAGGCGGTCGGTCACCACCCAGAAACCGCGGTTGGCGCCCACGATCCGGCCCCGCACACAGGCCCGGATGGCGTCGTCGGCGGCCAGGTGCGGGCGCACGGCGTCGAT
Organism: Hydrogenophaga sp. T66; assembly: GCF_057219855.1. Lineage (NCBI taxonomy): Bacteria > Pseudomonadati > Pseudomonadota > Betaproteobacteria > Burkholderiales > Comamonadaceae > Hydrogenophaga > Hydrogenophaga sp. T66. Next base: position 401,293 of record NZ_JBXVVX010000002.1, on the reverse strand, counting down.
TTCCGCGGTGTTCAACAGCCGCTCGGACTCCGGATTGCGGCCCTCCAGAAACATCTCCCAGAGGTGGTCGTGGTCGCGCAGGAAATCGATGAGGAACATGGTGTCTCCGTGGGGTGGGGGGCGGAACGCAAAGCCCGTGATGGTGCCCGTCCGCGGAGACCCGCGCGGCGACTGGGTTTTGGGGTTATTCGCCCGGGGCGTGGTGTGCGGTGCCGCTCATACCTGCACGCAAATCCGCGTCTTTCAGGCCAGGGCGGCGTGGCAAGTCCTCGCGAGACCTGCGGGTATCGCTGCGGTTTTCGCCTGGCCCTGACCTGCGATCCATCGGTTTTGCGTGTGCACGGATCGGCGTGACAGCACATCAGCGACGTGTGCGCCGTGGTGGAACCCGCCACCAGGCCCACACCACCGCGGCGGCGAACGCGGTGTAGATCAGCGCAAACACCGCCAGCGGCACGTCCCAGTAGAGCCAGCGACCCACCCAGTGCGCGATGAAGCCCTCGCCGTGCGTGGGCTGACCAGCGGCCGCGCGCAGCGCCTGCTCCCAGATCGTCAGCGGACACAGCCGCCCAAGCCAGGCCTGCGCCACCACCACCGCGATCAGCAGCAGGTGCATGGCGCGCAACATCGGCGACCGCACCCACGCCCAGCCGCGGGCACCCCCCACCGCCACCAGCGGCAGCAAACCCACCACGAACACGACGATGCCGGCGTGGAACACCAGCAGCGCGTCGGCCAGCCAGGCGGCGGTGGTGGGTGACAGACCGGCGATCACGGGCGTGGGGCGTCAGGACGAAAAAAAGCCCGCGCACGGGGCGCGGGCTGCTGGGGACCGGCGCGATTACTTCGCGTCGGCCTTGATGTACTCGGACACCACCTTCCAGCGGTTGTCCTGCAACTGCGACAGACGCGAGGCGTTGCTGCCCAGACGCTTCTGCGGCCCAAAGGTGGCCTCGGCGCTGCCGAAGATGTCCGGCGGGATGGTCATGGTGTCCATCGCCTTGATGAAGCTGTCGGTGGTCAGGTTCGGGCCGGCCTTGCTGGCCGCGCGCAGGAAGGAGTCCACCGCGTTGTAGCCATACACCGAGAACACCGTCGGGTCTTCGTTGAACTTGGTCTTGTACTTGTTGGCCCAGAAGCGGATCGGCTGCGAGGCCTCGTCCAGGTACGGGTGCTGCACGGTCATGGTGGCGTACAGGCCGTTCATGGCGGGACCGCCGAGCTTGTGGATCAGGTCGGTGTAGGCCGCGCTGGAGCCCAGGAAGGTCGGGTTGAAGCCCAGCTTGCGGGCGGTACCGATGCCGCCAATGGTCTCGCGGATGATGGTGCCCAGCACCACGAAGTCGCACTGGCTGGCCGCGAGCTTCTGCATCTGGGAGGCGAAGTCGGTGGCGCCGCGCTTGAAGGTGGTCTCTTCGGCCAGGGTCATGCCGATGGACTTCAGGCCCTCTTCGGCTCCGCGCTTGACCTCCAGGCCGAATTCATCGTCCTGGTACATCGTGCAGACCTTCTTGGCGTTCTTTTCCTTCACCAGCTTGGGCACGGCGATGCGCATCTGGTCGTAGTAGGTCGCGGCGAAGCTGTACTTCAGGCGGTGGAAGGGCTCGTACATTTCGCGCGCCGCGGTCACCGGGAAGAAGTTGATCACGTTCTTCGGAAACTGAACCTGCATCGCGGCGATGTTTTGCGCGGTGCCGATGTGGCCGACCATCGCGAAGATCTTGTCCTGGTTGACCAGCTTCTGCGCGGCGAGCACGGCGCGGCGCGGGTCGTAGGCGGAGTCTTCCACCTGCAGGCGGATCTTGCGGCCGTTGATGCCGCCCTGCTCGTTGGCCTCGTCCACACGCAGCAGCATGCCCAGGCGGACCTGCTTGCCGAAACCGGCGAGCGGGCCCGAGAGGTCCTGGATCGAGCCCAGCACGATCTCGTCCTTGGTCACGCCTTGCGTCTGGGCCAGGGCGGCGCCCGAGGCCAGGGCCAGCGCGCTGGCGATCAGGGTCAGTTTCATTCTCATGGTTTGTCTCCGTTGGGTGGCTGGGTAAAAGGGGGCGGCGTCCGCGTCAGCGGTACATGGCTTCGATTTGCGGGGCGTACTTCTGCTGCACCAGCTTGCGCTTGAGCTTCATCGTGGGCGTGAGTTCCTCGTCTTCCGCGGTCAGCTGGGTGTCGAGCAGGAAGAACTTCTTGACCTGTTCGACGCGGGCAAATTTCTTGTTGACCCGGTCGATCTCGGTCTGGATCAGGGCTTGCACCTCCGGTGCGCGCGTGAGGCTGGCGTAGTTGGAGAAGGGCACATCGTTGTCCTGCGCGTACTTCTCCACGTTTTCCTGGTCGATCATGATGATCACGGTCAGGTAGGCTCGTTTGTCGCCGATGACCACCGCGTCGGTGATGTAGGGCGAGAACTTCAGTTCGTTCTCAATTTCGCTGGGCGTGATGTTCTTGCCGCCCGCCGTGATGATGATGTCCTTCATGCGGTCGGTGATGCGGAAAAACCCTTCCTGATCCACCACACCGACGTCGCCCGTGTGGAGCCAGCCGTCGGCGTCGATGGTCTCGGCGGTTTTCTCCGGCAGGTTCAGGTAGCCCATGAACACGTTGGGGCCGCGCACCAGGATCTCGCCGGTGGCCGGGTCCAGGCGCACCTCGTTGTAGCTGGCCGCCGGGCCGATGCTGCCCGGGCGGATGCGGTCGGCGGGTACGCCCGTCGACGCCCCGCAGGTCTCGGTCATGCCCCAGACCTCCAGCATGGGCACGCCGAGGGCGAGGTACCAGCGCACGAGGTCCGGCGAGATCGGCGCAGCGCCCGTCACCAGGAAGCGCGCGCGGTGGATGCCGATGAGCTTGCGCACGTTGTTGAGCACGAGCGCCCGTGCCAGCCGGAACTGCAGCCGCAGGCCGCCGGGCACGTCTTCGCCCTTGAGCACGTGGTCGGCCACGCGCTGACCCACGCCGATGGCCCACGCGTAAGCGGCTTGCTGCAGCTTGCCAGCCTCCTTGAGCGCGATCATCACGCCGGAGTAGAACTTTTCCCACACGCGGGGAACGGCCGTGAACACGGTCGGTGCGATCTCCCGCACGTTCTCGGGCACCGTCTCCGGGTTCTCGACGAAGTTGAGCTTGGCGCCGGTGTAGAGCGAGAAATACTCGCCGCCCATGCGCTCGGCGATGTGACACAGCGGCAGGAAGCACATGCACTCGTCCTGCTCGTTGCGGGCGATCAGCGTGTTGTAGCCACGAACGGTGTAGACCAGGCCCTTGTGCGCGTGCATCGCGCCCTTGGGTTTGCCGGTCGTGCCCGAGGTGTAGACGAGGATCGCCAGGTCTTCGGGCTTGACCGCGTTGACCCGGGCCATCAGTGCGTCGGGGTGTTGGCGGCGGTGCTCGCGCCCGAGTTCGCGCAGCGCGTCCAGGCTCATCACGCCCGGGTCGTTGAGCTCGCGCAGGCCTTCCATGTCGGCCACGACGATTTTCTTGAGCAGCGGCAGCCGTTCGCGCACCTCCAGCGCCTTGTCGAGCTGCTCGTCGTCTTCCACAAACAGCACCGTTGTGCGCGAGTCTTCGCACAGGTACTGCACCTGCTCGGCCGCGTCGGTGGGGTAGATGCCGTTGGCCACGCCGCCGGCGCTCAGCACCGCCAGGTCGCACAGCACCCACTCGATGGTGGTGTTGGAGAGGATGGACGCGGTCTCGCGCGGCTCGAAGCCCAGCGCCATCAGGCCGTGGGCGATCTCGGCCACGGCCTCACCGGTCTGGTTCCACGTCCAGCTGCGCCAGATGCCCAGGTCTTTCTGCCGCATCCAGATGTTCGGGCCGCGCGCCTTCACCGCGTTCCAGAACATCGCCGGGATGGTGTCGCCCGGCATCACGACGCGGGTTTCGGGCTGGATGTGGGAGAGGTCCCAGAGGTAGCTCATGTGTCGGTCTCTCGGTGACAAAGGGGCGGGCGGCTGGCGCTCACCGCCAGTTTTTCTTCTTCTTCCAGCGTCGGTCGGCGCGCACGCCTTCTTCCTTCATGCCGAGGTAGAACTCCTTGATGTCGTCCTTCTCGCGCAGGCGGGCGCAGGTGTCTTCCATCACGATGCGGCCGTTTTCCAGCACGTAGCCGTAGTCCGATGCGTTCAGGGCCATGTTGGCGTTTTGCTCGACCAGCAGGATGGTGGTGCCGCGCTCGCGGTTGATGCGCACCACGATCTCGAAGATTTCCTTCGTCAGTTTCGGCGACAGGCCCAGGCTGGGCTCGTCCAGCAGGATCAGGTCGGGGTTGGCCATCAGCGCGCGGCTGATGGCCAGCATCTGCTGCTGGCCGCCCGAGAGCAGACCGGCGTCCTGCGCGGCGCGCTCGCGCAGGATCGGGAAATAGGTGAACACCGATTCCATGTCGCGGGCCACGCCGTCGCGGTCCTTGCGCGTGTAGGCGCCCATCAGCAGGTTGTCCCGCACGCTGAGCAGCGGGAACACCTCGCGGCCCTCCGGGACGTGGCTCAGGCCCTGCTGCACGATGAACGACGGGTCCTGGGCGGTGATGTTTTCACCCTTGAACTCGACCGTCCCCTTGCGCGGGTCGATGATGCCGCTGATGGTCTTGAGGATGGTGGTCTTGCCCGCGCCGTTGGAGCCCAGCACGGTGGCGATCTCACCACGGCGGACCTGCAGGCTCACGCCGCGGATGGCTTTGATGGGCCCGTAGGCGCTCTCCACGTTGGAGAGCTTCAGCACGGGAGCGTCGGTGGTGGCAACGGTCATTGGGATTTCTCCGCGATTCGCGCTTCGATGCGAACGCTTTCAAGCGGCCGAGCGGGGTTCATGCGGACACCTTGTCGTGGTTCTCGCGGCGCAGGCTGGACACGTCGTCCACCGAGCCGAGGTAGGCCTCGATGACCCCGGGGTGGCTCTGCACCTGCGCCGGCGTGCCGGTGGCCAGCTCCTGGCCCTGCGCCATCGCCAGCACGCGGTCGGACACCTTGGAGACCAGGCTCATGTCGTGCTCGACCATGAGCACCGTGATGCCCAGTTCCTTCTTGATGTCGCTGATCCAGAACGCCATGTCCTCGGTCTCTTCCACGTTGAGACCGGACGACGGTTCGTCCAGCAGCAGCAGGCGCGGCTCGGTGCACAGCGCCCGCGCCAGCTCCACCACCTTGCGCACGCCGTAGGGCAGGCCGGCGACCATGCTTTCCCGGTGGTGCTGCAGGTCCAGCAGGTCGATGACGTGCTCGACCTTTTCACGCGCCTCGATCTCGGCGGCGCGGGTCTTGGCGGTGAAAAAAATCTCGCTCCACAGCCCCGTGCGGCGGTGGGTGTGGCGGCCGATCAGCAGGTTCTGCAGCACGGTGGCGTGCTCGAACAGCTCGATGTTCTGGAAGGTGCGCGCGATCCCGAGGGTGGCGATCGTGTGCGGCGCCTGGTCGGTCAGGCGGACCGTGCCCTGCGGCCCGGTGTAGTCGATGGTGCCGGTGGTGGGCGTGTAGATGCGGCTGATCAGGTTGAACACCGTCGTCTTGCCGGCGCCGTTGGGGCCGATGAGGGTGAACACCTCGCCCTTCTTGACGTCGAAGCTCACGTTGTTGACCGCCAGCACGCCGCCGAAGCGCACGCTCAGGTTCTTTGCGGAGAGAAGCACATCACTCATACGTTTCTTCTTGCCTTTGGCGCAGCGCGCACAGACACAGCACCGCGAGGTGCGGCGGCACCGGCTTGGCCGGGCCGCTGGCGGGGGGATGCACCGCAGGTGCTGCGGGGGTGGTCCTCATTTCAGGCGGTCGGACTTCTGGAACGACTTCTGCCGCTTGAACATGCCCTGGCGGTAGAAGGGGAAGAGCTGGAAGTACGCGCGCACCTTGAGCCAGCGGCCGTACAGGCCCATGGGCTCAAACAGCACGAAGGCAATCAGCACCAGCCCGTACACCGTGCCCTGCAGGCCGGCGGCCTGGCCGATCGCCGCCGGCAGGAAGTCCTTGCCCATGGCGATCAGCTGCGGCATCACGATCAGGAAGATGGCGCCGAGGAACGCGCCGTGGATCGAGCCCAGACCGCCGATCACCACCATCAGCAGCAGGTCGATCGACTGGATGATGCCGAACTGCTCGGGCGAGAGGAACTGGATCTTGTGGGCATACAGCGCACCACCCAAGCCCGCCAGCGCGGCCGACAGCGCGAAGCTCAGGGTCTTGTAGCGGGCGAGGTGGATGCCCATGCTCTGCGCCGAGATTTCAGAGTCCCGGATCGCCACGAAAGCGCGGCCGGTGGACGAGCGCATGAGGTTGACGATCGCCAGCGTGGCGCCGACACAGATCACCAGACACAGGAAGTAGAACTCGGCGGTGGTGTCGAGCTCCTTGCCGAACAGGCTGGGGTACTTGACCATCAGGCCCGCGTTGCCGCCGGTCACGCTTTCCCAGCGCGCGATGCCTTCTTCCACGATGAAGCCAAAGGCCAGCGTGGCCATGCCGAGGTAGATGCCCTTGACCCGCAGGGCCGGCAGGCCGACCACCATGCCCACCGCCGCGGCAAGCAGGCCGGCGCAGGCCAGGGCCAGCGGGAAAGGCAGTCCGGCGTTGACCATGATGGCCTGCGTGTAGGCGCCCACACCCAGGAACGCGGCGTGGCCCAGCGAAAACAGGCCCGTGAAGCCCGCCAGGAGCATCAGTCCCAGGCCGACGATCGCGTAGATCAGCACGAAGGTGAACTGCGCCACCCAGTACTCGGGAAAGACCCAGGGCGCCAGCACCAGGGCCACGCCGAGCAGGCTGTACCAGAAGACGTGGCCGCCGTGCTTGGCCAGCCGGATGTCCTGGTCGTAGTCGGTCTTGAAAAGGAATCGCATGTTGGGGGGTGTCCTCGTCGGTGGCGGTCGGGTCGGCGCGGCGCGCGCGGTGGGACCTTCAGACTTTCTTGCGCAGCTTCTCGCCGAACAGGCCGTTGGGCTTGAGCACCAGCATGATCAGCACCACGATGTAGGGCGCGATGTCCTTGAAGCCTTCGGGCAGGTAGAAACCCGAGAGCGCCTCGACGATGCCGATGATCAGCCCGCCCACGATCGCGCCGGGCAGACTGGTGAAGCCGCCCACGACGGCCGCCGGGAAGGCCTTGAGGCCGATGAAGCCCATGTTGGCGTGCACGAAGGTGATGGGCGCGAGCAACAGGCCGGCGATGGCCGCCACGCCGGCCGCCAGGCCCCACACCAGGCCGTTGAGCCGCTTGACCGGAATGCCCATGTAATAGGCGGCCAGCTGGTTTTGCGACGAGGCCTGCATGGCGATGCCCAGCTTGCTGTAGCTGAACATGGCAAACAGCCCCAGACAGAGCACCGCGGTGGCGCCAATGACCACCAGCTGCTCGGCCGAGATCACCAGCCCGCCGAGGCGGATCACCTCGCCCGCGTAGGGCACGGGCAGCGTGTGGGTGTCGGTGCCCACGTCGGGGATCATGGTGATCAGCCCGCGCAGGACATAGCCCACGCCGATGGTGAGCATCACGATGGAGAAGGCCGGCTGGCCCAGGATCGGGCGGATCACCACCCGCTCAACCAGCACACCGAACAGCGCCATGCCGATGATCGCCGCCGGCACCGACAGCCAGAAGGGAAACCCCAGCATCGTCATGGCCGCGAGACCGCCGAAGGCGCCCACCATCATGAGATCGCCCTGGGCGAAACTCACCGTTTCGGTGGCCTTGTAGATGAGCACGAAGCCCAGCGCGATCAGGCCGTAAATGCACCCTTGGGCGATGCCGCTGATCAGCAATTGCAGCAACTGCACAGACGCGTCTCCTGATGTCGTTTTTTGCTCGGTGTGGGGTTGTTCCGGTGCTGCAATATCCATTGCAGGCGCGCCAGACAATGGGCTGCGTTTATAGCTGTCTTGCACGAGACTGACGCTAGGGGTTGTCCCGACGGACAGTCGCACAGGTTCCATCGAAAGATCACCGAATGACTTCCATCCGCATCGGCGCAGGGCTGGGTTTTTACGGAGACAGCTGGGAGCCCGTCGTCGCGTCGATCGAGCGCGGCGGCGTGCAGTTCATCGCCAGCGATCACCTCGCCGAACTCACACTGGCCATCCTGCAGAAAGACCGCCAGCGCGACCCGGCGCTGGGGTACGCGCGCGACGTGGTGCCCATGCTGCTGCGGCTGTGGCCGCTCATGCAGCCGCGCGGCGTGCGCTTTGTCTGCAACGCCGGCGGGCTCAACCCGGCCGGCGCCGGCGCGGCGGTGGCTGCGGCGCTGGCCGCGCGTGGGCTGAAGGCGCGCATCGCGGTGGTGGCGGGCGACGACGTGTTGCCGCGCCTGCACGACCCGGCGCTCACGCACCCTCACCTGTTCACCGGGGCCGACGTGACCGCGGTGCGGGACCGGCTGGTGTTTGCCAATGCCTATCTGGGCGCCGCACCGATTGCGCGGGCACTGGACGAAGGGGCAGACATCGTCATCACCGGCCGCGTGGCCGACGCGGCCCTTTTTCTGGGACCGCTGGTGCACGCGCTGGGCTGGCGCCTCACCGACGCGACCGCCCCGTCGGACCTGGACCGTCTCGCCCAGGGCCTCACCGTGGGTCACCTGCTGGAGTGTTCGGGGCAGGGCAGCGGCGGCAACTTCGGCAGCCAGGGGGCGTGGCAGGCCATTCCCGACCTGGTCCACATCGGCTACCCCATCGCCGAGGTGCAGGCCGACGGCACGGCCCTCATCACCAAGGCGCCGGGCACCGGCGGGCGCGTCAATTTCGACACGGTGCGCCAGCAGCTGCTCTACGAGGTGCACAACCCCCACGCGTACCACAGCCCCGACGTGGTGCTCGACATGGGCGCGCTGCGGCTGGACGACGAAGGGCACGACCGGGTGCGCCTCACGGGCGCGCGTGGCCATCCGCCTGGCGACCAGCTCAAGGTGGTGGCCGGCTACCGCGACGGCTACAAGGCCGAAGTCACCTGGGGCTTTTCCTGGCCGGACGCCTGGGACAAGGCGCAGGCCGCCGAGGCCACGATCCGCACCCTGCTGCGCGAGCGCCGCGTCCCGCACGATGAGCTGTTCGTCGAATACCCCGGTCTCAACGCCGCCCACGGACCGCTCGCCCCCTTGCCGCCGCCGGAGGCGCTCAACGAGCTCCATGAGGTCTGGACCCGGCTGGTGCTGCGCACCCCCGACAAGGCCGCGGCCGATGGCTTTGGCCGCCTGTTCCCCTGGATCGGCCTGAGCGGGCCGGCCTACACCTGTGGCTTCAGCGGCCTGCACCACACCGGCGAGCTGCTGGGCATCTGGCCCACCCTGGTGCCGCGCGCTGCGGTGGAGCCCGGCGTCACGATCCACTGGCTGGGAGACCGCACATGACCCCCTCGACGGCTTCGACCACCTCCCCGAGCGGCGCCAGCCGCCAGCGCGTGGCGCTGGTGCGGCTGGCCCACGCGCGCAGCGGCGACAAGGCCGACTGGGTGGACTTCGGCCTGTTCGCCTGGAATGCCGAGGGCTACGCGATCCTGCAGCGCGAAGTCACGGCCGAGCGGGTGCGCGCGCACTTCGCGCCGTGGCTCCCTGGTGAGGTGGAGGCCTGGGCCCTGCCGAATATCCTGGCGATCAAGTTCGTGCTCAAGGGCGCGCTGCAGGGCGGTGGCGCCCGCAATCTGCGCCACGACAACCTGGGCAAGGCGATGGCCGGCGCGCTGCTGCGGCTGGAGATCGACGTGGGCGCCGACGAGCTGGCCGCCGCGCTGGCCGCGCCGCGCGTGGGCTGGTGGGGGGAAGGCGCATGAACCCGGCGGTGCGCACCGAGGCGCTGGGCGATGTCTGGGTCATCACGCTGGACCGCCCGGCGGTGCGCAACGCCGTGGACACGCCCACCGCGCAGGCGCTGCACGCGGCCTTCCTCGCGTTTGACGACGACCCGCAGGCGCGTGTGGCGGTCTTTCACGGCGCGAACGGCCACTTCTGCGCCGGCTGGGATCTGCAGGCCGGCGCCCGCGCCGTCGATCCCGCGCAGGCCCTGCCGGCGCTGGAATTCGATCCCGCTGACCCAAGGGCGCCCGGCCCCATGGGGCCCAGCCGCCTGCGGCTGTCCAAGCCGGTGGTGGCGGCCATCGCCGGCGCTGCCGTCGCCGGGGGGCTGGAGCTCGCCTTGTGGTGTGACCTGCGTGTCATGGAAGAAGACGCCTACCTCGGCGTCTACTGTCGCCGCTTTGGCGTGCCGCTGATCGACGGCGGGACCGTGCGGCTGCCGCGGCTCATCGGCATGGGGCACGCGATGGACCTGATCCTCACCGGGCGGCGGGTGGATGCACCCGAGGCCCGGCAGATCGGGCTGGTCAACCGCGTGGTCCCGACCGGGCAGGCCCGCGAGGCCGCGGTGGCGCTGGCGCGTGAGCTGGCCGCGTTTCCGCAGGCCACCCTGCGCGCCGACCGGGAAAGCGCCCATGCGCAGTGGGACCTGCCGCTGGGCGACGCCTTGCATCAGGAGTGGGTGCGCGGTCGCGAACGGCTGGCCGACGCGGTGGACGGCGCGCGGCGTTTCAGCGCGGGCGAGGGGCGGCATGGCCGGTTCTGAGCGCGTGCGCCCGAATGGCCCCATGGCGGGCCGCGCGGCTCGCTAGCATCCGCGCGCATGAGCCCGCCCGCCCCGCCCGACGTTCTGGTCTTGCAGCACACCCTGGAAGACGGCCCGGCCCACCTCGGTCGCTGGCTGGACCTGCAGGGCCACGCGTGGACCGTGCGCTGCGCCGAAGCCGGCGAGGCCTACCCCGACAGCGTGCGCGGTTACCGCGGCCTGGCGGTGCTGGGCGGCGAATGGAGCGCCAACGACGACCGTGCCTCGCTGCGCCAGGCCGAAGCGCTGATCCGCGAGGCCGACGCCTTGGGCATCCCGGTCATCGGGCATTGCCTCGGCGGCCAGTTGATGGCCCGGGCCTTTGGGGGGCGCGTTGAGCGCTTGCCCGCGCCGGAGATCGGCTGGCTGCCGATCCAGGTACACGACACGCCGCGGGCGCGCGAGTGGTTTGGGTCGGTGCGCGAGGCGGTGGTCTACCAATGGCACTACGACAACTTCGTGGACCTGCCCGCCGGGGCGGAGTGGATCGCGGCGTCGCCGGCTTGTCCCCACCAGGCCTTCGCCATCGGCCCCCACCTGGCCATGCAGTTCCACATCGAGATCGACCCGCGCAAGGTGGGCGACTGGCTGGCCAACCCCGGCCTGGTGTACCCCGAGGCCATCGGCCGCCATCCCGAGACGGTGCAGCCGCCGGCCGTGATGCAGGCCCTCACCGAGCGCCACCAGGCCGGCAGCGAAGCCGTGGCCGACCGCCTGTACGCGGTCTGGCGGTCCCGTTGGGCACGCCGCTGAGGCGCGCGGCGGGCCTCACAGCCCGGGCGGCAGGCCGTCGCGTTCGATCGGGCGCGGGCGCCCGTCCCGGTCGATCGCCACGTACGTCAGGCTGGCTTCGGTGACCTTCACATACTGGCCTTGCGCCGAGAAGCGCTCCGCGAACACCTCCACCTGCACCGTGATCGAGGTGCGTCCGACCCGCGTGAGGTGGGCGTAGAAGCTCAGGATGTCGCCCACGCGCACCGGCTGCTTGAAGATGAACTGGTTGACCGCCACCGTGGCCATGCGCCCGCGCACGTAGCGCGCCGGCAGCACCGCGCCGGCCAGGTCCACCTGCGCCATCACCCAGCCGCCGAAGATGTCGCCGTTGGCGTTGCAGTCGGCCGGCATCGGAATGACCTTGAGCACCAGTTCGCGGTCGGTGGGCAAGTCGGTGCGGGGCGCGCTCGCTTGGGTGGACATGGGCACAATCTCCGTGAAAACCCCGAGTGTGTCACGCATGCGAACCGATGCTCCCGCCCACGTCCGCGTGGCCCCGACCCCCGCCGCTGGCCCTGCCGGCGCCGCGCCCCGCCGCTCCGACTGGGCCACATTGCGCCGGTTGTTGCCTTATCTGTGGGTCTACAAGTGGCGCGTGGTGGCCGCGCTGGCCTTCATGGTGGCGGCCAAGGTGGCCAACGTGGGCGTGCCGGTGCTGCTCAAGGAACTGGTGGATGCGATGACCATCCCGCCCGGCAGCGCGCAGGCGCTGCTGGTCGTGCCGGTGGCGCTGCTGCTGGCCTACGGCGCGCTGCGCCTGTCCACCAGCCTGTTCACCGAGTTGCGCGAACTGGTGTTTGCCAAGGCCACCGAGGGAGCCACGCGCCACATCGCCCTGCAGGTGTTCGGCCACCTCCACGCCTTGAGCCTGCGTTTCCATCTGGAGCGCCAGACCGGCGGCATGACGCGCGACATCGAGCGCGGCACGCGCGGCGTGCAGTCGCTCATCTCCTACTCCCTCTACAGCATCGTGCCCACCCTGATCGAGGTGGCGCTGGTGCTGGCCGTGCTGGGCAGCCGCTTTGACATGGTCTACGTGTGGATCACGCTGGTTGCGCTGGTGATCTACATCGCCTTCACCGTGGTCATCACCGAATGGCGCACGCAGTTCCGTCGCCGCATGAACGAGCTGGAGTCGAGCAGCCAGACGCGCGCCATCGATTCGCTGCTCAACTACGAGACGGTCAAGTACTTCAACAACGAAGCCTTCGAGGCGCGCCGCTACGACGAGTCGCTCGAGAAGCTGCGGCGCGCCCGCCTGGTCAGCCAGAGCACGCTGTCGCTGCTCAACACCGGCCAGCAACTGGTGATCGCGGTGGCGCTGGTGCTCATGCTCTGGCGCGCCACGCAGGGCGTGGCGGCCGGCACGCTCACGCTGGGCGATCTGGTGATGATCAACGCCTTCATGATCCAGCTCTACATCCCGCTGGGTTTCCTCGGCGTGCTGTACCGCGAGATCAAGCAGAGCCTCACCGACCTCGACAAAATGTTTGTGCTCCTGGAAAAGGAGCGGGAGGTGGACGACGCACCGGACGCCCGGCCGCTGGCCCTCGACGGTCCGCCCACGGTGCGTTTCGAGAACGTCCATTTCGCCTACGAGCCAGCGCGCGAGATCCTCCATGGTGTGAGCTTCGAGATCCCGGCCGGCAAGACGGTGGCGGTCGTGGGACCGTCGGGTTCGGGCAAGAGCACGCTGGCGCGCCTGCTGTATCGCTTCTACGATGTCACGAACCATGCACCTCGAGGTTCACCCACGGCGGGCGGCTCGCTGCCCCCCGAAGGACCGGCCGCCGTCTTGGGACGGCCTGACGGTGACTTCCCCGCGGCGGGCGGTCGCATCACCATCGGCGGGCAGGACATCGCGCAGGTGACGCAGGCCAGCCTGCGCGCGGCCATCGGCATCGTGCCGCAGGACACGGTGCTCTTCAACGACACCATCGAATACAACATCCTCTACGGCCGCCCCGACGCCGGCCACGACGCCGCGGTGGCCGCGGCCCGGGCCGCCCGCATTCACGACTTCATCGAGAAACTGCCCCAGGGCTACCGCACCACGGTGGGCGAGCGCGGGCTCAAGCTGTCGGGCGGGGAGAAGCAGCGCGTGGCGATTGCCCGCACCCTGCTCAAGAACCCGCCCATCCTGATCTTCGACGAGGCGACCAGCGCGCTCGATTCGGCCAACGAGCGCGCCATCCAGACCGAACTGAAGAGCGCCGCGGCCAACAAGACCACCCTCGTCATTGCCCACCGGCTGTCCACCGTCGTGGACGCGCACGAAATCCTGGTGCTGCGCCAGGGCGAGATCGTCGAGCGCGGCACCCACGCCGACCTGGTCACGCGCGCCGGCGGTGTCTATGCTGAAATGTGGTCCTTGCAACAAGCCAACCAGTACGAGACAGGAGCCAGCATTCCGGCGAGCGCGGTGTGAAGCCAGGGTGCGGTGGCGCCGGCTTGGCCGGGCCGCACGCACCGCCCCCTTGAGGGGGTGACGCGCGCAGCGCGGCGCGGGGGTGGGTCAATATGGAAACCAAGTGGCTTGAGGACTTTGTCAGTCTGGCCGAGACGCGCAGTTTCAGCCGCTCGGCCCAGCTGCGCCACGTGACCCAGCCGGCGTTTTCGCGCCGGATCCAGTCGCTGGAAGCCTGGGCCGGCACCGACCTCGTCGACCGATCCTCTTACCCCACGCGGCTCACGCCCGCCGGCCAGACGCTGTACGAGCAGGCGCTGGAGATGCTGCAGTCGCTGCAGACCACGCGCGCCATGCTCCGCGCCCACACCGCGGCCGCGCAGGACGTGATTGAGTTCGCCGTGCCCCACACGCTGGCGTTCACCTTTTTCCCGCAATGGCTCTCCGGCCTGCGCGAGAGTTGCGGGCCGATCAAGAGCCGCCTGATTGCGCTGAACGTGCACGACGCGGTGCTGCGTCTGGTCGAAGGCAGCTGCGACCTCCTGATCGCCTACCACCACGCCGCCCAGCCCATCCAGCTCGATCCCGCGCGCTACGACATGCTGCCGCTGGGCACCGAGCGCGTGGCCCCGTACGCCAAGCCCAACGCCCAGGGCGCGCCGATGTTTGCGCTCGGCCCGTCGCCCGCGCCGGCCGTGCCCTACCTCGGATACGCGCCCGGCGCCTACCTCGGGCGCGCCGTGGAACACCTGCTCAAGGACCGCCAGATGGGCGCGCAGCTCGAGCGTGTGTATGAAACCGACATGGCCGAGGGCCTGAAGGCGATGGCGCTGGAGGGCCACGGCGTGGCCTTCCTGCCGGCCAGCGCGGTGCGGGCCGAGACCGCCGCGCGGCGCCTCGTGCCGGCCGCCGACGGCCTGGACATCACGCTGGACATCCGCCTCTACCGCGTGCGCCCCACCGACCCGGCCAAGGGCAAAGGCGCGGTGCACGCCTTCTGGCAGCGGCTGGGCGAGCTGATCGCCCCCGCGTGATCGGCCTTCGCCGACCGAGCCGTCGGTCGCAGGGGTTTGCGACAATCCCGGCATGAACGCCGCCGCCCCCCAGACCCTCACCCTCATCCGCCCTGACGACTGGCACCTGCACGTGCGCGACGGCGACGCCTTGCGTGCCGTGGTGCCGCACACCGCCGCCCAGTTCGGCCGCGCCATCATCATGCCCAACCTCAAGCCGCCGGTGACCACCGCGGCGCAGGCCGCGGCCTACCGCGAGCGCATCCGGGCCGCGGTGCCGCCCGGCGTGTCGTTCGAGCCGCTGATGACGCTCTACCTCACCGACAACCTGCCGCCCGACGAGATCCGGCGGGCGCGCGAGGCCGGCGTGGTGGCGGTCAAGCTCTACCCGGCCGGGGCCACCACCAACAGCGACGCCGGCGTCACCGACCTGCGCAAGACCTACGCCACGCTGGAGGCGATGCAGCGCGAGGGCATCCTGTTGCTGGTGCACGGCGAGGTCACCTCCAGCGACATCGACCTCTTCGACCGCGAGGCGGTGTTCATCGACCGGCACCTGATCCCGCTGCGCCGTGACTTCCCGGGCCTGAAGATCGTGTTCGAGCACATCACCACCCGCGAGGCCGCCCAGTACGTCGCCGAGGCCGGTCCGCTCACGGCGGCGACCATCACCGCGCACCACCTGCTCTACAACCGCAACGCCATCTTCACCGGCGGCATCCGCCCGCACTACTACTGCCTGCCGGTGCTCAAGCGCGAGGAGCACCGCCGCGCGCTGGTGGCGGCCGCCACCAGCGGCAGCGACCGCTTCTTCCTCGGCACCGACAGCGCCCCGCACCCGGCGCACCTGAAGGAGCACGCCACCGGTTGTGCCGGCTGCTACACGGCCCACGCCGCGCTGGAGCTCTACGCCGAGGCGTTCGAGGACGCGGGCGCGCTCCACCAGCTCGAAGGCTTCGCCAGCCGCCACGGCCCGGCCTTCTACGGCCTGCCGCTCAATGCCGGCACCGTCACCCTGCGCCGCGACGACTGGACCACGCCCGAGTCCTTCCCCTTCGGCGCCGCCGAGCTCAAGCCGCTGCGCGCCGGCGAAACCCTGCGCTGGCGCCTCGTCGCGTGACCGGCCCCGCCGGGCCGTCTCCCGCCGCGCCCGCGCCGCCGGCCGGCGCGGCGATCGACTGGTCGGCCCCGTGGTTCGCGCCCTGGGCGCCGCTCGGCCCGGTCGTCCAGCGCGACTGGCAAACGGCCGATCTGCCGACCGCCCTCAATGTCCCGAGCGCCCTGAGCGCGTGCGGCGCGCCGGTGCGCTTCGTGCCCCAGGCCCACCTGCCCGACGGCACCGCCTATGAGGCCCACATCGCCGCCACCGGCACCGTGCCCACGCGCGACAACCTGCACGACTTCTTCAACGGCCTCGTCTGGCACCGCTTCCCCCGCAGCAAGCAGCGGCTCAACCGCCTGCAGGCGGCCGAGATCGCCCGCGCCGGCGTGGGTGCGGTCCGCGGCCCCCTGCGCGACGCCCTGACGCTGTTCGACGAAAACGCGGCCCTGCTGCAGGCGCCGCCGGCGCTGTGGGCCGCGTTGCGGGCGCGGGACTGGCCGGCGCTGTTCACCGGCGCGGGCCGACCGGCCTGGGCGTCGGCGCGGCTGGTGTTGTTCGGTCACGCCCTCCTGGAGAAGTTGGTGAGTCCTTACAAATCGGTCACGGCGCATGTGTTCGTGTGGCCGGTGCCGGACGCGCTCGGCCAAGACCTGGCGGCCTGGGACGCCGCGCTCGCCGAGGCCCTCACGCCCGAGACGCTGGCCCGCAAGCCGTTCACGCCCCTGCCGGTGCTGGGCGTGCCCGGGTGGTGGCCGGCGAACGCCGAACCCGCCTTCTACGACGACCCCGGCGTCTTCCGCGCGCCGCGCCCGCGCGGGTCTTGAAGCCGCGCCGCCCGGCGGCATATGGGCTTCTCGGTATCATCCGCTGCCCCGCGCCGGGCGCCCCGGGAACCCCGGCGACCGGCCGGGGTCGCAGGCGCCACACGGTGCGCGTGTGCACCGCCGCCCCATCTGGAGAACCCATGAAGCGCATTGCCCTGCTCATCCTGACCAACGTGGCCGTCATGGCCGTGTTGCTCGTCACCTCGCGCCTGCTTGGCGTCGACCGCTTCCTCACCGCCAACGGGCTGAACCTCACCGCCCTGGCCGGCTTTTCGCTCATCATGGGCTTTGGTGGCGCGTTCATCTCGCTGCTCATCAGCAAGCCGATGGCCAAGTTCAGCACTGGCGCGCAGGTCATCAACCAGCCGCGCAACGCCGACGAAGCCTGGATCGTGCAGACGGTGCAGAAATTCGCTGACAAGGCCGGCATCGCCATGCCCGAGGTCGCCATCTATGAAGGCGCGCCCAACGCCTTCGCCACCGGCGCCTTCAAGAACAGCGCACTGGTGGCCGTGTCCACCGGCCTGCTGCAGAGCATGACCCGCGAGGAGGTCGAGGCGGTCATCGGCCACGAGGTGGCCCACATCGCCAATGGCGACATGGTCACCATGACCCTGATCCAGGGCGTGATGAACACCTTCGTCGTGTTCCTCAGCCGCGTGATCGGCTACGCGGTCGACGCCTTCCTGCGCCGCGGCAGCGACAGCCAGGGCCCCGGCATCGGCTACATGGTCACCACCATCGTGATGGACATCGTGCTGGGCTTCCTGGCCGCCATCATCGTGGCCTGGTTCAGCCGCCAGCGCGAATTCCGCGCCGACGCGGGCGCCGCGCAGCTGATGGGCCGCAAGCAGCCCATGATCAACGCCCTGGCCCGGCTGGGCGGCCTGCACCCCGGCGAGCTGCCCAAGGGCATGCAGGCGATGGGCATCGCCGGTGGTCTGGGCAAGCTGTTCAGCACCCACCCGCCGATCGAAGAGCGCATCGCCGCGCTGCAGCAGTCGCAAGGCTGACCGCCCGGTTGCCGGCCCGCCACGGCCGGCGCCGGAGGTTTCAACCCGCTTCCCCATGAAAAAAGCCACCCGCGGGTGGCTTTTTTGTACGCGCGTCTGGCGCCGTGGCGGGCCGGGGGCGCTCAGCGGTGCCAGCGTTCCTCGCGGTTTTGCCAGCGCTCGCCGTGGCGCGGGTGGTCATCCCAGCGGTCGTCGCCGCGCCAGCCGTGGCGGTGGCCGTCCCAGCCGCCGGGCGGGGGGCGGTGGTAGCCCTGGCCGTTGATGTAGACGATGCCGCCGCCCACCACCGGGTAGGTCGGCACCACCGTGTTCTCCACCACGACCCGCGCCGGGGCGGTCTGGTAGATCACCTGCGGCCGCGCCGGGTACACGCCGGGCGGCGGTGCGCTGGGCAGCGCGTCCACCGGCGTGACGCTCAGGCGCACGAAGCGGCCCGGGTCGTGCGGCATCTGGGTGCGGAACTGCTGGCCGCCGTACTCGTAGACCACGTCGTAGGCCACGGTGCGGCTTTCATAGAAGGTTTGCGTGCCGCACTGGCGCACCACCTCGGTCCGGCTTTCGCCCGGGCCTTCGATGCGGTTGCCCACCACGGCGCCGCCGATCAGGCCGATCACGGTCGCCGCGGCGCGGCCGCTGCCGTTGCCGATGGCGTTGCCGGCGGCGCCGCCGGCCACCGCGCCTAGCAGGGCACCGGCGCCGGACGGACGCCCTTCACGGATCACGGTCTCGTCGCTGCACACCTGGCGCGGCACGGCCACCTGCTGGATGACCGGCGTGCTGCTGACCACGCGCCCCTGCACTTCCTGGGCGAAGGCGGTGGACAGGCCGGCGGGCAGGGCGCCGGCGGCGATGAGCGCGGCGAGCAGGGGACGGGCGTGGCGCGGGGGCAGGGCGTTCATGTCAGGGGCTCCAGAAGTCCGGTGGGACGGAGGGTTGGCGTATGGTGCACCGGCCACACTTAAGGCGCGGTGTCTGCCGTGTAAATCCCCGCCGGCGCGCTGCCGCGACCGGGCGCCACCGGCGGCAGGCCGAGCAGGTCGCACGCCAGCGCCTCGGCCACCTTCACGCCATCCACGCCGGCCGACAGGATGCCGCCGGCGTAACCCGCGCCTTCGCCGGCTGGGTACAGGCCCGCGGTGTTGAGGCTCTGGTAGTCCTCGCCGCGGGTGATGCGCAGGGGGGCGGAGGTGCGGGTTTCCACGCCGGTGAGCAGCGCATCGGGCATGTCGTAGCCCCGGATCTGCCGGCCAAACACCGGCAGCGCCTCGCGCATCGCCTCGATGGCGTAGGCCGGCAGCGCCGGCGCGAGGTCGGTGAGGTGCACGCCGGGCTTGTAGGAGGGCTCCACCGCGCCGAGCGCGGTGCTCGGCGTGCCGGCCAGGAAATCGCCGACGCGCTGGCCGGGCGCCTCGTAGGTGCCGCCGCCCAGCGCGAACGCGCGGCTTTCCAGCTCGCGCTGCAGCACCACACCGGCCAGCGGGTGGTCGCGTCCCTGGGCCACCAGCGCGGCGGCCTGCGCGGCGTAGCGCGCCCCATCGGTCTCGCCGAACGCGGCCACCCAGCGCGGCGTGTCCTGCGGGAAGGTTTGCGGGTAGTCCGCGGGCGTGATGCCCACCACCAGCCCGGCGTTGGCGTTGCGCTCGGCGCGGGAGTACTGGCTCATGCCGTTGGTGACCACGCGGCCGGGCTCGGACGTGGCCGCCACCACGGTGCCGCCCGGGCACATGCAGAAGCTGTACACCGCGCGGCCGTTGTGGGCGTGGTGCACCAGCTTGTAATCGGCCGCGCCCAGCAGCGGATGTCCGGCGTGCGCGCCCCAGCGGGCGCGGTCGATCACGCCCTGGGGGTGTTCGATGCGAAAGCCCACCGAAAACGGCTTGGCTTCCATGAACACGCCCGCGTCCCAGAGCGTGGCGAACAGGTCGCGCGCGCTGTGTCCCAGCGCCAGCACGACGCGCCGCGCCGGCAGGTCAAACGCCTCGCCGGTGTCCAGCCGCGTGCCGCTCACGCCGGCCAGCCGCCGCGGTGCGGCGCCGCCGTCGGCCAGACGCAGGCCAGTGACGTGGTGCTGGAAGCGGATCTCGCCGCCCAGCGCAATGATCTTTTCGCGCAGCGCCTCCACCACCTTCACCAGCTTGAAGGTGCCGATGTGGGGGTGCGCCGCGAACAGGATCTCCGGCGGCGCGCCCGCGTCCACGAAGGCCTGCATCACGCGCCGTCCGAGGAAGCGCGGGTCCTTGATCTGGCTGTAGAGCTTGCCGTCGGAGAACAGGCCGGCACCGCCTTCGCCGTACTGCACGTTGCTTTGCGGGTCGAGCACCCGGCGGCGCCACAGGCCCCAGGTGTCCTTGGTGCGCTGGCGCACCGGCTTGCCGCGTTCCAGCACGATCGGTCGCAGGCCCATCTCGGCCAGCGTGAGCGCGGTGAACAGGCCGCACGGCCCGAAGCCGATCACCACCGGGCGCTCGTCGGGCGCGGCGGGCCAGCCCGCGGGGGCGTGACCGGGGGCGCGCCAGGCCATGTCGGGGGTGGGGCGGATGTGCGGGTTTTTCTCGTGTTGGGCGAGCAGCCCCGGCACGAGGCGGGCGTCGTGCAGATCGACGTCGACGATGTAGACCGCCTGCAGCGCCGCCTTGCGGGCGTCGAAGCTGCGCTTGAACACGCGCAGCCCGGCGATGGCGCCGGGGTCGATGCCCAGCGACTGGGCGGCCAGCCGCGTCAGCGCCGCCAGCGGGTGCGGCGGGGGCTGGCGGTCGACATCGGTTTCGGTGGGCGCGTCGGCGGCGCGGCGTTCTTCGAACGGCACCTCGGCCAACGGCAGTTTGAGTTCGGCGATGCGGATCATGGCGGCGGCTTGTGGCGATCAAGCGGGCGGCTGGAGAAGGGCGTGATTGTCGCCGAGCGGCGCCGCGCGTGGGACAATCCGCGCCGTGGAGCGTGCCAGACCGCCGCTGGTGCCACCCCGCAAGGGGACCCGAAAGGGGGCACTGGAGGAACGTCCGGACTGCACAGGACAGCGTAGGAGGTAACACCTCTCCACCGAAAGGCTGCAAGGCCCCAAGGTGAGGATCAGAGCAACAGAGACGAGCCGCTTGAGTGCGGGTGAAACGGGCAATCTCTACGCGCAGCAACACCAAATAGGCCAGCCTGAGCCGCCGCGGTTCGCCGTGGCGGCGCTCCTTGTGGTTCCGCAAGGCGTGTTGGCGGGTAGGTGGCATCGAGCCGCGCGGGCGACCCGCGGCCCAGAGGAATGGCGGTCACGCCCCGGGCAACCGGGGTGCACAGAATCCGGCGTACCGGCGCGCTTCACACTTTTTCTGTCCCGTCCTCGCGCGGCCAGCGGCCATGGCGCAGGGCGTGCGCCCACGCGGGTCGGCCGTGCGCCTCGGCCAGCGCCGCCATGGCGCCGTGGTCGTACGGGACGCTGTGCAGCGACGCCCGCCAGGCGCCATCGGCGCCGCGCTCGGCCAGCGCCCAGCGCGCGTCGGGGCTGCCGCTTTCCACCCAATGCCGGTCCGCGCCGCGACCGTCTTCGTAGGCCGGCTGGCCCACGCTGCCCGGGTTGACGATGAGCAGGTCGCCGCCGGCGCGCGGCCGGCGCACGGCGCGGGGCACGTGCGTGTGGCCGCAGGCCAGCAAGCGGATCGCCGGGCCGAGCGCCGGCGCGCCCGGGCCGCCCAGCCGCTCGTCGATCTCCGCCTCGCTGGCCAGGCGCATGAGCGGCGCAGCGGGCGTTTCCAGCAACGGTTCGGTGTCGCGGCGCGGGCTGCCGTGGCACAGCGCCACGTCACCGCCCAGGCGCGTGGCCCAGCGGCTGCCGTCGTGCAGCGACGCGTCGGTGGACGACACCACGCTGCCCAGCCAGTCGCGCGCGCGGTCGTCCAGCGCGCGGGTGGCGAAAGCGTCGCTGGCACCCTGGCGCTCCAGCGCGCGGGTGAGGATGGCCCGGTCGTGGTTGCCGGCGATGTGCAGCCAGCCGGGCTGGTCCATCAGCCAGTGCGCGGTCTCGCGCGGCAGCAGCGGTCCGCTGAGCATGTCGCCGAGGTTCACCACCGCGGCCACGCCGTGGCGCGCGATGTCGGCCGCCACCGCCTGCAGCGCCGGCAGGTTGCCGTGGATGTCGGCGACGAAAGCCAGGCGCACGGCGCAGGTCCCTGCGGCGTTCAGGCGTTGAAGCCGCCCAGGCTCTGGATGCGCTCGACGTGCGCCATCAGCGAGCGGCGCGCCACCGGCCACAGCCGCTCGGGCACGTCGTCGTAGGCCAGGCGCACCCAGTCGTCGGGGGTGCCGTCGGGCAGGGCCTGCATGGCGCGCGCCACCTTGGCCTCGCGCGCCAGTCGGTGCGCCTTGAGCTGGGCGATGGCGCGCCGGGCGCCGCCTTCGGGCGGCGCGGTCGGGTGGTCCGGGCTCTGGGTCCAGTCGCCGAGCACGTACCCGTGCGCCGGCAGGATGAAACACACGCCGTGGCGCTGGCAGGCGGCGTCGAGCTTGTCCAGCGAATCCAGGTAGGCGCCCATGGCGCCGTCCGGCGGATCGATCACGGTGGTGCTGCCGTTGAGGATGTGGTCGCCGGTGAACAGCAGGCCGTCTTCGACCAGCACGAGGCAGACGTGGTTGGCCGCGTGGCCGGGCGTGTGGATGACTTCGAGCGTGTGCGTCACGGTGCCGGCGCCGTCGGCCCCGAGCAGGACGATCTGCTCGCCGTCGGCCAGCGCGCGGTCGGGCACAAAGTGGCTGTTGGCGCGGGCTGTCGGTGCGCTGGGCAGGCCCAGGATGGGGGGACGTTCCAGCCCGGCGTTGACACACAGCGCCTGCAGCCGGACGGCGCCGGGCGAGTGGTCGGGGTGGGAGTGGGTGCACACGATGGCCCGCACCTGCCCGGCCGCCGCGCGCCACAGGCGTTCGATGTGTTCGGGTTCGTCCGGGCCGGGGTCGATCACGGCGTAGCCAGTGGCCGGATCGCCCACCAGGTAGCTGTTGGTGCCCGGCCCGGTCATGAAGCCGGGGTTGGGCGCGGTCAGGCGCATCACGTTCTTGAGCAGGGCCACCGGCGCCTCGGTCTGCCAGTCCAGCGCGTGCACGATCTGCCCGTCCGGGCAGACCAGCGCCAGCTCGCCGAACGGCGCTTCGTGCTCCATGTGGCGGCTTTCCCGGCCGTTGGTCAGCCCCGCGCGCGGGCAGCTGGACCACAGCGGCCCCTCGGTGGCGGCGCAGGCGTCGAGCACGCTCTGCACCGTGTCGTGCGCCTGCAGGCGCTCCAGCGTGCGGATGGTCGGGAAGATGATGAAGAAATCGCCGGCCGCGTGGCGGGCGAGGGCGTCCTGTGGCCGCACCCAGACCGGCTCGAACTGCTCGGCTTCGTCGGCCACCGGCTGCTGGTCGGGCGGCATGCGGGCGACCAGGAAGGGCACGTCGAAGCGCCGCGGCAGGTCGCGGTCGGTCACCCAGTGGGCCAGCAGGTACACGCCCGCGGCGTCCAGCCGCAGGCCCAGTGCATCGCATTGCGCGGCAAAGGGCGCGTGGCGGTCCAGCCGGGCGATGTCGGCGTCGTCGGCCGGACGGCCGTCGGCGTGGCGCGCGATGAGCACGCCGAGCTCCTCGAAGCTCTCGCGGATCGCGGCGATGGCCTGGGTGAGGGCGGTGTCGCTCTGGCCCGCGCGGCGGGTGGCCAGGGCGTGGCAGGCGGCGTCGGCCGCGTCGATGCCGCCGCCCGGAAACACGTAAGCGCCGGGCGCGAAACTCGCCGTCATGGAGCGCCGCGTCATCAGCACCTCAATCCCCGGGCGGTCGGGGTCGGCGCTGTCGCGCAAGAGCAGCACGGTGGCGGCGGGCCGCAGCGCGGCCGGCGTGCGGGCGGGGTGGAGGCGTTGGGTGGGACGGACCATGCAGCCATTGTGCGGGAAACGCTGGTGAGGAGAGGCGGGCGGCCGGGCTGTCGCGCCCGGGCCGTCGGGCGCCGATAATTGCGGCCATGCACATCCGGTTCACCAAGATGCAGGGTGCGGGCAACGACTTTGTCGTGCTCGACGAAACCCGCGGCCCGCTGGGGCTGTCGCCGGCGCAGATCCGTTTCCTGGCCGACCGCCACTTCGGCGTCGGCGCCGACCAGGTGCTCACCGTGCGCCCCTCGCCCGGGCCGGGCCTGGACTTCGAGTACGTGATCCACAACGCCGACGGTGGCGAGGTCGAGCACTGCGGCAACGGCGCGCGCTGCTTCGTGCGTTACGTCCACGACAAGGGGCTGAGCACGCGCAACCCGCTGCGCGTGAAGGTGCGCCACGGTGTGCTGGAGTTGCTCAGCCTGCCCGACGGGCGCGTGACCGTGGACATGGGTGCGCCGGTGTTTGACCACGCGCGGCTGCCCTTCGACGCTGGCGGCCTGACGCCGGAGCCGCTCGGCGGGTTCGAGCGCTGGCCGCTGCCGCTGTCCGAGGGCGCTCTCGCGTCGGTGGCGCCGGTGGCGGTGGTGTCCATGGGCAATCCCCACGCCGTGCTGCGCGTGGACGACGTGGACCGCGCGCCGGTGGCGACCTGGGGCCCGGCGATCGAGGGCCACCCGCGGTTCGCGCAGCGCGTCAACGCCGGTTTCCTGCAGGTGGTCGATCGCGCCACCGCCCGGCTGCGCGTGTACGAGCGCGGCGCCGGCGAGACCCTGGCCTGCGGCACCGGCGCCTGCGCCGCCGTGGTGGCCGGCATCCGCCTGGGCTGGTTCGACCCCCGCGTGGACGTGCACACGCGCGGCGGCGTGCTGACCATCGAATGGGAACCCACCCCCGACCTCGCCGCGCCGGTGCGCATGACCGGCCCGGCCACGCCCGTGTTTGAAGGCGCCATCGACATCCCCGACCTCCCATGACCACGCACAGCATTCCCCCGATCACGGAAGAAGACATCGCCAACTACCTGGTCAACACGCCCGGGTTCTTCGAGCGCCACGCCGAGGTGCTGGCCGCGGTGCAACTCACCAGCCCCCACGGCCAGCGCGCGGTCAGCCTGCAGGAGCGGCAGGCCGAGATGCTGCGCGAGAAGATCCGCGCGCTGGAGCTCAAGGCCGCCGAGATGATCCGCCACGGCCAGGAAAACACGGCGATTGCCGACAAGCTGCAACGCTGGACGCGCGCGCTGCTGCTGGCGCGCGACCCGCGCGAGATCCCCGCGGTGGCGGCGCAGGAAGTGGCGCGGCAGTTCCTCGTGCCGCAGGTGGCCATCAAGGTGTGGGGCGTGGCACCCGAGTTCGCTGACGAGCCCTGCGCGCAGGGCGTGAGCGAGGACGTCAAGGCCTTTGCCTCCTCCCTGAGCCTGCCGTATTGCGGCGCCAACCCGGGGCTGGAGGCCGCGCGCTGGCTCGACGACCCGCAAGCCGCCGCCTCGCTCGCGCTGGTGCCGCTGCGCGCCGGCGCGGCGCCACAGGCTTTTGGTCTGCTGGTGCTGGCCTCGTCCGACCCGCAGCGCTTCGCTGCCGACATGGGCACCGACTTCCTGGAGCGCATCGGCGAACTCACCAGCGCCGCGCTCTCGCGCCTGCGCCCGGTGGTGCCGCTGGCGACGGCCTGAATCCGGCATGTCCCCCGCCGCCCCGCACGACGACGCGGCCCTGGTGCGGGCCTACCTGGAGCACGTGCGGGTGGACAAGCGGCTGGCCGATCGGACCCAGCTGCTCTACGCCGCCGATCTGGAGAAGCTCCAGGCCTGGGCCGCCGAGGCCGGGGTGGGGCTGCTCGCCGTGCAGCCGGCGCATGTGCGTCGCTGGATCGCCCGCATGCACGCCGGCGGTCGCAGTCCGCGCGGCATCGCGCTGATCCTCAGCGGCTGGCGCGGTTTCTACCGCTGGCTGGGCCGTCAGGGCCTGATCGGCCATCACCCGGTGCAGGATGTGCGCGCGCCCAAGGCCGGCAAACCGCTGCCCAAGGCGCTGCCGGTGGACGAGGCGGTGCGGCTGGCCGAGCACGTGCCGGCCGACGACGACCCGCGTCTGGCCGCGCGGGACACCTGCATCACCGAGCTGCTCTACGGCTGCGGCCTGCGGATCGGTGAACTGGTCGGGCTGGATGTGCAGGCCGGGCCGGCCGCGCGCGGCTGGATCGACCGGCAGGCGGCCGAGGCCCATGTGCTGGGCAAAGGCAGCAAGCGCCGCAGCGTGCCCGTGGGCCGCGCCGCGCTGGCGGCGCTCGAGGCGTGGCTCGCCTGCCGCCCCGACTGGGCGCGCGACGACCCGGCGCTGTTCATCGGCGGCCGCGGCCAGCGGCTCACGCCGCAGCATATCCGCGTGCGCCTGAAGCGCCGCTCGCTGCAGGCCGGCCTGGCCACGCCGGTGCACCCGCACATGTTGCGCCACTCTTTCGCCAGCCACGTGCTGCAGTCCAGCGGCGACCTTCGGGCCGTGCAGGAATTGCTGGGCCACGCCAACATCGGCACCACGCAGGTGTACACGCGGCTGGACTTCCAGCACCTGGCCCAGGTCTACGACGCCGCCCACCCTCGCGCGCAGGCCCGCAAGCCGCGCGGCCAATAAGCGCTGTTGACAAGGCTGCTGGCCGCGACAATCGCGGTCATGAAATCCATCCGACTCAAGCCCGGCAAAGAGCGCTCCCTGCAGCGCCGCCATCCCTGGGTGTTCGACGGCGCGGTCGCCAAAGGCAGCGCCGATCCCGGCGAAACCGTGCGCGTGGACGACGCCAACGGCCAGTTTCTTGCCTGGGGCGCCTGCTCGCCGGCCTCCCGGATCCGGGTGCGCGCCTGGAGCTTTGAGGCGGCCGAGCGCATCGACGCCGCGTTCTTCACCGCCCGGTTGCGGGCGGCCATCGCGCTGCGCGAGCGCTTGGCCGTGGACAGCGACGGCGTGCGCCTGGTGCACGGCGAAGCCGACGGCCTGCCCGGCCTGATCGTGGACCGCTACGGCGACACCTTGGTGGCGCAGTTCGGCGCGGCCGGCGTGGAGCGCTGGAAGCCGGTGATCGCCGACGCCTTGCTCAGCCTCACCGGCCTGGACCGGCTGTACGAGCGCAGCGACACCAGCAGCCGGCGTCTCGAAGGCCTGCCCGACGCCACCGGCTGGCTGCGGGGCGGCGGCGACACCGCGCTCGTGCTGCAGGAGCACGGCTGGCGTCTGGGCCTGGACGTGGCCACCGGCCACAAGACCGGCTACTACCTCGACCAGCGCGACAACCGCGCCATCGCCGCCGCGCTGGTGCGCCGCCACGGGCTGGCCGAGGTGTTGAACTGCTATTGCTACACCGGCGGATTCACCGTGGCGGCGCTGGCCGGCGGGGCGCAGCGCGTGGTGTCGGTGGACTCGTCCGGCCCGGCGCTGCAGCAGGCCGCGGCCAACGTGGCGCTCAATGGGCTGGACACTTCGCGCTGCGAATGGCTCGACGCGGACGTCAACGCCACGCTGCGCCGCTTCATCGACGAAGGCCGGCAGTTCGATGCCATCGTGCTGGATCCGCCCAAGCTCGCCCCCACGGCCGCCCACGCCGAGCGCGCTGCCCGCGCGTACAAGGACATCAACCGGCTGGGCTTCAGGCTGCTGCGCCCGGGCGGCGTGTTGCTCACGTTTTCGTGCTCCGGCGGCGTCGGCGTGGAACTGTTCCACAAGATCGTGGCCGCCGCGGGGCTGGAGGCCGGGGTGGACGGCGTGTTCCTGCAGCGTCTGGGCGGCGCCCCCGACCACCCGATGACGGTGCAGTTTCCCGAGGGCGAATACCTCAAGGGCCTGGTGGTGATGCGACGGCCCTGAGGCTGCGTCACCGCCTTATCGATACACTGTTGCGTTTTCTGAACGACGCGGCTCCGCACCCCGACCCCACCCATGGCCCTCATTCCCGCCACCATCCTCACCGGCTTCCTCGGCGCCGGCAAGACCACCCTGCTCAAGCGCGTGCTCACCGAGGCGCACGGCCAAAAGATCGCGGTGGTGGAAAACGAGTTCGGCGAAGAAAACATCGACAACGACATCCTGGTTGCCGACACCACCGAAAACATCATCCAGATGAGCAACGGCTGCATCTGCTGCACGATCCGCGACGATCTGCGCGCCACGCTGTCGGACCTGGCGCAGAAAAAGCGCCGGGGCGAGCTGGATTTCGAGCGCGTGATCATCGAAACCACCGGTCTGGCCGACCCGGGTCCGGTGGCGCAGACGTTTTTCATGGACGACGAGGTCGCCGAGCAATACCTGCTCGACGCCATCGTCACCGTGGTCGACGCCAAGCATGCCGCGCAGCAGCTCAACGACCGTCAGGAAGCCCGCCGGCAGATCGGCTTTGCCGACCAGCTGTTCGTCAGCAAGGCCGACCTGGTCAGCCCGGCCGAGGTCGATGCGCTGATTCACCGACTCAAACACATGAACCCGCGCGCGCCGGTGCGCACCGTGCATTTCGGTGAGGTCCCGCTCAAGGAGGTGTTTGACCTGCGCGGCTTCAACCTCAACGCCAAACTCGACATCGACCCCGATTTCCTGAAGGCGGACGATCACCACGACCACGACCACGATCACCACGATCACCACGATCACGGGCATGACCACCACGACCATGCCCACGGCGAGCACTGCGACCACCCTTCGCATCGGCATGGCCACGAGCACGGCCACCATCACCACCACGACGACGACGTCAAGAGCTTCGTCTTCCGCGCCGACCGGCCGTTCAGCCCCGAAAAGCTGGAAGACTTCCTCGGTGCCATCGTGCAGGTCTACGGCCCGCGCATGCTGCGCTACAAGGGCGTGCTCCACATGGCCGGCACCGACCGCAAGGTGATCTTCCAGGGCGTGCACCAGCTCATGGGCAGCGACCTCGGGCCTCTGTGGGCCGAGGGCGAGGCGCGCGTGAGCAAGATGGTGTTCATCGGCATCGACCTGCCGCGCGACATTCTGGAGCAGGGCCTGCAGCAGAGCCTCCTGTGACCGGTCGGGGCGGCCTTCGCCCGGCGGCTTGTCGCGCTTCTCCAACGGCGCCGCCACCCCGCCCGAAACAAACCGGTGGCGCCGTGGCGTCGTCGCTACAATCGCGCCCCAAGTTGGCGGGCCGCCGTGCCGCCGGGGCGTCCCGGCGGGACCCGCGGGACCGTCGTCCAACGGGGGTATAACAGCGGGTTTGTCGGCCGGACCCAGGGAGGGTCAGGCCGGGCATCCTCGGTCGCGAGCCTCCGCGCGCGACCCGTCAGCACACCAAGGAGACCCGTTGTGAAAGCCCCGGCATCCCAGGCAGCGAAATCCGGCAAGGGCGCCCGCCCGGCCGCCCGTGCGCCCGCCGCCCCGGCCCGGTCTCCCGCCCGCCCGGCCACCGCCAAGGGCCCCGCGTCCAAGGCCGCCGCTGCGGCCAAAACCGCCGCTAAACCTGCCGGTAAAGCCGCCCCGAAAGCGCCCGCCAAGTCCGCTCCCGCCAAGCCGGCCGGCAAACCCCCGGTGAAAGGGGCTGCCAAACCGGCGGCGAAGGCAGTGGTCAAGGCGCCGGTGAAAGCCGCGGCCAAGACGTCGCCCAAGGCCGTTGCCAAATCCCCCGTCAAGCCCGCGGTGAAGGCGCCCGCCAAGACGGCCGCCGCATCGACCAAGGCCCCGGCGAAAGCCGCGGCGAAGGTCCCGGCGAAGACCCTGGTGAAGGCGTCGGCCCAAGCCGTGCCGAAACCGGCCGCCAAAGCCGAGAAGCCTGTCGCGAAACCCACCACCACAACCGCACCGAAGTCGCCGGCGCCGGCCAAAGCGGCGCCCGTGGTGCCCAAGCCCGTGGCGCAAGCTCCCGCGCCTGTGCCGAAAGCCCCGTCCAAACCGGCGGTGCCGTCGGCCAAGGCCAAGGCACCGGGCGCCCCGGTGATTGAGCCTAGCCCCCCGCCCATGGGCAAACGCGAGGCCAAAAAGCTCATGATGGAGCAGATGACCCAGCCCGAGGCGGTTCCGACCCACGCGCCGGACGCCGCCAAGGCCACTTTTTTCCAAACGACCGAACGCGTCATGACTGCCCCCGCCCCCACCCCTGTGCACAAAGACCCGAAACGGGCGAACAACTGGAAGACCCTGCCGGTCGAGCAACTCACCGACGCGGATGTGCTCGCCATGCCCGACGGCGAATACATGAACGACCAGCAACTGGCGTTCTTCCGCCTCAAGCTGCTGCGACTGAAAGCCGACATGCTGGCCAACGCGGGCGAAACCACCGAGCACCTGCGCGAAGATACGGTGGTCGTGCCCGACCCGGCCGACCGCGCCACGATCGAGGAAGAGCACGCCCTGGAACTGCGCACCCGCGACCGGGAACGCAAGCTCCTCAAGAAGATCGAACAGGCGATCGCGCGCATCGACGCCGGTGACTACGGCTACTGCGAAGAAACCGGCGAGCCGATTGGCGTGGGCCGGCTGATGGCCCGGCCCACCGCCAGCCTGTCGCTGGAGGCACAGCAGCGTCGCGAGCTCAAGCAGAAGATGTTCGGCGACTGATCGTTTCCCCCACCCTCCGGCACCCGGCATCACGCACCTCATGTCCAAGGACGACTCCAGCGGCGGTTTCCTCTCCAAGGTGGTCAAGTTCGTGCGTCACCCGACCACGAGCTGGGCCGACCTCGATACCCGCACCGCCGACCGCGAGAGCGAGTACAGCAAAGCCGCGCTCAAGGAGATGATCGAGCGCAAGCGGCGCAACGACTTCGTGCGCCGCCGCGAGTTCGACATGTTGCGCAAGATCCGCAGCCGCGAGGGCAGCACCGGCGAGACGCCGGGCATGCGGCCGTCCTTCTTCCAGAGCAGCCTGCAGTCCAAGCCGGACGACCGGGCCATGACGCTGAAGAAGATCGACGAGATCGAGGCCCAGATGTCGATGCAGTGGTGGAAAACCAAAGGCACCGACTCCGCGGTCAGTACCGGCGCTGGCATGGCGAGCGGCGGGCAGACCCCGCGCGCCGCGGCGTCCACCGCGCCTCCGGCTCAGTCGTCCCCGGCCCAGTCGCCACCGACGCTGGCGCCCGACGACGCGCACGCCCGGGCCTACGAACCCACCGTGCCCGCCGACCTCAACGCCTTGCCCCCGCGCAGCGCGCCCCCGGTGCCGGCCGCGCCGATGACCGTGCCCTCGGCGCTGACCGGGCTGATGGCGCCCGTCGGCAAGACGCCGCAGGGCGGTGCGTTCTCCGCGTCCCATTTCTTCGCACTCGACGTGCAGGAGGTCGCGCAGGACCCCGAGGTGGAGGAAGCGGCCATCCGCTTTGCCAACGGCGACGACGCGGGCGCCGAGCAAGGCTTGCTGGAGACCGTGGCCGACGGATCGCCGAAGGCCAGCCACGTCGGGGACTGGCTGGCGCTTTTTGACCTGTACCGCGCCACCGGTCAGCTGGCGCCGTTCGAAAGCCGGGCCGTCGACTTCGTCAACCGCTTTCACCGCTCGGCCCCGCAGTGGTACGACATGCCCGAGGCGGTGGCGCGGCTGGCGAGCGCCACCGGCAAGCCCGGCGCCGCCCCGGCGGGTGCTCAGCTTCGCGCGGCCTGGACCAGCGAACACGAACTCGATGCCCACGCGGTGGGCACCTTGCAAAACGTACTGGCCCGCGCCAAGCAGCCGTGGGTGATCGATTGGTCGCCCCTCGAGTCGATCGACCTTAAGGCCGCCCGCGCGCTGCTGGGTATCTTCACGCTGTGGGGTGACCAAGACGCCGAGTTGCGATTCATGGGCGCCCATGTGTTGCGCGACCGCCTCAAGGAGGTCACGCCTTCCGGGCGGCGCGACGTCGAACAGGTGTGGTGGGAGCTGCGTCTGGCGGCCTTGCGCGTCATGAACCGGCCAGACGAATTCGAACTGGCGGCGCTCGACTTCTGCGTCACCTACGAACTCTCGCCACCGGGCTGGGAGCGGCCGCGCTGCCGCTACCAGTCGCTCACGCCGGATGTGGGCGGCGACGCCGGCCACTCGATCCTGGGCGAGTCGATGATGGAAGCGGTCAGTTCCACGCTGACGGGCGAATCCACCATGGACGGGCCCCACAGCGACGTCAGCCACCTCGGCCTCGTGGAGCTGTCGGGCGAGATCCGCGGCGATCCCCAGCCGATCCTGGAGGCCCTGGAGGCGCGCCTGGCGGGGGCGGATGTGTTCATCATTTCCTGCCGCAACCTTGTCCGGGTCGACTTCTCGGCCGCCGGCACCTTGCTGAACTGGGTCGCGGACCACCGCGCGCAGGGCCGTCTGGTGCAGTTCGTCGATGTCCACCGGCTGGTGTCGGCCTTCTTCCACGTCATCGGCATCACCGAGGCCGCCAAGGTCGTTCTGCGCAACGACTGAGGCCCACCGGCCGCTGCCGCGCGGCGGCGGCGCGGCGCCCGCACCGGCAGATCCGGCGCGACGTGCCCCGGCAGACTGCCTTCTCGTACCTCTCCTCTACGGACGCTCATGGACGCATTTCACGGAACCACCATCGTTTGCGTGCGGCGCGAGACACCCGCCGGTGTCCAAGTGGCCATCGGCGGCGACGGCCAAGTCACGCTGGGTCACGTCGTCGTGAAGGGCACGGCGCGCAAGGTGCGCAAGCTCTACCACGACCGCGTGCTGGCGGGGTTTGCCGGCGCCACCGCCGACGCGTTCACGCTGTTCGAGCGCTTTGAGGCCAAGCTGGAGAAGCACCAGGGCCACCTCGCGCGCGCGGCGATCGAGCTGACCCGCGACTGGCGCACCGACCGGGTGCTGCGTCGGCTGGAGGCGATGCTGGCCGTGGCCGACCGCTCGGCCAGCCTGATCATCACCGGCAATGGCGATGTGCTCGAGCCCGAGCACGGCATCGTGGCGATCGGCTCCGGCGGCTCGTACGCCCAATCCGCGGCCCGCGCGCTGATCGATCACACCGATCTCAGCGCCGAGCAGGTGGTGCGCGAGTCGCTTCGCATCGCGGGCGAACTGTGCATCTACACCAACATGCACCACACGGTCGAAACCCTCTGAGCGCGCCAGGTCGCGCCCCTTCCTCATGTCCGCCATGTCCGCCATGACCCCCCAGGAGATCGTCTCCGAACTCGACCGCCACATCATCGGCCAGACCGCGGCCAAACGCGCGGTGGCCATCGCGCTGCGCAACCGCTGGCGCCGTCAGCAGGTGGACGACAAGCTGCGGCCCGAAATCACGCCGAAGAACATTCTCATGATCGGCCCGACCGGCGTGGGGAAGACCGAAATCGCCCGCCGGCTGGCCCGGCTGGCCGATGCGCCCTTCATCAAGGTGGAGGCGACCAAGTTCACCGAGGTCGGCTACGTTGGCAAAGACGTGGACAGCATCGTGCGTGACCTGGCGGAAGTGGCGGTCAAGCAGGCGCGCGAACAGGCCATGCGCCAGCAGCGCACGCGCGCGGAAGACGCGGCCGAGGAGCGCATCCTTGACGTGCTGGTGCCGCCGCCGCGCAGCGTCGGGTTCGAGCCGCCGCCGCCGGCCACCGACAACGTGGCCCGGCAGACCTTCCGCAAGAAGCTGCGTGAAGGGCAGCTCGACGACCGCGAGATTGAAATCGACGTGGCCGAGGCCCGCCCGGCCATGGAAATCACGGGGCCGGCCGGCATGGAAGACATGGCCGAGCAGATCAAGAGCATGTTCGGCCAGCTCGGCGCCGGGCGGCGGCACAAGCGCAAGCTGCGCATTGTCGAGGCGCTCAAGCTGCTGGTCGACGAGGAAGCCGCCCAACTCATCAACGACGACGAGGTCAAGGCCCGCGCGCTGCACAACGCCGAGCAGAACGGCATCGTGTTCATCGACGAAATCGACAAGGTCACCAGCCGCAGCAGCGAGGGCGGCGGTACCGCCGAGGTGTCGCGCCAGGGCGTGCAGCGCGACCTGCTGCCGCTGGTGGAAGGCACGGCGGTGTCCACCAAGTACGGTGTGATCAAGACCGATCACATCCTGTTCATCGCCAGCGGGGCGTTTCACCTCGCCAAGCCCAGCGACCTGATCCCCGAACTGCAGGGGCGTTTCCCCATCCGCGTGGAACTGCAGTCGCTGTCGGTGGCCGACTTCGAGGCCATCCTGACCCAGACCCACGCCTCCCTGGTGCGCCAGTACCAGGCCCTGCTCGCGACCGAGGGCGTGACGGTGGAATTCACCCCGGACGGCATCCACCGCCTCGCCGAGATCGCCTTCGAGGTCAACGAGCGCACCGAAAACATCGGCGCGCGCCGGCTGGCCACGGTGATGGAGCACCTGCTCGACGAGGTGAGTTTCGCCGCGACCCAGTGGCAGGGCCGCACGCTGACCGTCGATGCGGTCTATGTCGACGGCCGGCTCGGTGCGCTCAGCCGCAACGAGGACCTCTCGCGCTACATCCTCTGAGCGCGGCGGCGCGCCCGCCCCGTCCGCGGCACCTGCCGCCCGTCAGCGCCCCGGTCGATTGACCGGGGCTTTTTGTTTTCAAGCTTCACTTGCAGTGCGCTTTGTAAGTGCTTGCTTTGTATGTTCTTTTTTGCCGCAAAAGAGCTTCAAAACGTGTCCTAAGTGATTGATTTCATTGAAAAAAAGTGTCAGCCGCCCGCAGCGCCACGGCCGTTTCCTGCTACAGTGGAAAAAAGTGCAATTAAGTGGTGAAAAGTGTCTTCGAGGGGCTGAACACGGTGTTTCAAGGGGCGTCATCGCTGAGTCTGGATGCCAAGGGTCGCCTGTCGGTGCCGACCCGGCATCGTGACGCCCTGGGCGCGGCCGGCGGACAGCTCACCATCACCAAACACCCCCACGGCTGCCTGATGATTTTCCCGCGCCCGGCGTGGGAAGAGTTCCGCGGCCGCATCGCCGCCTTGCCGATGCAAGCGCAGTGGTGGAAGCGGATTTTTCTGGGCAACGCCATGGACGTGGACATGGACGCCACCGGCCGCGTGCTGGTCTCGCCCGAGTTGCGTGCCGCCGCCGGCATCGACAAAGACGCCGTGTTGCTGGGCATGGGCGCTTACTTTGAGTTGTGGGACGCCCGCGCCTACGCGGCCCAGGAAGCCGAGGCGATGAAGGGCGAGATGCCCGACGTCTTCAAGGATTTCTCTTTCTAAGGGCGGCGGTGCAAGGCACATGGATTCACCACACCGTCCTGTTGAACGAAGCGGTGCAGGCGCTGGCGATCAACCCCGACGGACACTACATCGACGCCACCTTCGGTCGCGGCGGCCACAGCCGCGCCATCCTGCAGGCGCTCTCGCCGGCGGGGCGCCTCACGGTGTTCGACAAAGACCCGCAGGCCATTGCGGTGGCGCAGGCGCTGGCCGCGCAGGACGCGCGGCTGAGCGTGCGCCACGAGGGCTTTGCGCAGCTGGCGCAGGAGCCGCCGCGGTCGGCGGACGGAATCCTCATGGACCTGGGCGTGAGCTCGCCGCAGATCGACGACCCCGCCCGGGGTTTTTCTTTTCGCCACGACGGTCCGCTGGACATGCGCATGGACCCCACGCGGGGCCAGAGCGTGGCCGACTGGCTGGCGGTCGTGCCCGTTTCCACCTTGGCGGAGGTCATCCGTGAATACGGCGAAGAACGGTTTGCTCAACCGATTGCAAAGGCGATTGATCGTCGCCGACAGGAACGGGGCCCTGTTCGAACCACCGCCGAGCTGGCCGAAGTCGTGGCTGGCGCGGTCAAAACCCGCGAGCCGGGCAAGGACCCTGCAACGCGCACATTTCAGGCTCTTCGGATTTTCATCAACGCCGAGCTTGAAGAGCTGCAACAGGCGCTCGACGCCAGTCTGAGCGTCTTGCGCCCCCGGGGACGCCTCGTGGCCATCAGCTTTCACTCGTTGGAAGACCGCCTGGTCAAGCAGTTCATGGCGCGCCATTCGCGCACCGTGGTGGATCGGCGTGCGCCCTTCGCCGAGCCGGCGCCGGTGCGCCTGGGCGAGGTGTCGCGCCTGATGCCGTCGGACGCCGAGGTGGTGGCCAACCCGCGCGCGCGCAGCGCTGTCATGCGCGCGGCCACGCGCACGGAGGTCGCATGAGTGCCGTCCGTACCGGCGTGGCCCTGCCGCGGTGCGGTGAAGGGGCGGTGCTGTGATCCGGCTGAACCTCATGCTGCTGCTGGCGGTGCTGGCCAGCGCGTTCTACCTGGTCCACACCCAGTACGAGTCGCGCCGGCTGTACACGGCGATCGACCGTGCGCAGGCGCAGGCGCGCAAGCTGGAGAGCGAACACGAGCAGCTGCAGGTGCAAAAGCGCGCACAGGCCACGCCGGCCCGCGTGCAGCAGCTCGCCACGCGGCAGCTGGAGATGCGTCCGGTCACGCCCGGCATCACGCAGTACGTGAACCTGCCCGAGGCGCCTGCCGCCGTGCCCGCCGCCGGAGGCACGCGATGAGCCGCAGCATCAACTACACCTCCAGCCCGCTGCTGGCGAGCAAGACGCCGGTGTGGCGCAGCAAGTTCATCGTGGCCTGCCTGGCGCTGGCTTTCGCCGGTCTGGCCGGGCGCGCCGCCTACGTGCAGGTGTTTGGCAACGAGTTCTTCCAGCGCCAGGGCGAGGTGCGATTCGCCCGCACGCTGGAACTGCCGGCCAACCGGGGCAAGGTGCTGGACCGCAACGGCCTGATCCTGGCGTCCAGCGTGGTGGCGCAGAGCATCTGGGCGATTCCCGAGGACGTGGAGAAAAACGATCCCAAGCTGCGCGAGCTGGCGCGCCTGCTGGAAATGCCGCTGGCGGAGCTGCGCAAGCGGCTGGCGGATGAGGACCGCACGTTCGTGTGGATCAAGCGTCAGGTGGACGAGCCGGTGGCCCGACAGATCGCCGCGCTGGGCATCAAGGGCATTCATCAGCGGCGCGAGTACAAGCGGCAGTACCCCGAGGGCGAGGCGGCCGCGCACGTGGTGGGCTTCACCAACGTCGAGGACCGCGGCCAGGAGGGCGTGGAGCTGGCGTTCAACCAGCAGCTCGCCGGCAAGAACGGCTCGCGCCGCGTGATCAAGGACCGGCTGGGGCGGGTGGTGGAAGACGTGCGCGACGTGGTGCCGCCGGTCGATGGGCCGGACCTGCAGCTGTCCATCGACAGCAAGGTCCAGTTCTTCGCCTACCAGAAGCTCAAGGACGCGGTCCACACGCACAAGGCGCGCGCGGGCAGCGTGATCGTGGTGGACACGGTCACGGGCGAGGTGCTGGCGCTGGCCAACTACCCCAGCTACAACCCCAACCGCCGCCAGAACCTCACCGGTGAGCAACTCCGCAACCGGGTGCTGACCGACAGCTTCGAGCCCGGATCGACCATGAAACCCTTCATCGCCACGCTGGCGCTGGAGAAGGGTCTGGTGCGCCCCGAAACCCCGATCAACACCGCGCCCGGCCGCATCACCATCGGCGGCTCCACCATCAGCGACACACACCCGCACGACGTGCTGACGGTGGCCGAGGTGATCCAGAAGTCGAGCAACGTCGGCACGGTGAAGATGGCCATGCAGATGAGCCCGCGCGAGATGTGGGAGATCTACGCCCAGGCCGGTTTCGGCCAGAAGCCGCAGGTGCCCTTTCCGGGTGCGGTCAGTGGTCGCCTGCGCCCCTACAAGAGCTGGCGCCCGATCGAGCAGGCGACCATGAGCTACGGCTACGGCCTGTCCACCTCGCTGTTCCAGCTCGCCCACGCCTACACCGTGTTCGCGCGGGACGGCGAGCTGATTCCGCTGACGCTGATGCGCAGCGAGGTGCCGGCCACCGGCGTGCGCGTGTTCAGCGAAAAGAACGCCATCGCGGTGCGGCAGATGCTGGCCATGGCCACCGGCCCCGGGGGCACCGCCCCGAAGGCGCAGACCATGGGCTACTCGGTCGGTGGCAAGACCGGCACCGCGCGCAAGCAGGAAGGCAAGGGTTACGCCGAGCGCAAGTACCGCAGCTTCTTCGTCGGCCTGGCGCCGGTGGAGAAGCCGCGCATCGTGGTGGCGGTGATGGTGGACGAGCCGAACAACGGCACCTATTACGGCGGTCTGGTCGCCGCGCCTGTGTTCAGCGAAACCGTGCAGCAGACGCTGCGCATCCTCGGCGTGCAGCCCGACATGAACGTCAAGCCGCAGATCGTGACCGAGGTGGTGGAGGAGTCGTTCTGACATGATCCAGACGCTCCTGCAAGCCGATGCCGTGGCCCGCTGGTTGCATGCCAGCGTGACCGGCGTGCTGCGCGCCGACAGCCGCGCGGTGGTGCCCGGCGACGCGTTCGTGGCGTGGCCCGGGGCAGCGACCGACGGACGCCGCTTCGTGCGCGACGCGTTGGCCGCCGGGGCGGTGGCGGCGCTGGTGGAGCGTGAGGGTGCCGAGGCGTTCGGCTTTGACGACCCCCGCGTGCTGGCCATGCCCGACCTGAAGGCGCAGGCCGGCGCGGTGGCCGCCGCCTTCGTGGGTCACCCGAGCGATTCGCTGGACATGGTGGCCTTCACGGGCACGAACGGCAAAACCTCCAGCGCCTGGTGGATGGCGCAGCTGTTCAGCGCCTGCCAACGCCCCGCCGCCGTGGTTGGCACCCTGGGCATCGGCCAGCCGGGCCGCGATCTCCAAACCACGGGGCTCACCACGCCGGACCCGGTGACGCTGCAGACCGCGCTGCGCCGCTTTGTGGACACCGGCGTGCGCGCTTGCGCGGTCGAGGCGTCCTCCATCGGGCTGGTCGAAGGCCGGCTCAACGGCACGCGCATCGGCGTGGCCGTGTTCACCAATTTCACGCAGGACCACCTCGATTTCCACGGCAGCATGGACGCCTACTGGGCCGCCAAGCGCCGCCTGTTCGACTGGCCTGGCCTGCAGGCGGCGGTGATCAACACCGACGATCCGCAGGGCCCGGCGCTGGCCGAAGCCATGCGCGCGCGGGCACTCGATGTCTGGACCGTGGCCATCGACGCGCCCGCGCGCTTGTCGGCCCACGCCCTGACCGCCACGCCGGCGGGCATGGCCTTCACGATCGAGGAGCGCGATGCGTTTGACCGCGTGGTGGCGCGCGAGGCGTTGAGCCTGCCGCTGGTGGGGCGCTACAACGTGCACAACCTGCTCGGGGTGATCGCCGCGGCGCGCGCGTTGGACGTGCCGCTGTCGCAGGCGCTGGCAGCGTGTGGGTCGCTCGGGCCGGTGCCGGGGCGGCTGCAGGCGGTGCCGGGCGGCGAAGACCAGCCGCTGGTGCTCGTGGACTACGCCCACACGC
Source organism: Hydrogenophaga sp. T66 (assembly GCF_057219855.1). NCBI lineage: Bacteria > Pseudomonadati > Pseudomonadota > Betaproteobacteria > Burkholderiales > Comamonadaceae > Hydrogenophaga > Hydrogenophaga sp. T66. The sequence goes on along the minus strand of NZ_JBXVVX010000002.1, from coordinate 362,505 downwards.
CCGACGCGGTGGCGCAGGCGCTGGCGGCGGTCGCCCCGCTGGCGGCCCGGCGCGGCGGTGCGGTGTGGGTGGTGCTCGGCTGCGGCGGCGATCGTGACCCGGTGAAGCGACCGCGCATGGCCGCGGCGGCGGAAGCGGGCGCGGCCCGCGTGGTGCTGACCAGCGACAACCCGCGCCGCGAAGATCCCGCGGCCATCCTCGACCAGATGCGCGTGGGACTGCAGCGCCCGCAGGCCGCGGCGCTGATCATCGACCGCGCCGAAGCCATCGCCCACGCGGTGGCGCAGGCCGCGCCGCCCGACGTGGTGCTGATCGCCGGCAAGGGCCACGAGGACTACCAGGACATCGGCGGCACCAAGCGCCCCTTCAGCGATGCGCAGCAGGCCGCCGCCGCGCTGGCGCGCCGCGCCGGAGGGACCGCGTGATGCAGGGCCTGATGACGCTTCTCCAGGGCTTGCCCGGCGCCCGCCCGGTGGGCTTGCCGCCCGGGGAGCCGCTGCGCGTGCACACCGACACCCGCAGCCTGCGCGCGGGCGACCTGTTCGTGGCGCTGCGCGGCGAGCGGTTCGACGCGCACGATTTCCTCCCGTCGGCCCAGGCCGCCGGGGCCGTGGCGGCGCTGGCCGAGCGTGGGCTGGCCGAGGCCGGGCTGCCCGGCGTGGAGGTGCCCGACAGCCGCGCGGCGCTGGCCACCCTGGCCGCGCGCTGGCGCGCTGGCTTCTCGTTGCCGCTGATCGCCGTCACCGGCAGCAACGGCAAAACGACGGTCACCCAGATGATCGCCAGCATCCTGCGCGCAGCCGTCGGTGACGCCGCCCACGCCACGCAGGGCAACTTCAACAACGACATCGGTGTGCCGCTCACGCTGCTGCGCCTGCACGCCGGCCACCGCCTCTCGGTGGTGGAGCTGGGCATGAACCACCCGGGCGAGATCGCCGGTCTGGCGGCCATGGCCGCGCCCACCGTGGCGCTGGTCAACAACGCGCAGCGCGAGCACCAGGAGTTCATGGCCACCGTCGCCGCGGTGGCGCGGGAGAACGGCAGCGTCATCGACGCGCTGGGGCCGCAGGGCGTGGCCGTGTTTCCCAGCGACGACCCGCACACGCCGGTGTGGCGGGGGCTGGCCGGCGCGCGCCGCGCGATCACGTTCAGCGACGCAGACCCGGGCGCCGACGTGCACGCCACCGCGGCCGACTGGCACGACGGCGCCTGGACCGTGCAGGCCCGCACGCCGGCCGGCACCACCACGCTGCGCCTGCGGATCGCCGGGCGCCACAACGTGCGCAACGCGCTGGCCGCCACCGCCTGCGCTCTGGCGGCGGGCGTTTCCCTCGACGCGGTGGCCCGCGGTTTGACGGCCTTCGAGCCCGTGGGCGGCCGCTCGCGCGCGCTGGCGCTGTCTGTGAACGGCCGACCGTTCACGCTGGTCGACGACACCTACAACGCCAACCCGGACTCCGTGCGCGCCGCCATCGACGTGCTGGCCGAGCTGCCTGCCCCGCACCGGCTGGTGCTCGGCGACATGGGCGAGGTGGGCGAGCAGGGCCTGGACTTCCACCTGGAGGTCCTGCGCCACGCCCACGCCCGCGGCCTGCGCGATGTCCACGTGGCCGGCGCCTGGATGGCGCAGGCCGCCGCCGCGCTGCGCGCCGCCGGCGAGGCCGCGCCCACGGTGTGGGACGACGTATCCGCGCTGGCGGCCGACACCGCCGCGGCGGTGCAGGGCGCCACTGCACCGGCCAGCTTGCTCGTCAAAGGTTCTCGCTTCATGCGCATGGAGCGCGTGGTGCAGGCGGTTCAAGCGGCGGTGGAGGCCGCCGGTGCCCTCGACAACAACAAGGACGGTTCCCATGTTGCCTAGCCTGGCCCTGTGGCTGCAAGGCCTCTTTCCCGACCTCGGATTCCTGCGGGTCTTTCAGTACCTCACCTTCCGCGCGGTGATGGCGGCCATGACCGCGCTGCTGGTGGGGCTGGTGGCCGGACCGTGGTTCATCCGTTACCTCGGTGCCCTCAAGATCGGCCAGCCGGTGCGTGAGTACGCCATGCAGACGCACCTGAGCAAAGGCGGTACGCCCACCATGGGTGGCGTCCTGATCCTGTTCGCGATCGCGCTGTCCACGCTGCTCTGGTTCAACTGGAGCAACCGTTTTGTGTGGATCGTGCTGCTGGTGACGCTGGGCTTTGGCGCCATCGGCTGGGTGGACGACTGGCGCAAGGTCGTCCACAAGGACCCGGAGGGCATGCGCTCGCGCGAGAAGTATTTCTGGCAGTCGGTGATTGGCCTGCTGGCCGCGTTCTACCTGGTGTTCGCCGTCTCGGAAACCAGCAACGCGCGCGTGGCCGAGCTGTTCATCGAATGGGTCACCTCGGGCTTCACCGTCGACCTGCCGCCCCAGTCCGGGCTGCTGGTGCCGTTCTTCAAGGAGATCAGCTACCCGCTGGGGGTGGCTGGCTTCGTGATCCTCACCTACCTCGTCATCGTCGGATCGAGCAACGCGGTCAACCTCACCGATGGCCTCGACGGGCTGGCCATCATGCCGGTGGTCATGGTCGGTTCGGCGCTCGGCGTGTTCGCCTACGTCACCGGCAACGCGGTGTTTTCGCGCTACCTGCTGCTGCCCCACATCCCGGGCACCGGCGAGCTGCTCATCTTCTGCGGCGCCATGGCCGGCGCGGGGCTGGCTTTCCTGTGGTTCAACACCCACCCCGCGCAGGTGTTCATGGGCGACGTCGGCGCGCTCGCCCTGGGCGGTGCGCTGGGCACGATCGCGGTCATCGTGCGCCAGGAGATCGTGCTGGCCATCATGGGCGGCATCTTCGTGGTCGAAGCGCTGTCGGTGATGCTGCAGGTGTCGTACTTCAAATACACCAAGCGTCGCTTCGGTGAGGGTCGGCGTCTCTTCCAGATGGCGCCGCTGCACCACCACTTCGAGAAGAAGGGGTGGAAGGAAACGCAGGTCGTGGTCCGCTTCTGGATCATCACCATGCTGCTGTGTCTGGTCGGCCTGTCCACCCTGAAGCTGCGGTGATGCCCATGCGCGATCAGGCGGTCCTCATCCTCGGTCTGGGCATCTCCGGCCTGTCCATGGCGCGCTGGTGCGTGCGCCAGGGTGCCCGCGTGACCGTGGCCGACACGCGTGAGGCCCCGCCCCAGCTGGCCGCGCTGCGGCAGGACTGCCCGACCGCCACCTTCGTCGCCGGTCCGTTTGACGAGGCGCTGATGGATCGCGGGCCGTGGGCCCTGATCGCGCGCAGCCCGGGCCTTTCGCCGGCAGCGCTGGCGGCGCCGACGGCCTGGGCCGCGGCCCACGGCGTGCCGCTGTGGGGCGAACTCGACCTGTTTGCCCAGGCCCTGCTGGACTTGCGCGAGCGGGAGCGCTGGCCATACCGGCCGCGCGTGCTGGCCATCACCGGCACCAACGGCAAGACCACCGTGACCTCGCTGACCGGCCTGTTGCTGCGGCGCGCGGGCGAGCGCGTCGCGGTGGCGGGCAACATCGGTCCGGCGCTGCTCGACGTGCTGGCGCAGGCGCTCGACCACGAGGCCAGCGCCCAGGCCGCCGACGATGCGGCGGCCGCGGCCGACGCCGCGTCAGCGCCCGCCGAGGCACCGGCCCTGTCTGCGCCGGTGGCCGTGGCGCCGGAGGCCGACCGCGACGAGCCCGACGCCCCCGCCGACGACGAGCCCCTGCCCCCGGCCGACGAGGAGGGTCCGGCGCCGGCGCCCGTGGCCGCCATCGCCCCCCCCCACCTGCCCACCGCGTGGGTGCTGGAACTCTCCAGCTTCCAGCTCGACGGCTCTGCCGCCGGGCCGTGGAGCACCGTACCCACCGCTGCGGCCGTGCTCAACCTCAGCGAGGACCATCTCGACTGGCACGGCTCCATGGCCGCCTACGCGCAGGCCAAACACGCCGCCTTCGGCGCCGAGGCCCTGATGGTGCTGAACCGGGATGACCCGGTCGTCATGGCCTGGCAGCCGGCGATGGTCAGCGTCAAGATCGCGGGCCGCCACCGGCAGCGCCCGGCGCGCGCCTGGGCGAGCTTCGGACTCGACGCCCCGACCCGTCCGGGCGATTGGGGCCTGGAAACGGTCAACGGCATGACCTGGCTGGTGCGCGCGCTGGCGCTGGACGAAACCCGCGCGCGCGGCCGCGGCGCCGACGACACGCCCGAGATCTATTTCCAGCGCCTGATGCCGGCCGAGGCGCTGCGCATCCGCGGCCGCCACAACGCGGCCAACGCGCTCGCCGCGCTCGCGCTGGCCACCTCCACCGGCGCACCGCTCGGGCCCATGCTGCACGGTCTGCGCGAGTACCGCGGCGAGCCGCACCGCGTGGAGCCGGTGGGCATCGTCGGCGAGGTCGAGTACGTGGACGACAGCAAGGGCACGAACGTCGGGGCCACGCTGGCGGCGGTCAACGGCCTGGGCGCCGAGCGGCGGCTGGTCGTGATCCTGGGTGGCGACGGCAAAGGGCAGGACTTCGCGCCGCTGGCCGCGCCGCTGGCCCGCCACGCCCGTGCGGCGCTGCTCATCGGCCGCGATGCCCCGCGCCTGCGCGAAGCCCTCGCGCCGGCGCTGTCGGACGCGGGTGTGCCGCTGCACGACGCGGCCGACCTCGGCGCCGCGGTGCGCGCTGCCGCCGCGCTGGCCCAGCCCGGCGATGCCGTGCTCTTGTCGCCGGCCTGCGCCAGCCTGGACATGTTCCGCGACTACGCGCACCGCGCGCAGGTGTTCGTCGACGCCGTGGCCGCGCTCGCCGCCGACCACGGCCAATCGCTGGAGGGCGTGTGATGGCCCGCCGACCGCAGACCAACACCCCGGGCCGCGCCCCGCTGCTGCAGAGGCTGCGCGAGCGCCTGGCCGCCGCGTGGCCCGCCGCGGGATCGCTGGCCGGCGCCGACGGGCTGCCCGTGCGCCTGAGCAGCCGCCGCTACGGCGCGTCGTCGTCAACCGCGGTGCGCGAACTGGGCTTCGACCAGCCGCTGCTGTGGGTGGTGGTCGCTTTGCTGGCGTGGGGGCTGGTGATGGTGTATTCGGCCAGCATTGCGCTGCCCGACAACCCGCGCTTTGCCAATTACGCGCACACCCACTTCGTGTTCCGCCACGGCCTGTCGATGACCATCGGGCTGGTCGCCGCCCTGCTGACCTTCCAGGTGCCGATGAAGACCTGGGAGCGTGTCGCGCCGTGGCTGTTTGCGCTGGCGATCCTGCTCATGGTGATCGTGCTGATTCCCTTCATCGGCAAAGGCGTCAACGGCGCGCGCCGCTGGATCTCGCTGGGCGTCATGAACTTCCAGCCCTCCGAGCTGGGCAAGCTCGCGGTGCTGCTCTACGCGGCCAGCTACATGGTCCGCAAGATGGAGATCAAGGAAAACTTCTGGCAGGCCGTGCTGCCCATGGCGGTGGCGCTGGGCGTGATCGGCATGCTGCTGCTGGCCCAGCCCGACATGGGCGCCTTCATGGTGATCGTGGTGATCGCCATGGGCATCCTGTTTCTGGGCGGCGTGAACGCGCGGATGTTCTTCCTGATCGCCGCCGTGGTGGTGGCCGCGTTCGCGCTCATGATCATGGCCAGCGAGTGGCGCCGCGAACGCATCTTCGCCTACCTCGATCCGTGGAGCGAGGAACACGCGCTGGGCAAGGGCTACCAGCTGTCCCACGCGCTGATCGCCATCGGCCGCGGCGAGCTGTTCGGTGTCGGCCTGGGCGGCAGCGTGGAGAAGCTGCACTGGCTGCCGGAAGCCCACACCGACTTCCTGCTCGCCGTGATCGGCGAGGAATTCGGCCTGCTGGGCGTTCTCACGCTGATCGTGCTGTTCCTCTGGATGACCCGCCGTGTCATGCACATCGGCCGCCAGGCCATCGCCCTCGACCAGGTGTTCGCCGGGCTGGTCGCACAGGGGGTGGGCCTGTGGCTGGGCTTCCAGGCCTTCATCAACATCGGCGTGAATCTCGGCGCCCTGCCCACCAAAGGCCTGACCTTGCCCTTCATGAGCTACGGCGGCTCCGCCATCCTGCTCAACCTGATCGCCATCGCCATCGTGATGCGGGTGGATTTTGAAAACCGCCAGATGATGAAAGGGGCGCGGTCGTGATGACGCGGTTTCATCAAAACCGACAGGCAGACGCGCAGCGGCTGCGGATGCGGGACGCATCCATGATGAAAGGGGCGCGGTCGTGAACGCCGCTCGGCCGCCCGAAGGCGTTCGCACCGCAGCGCGGGGCGCGGAGGTTGTCGAATGACACGTCAGCCCTGCGCCCTCATCATGGCCGGCGGCACCGGCGGCCACATCTTTCCCGGCCTCGCCGTGGCCGAGGCGCTGCGTGAGCGTGGCTGGCGGGTGCATTGGCTGGGTGCGCCGGGCAGCATGGAGAGCCGGCTGGTGCCGCCGCGCGGCTTTGCGCTCGAAACCATCGATTTCGGCGGTCTGCGGGGCAAGGGCCTGCTGACCAAGCTGCTCCTGCCGCTGAACCTGCTGCGGGCGTTCGCGCAAAGCGTTGCGGTGGTGCGCCGGGTGCAGCCGGACGTGCTGGTCGGTCTGGGCGGCTACATCACGTTCCCGGGCGGCATGATGGGTGTGCTGCTGGGCAAGCCGCTGGTGCTGCACGAGCAGAACTCGGTGGCCGGGCTGGCCAACAAGGTGCTGGCCGAGGTGGCCGACCGCCGTTTCACGGCCTTTCCGGGCGCGCTGTCGAAGGCCGAGTGGGTGGGCAACCCGCTGCGCGCGGCCTTTTTGCAGCAAGCCGTGCCGGCCGAGCGCTTCGCCGGTCGCGGGGGGGCGCTGCGGCTGCTGGTGGTGGGCGGCAGCCTGGGAGCGCAGGCCTTGAACCGCCTGGTGCCGCAGGCGCTGGCGCGGCTGCCCGCGGACGAGCGTCCTCAGGTGATCCATCAAAGCGGCGAGAAGCAGATTGACGAGCTGCGCGCGAACTACGCCGCGGCCGGCGTGGAGGCGACCTGCACCCCCTTCATCGACGACACCGCGCGCGCCTACGCCGAAGCCGACCTCGTCATCGCGCGCGCTGGCGCGAGCACGGTGACCGAGCTGGCCGCCGTGGGCGCCGCGTCTTTGCTGGTGCCGTTTCCCGCTGCGGTGGACGACCACCAGACGCACAACGCCCGCTTCCTCGTCGATGCCGGTGCCGCGTGGCTGGAGCCGCAGGCCGCGCTCACCGCCGACAAGCTCGCCGCGCTGCTGCGCGGCCTGAACCGCGCCCAGCTGCTGGGCATGGCGGAGCAGGCCCGCACCGTGGCCAAGACCGGCGCGGTCGAGGCCGTGGTGGCCGCCTGCGTCGAACTCGCGAAAGTCAGAACGGCATGAAACACGCCATCCGCCACATCCATTTCGTCGGCATCGGCGGTGCCGGCATGAGCGGCATCGCCGAGGTGCTGCTCAACCAGGGCTTCACCGTCTCCGGCAGCGACCTGGGCGAATCGACCACCACGCGGCGCCTGCAGGGGCTGGGCGCGCGGGTGCACATCGGCCATGACGCGCGTCACATCGAGGGCGCCGACGCGATCGTCACCTCCACCGCGGTCCGCCCGGACAACCCGGAGGTGGTCGCGGCCCACGCACGCCTCATCCCGGTGGTGCCGCGCGCGGTGATGCTGGCCGAGCTGATGCGCATGCGCAAAGGCGTGGCCATCGCCGGCACGCACGGCAAGACCACCACCACGAGCCTGGTGGCCAGCGTGCTGGCCGCCGCCGGGCTGGACCCGACGTTTGTGATCGGCGGGCGGCTCAACAGCGCCGGGGCCAACGCGGCGCTGGGCAGCGGCGAATACATCGTGGTCGAGGCCGACGAGTCGGACGCCTCGTTCCTCAACCTGCTGCCGGTGATTGCGGTGGTCACCAACATCGACGCGGACCACATGGACACCTACGGCCACGACTTCGGCCGCCTCAAGGGCGCCTTCGTGGACTTTCTCCACAAGATGCCCTTCTACGGCGCCGCGGTGGTGTGTGTGGACGATCCCGCGATCCGCGAGATCCTGCCGGCCATCGCGCGACCGATCACCAGTTACGGCATCGACAGCGAGGACGCGCAGGTGCGGGCGGTCAACGTGCGCGCGGTGGGCGCGCAGATGCATTTCACCGTGCAGCGCCGCAACGGCGTGCAGCTGCCGGACCTCGACGTCGTGCTCAACCTCCCGGGACGCCACAACGTGCTCAACGCGCTGGCGGCGATCGGCATCGCGGTGGAGCTGGGCGTGTCCGACGCGGCCGTGCTGGGGGCCCTGGCGGATTTCAAGGGCGTGGGGCGGCGCTTCCAGCGCTACGGCGAGGCGGCGCTGCCCGGTGGCGGCCAGATCACCGTGGTCGACGACTATGGCCACCACCCGGTGGAGATGGCCGCCACGCTGGCTGCGGCCCGTGGCGCCTTCCCCGGTCGCCGGCTGGTGCTGGCGTTCCAGCCGCACCGGTACACGCGCACCCGCGACTGCTTCGAGGATTTCGTGAAGGTGATCGGGCAAGCCGACGCGGTGCTGCTCGGCGAGGTCTATGCGGCGGGTGAGGCGCCGATCGTGGCCGCAGACGGTCGGTCGCTGGCGCGTGCGTTGCGCGTGGCCGGCAAGGTCGAGCCGGTGTTTGTGGACGACATCCAGCAGATGGCGCAGGCTGTGCTGGACAACGGCCGCGACGGCGACGTGGTGCTGTGCATGGGCGCGGGGTCCATCGGCGCGGTGGCGGGACACATCATGGAGTTGGCAAAATGAACGGGCAGGCATTCGGCAAGGTGGCCGTGCTGATGGGCGGCCGCTCGGCCGAGCGAGAGGTGTCGCTGATGTCGGGCGGCGGGGTGTTGCAGGCCCTGCGGGCGCGCGGCGTGGATGCCCACGCCTTCGACCCCGCCGAACGCGATCTCGGCGATCTCAAACGCGAAGGCTTTGCGCGCTGCTTCATCGCGCTGCACGGCCGTTTTGGCGAGGACGGCACGGTGCAGGGCGCGCTGGAGCTGCTGGGCATCCCCTACACCGGTCCGGGCGTGATGGCCTCGGCGGTGGCGATGGACAAGCTCATGACCAAGCGCATCTGGCTGGCCGAGGGCCTGCCCACGCCCGCCTGGCGCCAGGTGCGCAGCGCGGCCGAGACCCGCGCGGCGCTGGCCGCGCTGGGCGCGCCGATGATCGTCAAGCCGGTGCGCGAGGGCTCCACGATCGGCCTGAGCAAGGTCAGCTCGCCCGAGCAATGCGATGCCGCTTACGCGCTGGCCGCCGGGCAGGACCCGATGGTCATGTGCGAACAGTTCATCGCCGGCGATGAGGTGACCTGCCCGGTGATCGGCAGCGGCGCCGACGCCCAGGCCTTGCCGGTGATCCGCATCGTCGCCCCGGGTGGCAACTACGACTACCAGAACAAGTACTTCACCGACGACACGCAGTACCTGGTGCCATGTGGCCTGCCCGACGGTGAGGAGGCGGCCATCCAGGCGCTGGTGCTGCAGGCGTTTCATGCCCTGGGCTGTCGCGGCTGGGCCCGGGCCGACGTGATGATCGACGCCGCCACCCGACGGCCCTACCTGCTGGAGATCAACACCTCGCCGGGCATGACCGGCCACTCGCTCGTGCCCATGTCCGCCCGCGCGGTGGGCATCTCCTACGAAGATCTCTGCCTGCGCCTGCTGGCCAGCGCCGCGCTCGACCAGACCGCCGCGCCCTGAAGCCCACCATGAACAGCGCCGACATGCCCCTGGACGTGAAGCTGATGGCCGTGGCCACCCAGCTGCTGCTGAGCGTGTTCGCCGTGCTGTGCCTGGTCGCCCTGGGCAACTGGCTGATGCGCCAGCCGCTGTGGGCCGTGAAATCGATCGTCGTGGACGGCGATGTCACCCACCAGAGCGCGGTGGCGATGCGCGCCCAGCTGGCCGCGCCGCTGCGCCCGCGGCTGCAGCCGGGCTTTCTGGCGCTGGACCTGCAGCCGGTGCGCGAGCTGTTCGAGGACCTGCCGTGGGTGCGGCAGGCGGTCGTCCGGCGCGAGTTTCCCAACCGCTTGCGCGTGACGCTGCGCGAGCATCAGGCGGTCGCGTGGTGGAACGCCAGCGGCTCGGGCCAGCTGGTCGACACCGACGGCACCGTGTTCGACGCCAGCCCCGACGACGGTGACAACCTGCCGGAACTCGCCGGCCCCGATGGCCAGGCGGCGCGCGTGCTGGCCCTGTACCGCACCCTCGCGCCCGAGCTGGAACGCCTCGAGCTCGGGCTGGAGCGCCTGGAGCTCACCGACCGCGGCGCCTGGCGCGCCCGGCTCGACAGCGGGGCGGTGGTCGAGTTGGGCCGGGGCACGTCGGACGAGCTGCTGGCCCGCCTGAACCGCTTCACCGCCACCCTGAGCCAGCTCGATGCGCGCTACGCCGGTGCCCTCCAGTCGGTGGACCTGCGCTACCCCAACGGCTACGCCCTGCGCGTGCGCGGCGTGACCACGCTGGCCGATCCCCTCAACCCCAACCGGCCCGCGCCCGTGCGCGTGCCCACATCCCGTTAGACCGAATCGCCATGGCCAAGGAATACAAGGACCTCGTCGTCGGACTCGACATCGGCACCGCCAAGATCATGGTGGTGGTGGCCGAGGTGTTGCCCGGCGGCACGCTCAAGCTCGCCGGGCTGGGTGTGGCGCCGAGCCACGGCCTCAAGCGCGGCGTGGTCGTCAACATCGATGCCACCGTGCAGAGCATCCAGCAGGCGCTCAAGGAAGCCGAACTGATGGCCGACTGCCGCATCGCCCGCGTCTACACCGGCATCACCGGCAGCCACATCCGCGGCATCAACAGCAGCGGCATGGTCGCCATCAAGGACCGCGAGGTGATGCCCGCCGACGTGGCTCGGGTGATCGAAACCGCCAAGGCCATCAACATCTCCACCGACCAGCGCCTGCTGCTGGTCGAGCCGCAGGAGTTCGTGATCGATGGCCAGGAGGTCAAGGAGCCGATCGGCATGAGCGGCATCCGCCTGGAAGCCAAGGTGCATATCGTCACCGGCGCGCAGAGCGCGGCCGAGAACATCATCAAGTGCGTGCGCCGCTGCGGGCTCGAGGTCGACCAGCTGATGCTCAACCCGCTGGCGAGCAGCCAGGCGGTGCTCACCGACGACGAGAAGGAGCTGGGCGTGGCGCTGGTGGACATCGGCGCCGGCACCACCGACGTGGCCATCTTCTCCGGCGGCGCGATCCGCCACACGGCGGTCATCCCGATCGCCGGCGACCTGATCACCAGCGACATCGCCATGGCGCTGCGCACGCCCACCAAGGACGCCGAGGACATCAAGGTCGAGAGCGGCTGCGCCAAGCAGCTGCTGGCCGACCCCGACCAGCAGGTCGAAGTGCCGGGCCTGGGCGACCGCGGTCCGCGCCTGCTCAGCCGCCAGGCGCTGGCCGGCGTGATCGAGCCGCGGGTGGAGGAAATCTTCTCGCTGGTGCAGCAGGTGGTGCGCGACAGCGGCCACGAGGAAATGCTCTCCAGCGGCATCGTGCTCACCGGCGGCAGCGCGGTCATGCCCGGCATGGTCGAGCTGGGCGAGGACATCTTCCTCAAGCCGGTGCGCCGGGGTGTGCCCAACTACACCAGCGCCCTGTCCGACATGGTCGCGCAGACCCGCGCCGCCACCGTGATGGGCCTGCTCGAAGAGGCCCGGCTGGCCCGGGTGCGCGGCCACAAGGTGGCGCAGAAGGCCGGCTCGGTGTCGGGCGCCTTTGAGCGCGTCAAGAACTGGTTCGTCGGGACGTTCTGATGAGATCCCCCCGCCACGCTCCGCGTGACCCCCCAAGGGGGGCGACACCTGAGGCCCGGCCACGCCGGTTCCTCGGTGTCGCCGGGTTAGACCCGGGCGCTCGATGTCGACGACGAGGACGGTGTGCTGAACACACCGGACCACCCGGATGACCTGATTCCCGTTTTCCCACAAATCACCAGACCCCCAGGCAACTGCACCAGGAGCAACCAGATGAGCATCGAAATGATCGAAGTCGAAGAATTCAACCAAGGCACCCAGATCAAGGTGATCGGCGTGGGCGGCGGCGGCGGCAACGCCGTCGAGCACATGATCGCGCGGCAGGTCCAGGGCGTGGAGTTCATCTGCGCCAACACCGACGCGCAGGCCTTGACCCGCAGCGCAGCGCACAAAACCATCCAGCTCGGCATCACCGGCCTGGGCGCTGGCAGCAAGCCCGAGAAAGGCCGCGAAGCCGCCGAGGGCGCGGTCGACCAGATCCGGGAAGCCATCGACGGCGCGCACATGCTCTTCATCACCGCCGGCATGGGCGGCGGTACCGGCACCGGCGCCGCGCCGGTGATCGCGCGCGTGGCCAAGGAGATGGGCATCCTGACGGTGGGCGTGGTCACCAAACCGTTCGACTGGGAAGGCGGCCGCCGCATGACCAACGCCGACCACGGTCTGGCCGAGCTGGAAGCCAACGTCGACTCGCTCATCGTGGTGCTCAACGAAAAGCTGCTGGAGGTGTACGGCGACGACATCACCCAGGACGAGGCCTTCGCCCAGGCCAACGACGTGCTCAAGAACGCCGTCGGGGGTATCGCCGAGATCATCAACGAGTACGGCAATGTCAACGTCGACTTTGAAGACGTGCGCACCGTGATGGGCGAACCCGGCAAGGCCATGATGGGCACGGCCACCGCCGCCGGCCCGGACCGCGCGCGCATCGCCGCCGAACAGGCCGTGGCCTGCCCGCTGCTGGAAGGCATCGACCTCTCCGGCGCCAAGGGCGTGCTGGTGCTGGTCACCGCGGCCAAGGGCTCGCTCAAGCTGTCTGAGTCGAAGATGGCGATGAACACCATCCGCGCTTACGCGTCGCCGGACGCCCATGTCATCTACGGCGCCGCCTACGACGACAGCCTGGGCGATGAAATGCGCGTCACCGTGGTGGCCACCGGCCTGAGCCGCGCCGGCGCGTCGCGCCGCACCGCCCCGCCGCTGCAGGTCCTGCGCACCGGCACCGACAACGTGCCTTTCCACGTGCCGACGGTCAACCAGGCCGTCTCCGGTCCGGGCGCGGCCACCCCCACCAGCGCTGCCCAGCCCGACTACCACGGCATGGCCGTGCCCAGCGTCTGGCGCACCAACCGCACCCAGGCCGCCGCCAAGGTCGACGCGCTGTCCTCCGGCGGCATGGACGACTTCGAGATCCCGGCCTTCCTGCGCAAACAAGCCGATTGATCGGTGCCCCCCCTGCGCCGCTGCGCGGCTTCCCCCCGGAGGGGGGACGGCCCCAGTGGCCGGGCCAAGCCCGATCCACGGGGCCCCGCGGTCGGGTCCACGCGCGCCGATCACTCGGTCGGCGCGCGTGTCCAGTGCCCTGGGGCACCCGCAGAACCGGCTTTGCCGGGCTGCTGGGTGCGTCCCCCCGCGCAGCAGGGGGGAAGCCGCGCAGCGGCGCAGGGGGGAGAACTAAAATCCAGGCCATGCTTGCCCAACGAACGCTCAAATCCCTGACCAAGGCCGTCGGTGTCGGTCTGCACAGCGGTCAGCGGGTGGAGCTGACGCTGCGCCCGGCCGCGCCGGACACGGGGATCGTGTTCCGCCGGGTGGACCTGCCGGTGCCGGTGGAGATTCCGGTCAATGCCACGGCCGTGACCGACACGCGGCTGGCTTCGACCATCGCCAACGGCGGCGCCAAGGTGCACACCATCGAGCACCTCATGAGCGCGTGCGCCGGGCTGGGGATCGACAACCTGATGGTCGACATCACGGCCGAAGAGGTGCCGATCCTCGATGGGTCGTCGGCCTCTTTTGTCTATCTCCTGCAAAGCGCTGGCATCGTCACCCAGGCCGCGCCCAAGCGCTTCATCCGCGTGACGCGCCCGGTGGAGGTGCGCGAGGGGGAGGGGCGCCAGCTCAAATGGGCCCGCCTGGAGCCGTACCACGGCTACCAGCTGAGTTTCGAGATCGAGTTTGACCACCCCGCGGTGAACTCCACCGGACAGCGCGTCACCTTCGATCTGGGCAGCGGCAACTACGCGCGGGAAATCGCGCGCGCGCGGACCTTCGGTTTTACCCGCGACGTGGAGATGATGCGCTCGCACGGTCTGGCGCTGGGCGGCGGGCTGGACAACGCGATCGTGATGGACGATGTGAAAGTGCTCAACGCCGATGGCCTGCGCTACGGCGATGAGTTCGCCAAGCACAAGATCCTCGACGCGATGGGCGACCTCTACATCGTGGGCAAGCCGTTGCTGGCGGCGTACAGCGCGTTCCGCAGCGGTCACGCGATGAACAACCAGCTCCTGCGCGCGTTGCTGGCGCAGCCCGACGCCTACGAGGTGGTGAGCTTCGCCCACGACCGCGAGGCCCCCGCGGGTTTTGCCCAGCTGGCACCGGCCTGGTGAGCGCGGACGCCGACGATGCTGCTGTTTCGCTGGACGGTTTTCCTGCTGCTGATCGTGGCCGGTGTGTGTTTTGCGATGTACATCGGCACCGGCCAGGCGCGCTACCGCCAGTGGGGCCTGATCGTGCTGAAGTGGACGGTGCTCGCCGCCTTCGGCTTCTTCGGCGTGCTGATCCTCGAGCGGGTCGTTTGAGCCCACCCCGGCCGGTCCGGTCCGGCGGCCGCCTTCAGTAGCTGCGACCGCCCTTGTAGGCGGCGTGGGTGCGGGCCCGCAGCGGCGCGACCTGGGCAATGGCGGCCGTGGTGCGGGCGACCTGCGCGTGGGTAATGGCCAGGCCCAGGGCATCCGCCGCGTCTTTGCCCGGCAGACCGGGCAGCTGGAGCAGCCGCTGCACCATCAGCTGCATCTGCTCCTTGGTGGCGCGGCCGTAACCGACCACCGCCTTTTTGAGCTGCAGCGCGGTGTACTCCGCCACCGGCAGGTCATTGGCCACCAGGGCCGTCAGGCAGGCACCGCGCGCCTGGCCCAGCAGCAGCGTGGCCTGGGGGTTCACGTTGACAAACACGATCTCGCACACCGCCACCGCCGGCGTGTAGCGGCGCGACACCTCGGTGATGCCGTCGAACAGCACCTTCAGGCGCGCGGGGAGCAGCGCGCCGTCTTTCGGGCTGGTCTGGATGGTGCCACTGGCCACGTACTGCAGCCGCCCGCCCTCGGCGTCGATCACACCAAAGCCGGTGCACTGCAGGCCGGGGTCGATGCCAAGGATGCGCATGGCGCCGCGCTCAGAGGTTGAAGGTCCAGCGGACCGAGTGGAAAAACACCGGCGCGGCAAAGCACAGCGCGTCGAGCCGGTCGAGCAGGCCGGCGGCGCCGGTGACCGAGCGGCTGGCGCCGCCCCAGTGGGTCACCCCGCGGTCGCGCTTGATGGCTTTCATGACGAGGTGGCCCAGCGTGCCGGCCACGCACGCGACCAGCGCCATGGCCAGGGCGGGCAGTGGTTTGAAGGGCGTGAGGCCCGCCAGCAGGGCGCCCACCAGACCGCCGGCCAGCAGACCCCAGCCCCAGCTCGCCCAGTGGAAGCTGTCGCTGATCGCGGGCGCCACCGGGCGCGTGCGCCCGCGCGCCGCCAGGTGCTGTACCAGCATGCAGGTCTGCACCACCAGCACCAGAAAGAACACCAGGAAGGCGCTTTCGCCGTTCCAGCGCGGGAAGCTCAGCAGCAAGAGCGCCGGCACATGGCTCAGGCCGTAGACGCACACCATGATGCCCCACTGCAGCTTCGCCGCGCGCTCCAGAAAACGCTGTGGGTCGTTGCGCAGGGCGCTGACCACCGGAATGGCCAGAAAGACGTACACCGGCACAAACACGGTGAACAGGTCGAAGCGCTCGGTCCAGACCAGCGCGTACTGCAGGGGCAGCACGACAAAGAAGGCCAGCACGAGAGCACGGTGGTCGCCGCGCCGGGTGGGCGACAGGCTGATGAATTCGCGCAGCACCAGGAAAGACAGGACGGCGAACATCACGATCGCCGCGCGCTCGCCCGCCGCCCAGCCGACCCAGAACACCACGGCCATGACCCACGAGGTGCGCAACAGCGCGAGGTTGTCGTGGCGGCGCTGGATGGTGGCGTCGCTGTCGTGGGCGCGTTCGCGCAGCGACAGCAGCAGCACCGCCACCGTGGCCAGCGCCAGCAGGCCGAACACCACCACAAACAGCAGGCCGACCTGCTGGCTGGGGCTGAGGCTGCGCAGAAAGGATCCCATGATGCCGGTGTCAGACTTCGCGCAGCGCGATCACTGCCGCCCGCGCCCGCGTGAGGAATTCGGCGCGGTCTTCGTCGGTACCGAGCCGCAGCGGTTCGCCGAAGGTGACGGAGCACAGCACCGGCACCGGCACCACCTCGCCCTTGGGCATCACGCGCTGCACGTTGTGAATCCAGGTCGGCACCAGCACCACCTCGGGAAAGCGGCGCGCCAGGTTGTACAGCCCGCTCTTGAAGGGCTGCGGGTCTTCCTCGAAGCCGCGCGTGCCTTCGGGAAACAGGATCAGCGAATCGCCACTCTCCAGCGCGGCGATCAGCGGCGCCAGCGGGTCTTCGTCGCCCTTGCGTTCCCGCTCGACATACACAGCGTTGAACACGGCGGTGGTGATCCAGCGCTTGAGCGGCGAGGCGGTCCAGTAGTCGCGGGCGGCGATCGGTCGCGTGATGGCGCGCAGTTCGTGCGGCAGCGCGGCCCAGATCAGCACCAGATCGGCGTGGCTCTGGTGGTTCGCGAAATAGATGCGTTGCTCCGCCTTGGGCGGACAACCGTGCCAGCGCGCCTGCGCCCCGGTGAGCAAGCGCACCAGCCCGAGCAGGAACAGGCTCATGGCCCGGGCGGCGAGGTTCACGGCAGCTCCACCGCGCCCATGCGGACCAGGATCGTGCCGGTGCGGCGGGCCAGGTAGGCTGAGCCGGGACGGGTCTCGAAGAACTTGGGGCTGGGCAGCATCACCGCCAGTCGCGCGGCCTCGGCGGGTGTGAGCCGGCTGGCCGGTTTGCCGAAGTAGCGCTGCGCCGCGGCTTCGGCGCCGAACACGCCCTCGCCCCATTCCACGCTGTTGAGGTAGATCTCCAGGATGCGCGGTTTGCTCAGCAAGGCCTCCAGCAGCACCGCCAGCACCAGTTCCTGCCCCTTGCGCAGCAGCGTGCGTTCGCCCGAAAGCAGCAGGTTCTTGGCCAGTTGCTGGGTGATGGTCGAGCCGCCAACGATCTTGGGCTCGCGGGCCGGGCGCTGTGGGTTCTGCGCCGCGCGGCGTTCGGCTTGCTGCGCGCGCCGCTCGTTTTTCTGCCAGGCGTTTTCAATGGCCTCCCAGTCGACGCCGCGATGGCTGAGGAAACCGGCGTCTTCTGACGCGATCACCGCGCGCTTGAGGTGTGGGCTGATCGCGTCGCCGTCCACCCAGCGCTGCGCCCAGCGCCAGCGTTCCTCGCCGCGCACGCTGTCGCGCGCCAGCCGCCAGGCCTCGGAGCGCTGGAACGCGGTGCTGTGCGGGTCCACCGCGACCATCACCGCGATGCGTCCGAGGAAGAACAGCTGCAGTGCCACGCCGGCCAGCAGCACCCACAACACCCAACGACCGAACGCGCGCATCGTGCCGGGCGCCTCACTGACCGGAGAGCTGCGTCTGCAGCCCGTCGTCGCGCGTGAAGCGGAAGCGCGAGACGACAACGATCTGGTCGGCCTGTCGCCGCATGGCGTCGCTGAAGCTGCCGAAGGACAGGCCACGCACGATCGCCTGCGCGCGGCGGTCCAGCAGGTTGTTGCCGGAGCCCTGCACGACCTCGGTGGCCAGCACCGCGCCGGTGTGGTTGACGGTGATGATCATGGTCAGCTCGCCGTAGAGCTTGCGACCGCCGGCCTCGGGGAAATTGCTGGTGCCGCGCTCCTCGATGCGCCGGCGCAGCTCGTCGTAGTAGATCGCGTAGACCGCCTCGCGGGTGGACGGGCTGATGTAGCGCTTCTTGGGGCGGGCGTTCTCTTCGTTGATGCGCTTCTCGATCTCGGCCAGCGCCTTGACCAGGGCCTTGCGGCGCTCCTCGCGCTCGACCGCTTCCGGACTCGGCTGGGTGGACGGCTGATCGGGCGGCGGCAGGCTGGCCAGGGCGCGCTTGACCTGGGCCAGCAGCTTGGTCTGCTGCTCTTTGAGCGCCTCGACCCGGCGCTGGTCGTCTTCGGGCGTGTCGCCCAGGCGCGCGGTGGCCGAGGGCGGCAGCGGCGAGGTGGCCCGCCCGCGGTCGGCTTCACCGCCGCCGGCGAGGTTGCTCTGCGCAATCGCGGCGGCCTTGTCCGGGCGCTGGTCGCTGCGGGCGTTGACCAGGATCACCTCGAGCGGGGAGTCCTGGATGATCCGGTCGAAGCGCTCGGGGTCGACGAAGCGGATGGTGAGCACCGCCGCATGCACCAGCAGCGACACGCCGAGCGCGACCTGCAGGGTGCTGAGGTTTCGCAGGGTCGTCAGAAACGGGCGGCCGGGCTTGCTCACGCGCGGATTATCCGTTGGCCGGGCCCCCAGCCGCACCCTCGGGGTTGTCCGCATGGGGGTCCACACCCTTGTCCGCGTCCGCCACGTCGATGGCCAGTGCCAGCGGCGCTGCCAGCGGGGAGTCGTCCTCGGCGTCGTCACCCACCGCCTCGGCGGCCGCCGCCGGGTCGGCATCCAGGCGCTCGACCACCGTGCCGCTGACTTCCAGCGTGATGTCGTCGATCGCGCCCAGCCGCACGCGCACCCGCGCGCCGCGCGCCAGCCCGTCGCCGCCGAGCACCGGCAGCACCAGCGGCAAGGTGTCGGCGCGGACCAGCCCATCGCGGATGGCGGTGGCTTCCAGTTCGGTGATGCCCTGCTGGCGCAGGTATTGCAAGGTCCAGTACCGCTCCATGCCGCCCTGGAAGCCGTTGTAGGCGGTGTAGGCGGCGTCGAAGGCGCTGATCACGGAGAACAGGTTCGCGTCCTTGGGCTTGAAGGGCGCGGCGAGTGCGGCGGTCTGGCCGTGGCGGGCGCAGGCAATGATCTGCCACTGGTTGACCAGGTCCACATAGCGGCGCAGCGGCGAGGTGCTCCAGGCGTAGCACTTCACACCGATGCCCGCGTGCGGCTGCGGCTTGGTGCCCATGCGGACTTTCACCCCGGGTGCCAGGCTGGCCTGGCTGCGGTAGATGCCGGGCACGCCGCTGTCGGCCAGCCACTGCCCCCAGGTGCTGTTGGCCAGGATCATGGCTTCCGCCACCATCAGGTCCAGCGGCGCGCCGCGCGAACGCGTGCCGATGCGCACTGTCTCATCGCCGCGCGGGCCGTCCGGGCCCACGCCCTCGAGCCGGAAGGTGTAGTCGGGGCGGGTGAAGGTTTCCGGCTTGCCGCGCGCGACCTCGCGCTGCGCCTTGAGGTGGCGCGCGAGCCGGTGCAGGAAGGCGAGCGACGGCTGCAGCGCCGCCAGCTCGGGCGGGGCGTCGGGCGAGGGCGTGCCAGCGAGCCAGTCGTCGGTGATCACCGCGTCGAGCTTGTCGTGGCGCAGGTTGTGGGCCACCGGCACGCGCTCCAGCGCGGTGCGGCTGGCCACCACCGCCAGACTGGTTTCGTCGAGCGTGACGTACAGCGACACGGCCGGGCAGTCGCGGCCGGCTTCCAGCGTGTACGCCGCCACCACCGCGTCCGGCAGCATGGTGATCTTGTGCCCGGGCATGTAGACCGTGGACAGGCGCGCGCGGGCGACCTGGTCGAGCGGGCTGTCGGGCGCGATCGCCAGGCCGGGGGCGGCGATGTGGATGCCCACCGTGACCTGTCCGCTGCCCAGGCCCTGCACCGACAACGCGTCGTCGATCTCGGTGGTGGCTGAGTCGTCGACCGAGAAGGCCTGCACCGGCGCCACGGGCAGCGTGTCGACCACCGCCGGCGCAGCCAGGGGCGCAAAGCCCGTGCCCTTGGGGAACTGGTCAAACAGGAATCGCTGCCAGTGGAACTCGTAGGCGCTGGTGATCGCGCCGGCGCGCTGCAGCAGCGCCAGCGGCGCCGTCTGGCTGCGCTTGGCCGCGTCGACCACGGCCTTGTACTCGGGCGCGTTCTTGTCCGGTCGGAAGAGGATCCGGTAGAGCTGTTCGCGCACGGGTTCGGGGCAGCGGCCGTCCACCAGATCGGTCGCCCAGGCGTCGATCTGCGCCTGCAGCTGGGCCTTTTTCTCGATGGCTGCGAGGGCCTGGGCCACGATGTCGGGCGGCGCCTTGCGGAAGCGGCCCTTGCCGGCCCGGCGGAAGTAGTGCGGCGCGCCTTGCAGACAGATCAGGGCCGCGGCCTGCTCCACGGCGCCGGCCTGGGCGCTGAAGTAGTCGCGCGCCAGGTCGGCGAAGCCAAACTCCTCGTCGGGCGCAAATTCGTAGGCGAGCGCCAGTTCCATGTCGGCGGCCAGCGCGCCGGCGGCGGCCATGAGCTCGGCGCCGCTGGGTTTCTCGAAACGCAGCAAGGCATTGACCGCCTTGACCTTCACGCGCTTGCCCGAGTCGAGTTCGACCTGGAGCGAACTCTCGGCCTCGGACATCAGCCGGCCGGTCAGGAATTTGCCGGCCTCGTCAAACAGGATATGCATGGGCGCGATTGTCCCATGGGGGTGGCGCGCGATCAGCCGCGCAGGAAGCCGAAGACCGCGTCGATGTGGTCGTCGAAGTCGCTCAGCGCGTGGTCGCTGCCCTGCACCTGCCGCAGCGTGCCGCCGGCCGCGAAGGCGTTCATCTCGCGCCAGTCGAGCACCTCGTCGCCGGTGGCCACCACGGCGAGCAGCCGGTCGGGCGTGGGTCGGGGCGCGTGGGCCAGGTCGGTCTCCATGGCGCGCAGCTCGTCCACAAAGCGCGGCTCGAAGAAGAAACGCTCGGCGGGGTCGTGCCAGGCGGTCTGCTCGCCGATGTGGCGAGCGAGGTCGCGGGCCGGGTGGGCCGCCGGGTTGAGCAGCACCGCGCGCCAGCCGCAGCGCGCCGCGACCCAGCGCGCGTAGAAACCGCCCAGCGACGAGCCGATCACCGCGCTCGTGGCGGCCGGCCAGTGCGCGGTGGCCGCCAGCACGCCCGCCATCGCGTCGGCCGGGGAGGGCGGCAGCGCCGGGGCGAGCCACGCGAGATCCGGGTGGTCGCGCTGGACGCGCGCGGCGACCAGTCGGGCCTTCATCGACCGCGGCGAGGACCGGAAGCCGTGCAGGTAAAGCAGGTGGGTCAGGGGCATGGCGGGATGCTAACGGTCCCCCGGCCGGCAGCCCTCGGCCCGCGCCCGGAGGGCCTGAGCCTTTTGCCCTGACATGCTCTACCCGGTATTCTTGTCACCCGAACAATCGACAACGCAGGAGACCGGTGGTGCAAGAGGTGTTGATCGTCGAGGACGATCCCATGGTGGCGCGGTGCCTGCAGGCGGCCGTGGACGCCGATCCCGGTCTGCGGGTCGCGGCCGTGGTGGGTTCCTGCGCGGCGGCCGAGGCCTGGCTGGCCGGCGCGCCGACGCCGCTGGCCGCCGCCCTGGTCGACCTGGGCCTGCCGGATGGCGATGGCGTGTCGGTGATCCGCGCGGTGCGCGAGCGCCACCCGCGCGCCGAGGCGATGGTGATTTCCGTGTTTGGCGACGAGGAGCACATCGTGCGCAGCATTGAGGCCGGGGCCGGCGGCTACCTCCACAAGGACGCCGGTCCGCTGGAGGTCGCGGGCGCGGTGCACGCGCTGCTGGCGGGTGAGGCGCCGATGTCGCCCGGCGTGGCCCGGCGGGTGCTGGAGCGGTTGGCCCGACAGGCCGTCGCCCCGGCCCGCGCCGCCGAGCCGCCGTCGCCTCTGACGCCGCGCGAGCGGGACGTGCTTGATGGCATCGCCGCGGGCTTGTCGTACCGTGAGATCGCGGCGCGCGAGGGCGTCAGCATCCACACCGTGCAGACGCACATCAAGGGCTTGTACGGGAAGCTGGCGGTCCACTCCAAGGTCGAGGCCGTGTTCGAGGCCGAACGGTGCGGCTGGCTGCCGCGCTGAGGGCGCTGGGCGCGGCCGGCCTGGCCGCCGCGGTGGTGCTGGCGGTCTGGGTGTTGATGGCAGCCCTGTCGGGTCCGGCCATCACGGACCCGCGGGCGGCGGGCGTGCAGCGGCTGCAGGTCGCCGAGCGGGTCGAAGGCCCCGCGCGCGAGCCGGTGGCGCTGCCTTACCACTGGGACCGGGAACACCCGGGCGAAGCGGGTCGGGCCCAATTCATCTTGCGCTTTTCGACCAGCGCGCCGCCGGCGGAGCCGTGGGGGCTGTACCTGCCGCGCGTGGGCAACGCCTATGCGGTCTGGCTCAACGGCGTGCTGGTGCAGGCGCAGGGCGATGTGCATCGCCCCAACGGTTCCAACCACGGGCAGGTGCCGCGCCTCCTGTCGCTGCCACCGGGCTTGCTGCTGGCGGACAACACGCTGCGGATCGATCTGCGCGCCGATCTGGGGCGCCGCGGCGGCCTGTCGGCGGCCTGGGTGGGACCGATGCCGCTGGTCGAGCCCTTGTACGAGCGGGGCCACCGCTGGCGGGTGACGGGCTCGCAGGCCGTGGTGGGTTTCAGCCTGCTGGTGGCGGCCACCGCGCTGGCGCTCTGGCTGACGCAGGTCGGTGCGCCGGCGGGCGGCGGCGCGCCGCGCCGGGAGCCGCTGTACGCGCTGGCCGCCCTGGCCGAGCTGTGCTGGGCGTTGCGGGTGGGGGACGCGCTGATCGAAGACCCGCCGCTGCCCTGGCCGTGGTGGGGGGTGGTGCCGGTGGTGGCGATGGCCGTCTGGGCCTGGGCCATGGGCACGTTTTGCCTGCATCTGGCGGGCTGGCCGGCGCACCCGGCGGCCCGTGTGTTCCGGCGCGCGGTCCTCGCCCTGCTGCCCTTGTCGCTCCTGGCCGCCTGGGCCGCGCTGGCCTGGGGCGTGCCCGCCGCCCTGACCGCCTGGTACGGCGCGCTCGCTGTGCTGTTCCTCGGCTTTGGCGCGGTGCTGTTCGCGGTGGCCTGGCGCCCGGGCGGGCGCGCGGGCTGGCAGCTGCGGCTGGTGTCGCTGGCGGTGCTGGTGAACGTGGCCGTGGGGCTGCGCGATCTGTACTGGTTGCGGCTCGACCCCGTGCTGGGCGAGGGATCCCTGATGCGCTACAGCTCGGTGCTGTTTGGCGTGGTGCTGGCCCTGATCGTGATCGCCCGTTTCCGGGCCGTGGCTGCCCAGGCGCGCGACCTCATGGCGCACCTCACGCAGCGCGTGCGCGACCGGGAAGAGGAACTCGCGCGCAGCTACGCGGCCATGGCCAACCTCGCGCAGGAGCAGGCGCGCGCGGCCGAGCGCACGCGCATCCTGCGCGACATGCACGACGGCGTGGGTGCGCACCTGGCCAGTGCGATCCGCCAGCTGCGCGCGGACGGCGCAGGCGCCCCGTCCCACCTGCTGCAAACCCTGCGCGATTCGCTGGACCAGCTCAAGCTGTCGGTGGACGCTTTGCAGCTGCCGGCCGGCGACGTGCAGGGCCTGCTGGCCGGCCTGCGCCACCGCCTGGAGCCGCGGCTGGTGGATGGCGGGCTCACGTACCGGCATGACGCGGTGGGCCTGCCGCCCTGGCCGGCGCTGGACGCGACGGCCTTGCACGAATTGCAGTACCTGTTGTTCGAGGCCCTGTCGAATGTCTTGCAGCACGCCGCAGCCCGCAGCGTCACGCTGCACGCCCGCGCCTCGGCCACGGGCCTGGTGATCGCGGTGATCGACGACGGCGTGGGTTTCGACGCGACGCGCCCGCCGGGCAAGGGGCTTCGCGCACTGCAGACCCGCGCCCGGGCGATCGGCGCGCGCCTGGTCGTGCGCAGCCACCCCGGCCACACGGCGGTGGAGGTGTGGCTGCCGCCGGCGGCGGGATAATCCGGCCCCATGGCCGTCGTCATCGAAAAACCGTCCCTGCTGCAGCGCCTGGCCCCGATCGTCCGGGGCTTTGACCTGCCGCTGGCCGTCATCGTGCTGGGCATGGCCGCGCTGGGGCTGGTGACGATGTACTCGGTCGGCTTCGATCACGGCGAGCGCTTCTCCCAGCACAGTCGCAACATGCTGATTGCGCTGGCGGTGCTGTTTGTGGTGGCCCAGGTGCCGCCGCAGCGGCTGATGTCGCTGGCGGTGCCGATGTACGTGGTGGGTGTGGTCTTGCTGATCGCGGTGGAGGTCGCCGGGATCGAGCGCAAGGGCTCCCAGCGCTGGCTGGACGTGGGCATCGTGATCCAGCCCAGTGAGCTGCTGAAGATCGCCATGCCGCTGATGCTCGCCTGGTGGTTCCACCGCCGCGAAGGCCAGGTCAAGGCGCTCGATTTCCTCGTGGCGCTCTCGCTGCTGGCGGTGCCGGTCGGGCTGATCATCAAGCAGCCCGACCTCGGCACGGCCCTGCTGGTGCTGGCCTCAGGCCTGTTCGTGATCTTTTTCGCCGGCTTGAGCTGGAAGCTGATCATCCCGCCGGTCGTGCTGGGGGTCATCGGCATCCTCACGCTGATTGCGATGGAGCCGCAGTGGTGCGCCCCCGGGGTGGACTGGAAAGTGCTGCACGAGTACCAGCGCCAGCGCGTCTGCACCCTGCTCGACCCCACCAAGGACCCGCTGGGCAAGGGCTTTCACATCATCCAGGGCATGATCGCCATCGGCTCGGGCGGCGTGTGGGGCAAGGGCTTCATGCAGGGCACGCAAACCCACCTGGAATTCATCCCCGAGCGCACCACCGACTTCATCTACGCCGCGTTCTCCGAAGAGTTCGGGCTGGTGGGTGTGCTGGTGCTGTACGGCGGCTTTCTGGCGCTCATTGGCCGCGGGCTGATGATCGCGCTCGACGGACCCACTCTGTTCACCCGCCTGCTGGCCGGCGCGATCACGATGAACATCTTCGTCTACGCCTTCGTCAACATGGGCATGGTCAGCGGCATCCTGCCGGTGGTGGGCGTGCCGCTGCCCTTCATCAGCTACGGCGGCACCGCCATGGTCACGCTGGGCGTGGGGCTGGGCATCCTGATGTCGGTGGCGCGGTCGCGGCGGCTGATTCCCTCCTGAAAGCTGTCCGCGGCCCAAAACCCCGGCGCTGGCGCGTGCGGCACCGCTCCCTACAATGGGGCGCATGATCGCCCGCGAACCCACCCTTGCCCGACTTGCCACCGCCGAAGCGGCTTTGCTGGAGCCGTTTGGCCTGACCACCGACCACCTGCGACGCGCCCTCGGCGAGATCCTGTCGCACGGCGTGGACGACGCCGACCTCTACTTCCAGACCACCCGCAGCGAGGGCTGGAGCCTGGAGGAAGGCATTGTCAAGACCGGCAGTTTCAGCATTGACCAGGGCGTGGGCGTGCGCGCGGTGAGCGGTGAGAAGACCGCGTTCGCCTACTCCGATGACCTGTCCTGGGATTCGCTGCTGGACGCCGCGCGCACCGTGCGCACCATCAGCGGCCAGGGCCAGTCGCGCCGGGTGCGTCTGCCGGCGACCAAGATCGCCCGCTCGCGCTCGCTGTACGGGGGTGACGACCCGATCGCCACGCTCGACAGCACGGCCAAGGTCGCCCTGCTGGAAGGGGTGGAGCGTCTGGCCAAGGCCAAGGACCCGCGCGTGGTGCAGGTGATGGCGGGGCTGGCCGCGGAGCACGACGTGGTGCTCGTGGCGCGGGCCGACGGCACGCTGGCCGCCGATGTGCGGCCGCTGATCCGGCTGTCGGTCACGGTGATTGCCGAGCAAAACGGCCGGCGCGAAATGGGCAGTTCCGGCGGTGGCGGGCGCTTCGGCCTCGCGCATTTCGACGATGCGGTCGTGCAGTCCTACGTGGATGAGGCGGTGCAGCAGGCCCTCACCAACCTGGAGTCCCGCCCGGCGCCGGCCGGCGAGATGGTGGTCGTGCTCGGCAGCGGCTGGCCCGGCATCCTGCTCCACGAGGCAGTGGGCCACGGCCTGGAAGGCGACTTCAACCGCAAGGGCTCCAGCGCCTTCGCCGGCCGCATCGGCCAGCGCGTGGCCGCGAAGGGCGTGACCGTGCTGGACGACGGCACGATCGCCGACCGGCGTGGCTCGCTCAACGTCGACGACGAGGGCAATGCCTCGCAGCGCAACGTGCTGATCGAAGACGGCATCCTGCGCGGCTACATCCAGGACTCGATGAATGCCCGCCTGATGGGGGTCAAACCCACCGGCAACGGACGCCGCGAGAGCTACGCCCACACGCCCATGCCGCGCATGACCAACACCTACATGCTCGGCGGCGACAAGGCGCCCGAGGAAATCGTGGCCAGCATCAAGAAGGGCCTGTACGCGACGAACTTCGGCGGCGGGCAGGTCGACATCACCAGCGGCAAGTTCGTGTTCTCCGCCAGCCAGGCCTTCTGGGTCGAGAACGGCAAGATCCAGTACCCGGTCAAGGGCGCCACGCTGGTGGGCAACGGCCCGGACGCGCTCACCCGCGTGAGCATGATCGGCAACGACATGCGGCTCGACAGCGGCGTGGGCACCTGCGGGAAAGAGGGCCAGAGCGTGCCGGTCGGCGTGGGGCAGCCCACGCTGCGCATCGACGGCCTGACCGTTGGTGGCACCGCCTGAGGCCGCCGCGCCGTCGCACCCGCGTCAGATCCCCGTCATGCGGCCTGTGCTACATTGCGGCTCTATGCGTTGCCACGGCTTTTTTGGCTTTTACTTTTGGTTCTCTGTCCCCGGCGGACGAGAGGCGAGCCTGTAAGCGCACACCGAATCTCGACAAAACCGCCGGCCCAACGCCCGGCGGTTTTTTTTCGCCCCGACCGCCACCGCTTTTCGCCCACCCTTTCCCGCAACCGCCCTCAGGAGCCCGCGATGTCCGCCCAACCGTCCCACGCCAGCGACACCTGGTACGCCCGTCCCGTCGACAAGACCAGCCAGACCGACGACGAACGCATCCAGGACATCACCGTGCTGCCGCCACCCGAACACCTCATCCGTTTCTTCCCGATTGCTGGCACGCCGACCGAGGCGCTGATCAGCCAGACGCGGCACCGCATCCACCGCATCCTCCACGGGCAGGACGACCGCCTGCTGGTGATCATCGGCCCGTGCTCCATCCACGATCCCGCGGCCGCGGTCGATTACGCCCGACGCCTGAAGCCGCTGCGCGACCGCTACGCCGACCGGCTGGAAATCGTGATGCGCGTGTATTTCGAGAAGCCGCGCACCACGGTCGGCTGGAAAGGGCTGATCAACGACCCGTACCTCGATGAGAGCTACCGCATCGACGAGGGCCTGCGCATCGCCCGCCAGCTGCTGATCGAGATCAACCGCCTGGGTCTGCCCGCCGGCAGCGAATTCCTTGACGTGATCAGCCCGCAATACATCGGCGATCTGATCAGCTGGGGCGCCATCGGCGCGCGCACCACCGAGAGCCAGGTTCACCGCGAACTGGCGTCCGGCCTGAGCGCCCCGATCGGCTTCAAGAACGGCACCGACGGCAACATCAAGATCGCCACCGACGCCATCCAGGCCGCCGCGCGGGGCCACCACTTCCTGTCGGTGCACAAAAATGGTCAGGTCGCCATCGTCCAGACCAAGGGCAACAAGGACTGCCACGTCATCCTGCGCGGCGGCAAGGCGCCCAATTACGACGCGGCCAGCGTGGGTGCGGCGGTCAAGGAGCTGGAGGCGGCGCACCTCGTACCCCGCCTGATGGTGGATTTCAGCCACGCCAACAGCAGCAAGCAGCACCAGAAGCAGCTTGACGTGGCGCGCGACATCGCCGCGCAGGTGAGCGGCGGCTCACGCAGCGTGTTTGGTGTGATGATCGAAAGCCATATCGAGGCCGGCGCGCAGAAGTTCACGCCCGGCAAGGACCCGGTGGACAAGCTGACCTACGGTCAAAGCATCACCGACGCCTGCCTTGGCTGGGCCGATTCGGAGCAGGCGCTGGCGATCCTGGCCGACGCCGTCACCGCGGCCCGCGCGCGCGGCTGAGCCGCCACGCGCGCCTCAGCCAGCGGCGCGCAGGGCGTCCAGCAGCCGCTGGTGCACGCCGCCGAAACCGCCGTTGCTCATGCAGACCACGTGGTCCCCGTCGCGCGCGGCGGCGACCACCTGGCGCACCAGCGTGTCGATGTCGGCCGCCACCTGGGCCCGAGCGCCCATCGGCGCCAGCGCCTCGCCCGCGTCCCAGTCGAGACCGGCGGTGTGGCAGAACGCCAGATCGGCGCTGTCGAGCGCCCAGGGCAGTTGGCTTTTCATCGTGCCCAGCTTCATGGTGTTGCTGCGCGGCTCGAACACCGCCAGCAGGCGCCCGCGCGGGTGACCCAGCCGCCGCGCCAGGCCATCGAGCGTAGTGCGGATGGCGGTGGGGTGGTGCGCAAAGTCGTCATAGACCGTGATGTCGCCGCCAGGCCGAGCGGCGCGCCCACGTTCTTCCAGGCGGCGGCGCACGTTCTGGAAATCCGCCAGGGCGCGAGCCGCATCGGCCGGTGCCACGCCCACGTGCTCCGCCGCCGCGATGGCCGCCAGCGCATTGAGTTGGTTGTGCACGCCGTTGAGCGCCCACCGCACGCGCCCGGCGGGCTCGCCCGCCCAGCGCACGGCGAAGTCGTGCGGTTCGCCGTCCGCCGTGATGTCGCTCACCGCCGCGCCGAAGCTGCGCACCTCGCTCCAGCAGCCCATGTGTAACACCCGGTCGAGGCTTTCCTCCAGCCCGTTGACCACCACCCGGCCCGTCGACGGCACGGTGCGCACCAAGTGGTGAAACTGCCGCTCGATGGCGGCGAGGTTGTCGAAGATGTCGGCGTGGTCGAACTCGAGGTTGTTCAGGATGGCGGTGCGCGGCCGGTAGTGGACAAACTTGCTGCGTTTGTCGAAGAAGGCGGTGTCGTACTCGTCGGCCTCGATCACGAACGGCGCCCCGGCGCTTGCGCCTTGCGCATGGCCGCCCAGCCGGGCGGACACGCCGAAGTTCAGCGGCACACCGCCCACCAGAAAGCCCGGCTGCCGGCCGGTGGCCTCCAGGATCCAGGCGAGCATGGACGTGGTGGTGGTCTTGCCGTGTGTGCCGGCCACGGCCATCACATGGCGGCCCTGCAGCACGTGCTCTGACAACCACTGCGGCCCGCTGGTGTAGCGGGCCCCGGCGTCGAGGATGGCTTCCATCAGGGGAAACTTCGGGCGGCCGTCGGGGTGGCGCGCGCGGCTCACCACGTTGCCCACGACCCACACGTCAGGCGCCAGCGCCATCTGGTCGGCGCCGAAGCCTTCAATCAGGTCGATGCCCAGCGCGCGGAGCTGGTCGCTCATGGGCGGGTAAACGCCAGCGTCGCAGCCGGTCACGCGGTGGCCCGCCTCGCGGGCCAGGGCCGCGACACCGCCCATGAAGGTGCCGCAGATGCCCAGGATGTGGATGTGCATGGCCGCGATTCTAGGAGGAGCCCCCGCGGCGGCGCCGGCGGACGCGGCTGGGCACAATCCGGGCATGCACCGCGATGACACCGCCGCCGACATCGCCGCCGTGGCGGCGCGCATGATTGCCGAAGAAGGCATGGACTACGGCGCCGCCAAACGCCACGCAGCCCGCCAGCTCGGGCTGGGCGCACGCGCGGCCCTGCCCGACAACGAGACCATCGAGGCTGCCGTGCGGGAGCACATCGCCATCTTTTGCGCCGACACCCAGCCCACCGAGCTTCGCGCGTTGCGGGAACTGGCGCTCGTGTGGATGGATCGACTCCGCGACTTCCGTCCCCACCTGGCCGGCGCCGTCTGGCACGGCACCGCCACCCGCCACAACGACATCCACATGCACCTCTTCTGCGACGACCCCAAACAGGCCGAATGGGCCCTGATCGACCACCGCGTGGACTACCACCCGGGTCAGGCCCCGGGCGTGCGGGGGGAGGGCGTGGACGCGCTGACCGTGCGCGCGCGCTGCGAGGCGCTGGGGCAGTGGGTCCTGATCCACCTGCTGATCCAGGACGCCGACGACCTGCGCGGCGCGCTCAGGCCCGATGCCCAGGGCCGGTCACCGCGGGGCGACGCCGCCGCCTTGCGCGCCCGGCTGGCGGAGGTGGCGTCGTGAGCCGCTCGCGCCGTTTCTGGGTGGGGGCTGGCGTGGCCACGGTGGCCGCCGGCGCCGGTATCGGGCTGGGCGTGTGGCGCCACACGCCGGCGCCGGTGCTGTCGGGCGCCGAGGCGGCCTTCTGGGAAGGGGTGTACGACGGACCCCACGGTGAGGTCGTGCGCGTCGCCGATTTCCGCGGCCAGCCGGTGCTCGTCAATTTTTGGGCGACCTGGTGTCCACCCTGCGTGGAAGAACTGCCCATGCTCAACGCCTTCCAGCGCGATCAGGCGGCCCGGGGCTGGCGCCTGATCGGTCTGGCGGTGGACCAGCCCAGCGCCGTGCGGCAGTTCATGCGCAAGCTGCCGATCGAGTTCCCGGTCGGCATGGCGGGGCTGGCAGGCACCGAGCTCAGCCGCAGCCTGGGCAACGCCAACGGCGGTCTGCCCTTCACCGTGGTGTTCGGCCGCGACGGAGCCGTGCTGCAGCGCAAAATCGGCAAGGTGAGCGCCGACGACCTGAGCGCCTGGGCCGCCCTGGCCTGACCGCGGCCCCTGCGGCACAGCAGGCTGCAAATTCACGCATCTGCATCGATCTGCCCGGGAACGTGCTCCGACGTTCCGGGCCGACCGGGGGTGCTGGTGGCGCCGGGTCCTTCGTGTACACTTCGACACCCTTTCGCCGGCTCAGGTGCTGGCTCGAGTGCATTTGCGAGCAATTGGAAACATTTGGCCGCAGATGACAGAAATTCGTTGGAGAACACATGGATCTGCGCAAACTCAAGACACTGATCGATCTGGTGTCGGAGTCGAACGTGTCGGAACTCGAGATCACCGAAGCCGAAGGCAAGGTGCGCATCGTCAAGAGCGCGCCGGTGACCGCGGCCGCGGTGGTGGCGCCGGTGGTGCCGGCGGGCGTGGTGGCCGCGCCCGCGGCGCCGGCCGTCGAGGCGGCGGCACCCGCCGCGCCGGTCGCTGCACCGGCCGTGCCGGCCGGCCACACCGTCAAGTCGCCGATGGTGGGCACGTTCTACCGCGCTTCGAGCCCGGGCGCCAAGCCGTTCGTCGAGGTGGGCAGCGTGATCAAGGAAGGCGAGACGATCTGCATCGTCGAGGCCATGAAGATCCTCAACGAGATCGAAGCCGACAAATCGGGCACCGTGACCCAGATCCTCGTCCAGAACGGTCAGGCGGTCGAGTACGGCCAGCCGCTGTTTGTCATCGAGTGAGGCGCGACCGCCCATGTTCAAGAAGATCCTGATCGCTAACCGCGGCGAGATCGCCCTGCGCGTGCAGCGGGCCTGCCGCGAGTTGGGCATCAAGGCGGTGGTCGTCTATTCCGAGGCCGACCGCGACGCCAAGTACGTGAAGCTGGCCGATGAGGCTGTGTGCATCGGGCCGGCGCCGTCCGGCCAGAGCTACCTGAGCATGCCGGCCATCATTTCCGCGGCCGAAGTGACCGACGCCGAGGCGATCCACCCGGGCTATGGATTCCTGTCGGAAAACGCCGACTTCGCCGAGCGGGTGGAGAAGAGCGGCTTCACCTTCATCGGCCCCACCCCCGATGCCATCCGCCTCATGGGCGACAAGGTATCGGCCAAGCAGGCGATGATCCGCGCCGGCGTGCCGTGCGTGCCGGGCTCCGACGGCGCCCTCCCCGACGACCCCGTGGCGATCAAGCGCATCGCCAAGGCCGTCGGCTATCCCGTGATCATCAAGGCCGCCGGCGGTGGTGGCGGGCGCGGCATGCGCGTGGTGCACACCGAGGCCGCGCTGCTGCACGCGGTGCAGACCACCAAGGCCGAGGCGGGCGCCGCCTTCGGGAACCCGGAGGTCTACATGGAGAAATTCCTGCAGAACCCCCGGCACGTGGAAATCCAGGTCCTGGCCGACCAGCACCGCAATGCCGTCTACCTGGGCGAACGCGACTGCTCCATGCAGCGCCGCCACCAGAAGGTCATCGAGGAAGCGCCGGCGCCGGGCATTCCGCGCCGGCTGATCGAAAAGATCGGCGAGCGCTGCGCCGCCGCCTGCAAGAAGATCGGCTACCGCGGCGCGGGCACCTTCGAGTTCCTGTTCGAGAACGGCGAGTTCTATTTCATCGAGATGAACACCCGCGTGCAGGTGGAGCACCCGGTGACCGAGCTCATCACCGGCATCGACATCGTGCGCACGCAGATCGCGGTGGCGGCCGGCGAGAAGCTGCCCTTCACCCAGCGCCAGATCCAGTTCAAGGGTCACGCCATCGAGTGCCGCGTGAACGCCGAGGACCCGTACAAGTTCACCCCGTCGCCGGGCCGCATCACCATGTGGCATCCGCCCGGCGGCCCGGGTGTGCGCGTGGATTCCCACGCCTACACGAACTACTACGTGCCGCCGAACTACGACTCCATGATCGGCAAGATCATCGTGCACGGCGACAC
Source organism: Hydrogenophaga sp. T66 (assembly GCF_057219855.1). Taxonomy (NCBI): domain Bacteria; kingdom Pseudomonadati; phylum Pseudomonadota; class Betaproteobacteria; order Burkholderiales; family Comamonadaceae; genus Hydrogenophaga; species Hydrogenophaga sp. T66. The sequence continues at coordinate 330,205 of NZ_JBXVVX010000002.1, read as the reverse complement.
CCGCGAGCAGGCGCTCGCCCGCATGCGCACCGCGCTGGCCGAAACCGTGGTCGAAGGCATCCACACCAACATCCCGCTGCACCGCGAGCTGATGGTGGATGCCAGCTTCGTGGCCGGTGGCACCAACATCCACTACCTCGAAGAGTGGTTGTCGCAGCGCTCGCGCTGACCGGGTGCCCGCGATGAGCGACGCCCTGTTTGAACTGGTGCTCGTGGTGCCGGAGGCGGCCATCGAGCCGGTGAGCGATGCGCTCGACGCGCTCGACGCCCTCAGCACCTCGGTCGAAGACGCCGACGCCATGACCGAGGCCGAGCAGGCCCTGTTTGGCGAGCCCGGCATGCCCGCTCCGAAAGAGGGCTGGCAGCGCTCGCGCGTGGTGGCGCTCTTCCCCGATGAGGCAGCCGCCCGGGAAGCGGCCCGGCTGCTGCAGGCACAGGACTTTTTCACCGGCGGTTGCGCGGTCCAGGGCGTGCGCCCCGTGGCCGAGCAAGATTGGGTGCGGCTCACGCAGTCGCAGTTCGACCCGGTCGAGATCACGCCGAGCTTCTGGATCGTGCCCACCTGGCACGAGCCGCCGGCGTCGGCGCAGACCATCATCCGGCTCGACCCCGGCCTGGCGTTTGGCACCGGCACCCACCCGACCACGCGCATGTGTCTGCGCTGGATCGCGCGCCACGCGCCGGTGGGGCCGCGCGTGCTCGACTACGGCTGCGGCTCGGGCATCCTCGCCATCGGCGCCGGCAAGTTTGGCGCCGCCGATCTGGTGGCGGTGGACATCGACCCGGCGGCCGTGGAGGCGACCCGGCTCAATGCCGAGGCCAACCACGTGGCCCTGCGTGCGGGCCTGCCGGACGCGGCCAGCGGCGAGCACGATGTGGTGCTGGCCAACATCCTGGCCACCCCGCTGAAGGTGCTGGCGCCCCTCTTGTGCGCGCGCGTGCGCCCGGGCGGTTCGCTCGTGCTGGCGGGCATCCTCGCGCGGCAGGCCGAAGAGCTCACCGAGGCCTACGCACCGCACATCGCGCTGCGCGTGAGCGACGAAGAAGACGGCTGGATCCTCATGACTGGCCAGCGGGCGTGAGCGGCCTGCGGGTCGGGGCTGTTGCGTGGCCGATCCGCGGCGCGCTGCAATAATCGGCGCATGAGTCTCACCACCCGCTGCCCCGCGTGCGGAACCCGCTTCCGCGTGGTGGCGGACCTGCTCAAGATCTCCGACGGCTGGGTCCGTTGCGGCCACTGCAGCGCGGTGTTCGACGCCACGCTGGACCTCAGCGAGGCCACCGACCCGGCCCCTGCACCGCTCCCGCCTGCCGCGTCGACCGGGCCCGCCGGACACGTTCCGACCGCCGCACCGCCCGCCACACCGCCCGCCGGTGCCGAGGGCTCGACAGCGGCGGCCGCTGCAGCGGTACCGGGCGCTCCGCCAGAGGCGCCGCCGCCGGCTCACTCGGCGGCGAGCGAGCCACGGGCCGAGCGCCCGATGCCCCGCCGCGAAGCGCCGACTGCGACCGACGTCCCGTCCGACGCGGACGACGAGATACCGACCCTCGTGCCACCGGTCACCGACGCCGAACTGGAAGCCGCGTTTGGCATCGAGCCCACGCCACCGCGCGGCCGCGGGTCGGCGTCGGCGCCGCCGCCCGAGCCCGACTTCACCGCCGAGCTGCAGCGATTCGCCGCCGAGCGCGGCAGCGACCTGATGCCGCTGCCCGGCCGGCCTGCGCTCGATGCCGGCGATGGCCTTGAGGCCGTCGAGCGTGTCCGGCCCGCGCCGGACCCGTCTGGCGATGCTGCTGAGGGACAACCCGCGACCGACGCTGTGCGGGATGCGGCGGCCGATCCCGCGGCCGATCTGCCGGAGCCGGCCTTCATGCGCCAAGCCCGGCGGCAAGCCCGCTGGCGTTCGGTGCCCGCCCGGGTGGCCTTGTCCGGGGTGGCGCTGCTCGCCGCGGCGTCGCTGGCGGCGCAATGGATTCATCACGAGCGGGATTGGTTGGCCGCCGCGCGGCCGGACCTCAAGCCGTGGCTGGAGCGGGCCTGCGAGCCCCTGGGGTGTCGCATCGAGCCGCTGCGGCGGATCGACGCGGTCGTCATCGACAGCGCGTCGCTCGTGCAGCGACTCGGGCAGTTCCATTCATTCGATTTCGTGCTCAAGAACACCGCCGCCCTCCCGCTGGCCGCCCCGGCGCTGGAACTCACGCTCACCGACGCACGCGACCAGGTCGTCGCCCGTCGCGTGTTCCTGCCGCAGGACTGGCCCGACGCCCCCACCGAGTTGCCCGCCGGAGGCAGCGTGTCGGTGAGCCTGCGACTGGCGATCAACCTCGGCGACAACGCCTCCACCGCGACCGCGGGTTACCGCGCGCTCGTGTTCTATCCCTGACCCCCAACCGATCGCACATCACCATGGCCATCCTCGTCTGCGGCTCGCTCGCCTTCGACACCATCATGACTTTCGAGGGCCGTTTCGCGGACCAGATCCTGCCGGACCAGCTGCACATCCTCAACGTGTCCTTCCTCGTGCCGGGGTTGCGTCGCGAGTGGGGCGGCTGTGCCGGCAACATTGCCTACGGGCTGCGGCAGCTCGGCAGCGAGGTGGTGCCGCTGGCCACGCTGGGCAGCGACGGCGCGGAGTATCTGGAGCGCCTGCGTGGTCTGGGTGTCGACACCGCCCACATCGCCTCTGCACCGAGCCTGTACACCGCGCAGGCGATGATCATGACCGACCGCGACAACAACCAGATCACCGCCTTCCATCCGGGCGCCATGTCGCTGGCCCACGAGAATCCGGTGCCGGCCCGTGACGACCTCACGCTGGCCATCATCGCTCCCGACGGCCGCGACGCCATGCTCACCCATGCCCGCCAGTTGCACGAGGCCGGCGTCCCCTTCGTGTTTGATCCGGGGCAGGGGCTGCCCATGTTCAACGGCGAGGAACTGCGCCACTTCATCGGTCTGGCCCGCTGGGTGGCGGTCAACGACTACGAAGCCCGCATGCTCAGCGACCGCACGGGCTGGACGCTGGAGGAGATCGCCGCGCGTGTCGCCGGAGGCCTCGTCGTCACGCTGGGCGAGCACGGCGCTGACGTGTATGCGTCTGGTCAGCGCACGCCGGTGGCCGGCGAGCGCGCGGCCGCGGTGGTGGATCCCACGGGCTGCGGCGACGCTTTTCGCGCTGCACTGCTGCACGGGCTGTCCCGCGGGTGGGACCTGGTGCGTTGCGCGCAAGCGGGCAACCGCCTGGGCGCCGCCAAGATTGCGGTCAGCGGTCCGCAGAACTACACCGCACCGACCCTCAGCTGACACCGGCCCCTTGCCCACGCGTCCATAAAAAAACCCGACGCTTTCGCGCCGGGTTTTCATCAGACCGGTGATCCGACAGGATCAGGGCTTGCTGGACGTCGGGAACGGCCAGGCGGCCTGCGGGTTCAGCTTGGTCTGGGCGGCGGGAGCAGCCGCGGGAGCAGGGGCAGCCGGCTTCTTGGCCGGCTCAGCTTTTTTTGCGGGGGCTGCCTTCTTCGCGGGGGCGGCTTTCTTGGCCGGGGCAGCTTTCTTCGCCGGGGCGGCTTTCTTCGCCGGAGCGGCTTTCTTCGCCGGGGCGGCTTTCTTCGCCGGAGCGGCTTTCTTCGCCGGAGCGGCTTTCTTCGCCGGAGCGGCTTTCTTCGCCGGAGCGGCTTTCTTCGCCGGAGCGGCTTTCTTCGCCGGAGCGGCTTTCTTCGCCGGAGCGGCTTTCTTCGCCGGAGCGGCTTTCTTCGCCGGAGCGGCTTTCTTCGCCGGAGCGGCTTTCTTCGCCGGAGCGGCTTTCTTCGCCGGAGCGGCTTTCTTCGCCGGAGCGGCTTTCTTCGCCGGAGCGGCTTTCTTCGCCGGAGCGGCTTTCTTCGCCGGAGCGGCTTTCTTCGCCGGAGCGGCTTTCTTCGCCGGAGCGGCTTTCTTCGCCGGAGCGGCTTTCTTCGCCGGAGCGGCTTTCTTCGCCGGAGCGGCTTTCTTCGCCGGAGCGGCTTTCTTCGCCGGAGCGGCTTTCTTCGCCGGAGCGGCTTTCTTCGCCGGAGCGGCTTTCTTCGCCGGAGCGGCTTTCTTCGCCGGAGCGGCTTTCTTCGCCGGAGCGGCTTTCTTCGCCGGAGCGGCTTTCTTCGCCGGAGCGGCTTTCTTCGCCGGAGCGGCTTTCTTCGCCGGAGCGGCTTTCTTCGCCGGAGCGGCTTTCTTCGCCGGAGCGGCTTTCTTCGCCGGAGCGGCTTTCTTCGCCGGAGCGGCTTTCTTCGCCGGAGCGGCTTTCTTCGCCGGAGCGGCTTTCTTCGCCGGAGCGGCTTTCTTCGCCGGAGCGGCTTTCTTCGCCGGAGCGGCTTTCTTCGCCGGAGCGGCTTTCTTCGCCGGAGCGGCTTTCTTCGCCGGAGCGGCTTTCTTCGCCGGGGCGGCTTTCTTCGCCGGAGCGGCTTTCTTCGCCGGAGCGGCCTTCTTCGCCGGCGCGGCTTTCTTCGCCGGCGCGGCCTTCTTGGCCGGGGCTTTCTTCGCAGTTGCCATTGTTTTCTCCTTGATCAAGTTGCAAGAAGCACTTCAGCCGGGGTATCGCGTCCGGCGAAGTGATTCAACCGCCTGGGGTCGTGCGGATGCATCCACAAAGGACCCCACGGGGTTGAATCCGGTGACAGCCGCCCATCAGCCGCGCCATCGCGCCGGTTGCGGGTTGCTGGTGTGTCGATCGTCATGTCGGTGAAGGCAATGCGGGCCCGGGCCGGTCAGTCCCAGGACAGTGCGCCGCCGGTCTGGTACTCGATGACCCGCGTCTCAAAGAAGTTGCGCTCCTTCTTGAGATCGATCATCTCGCTCATCCAGGGGAAGGGGTTCTCTTCGTTGGGGAAGAGCGGCTCCAGGCCGATCTGCGTGGCGCGGCGGTTGGCGATGTAGCGCAGGTAACCCTTGAACATCGAGGCGTTGAGGCCCAGCACGCCGCGCGGCATCGTGTCTTCGGCGTAGCGGTACTCGAGCTCAACGGCCTTGAGGAACAGCTCCTTGATCTCGGCCTTGAATTGCGGCGTCCACAGCAGCGGGTTCTCCAGCTTGATCGCGTTGATCAGGTCGATGCCGAAATTGCAGTGCATCGATTCGTCGCGCAGGATGTACTGGTACTGCTCGGCGGCGCCCGTCATCTTGTTCTGCCGGCCCAGCGCCAGGATCTGCGTGAAGCCGACGTAGAAGAACAGGCCTTCCATCAGGCACGCAAAAACGATCAGGCTCTTGAGCAGCTTCTGGTCGTTCTCGGGCGTGCCGGTGTGGAAGTTCGGGTCCATGATCGCGTCGATGAACGGGATCAGGAACTCGTCCTTGTCGCGGATGGACTGGACTTCGTTGTAGGCGTTGAAGATCTCGCCTTCATCGAGGCCCAGCGACTCCACGATGTACTGGTAGGCGTGCGTGTGGATCGCTTCCTCGAAGGCCTGGCGCAGCAGGAACTGGCGGCATTCGGGGGCAGTGATGTGACGGTAGGTACCCAGCGTGATGTTGTTGGCTGCCAGCGAGTCGGCGGTGACGAAGAAGCCGAGGTTGCGCTTGACGATGCGGCGCTCGTCTTCGGTCAGGCCGTTCGGGTCTTTCCAGAGCGCGATGTCGCGGCTCATGTTCACTTCCTGCGGCATCCAGTGGTTGGCGCAGGTGGCGAGGTACTTCTCCCACGCCCACTTGTACTTGAACGGCACCAGCTGGTTGACGTCGGTCTGGCCGTTGATGATGCGTTTGTCCGCGACGTTGATGCGGCGGTGCTCGTCCGCGGCTGCCGGCGTCGGCGCCACGGAGGCCGCGGGTTGGGGAATCGTCGGGGTGACGGGGGCGCGCTCACCAACCGGTGAGGTCTGCAGGCCCGGGGTCGGCGTCGGCCGGGGGCTCAGCGAGGGCTTCGAGACGGGTGTGACGTTGTCTTCCCAGGTCAGCATGGTGGCTTGTCCAATTCGGTGGATTATCAAAGTGTCGGCATGAAATGCAAAGCCGCGCGCGCGCGGGGCGGGGCGTTGTGTTGCGGTGTCGCATCGCCCCGGACCTCAGCGCGCGTTCACTGGCAGGCTTCGCACCCCGGATCGTCGATGGCGCAGAACTTCACATCGGTGGCGGGTTCGGCCGCTGCGGATGCGGCGGGCGCACTAGGCGCCACGGCCACGGCGTTGAGCTGGCCGGTGCGGCCGGTCGACTTTTCGACCTGTGTGGCCGAGGTGGTGCGGAGGTAGTAGGTCGTCTTCAGACCGCGCAGCCAGGCGAGCTTGTAGGTCTCGTCGAGCTTTTTGCCGGAAGCGCCGGCCATGTAGATGTTCAGGCTCTGCGCCTGATCGATCCACTTCTGGCGACGCGCCGCCGCCTCGACCAGCCACACCGGCTCGACCTCAAAGGCCGTGGCGTACAGGGCCTTGATGTCCTGGGGCACGCGGTCGATCGGACGCAGCGAACCATCGAAGTGCTTGAGGTCCATGACCATCACGTCGTCCCACAGACCCAGGCGCTTGAGGTCCTTCACCAGGTAGCTGTTGATGACGGTGAACTCGCCGGAGAGGTTGGACTTCACCGAGAGGTTGCCGAAGCAGGGCTCGATGGAGGCGTCCACGCCGATGATGTTGGAGATGGTGGCGGTCGGCGCGATGGCGACGCAGTTGGAGTTGCGCATGCCGTCGCGGGCGATCTTGGCACGCAGCGCGTCCCAGTCGAGGCTGCGCGAGCGGTCCACGTCCACATAGCCGCCGCGTTCCTGCGCCAGCAGGTCGAGCGTGTCGGGCGGCAGGATGCCCTTGTCCCACAGCGAGCCCTTGAAGCTGCTGTAGCGGCCGCGTTCCTTGGCGAGTTCGGTGGACGCCCAGTAGGCGTAGTAGCAGACGGCTTCCATGGAGCGGTCGGCAAAGTCGACGGCGGATTCCGACGCGTAGGGCACGCGCAGTTCGTACAGTGCGTCCTGGAAGCCCATGATGCCCAGCCCGACCGGACGGTGGCGCAGGTTCGAGTCGCGCGCCTTCTTCACCGCGTAGTAGTTGATGTCGATCACGTTGTCGAGCATGCGCATCGCGGTGGTGATCGTCTTCTGCAGCTTGGCGTGGTCGAGTTCTTTGCCGTTGGCGCCGTCCTTGAGGTGGCGGTGCAAGTTGACCGAGCCGAGGTTGCAGACCGCGGTTTCGGCGTCGCTGGTGTTGAGGGTGATCTCGGTGCAGAGGTTGGACGAGTGCACCACGCCGGCGTGCTGCTGGGGCGAGCGCACGTTGCAGGCATCCTTGAAGGTGATCCAGGGATGGCCGGTCTCGAACAGCATCGACAGCATCTTGCGCCACAGGTCGGTGGCCGGCACCTTGCGGTAGGGCTTGATCTCGCCGCGCGCGGCCTTTTCTTCGTAGGCCACGTACGCGCGCTCGAAGTCGGCGCCGAACTTGTCGTGCAGGTCGGGCACGTTGGACGGGGAGAACAGGCTCCACTCGCCTTTTTCCAGCACGCGGCGCATGAACAGGTCGGGAATCCAGTTCGCCGTGTTCATGTCGTGGGTGCGGCGGCGGTCATCGCCCGTGTTCTTGCGCAGTTCGAGGAATTCCTCGATGTCCAGGTGCCAGGTTTCCAGGTAGGTGCAGACCGCGCCTTTGCGTTTGCCGCCCTGGTTGACGGCCACCGCGGTGTCGTTGACCACCTTCAGGAACGGAACCACGCCCTGCGACTCGCCGTTGGTGCCCTTGATGTGCGAGCCCAGGGCGCGCACGCGCGTCCAGTCGTTGCCCAGACCGCCGGCGAACTTCGACAGCAGCGCGTTTTCCTTGATGGATTCGTAGATCCCGTCCAGGTCGTCCGGCACCGTGGTCAGGTAGCAGCTGGAGAGTTGCGAGCGCAACGTGCCGCTGTTGAACAGCGTGGGCGTGGACGACATGAAGTCGAACGAGGAGAGCACCTCGTAGAACTCGATCGCGCGCGCTTCGCGGTCGATTTCACCCAGCGCCAGGCCCATGGCCACACGCATGAAGAAGGCCTGCGGCAGCTCGATGCGGGTCTTGCGCACGTGCAGGAAATAGCGGTCGTACAGGGTCTGCAGGCCGAGGTAGTCGAACTGCAGGTCGCGCTCCGGCTTGAGGGCGGCGCCCAGGCGGGCCAGGTCGAATTGCAGCAGGTCCGGGTTCAGCAGCTCGGCTTCCACGCCCTTCTTGATGAAGCCGGGGAAGTAGTCGGCGTAGCGCTGGCCCATCTCGGCTTGCGGGACCTCGTCGCCCAGGATCTCCTTGACGATCGTGTGCAGCAGCAGGCGGGCGGTGGCGTATGTGTAGTCCGGGTCCTTCTCGATCAGCGTGCGCGCGGCCAGGATGGCGGCCTTGTACACCTCGTCGATCGGCACGCCGTCGTACAGGTTGCGCTTGGTCTCGGCCACGATCGGCTCGGGCTTGACGTCGGCACCCAGGCCGGCGCAGGCCTCGGTGATCAGTCGGGTGAGGGCCGACACGTCCAGCGCCACGCGCTGGCCGCCGTCCATCACGTGCAGCACCGGCTCGGCCGGCTGGGCGGTGGTGGCGGCCTGCGCGGCGCGTTCGGCGGCGCGACGCTCGCGGTACAGCACGTAGGCGCGGGCGACTTCGTGGTGGCTGCCGCGCATCAGGCCGAGTTCGACCTGGTCCTGCACGTCTTCGATGTGGAAGGTGCCACCGCCCGGGCGCGAGCGCATGAGCGCGCGGACCACGGCCTGGGTGAGTTCCTCCACGGTCTCGCGCACGCTGGCGGAGGCCGCGCCCTGCGTGCCATGCACCGCCAGGAAGGCCTTCATCAGAGCCACGGCGATCTTGCTGGGCTCGAACGGCACCACGGCGCCGTTGCGGCGGATGATCTGGTAGTGCGCCAGCGCGCTGGCGCTCACGGCGGGCGCGCTGGCGCCTCCGAGGCTGGGCGAGGGCATCGCGGCGGCGTGGGAAGGCGAAGGGGTGATGGACGCGGTCAGCATGGTTCCTCTGTGTGTTGTTTGTTGTGGCCTGGAGGGGCGACGGTCGGGCTGCGGGCTGGGCATGGGGCCCGGGCCAACCGGTCGCGTGCAATCTCAGGCGCACACTATATCTGGTGTGCCAGGGGGGAACAAGGCACTAGCGGTAGTGTTTCGGGGTCGTTGCGCTGCACCACGATCGGGCGCATTTCGCAGGGCAAAAAGCCCCGGGTGAGGGCCGCAGGCGCGACGCCGTGGGCGGGCTTGCCGGCGCGTGATGCGGGGCCCGAAACGCAGCAACGGCGGGGCCTTCGGGCCGATTTGGGCGCGCAGGCCGCACGGTGTCTGGCGCGTCGCGAGGCGGGGTGTCAGGCCGGCTGCGGCGGTTCACCCGCGGTGGAGGCCACCACTTCGGGAAAACACCCGGCTGGCCAGCCCAGGTCATGTTGCAGTTGCACCCACTCGAAACCGGGACCGGGGTCGTTTTTCCGGCCCGGGGCGATGTGTTCGTGGCCGGCGATGCGCTCGATCGGGTGGCGCCGGGCGAGGTCGCGGCACAGGGCGGCCAGGGCGCGGTATTGCGCCAGCTCGAAGCGGTCGCCCTCCAGACCTTCCAGTTCCACGCCGATGGAATCGTCGTTGCGGTTGTCGCGCCCGTCCCAGTGGGAACGGCCGGCGTGCCAGGCCCGCGCATCGGTGTCGACAAACTGGATCAGCGTACCGTCGCGGCGGATCAGGAAATGCGCCGACACCTGCAGGCCGCGGATGGTCTTGAGGTAGGGGTGCGCGTCCCAGTCGAGCGTGTTGGTGAAGAGGCGTTCGATCGCGTCGCCGCCGTATTCGCCGGGCGGCAGGCTGATCGAGTGCACCACGATCAGGTCGATGCGGGCGTCGGCGGGGCGGGGGCCGTGGTTCGGGGAGGGGCAGCGCCGGGCGCGTTGCAGCCAGCCGTCCACCCAGGCCGACGGCGGTGGGCTCGGGTCAACGCTCATCGTCGTCACCCTCGCCCGGCATGGTGATGCCCAGGCGCTGGATGCGGTAGCGCATCTGGCGCAGGTTCAGGCCCAGCCGGGTGGCGGCGGCGGTGCGGTTGTAGCCACACTCGCGCAGCGCCTGCAGCAGCACCTGGCGTTCCTGTTCGTCCAGAAAGCGTTGCAGGTCGGACGGCAGCGCGGGGGCGAGGTCGTCGAGACCGACGGGTTCGGTGTCGGGGTCGTCGGCCTCGCTGGCCGGGGCGATGCCGGGGCTGCCGGCGTCCTCAAAATCCGCCAGGGTGAGGCGGTCGCCGTTGCCCAGCGCGAGCGCGCGCTGCAGCAGGTTCTCGAGCTCGCGCACGTTGCCCGGCAGCGGGTGCGCCTGCAGCCAGCGCAGCACATCGGCGCCCAGCGTGGGCATCGGCTGGCCACTGTCGTCGCACAGCCGACGCAACAGCGCGTCGATCAGGAAAGGCAGGTCCTCGCGGCGCTCGCGCAGCGGCGGCGTGCGCAACGCAATCACGTTGAGGCGGTAGAACAGGTCTTGCCGGAACTGGCCGGCCTGCACGAGGGCCGCCAGGTCGCGGTGGGTGGCGCTGACCAGGCGCACGTCCACCGACTCTTCCTGCACGCCGCCGAGCGCACGCACCTGTCGCTCCTGGATCGCGCGCAGCAGCTTGGCCTGCATGGCCAGTGGCAAGTCGCCAATCTCGTCGAGGAACAGCGTGCCGCCGCGCGCGGCCTGGAAATAGCCGTCGCGGTCGGCGCTGGCGCCGGTGTAGGCGCCCTTGCGCGCGCCGAAGAACTCGGCTTCGATCAGGTGCTCGGGGATGGCACCGCAATTGACCGCCACGAAGGGGCCGTCGCGCCGGTGGCTGCAGGCGTGCACCGCACGGGCCACCAGTTCCTTGCCGGTGCCGGACTCGCCCAGGATCAACACGGGCGCCATGCTGGTGGCGACCTTGGCGATCCGGCCGCGCACCTGCTCCATGGCGGGCGAGATGCCGGCCAGGCGGGCCAGCGCGGCGTCGCCGCCGGGCGCGGGTTGGGCCGACGAGGCCTCGCGCGCGGAGCCGGGGGTGACCCGCGCGGCGGGGCCCGTCGGCGTGGGGCGGTGGCTCAGCGCGGCGCGCACGGCGGCGCGCAACTGCTTGAGGTCCACCGGCTTGGTGAGGTAGTCGAAAGCGCCGGCCTTCAGCGCCTCCACCGCGTTCTCGGCCGAGCCATAGGCGGTGATCACGATGCAGCGTTCGCCGCGGGTGGGGTCGGCCAGTTCCCGCACGAGCGACAGGCCCAGCCCGTCGGGCAGGCGCATGTCGGTGATGACCACGTCGAAGCGCTGCGCGGCCAGCAGGCGACGGGCTTCGCCGAGGTCGCCGGCGCTCTGCACCGCGTGGCCTTCGCGCAGCAGGGTCAGCTCATACAAGGTGCGCAGGTCGGGCTCGTCGTCGACGACGAGCAATCGGGGGCTGGCGTCGGAGGTCATGGATTCAGCGGGGGGCCGTGCCAGGCTGGCTGGGATCGGGGTCGAAGATGGTGCCGGGCGTGGCGTGGATGTCGCTCTGGTCGTACGGCAGGCTGTGCTGCGTGGCCAGCGCACCGCGGCCGCTGCGCGGGCCGTCGCCGGCACGCATCAGCGGCGCGGTGATGTAGAACTCATTGCCCTCGCGCTGATCGAGCCGCGTGCGCCGGTACGCGATCTGCGCGCCATAGCGCTCGCACAACTCGCGGCACAGGTACAGACCGAGGCCGCTGGAGCGGCTTTCCGACGAAAAGAAGGGCTCAAACAGGTGCCGCTGCACGGTGGGTTCCAGCGGCGCGCCGTCGCTCCACACCGACAGGCGGATTTCGTCGGTGCCGACGGTCTGGGTGATGACGCGGATCGATCCGGCCTCGCCGCTGGCGAAGCGCACCGCGTTGTCGAGCAGGTTGACCAGCAGGCGGCGCAGGTGGTCGGGATCGAAGCCAATGCCGGCATCGGCGGCGTGGGTGTGCAGGGCCAGTCCTTTGCCCAGCGGGTGTTGCCGCGACCATTCGTTGACCACACGCCGCACGGCCGCGTCCAGCGGCAGAGGGGGCACGCGGCTGTCGATGGGGGTGGGCTGCGCCCGTGCCACGTTGAGGATGTCGTCGACGATCCGGGCCAGGCGCTGCGCGTTTTGCCCGATCATCTGGGTCAGCCGCTTCTGGGCCGGCTCGCGCACCTCTTCATCCAGCAGGGCGTTGGCCTGCGTGATGGCGGACAGGGGATTGCGGATTTCGTGGGCCACGGCGGCGGACATGCGGCCCATGGCCGCGAGTTTCTCGGTGCGCACCCGCGCCTCGACCTCGCGCTGGTCTTCCAGGAACAACACGCACAGACCGGCGCGCTGGTGTTCGGTGGGTGTCAGGTGGGTTCGCACCTGCACGCGCTGGCTCGCCCGGTCTTCGTGGGCGATCGTGGCCTCGCCGGTCAGCGGCTGGCCACTGACGAAGGTCTCGGTCACCAGCAGCGACAGGTGGGCCCACGCGGCCTGACCGGAGAGCAGCAGCCGCGCCCCCTCGGGGTAACGTTCCCCCATGAGCATGCGCCGGGCCGCGGGATTGGCGTTGCGCACCACGCCGTGCGGATCGACGACCAGCACGCCGATGTCCAGGCTGTCGATGATCAGTTCGTTGACCTGCGTCTGCGCGCGGGCGGCGGCCTGGCTTTTGGCGGCCACCGCCTCCTCGCGCGCGAGCCGCAAGGCCAGCTGGTGCGCCAGCACCGCCACCAGGAAGAATCCCATGCCGGCCAGACCGGCCTGCAGGAAGCGCGTGGTGCTGATTTCGCTGAACAGCGGCGCGCTCCACCAGGCGTCCGCGAGCATCGTCAGCGTGGCCGCCGCGGCCGCCGCCAGCCCGAGGATCAGGGGGCCCAGAATCGCCCCCAGCAGCACGGGCAGGGCGAACAGCGGGGTGAAATTGATGGAGCTGGTCTGCCAGCCCTGCAGCACCGCGAAGACGGCGAGATCGACGCCGATGGTCAGCAGCCAGCGCCACTGGCGCCCGCGCGAACTGCCGCCCGGCGGCACCCACAGCATCACCAGGCAGGCCGCCACGTGCAGGCCGCCCACACCGAGCAGCCAGGGCGGACCGCCGGTGCCGGTGAAGACCACGAAGGCTTGCAGCGACAGCAGCACCACGGCCACCGCCAGCCGAGCCCGCATGAAGGCGACCCACAGGCGCGCGGTCGCCGGTGCGCGGGACACCCCCGCGCTGGGCGGACCGGCGGGCTCCATCACCGAGTGCCACGACGGCTGGAACGAGGAACGTCCCTCTCGCGCCATGGCGTCAGCGCCCGTCGTCGTGCTGGGCGCGCCGGTGTTCGGCGCTGCAGTAGTGGGCGCCGCTCTGGCCAGGCAACGCATCGGCCTGCGGCAGGTGGGTGCCGCAGTGGCGGCAGGCCACCATCAGGGCCGGCGTGGCGTCCGCGCGGGGGCGGGGCGGCGGGGCAGGGGCATCGTCGCGGCGGCGCGACTGCTTCCAGACGTACACCGCCACAAGCACCACCACGAGGACCAGCAGGTACTTCACCGCGGCTCCTCAGGCACCCGGCCGCTGCAGCAACACTTCGAGCACGAAGCGCGAGCCGACATAGCCCAGCAGCAAAAAACTGGCGCCGAGATACAGCGTGCGCACCGCGGTGCGGCCGCGCCAGCCGAGCCGCCAGCGGCCCCACAGCAGCACCCCCATCGTGGCCCAGGCCAGCACCGAAAACACCGTCTTGTGGTCCCAGACCCAGCGGTGGTTCAGGGAACTCGTGAACCACCAGCCGGCCAGCAGCGTGGCGCTCAGCAGCACGAAACCCGCGCCGACGAAGCGGAAGGTCAGGCGTTCCAGCGTGAGCAGGGGCATCGCGGCCTCGGACGTGGTGCCGCGCCGCATGGCCGCCTCGGCCCGCTGCATCAGCCACGCGTGGCCCACGGCGGCCGCGATCAAGCCGTATGAGGCGATGCCGAGCGCCCAGTGCAGCGGCATCCAGCCCGAATGCACGTGCGGGTACTGCGCGCCCGGGAAGGCCACCGCCAGCAACACCGCCGCCGCGCCCACGACGGCCAGCGTCCAGCGCGCGCGCAACTGCGGGTACAGGCGACTCTCGATCAGGTAGACGGTCAACACCAGCCAGGCCGTGACCGACAGCGCCGGCGCGAAGCCGAAGCGCGCCGGCTGCTCCAGCAGGCCGGCGAGCAACACCAGCAGGTGCAGGAACCACGCCGCAGCCAGGAGGTTGCGCGCCTGGGCGGCGCTGAGTCGCGGATGCGCCCACGCGAGCAGCGCATACGCCAGGGCCGAGGCGCCGGAGAAGACGGCGGCCGGCCAGCCGATGGCGAACAGGGGCAACTGGTTCATGCGGGTGTGGGCACCGCCGTCCGGGCGGGGGCGGGGCTAAAATCGTCGGCACAGTTTATACGGCTGCGCCGCGCCCGCCGGGCCCCGGCACCGCGGCCCGCCCCGCGCCCTCCCGCGGGCGCCTCTTTCCCCCTCACCGCGAGCCCACCCATGGCCTCAGCCCTGTCCGAACGCCTCTCCCGCATCGTCAAGGAAATGCGCGGTCAGGCGCGCATCACCGAGAGCAACGTCACCGACATGCTGCGCGAGGTGCGCATGGCCCTGCTGGAGGCTGACGTGGCGCTGCCGGTGGTGCGGGATTTCATCGCGCGGGTCAAAGAAAAAGCGCTGGGCGCCGAGGTGGTGGGGTCGCTCACGCCCGGGCAGGCGCTGGTGGGCATCGTCAACCGCGAGCTGGCGGCGACCATGGGGGCGGACGATGCGGCCGGCCCGCGGCCGGTGGCCGAACTCAACCTCGCGGCCCAGCCGCCGGCGGTCATTCTCATGGCCGGTTTGCAGGGCGCCGGCAAGACCACCACCACCGCCAAGCTCGCGCGCCACCTGATCCAGAAGCGCAAGAAGAAGGTGCTCACCGTTTCTGGCGACGTGTACCGCCCCGCCGCCATCGAGCAGCTCAAGACTGTCACCGCGCAGGCCGGGGCCGAGTGGTTCCCCAGCACGCCCGACCAGCAGCCGCTGGACATCGCCCGCGCCGCGCTCGACCATGCGCGCCGTCACTATTTCGACGTGCTCCTGGTCGACACCGCCGGCCGGCTGGCGATCGACGAGGCGCTGATGCGCGAGATCCAGGGCCTGCACGCCGCGCTCAACCCGGTGGAGACGCTGTTCGTCGTGGATGCCATGCAGGGTCAGGACGCGATCAACACCGCGCGCGCCTTCAAGGAGGCCTTGCCCCTGACCGGCATCGTGCTGACCAAGCTCGACGGCGACTCGCGCGGTGGCGCGGCGCTGTCGGTGCGGTCGGTGACCGGTGTGCCGATCAAGTTCGCCGGTGTGAGCGAAAAGATCGACGGCCTGGAGGTGTTTGACGCCGAGCGTCACGCGCAGCGCGTGCTGGGCATGGGCGACATCGTTGCGCTGGTCGAGCAGGTGACCGCCGGCGTCGACATGGCGCAGGCGCAAAAGCTCGCGGCCAAGGTCAAGGGCGGCGGCGAGTTCGACCTCAACGATTTTCTCGACCAGATCCGCCAGATGAAGCAGATGGGCGGCCTGTCCAGCCTGATGGACAAGCTGCCCGGCAACCTGGCGGCCAAGGCGAGCGAGGCCGACCTGAACCGGGCCGAGCGCGACATCCGGCGCAAGGAGGGCATCATCTGTAGCATGACGCCGCAGGAGCGCCGCAAGCCTGAGCTGATCAAGGCCACCCGCAAGCGCCGCATCGCCGCCGGCGCGGGTGTGGCGGTGCAGGATGTGAACCGCCTGCTCAAGGAGTTTGAGCAGATGCAGGACATGATGAAGAAGATGAAGGGCGGCGGCCTCATGAAGATGATGAAGCGCATGGGCGGCATGAAAGGCATGCCCAAGCTGCCCGGCATGGGTTGACGCCGGTCAAGCCCGCTGCGGGCCCGCGCCCCGATACTGCGGCGGCGAGGAGGGCGCGATGGCGGACGGCTGGATTCTCTGGATCGAACTCGGGCTGAGCGCGGCCGCGCTGGCCCTGGCCTTGTGGCTGAGGCCGTGGCGCATGCTCGGCGGTGCGCTGCTGTCGCCAGCGCTGGCCGTGGTGGTGCTGCTGCCCCTGCTCTGGAGCCTGCCGGCGGCGCTGCCGGCCGGGTTGCCGCTGCGCGTGTCGGGGGCCTCGGCGGTGGTGCTGATGCTGGGCTGGCCGCTCGCGGTGCCGGTGCTGTGGCTGGCGGCGCTGGTGACCTGGCTGGTGGGCGATGCGCAGGTCGGTGCGCTGGCCGCCCAGCTGTGGTGGCTGGGCGTCCTGCCGGCCACGCTGGCCGTGGCCCTGGGCGCCGCGCTGCGGCGCTGGCTGCCGCCCAACCCGTTTGTCTACACGCTGGGCCGCGGCTTTCTCGGGACCGCGGCGGTGGTGTTTGTGAGCGGGGCCGGCCTGCTGGCGGCCCACCCGCTGCAGGCCGATCAGGCGGTGGTGGCGATGTGGCTGTTGGCCTGGGGCGACGCCTTTCTCACCGGCCTGCTGTGCGCCACGTTCGTCGCCTTTGCGCCGCAGTGGCTCGCCACGTGGTCGGACGCGCGCTACCTGCGTCCGCCGCCGCGCCCGTGACGGGTGGACGGCTCAGGCGGCGCGCAGCGCCAGGCGGCTGGCGTGGCGCCAGGCGCGGCGCAACACCGCCGGCGACCACGACTCCTCCGGAATCAGCAGGAAACCGCGCCCCCGCATCCAGCCGCCGAGATCGACGTGGCTGGTGGCCACGGCCATCGGCACGGCCAGCAACACCGGCACCGCCACCGGCGCGATCCACCAGAGCGCGGCCGGGTTGACCAGTGCCAGGGCGCTGACGACGGCGGCCATGCCCAGGCTCATCGGCCCGAGCTGCGCGGCGGCGTCGCGCCAGGCCACGCCGGCCGCTTCCCGCGGCGGCGATTTCCACTCCAGCTTCCAGCCGGTGAGCGCCACCACCACGAACAGCGAATGCGCCAGCATGCGCACCGGCGCCAGCAACATGGCCTGCACCGTCTCCAGCGCCGCGCTGGCCAGGAGCGTGGGCGCGCCGCCGAAGTTGCGCACCTCGCCGCGCAGGAACACGCCCACCACGCCCAGCACCCGCGGCAGGAACAGCAGGCACAGCGTGAACGCCCACAGGCTGCGCAGCTCGGCCGGCACGGCCTGCCACGCCGGCGCGCTGCCGGTGTCGGTGAGCCACAGCGCCACGCCGCAGGCCAGGAAAGCCAGCCACAGCGGCGCCGAGAGGTAGGACATGGCGCCGATGGCGAACATGCCGCGGTGCACCCGGTGGATGCCGGGCTCGGCCATCAGGCGCGCGTTTTGCAAGTTGCCCTGGCACCAGCGGCGGTCGCGCTGCAGTTCGCTGATCAGGTCCGGCGGCTGCTGCTCGTAGCTGCCCTGCAGGTCGGCCACCAGCCACACGCGATAGCCGGCGCGGCGCATCAGCGCGGCCTCCACGAAGTCGTGCGACAGGATGCTGCCGCTGAGCCCGCCGCGACCGGCGATCGGCGCCAGCGCGCAGTGCTTCATGAAGGGCTCGACGCGCAGGATCGCGTTGTGGCCCCAGTAGTGCGACTCGCCGAGTTGCCAGTACTGCATGCCCAGCGTGAAGAGGCGACCCGTGACGCGCGAGGCGAACTGCTGCGCGCGGGCGTGCAGCGTGTCGTGGCCCACGGCCTGGGTGGCGGTCTGGATGATGCCGGCGTCCGGATGGGCTTCCATCAGCTTGACCATGTCCACCAGGCAGCGCCCGCTCATCACGCTGTCGGCGTCGAGCACGACCATGTAGCGGTAGTCGCGGCCCCAGCGGCGGCAGAAGTCGGCCACGTTGCCGGCCTTGCGGTGGGTGCGGCGCGTGCGGCGGCGGTAGTACACCTCCACCAGCGGCCGGCCGTCGGCGCCGTTGAGCGCGGCGCGCAGCTCTTCCCAGGCGGCGCGTTCGGCGCGCACGGTCGCCGGGTCGGCGCTGTCGGAGAGCACGAACAGGTCGAAATGCCGCGCCTCGCCGGTGGCTGCCAGCGACTCGGCCGTGGCGCGCAGGCCGGCGAACACGGTGGACACGTCCTCGTGGCAGATCGGCATGATCACCGCGGTGCGGGCGTCGGGGTTCATCGCGTGGTGCCGCACGCTGGCCGCGCGCAGGGTGTGGCGGTCGCCGCGCAGCATCACCCAGAAGCCCATGAGCGCGGTGACAAAACCGGTGACGACCCAGGCCGACAGCACGCTGAACAGCACCAGCTGCGCGGTGGCCAGCGGGCCGCCGATGGCGTCGGGTTGGGCGTCGGCGTAGAGCCAGGCGGCCAGCCCGGTGCTGCCGAGCGTGAGCGCCACAAAGGCGGCGCGACGGCGCGCGGCGGCGCGGTCGGCGGGCGTGGCCGGCGCGGCGGCGGGCCGCGGTTCGCGCGGCGGCAGCGCCCGCGCCAGCAGGCCCAGCGCGGCGGTGCCCACGCTGTTCCAGAAGCCGCGCCAGGGCCGCGGCGTCATCGAGCCGCGGTGGATGGGCGGGGCCGTCACCGCGTTGGGGTGGCGGTGCGCGCGCAGCGCGCTGCGCGGGCCGGGGGTGGCGGTCGCGCTCATTCGGGCAGCAGCAGGTGCGTCCATGTTTCGCTCACGGTGTCGTTCTGGTGTTGAAGAAAGGCGCGCAGCTCCACCGGGCGGGTGGGATCGACGCGCGCCACGCGCAGGGTCACGCGCCAGGTGCGCGTGGCCGGGTTGGGGTAGGCAAGGGTTTCGACCACGCGGCCGTTGGCGTCGGCGCTCACGACCGCCCGCACCGGCGCGCCCGCGGGCAAGGCGTCGAGCGCGGGCCCGGCGAAGTCGAGGGTGAACTGCGGTGTGGCCGCCTGCTCGGCCGGACTCAGGCGCGTGTAGCCGTAGCCGCGCCGGGTCTGCGTGACCCAGCTCGACGGCGGGCGCTGCGCCTCGTCGCCCTGCCACGACAGCTCGTAGTGGAATTCGAGCGGCTGGCCCGGCTCGGGCAGCCGCGCCGGCACCCAGTAAGCGACGATGTTGTCGTGGGTTTCGTCCGGCGTGGGCAGCTGGACCAGTTCCACGCGCCCCGGGCCCCAGTCGCCCAGCGGGCGAACCCACGCGCTGGGGCGCCGCTCGTAGCGGGCCTCCGGGTCTTCGTAGCTGGCGAAGCGCCGGTCGCGTTGCATCAGGCCGAAGCCGCGCGGGTTGGTGGTGGCGAACGAATTGACTTCGATGGCGCGCGGACGCTGCAGGGGCCGCCACAACCACTCGCCTTCGCCGGTGGCGATCATCAGACCGTCGGAGTCGTGCACCTCGGGCCGGAAGTCGCCGGGCAGGGGCTGGTTTTCGCCGCTGAGGAACATGCTGGTCAGCGGCGCCAGGCCGAGCGTGGCCACCGGACCGGCGCCCTCGCGCAGGTAGACGCGCGCGCTCACGGACATGACGGTGGAGAAGCCCGGGCGGATGACGAAGCGGTAAGCGCCGGTGGCGCGCGGCGACTCCAGCAGCGCCAGCACGGTGATCTCGCGGGCGTCGGGCGCAGGCCGGCGGATCCAGAACTCGGTGAAGCGGGGGAATTCTTCGCCCGCACCGCCCACCGTGTCGATCGCCAGCCCCCGGGCCGACAGGCCGTACTGTTGCTGGGCGCCCAGCGCGCGGAAGTAGCTCGCGCCGAGGAACACGACGAGCTCGTCCTTGTAGGCCAGGCTGTTGAGCGGGTAGTGCAGGCGAAAGCCGGCGTGGCCGAGGTCGCCCCAGCCGGTGGTGTCGAAGCGGTTGGCGCCCCAGTCGAAGTCGTCCGGCCGGTAGGCCAGGTGGTGGACCTGGCCGTCGGGGGCGACTTCGTGGATGCGCACCGGCTCGGTGTGGTACAGACCGAGGTGGAAGAACTGCGCTTCGAAGGGCAGCTGGCGGTCGCGCCAGGTGGCGCGCGCCGGGCGGAAGCGGATGTCGCGCAGCTGGTCGTAGGTGATGTCGGCCAGCGCGGGCGGCAGCGGCGTGGTTGCGGGCTGCCAGGGCGTGGCGGCGCGGGTCTGGGCCAGGCGGGAGACGTTGTCCCAGTCCAGCCCTTGCGCCGCCGCGCCGCCGGCCAGACCGAGGCCGCAGGCAACCGCCACCAGCGCGTGGCGCAGGGATCGGGTCAGCGCGAGGGCCGAAAACGGGCGGGTCATGCCCGCTTAGTGCAAACCCTGTGCCAGCCCAAAAAAGATCAATGAAATCAGTGGTTTAAGCCATCTGTTTCAAGTTGTTTGCCGCCGACACCTCACGAACCGAGGGTTAACCCGGCATTTTTGTCGCCGATCGGCGACAGGCATCCCGTCGCCTGGATAAAAACCTTGATAAATCAAGCACTTGGAGCTGTCACGATTCGGCGACAGGGTCCGCGCCGTCGGCCTTGAAGAGGCCGGGGGTGAGGTCGTGTTTTTGCAGCAGCCGGTAGAACTCGGTGCGGTTGCGCTGGGCCAGCCGCGCCGCGTCGGCCACGTTCCCGTCGGTCATCTTCAGCAGATCGACCAGGTAGGCGCGCTCGAAGCGCTGCTTGGCGTCGGCGAAGCTCAGTACCTCCACCGAGGGCGTGCGCAGGGCGCGCTGCACCAGCGCCAGCGGCACCAGCGGCGTGGTCGACAGGGCACACACCTGCTCCACCACGTTGACCAGCTGGCGCACGTTGCCGGGCCACGCGGCCATCGTGAGCGCCTTCAGGGCCTCGGGCGCGAAGCCGGCGCTGCGCCGGCCGTACTTGGCCGACAGCCGGGCGAGGAAATGGTTGGCCAGCAGCGGGATGTCTTCGCGGCGCTCGGCCAGCGTGGGCAGGGTGAGCGTGACGACGTTGAGGCGGTAGTAGAGGTCTTCGCGGAACTGGCCGGCGGCCATTGCGGCTTCCAGGTCGCGGTGCGTGGCCGAGATGATGCGCACGTCCACCGGGATCGACTGGCTGGAGCCCAGCGGGCGCACGGCGCGCTCCTGCAGCACGCGCAGCAGCTTGACCTGCAGCGCCGGCGGCATGTCGCCGATTTCGTCGAGGAGCAGGGTGCCGCCGTGGGCCGCCTGGAACAGGCCCTTGTGGTTGGCCACCGCGTCGGTGAAGGCGCCCTTGACGTGGCCGAACAGTTCCGACTCCAGCAACGCCTCGGGGATGGCGCCGCAGTTGACCGCGACGAAGGGCTTGTCGGCGCGGGCGCTGGCGCGGTGGATGGCCTGCGCCAGCACCTCCTTGCCGGTGCCGGAGTCCCCGCGCAGCAGCACGCTGGCGTCGCTGCGCGCCACCAGCCGGGCCTCGGCCAGCAGGTCGGCCATGCGGCTGGAGCGGCTGACGATGTCGCGTCGCCAGGCTTCGTCGGCCGGCGCGGCGGGCGCATCGGGCGCGGCCAGCGCCAGGGCCTGGGTCACGCGTTCGAGCAGTTCGCGCGCGTCGTAGGGCTTGGTCAGGTAGGTGAACACGCCGCGTCGGGTGGCCTCCACCGCGTCGGGGATGGTGCCGTGCGCGGTGAGCAGGATCACGGGCAGCGAGGGGTGGCGCTGGCGCACCTCGTCGAACAGGGCCAGGCCGTCGCGGCCGGGCAGGCGCACGTCCGAAATCACCAGCTGGGGACGCTCGATGTCGAGCTGGGCCAGCGCCGCTTCGGCCGAGCCGACGGCGGTGACCGCGTAGCCGGCGGCGCCCAGCCGCATCGACAGCAGCCGCAGCATGTCGGCGTCGTCGTCGACGACAAGGAGGCGGGCGCGGCCGGCGGTCGGGGTGGCGGCGGTCATGGCGTGGTGGCGCGGGGCGCGCTGCGGTTGTTCAGGCTGCGCTCGATGGCGCGCACCGCGTCGAGCCGCTCGGTCAGCTGCTCGATGCGGCGCTGGCTGTCGCGCAGTTGCTGCGCCTGGCGCTCGGCGGTGTCTTCCAGCCGGCGCTGTTCGGCCAGGCGGTGCGCCAGCAGCCGCGC
Source organism: Hydrogenophaga sp. T66 (assembly GCF_057219855.1). Lineage (NCBI taxonomy): Bacteria > Pseudomonadati > Pseudomonadota > Betaproteobacteria > Burkholderiales > Comamonadaceae > Hydrogenophaga > Hydrogenophaga sp. T66. Next base: position 308,415 of record NZ_JBXVVX010000002.1, on the reverse strand, counting down.
CAGCGGTTGCAGGGGCGCCGCGTCGGGCGCCGGGCTGGCCGCCACGCGCTGCAGCAGCCCCACCGCACGCGCGGTGTCGACCGCGGCGTGTGTTTGCGACAAGGCGATGGCGAGCTGCATCTGCCGCGGCGCCGACGCGCCCGGATCGCCCAGCGCGGCGATTTCGGTGGCGAGTTCGGCCGGGGTGAGCGCGCGCACGCGGTCGGCGTAGGCCAACAGGGGGCGCAGGCCGTCGCGGTCGTCGGCCGCCGGCGGGGCCAGTGGTGGCAGCGGCACCACGGCCGCCACCGCCGGGGTCGCACCCGCCACCGGGGCCGGCGTGCTCGCGAGCGGGGCGGCGGGCGAGGGTTTGGCGGTCGGCGCCGGGGCGCTGGACGAGGCCACGGGCGGTGGCATCGCCGCGGGCGAGCCGTGGCGCACGGTGGCCGGCGTCTGGCAGCCGGCGAGCACCGCGGCGAGTCCCAGGACGAGCGCGGCGGACCGCCGCGGGGGAAGCAGCTCAGGCAGCATGGGGAAGTTCCAGGCGAAAGTGGGCGCCGCTGCCCCCGCGCGGGGGCAGCAGGTCGATGCGGCCGCCGTGGGCCGTGAGGTATTCGTGCACGATGGACAGACCAATGCCGCTGCCGCGCGGCGCGTCGGCGGGTTGGTGCTGACCGCGGTAGAAGGGTTCAAACACGCGCTCGCGGTCGGCCTCGGCCACGCCGGGGCCCTGATCCACGATGTCGATCGCCACGCGGCCCGGCAGCGCGAGCAGCGTGAAGCGGATCTGCCCGCCGGGCGGCGAAAAGCGGATCGCGTTGAGCAGCAGGTTGCCCAGGGCCGAGGCCATCTTCGCGCGGTCCACCGGCAGCACGACCGGCTCGCCCTCGACCCGCACCTGCAACTGCCGCGCCTGCCAGTGCAGGCGCTGCGATTCCACCTGATCCTCGATGAGGGCGCGCAGGTCGGTGCGCTCGCGGCGCAGTTGGCGGGCCTCGAAGGCGGCGGCGTTGAAGCGCAGCAGGGCCTCGATCTGCTGCTGCAGCTGCTGCGTGTTGTGCTGCAGGATGCGCACCACCTCGGTCTGGTCGGGGTTCATCGGCCCGGCCACGCCGTCGCCCAGCACCGCCACGCCCTCGTGCAGCGAGGCCAGCGGCGTCTTCAATTCGTGGGAGATGTGGCGCAGGAAGCGGGCCTTGTCGGCGTCGAGTTCGGTCAGGCGCAGGCGCAGCCATTCGAGCTGCTGGCTCAGCCGCCGCACGTCCTTGGGGCCCGGAATGTCGATCGGCTGGTCGAGCCGGTTCTCGCCCAGCCCGACGATGGCGCTCTCCAGCCGCACGAACGGCCGCGACAGCCACACGCCAAAGGCCAGCGCCAGCACCGCCGCCACGCCGATCGAACCCAGCACCTGCTGGGTGAGCTGCTGGCGGCTGCGCTCGAACCCGGCCTGCAGGGCGTCGTTGCGGCCCCGGATCAGCGCCTGCACCGCCTGGGCGATGTCGGCGTTGAGCGCGTCGAGTTCCCGGAAGCCCCGCGCCACCTCGCGCTCGCGGTCCAGCGCGGTGTCGGGCGGACCGTCGAGCAGGGCCTGGATGCTTTCGAGCTCATCGCGCCAGCGCGCCGCCAGACCGGGCGGCAGGTCGTTGTCGGTCAGGCGGCGCAGCGTGTCGCCCGCCTGGGCCGCCGCCTCGTTGAAGCGCTGGCGCAGCGGCCGGTCGCCCAGCACCAGCGACTGCCGCGCCGCCCGCTCCATGGCCAGGCTGCGCTCGGACAGCGACTGCGCCGCGGTCGACAGGGCGATCGCCTGCGCGGCCGCGTCGCGGCTTTGGGCCAGCAGCGACTCCAGCGAAAAGAGGGCCCGCAGCGCCGCCGCGCCCAGCAGCGCGCCGATGACCACGAAGGCCACCACCAGCAACTGCCGGAAGGACAGGGACGTTGGCCGCACGCGGCGCCTGCTTCAGTCCAGAAACACCGCGGAACTGGCTTCGCCAGGCCGCTGGTGTTGCCCCCTGGAGGGGGTGGCGCGAAGCGCCGCGGGGGTGGTTTCGACCTGGCCGCGCAGCGAGTGCGGCAACGCCTGGGTGATGCGCACGTCGATCATCTGGCCGACCAGGCGCGCGCCGTTCGGGCCGCCGTCGAAGTTGACGATGCGGTTGCACTCGGTGCGCCCCATCAGTTCGGCGGCGCCGCCGGGGCCGGGCCGGCGCGACGGGCCTTCGACCAGGATGCGCTGCACCGTGCCCTCGCGGCTGGCGCTGATGCGCCGCACGTTGGCCTCGATGGTGGCCTGCAGGTGCTGCAGCCGCTGCAGCTTGACGTCGTGGGGCGTGTCATCGGGCAGGTTGGCCGCGGGCGTGCCGGGCCGCGGGCTGAAGATGAAGGAGAAGCTGCTGTCGAAGCCCACGTCCTCGATCAGCTTCATCATCTTCTGGAAGTCCTCGTCCGTCTCGCCGGGGAAGCCGACGATGAAGTCGCTGCTCATGGAGATATCCGGCCGGATGGCGCGCAGCTTGCGGATCGTGCTCTTGTATTCCATGGCGGTGTAGCCGCGCTTCATGGCCATCAGGATGCGGTCGCTGCCGTGCTGCACCGGCAGGTGCAGGTGGTTCACCAGTTTGGGCAGCCGGGCGTAGGCCTCGATCAGGCGCGGCGTGAATTCGTTGGGGTGGCTGGTGGTGTAGCGGATGCGCTCGATGCCGGGGATGTCGGCCACGTATTCCAGCAGGAGGGCGAAGTCGGCGATCTCGCTGGTATCGCCCATCGCGCCGCGGTAGGCGTTCACGTTCTGGCCCAGCAGCGTCACTTCCTTCACGCCCTGGTCGGCCAGACCGGCCACCTCCACCAGCACGTCGTCAAACGGCCGGCTCACCTCTTCGCCGCGCGTGTAGGGCACCACGCAGTAGCTGCAGTACTTCGAGCAGCCCTCCATGATGGACACAAAGGCCGAGGCGCCCTCCACCTTGGCCGGCGGCAGGTGGTCGAACTTTTCGATCTCCGGAAAGCTGATGTCCACCTGCGGGCGGGCCTGCTTCGCGCGCTGCGCCAGCAGCTCGGGCAGGCGGTGCAGCGTCTGCGGGCCGAACACCACATCCACGAACGGCGCGCGCTGGATGATGGCTTCGCCCTCCTGGCTGGCCACGCAACCGCCCACCCCGATCAGCACGCCCTTCTTCTTCAGGTGTTTCACCCGCCCCAGGTCGGAGAACACCTTTTCCTGCGCCTTCTCGCGCACGGAGCAGGTGTTGAAGAGGATCAGGTCGGCCTGCTCCGGGTCGTCGGTCGGCTGGTAGCCCTCGGCCGCGCCCAGCACGTCGGCCATCTTGTCCGAGTCGTACTCGTTCATCTGGCAGCCAAAGGTTTTGATGAAGACTTTCTTGGTCATGGGAACTCCGGGCGCGCCACAGGCGCAGGGGCCCGCGCGCGGCGGGCAGACATCGCGGGAAAGACGAAGGGCGCGCGTTCAGCGCACCGGGCCGGCCGGCGCCGCGCCGGGCGCGGCGGCCTCTTCCTGGGACGCGAAGCGGTAGTTGCGCTCCACGCCCATCGTGCGGCGCTTCTCGCGCGCCTCGGCCTCGGTCAGCAGCCAGACCTGCGTGATCTGGCCCTGCGGGTTGAGCAGGTAATTCACCGTGTGCGTGCGGCCCACCAGGCTGGCCGACAGCACGACGCGGTTGCTCGTGTCGAGGATGCGGGCGCCGGGCGAGAGCATCACCGGCCGGTCGTCCATGGAGACCAGCGGCGGCTGAGCGATCTGGAGTTGACCGCGCCAGGCTTCGGGGGGGAACGGGCGAGAAGCGGATTGCGCCAGCACCGGCGCGGCCAGCACCAGCGCGGCGAGGGCCAGGAGCGCGCGGCGGGTGGCGCACAGGGGGGAGGCGTACAGGGGTGAGAGGGCACAGCGGGTCATGGTGTAGATCCAGAGGCTGAAGGGCGCTGGATTGTCTCACGCACGCTTGTCCCCGCGCCCCGCTCGGGTGGCGGCCGGCGCCCACAATCCGACGCATGAAACACCCGCCTGCATCCCCTGCCCGCCGCCGCGTCGCCCTCGGCCTGCTTGCCTTGTCGGCGCTGCCGCTGGCCGGCTGCTTCACCGGCATCCCGCCCGGCGCCACACCGGTGTCGCCTTTTGATGTGCAGCGCTACGCCGGCACCTGGTACGAGGTGGCGCGGCTGGACCACCGTTTCGAGCGTGGGCTGGTGGACGTGAGCGCCACCTACACCCTGCGGCCGGACGGCAGCGTGGGCGTGCTCAACCGCGGGTTCGACGCCGCCGGCGGCCGCTGGAAGGAGGCCGAAGGGGTGGCCCGCTTCATCGGCGCGTCCCACACCGGCTCGCTGAAGGTGTCGTTCTTCGGGCCGTTTTACGGCGCGTACCACGTGATCGCGCTCGATCCCGAATACCGCTGGTCGATGGTGATCGGCCCCGACACCGGCTACCTGTGGATCCTGGCGCGAGAACCGCGGCTGGAGCCGGCGGTGCGGGATCGGCTGGTCGCGCAGGCGCGGGCGCTGGGCGTGCAGACCGACGGCCTGATCTGGGTCGCCCACGGGCAGGCGCCGCGGTGAGCGGTGCGCGCGCCACCGCCGGGCCCTGGGGCCGGCGCCTGATTTACTGGTTCCGGCAGGACCTGCGCCTGGGCGACCAGCCCGCGCTGGCCGCCGCGGCCGCGCAGGCCGAGGTGTTGTGGCCGGTGTATGTCCACGACCCGGCGCAGCGCGCGCCCGGCCCCTGGGGCGTGGCCCCCCTCGGCCCCCACCGTGCCCGCTTCCTCGCCGACACGCTGAACGACCTCGCCGCCGGGCTGGCCGCGCGCGGCAGTGGCCTCACCGAAGCCGACGGCGATCCGGCGGTCGTGCTGCCAGCCCTCGCCCGCGCCTGGGGGGCCGACGCGGTGGTCACCGAGGACATCCTGGCCCCGGAGGAGCAGGCGGCGGTCGCGGCACTGCGCGCGGCGGGCCTGCGCGTGCACACGGTGTGGCAGTCCGGCCTGTTCGAGCCCACCGACCTGCCGTTCGAGCCGGCGCGGGTGCCGACGGTGTTCACCGATTTCCGCCGCGCCGTCGAGTCGGCCGCCACGCCCGTGCGCCCGCCGCGGCCGGTGCCCGGACGACTGCCGCCCGCGCCCGATCGCCCGGCGCCGCAGCGCCCGCCGCTGGCCGACAGTCCCGGCGGCATCGACCCGCGCTCGTCGTTCCCGTACGGCCAGCCGGCCTGGCGCGGCGGCGAAACCGCGGCGCTGGCCCACGTGCGGCGGTATTTCGAGAGCGACGCGCCGCGGCAGTACAAAGCCACCCGCAACGGCCTGAGCGGCACGGGCTACTCCACCAAGTTCTCGCCCTGGCTGGCCAACGGCTCGGTCTCCGCCCGGCAGATCCACGCCGCGCTGCTCGCCCACGAGCGCCGCCGCGGCGCCAGCGACGGCAGCCGCTGGATCGTGTTTGAGCTGCTCTGGCGCGAGCATTTCCGCTGGCTCCACGCCCGCTTCGGCCGCCGGCTGTACCACGCGCGGGGACTGTCGCCGCAGGCCGGCCCGCCCGCCCACGATGCCGCCGCCTTCGCCCGCTGGTGCGCCGGCCGCACCGGCGAGCCGCTGGTGGACGCCGGCCTGCGGGAACTGGCCGCCACCGGCTACCTGAGCAACCGCCTGCGCCAGGTCGTGGCCAGCGCGCTGATCCACGACGCGCCGGGCGACTGGCGCGCCGGCGCCGCCTGGTTCGAGCACCAGCTGGTCGATTACGACGTGCACAGCAACCACGGCAACTGGCTCTACATCGCCGGCCGCGGCACCGACCCGCGCGGCGGTCGCCGCTTCAACCCGGAGAAACAGGCGCGCGAGCACGACCCGGACGGCGCCTTCCAGCGCCTCTGGCTCGGCTAGCCCACGCCGTCGGCCCCGTCACTGCCAGCGTTCGGGCTCGATCGTGACGCTGCCGCGCTCGCTGCCCAGGGTGAGCGCGCCGTCTTGCACCGTGGCGTGCAGTTGCATGCTGCGCTCGGCCAGCGCCGCCAGCGCCGCCGCCGCGGGAGCCGGCAGGCGCCACACCCGCAGGCGCTCCAGCCGGGCGAGCTTGCCGGCGATGCCGCGCCACCACACCTCGGCCGCGCTGCCGTAGGCATAGACGACCACCACGTCGGCCTGGCTGCAGGCTTTGGACAGCGGCTTGTCGTCGGGCTGGCCGACCTCCACCCACAGTCGCTTGCGGCCGGTGAAATCGGTCAGGTGCAGGTCGGGGTCGTCCGGGTCGGACAGGCCGGCGCCGAAGGCCAGGGTGCCGTCGCCGCCGCAGGTGTCCTGCAGCTCATGGGCCTGCAGCGCCAGCGCCACCAGCCGCACCATCATGCGCTCGTCGGTCTCGCTGGGGTGGCGCGCCAGGGTCATCGCGTGGTCGGCGTAGTAGCCGTGGTCGATGTCGGCGATCTGCAGGTGCGCCTTGAAGACGGTGGATTTCAGGGCCATGGCGGCGGGCGAGGGGAAAACCGGCCGCGACGGCCGAAAAAAAGGCGGGTCCCGTGTGGGAACCCGCCTTCGGCATCTGGTGGCGATAGGTGGGCTCGAACCACCGACATCAGCATTATGAATGCTGCGCTCTAACCGACTGAGCTATATCGCCGAAAGACGCGCATTATAGCGTGAGATCGCGGGCGTTGTCAGCCCGCGGGCCGTGTCAGCGGTGGGCCCAGCTCGGCGGGCGCTTGTTCACGAAGGCGTCCATGCCTTCTTTCTGATCGTCGGTGGCGAACAGGCTGTGGAACAGCCGGCGCTCAAACATCACGCCGTCGGCCAGCGTGCCTTCAAACGAGCGGTTCACCGCCTCCTTGGCCGCCATCACGCTCGGCAGCGAGTAGCCGCTGATCACCAGCGCGGCGCCCAGCGCCTCGTCCATCAGCTTGTCCAGCGGCACCACGCGGCTGACCAGCCCGGCGCGCTCGGCCTCGGCGGCATCCATCATGCGGCCGGTGAGCACCAGGTCCATGGTCTTGGACTTGCCCACCGCGCGCGGCAGGCGCTGCGTGCCCCCGGCGCCAGGGATCACCCCCAGCTTGATCTCGGGCTGGCCGAACTTGGCGTTGTCGGCGGCGATGATGAAGTCGCACATCATCGCCAGCTCGCAGCCGCCGCCCAGCGCGAAACCGGCCACGGCCGCGATCACCGGCTTGCGGATGCCGCGGATGGTTTCCCAGTTGCGGGTGATGTAGTCGCCTTTGTAGACGTCCGCGAAGCTGTATTTCGCCATGGCGCCAATGTCGGCCCCCGCGGCGAAGGCTTTCTCGCTGCCGGTGATGACCATGCAGCCGATGCCATCGTCGGCGTCAAAGGCCTGCAGCGCAGCGCCGAGCTCGTTCATGAGCTGGTCGTTCAGCGCGTTGAGCTGTTTGGGGCGGTTGAGCGTGATCACGCCCACGCGGCCTTCGGTGCGCACGGTGATCAGTTCGGGGGTGGCGGTCATGGAATCTCCTCAGGGGTGTTGGGTGCCAGCCGGGCACTATAGCGGCGCCGCCCGCGGGTATTCATTAACCGACCGACTGGTTGGTTAATGGTAAATTGCGAGCAAGAACACCCACCGAGGAGACACGATGCCCGACACCACCGTGCTGTATGAGGACAGAGGGGCCGTGGCCTTGCTGACGCTCAACCGGCCCGATGCCCTGAACAGCTTCACGCGAGCCATGCACGGCGACCTGTGGGCGGCGCTCGACCGGGCCGAGGCCAACCCGGCGATCCGGGCGCTCGTGATCACCGGCGCCGGTCGCGGCTTCTGCGCCGGCGCCGATCTGGCCGAGTTCGATTTCGAGCCCGGGCCGGACCTGGTGCAACGCGCCGACCCCGGACCGGTGATCGAGCAGGCATTCAACCCCACTGCCCGGCGTCTCATGGGCCTGCGCATGCCCACCATCGCCGCCGTCAACGGCGTGGCCGCGGGCGCAGGCGCCTCGCTGGTGATGTGCTGCGACATCGCCATCGCAGCGTCGAACGCGAGCTTCATCCAGGCCTTCAGCAAGATCGGTCTCATCCCAGACGCCGGGGGCAGCTGGCTGCTGGTGGAGCGCCTGGGCCTGGCGCGCGCCATGGCGCTGGCCATGACGGGCGACAAGCTGCCGGCCGCGCAGGCCAAAGAGTGGGGAATGGTGTGGGACGTGGCCGACGACAGCGTGGCAGCGGCCCTGGCGATGGCCGACAAGCTGGCCGCCATGCCCACCCAGGCGCTGGTGGCCACGCGGCACCTGCTGCGCGACGCCGCCACGCGCAGCTTCAGCGCGCAGCTCGACGTCGAGCGCGACACGCAGTCTGCGCTGGGCCGCACGCACGACTACATCGAAGGCGTGATGGCGTTTCGCGAAAAGCGCCCCGCGCGCTTCAAGGGCGAATGACGATGACGGCCGAAGAACGCAGCCGATCCGCCGCGGGGAGCGTGGGGGCGTCTGGATCCGCCGCCGGGCCGTCCCCAGGCGGATCAGCCCCCTCGGGGGGCAGCGAACCACGCGCAGCGGGGAGCGTGGGGGCCCATGAACGCGCCCGCCGTGTGGGCGAAACCATGTTCGCCAACGACGTGGCCAGCCGCGACACCATGGGCATGGAACTGCTGGTCTGCGAACCCGGGCGTGCGCTCATGCGCATGACGGTCACGCCGCGCCACCTCAACGGCCACCGCATCTGCCACGGCGGCTTCATCTTCACGCTGGCCGACTCCACCTTCGCCTTCGCCTGCAACAGCCACAACCGCAACGCGGTCGCGGCGGGCTGCAGCATCGAGTTCCTGCGGCCCGCGCACGAAGGCGACGTGCTCACGTGCGAGGGCGTCGAGCGCGTGCTCAGCGGCCGCCACGGCATCTACGACATGAGCGTGACCAACCAGCGCGGCGAAGCGGTCGCGCTGTTCCGCGGCAAAAGCGCCCAGATTCCTGGCACCGTGTTTCCCGACGAGACCACCCCATGACCGCCCGACCCGCCTTCGCCCTCGAACCCATCGAGACCGCCAGCGTCGACGAGCTGCGCGCGCTGCAGCTCAAGCGCCTGCGCGCCACCCTGGATCACGCCTACCGCAACTCGCCGGTCTACCGGGCCAAGTTCGACGCCGCCGGCGTCCACCCCGACGACTGCCGCAGCCTGGCCGACCTGGCGAAGTTTCCCTTCACCACCAAGGCCGACCTGCGCGACAACTACCCCTTCGGCATGTTCGCGGTGCCGCGCGAACGCTGCGCGCGCATCCACGCCAGCAGCGGCACCACCGGCAAGCCCACGGTGGTGGGCTACACGCTCAAGGACATCGACACCTGGGCCACCGTGGTGGCGCGCAGCATCCGCGCCAGCGGTGCCCGCCCGGGCGACCTGGTTCACGTGAGCTACGGCTATGGCCTGTTCACCGGCGGCCTGGGCGCGCACTACGGCGCGGAAAAACTCGGGCTGACCGTGGTGCCGTTTGGGGGCGGTCAGACCGAGCGCCAGGTGCAGCTGATCCAGGACTTCCGGCCCGACATCATCATGGTCACGCCCAGCTACATGCTGGCCATCGCCGACGAGTTCGAGCGACAGGGCATCGACCCGCGGCAAAGCAGCCTGCGCATTGGCATCTTCGGCGCCGAGCCGTGGACCAACGACATGCGGCTGGCGATCGAGCAGCGCATGGGCATCGACGCGGTGGACATCTACGGCCTGTCCGAAGTGATGGGTCCGGGCGTGGCCAACGAGTGCGTGGAGACCAAGGACGGCCCGACGATCTGGGAGGACCACTTTTACCCCGAGATCGTTGATCCCGAGACCGGCGAACCGGTGCCGGACGGTGAGATGGGTGAGCTGGTGTTCACCAGCCTGACCAAGGAAGCCTTGCCCATCATCCGCTACCGCACGCGCGACCTCACTCGCCTGCTGCCCGGCACGGCGCGCACGATGCGCCGCATGGAGAAGATCACCGGCCGCAGCGACGACATGATGATCGTGCGCGGCGTCAACGTGTTTCCGACCCAGATCGAAGAGCTGATCCTCAAGCAGCCCGCGCTCTCGGCGCATTACCAATGCGTGCTGACGCGCGAGGGTCCGCTGGACAACCTGACCGTGGTGGTGGAAACGGCGCCGGGCGTGGCGCCCGACGCCGAAGCCGCCCGCGCGGCGGCGGCCGGGCTGCAGCACGACATCAAGGTGTTTGTGGGCAGCAGCGTGCAGATCGAGCTGCGTGCGGAGGGTGGCGTCGAGCGCAGCCAGGGCAAGGCCAAGCGGGTGGTCGACAAGCGACCCCGCTGAGCCGCCGGGCGGCGAGTGCTTTGGGACTAACCCCCTTGGCGGATACCGGGGGGAGTGCCTACAGTCGAGGCCCCAAGGGAGACCCCGCACCGCATGACGCCCCACCTGGTTTTCACCAAGACCGCCGCCGGCCGCGACGCGCTGACCAGCCGTCCGCCGGAGCTCGGGCCGCGCCTGCGCTCGTTGCTGATCATGATCGACGGCAAGCGCGACGTCGCGGAGTTCGACAAGCTGCTCGGCGGCAGGGGCTCGGCCGAGCCCCTGCTGGCGCAGTTGCAGTCGCATGGCTGGATTGCCGCCGAGGGACCGGCGCCGGCGCCCGCTCCGGTGGCGCCCGCGGCGGGCCCCGTCCCCGCCGCTGCCGCAGCCGCCGGCGCGCCGGCGGCGGCCGCGGTCCTGCCGTTTGCCGATGCCCGGCGGCTGGCGGTGCGTTTCGTCAACGACCAGCTGGGCCCCATGGGCGAGACGATCGCGATGAAGATCGAGGCCTGCAAATCGCCCGCCGAGCTGCAGGCCGCGCTGCCGCGCATCCGCGACGGCTTGCGCAATTTCAAGAACAACGCCTGCGTGCAGCAGTTCGACGCCGAGGTCGCGTCGCGCCTGCCGACCGCCTGACGGCATCGACCGGACCCCGCGGGGGCCGCGCGCGCCTCAGTGACCCGCCAGCCAGGGCGTGGTGCGGGCCGCATCGCCCACGCTCAGGCGCACCGCCTGAACCGGCTCGGGCCAGTCCAGCGGCGCGCGCAGCAGTCGGCGGTCGCGCGACACCAGCGCCATGAGGCGGGGGCGTCCGCCGAGCAGCCACTCCACCTCGTCGAGCCGCGTCACGCGCCAGGCCTCGGACACGGCGCCGCGGCGCGCCGGCGGCAGTTCGATGCCCAGCCATTCGTCGCCGGCGGCCAGGCCGGCCCGCTCGGCCGCGCCGCCGCGCATCACGGTCTTGATGGCGATGCCGCCGGCGCCTTCGCTCACGCGCAGCCCCAGCCGCTGCGCCAGCGGCGCCGGGTCGTGTTGCACCTTCACGCCCGCGCCGGCCAGCAGCGTCTCGGCCGGCAGGTCGGCCGTGCTGTGGACCCAGGCGTCGAGCTCGCCGTCAAAGCGCCGCCCGCCCACGCGCCGCAGCACCTCGCGCAGATCGCGTTCGTGCATCGGGCCGCCGGCGCAGCGCTGCCACAGGCCGCGCATCACGTCGTCCAGCGTGCCGCGGCCACCGGCCCGCAGCGCGAGGTCCAGGCACAGCGCCACCAGCGCGCCCTTGGTGTAGTAGCTCACCGTCGCGTTGGGCGTGTTTTCACCCACGCGGTAGTACTTCACCCAGGCATCAAAGCTGGCCTGCGCCACGGTCTGCAGGTGGCGGCCGGGCGTCTGCTGCACCTGGTTGAGGTTCTTGGCGACGAGCTGCAGGTAGGTGGCGTCGTCGATCAGGCCGGCGCGTCGCAGGAACAGGTCGTCGTAATAGCTCGTGAAGCCCTCGAAGAACCACAGCTGGTCGGTGTAGTTTTCGCGGTCGTAGTCGAGCTGGGCAAAGGCCGCCGGCCGCAGGCGCTTGACGTTCCAGGTGTGGAAGTACTCGTGGCTGATCAGGCCAAGCAGCGTGGTGTAGCCGTCGGTCGCCTTCAGCGCGGCCGGTTTGTCGCCGCGCGCGCGGCGCCGGGGCAGGTCGCTGCGCTGGCAGATCAGCGCGGTGCTGTGGCGGTGTTCGAGGCCGCCGTAGCCATCGCCGCTGGCGTGCAGCATGAACACGTACCGGTCGAAGGGCGCCGGTCCGTCGCCGTGCCAGAAAGCGATCTGCGCCTCGCAGATGCGGCGTGTGTCCTCGAGCAGCCGCTCGCCGTCGAGCCAGTGGCCCGCGCCGCTCACCACGAAGCGGTGTGGCACGCCGTGGGCCTCGAACTCGCCGCTCCAGAAGCGGCCCAACTCCACCGGCGCGTCGACCAGCTCGTCGTAGTCGGCCGCGCGGTATTCACCCAGACCCCGCGCGTCCACACGGTGTGGTCGCAGTGCGGTGGCGGCCTCCCAGCCGGCCGGCATGCCGGTCTCGTCGATCACCAGCGCGTGGGGCAGGTGTTCTTGCCCGAGCACGCGCAGGCAGGTGCTGGTGCCGTTGAAAAAGCCGCGGGTGCCATCGAGAAACGCGGTGCGCACGGACGCGTCAAAGGCATAGACGCTGTACTGCAGCTCCAGCGGTTCGCCCGCGGTGCAGTCGATGGTCCAGCGGTGTTTGTCCAGCTGGGTCACGCCCACCGGCTGACCCGCCTGCCACGCCCGCAGGCCCTGCAGGTGCTGCGAGAACTCACGCACCAGGTAGCTGCCCGGAATCCATACCGGCAGCGCCACGCGCTGGCGCCGCGCGGGCCGCTCGACCTGAACGGTCACGCCAAACAGATGCGACCGCGCGTCCTGCACCGCCACGCTCACCCGCACCGCGGGCTCCACCGTCCCGCCGAGGGACACCCGGCGCCGGGTCACACGGCCCCCGCGCCAACGAAGCAGCTCAGCGCCGCGACCGCGGTGAGCCGGAACCGCAGCCGTAGCCACGGCTTCAGCCCGGCCGCCGGATAGAGCTTGCGATCCACCGCGTAGCAGGCCACCAGCAGCGCGCCCAGCCACACCAGCCCGGCGTAGGCCGGCATCAGCAGCCCGGGCCAGGCCAGCAGGCTGGGCGTCACGCCCCATCCCAGGTGCACGCGAGGCAGCTCACGGCCCAGGCTGGCCTGTGCCCAGGCATGGCCCCAGTGGATGCCGCCCAGGAACGACGCGATCAGCGCGGCGTAGGCGGTCAGCCCGATCGCCACAAAGGCCTGCAGGCCCGGCTCCACCAGCCAGAGCAGCGCGGCCAGCCCCACGAAAGGGATCAGCCCGCCGTACCCAAGCGCACGGATCCAGGGGTGTTCGTCGGGGGCGACGGTGTTCGGGGCGTTTCCGGGCAGGCTGGCGCTGGCGTTCATGGTGTTTTGGTTTCGGCGAGCAGGGCCTCGATGCGCTCGGCCGGGATGTAACCCGGCACGCGCTGGCCATTGGCGAAGACCAGCGCCGGGGTGCCGCGGATGGCCAGTTGCCGGCCCAGGGCGATGTTGCGGTCGATCGCCGCGGTGTCGCAGTTGGCCTTGGGGATGGGCGCGTTGTTGAGCATCCAGTCGAGGTAGACGCGGGTGCGGTCCTTGGCGCACCAGGCGTTGCGCGACTTCTCCAGCGAATCGGGCCCCAGCACCGGCAGCAGGAAGATGTGGATGCTCACGTTGTCGAGCTTGGCGAACTCGCGGTGCAAGCGCTTGCAGAAGCCGCAGTTGGGGTCCTCGAACACCGCGAGCTGCCGGGTGCCTTTGCCTTTGGTGATCACAAAGGCGTCTTTCAGCGGCAGGTCCTTGAAGGCGACGGCGCTGAGCTGGTTGATGCGCTGCTCGGTCAGGTCGGTGCGCGTGCGGGTGTCGATCAGCGAGCCCTGCAGGATGAAGTTGCCCTCCCCATCGGTGTAGAAGATTTCGGTGCCGTTGATGCGCACCTCCCACAGCCCGGGCATCGGCGCCTTGCTGATGTCGTCGATGCGCGGCAGGTTGGGCAGGCGTTCGGTCAGGTTCTTGCGGATGGTGGCTTCCTGGGCGTGGGCCACGCCCAGCAGGCTCAGCGCCATCAGCGCGGTGCAGAGAAAACGTTTCACGGCGGGGTCCTGGGTGAAGGGAAACATCAGGCGGCGCCCATGGCCTGACGGGCAAACCAGCGCTTGAGCGGGCCGGCGCGGTCCACCGCGTTGAGGCCCCAGTTGCGCAGGCCCTGGATGCGGGCGTCGGTGTGGTCGAACAGACCGAACAGGCCGTCGGTGAGCAGGCCCATGGCCTGCGTGTCGGCGGCGCGGGCACGCTCGTAGCGGCGCAGCAGTTTTTCGTCGCCCGGGTCGCGCCAGTACTCGCGCTCGCGCAGCACGCGGGCCAGCGCGGCGGCGTCGGCCAGGCCCAGGTTCAGCCCCTGGCCGGCCAGCGGGTGCACGGCGTGAGCCGCGTCGCCGGCCAGCGCCACGGCCCCGTGGGGACCACGGGCGATCCATCGCTGTGCGGTGGATCGCTCCAGCGGCCAGGCCTGCGCCGGCACCAGCGGCCGGAGGGCGCCGAGGGCGCGGGCGCTGCGGGTGGTGATGGCGTCGGCGAGCGCGGACTCGTCCTGGGCCAGCCAGTGGTCCGCCTGCGCGGCCGGCAGCGACCAGACCAGCGCGAGGTCGTGGCCATCGGCCCCGCCCAGCGGCAGCAGCGCCACCACCTCGCCCTGCGAAAACCACTGACGCGCCACGCCGCCGTGGGGCATGTCGGCGCGCAAGCGGGCGGCCAGGGCCTTGTGCGGGTAGGGACGCACGTCGAACTCGATGCCGAGAGCGGCCCGCGTGGCGCTGCGACGGCCTTCGCACACCACGGTCAGCGCCGCCGCCGGGGCGGTCTCCACCCGGTCAATGCCGGCGGCGAAGCCCACCGCGTCGCGCAGCCGGCGCTCGAGCGCGGGCACATCCACGATCCATGCCAGCGCGTCCGCGCCGCCGTCGGCAGCGTCAAAGCCCAGCGCGCCCCCATCGTCTCCCCAGACACGCATGGCGCTCACCGGCGTGACCGCGCCGCCGTCTTCGGGCCAGCCGCGCACCGCCGCCAGCGTGTCGCGGGCCGCGCGGTTCAGGGCGTAGGCGCGCACGTCGGGGGCGTCAGCCACGGGAACGGACGCGCCGACCAGGGCCACCCGCAGCCGCTCGCGGGCGAGCAGCAGGGCCAGCGTCAGGCCCACGATGCCCGTGCCGCGCACGGCCACGTCGTAGCGGCGCGGCGCCGGGGAGGTGGGGGCGGGGACATCCATGCCTCGGATTCTAGGAGCAGGGCACAATTCCGGGCCCTGCCTGCCCCTGGCTGCCCCTTCTTTTTCTCGACCTTCTTGCCCGCCGCGCCATGACCACCGCCGACCTCCAAGCCACCATCGCTGCCCTGTGGGTCTACCCCATCAAGTCCTGCGCCGGCGTGTCGCTGCCGGAGGTCGAGCTCACCGACACCGGCCTGGCCTACGACCGCGCGTGGATGGTGGTGGATGCGCAGGGCGAGTTCGTGAGCCAGCGCGAGCTGCCGCGCATGGCCCTGATCCAGCCCAGTTTCCGCATGGGGCAGCTCGTGCTGCGCGCGCCGGGCATGCTGGCGCTGCATCTGGCGCTGGATGCGGCCGAATCGCCGATGCGGGTGCGCGTGTGGGACGACGAGGTGGAGGCCTACGACATGGGCGACATCGCGGCGCAGTGGTTCAGCGATTTCCTCGGCCCGCAGGCCCCGGCGTCGCTCAAGCGCCTGCGGCTGGTGCGGTTTGACCCCGAGGTGCGCCGCGTCTGCGACCCCGCCTGGACGGGCGGGCGCGAGGCCCACACGCAGTTCGCCGACGGCTTTGGCCTGTTGGTGACGAGCGAGGCTTCGCTCGATGGCCTGAACCAGCGGCTGCAGGCCGGTGGGCGCCCGGCGGTGGACATGCGGCGCTTCCGACCGAACATCGTGCTCGGCGGCGTGGAGGCCCACGACGAAGACCGCTGCGGCCCGCTGCGCATCGCCACCGCCGAGGGTGAGGCCGTGATCGAGCCGGTCAAGCCCTGCGCGCGTTGCCCCATTCCCGACATCGACCCCGACACCGCCGAGCCCGGGCAGCGCGTGGGCGACACGCTGCGGGCCTACCGGGCCGATCCCCGCGTGGGCGGCGCGCTCACCTTCGGGATGAACGCGATCGTCACGGCCGGCGACGGCCACATCCTGCGCGTCGGGCAGGCGGTGAGCGGCGACTGGCGCTTCGGGGATTGACGGCCCGGCGCCGGCGGGGCGCCCCGTAAAATCGCGGGTTTCCCCGACCGACCCGAAAGCCCCCCATGAGCCTCCAATGCGGCATCGTGGGCCTGCCCAACGTGGGCAAGTCCACGCTTTTCAACGCCCTCACCAAGGCCGGCATCGCGGCCGAGAACTACCCCTTCTGCACGATCGAGCCCAACACCGGGGTGGTCGAGGTGCCGGACCCGCGGCTGCAGCAGCTCGCGGCCATCGTCAAGCCCGAGCGCGTGGTGCCCGCGATCGTCGAATTCGTGGACATCGCCGGGCTGGTGGCGGGCGCGAGCCAGGGCGAGGGCCTGGGCAACCAGTTCCTGGCCCACATCCGCGAAACCGACGCCACCGTCAACGTGGTGCGCTGCTTCGAAGACCCCAATGTGATCCACGTGGCGGGCCGCGTGGACCCGATTGCCGACATCGAGGTCATCCAGACCGAGCTGTGCCTGGCCGACCTGTCCACGGTGGAAAAGAGCATCCAGCGGGCGCAGAAGACCGCCCGCGCTGGCGACAAGGAAGCCCAGAAGCTGCTGGTGCTGCTGGAGAAATGCCAGGCCGCGCTGAACGAAGGCAAGCCGGTGCGCACCATCGACCTTGGCAAGGAGGAGCGCGCGCTGCTCAAGCCGCTGTTTCTGATCACTGCCAAGCCGGCCATGTTCGTGGCCAACGTCGCCGAAGATGGCTTCGAGAACAACCCGCTGCTGGACCGCCTGAAGGCCTACGCCGAGGCGCAGCACGCGCCGGTGGTGGCCATCTGCGCGAAGCTCGAGGCGGAAATGGCCGAGATGAGCGACGAGGACCGGCAGATGTTCCTGGAGGAACTGGGTCTGCAGGAGCCGGGCCTGAACCGCCTGATCCGCGCGGCCTACGACCTGCTGGGTCTGCAGACCTACTTCACCGCGGGTGAAAAAGAGGTGCGCGCCTGGACGATCCGCAAAGGCGACACGGGCCCGCAGGCCGCCGGCGTGATCCACACCGATTTCGAGAAGGGCTACATCCGCGCCCAGACGATCGGGTTTGACGACTACATCGCCCACGGCGGCGAGCAGGGCGCGAAAGAGGCCGGCAAGATGCGCGCCGAGGGCAAGGACTACGTCGTGCGCGATGGCGACGTGATGAACTTCCTCTTCAGCAGCTGACGCGCCCGCCATGGACGGCGCCGAACGCCTGGCCCGCCGCGTGGCCGCCCTGCGCGGTTGTTCCCGCGCCGAGGCCGAGCGGCTCATCCTCGGGGGGTGGGTGCGGGTGGACGGCGCGGTGCAGGACCAGCCGCCCACGCGGGTCACCGAGGCGCAGGTGGTCACGGTGGACGAGGGCGCGCGGGCCCAGGCCGTCGGCCCGGTGACGCTGTTGTGGCACCAGCCGGCCGGCACACGGCTGCCGGAGGCGCCCTTCCTGCCCGATGCACTGGCCGACGTGTGGCTCGCGCCGGCGGCCTGCGCCAGCGCCGGCCCGGGCGCGGCGGGCTTCGGGCCGACCCCGGTGCGCGCCCACCGCCACCGGCAGCAGATGCCCGTGCGGCTGGCGGCGGCCGAGAGTGGGCTGATGGTTTTCACGCAGGTGCCAGCCGTGGCGCGGCGACTGACCGACGCGCGCGTGCCGCTGGAGGCGGAGTGGTTTATTGATGTCGCGACCGCGCCGTCGGACCGCGCGGCGGTGCTGGCCTCGTTCAACGCCCCGCTGGCGTTCGACGGCCGGCCGTTGCTGCCCGCGCGGGCGAGCTGGGCGAGCGACCGGCGGCTGCGGGTGGTGGTGCGTGGCGCGGTGCCGGGGCAGGTCAGCCACCTCGCGGCGCGCGCCGGCCTCGCGGTGGCGGCGCTGCATCGACACCGCCTGGGCCGCATCGGCCTGGCGTCGCTGGCGCCGGGCCAGTGGCGCTACGTGGCGGCCAGCGAACGCTTCTGACGCGCGCCGGCGAAGGCGCTCAGCGCCATCGCCACCAACAGCACGCCGAGGCCCACCTGGTGCAGCGACAGCATCTGGCCCTGCGCGATCATCACGCCACCCAGCGCCGCCCCCAGCGCCTGCCCGCCGTACATGGCCGAGGTGTTCAGGGCCACCGTGGCCGGCGCCAGCGTCGGCGAGAGCTGCACCAGCCGCGCCTGCTGGGCCGAGTTGGCCGCGAAGCAGCCCAGCGCCCACGGCACCATCACCAGCGCCTGCTGCCACACGCCCAGCCGTCCCAGCGGCCACACCAGCAGACAAAGCGCCATCGCGCCGAGCGTGAGCAGCACCGCGCGCGGCGCGCCCAGCCGGTCGATGTGGCGCGACACCAGCACGTTGCCCAGCAGACCGAACGCCCCGAACCACAGGAACATGAGCGACAGGCTGGCGCCGGCCAGCCCGAGCGTTTGCAGCAGGTAGGGCGCGAAATAGGAGAACAGCGTGAACTGGCCGAACGCCGACAGGAGCGTGACCGCCACCGCCATCATCAGCGCCGGCGACCCCAGTGTCTGCACCCAGGCCTGGCGCGACAGCGCGGCCGGGCGGATGCCGTCGGGCAGCGCGCGCCACACCCAGGCGGCGCTGGCCAGCGCCATCACCGCCACCAGCCCGAACGCCCAGCGCCAGCCCAGGGCGCCGCCGATCCAGGCCGACAGCGGCATGCCCAGCACCGACGCCACCGACCAGCCCAGAAACACGAAAGTGATGGCCCGCCCGCGCTGCTCCGGCCCCACCAGCAGGCCCACGCTGGCCGCCGCCTGCGGCGTGAAGATCGCCGGCGCCACCACCGCCAGCACCCGCAGCGGCAGCAGGCTGGCGTAGTTGGGCGCCAGCGCGCACACGCCGGTCAGCAGCCCGTACCACACCAGCGAGAGCGCGAGCAGCCGCCGGCGGTCCCAGCCGGCCACCAGGCTGGCGAACAGCGGTGCGCCCACGCCCATGAGGATGGCCGCCGCGGTGATGAGCTGGCCGGCCTGTGGAATGGACACGCCCAGCGACCGGCTGATGTCGGTCAGCGTGCCCGGCACCACCATCACGCCCGTCCCGATGACGAAGTTGCCCACCATCAGCGCCCACAAAGCGGGCGGCAGGCGGCGGGCGTGGGTGTCGGTGGTGCTCATGCGCCCCAGTGTCCGGGAAATACCCACAACAGGCCTGCCGTCATGGTGACATAGCGGGCGAACTTGCCGATGGCCATGTAGACCACGCAGGGCCAGAACGGATGGCGCAGCCACCCGGCCACGGCGCACAGCGGGTCGCCCACGCCCGGCAGCCAGCTCAAGAGGCAGGCCTTGGGCCCGAATCGGTCGAGCCAGCGCAGCGCACGCAGCTCGGTGGGCGTGCCGCGCGCGCGATCGACCAGGCGGTGTGTGCCGGCGCCCATGGCCCAGCTCACGGCGCCGCCCAGCGTGTTGCCGACGGTGGCCACCAGCACCGCGGGCCAGAAAAGCTCCGGGTTGAGTTTCACCAGCCCGAACACCGCCGGCTCCGATCCCATGGGCAGCAGCGTGGCCGACACGAAGGCCACCACAAACACCGTGCTCAGACCCACCTCGGGCAGCGCAAGCCAGTGCATCAAGTCGGCGAACCAGGGCGGCATGGCGGATGGGGGCGGGATGGCAGGGCGGGACAGCGGCGCGGGCCAGCGGGTCGGAACAGCGGGGCCGCAAGGCCGGGGCCGGTGGCGTCCGTCGGTTTCCCGTCTGCTGAAAAAAGCGGCAGATACAATGCGCATCCTTCGCGCCTGGCCGGGCGGCCGCGGCGGTGATGCCCACAACAACAGCCATTCTCCCACCGCCATGCAGATCGGGCGCCACGTCCTGCCCAATGCCCTGTTCGTCGCGCCCATGGCGGGCGTGACCGACCGGCCGTTTCGCAAGCTGTGCAAGCGGCTGGGCGCGGGCTATGCGGTCAGCGAAATGGTCACCAGCCGCCCCGACCTGCAGGACAGCCTCAAGACGTCCCGCCGCGCCAACCACGACGGGGAAGCCGCGCCGATCGCGGTCCAGATCGCCGGCACCGACGCGGCCATGATGGCCGACGCCGCGCGCTACAACATCGACCGCGGGGCCCAGATCATCGACATCAACATGGGCTGCCCCGCCAAGAAGGTCTGTCACAAGTGGGCCGGCAGCGCGTTGATGCAGGACGAGCCGCTGGCCATCGCCATCGTCGAGGCGGTGGTGGCGGCCTGCGCGCCGCACGGCGTGCCGGTCACGCTGAAGATGCGCACCGGCTGGTGCGCTGCGGTGCGCAACGCGCCGGTCATCGCGCGCGCGGCCGAATCCGCTGGCGTGCAGATGCTCACCGTCCACGGCCGCACCCGCGAGCAGGGCTACAAGGGCGAGGCCGAGCACGACACCGTCGCCGCCATCAAGGCCGCGGTGCGGATTCCGGTGGTGGCCAATGGCGACATCGATTCCCCCGAGCGCGCCCGCGACGTGCTGCGTCACACCGGCGCCGACGCGATCATGGTCGGCCGCGCCGCGCAGGGGCGGCCTTGGATCTTTCGCGAGATCGCCCATTTCCTGGCCACGGGCGAACACCTGCCGCCGCCCGATCTGGCGGACGTGCGCGTGTGGCTGCTGGACCACCTGCACGACCACTACGACCTGTACGGCGAGTACACCGGCGTGCGCAGCGCCCGCAAGCACCTGGCCTGGTACGCCCGGTCCCTGCCCATCGCCCCGGCCGCCGCCGAGGCCTTTCGCACCCGCATCAACGCCACCACCACCATCGACGAACAGCTCGGCGTGGTCGCCCACAGCCTCGACGCGTGGATCGCTGGCGACCCCGACGTCGACGCCGAACTGCCCTGGAAACTGGCCGCATGAAGAAGAACGACCTGCACGACTGCGTGCGCACCAGCCTGGACGCCTATTTCCGCGATCTCAACGGCACCGAGCCGGCCAACCTGCACGACATGCTGGTCCGGGCGGTCGAGCGCCCGCTGCTGGAGGTGGTCATGGAGCAGGCGCAGCACAACCAGTCGCGCGCCGCGCAATGGCTGGGCCTGAACCGCAACACGCTGCGCAAAAAGCTGATCGACCACGGCCTCATCGACTGACCCCCTTCACACCATCCCCAACCACCCCATGCGCGCCCTCATTTCCGTCTCCGACAAAACCGGCATCGTCGACCTCGCCCGCTCGCTGCACGCGCTGGGCGTGGGCCTCATCTCCACCGGCGGCACCGCCAAGCTGCTGGCCGAGCAGGGCCTGCCCGTGACCGAGGTGGCCGAGGTCACCGGATTCCCCGAGATGCTCGATGGCCGCGTCAAGACGCTGCACCCCAAGGTCCACGGCGGTCTGCTGGCGCGCCGTGACTTGCCCGAGCACATGGCCGCGCTGCAGGCCCACGGGATCGACACCATCGACATCCTCGTCGTCAATCTGTATCCCTTCGAGGCCACCGTGGCCAAGCCCGGCTGCACGCTGGCCGACGCCATCGAGAACATCGACATCGGCGGCCCGGCCATGGTGCGCAGCGCCGCCAAGAACTGGCGCGATGTGGCCGTGTTGACCGACGCGTCGCAGTACGCCGGCGTGGTGGAGGAACTCAAGGCGGGCGGCCTGTCGCTCAAGACCCGTTTCGCGCTGTCGGTGGCGGCGTTCAACCGCATCAGCAACTACGACGCGGCGATCAGCGATTACCTCTCGGCGATCGAATTCGACGACACCGCCGCGGTGCCCAAACGCAGCGAGTACCCCGCCCAGTCCAACGGCCGCTTCGTGAAGCTCCAAGACCTGCGTTACGGCGAGAACCCGCACCAGACCGCTGCTTTCTACCGCGATCTCTACCCCGCGCCGGGCTCGCTTGTCACCGCCACCCAGCTGCAGGGCAAGGAGCTCTCGTACAACAACATCGCCGACGCCGACGCCGCGTGGGAGTGCGTCAAGAGTTTCGACCAGCCGGCCTGCGTGATCGTGAAGCACGCCAACCCGTGCGGCGTGGCCGTGGGCGATGGCCCGCTGCAGGCCTACCAGAAGGCGTTTCAGACCGACCCCACCAGCGCCTTCGGCGGCATCATTGCGCTCAACCGGCCGCTTGACGGCGCCGCGGCCGAGGCCATCAGCAAGCAGTTCGTCGAAGTCCTGATGGCCCCGGGCTACTCACCCGAAGCGCTGGCCGTGTTCAAGGCCAAGGCCAATGTGCGCGTCCTGCAGATCGACCTGCCGCCCGGCGGCCCCACCGCCTGGGACCGCGGGCTGAACCTGTCTGATGTCAAGCGCGTGGGCTCGGGTTTGCTCATCCAGTCGGCCGACAACCACGTGCTGCAGCGCAGCGACCTGAAGGTCGTCACGACCCGGCAGCCCACGCCACAGCAGCTCGACGACCTCATGTTCGCCTGGAAGGTGGCGAAGTTCGTCAAGTCCAACGCCATCGTCTTCTGCAAGGACGGCATGACCATGGGCGTGGGCGCGGGGCAGATGAGCCGCCTCGACTCGGCGCGCATCGCGAGCATCAAGGCCGGGCACGCGAAGCTCTCGCTGCAGGGCACCGCGGTGGCCAGCGACGCCTTCTTCCCGTTCCGCGACGGTCTGGATGTGGTGGTCGACGCGGGCGCGACCTGCGTGATCCAGCCGGGCGGCTCGATGCGCGATCAGGAAGTCATTGACGCCGCCAACGAGCGCGGCGTGGTGATGGTCTTCAGCGGCGTGCGCCATTTCCGGCACTGAACGCGCCACCCCCGCGCCGGCGCTGCGCGCCGTCACCCCCTTCAGGGAGCGCCACCGGCGGCCCGGCGGAGCCGGCCCCGTGGTGGCCTCGATGGGTCACGCGCGCCGCGCCAGCACCTTGAAGACGTCGCGCGCGGCCGCCACGGTGTCGGCAATGTCCTGTTCGGTGTGGGCCGCGCTCACGAAGCCGGCCTCGTAGAGCGCGGGGGCGATGTACACGCCGCGGTCGAGCAGGCCGTGGAAGAGGGTGTTGAAGCGCGCGCCGTCGGTGGTCATCACCGTCGGGTAGTTCTGCGGCAGCCCGGGCAGCAGGAAAAAGCCGAACATGCCCCCTTCGCTGTCGCCGCAGAAAGGCACGCCTTCGGCGTCGGCCGCAGCCTGCAGGCCCCGCACCAGCGCCTGCGTGCGGGCGCCCAGGGCCTCGTAGAAGCCAGGCCGGCGAATCTCGGCCAGCGTGGCCAGGCCGCAAGCGGTGGCCACCGGGTTGCCGGACAAGGTGCCGGCCTGATACACCGCGCCCAGCGGCGCGAGCTGTTCCATGACCGCGCGTTTGCCGCCGAAAGCCGCGAGCGGCATGCCCCCGCCGATCACCTTGCCCATGACGGTCATGTCGGGCTCGAATCCGGGGATCAGCCGGGCGTAGACGCTCTGCGCGCCCCCGAGGGCGACCCGGAACCCGGTCATGACTTCGTCGAACGCCAGCAGGGCGCCGTGCTGGGTGCACAACTCGCGGCAGCGCTTGACGAAGGGCACGCTGGCGCGCACGAAGTTCATGTTGCCGGCGATGGGCTCGATCATCAGGCAGGCGATGTCGTTGCCGTGCTCGGCGAAAGCGGCCTCGAGCTGGGCGATGTCGTTGTATTCCAGCACGAGGGTGTGCTGCACCACCTCGGCGGGCACGCCCGCGCTGGTGGGGTGGCCGAAGGTGGCCAGGCCCGAGCCGGCCTTGACCAGCAGCGCGTCGGCGTGGCCGTGGTAGCAGCCATTGAACTTGATGATCTTTCGGCGGCCGGTGGCGCCGCGGGCCAGCCGGATCGCGCTCATGCCGGCTTCCGTGCCGGAGCTCACCAGCCGCACCATTTCCAGGCTGGGCACCAGCTCGACGATCGCCTCGGCGAGCTGGATCTCGCGCTCGGTCGGCGCGCCAAAGGAAAAGCCGTCCAGCGCCGCCTTCTGCACCGCCTCCAGCACCGCGGGGTGACCGTGCCCCAGGATCATGGGGCCCCAGGAGCCGATGTAATCGATGTAGCGCTGACCATTGGCGTCCCAGAAGTAGGCGCCTTGCGCGCGCTGCACGAAGCGCGGCGTGCCGCCCACGGCACGGAAGGCGCGCACCGGCGAATTGACGCCGCCGGGAATCACGGACTTGGCGCGGTCGAACAGGGTCTGGTTCAGGTCAGTCATGGGCGATGGCTTGGCAGGTCAGTGGCGGGTGGTGTCGAGGGGGAAGTCGCCGGCGTCGAGCGCACTGTCGGGGCTGTCGCCGGCGCTTTCGTCGTCAGCGGGTGCGTCGTCGTGGGCCCAGAACAGGCGGTCGGGCAGGGCGTGGCCCATGCCCGGCTGGAAGCCGGCGTCCAGACACTGGTCGAGGTAGGTCAATGCCTCGGCACAGGCCGTCTGCAGATCGCTGCCGCCGGCCAGGAGGGCGCACAGCGCGGCCGACAAGGTGTCGCCCGCGCCGCTGAAGGTGGCTTCGAAACGCTCGTACCGCGCGGTGGCCAGCACCGTGTCGGGCGAGGCGAGGTGGCTCTCCAGGTGCTGGTCGGCGGCGTTGATGCCGGTGACCAGCACATAGGGTACGCCGTGCACGGCCGCGGCCCGCGCCACATCGCGCGGGCCGGGCGGACGGTCGCCTTCCCATTCCGGCAGAAGCCAGCGCGCCAGCGTGCTGTGGTTGCCCACCAGCACCGTGGTCTGTGGCAGCAGCAACTCCGCGCAGGCGTCCAGATAGGTTTCGATCGCCAGCTCGTCCCACCAGGACAGATCGGGCATGTACGCAATCACCGGTGCCTCGGCGTAGTCGCTGGTGATTTCGGCAATGGCGCTGAGGTTTTCGGGCGTGCCCACAAAACCGACCTTGAAGGCCTGGACGGTGATGTCCTCCAGCGCACAGCGCGCCTGGTCGGTCACGGCTTCTTCGTCGAAGGCGATGTGGTCGTGTACCTCGCTGGTGTCGCGCACGTAGGCGCCCGTGACCACGGCCAGCACGTGGGCCGAGGCACTGGACATGGCGGTCAGGTCGGCGCTGAGACCGCCGGCCCCGCTGGGGTCGTTGGCGTTGAACACCATCACGCAGGGCAATGAGGCGCGCTCGGTGCCGGCGTCGGTGTCGTGTGCAGGGGAGGTGGGAGGGGTATCAGGCATGCGGGCGTGTGGCGGGTGGGGCGCGCCGCGTGGCTCCTGGCGCCACGGCGCACGCCCGCGGTTGACGCCCGTGCATCGGCGAAATCAGGCCGGAGGGCGCCTGAAGACCCGTCGATACAATGAATCGATTCTACGATAGGGCTCACTTTTATGAACGACAGCAAGACTTGGATGTGCCTCATTTGCGGCTGGATCTACGACGAATCGGCAGGCGCGCCGGACCACGGGATTGCCCCGGGCACGCGCTGGGCCGATGTGCCGATGAACTGGACCTGCCCTGAATGCGGTGCGCGCAAGGAAGACTTCGAAATGGTCCAGATCTGAGGTCCTGGCCGCCTTCGAGCGGCGGCCCGGCTTCCTCACCGCCTCGTCCCATACGCCCATGACCCCACGACCCTACACCGGGAGCGAATCACCGTGAGCAATACCTCACCCATCAAGGTCATGGTCGTTGACGACAGCAACACCATCCGGCGCAGCGCGGAAATCTTTCTCAAGCAGGGAGGGTATGAGGTCCTGCTGGCGGAAGACGGTTTTGATGCCCTGGCCAAGATCAACGACAACCCGCCCGACTTGATCTTCTGCGACATCCTGATGCCGCGGCTCGACGGGTACCAGACCTGCGCCATCATCAAGCGCAATCCGACCTTTGCCAACATCCCCGTTGTAATGCTATCTTCTAAAGACGGGGTGTTTGACAAAGCGCGCGGGCGCATGGTCGGCTCCCAGGATTACCTCACCAAACCGTTCACCAAGGACCAGCTGCTCCAGGCCGTGGCGCAGTTTGGTGCCCAAACATCCGGAGTTGTTTGATGCCTCACGCCCCCACCACCATCAAAAAGATCCTCGTCGTCGATGACTCGCAGACCGAGCGGCTCTCGCTGTCGGACATGCTGATAAAAAATGGCTACACGGTGGTGACCGCCGGTAGTGCGGCTGAGGCCTTCAGTCAGCTGGAATCGCAAAAGCCTGACCTGGTGCTGATGGACGTCGTGATGCCCGAGCAGAATGGCTTCCAAGCCACCCGCGCCATCACGCGCGATGAGCGCTACGCCCACATCCCGATCATCATGTGCACCAGCAAAAACTTGGAAACCGACCGCGTCTGGGGCATGCGCCAAGGCGCCCGCGACTACGTCACCAAGCCGGTGAACGCCGAGGAGCTGTTGTCCAAGATCGCTGCCATCGCCAAGGGCGACGGCGGGCAGGGCTGAACGGTCGGACGACCCGCGAGCGCATGGCCAAGAAACAATCGCTGAAGCTGCTTCAGGAGCGACTGGCCGAACGCCTCAGCGCGGCGCGAACCGAGTCGCTGGCTGCCACCTGGCTCGCCGTGGAGGCAGGCGGCCAACGGTACCTGCTGCCATTGGTGCAGTCGGGGGAAATTTTCCCCTGGTCCAGTGTGCAGCGCGTGCCGTACACCAAAGATTGGTACGTGGGCGTGGCCAACCTGCGCGGCGGCCTGTTCGGTGTGATTGACCTCGCCCGTCTGATGGGCGCCGGTGTTGCCGCTGCGGCGTCGGACCGGGTCACGTCTGACGCCCGGCTGGTCAGCTTGCACGCTGCGCTGGGCGTCAACGCGGTGCTCTGGGTCGACCGGCTCCTGGGCCTCAGAAGCCCGGGCGGTTTTAGCGCAGAGGCCCCTCCCGGCCCCGACAGCCCGCTCGCTGTGACGCGAGTGCTGGTGGACGCGCAGGCCCAGCCCTGGCACGAACTCGATTTGCAACGGCTGGTCAGCGAACCTGCTTTTCTGGCGATTGCGGCGTGACGGGCTGACGCCCGCCGCCCGCGTGTTTGTCATCTCTGTTGGAAGGTGTTCTCATGGCAATGCTTGACCGGTTTCAGGGTCTGTTTCGCAAGAAGGGTGGCGACGAACCCGATCTGAACCTGGCCAGCGACCAGGACATGGCCGATCTGGCGGCGGCCCGGCTGGCGCCCGACATCAGCGATCAGCCGATCGCACCCGGCCTGGAGATGGGGGACGATCTCGACAACCCCGGCTCGGGCGCCTTGATCAGCGTCCCCCTGTTGGGACGACGGCCTGCTGAACAGCACCAGCGAACCCTCGCGGTGTTGCTGGCGTTTGGTCTGGTGGTGCTGGGTGCGATCACTTTCTTCGTGTTGAGCCAGACCGAAAAGATTGGTCAGCAGGTGGCTGCGTCGGGTCAGGCGCTGATGCAGTCGCAACGTCTCGCCAAATCGGTGTCGCAGGCCCTGGTGGGCAACCCGGCGGCCTTCCCCGAGGTCCGCGAGAGCTCGGATGTGCTGGCGCGCAGCGTGCGCGCACTCAAGCAGGGCAACCCTGACATGTCCGTCGAGCCAGTGAGCGCGGACTACGCGGGCCTGCTCGATCCGCTGCTGCCGAAAGTGGACGCCGCCGAGTCCAGCGCGACCGCCGTGATGGCGCAGCAGGCGATCCTGACCCAGGTGGGGAGTGCGCTGCGCACCATCAACCGCCAGTCGTCCGACCTGCTGGAGATTGCTGAAACCATCTCATCGCTCAAGCTGCAACAGGGCGCTCCCGCCACCGAGATCTCGGCCGCAGGCCAGCTCGTGATGTTGACCCAGCGCATCGGCAAGTCCGCGAACGAGTTCCTGACGCTCGAAGGCGTGAGCCCTGAGGCCGTGTTCCTGCTGGGCAAGGACTTGAACACCTTCAAGGAAATCGCCGAAGCCCTGCTGAAGGGCAATGAGGATCTGCGACTGCGGGCCGCCACCGATCCGCAGGTCCGTGAGCGGCTGGAGGCGCTGCTGAAGTTGTACGAGGAGACCCGCAAGGAAGCCGGTGCGATTCTGGGCAACCTGCAGGGCCTGGTGTCGGCCCGCGAAGCGCAATCGGGCATCATCGCCGAGTCCGAGCCGCTGCGGATCGGTCTCGAGAAGCTGCAACAAGACCTGTCCACCCGATCGGGCCTCGGCGGCACCGAGTTCGCCGCGCTCCTGGGTGCTGCGCTGTTCGCGCTGCTGTGTGCAGCCGGCCTCGCCTATGTGCAGCTGCAGGACAGCCGGCAGCGGCAGCTGGTCGCGGAAGCCCAGCGGCTCGCCGCCGAGGCGCAGGAGGCGGAGGCCAAACGCATCAACGATGCCAACCAGGCGGCCATTCTGCGGCTCATGAACGAACTGCAGACGGTGGCCGAAGGCGATCTGACGCAGGAAGCCACGGTGACGGAGGACATCACCGGCGCCATCGCCGACTCGGTGAACTACACGGTGGAAGAACTGCGTTCTCTGGTGGGTAACGTGCAGGCCACGGCGACCCGCGTGGCCCAGACCACCTCGTCGGTGGAAGCCACGTCCACCGAGCTGCTGGCGGCATCGACCGAGCAGCTGCGTGAGATTCGCGAAACCGGCCAGTCCGTGCTGGACATGGCGCAGCGAATCAACCAGGTGTCCGGGCAGGCGCAGGAATCGGCTCAGGTGGCGCGGGTCTCGCTGCAGGCTGCGGAATCGGGCCTGAAGGCGGTGCAAGACGCCATCGGCGGCATGAACTCGATCCGGGATCAGATTCAGGAAACGTCCAAGCGGATCAAGCGGCTGGGTGAATCGTCCCAGGAGATCGGTGAGATCACCGAACTGATCTCGGACATCACGGAACAGACCAACGTGCTGGCCCTCAACGCCGCCATCCAGGCCGCGTCGGCCGGTGAAGCGGGCCGGGGCTTCTCGGTGGTGGCGGAAGAAGTGCAGCGGCTGGCCGAGCGCTCCGCCGACGCCACCCGCCAGATTGCGGCGCTGGTGAAGGCGATTCAGACCGACACCCAGGACGCCGTGGCTGCCATGGAGCGGTCCACGCAGGGTGTGGTTGAGGGCGCCAAGCTCTCCGACAACGCCGGCACCGCGCTGTCCGAGATCGACCGCGTGTCGCGCCGTCTCGCTGAACTGATTGAGCAGATCTCGGTCGCAGCGTCCCGTGAAGCCGACTCCGCCAACGAGGTGGCCGGCAACATACAGCACATCTTTGCGGTGACGGAACAGACCGGGGAAGGCACGCGCTCGACCGCGCAGCAGGTGCGCGAACTCTCGGCCATGGCGGAGGAACTGCGCCAATCGGTGTCCCGGTTCAAGATTGCCTGACCCCACACGGGTTGAACGTCGTCTCACTGACCCACCATGCTCGATTCGCACGACCCGGCGTCCCATGCCCCTGTTCTCAATGACCTAGGGCCGCTGGCCTGGGTGTTCGAGGAGCTGCGAAAGTCGCTGGATTCGGCCAACAAGGCCATCCGGCGCTTCTTGCGGGAGCACGAGCAGTCCCGCCAGAGCGACCTCGAGGCGGTGGATGCCTCGGCCTTGCGCATGGCGCGCCAGCAGATCCATCAGGCGGTGGGCGCGCTGGAGGTGGTCGGCCTGGCTGCCCCGGCGCAGGTGTTGCGGGGCATGGAAGCGGCGGTCCAGCGCTTTGTCCAGCGACCGTTGACCTGCACCGACGAAGCGGCCGCCAAGGTGGAGCGGGCCAGTTTCGCCCTGATCGAGTTCCTTGAAGCGGTGCTCAACGGCAAGACGGTGCACCCGGTTGGCTTGTTCCCTCAGTACCGCGACGTTCAAGAGATCGCGGGTGCCGAGCGCGTCCATCCGGCCGATCTGTGGCCACTCGATCCCCGCGGCGTGGATCTGCCCGCGCCTTCGGGAGCCAACCCTTTGCAGCCCAGCGCCGCACTGCGCTCGATGTTCGATCGGCTGATCCTGCTGGTGGTCAAGACGCAGAGTCTGGCTTCTGCCCAGCAACTGGCCCGTCTGTGCACCGGCTTGGCCGCCGGGGCGTCGCATCCGCGCGTCATCACGTTCTGGCGCGTCGCTGCGGCCCACTTCGAGGCCATCGGGCACCAGTTGGTGCCCGCCGATTTGTACGCCAAGCGAGCGACCTCCCGCGTCCTGTTGCAGTTCAACGCACTGTCCCAGCCGCAGCCACAGGTGTCGGAGACGCTGCTGCACGACATGCTGTTCTTCTGTGCTCAGGCTGAGCCGAAGGACCCGGCCCGCACGCCCCAGCTGGTGTTCGTGCGGCAGGCGTATGGCATTGCGCAGGAGCGGGGCGTCGACTACCACCGCGCCACCCTCGGTCAGTATGACCCGGCCTTGCTCGTGCAGGCCCGCAAGCGCATCAACGCGGCGAAGGAGGCCTGGTCTCTCTTCTCCGGCGGTGACCGCAGCCGAGGTCGCCAGGTGCAAGAGCAGTTTGGCCTGATCGGTGAGTCGCTCCTCAAGCTGCATCCCGCCAGCCAGCACCTGGCCTCGACCTTGGTCCGCGCCGCAGAACGCGCGGTCAACGAGTCCGGCGGTGTGTCGCCCGAACTGGCGATGGAAGTTGCCACGACCACCCTCTATCTGGAGGCTGTATTTGAGGATTTCGACCCCCAGTCGCCCGAGCTGACCGACCGCACCCAGGCGCTGGCGCAGCGTCTGCAGGGGGTGCTCTCGGGCGAGCCGGCCCGGCCGCTGGACCCTTGGATGGAGCAGCTGTACCGGCGCGTCAGCGATCGGCAGACCATGGGCAGCGTGGTCGGCGAGCTCAAGGTGTCTCTCGGCGAGATCGAGAAATCGTTGGACCAGTTCTTCCGGACCCCAGACGACAAATCGGGCTTGCATGTGGCGGTGGCCCAACTCACTCAGATGCGTGGCGTGTTGTCGGTGTTGGGTCTTGACCATGCGGTCCAGACCGTCGCCCGCATGCGCACCGTGGTTGAGCAGATCCTCGACACCGAAGTCGATGAGTCCCAAGCCCGAGGCGCCGGCACGTTCCAGAACCTGGGCAACAACCTCAGCGCGTTGAGCTTCCTCGTGGACATGCTCAATTACCAGCCGGCGCTGGCCAAGAAGCTGTTTCGCTTCGACGACGCAGAGGGTGAGCTCAAGCCGGTCATGGGCCGGACCGCGCCGGTGGAGTCTGCGCGCACCGCGGCCGCGCAAGACGCGCAGGCGCTGCACGAAGGTGTCGAGCGCATCGTCGACAGCGTATTTGGCGGCCTGGAGTTGTCGGACCTGGGGGATCAGCTGGATGCCCTGGCCTCGCAGGCGGCGCTCGCCGAGCAACCTGCGGTGGCGCGCGCTGCCCGGGAGGCGGCGCAGGCCGTGATCAACCAGGACGCCCAGGCTGGCGCTCAAGCGCTGGTGGGGCTGACTGAGCAGGTGGCGGAAGCGGCGCAGCCGCCAGCGCCACCGGCGCCGGCCCCCGCCCCGGCGTCGGACGACGCCGACGATGATCTTCTGGACATCTTCCTGGAAGAGGCGCGCGAAGTCGTGGCCAATGGGGCGGCTGCGGTGCAGGCCCTGGCCGATGAGCCCGGCAGCCTGGAGCACCTGACCACGCTGCGGCGGGCGTTCCACACGCTCAAGGGCAGCTCCCGCATGGTGGGCCTCAACGAGTTCGGAGAAGCGGCCTGGCAAATGGAGCAGTTGCTCAATGCCGTTCTGGCCGAGCAGAAGCCGGCGTCGGCAGCGTTGCAAGACCTGGCGCGCGATGCGCTGATCCGCTTCGGCGCCTGGGTGGAGGCCATCGCGGACCACGATGCCGACGGCTGGTCGGCCCAACCGTTCCGTGCAAGCGCGCAGGCCCTGAAGGACGAGGATCGCTTCCTGCCCTTGGGATTCCCGGCCGATGGCGCTGACGGCGGTTCCGTTGACCCCGCACCGCGAGCGGAAGCCAGCCTTGAGGTGCCGGTCGACAACGCACCGCCGGCCGAGCGCGTGGTACCGATGCCGCCGATGGACGCCGCGCCGATGCTGGCGGATATCGACTTTGCGGCCATCGGCCAGGTCGCTGAAGCCACCGACCCGGCGCCCTCGGTGGTGCCTCCGGACGCAGCCGCGGAGGCCTTGCCCGATCTCGGCTTTGATCTGCCGCTGGACGCCGGCGCCATCGAGGTGATCGATGCCCAAGCTCTGGTCCCCAGCAGCGAGGGCGCCGCGGAAATGGCCGCCTCCGATGTCGACGTGCCGGCGGCCGCCGACCGGCAGGACGCCGTAGCGACCGAGGCGCCGCGCCCGGTGGCTCACGACGAGTTCATCGGTGCCGAGGCGCTGGAGTGGGCGGTGCTCGAGCCCGGCGATGAGCCGGAGGCCGCAGCCTTGGTCGATGCACCCGCACCCGCACCCGCATCCGCGTCCACCGCGGCACCGGCCACGGTCTCGCCCGGTGATTCGTCCGTTGAACCGCCGGTGGCAGAACTGGCCGCTGAGCCGGTGCCAACGCCGGATGCCGCGTCGGGTGACGCGCCGGCTGATGTGGGGGCTCATGTGGGGGTTGATGCCCCGGCTGAGACGCCTGTCGACGAGCAGACCCGCGTCATTGGGTCGCTTCACATTCCGCTCAAGCTCTACAACGTGTACTTGAACGAGGCCGACGAGTGGTCGCGCCGTCTCAACACGGCGCTCGTCGAATGGAGCCTCGAGCAGCACGAACCCATTCCCTCGTCGTGCGAAGCGTGGGCGCACTCGCTGGCCGGCAGTTCGGCCACGGTCGGCTTCGACGCCCTGTCGCAGATCGCCCGTGCGCTGGAACACGCGATCGGTGCCGTGGCCTTGCGCCAGGCCGATGGCATCGCTCCTCCCGCCGGGGCGGCCCCTTTGTTTGTCAAGGCATCCGACGACGTGCGTCGGCTGTTGCACCAGTTCGCCGCCGGCTTCCTCAAGGAGCCCGATGCCACCCTGTTGGCGGCACTTCATGACGTGCTGACAGCGGCGCCGTCGGTGACCGAGGCTTCGTCCGCCGGGGATGCGCTCCCCGCATCGCCGAGCGCCGACGAACCGACCGCCGATGAGCCTGTTGCCGAAGCGGCTGTCGATGGGCCGCTGACCGTTTCGGCGGGGGAGCTGATCGCTGACCTCAGCGCCGAACTGGCGCCGGTGTTCCCCGCTGCCGCGGCGCAGACCGCCACGCCCACCGGCGCAGCGCCGCTGGCCCCGGTGGTGGAACCGAGTTTTGCCGTGCCGACCGCGCCGGTCGTGCCCCACGAAGTCCAGGACATCGACGACGACATCGATGCCGTCGACAGCATCGACATCGATCTGTTTCCGATCTTTGAAGAAGAGGCGCAGGAACTGTTGCCCAAGCTCGCCGGCGCGCTGCGTCAGTGGGTGGCTCGGCCCGACAACGCCAGCGCCCGTGTGGAGGTGCTGCGCAACCTGCACACGCTCAAAGGCAGCGCCCGACTGGCCGGTGCCTTGCGGCTGGGCGAGATGGCGCACCGGATGGAAACCAGTGCCGAGCGCCTGACCGGCGACGCCCTGAGCAGCGCTGATCTGGATCCGCTGGTGCAGGCGCTGGACGGCATCCAGACGCGCTTCGACGTGTTGCGCCGGGCCGATCATCAGGTGGCGGATCTGGTTCATGCCTTGCCCGAATCGCCCGCGGCGTCGGCGCCCGTTGCGCCGGTGGCTGAATCCCCGGCGGTACCGGCGCAGACCGGCGGCGTGACCGCCTCGACGGTTCTGGCGCCAACCGCGGTGGTGCCGGTGGCGGCGCGCGCTGGCGCGGCCGTGCGTGTGCGGCCGGAACTGCTTGACCGGCTGGTCAACCAAACCGGCGAGGTGATGATCACCCGTTCCCGCATGGAGGCCGAACTGGTGGCCCTGCGCTCTTCGCTGAAGGACCTCACCGGCAACCTGGATCGACTGCGCGGCCAGCTGCGCGACATCGAGCTGCAGGCCGAAACCCAGATGCAGTCCCGCCTGGCGCAGGCGCGCGACGCCGACCAGTCGTTCGACCCCCTGGAGTTCGACCGCTTCACGCGAGTGCAGGAACTCACCCGCATGATGGCCGAGTCGGTCAACGACGTGGCCACCGTGCACCGCAACCTGCAGCGCGCGGTGGAGACCACCGAAGACAACCTCATTGCCCAGGCGCGGCAGACCCGCGAACTGCAGCGCGATCTGCTGCGCACCCGGATGGTGGAGTTTGAAGGCATCTCCGAGCGCCTGTACCGCGTGGTGCGGCAGGCGTCCAAGGAGACGGGCAAGCAGGTTCGCCTGGACATCACCGGCGGCCAGATCGAAATGGACCGCGGCGTGCTCGACCGGATGACCGCCGCGTTCGAGCACCTGCTGCGCAACCACGTGGCCCATGGCATTGAGGCGCCGGACGTGCGGTTGGCCAAAGGGAAACCGGCCGAAGGACAGATTGAAATCCGGCTGGCCCAGGAGCTCAACGACGTCTCGGTGGTGTTTTCCGACGACGGCGCTGGCCTGGACCTCCCGCGGCTGCGCGAGAAAGGCCGGCTGGCCGGCATCGTGCCGTACGGGGCGGAGCTGGCTGATGACGAGGCCGCGCAGTTGATCTTCGAACCCGGTATCAGCACCGCGCAGGCGGTGTCGGAACTCGCGGGCCGCGGCATCGGCATGGACGTGGTGCGCAGCGACGTGTTGGCGCTCGGTGGTCGCATCGTCACCGCCACCGAGGCGGGCCGCGGGACGAGCTTCACGCTCGTGCTGCCGCTGACCACCGCTGTGACCCAGGTGGTGATGGTGCGGGCCGGCGATCTGACGCTGGGCGTGCCCTCGAACCTCGTGGAGTTGGTCCGTCGTGTGTCGGTGGCCGAGCTGGAGCAGGCGTATGCGACCGGCCAGCTCACCTACGGCAGCGAGCAGGTGCCCTTCTATTGGTCGGGCGCGTTGCTGCAGCACTCGCCCAAGTCCCTGGAAGCCCAGGCGCGCACGCTGCCGGTGGTGGTGTTCCGAAGCGCGGCGCAGCGCGTCGCCATGCACGTGGACGAGGTGCTGGGCAGCCAGGAAGTGGTGGTGAAGAACCTCGGTGCCCAGCTCTCCCGCCTGCCCGGTCTGGCGGGTATGTCCGTGCTGGCCTCGGGCGCGGTAGCGCTCATCTACAACCCGGTGGCGCTGGCGGCGGTGTACGGCGCCCAGGTGCCGCAGTGGGTGGCGGCCCACGCCGCGACCACCGACACCGCGGTGCCCGATGTGGCGGTCGAGGCCGCGACGACGACGGTACCGCTGGTGCTGGTGGTGGACGACTCGATCACGGTGCGCCGCGTCACGCAACGCCTGCTGCAGCGCGAAGGCTACCGCGTGGCGCTGGCGGCCGACGGCCTGCAGGCGTTGGAGCGGCTGCAGTCGGAGCGCCCGGCGGTGGTGTTGTCCGACATCGAAATGCCACGCATGGACGGTTTCGACCTGGTGCGCAACATCCGCGCCGATGCGGCGCTGGCCGGGTTGCCGGTGATCATGATCACCTCGCGCATCGCCGAAAAGCACCGCGAACACGCCCGTGAACTGGGCGTGGACCATTACCTCGGCAAGCCCTACTCGGAAGACGATCTGCTGGCGCTGGTGTCGCGCTACGCCAAGGCGGAGGCCGCTGCGACCTGAGGCCCAGACGGCGCCGCCGATGACGAGGCCCGCCGCGTGCGGGCCTTTTCTCTGGTGTCGGTCGTGTGGCCCGTGCGTGTGCCGCCGCCGACACTCAGGCCGGCTTTTTCACCACCGCATAGCGCGCGAGTGTTCGCTCGCGGGCCTCGGCGTGGTCGACCACCGGTCGGGGATAGGTGTCGCCCAACACGACACCGGCGCCCTGCAACTCCAGGGCGCGGGCGGTCCAGGGGGCGTGCAGCGCGGCGTCGGGCAGGCTGGCGAGGGCGGGCAGGTAGCGGCGGATGAAGCGGCCCTGCGGGTCGAATTTTTCGCTCTGGCTGACCGGGTTGAAGATGCGGAAATAGGGTTGCGCATCGCAACCGCTCGAACTGGCCCATTGCCAGCCGCCGTTGTTGGCGGCGAGGTCGAAGTCGATGAGCTTTTCGGCAAAGTAGCGCTCGCCCCATCGCCAGTGGAGTCCCAGGTCCTTGACCAGAAAACTGGCGGTGACCATGCGCAGGCGGTTGTGCATGTAGCCGGTCTGGTTGAGCTGGTGCATGGCGGCGTCCACCAGCGGGTAGCCGGTGCGGCCCTCGCACCACGCCGCGTACAAGGCCTCGGCGGGCTTTCCCTGCTCAAAACGGATCGTGTCGTACTCCGGCTTGAAGGCGCGCTCGACCACGTGCGGGAAGTTCGCCAGGATCTGGTGGTAGAAGTCGCGCCAGATGAGTTCGGACAGCCAGGTGCTGGCGCCGGCGATGCCCTGCAGGTGCATCGGATGGGCCAGCCGCGCGAGCTGACGGACCGACACGGTGCCGAAACGCAGGTGCACGCTCAGGTAGCTCGGGCCTTTCACGGCGGGAAAGTCGCGCGCCTCCTGGTAACGCTCGATGCGCTCCGTGAAGTCAGTCAGCAGCCGCTGGCCGCCCGCGCTGCCGGGGGGCATGGGCAGCTGCGACAGGTTGGTGGGCGCAAAGCCGATGTCGGCCAGCGTGGGAACCGGGTGTCTGAGGTCGCCGGGGCGGTCAGCGAGCGCGGCGGCGTGCGGTGCGATCGGGTGTTCGGCGAGGTCGGCCGGGGTGAGGCGGCGCAGCCACGCGTTTTTGTAGGGGGTAAAGACGCCGAACGCGTGACCTGCCTGGGTGAGCACCTCGCGCCGCTCGAAGATGACGTGATCCTTGAACGTGCGCCAGGCCATGCCCGCGTGGGCCAGTGCGCCGAGCACCTGGGCGTCGCGGGCGAGGGCGGCGGGTTCGTCATCGTGGTTGGCAAACACCGCTTGCACCCCCAGCCGCTGCGCCAACGCCGGGATCGCGTGGGCCGCGCGGTCGTGGAGCACGATCAGGCCGGCGGCGGCGTGGCCGTGGGGTGCCGCCAGCGCGCGGAGCTGAGCGTCGAGGTCGACGAGCGATTCGCGGATGAATTCGACGCGGCGGTCCGCCCGCGGCAGCGGGTCGAGGATGTCGCGGTCGAACACGAACACGCACCACACGCGCCGGCTGCTGGACAGCGCGTGGTGCAGGGCGGCGTGGTCGTGCGCGCGCAGGTCGCGGCGGAACCAGACAAGGGCGCTGTCGAAGGAGGTCATGGGCGGACTGGGGTATCCCGGGCGCCAGGGAGGGGCGGCTTAAAATTCCCGGATGGCCGACGATTCTGCCCCCATCAACCTGACCAATCATTTCCTGATTGCGATGCCCGGCCTGAGCGATGAGCTTTTTGGGCGCAGCGTGGTTTTCATGTGTGAACACAGCGAGCGCGGCGCGCTGGGGCTGGTCATCAACAAGCCCAGCGACATCCGCGTGCCCCGCCTGTTCGAGAAAGTGGATCTCACCCTGGGGCGCGACGATCTGGTCGACACACCGGTGTTTCAGGGCGGGCCGGTGCAGACCGAGCGCGGCTTTGTGCTGCACGAGGCGGTGTCCAGTGAGGCCGTGGGCGATGGCGAAGTCGAGTCGGTGTACGCGTCCACGCTCACGATCCCGGGTGGCCTGGAGATGACGACCTCGCGCGATGTGCTGGAAGCCATGGCCATGGGCGGCGGGCCGCGGCGGGTGTTCATCACGCTGGGCTACGCCTCGTGGGCCAAGGGGCAGCTCGAATCCGAACTCGCCGAGAACGCGTGGCTCACCGTGGCCGCTGACCGCGCCGTCATCTTCGACACGCCGGTGGAGCAGCGTTACGAGGCTGCGATGGGTCTGCTCGGCCTGCAGCCGTGGATGCTTGCGCCGGACGCCGGCCATGCCTGAACGGGTCATCGACCACCCCGTGACGGGCCAGACCTTTCTGGCCTTCGACCTGGGCCGGCGCCGCACCGGCGTGGCCACCGGCAATCGCCTGACCCGCACCGCCACGCCGCGGCCCACGCTGCGCGCCGAGGGAGACGCGCGCTGGGCCGCGATCACGCGGCTGCTGGCCGAGTGGCAACCCGACGCGCTGGTGGTGGGCGTGCCGCGCCACCCGGATGGCGCGCCGCACGAGATGACCGCCCACGCCCTGCGTTTTGCGCGCCAGCTGCGTGGGCGCACCGGGCTGCCGGTCCACGAGGTCGACGAGCGCTACACCACCACCGAGGCCCACAGCCTGGGCGCGGCGGATGCCGACGCGGCCGCGGCCTGCCTCATCCTTGAACAATTTCTGCGGAGCCTGCCGTGAGCACCCCTTCCCTTCCCGACGCCGAGGCGCTGTATGGCGCCTTGCGCGACCTGGTCGCCGACCACATCGGCCGTGCCGGCGTGCCGGTGCAGCTCGTGGGCATTGCCTCGGGCGGCGCCTGGATCGCCGAGCGTCTGCAGCGCGACCTGGGTCGTCCGGGGGCGGCCGGCGTGGTGTCGTCGTCCATGCACCGCGACGACTTCGCCCGCCGTGGTCTGGCCGCCAGCGCCCAGACCCAGCTCGGCTTCGACGTCAACGGCGCCCACGTGCTGCTGGTCGACGACGTCCTCTACACCGGCCGCACGCTGCGCGCGGTGATCAACGAGCTGTTTGACCACGGGCGCCCGGCCAGCGTGCGCCTGGCGGTGCTGGCCGACCGCGGCGGCCGCGAACTGCCGATCGAGCCCACGCTGTGTGCCGCCCGCCTGAGCGTGCCCAGCGGCCACTCGCTCGAACTCCGGCGCGCCGACGACGGCCGCCTCCACTTCCGGCTGGAGTCCCTGCAACCATGAGCCTGCGCCGCAATCCCCAGCTCAACAAGAATGGCGAGCTGATCCACCTGCTGTCCACCGAGGGGCTGTCGCGCGACATCCTCACCCACATCCTCGACACCGCGGCCAGCTTCACCAGCGTGAGCAACCGCGAGGTGAAAAAGGTGCCGCTGCTGCGCGGCAAGAGCGTGTTCAACCTGTTCTTCGAGAACAGCACCCGCACCCGCACCACCTTCGAGATCGCGGCCACGCGCTTGAGCGCCGACGTCATCAACCTGGACATCGCGCGCAGCTCCACCGCCAAGGGCGAGTCGCTGCTCGACACCATCGCCAACCTCAGCGCGATGGCGGCCGACATCTTCGTCGTGCGCCACAGCGAGTCGGGCGCGCCCTACCTGATCGCGCAGCACGTCGCCCCGCACGTGCACGTGGTCAACGCTGGCGACGGGCGCCACGCGCACCCCACGCAGGGCCTGCTCGACATGTTCACCATCCGCCACTACAAGCACGACTTCACGCGCCTGTCGGTGGCCATCGTGGGCGACGTGCTGCACTCGCGCGTCGCGCGCTCCGACATTCACGCGCTCACCACGCTGGGCTGCCCCGACGTGCGCGTCGTGGGTCCGCGCACGCTGGTGCCCAGTGACCTGTCGCACATGGGCGTGCGCGTGTGCCACACGCTCGAAGAAGGCATCCGGGACTGCGACGTGGTGATCGCGCTGCGCCTGCAGAACGAGCGCATGAGCGGCGCGCTGCTGCCGTCCAGCCAGGAGTATTTCAAGAGCTTTGGTCTCACGCCGGAGCGGCTGCGGTGGGCCAAGCCCGACGCGATCGTGATGCACCCGGGCCCGATCAACCGCGGTGTGGAGATCGATTCGGCCGTGGTGGACGGACCGCAGAGCGTGATCCTGCCGCAGGTCACCTTCGGCATCGCGGTGCGCATGGCCGTGATGAGCATCGTTGCCGGGAATGAAGCATGAAAATACTGATTCGCAACGGCCGTGTGATTGACCCCGCCAGTGGCCGCGACGAGATGGCCGACGTGGCCATCGCGGCGGGCCGCATCATCGCCATCGGCACGGTGGCGTCTGACTTTCACCCCGCGCGCACCGTCGATGCGACCGGTTGCGTGGTCGCGCCGGGCCTGGTGGATCTCGCGGTGCGTCTGCGCGAGCCCGGGCAGGAGCACGCCGGCATGCTGGAGAGCGAAACCGCCGCGGCCGTGGCGGGCGGGGTGACCTCGCTGGTCTGCCCGCCCGACACCGAGCCTGTGCTCGACGAGCCGGGTCTGGTGGACATGCTGAAGTTCCGGGCCGAGAAGCTGCACCGTTCGCGGGTGTTTCCGCTCGGTGCCCTCACCCGCGGCCTCAAGGGCGAGGTGCTGACCGAGATGGCCGAACTCACCGAATCGGGTTGCGTGGGCTTCGGCCAGGCCGAGGTGCCCATCGTCAACACGCAGGTGCTGCAGCGTGCGCTGCAGTACGCGGCGACGTTTGGCTTCACCGTCTGGCTGCGGCCGCAGGACGCGTGGCTGGGCAAGGGCGTGGCCGCCAGCGGTCCGCTGGCCACGCGCCTCGGCCTGCCGGGTGTGCCGGCGGCGGCGGAGAGCATTGCGCTGCACACGTTGTTCGAGCTGATGCGCGGCATCAAGGCGCCGGGGCTTCGCGTGCACCTGTGCCGTGTGAGCAGTGCGGCCGGCGTGGCGCTGGTGCGCGCGGCCAAGGCCGAGGGCCTGCCGGTGACTTGCGACGTCAGCGTGCACAACCTGCACCTCACCGACATCGACATCGGTTACTACGACAGCCGCTACCGCCTGCAGCCGCCGCTGCGCCAGCAGCGCGACCGCGACGCGCTGCGAGCCGCGCTGGCCGACGGCACGATCGACGCGCTCGTCTCCGACCACCACCCGGTCGACGCCGATGCCAAGACGCTGCCATTTGCCGAGGCCGAGCCGGGGGCGACCGCGGTCGAGCTGCTGCTGGGCCTGGCCTGCCGCTGGGCGCAGCAGGAAGGCCTGGGCCTGATGCAGGCGCTGGCGGTGCTGACCAGCGGGCCGCAGCGCGTGCTGGGCGCCAGCCTGGGCACGCTCCAGGCCAGCGTCGGCCAGCTCAGTGTGGGCGGGATGGCCGATCTGGTGGTGTTCGATCCGGCGCGCGATGTCGCGGTGAACCCCGCGCGCCTGCGCAGCCAGGGCAAGCACACGCCGTTCGAAGGCCACGAGCTGCCCGGCGCGGTGCGCGCCACGCTGGTGGCCGGTCAGGTCGCGTTCCAGGCCGACGCCGCGTGAAGTCGCTGCGCGCGCTGGTGAGGTTGCTGCAGGCCGCGGCACACGTGCTGGCGGGCCTGTGGACCATCCGCACGCGCTTTCACCGGCTGGACGCCGACGCCTGTGCCGTCGAGGTGCAGCGCTGGTCGGCTCGCATGCTCGCCATCATGGGCGTGGCGCTGCGGGTGCAGGGCGAGGTGCCCGAGCGTGGGCCGCTGCTGCAGGTGGCCAACCACCTCAGCTGGCTCGACATCCTGGTGATGAACGCAGCGCGGCCCAGCCGGTTTGTTTCCAAGG
Organism: Hydrogenophaga sp. T66; assembly: GCF_057219855.1. NCBI lineage: Bacteria > Pseudomonadati > Pseudomonadota > Betaproteobacteria > Burkholderiales > Comamonadaceae > Hydrogenophaga > Hydrogenophaga sp. T66. Next base: position 267,384 of record NZ_JBXVVX010000002.1, on the reverse strand, counting down.
CCGACGTCCAGCGCTGGCCCGTGCTGGGTTTGCTGATCACCGGCGCGGGCACGCTGTACATCGAGCGGGAAAGCCGGCGCGATGCGATGCGCGTGGTGCACCGTGTGGCCGAACGCCTCCGCGCGGGCGATGTGATTTCCGTGTTCCCGGAAGGCACCACCGGCGACGGCAGCGAGCTGCTGACCTTTCACGCCAACCTGTTCCAGGCCGCGATCTCGGCCGAAGCACCGGTGATGCCGGTGGCGCTGCGCTTCGTCCACGCCGAGACCGGCGCGCCGCATCCGGCGCCGGTGTTCGTGGGCGACACCACCCTGCTGGCGTCCATCTGGGCCACGCTGCGGGCCGACGGCGTGTGCGCGGTGGTGCGCTTCGGCGTGGCCGAAGACTGCCTGGGTCGCGACCGCCGCACCTGGGCGCAGGGCATGCGCGCCGAGGTGCAGCGCCTGCTGGACCTCGGCTGAGCCCGCCGCACGGGCGGGCGCGGGCCTCAGCGCTTGCTGCGGCTCATCATGAGTTCGGTGTTGGTCTTGCGGTCCGCGTTGACCTTCACCACCGACGCGCGCTCGTTCAGGCGCTTGAGGTAGTCGCGCACCGGCAGCTCGGCCAGGTAGTCGCGACCGTAGATCACCTTGGTGGCCAGACCGACCAGCGGCAAATGCACCGCCGCGGCGCAGTCGGCCAGCGTGAACTGTTCACCCGCAATGAAGGGCGAGAACCGCGCCAGCTTGGCGAACGCGGCGATGTTCTTTTCCAGCTGCTGGCCGGTTTTCTCCTTGGCCGCGTCGCTCACCTTGCCGCCGAAAAAGGCCTCGGGATACAGGTTGCGCGCCACGAGTTCGAGGTGCAGTTCGAGGTAACGGGTGAGCTCACGCACCTTGGCGCGCTCGAAGGCGTCGGCGGGCAGCAGCGGCACCTGGGGGAAGGCGTCTTCGATGTATTCAAGGATGACGGTGGATTCCGACAGCGGGCCGGCGGGCGTCTTGAGGTAGGGCACTTTGCCCAGCGGGCTGGCGGCCGGGTCGGTCTCGCCCACCCAGGCGAGCTCTTCCTCGAACGCGACGCCCTTTTCCAGCAGGGCGAGCTTGACTTTGTTGTAGTAGTTGCTGGCAGCGAATCCGCAGAGGGTGATCATGGGGTCTCCTGGCGCGAAGGCAGTTGGGAAGCCGGCATGGTAGGCCGACCCGTCCCGGCCGACCGTCGCTGAGACGACCGCGCCTTGCCGTACGCGCCCGCCGCCCACACCCCCACGGGTACACTGCCCGCATGTTTTCCCGCCTGCGTCACCACCGCCGCCGCACGGCCGCCGCCGTGCTGCTGGCGTGGTGCCTGGGACTGCTCCATCCGCTGGCGGCGCTCGCCGTGCCGGGCGCGGACCGGGCGCTGGTGTGCAGCGCCGCGGGCCTGGTCTGGGTGACGTTGGACGGCGAGGCGAATCCGGACAGCGCCGCGCCGGCGGTGAAGCATGTCGGCCTGTGTCCGGTTTGCGCGGTCGGCGGCGCCGCGGCGCCCCCGGCCGGTCTGACCGCCGCGGCGTTGCCCGACAACCCCCCGTGGGCACCCTCCCGGCAGACCCTGGCGGTCACCGGGGGCGACGACCGTGCCACGCCGCCGGTGCGCGCCCCGCCCGTCTGATCGGGGCCAATCGCCCCATCCGATACCCATGACGCCGCCCGCCGTGGGTGGGTGTTGCCGTTTCTTTTTTTCCATTGCAGGCGATGCGCCGGCCGTTCGAGGCGCCGGCGCCAAGGAGTTGATGATGATGTTTCGATCGAAGACGCTGTGGGGCGGCCTGGCCGCGTGGGGTGTGGCCGCGACGGTGTGGGCCCAGGCGGCCGCGCCGGTGGCGGTGAGCGACGCGTGGGTGCGGCCCACCGTGGCGCAGCAGAAGGCCACCGGTGCCTTCATGCAGCTGACGGCCCAGGTGCCGCTGAAGGTGGTGGCGGCGTCCTCGCCGGTGGCCGGCGTGACCGAGATCCACGAAATGGCGATGGACCGCGACGTGATGCGCATGCGCGCCGTGCCCGCGCTCGCCTTGCCGGCCGGCCAGACGGTGGCGCTCAAGCCGGGCGGCTACCACGTGATGCTGATGGACCTGAAGGCGCCGGTGAAGGCGGGCGATGTGGTGCCGCTGACGCTCACGCTCGAAGGCGCCGACGGCCAGCGCCAGACGCTGGAGGTCAAGGCCACGGCCCGCGCCGCTGCAGCAGCGGCGGGGGCCCACGACCATGGCAGCCACGGCAGCCATGGCGGCCACAGCGGCCACAAGCACTGAGCTGTTGGGGCGGGAGGCGGGTCGGGCGCGCGGGCGCTCAGCCCGCCGCCGGCGCGCCGCGGTGCACGCCGGGTGCCGGCGGGCTGGAAGCGCCGCCGCCGCGCTGGAAGGTGACCACGTGGTCCACCTGGGCGCGGATGCCGATCCACTCGCCCACGGCGTGGTCGTGGTGCGAGGGCACATGGGTCATCAGCGTTTCACCGCTGCCCAGCCGCAGCGTGTACAGAAACTCCGAGCCGCGAAACGCCTTGCGCAGGATCTGCGCCTTCACCGGCGCGTCGTCGTCGTGCACGATGTCGTCGGCCCGCAGCAGCACGTCGCACAGCCCGTCTTCGTAGGCGGTGGGCAACGGGCATTCCTCCACGTCCTGCAGTGGGCCCAGCGGCGTCTGCACCGACACCTCGCGCCCGTGTTGCAGGATCTGCGCCGGCGCGAACACGCCGTGGCCGATGAACTCGGCCACGAAGCGGGTGGCCGGCCGGTGGTAGAGCGCGTAGGCGTCGTCCCACTGGTGCAGGTGGCCGTCGTGCATCACGCCGATGCGGTCGCCGATGGCAAAGGCTTCGAGCTGGTCGTGGGTGACGAACAGCGCGGTGGCGTTGGCCGCCTTGAGGATGCCGCGCACCTCGTGCGCCAGGCGCTCGCGCAGGTCCACGTCGAGGTTGGAGAACGGCTCGTCGAGCAACAGCAGCCGCGGGTTGGGCGCCAGCGCCCGCGCCAGCGCGACGCGCTGCTGCTGGCCGCCGGAGAGCTCGTGGGGGTAGCGGGCGTGCAGCCCGTCCAGCCCCACCAGCCGCAGCACCTCCTGCACCCGCGCCTCGCGCTCGCGGCGGGGCAGGCGGTCGATGCCGAAGGCCACGTTGCGCGCCACGTCGAGGTGCGGAAACAGCGCGTAGTCCTGAAACACCATGCCGATGCGCCGCTGCTCGGCCGGCACATGGCGGCCCGCCTCGCTCACCGTCTCGCCGCCGAGCGCGATGCGCCCGCCGCTGGCGCGTTCCAGCCCGGCCACCGCGCGCAGCAGCGTGGTCTTGCCGCAGCCGGACGGCCCGATCAGCACACCGATCTCCCCCGCCCGCAGGCCCAGGCTCACGCCGTCCACCGCCGCGCTGGCGGCGCCGGCGTAGCGGACCTGAAGCTGGGAGACCTCTAAGAACATGGATTCGATTGTAGATAACTACAATTCTCATTTGTGTTGATCTGGGTCATGGCCGCGGGTCTTCGCGCCGGTCAAGCTGCCGCCGGCGGCCCCGGCCCACTCCGTTCAACGCCCGATCCCCCCGCGATCGCCGACCGATACCCGTCCCCGGATTCCCATGCTCCGCTGGCTGCCCCTGGCCGTCCTCGCCCTGATCGTTGCCTTGCTGGTCCTGCCGGTGCTGGCGCTGGGGGCGTCGTGGTTCTCGTTCGACGCCGCGGCCCGCGACGTGCTGGCGCAGATGGCGCAGACCGTGTTGCCGGACTATGTGGCGACCTCGCTCGTGCTGTGCCTGAGCGTGGCGGTGGGCGTGGCGCTGGTGGGCATGCTCAGCGCCTGCGCCGTCACGCTGTTCGACTTCCCCGGCCGCCGCACCTTCGAGTGGGCGCTGCTCCTGCCGCTGGCCATGCCGGCGTACGTGGTGGCCTACGCCTACACCGATTTCCTGCAGTTCAGCGGGCCGCTGCAGGTGGGGTTGCGCGAGACCTTCGGGCTGCAGGGCCGGCTGTTGCCCGAGGTGCGCAGCACGCCCGGGGCTGTGTGGGTGTTCACCTTCACCCTCTATCCCTATGTGTATTTGCTGGCGCGCACCGCGCTGGCCGAACGCGCGGCGCAGCTCATGGAAGCCGCGCGGCTGCTGGGCGCGCCGCTGTCGCGCCGCATCCGCGAGGTGGCCCTGCCGCTGGCCCGCCCGGCCGTGGCCGCCGGCGTGGCGCTGGCGCTGATGGAAACGCTGGCCGATTTCGGCGTGGCCAGCTATTTCGGCATCCAGACCTTCACCGCCGGCATCTACAAGGCCTGGCTGGCGATGGACAACCGCGTGGCCGCCGCGCAGCTCGCCACCCTGCTGCTGGCCACCGTGGCGCTGCTGCTCTGGCTGGAGCAGCGCGCCCAGCGGCGCATGCGCTTTGCCGCGCTGCGCGGCCAGCGGGCCGGCAGCGCCGAGGCCCAGCCGGTGCGCCTGCGCGGCGGCCGGGCGGCCCTGGCCGTCGCGCTGTGCGCGCTGCCGGTGCTGGCCGGTTTTGTGTTGCCGGTGCTGTTCATGCTGCGTCCGCTCATCGGCGGCTGGGGCGAGCTGCCGTGGTGCTCTTTTGTGCAATGGGCGCGGCACAGCGTGGTGCTGGCCGGCGTGTCGGCCCTGCTGGCCACCGGCCTGGCGCTGGCGCTGGCGTTTGCGCTGCGCGTGCGCCCCGGCCCGCTCACGCGCGGCAGCGTCCAGCTCGCCAGCCTGGGCTACGCCGTGCCCGGCGCGGTGGTCGTGGTGGGCCTGCTGCTGCCGGTGGGCTGGTGGCAGGCGGCGCGGCCCGATTCCACCGCCAGCTACTGGATCACGGCCACCGCGCTGGGCATCGTCTGGGCCTACCTGGTCCGCTTCACGGCGGTGGCGCTGCAGTCGGTGCAAAGCGGCTACGCCCGCGTGCCCCCCACGCTGGACGACTCCGCCCGCATGCTGGGCATCACCGGCCTGGGCCTGGCCCGGCGCGTGCACGCGCCCTTGCTGCGCCGCGCCACGCTGGCCGCGCTGCTGCTGGTGTTCGTGGACGTCATGAAGGAGCTGCCCGCCACGCTGGTGCTGCGGCCCTTCAACAGCGACACCCTCGCCGTCGTCACCTACCAGCTCGCCCGCGACGAGCGCCTGGGTGAAGCCGCGCTGCCCGCGCTGGCGCTGGTGCTGGTGGGGCTGGTCCCGGTGATCCTGCTCAGCCGCACGCTGCGCGCGCGCTGACGCCGAGGCCCGCCCAGCCGGACTACTGCCTTGGCCGTATGGGCCTGCCGGGCAGGTTCGCCGGAGCATGGACGGCCCCACCGCCCGGCTGCGGTGCACAGACCGCCTCGCGACCGTCCGGGGCGACGCAGGGAGATGCCGTCATCCACCGTTTCTTCACGGAGGCATCCATGCTGCAAGACCCCATTGATCTCATGAATTTCCTGCTTGACCTGGTGCTGGTCGCCATCGGCTTCTGGCTGGCGTGGAACGCCGTCGCCGCCCGGCTGAGCGGGCCTCTGGGTGGCGCCATGCGCCGCGTGTCGGCCGGGGCGTTGATCCTGGGTCTGGCCCACCTCACCGAAACCGTGCTTGACCAGCACTTTCATCTGCCGGTGGAGGTCAACGAGCTGACCCACCGCGTGGTCATCCTGGTGGGCTTCGTCATGATCGGCCTGGGCCTGGGCCGCATCAGCGGCGCGATCCGCCGCAACGCCGCGGCGCGCCAGGCGGCCGGCGCCGCCGCCCGGCCTTGAACGGCCTGGCACCACCAACAGGAATCGAACCTGTATCTAGCGCTTAGGAGGCGCTCGTTCTATCCATTGAACTATGGCGGCGCGGCGGCGGATTGTATCGGCCGGGGTGGGGCGCGCGGGTCGGCTGCGGACCTCAGTCGTACTGCAGCGTGAAGATCAGGTCGACCGCGTTTTCGGCGCCGGCGCTGGCGCGCAGGGTGACGCGGCGGGAGAGGTCGTAGAAGACGGCGACGGTGCCGAGGGCGCCGGCGAGGCTGCGCTCGTAGCTGAGGTAGAGATCGTTGGTGAGGCGCTTGCCCAGCGTGAGCGCGCCGGCGCCGGGGGTGCCGTCGGCGTTGGGTGTGCCGGTGCTCACGCCGATGCTGTCGAGCCCGAAGGCGCCTGCGAGGCCGCCGGCCGGGTCGCCGCCGCGGCCGGCGATGAGCGCCAGCGCGGCTTGTTGAAGCACGGCGGCTTCGGCGCCGGCGCCGCTGGCCGGGCGCCCGAGCACCAGCCAGGCGAGCTTTTCGCTGTCGGGCAGCTCGGGCTCGCTGAACAGGCGCACGCGCGGGGCCTGCGCGGTGCCGCCGATCTGCACGCCCACGCGCTGGGCGCTGTTGGGTCGCACGGCGGTGATGTCCAGCGTGGGGTTGTCGGGCGGGCCGGTGAAGCGCAGCACGCCGGTCTCGATGCTCAGGCGCTGGCCGTAGGCGCGGTAGCTGCCGGCGGCGGTGCGCACCTCGCCGAGCAGGCGCGGCGTGGGCAGCGCGGCGGTGCTGCGCACGCTGAGTTGGCCCTCGAGCCGGGTGTCGATGCCCTGGCCACGCATCTCGAAACGCGGGCCCAGGTCAAGGTCAAGCTGCACGTCGGGCACCACGCGCAGGCCGTCGGGTTCGGGGGGGCGTGTGGTGCCGCGCACGACCACGTCGCTGCCCAGCGTGGGCGCGAGTTCGTCGGGCAGCAGGATCAGCGCCTCGTCGGCGCGCAGGCCGCCGCGCAGGGTGAGGCGAGGGCCGTCGAGCCGGGCCTGCACCGTGCCCGACGCGGTGAGGCGCCGGTCGGGGCGGACCGAGGCGCGCAGCCGGGTGGCCGTGGCCTGCAGCTCGATCAGGGGCTGCAGGCGGCGCGGGCCGTCGGTGTCGGTCGTGCGCCAGCGCGCGCTGCCGCTGGCGACCAGGGTGCCGCCGCGGGCGGCGCCGCCGCGGCCTTCGAGGGCGAGGCGGTCGATGCTCAGGCGGTCGCCGTCGAGCGTGGCGCGCAGCTGGCCGTTGATGAAGGCCACGCCATCGACCGCCGAGCGCACGGCCATGTCGTCGCCCTGCAGCTGACCGCTCCAGCGCGGCGCATCGCGCTGGCCGTCCACCCGCGCCTGCAGCGCCACCGTGCCGCGCACGCGCCAGCCCGGCGGCGCCAGCGCCGACCACACGCCCACCTGCGGCAGCCGCGCGGTCAGGCTGCCGCGCAGCGGCGCCTGCGCGGGCCAGTGCCAGGCGGGGTGGGTGCCGTCGGGTGGGGCGAGGGCGGTCTCGAGATCGGCGCTGGCTTCGCCCGCCCGCTCGCTGTCCCAGCGCAGTTGCGCCCGCAGCGCACGCCCGTCGGTGGCCACGCGCAGGCGCGCTTCGCGCAGCCCGGCCAGCACGCGGCTGTCGTCCACGCTGCCGTCGGCCCCGGCGAACACCTGCAGCGCGAGGTCGCCGGCGCGTCGCTCCAGCGAGGCGCTGACGCGCGGCGGGCGGTCCGCCTCGGCCGGCAGTTCGACCGACCACGCACCGCCCAGCCGCAGGTCGCCGCCGACGCCGGCGCGCGCCAGCGGCCCCGGGGCATCGGCGCCGATGTCGGGGTCGGCCGCGAGGGCGTCCACCCAGGCCAGCGGCAGGTCGTCGAGCGTGCCGTCGGTGGTGAGGGCGCCGGCCTCCCAGCGCAGGCGACTCCAGCCCAGGGTCACCGCGCCGGCCGCGCCACCGGCGCCCGCCGCGCGCGCGGCGCGCTCCACCCGCGGGGCGAGCGTCCAGCGGGCACTGCCCGCGTCCCACCGGGGGCGGCTGTCGAGTCCGCTCCAGGACAGCGTGGGGGCGCTCAGGCTGTCGAGGGACCACACCACCGGGGCGCTGGCGCGGCGGGCGTCGCGCAGGGTGGCGCCGAGGCGGTCGAGGTGGAGCTGTCCGTCGGGCCATCCGGGTCGGCCGACCGGGCGCAGGCGCAGCTGGCCGGCGGTGTCGACGGTGCCGCTCCAGGCGCCGTGGCCGGCCCCGGCGGTGAGGCGCAGCGCGAGTTCGTCGGCGCGGCCGCGCAGCCGCGCCTCCAGCCGGTCCCCGCGCCACGGCGGCTGGCCGTCGCCGGCGGCGGTGACGCTGACGTTCAGGTCGCGCGCCTGCAGGTCGAGGTCGAGCGTGGGCGGCGCGGCCGGGGCGCCGCCGGGCAGGCCGAAGCCGCCGAGGCCGCCGTCCCAGCGCAGGCTGGCGGTGGCGCGGCCGCTGGCCTGGGCGCTGGCCAGGGCGGGCCAGGCTTGCGCCAGCGCGGGGCCGATCCACGGCGCGGCGCGCAGGCTGTGCGCCCAGGCGAGCGCCCGGCGCGCGTCGTCCAGCGCCAGCCGCAGGGTGCCGCCGCCTTCGCGGGCGGCGATCGCGCCGCGCGCCTCGGCGTTCAGCCCGGGCAGCGCGAGCTGCAGCGTGCCGCGGGCGGCGGGGGTGCCGCGCGTCCAGCGGCCTTGCGCGGTGAGTTCACCGTCGAGCGCGCGCAGGCGCAAGGTGTCGATCTCCAGCGTGCCGGCCCGCCAGTCGGCCGACGCCGGCAACCAGCGCCCGCGCAGGCGCCCTTCGCGCAGACGCAGTGCGTCGGCGGCGCTGGCGCGGGGCTGGCGGCTGGCCGGGGCGAGGTCGGCGCTGAGGCGCAGCGCCTCGCCGGCGTCGGCCGTGACCGCCCCGTCGAGCGCGGCCGGCGCGAGTCGGCTCCACAGCAGCGCCGGGTTCACGCCGCGCAGCCGCAGGTCGAGCGCGCCGGTGCCGCGCGGCGAGGCGGCCGGCTGCCAATGGCCCTCGCCGCGCACCTCGCCGCCGCCCACCGCGCTGACCAGCTCGTCGGCCCGCCAGCGTCCATCGGGATCGTGATGCAAGCGCACCCGCAGGCTGGCCAGCGGCAGCCGCTGGCGGTCGGCCGGGCCGGGCAGGGCGTTGCTCAGGTCGAGGGCGGCGGTCCAGCCGCCGCCGGCGGCGGGCTGGGCGCGGGCGGTGCCGCTGAGCGCGGTGGTGGGGGCCTGTGGCCACAGCCGGCCGACGTCGAGCTGATGCAGTCGCAGGTCGGCCTCGGTCAGCGGCTGCGCGGCCCAGGGCCGCAGCGTGGCGGTGGCGGCCAGCGTGGGGGTCGCACCGGCGGCGGTGTCGGGCTGGAGGCGGGCGCGGGCCTGCAGGCTGGCGTCGGCGCCGCCGAGCGCGCCGGCCACCTGGGCCTCGGCCTGCAGCGACACGGCCGCGCCGCCGGGCACGGGCGCGTCGTCCACCCGCCCGGTGATGTCCAGCCGCAGCGGCAGGTGGCCGGCGGCGCCGAGCGCCAGCGTGGCCTGGTAGCGGCCACCGGCGATGTCGATCTGCTCCAGCGTGAGCAGGTGGGCCTCGCGCACGCCCAGCGCGGTGGCTTCCGGCGAAGCACCGTGGCTGTAGCGCCCGCGCAGGCCGCGCGCCAGCGGGCCGGCGTCGGCCGCGCCCCACACCAGCGTGTCCACCGACCAGCCCAGGCGCACCGCCACCGGCAGGCCCAGGTCGGTGGGGGGCGCGGCGGAGGCGGGGTCGGGGGAACGGCGGTCGTCGATGCGCAGCCGGTCGGCGTGCAGGGCCTGCACAAACACGCCGCGCCCGCTGAGCAGGCGGCGCCAGAAGCGGCCGGTCAGCGTGAGCTTCACCCCCTCGGCGTGCACGCCCAGGCCGTCGCGCGACCAGTCCAGGCGCTCGATCGTGCCGCCGTGGCGCAGGCTGCCGCGCGCCCCGTGGACCGCCAAGGCGCCGAGCGCCGGCCGGTCGGCCAGCGCGCGCTCGGCCCAGCGCATCGTTTGTGCCAGCGAGCCCTCGCTGCCCGCCCACCACCACGCGCCGCCGAGCGCGGCGGCCAGGGTGAGGGCGCCGCCCGCGGCGAGCGCGGCCAGCCCGCTGCGCGCGCGCGGCCACGCCGGCGGGCGGGGTGGCTGGGGTGGTGCGGGCGCGTCGGGCGGGCTCATGGTGCAGGCCTCAGAACACAAACCCGACGCTCAGGTGCAGCCGCCACTTTCGCGTCTCCAGGCCGTAGGCGAGGTCGGCCTGCAGCGGACCGACCGGGCTGTTGTATCGCACACCCGTGCCCACGCCCCAGCGCGGCCGCAGGTCGCGGGCGCGGTCGGCCACCGCGCCACCGTCGATGAACACCACGTGTTCCCACGGTGTGGCGCTGCGGCCCGGGCCGCCGCTGCCGCTGTTGCCGCCGCTGCCGCCCTCCCCACCGACCGGGCGTTGCCACTCGAGGCTGATCACCGCCTTCGTGCGTCCGGCCGCGACCGAGCCATCCGCCTGCGGCACCCCGATCTCGCGCAGGCCATAGCCGCGCACCGTGTTGTCCCCGCCGGTGAGAAAGAGCTGGGTCTCCGGCAGGCGCACGCCGTCGCGCGCGGCCACGGCGCCGCCCTCCAGCCGCAGCGCGAGCCGGCCCCAGCGCGGCCAGGCGCTGGCCTCGCGGTCCAGCGGCCACAGCCCGAGCCAGCGCGCCTGGGCGCGGGCGAACGGCTGGCGCTCGCTGCCCAGCGTGGTGCCCAGCCCGGCCTCGACCGACAGGCCGTGGCCGCGCCGCGGCGTGATCGGGTCGTCGAAGCGCCGCCGCGTCCAGGCCATGTTGGCCGTCAGCGCGGCCTCGGTCTCGTCGCGCCCGAGCACCGGGTTGGTCACCCGCGCCCGGTCGAACTGCAGGTACACGCTGCGGTCGTAGGCTTCGCCATCCTGCGCGCGGCCGGCGCGCAGGCGCTGGCTGTCGGTGGTGGTGTTGTCGGTGAGCTGGCGGGCCAGCTGGCCCTCGGTGATCCAGCGCCAGCCGTCATCGTCCACCGGCGCGCTCCAGGCGGTGCGCGCCAGCCGGTCCAGCCGCTCCAGCCGCAGCGCGCTCTGCGCGCGCCAGCCGATCCCGGGCAGGCGGTTGTGGGTGTGTTCGAGCGACAGGCGCGCGCCGTTGTCGGTGCTCCCGCCGATGCCCAGCACCAGCTTTTGCCGCCGACTCTCCCGCAGCTGCACCACCACCGGCAGCTGCCCATCGGCGCCGGCCGCGTCGACGTAGACAAAGGCGCTGTCGTACTGTCCGGTTTCGCTGATGCGCTGCTGCGCCTGCTGCAGGCGGGCCAGGTCGTAGTCCGCCCCGGGGGTCACGCCGGCCAGCGCCACCAGGCGCTGCACCGTGGCCGCGTCGTAGCGCTCCGCGCCCTGCACGACGACCGGTCCGAACCGGGCGGCCTCGCCGCTGTCGAGCTCCAGGTAGAGGTCCACCGCGGCGGCGGTGGCGTCCACATCGGCCAGGCTGTTGGACAGGCGCGCCGCCGGGAAGCGCTGCGCCGCCAGCGCGCGCACCGCGGCGCCTTTCGTGCCATCCCACGCCGCCTGGGTGAAGCGCCCGCCCTCCAGGGCCGCGGCCTCGCGCGCGATGGCTTCGCGCTGCGCGGCCGCCCCGTCGTCGGTCGCCACCGGGCCGCGCCACGACACGGTCACGCGCCGCACCGTGGCCGCCGGTCCGGGTGTCACCGCCACCACCACCGTGCCGAGCGAGGGCAGGGCGGTGGCGTTCCCGGCCGGGTCGGCGGGGTCGGTGTCGTCGTCCGCAGCCTCGGGCGAGGGGGCGGTGGCCGCCGGGCGCAGGCCGACCGACACCTGGGGCGAAAAGTGGCCCTGCGTGGCCAACAGCTCGCGCAGGTTGGCCGGCGCCTGGGCGATCAGGCGGTTGAGCTCGCCCGCGTCCAGGCTGCGCAGGCGCCGGTAGCGTTCCAGCTCAATGTGGCGCTGCAGAAACGGGAGCAGCTCATCGGGCGCGGTCCAGTCGAACTCAAAGCGCGGCGCAGCCGGGGGGCGCGGCGCACGGGGTCGTTCGGCCGTTGCGCGGGCGGTGGGGGGCGCCGCCCCGTCTTGCGCGCGCGCAGCGCCGCTGGCGAGCCCGCCGCCCGCCAGTCCCACGCATCCGATCCACAGGGCCCAGGGCCCAGCGGCCCGACGGGCCGCAGCAAACAGGGTCATGCCCGCGTCATTTCGACAGCATCCGCATCGCGTCTTCCAGGCCCTTGAGCGTCAGCGGGTACATGCGCTGGCCCATGAGCTGCTGGATGATGCTGATGCTCTGTCGATACTGCCAGACGCCCTGCGGTTCCGGGTTGATCCACGCGAACTTCGGGAACGCGTGGGTGAGGCGCTGCAGCCACTCGGCGCCGGCCTCCTCGTTGTTGTATTCCACGCTGCCGCCGGGCTGGAGGATTTCGTAGGGGCTCATGGTGGCGTCGCCCACGAAGATCAGCTTGTAGTCCTTGTTGTACTTGCGAATGATGTCCCAGGTCGGGAACTTCTCGGCGTAGCGGCGCCGGTTGTTCTTCCACATGAAGTCGTAGACGCAGTTGTGGAAGTAATAGAACTCCAGGTGCTTGAACTCGCCCTTGACGGCGGAAAACAGCTCCTCGACCCGCTGGATGTGTTCGTCCATGGTGCCGCCCACGTCCATCAGCAGCAGCACCTTCACGTGGTTGTGCCGCTCGGGGATCATCTTGATGTCGAGCCAGCCGGCGTTGGCGGCGGTGCTGCGGATGGTGTCGGGCAGGTCGAGTTCGAGGTCGTTGCCCTCGCGCGCGAACTTGCGCAGCCGCCGCAGCGCGACCTTGATGTTGCGGGTGCCGAGCTCCTGGGTGTCGTCGTAGTCGCGGTAGGCGCGCTGCTCCCACACCTTGACCGCGCTCTTGCCGCCGCCCTTGCCGCCAATCCGCACGCCCTGCGGGTTCTGGCCGCCGTGGCCGAAGGGGGACGTGCCACCCGTGCCGATCCACTTGCTGCCGCCTTCGTGGCGCTCCTTCTGCTCTTCCAGCCGCTTCTTCAGCGTCTCCATCAGCTCGTCCCAATCGAGCTTGGGCGCGTTGGCCTTCTGCTCTTCCGACAGGATGCGCTCCATCTCCTGGCGCAGCCAGTCGGCCGGGATCGGCTTGGTGAAATCCGCGATCAGCTCCACGCCCTTGAAGTAGGCGGCGAAGGCGCGGTCGAACTTGTCGAAGTGCTTCTCGTCCTTCACCAGCGCGGTGCGCGCCAGGAAATAGAAGTCGTCCATGCTGCAGGCATCGGGGTTGGTCGGCCCCACCACATCGGCCTCCAACGCCTGCAGCAGCGTGAGGTATTCCTTCACCGACACCGGCAGCTTGGCCGCGCGCAGGGTGTAGAAGAAATCGATCAGCATGGCGAAGCCTCCGTCGGGTTCAACCGTACCGGCTGAGCCGGTACAGCAGTTGGGCGCGCGCCTCGGGCCACTCGCCCGCGCGCATGCTGTACATCACCGTGTCGCGGATGGTGCCGTCGCGCCGCAGCGCATTACCCCGGATCACGCCATCCCGCCGGGCGCCCAGGCGTTCGATCGCAGCCTGCGAGGCGAAGTTGAAGTTGTCGGTGCGCCAGCCCACCACGTGGCAGCCCAGCGTGTCGAAGGCGTGGCTCATCATCAGCAGCTTGCAGGTCGCGTTCACGTGCGTGCGCTGCACCCGCTGCGAGTACCAGGTGTAGCCGATCTCCACCCGCTTGACCGCCGGCAGGATGTCGTGAAAGCTGGTGCTGCCGAGCACGGTGCCGCTGGCCTCGTCGATGACGGCGAACGCGAATCGGTGGCCCTCGGCGCGCATGGTCAGCGCGGTCTCGATGTAGGCGCGCGTCTGATCCGGCTCAGGCACCGACGTGACCCGCAACGTCCACAACTGGCCGTCGGCGGCGGCCGCCCGCAGGCCATCCTCGTGCGCCAGTTCCAGCGGCTCCAGACGGATACCCCGATCCTTCATCACCACGGGTTCCACAAACGCCATGCTCACTCCTTGCGGGCGCTCGCGCGGCGCCAGGCGCGCGCGGCCTGCAGCCCGGCGCCACCCCCCAGCCCCACGGCGATGATCGCCCCGATGCTGCCGGTGCCGTAGCCTTCGGCGAACAGGTCAAAACCCAGCCAGCGCGCCAGCCAGAAGCCCGCCAGCGCGCCGCCGACGAAGCCCACCGCGTCGGACAGGCCTTCCTTCAACAGTCGCTGTGTTTCACTCATGGCGGAGGTTCCAACGGAAGACGGTGTCGGGCCGCCCCAAGGCCGCGTGGCGGCCCGCCGGACGGCACGGCGTGGCGGTCAACGATTTCTCTGGTTCATGAAGACCAGCTTCTCGAACAGGGTGGTGTCCTGCTCGTTTTTCAGCAGCGCGCCCACCAGCGGCGGGATCGACACCTTGTCGTCCGCACTTTGCAGCGCTTCGAGCGGAATGTCCTCGGCCATCAGCAGCTTGAGCCAGTCCAGCAGCTCGGACGTGCTCGGCTTCTTTTTCAGACCCGGCAGGTTGCGCACGTCGTAGAAGGTCTTCATCGCGACCTTCAGCAGGTCTTTCTTCAGCGTCGGGAAGTGCACGTCGACGATCTTTTGCATCGTCTCGGCGTCGGGGAACTTGATGTAGTGGAAGAAGCAGCGGCGCAGGAAGGCGTCGGGCAGCTCCTTTTCGTTGTTGGAGGTGATGAACACCAGCGGACGGTGCTTGGCCTTGATCAGCTCGCGCGTCTCGTAGCAGTAGAACTCCATGCGGTCGAGCTCGCGCAGCAAGTCGTTGGGGAACTCGATGTCGGCTTTGTCGATTTCGTCGATCAGCAGCGCCACCGGCTGCTCGGCCGTGAAAGCCTGCCACAGCACACCCTGCACGATGTAGTTGCGGATGTCCTTCACGCGCTCGGCGCTGTCGGTGGTGTTGAGCTGGCTGTCGCGCAGCCGGCTGACCGCGTCGTATTCATACAGACCCTGCTGCGCCTTGGTGGTGCTCTTGATGTGCCACTGCAGCAGCGGCATGCCCAGCGCCTGGGCCACCTCTTCGGCCAGCATGGTTTTCCCGGTGCCGGGCTCGCCCTTGACCAGCAGCGGGCGCTTGAGCGTGATGGCGGCGTTGACCGCGAGCATCAGGTCCTGGGTGGCGACGTAGTTCTCGGAACCTTGGAATTTCATGGATGACCCGGCGTGGAGGTTGGCGTCAGGAGACCGCCCAGGCGGCCCCCCTATAATCCGCGGCTGTTTTTCCAGCCGACCATTTCATTGTGCTAGCAAAATGAATCACCCGTTGACCACGATCGCCCGCTCCCTTGTCGCCGCAGCGACGCTTTCCGTGGCCGCCGCGTCGGCGCTGGCCCAGGGCGTGACCGGTGATGTCGCCGCTGGCGCCAAAAAAGCGGAAATGTGCGTGGGTTGCCACGGCATCCCCGGCTACCAGAACAGCTTCCCCGAGATCCACAAGGTGCCGATGATCTCGGGCCAGACCGGTCCGTACATCGTCAACGCGCTCAAGGCGTATCAGAAGGGCGAGCGCAAGCACCCGTCCATGCGCGGCATCGCCGGCTCCCTGACCGAGCAGGACATGGCCGATCTGGCCGCGTATTACGCCTCCCACACCGGCACCCCCGCGCCCGAGACGCCGAAGCCGGCGTCGGCCAAGGTGGCCGCGCTGATCGAAAAGGGCGCCTGCATTTCCTGTCACGGCGCCAACTTCAGCAAGCCGATCGACCCGAGCTACCCCAAGCTGGGCGGCCAGCACGCCGATTACCTCTTCGTGGCCCTGAAGTCCTACACCGTTGAAGGCAACCCGGTGATCGGCCGCTCCAACGGCATCATGGCCGGCATCGCCAAGCAGTATTCGCCCGCTGAAATGCGCGAAATCGCCAAGTACCTCGCGTCGGTGCAGGGCGAACTGAGCGTCAAGCCGCAGCCGCGCTTCAAATAAAAAGGGGTTCTCCCTGCAAAAAGCCGCTCACCGAGCGGCTTTTTTCTTGGGGTCTGGGTGGTCGGCGTCTCAGCCGGTCGCGCGGCGGCGCACGGCGTCGATGTAGGCCTGGCCATCCGGTGGACGGCCGGCCCGCTGGCTCTCCCAGAGCATGCGGCCGAGACACTCCATGACCTCGTGGTGGGCGGCGTGCAGGTCGTCGCGCCGCGCCGCGAGCAACTCCACCGCCTGCCGGATGCCCGCCGGCTGGTCGATGCTGCACTGCTCGCTGATGGACAGGTGCATCGACAGGTGCAGGAAGGGATTCTCTCGGCCCGGATCGTCCGGGCGGCCAATGGCCGCCACCGCCGCGTCCACGTCCGACAGCTCGGCGTGGTATTCGGGGTGCTCGGCGATCCACTGCCCGGCCAGGGTTTCGATGGCTTCCATGGGCTGGCCGGTGCGCTGCTTGGCCAGCACGCCGCAGAAAAAGCGGCGCACGTCTTCGGGCGAGGGGGTGAACATGCCCCGATTGTCGCGCTGGCGGGGCTTCAGACCCGCCAGGCGGGCAATTGCCAGTTGCGCCAGAGGGCCAGCCCGCGCAGGCCCGCGGTGACCAGCACGCACAGCCCCAGCGCCACCCAGCCGGGGGCCCCCGCGTGCCACAGGCCCACGTACAGCCACCCGCCCGCAAAGGCGCAGACGGTGTAGGGGCGGTGGTCGCTGAAGGCGGCCGGAATCTGGTTGCACACCACGTCGCGCAGCACGCCGCCGGCCACGCCGGTGATCAGCCCCATGATCACCGCCACCAGCGCCGGCAGCTCCAGCACCAGCGCCTGGTGCACGCCGCTGGCTGTGAACAGGCCCAGGCCGAGCGCGTCCGGCCACTGGATGGCCCGCTCGGTCAGCGCGAAATGCCGGCTGCGCAGAAACAGCATCGCGGCCACCGCCAGCACCAGCACGCCCCACAGCAGGTCAACGTGTGCGACCCAGAAGAAGGGCCGCACATCGAGCAGCAGGTCGCGCAGCGTGCCGCCGCCGAACGCGGCGAGGAAGCCCACCACGCAGACACCCACCGCGTCGAGCCGTTGCCGGGCCCCAGCCAGGATGCCGGACAGCGCAAACGCGGCGGTGGCCGACAGTTCCACCAGCAAGCGCAGCGTTTCCCCCCACAATGGTGCGTTTTGCATGGGCCGATTGTGCGGCCACACGACGTGCCGCCCCTGACCTTCATCACCGATCCGTTCTTTTACGCGGTGGCCGTCCCGGCCGTGCTGCTGCTGGGCATCAGCAAAAGCGGATTCGGCGCCGGCTTCGGCTCGCTGGCGGTGCCGCTGATGGCGCTGGCCGTGACCGTGCCCCAAGCCGCCGCGATCCTGATGCCGGTGCTGCTGGTGATGGACCTGCTGGGCATGGCGGCTTTCCGCAAAGACGTGGACCGCGCGCTGTTGTGGTTTCTGCTGCCCTGGGGCCTGCTGGGCATCGTGGTGGGCACCCTGCTGTTCAAATGGCTCGACCCGCGCCTGGTGGCGGGCATCGTGGGGGCGTTCACGCTGCTGTTTCTTGCCCAGCGCCTGGCCTTTCCGCCGCGGGCCGACAGTCCGCCCCCGCCGCGCTGGGTGGGCGCCCTGTTGAGCACCACGTCGGGATTCACCAGCTTCATCGCCCACGCGGGCGGCCCGCCGATCAACGCCTACGTCATCCCGCTGAAGCTCTCGCCGGTGCGCTTCACCGGCACGCTGGCCTTCTTTTTCTTCTTCATCAACCTGGCGAAGTGGGTGCCGTACGGCTGGCTGGGCCTGCTGGACGCGCGCAACCTCGGCACCTCATTGCTGTTGCTCCCGCTGGCCCCGGTGGGTGTGTGGATCGGCGTGCGCATCGCCCACCGCATCGACCCGGTGCTGTTCTACCGCTTCATCTACGCCGGCATGCTGCTCACCGGCCTGAAGCTGCTGTGGGACGCCCGCGCGGCGCTACCATAGACGCCCAACCCTCCCGCGGCCGCGCGGCCGCCTGCACACAGGCACTCAGCCAGGAGTTCCGCATGCCGATCGTGGTGGTGGCCAATCCCAAGGGTGGCGTGGGCAAGTCCACGCTGTCGACCAACGTCGCCGGCTATTTCGCCCGCCAGGGCCACGCCGTCATGCTCGGCGACATCGACCGCCAGCAGTCCTCGGCCCTGTGGCTTCGCCTGCGGCCGCCCGAGGCGCGTCCGATCCGCTCGTGGGACGTCTCCCACGACCTCATCGCCCGGCCGCCCAAAGACACCACCCACGTCGTGCTCGACACGCCGGCCGGCCTGCACGGCTGGCGCTTCAAGGACGCGCTGAAGGTCGCCGACAAGGTGCTGGTGCCCCTGCAGCCCAGCATCTTCGACATCTACGCCACCCGCGCCTTTCTCGACGAACTCGCCGAGTCGCGTCACGCCGGCAAGCTCGACGTCGGGCTGGTCGGCATGCGGGTTGATCCACGCACCATCGCTGCCGACAAGCTGGCCGAGTTCGTGGCCACGCTGGGGCTGCCGGTGCTGGCTTACTTGCGTGACACCCAGAACTACATCCACCTGGCCGCCCGCGGGCTCACGCTGTTCGACGTGGCGCCTGGCCGGGTGGCGCGTGACCTGGAGCAGTGGGCGCCCATCTGCCGCTGGCTCGACGCCTGAGCGGCGCCGCCCGCCTCGGGCCCGCTCCTGTCACCGCCCCGACACGGGGCCTTTCGCCGCCGCCCTACAGTGGCCGGCATGAAGATCTTCGACACGCTGGCCGAGCTGGCCGCCTGCGTCGGCCAGGAAGTCGCCGTCAGCGACTGGGTGACGATCACCCAGGCGCAGGTCAATCAATTTGCCGACGCCACCGGCGATCACCAGTGGATCCATGTCGACCCCGACCGGGCGCGGGCGGGGCCGTTCGGTGCGCCGATCGCGCACGGCTTTCTCACGCTGTCGCTGCTGCCGCGCTTCTTCGAATCGGCTTTCGACGTGCGCGGCTCCTCCATGGGGGTGAACTACGGCCTCAACCGGGTGCGGTTCACCGCCCCGGTGCCGGTGGGCAGTCGCCTGCGGGCCCGCATGACGCTGCTGTCGGCCGAGCCGATCGCGGGTGACGGCCTGCAGATGACCTGGAGCGTGGCGGTGGAGCGCGAAGGCAGCGACAAGCCGGTGTGCGTGGCCGAATCGCTGGTGCGTCGCTACCCCTGAGTGCCCAGAAGGGGATCAGCCGATCCGCGAGAGCTGACGCGGGTCCACCCAGCCGTCGAACACGCGCAACAGGCTGTCAATGCGTTCAGCCGCCACGCGCTGGTTGTGGCGCTGGGCGATGAGCTGGAAGGCATCGAGGCGCAGCAGCCACAGCTCCTGGACGCTGCCCGCTCCCTCGATCTGCTGCCGCAGGCGGCTGGCGCGCTGGCCGGAGCAGTCCTCGATGCATCGCAGCAGCGGCGCCCGCATCGCGGCGAGGTCTTTCAGGCGCGCGGCGCGCACGGGACCCCGGCTGGGCTTCAGCCAGGGTTTCAGCAGGCGGCGAAGAAACTCCATGGGCGTCGGGTGCCGGCTGGCGGCCGGTCGGGTCGGTGTCGGCCGATTATGGGAGCGTCGGCCGCCGCCGGGAGAGGGGGTCAGACGGCCGGCGGTGTGATGTGCGTCACGCCCGGGGCGGATTCGAAGTGGTTTTGCCGCCACGCCTCGAACACGCTCACCGCCACCGCGTTCGACAGGTTGAGGCTGCGCTGCCCCGCCCGCATGGGCAGGCGCAGGCGCTGGGCTGGCGGGAAACGCTCGCGCAGCTCGACCGGCAGACCGGCCGTTTCGCTGCCGAACACCAGCCAGTCGCCGGGCTGGAAGGTCTGGGCGAAGGCGCTGTGGCTGCCGTGGGTCGTGAAGGCGAACAGCCGCTCCGGCGACGGTTGCTCGCTCGCCAGAAACGCTTCCCAGTCGGCGTGCCGGCGCACGCTCGCGAACTCGTGATAGTCCAGCCCCGCGCGGCGCAACTGCTTGTCGTCCATCGAAAAGCCCAGCGGCTCCACCAGGTGCAGCACGCAGCCGGTGTTGGCGCACAGGCGGATGACGTTGCCGGTGTTCGGCGGGATTTCCGGGTGGACGAGCACGACGTGGAACATGGGGCGGCGATCTTAGCCCCGGCGCCGTGTGGCGCGCTCGGCCCTAGGCCGGTGTCGGCGTGCGCGCGAGGACCAGCGCCGTCACCGCGGCGCAGCCGGCCTGTCGCAGTGCCGCCGCCGCGGTGTGGAGTGTGGCGCCGGTGGTGAACACATCGTCCACCAGCAGCACCCGGCGCCCGACCAGGTGGGGCGCCACGGCCGGGTGGGGCGCGAAGGCGCCGCGCAGGTTGAGCCGGCGGGCACCCGCGTCAAGCCGGTGCTGCGCCGGCGTGTCGCGCAGGCGGACCAGGGCCTCGGGCTGCGCGGTCCCGCGCGGGCGGTCAGCGGCCAGCCGGCGCGCCAGTTCCCACGCCGGGTGGTGACCGCGCTCGGCCAGCCGGGCGGGAAGCATCGGGATCGGTGCGATCACGTCGGCCTGCGCGATCAGGGCAGCCGCGCCGGGCGCCTCAAGCAGGCGCAGGACCAGCGGATCGGCCCAGCCCGGCTCCCCGCGGAACTTGAAACGCGCGATCAGCCGGTCCCAGGGAAACGCGTAGTCCACCGCCGCCACGCACGCGTCCAGCGGACCGGGCTCGTGCAGGCACGCGCCGCAGCGGACCACCTCCGCCGGCACCGGGCGCGCGCACGTGTCGCAGCGCGCCCGCGGGGCGGCGAAGCGGGCCACGCAGGCCGGACAAACGGGCGCCCGCGGCCACCCGCCGCACACCGCGCACACGCTCGGCCACGCCACCAGCCCGCGCAGCCAGGGCGTCAGGGCAGGGCGAAGGCGGGCGGGATGCATCGGCTCAATATACTGACGCGCCCCGGCCCCAACCCCCCTCGCTCGACCCGCCCCCTATCGTCGCCCATGACCGTCACCGCCGCCGAAGAAACGCCCGTGCCCGGTCTCGATCCGGTCGCCAGCGCCCGCTGGATACGCCGCTCTGTGCCAGTCAGCCCGTGGCTCCACGAGGAAGTGGGCGCTCGCATGGCCGATCGGTTGCAGTGGTTTCGCGAGCCGCCGCGGAGTTGGCTGCACTGGGAGCCGGTGCACGGCGGGGTGCAAACCCACCGCCGGCTGCGCGAGCGTCTGCCGGCGGCGCCGTGCTGGGTCGCCAGCGAGCGGCCGCAGGACGCCCAAAGGGCCACCGCCGAGGCGCCGCCGGCGACCTGGAACCCGTTGCGCCGCCGCGCCCCGGTGGTCCCGCCGGTGTGGCAGCCCGGGCAGGGCGTGGGCATGGTCTGGGCGAATATGCTGTTGCACGCCGTGCCCCGACCCGCTGCGCTGATCCGCCAATGGCACAGCGCGATCGACGTGGGCGGCTTTTTGATGTTTTCTTGCCACGGCCCGGACTCCCTGCAGGAGCTTCGCGCCGTGTATGGCCGGCTGGGCTGGCCCGCGCCCGCGCACGCGTTCACCGACATGCACGATTGGGGCGACATGCTGGTGCATGCCGGGTTCGCCGAACCCGTCATGGACATGGAGCGGCTGGTGCTGACCTACAGCAGCGGCGATGCGCTGCTGGATGAGTTGCGCGGCCTCGGGCGCAACCTGGCGAGCGCTCGGGCCACCGCCACGCGCGGGCGGGCGTGGCGTGCCCGGCTGGTGCAGGCGCTGGAATCCGGCTTGCCGCGGCAGCCCGATGGCCGCCTCACCCTGACCATGGAAATCGTCTACGGCCACGCCTTCAAGCCCCAGCCGCGGGTGCCGGTGGCCACGTCGTCCCGGGTGGGACTGGACGACATGCGCGCGATGCTGCGTGGCACACGACGTTGACGCCCGCGGGCGTCAAGACCAATTGTCCGACTCGGGCGGGACGCTTTGTCAGGGGATGGGGGGTGGCGCGCCGCTACAATCGCCCCCGTTCGAAAAATCCGAGGGCATTTTCCCTGCAGGGCGCCAGCGATCGCGCGTGCGTGTCACACGCGATCACCGGCCCGTCTCCGGTGGTGGGTGTGAATCAGTCGAGCGAAGCGTGGCGGTGGGCGTACCGGTCCGGAGACGGCGTCGAATGGTCCTTGCGCCGCAATTGTTCGATCACCCCGCGCCAGGTCGCGGTGCTGTACGCCTCGTTGTGCGTGGTGTCGCTGGGGGTCGCAGCCTTCTTCTGGCGCATGGGCGCCACGCTGGTTCTGCCGTTCGCGGTGCTGGAGCTGTTGGCGGTCGCCACGGCGCTGGTGCTGTGGGCCCGGCGGGCCACCGACGGGGAGCGCATCCGGCTGGACGCCGGGCGGCTCATCGTGGAAGTCGAGTCGGCCGGTCGGCTGACGCGGCGGGAGTTTGTTCGGGAGTGGGTGCGGGTGCAACCGCCGCAGGGCCGGGATCGGCTGATCGAGCTGCGGTCCGGCAATCAGTCCGTGAGCGTGGGGCGTTACCTGCGCCCGGACCTGCGGCCCGCGCTGGCGCGGGAGATTCGCCTTGCCTTGAGCGGGGCTTGAGCAGGCCGGTTGGTCTCGGGCTGCCGGCGAGGGTGGGCGGAAGGTTGGTTGTGAATGGTTTGTTGTTTTGGCAGCGGGCAACCGGTGCTTATTTTTGAGGCGCGAAACGTGAGTACGACGAAACAATCGGTGCATTCCCTGCGAAGCCGTTGGGCTGCGCTGCGCAACGCAGCCAGCCTGATGGCCCTTGGCGCAGGCGTGTGGGTGTCGGCCGCCGCTCAGCAGGTGAACGACCTGCCCGGCGGCCCCGCCGTGAACCAGCTCAACTTCGCGCCGCCGGTGACCAAGATCGCCGAAGAACAGCACTGGCTGCACTGGTTCATGATGGGCATCTGCGCCGTGATCTTCGTGATCGTGTTCGGCGTGATGTTCTATTCCATCCTCAAGCACCGCAAATCCGTCGGCCACAAGTCGCAGGAACTGCCCGAGCCGATCTGGGTGGAGCTGGGCTGGACCATCGTCCCGCTGCTGATCGTCATCGGCATGGCCCTGCCGGCGACCAAGGTGCTGGTGGCCCAGAAAGACACCACCAACGCCGACCTGACCATCAAGGCCGTCGGCATGCAGTGGAAGTGGGGCTACGAATACATCAAGGGCGAGGGCGAAGGCATCAACTTCCTGTCGACCCTGGACAACAACCACCGCGTCATGTCCAGCAGCGGCAAGCCGGAAGCCACCGACGACTACCTGCTGAAGGTGGACAACCCGATGGTGGTGCCGGTCGGCAAGAAGGTGCGCATCATCACCACCGCGAACGACGTGATCCACGCCTGGATGGTGCCGGCCTTCGGCGTCAAGCAGGATGCGATTCCCGGTTTCGTGCGCGACACCTGGTTCCGCGCCGAAAAGACCGGCGATTTCTACGGCCAGTGCGCCGAGCTGTGCGGCAAGGAACACGCCTACATGCCGATCCACGTCAAGGTGGTGACCGCTGAGGAATACACCGCCTGGGTGGAAGGCCAGAAAAAGGCCATGGCCGCCAAGGCCGACGACCCCAACAAGGTCTGGACCCTGACCGACCTCGTCAAGCGCGGTGAGTCTGTGTACGCCGCCAACTGCCTCGCCTGCCACGGCGCCGCCGGCAAGGGCGCTGGCCCGATCAAGGCGCTGGACGGCTCCGCCGTGGTTCTGGACGCCGACAAAGGCAAGCTGATCAACGTGCTGCTCAATGGCCAGAACAACGGGGCCATGCCGGCGTGGAAGCAGCTCTCCGACACCGAGCTGGCCGCGGTGATGACCTACACGAAGAACAGCTGGTCCAACAAGACCGAGCGCCTGATCCAGCCCGCCGAAGTGCTGGCCGCCCGGAAGTGATCCGGCCACCGAGTAACGATCGAGACCCGAGGAAATCCCCATGAGTGCAGTTCTTGACCATCACGACGCACACGGCCACGACCACGACCACCATGCCCCCACGGGCTGGCGCCGCTGGGTGTTCGCCACCAACCACAAAGACATCGGTACCCTGTACCTGCTGTTCTCGTTCGCCATGCTGATGGTGGGCGGCGTGCTGGCGCTCGGCATCCGCGCCGAGCTCTTCCAGCCCGGCCTGCAGGTGGTGAATCCGCAGCTGTTCAACCAGCTGACCACGATGCACGGCCTGATCATGGTGTTCGGCGCGATCATGCCGGCCTTCGTGGGCTTCGCGAACTGGATGATCCCGCTGCAGATCGGCGCCTCCGACATGGCCTTCGCGCGGATGAACAACTTCAGCTTCTGGCTGATGATTCCCGCGTCGCTGATCCTCGTGGGTTCGTTCTTCATGCCCGGTGGCGCACCCGCTGCCGGCTGGACGCTGTACGCGCCGCTGACCCTGCAGATGGGTCCCTCGATGGACGCCGCGATCTTCGCGATGCACATCATGGGCGCCTCGTCCATCATGGGTTCGATCAACATCATCGTGACCATCCTCAACATGCGCGCCCCCGGCATGACGCTGATGAAGATGCCGATGTTCTGCTGGACCTGGCTGATCACCGCCTACCTGCTGATCGCCGTGATGCCCGTGCTGGCTGGCGCGATCACCATGACGCTGACCGACCGCCATTTCGGCACCAGCTTCTTCAACCCGGCCGGCGGCGGTGACCCGGTGATGTACCAGCACATCTTCTGGTTCTTCGGTCACCCCGAGGTCTACATCATGATCCTGCCGGCCTTCGGCATCGTGAGCCAGGTCGTGCCCGCGTTCTCGCGGAAGAAGCTGTTTGGCTACGCCTCCATGGTGTACGCCACCGGCTCCATCGCCATCCTGTCTTTTGTCGTGTGGGCCCACCACATGTTCACCACCGGCATGCCGGTGACCGGCCAGCTGTTCTTCATGTACAGCACCATGCTGATTGCCGTGCCCACGGGCGTGAAGATCTTCAACTGGATCGCCACGATGTGGAAAGGCTCCATGACCTTCGAGACCCCGATGATGTGGGCTGTGGGCTTCATCTTCGTGTTCACGATGGGCGGTTTCACCGGCCTGATCCTGTCGGTCGCGCCGATCGATATCCAGATGCAGGACACCTATTACGTGGTGGCCCATTTCCACTACGTGCTGGTGGCCGGCTCGCTGTTCGCCATGTTCTCGGGCATTTACTACTGGCTGCCCAAGTGGACCGGCGTGATGTACAGCGAGACCCGCGGCAAGATCCACTTCTGGTGGTCGATGATCTCGTTCAACATCACCTTCTTCCCGATGCACTTCCTGGGTCTGGCCGGCATGCCCCGCCGCTACGCCGACTACCCGATGCAGTTCGCCGACTTCAACATGATTGCCTCGGTCGGTGCGTTTGCCTTCGGCTTTGCGCAGGTCTACTTCTTCGTGGCCGTGGTGCTGCCCGCCATGATGGGCAAGGGCGAGAAGGCCGTGCAGAAGCCCTGGGAAGGCGCGGAAGGTCTGGAGTGGGAAGTGCCGTCGCCGGCACCGTTCCACACCTTCGAGAACCCGCCCAAGCTCGACGCCACCGCCACCAAGGTGGTCGGCTGATCATCGCGGCACATCCCGGGAACCCACCGTGACCACCCCCGAACAAAAGAAAGGCAACCTTCGCCTGGCCTTGATTCTGGCCAGCGTGGCGGGTGCTTTCTTCTTCGGTTTTGTGGCCAAGCTGGTGTGGTTCGGGGGTTGACCCCGGGAAAGGTTGTTGTGGGACTGCGTCGCGAAAACTTCAAGATGGTGGGCAAGCTCGGCGTGATCGCGCTGGGCATGTTCGCCTTCGGCTATGCGCTGGTGCCGATCTACCGGGCGATCTGCGAGGTCACGGGCATCAACATCCTGGCCTTGTCGGAGCGCCAGGTCCCGGGCACGAAGAACCGTCTGCCTGCGAACACCCAGGTCGACACCTCGCGCACCATCACCGTGGAGTTCGACACCAACGTCCGCGGTCCCTGGCAGTTCAAGCCGGCGGTGCGTTCGATGACGGTGCACCCGGGCGAGCTCGCCACGGTCATGTACGAGTTCCAGAACGTCCAGACGCGCACGATGGCCGCTCAAGCCATCCCAAGCTACGCGCCCAAGCAGTCTGCCAACCATTTCAACAAGCTGGAGTGCTTCTGCTTCACGCAGTACACGCTCCAGCCGGGTGAGAAGAAGGAGTGGCCGGTCGCGTTTGTGATCGACCCGCGCCTGCCGAAAGACGTCACCACGATCACGCTGTCCTACACCTTCTTTGAGGTCGGCGGCAAGACGCCGCCGGCGCCCGCCAGCAGCCTGCCCCAGGCTTCGGCGGAACCGCGGGTGATCACCGTCGGGGGGGCTGTGTGAGCCCCGTCACGCCACCACGCCGGGAACGGGCCACAGCGTTGGAAACGGTCAAGGCCGTGCTGTGGGGTTTCCTCGGTGTGCGCCGCGGCAGCGATTACCAGCGGGATATCCAGCGGTTGAACCCGCTGCATCTGATGGCGGCCGGGGTGGTGATGGCTTTTTTGTTTGTGGCCGGTCTGATGGTCCTGGTCAAGTGGGTGGTCGGCTGACCGTCGGCCCGCCCCGATAACGATTTTTTTGCGAAAGCACAGAGGAGTGAGCATGTCAGCAGCAACCCACGGCGGCACGCCGTATTACTTCGTCCCCGGGCCCTCGCGGCACCCGGTGATGTCGTCCATCGGCCTGTTCTTCGTGATTCTGGGCGCAGGTCAATGGGTCAATGGCGCGCAGTGGGGCGCCTACTCGCTGGCGTTCGGTCTGGCCTTCTGGCTGGTCGTGCTGTACCAGTGGTTCCGCGACTCGGTGCACGAGAGCGAGAGCGGCCTGTATGGACGCAAGATTGATCTGTCCTACCGCTGGAGCATGAGCTGGTTCATCTTCTCGGAGGTGATGTTCTTCGGCGCTTTCTTCACCGCGCTGTGGTGGGCCCGCACCCACTCGGTCCCGGCCTTGGGCGGCATCGAAAACGCGCTGATCTGGCCCGACTTCAAGGCGGTGTGGCCGAGCGTCCAGGCCGGTGCGACCGCGTCGCCGGCCGGCATCGTCGAGCCGTTCCAGACGATGGGTCCGTTCTGGCTGCCCACCATCAACACGGCACTGCTGCTCACCTCCGGCGTCACGCTGACGATCGCGCACCACGCCCTGCAGGCCGGCAACCGCGGCAAGACCATCGCCTTCATGTGGATGACGGTCCTGCTTGGTCTGGTGTTCCTTTTCGTGCAGGGCTACGAGTACTACTACGCCTACACCGCACTGAACCTGAAGCTCAACTCCGGCATCTTCGGGTCGACGTTCTTCATGCTCACCGGCTTCCACGGTTTCCACGTGTTCGTGGGCATGCTGATGCTGCTGTTCATCACCCTGCGCCTGCAAAAGGGCCACTTCACCAAGGACCGCCATTTCGGCTTCGAGGGCGCGGCGTGGTATTGGCACTTCGTGGACGTGGTGTGGCTGGGTCTGTACATCCTCGTGTACTGGCTGTGACCCGCGGGCCCGGAACCTTCCGGGTCTGTCACCCACAAAAAAAGCGCCGGCAGGCGCTTTTTTTGTGCAGGCAAAGCCGATCCGTCAACGTTGCACCGGCAAACCCGTTGGCTGGATCCAGCCCATCCACCAGCTCAGCAGCACCACGATGAACAGCAGCACCGAGAACCCGACGCGAAACGCCAGCGCTTTGGCCATGGGGTTGCGGCGCGGGGTGCCGTCCTCGTTCGTGCCGCCGCCGCGCATCATGAAGACGAGCGCGGCCCCGAGACTGCCGATGATGGCGACAAAGGCGCCGAGAACCAGGAACTTCATGCCGCGGATTATCGGCCCGGTGACCCGACCTTGTGATGCACTCGCCCATGGTCGCTGAACGCTCGAACACCCGCGGTCGCTGGCGACGTGTCGCCGTCTGGATCGCCGCGGGCATCACCGTCGCGGGAACGGCTTCGCTGGGGCTGTGGCAACTCGATCGTGCCCGCCAAAAGACCGATCTTGGCGCCCGCATCGAGGCGCGCGGTGCTTTGCCCGCCTGGGATACCGCCGCGCTGGCCCGGAGCGACGCGCGTGACCTCGCGGAGCACCACTGGCGCCCCGTGCGGCTGCAGGGACGCTGGGTATCGGGCGCCAGCGTGTTTCTCGACAACCGGCAAATGGCCGGACGGCCCGGATTCTTCCTGGTCACGCCGCTGCGGCTGGCGGGCAGCGACCGGGTCGTTCTGGTGCAGCGTGGCTGGGTGCCGCGGGACTTCAATGACCGCAGCCGTGTGCCCGCCGTGGCCACGACCGACGGCGATGTCGAGGTGCTTGGGCGATTGGCCCCGCCGCCGGGGCAGCTTTACCAGCTCGGTGAGCCCGTGCCAGGGCCCATCCGGCAAAATATCGACCTCGCGGCGTTTCGCGTGGAGACCGGCCTGAACCTGCTGGAAGCGTCGGTGCAGCAGACCGGTCCGTCCGACGAAGGCCTCGCCCGCGCTTGGGCGGCGCCGGCGGTCGACGTGGCCAAGCACCATGGCTATGCCTTCCAGTGGTTTGCCCTGAGCACGCTCACCGCGTTGCTCACCCTCTGGTTCCAGATTGTTGTACCGCGCCGCAAGCGCCTCGCTGCCCATGGCCCCGACGCCCGATGAACCCCTGACCCTCACCGTCCACAGCCTGCCCACGCCCGACGGCGCGCAGGCCGAGGCGGCCGCGGCCACGCGGCGCGGCCGCTGGAAGATGATTGCGCTGCTGCTGGTGTGCGCCTCGCCGGTGATCGCGTCGTATTTCACCTACTACGTCATCCGGCCTGAAGGACGGCGCAACTACGGTGAGCTCATCCAGCCGCAGCGCCCGCTGCCGGCGGTCACCGGCGTCAACAGCGCCGGACAGCCGGTGCCGCTCACCTCGCTCAAGGACCAGTGGCTGCTGGTGAGCGTGGGCGACAGTGCCTGCGACGCGACCTGCGAGCGCCATCTCTATTTGCAGCGTCAGCTCCGCGAAACGCTGGGGCGCGAGAAAGACCGGCTTGACTGGGTCTGGCTGCGCACCGGCAGCCCCACGCTCACACCCGCCCTGCAGCAGGCCACCGCGGCCGCGACGGTGCTGCACCTGAGCGAAGCCGACCTCGGCGCCTGGCTTCAGCCGGCCCCGGGCCAGCGCCTGAGTGACCACCTGTACGTTGTTGATCCGCTGGGCAACTGGATGCTGCGCTTCCCCGCCGACATCGATCCCAAGCGCGCCAAGCGCGACCTCGACCGGCTGCTGCGTGCCTCCTCCTTCTGGGACCAGCCGGGCCGTCCCGCGCCCTGACAATCACGCTCGACGCCGCGACCGAATCCGCGACCGCCATGGAACCGACCCCCTTGTACGACCTTGCCCCGATCGCCCGCCTGATGCTGCTGGGCGTGGTGATTGCGCTCGGCCCGCTGGCCTGGGTGTGGCTTCGCAACCGCAACGCGGCGCCGGCCCAGCGCCTGCGCGTGTTGACGCTGGTCACGTTGTTCATCACGTTTGACCTGGTGCTGTTTGGCGCCTTCACCCGCCTCACCGACTCCGGCCTCGGCTGTCCCGACTGGCCGGGCTGCTATGGCGCCGCCAGCCCGATCGGTGCCCACACCGACATCGCCGAGGCGCAGGCGGCGATGCCCACCGGTCCGGTCACGTTCTCCAAGGCGTGGATCGAGATGATCCACCGCTACATCGCCACCGGCGTGGGCGTGCTCATCATCGTGCTCGCCGCGGTGAGCTGGATTGAACGGCGCACGGTCGCGGTGTCGTGGGTCTGGCCCGCATTCACCCTGGTGTGGGTCTGCATTCAGGGCGCTTTCGGCGCGCTCACCGTGACCATGAAGCTGTTCCCGGCCATCGTGACGCTGCACCTGCTCGGGGGGCTGATCCTGTTGGCGCTGCTGCGGGCGCAGTCGGTGGCGTACGCGCTGGCCGAGCCCGGGCAGGCGCCGGTGGTCGTGTCGCGCGGGTTGCGCGCGGCGCTGCTCGCCGCCTTCGGCCTGGTGTGGCTGCAGATTGCCCTCGGCGGCTGGGTGAGCACCAACTACGCCGTGCTGGCTTGCAGCGACTTCCCCACCTGCCAGGGCAGTTGGTGGCCCACCATGAATTTCCGCGAAGGCTTCACCATCTGGCGCGAACTGGGCGAAACCCGCGCGGGCGACGCCATCACCTTCCAGGCCCTCACCGCCATCCACTACGTGCACCGGCTGAGCGCCTATGGGGTGTTCGCGGCGCTGATCGCGGTCGCGTGGTGGCTGTGGCGCGTGCCCGGGTTGCGCCGCACGGCGCAGGGCCTGTTGCTGCTGTGCGCGTGGCAGTTCATCACCGGCCTGACCAACGTGGTGCTCGACTGGCCGCTGCTCGCTGCCGTGAGCCACACCGGCGGCGCCGCCGCCCTGGTGATCGTCTTCACCGGCGCGCTGGCCCGCACCCGCGCCGTCGCGGCCGCGGCGCCGTTGCCCGTTCACCTGTCCCGCACCGCCCCATGAGCGCCGCCGCTTCTCCGCCCCCCGTTGCCGCCACTTTGCCGTCCACCTGGCGGCAGTTCTACGCCCTCACCAAGCCGCGCGTGGTGCAGCTCATCGTTTTCTGCGCGCTGATTGGGATGGTGCTGGCGGTGCCGGGTGTGCCGAGCTGGGCGCAGGTGCAGCTCGCCGCCCTGGCGTGCCTGGGCATCTGGCTGGTGGCGGGTGCGGCCGCCGCGTTCAATTGCGTCGTCGAGCAGCACATCGATGCCAAGATGAAGCGCACCGCCTGGCGTCCCACCGCCAAGGGCGAACTGACCAACTGGCAAACGCTGAGCTTCTCGGCGGTGCTGTGCGGGGCCGGCTCGGCGCTGCTGTACTGGGCCGTGAACCCGCTGACGATGTGGCTCACCTTTGCCACCTTCGTCGGCTACGCGGTGATCTACACCGTCATCCTCAAGCCGCTCACGCCCCAGAACATCGTCATCGGCGGCGCGTCTGGCGCGATGCCGCCGGTGCTGGGCTGGGCCGCCATGACCGGGGTGGTCGCGCCCGAGGCCCTGATCCTGTTTCTGATCATCTTCCTGTGGACGCCGCCGCACTTCTGGGCGCTGGCGCTCTACCGCGTGGAGGATTACCGCAAGTCGGGCTTGCCGATGCTGCCTGTGACCCACGGGTCCGAGTTCACGCGTCTGCAGATCGTGCTGTACACCTTCGTGCTGCTGGCCGCCACGCTGATGCCCTTCATCATGCGCATGAGCGGCTGGTTCTACCTGGTCTGCGCGCTCGCGCTGGGCTTGGGTTTCTGCGGCTACGCCATTGCGCTGTGGCGGCGTTATTCCGATGCGCTGGCCCGCAAGACCTTCCGTTTTTCGCTGATCCACCTGTCGCTGCTGTTCGCGGCCTTGCTGGTCGATCACTACCTGTGAGGCGTCTGCCATGAACCACCCCAACCGCCGTACCGTGCTGGGCGCTGCGCTGGCCGCCGGCCTGCTCGCCGCCTGTTCGAAAGAGGCGCCGTCGTTCGCCGGCATCGACATCACCGGCGCCGATTACGCCAACGGCTTCTCCCTCACCGACCACAACGGCCAGCGGCGCACCCTCGCCGACTTCAAGGGCAAGGTGGTGGTCGTGTTCTTCGGATTCACGCAATGCCCGGACGTCTGCCCGACGACCATGATGGAGATTGCCGAAGCCCGCCGTCAGATGGGCCCCGACGGCGACAAGCTGCAAGGCCTGTTCATCAGCATCGACCCCGAGCGCGACACGCCGGCGATCATGAAGGAGTACATGGCCAGCTTCGACCCCAGCTTCCTGGCGCTGTACGCGGCGCCGGGCGAGCTGCCCGACCTGGCCAAGCACTTCAAGATCTACTACAAGAAAGTGCCCGGCAAGACGCCCACGAGCTACACGATGGACCACACCGCGGGCAGCTACGTGTTCGACACGACGGGCCGCGTCCGCCTGTACCACCGCTACGGCACCGGCGCCCAGGCGCTGGCCAGCGACGCGAAAAAGCTGCTCGCCGGCTGAGCCGCCCGCCCGCTCGACCTGCCCGTCAGTCCGTGCCCCGACGGTCAGGCTGAGGAAGGACTCAGGCGGTGGCCTTGTCGGCCGCGCTGGTGAAGGAATCGGCGAAAAACGCCTCTTCCGGCAGGCCCGCGGCCACATAGTCCCGACGCGCCGACTCCACGACGATCGGGGCGCCGCAGGCATACACCTCGAAGCCTGCCAGATGGGGGTGGTCGGCCAGCACGGCGCGGTGCACGAACCCGGTGCGGCCAGTCCATCCATCCTCCGGCAGCGCGTCCGACACCACCGGCACGTAGCGCAGATTCGGCATCTCTGCCAGCTGCGCTTCGATCCAGGCTTGCTGATACAGGTCGCCCGGCCGCCGGCCGCCCCAGTAGAGCGTGGCCGGCCGGTCGATCCGCTTGAAGCGCATGTGCTCGATGATGGCCTTGATCGGCGCAAAGCCGGTGCCCGAGGCCAACAGGATCATCGGCTTGGTGCTTTCCTCCCGCAGGAAGAAACTGCCAAACGGGCCTTCGATCCGCAGGATTTCCTTCTCCTTCATCGGACCGAACACGTGGTCGGTGAACTTGCCGCCGGGCATGTGGCGCAGGTGAAGCTCCAGGCCCGGGGCCTCGGCCTGGGTGTGGGGCGCGTTGGCCATCGAATAGCTGCGACGGTCGCCGTCGCGCAGGATGAACTCCACGTATTGACCGGCACGGTACTGAAACGTGTCGCTGGCCGGGAGTTGCAGCTTCATCACCATGACGTCCGCCGACGCCCGCTCCAGGCTGCTGACACGCACCGGCATCTTCTTGATCGCGAACGCTCCGACCTCCGTGACCTGGCGCGACTCCAGCACCACGTCACTCTGGGCCACGCCGCAGCAGGTCAGGACGAAACCCGCGGCTTCCTCGTCCGCGCTGAGCGCCTTGCTCTGGTGCGGACCGTGGACCACCGACCCCGACAGCAGCTTGCACTTGCACGAACCGCACGCCCCGTCTTTGCAACCGTATGGCAGACCGATGCCTTGGCGGATGCCGGCGGCCAGCAAGGATTCGTCGGGCAGGGCGGTGAAGGCTCGGCCGCTGGGTTGGACCGTGATCTGGAATGTCATACTGCGTGGTGTCTCGGGCGAAGGGCGGGCCGGCGCAGGTCGCGACCCGGCAAAGCCCGGATTGTCGCAAACCCCCTGAATCCCCACACCCCCGCCACCCATGAGCCTGCACGGAGCCCTGCCCGCCCGCTTTCGCCGCGAGCGTGTGCTCATCGTCGGCTGCGGTGATGTCGGCTTGCGCGTGGCGCGTTTGCTGCCGTCGTCTTTGCAGCGCCTGGCCACCACGTCCAGCCCAGACCGCGTGTCTGCCTTGCGCTCGGCCGGCGTGCGGCCGCTCGTGGCCAACCTCGACGAGCCTGACGCGCTGCGCCGCCTCGCTGGCGTTGCCACCCGCGTGCTGCACCTGGCGCCGCCGCCTTCCTCCGAACTCGCCGACTGGCGCCTTGACCCGCGGACGCGCGCTCTGGTGCGGGCCCTCGCCCGGCGCTCTGTGCCGACGACGCTGGTGTACGGCTCCACGACCGGCGTCTACGGCGATCGCCAGGGTCGTTGGACCGAAGAGACCACGCCCGCGAATCCGCAGACGCCGCGCGCGTGGCGCCGTGTGGACGCCGAGGCCGCGGTCCACTGGCTCGGACGTGCCACCGGCGTGCGAACCACGGCCCTGCGCATTCCGGGCATCTACGCGCCCGACCGGCCCGGCGGCACCCCGCGCGAGCGGCTGCTGCGGGGCACGCCGGTCCTGCGGCCCGAAGACGATGTCTTCACCAACCACATCCACGCCGACGATCTCGCCCGCGCGTGCCTGCGCTCGCTGTGGCGTGCCCGGCCCCAGCGCAACATCAACGTGGTGGACGATTCCGACCTTCGCATGGGGGACTACTACGACCTCGCGGCCGACCTGTACGGCCTGCCGCGGCCGCCCCGGGTGGCGCGCGCCGACGCGGTGGAGCGGTTGCCGCTGATGCTGCTGAGTTTCATGAGCGAGTCGCGCCGACTGCGCAACGAACGGCTCAAGCAAGAGCTCGGACTGCGCTTGCAGCACCCGACCGTGGCGAGTGGCTTGCGCGGTTGAGCGTGCGTCAGCCCGCCGGCAGCGGTTGCGCGCGTTCAATCGTGGCTGTCAGGCAGGGACGTCCTTCGTGCTCCCCACAGCCCAACCCCGCGAGCTCGACGTGAATGGCCCGCCCGGCGGACAAGGCTAGCGCTTGCGTGGTCCAGAACCGCTTAGCAGCATCGCCCTCCCAGCCGAGTACCCACCAGACTGAAGTTGGGTCGCGTGACGCTCGGGCCACCAGACAGAGGCGGAAGTCGGCGGCGGTGGCGTCGGCGTTGGGCTGTGGCGATGCCACGAGCCACAAAATCCCTTGGGCTTTCATGCGCTTGTGCAGTGGACGAAAAACAGGCCGTCAGCGGCCGGTCCACTTGTATCACGCCCGTGATGCGCACACCCTGCCCGGTGGGGTGGCTCACCGGGTCAGATGATCACGCTTTGTCGGTGAATCACGAGGCCGAGCAACGGTTGCTCGGGTACCCAGGCCACGAGGCGCGCGCCCTGGTCTGGCACGGTCGCGCAGGCATATTCCATCCACCAGGCGCCGTCGCGCTGCCGGAATCGCCGCCACAGCACGCCGTCTTCCCCGGCCACCGCGAACACGCCCCCGTCCCTGGGGCGTCGTTGTCCGCGGTCCACCACCACGACGTCCGAGGCGCGCAGCTGCGGCGCCAGATCGTCGCTGTCGATCCGCACCGCGCACAGGTCTTCGGGGTCATGGCCCTGTCGGGCCAGCCAGGCCCGCGAGAGCGCCACCGGCGCCCCGCTGGGTTGCGCCGCGGCCAGACGCACCCGCGCCGAGCCTAGCGACACGCGCCACTGGACGAGCGCAATCAGGATGGTGTCTTCCGGCCGGGCACCCACCGGCTCGTTGGCCGACCAGGGGCTGCCGCTGCCTTGGGCGAGCCATTTGTGGTTGAGTCCCAGCGCCTCGGCGATCTGAGGCAGGCTGCCCTTGGCCTGGCGCGCACCGGATTCGATGTTGCCGATCGTGCCCTGGCTCACGCCAGCGGCCGCCGCGAGGCGGCTCTGGGTCCAGCCCCGGTGCGTTCTGGCAAAGCGCAGGCGATCGGCAATGGTCTTCACAGCCGCGATGGTGACAGTGCATTTGTGTTAACGCTTTGAACACAAACGGCCCCGACTGTCCAGCGGAAGGCCACAAAAAAACCGCCATCGGCGGTTTCGCGAAAGGGGCCCGTGGTGCCGAGGGTCGGACTCGAACCGACACGCCTTGCGGCGGGGGATTTTGAATCCCCTGCGTCTACCGATTTCGCCACCCCGGCACGGGCTAACAGGAAATTATGGCACAGTGATGGGATGACCTACCCCACCATCGAAGACGCCATCGGCCGCACGCCGTTGGTGGCGCTGCAGCGCATTGGGGCGCCGGAAAACCGCGCCCGTGGCAACGTGATTCTGGGCAAGCTCGAAGGCAACAACCCGGCCGGGTCGGTCAAGGATCGTCCTGCGGTGTCGATGATCCGGCGCGCCGAGGAGCGCGGCGACATCAAGCCCGGCGACACCCTGATCGAAGCGACATCCGGCAACACCGGCATCGCCCTGGCGATGGCCGCGGCGATCAAGGGCTATCGGATGGTGCTCATCATGCCGGAGGACCTGTCGATCGAGCGCGCGCAGACCATGAAGGCCTTCGGGGCCGAGCTCATCCTCACGCCCAAGAGCGGCGGCATGGAATCGGCGCGTGATCTCGCCGAGCGCATGCAGGCCGAGGGCAAGGGCCGGGTGTTGGACCAGTTCGCGAATGCGGACAACCCGCGCGTGCACTACGAGACGACCGGCCCTGAAATCTGGGAGCAGACCGCCGGACGCGTCACGCACTTTGTCAGTGCGATGGGCACCACCGGGACCATCACCGGGGTGTCCCGCTATCTGAAGGAAAAAAACCCGGCCATCCGCATCGTGGGCGCGCAGCCCAGCGAGGGCTCCCGGATTCCCGGCATCCGCAAGTGGCCGCAGGAGTACCTGCCGCGCATTTATGACCCCAAAGCGGTCGACGAACTGGTGTACGTGACGCAGGACGCCGCCGAGGAGATGGCGCGTCGCCTGGCCCGCGAAGAAGGCATCTTTGCGGGCATCTCGGCGGCCGGCGCTTGCTGGGTGGCCCAGCAGCTCGCCCAGCAGGTGGAGAACGCGGTGATCGTGTTCATCGTCTGTGACCGGGGCGACCGCTATTTGTCCACCGGCGTGTTCCCGGCCTGACGCCGTGGTCAGCGAACCCCGCTTCTGCAGCCAGTGCGCCACGCCGCTGGCGTGGATCGTGCAGACCGAGGACGGTGGGGATGTGCGCCGTCTGCGCTGTCCGGCCTGCGGACATACGCACTGGAACAATCCGACGCCGGTGCTGGCTGCCATCGTGCAGCGCGACGGCCAGATCCTGCTGGCGCGCAACGCGGCCTGGCCGGGCCGGTTTTTTGGCCTCATCACCGGGTTCATGGAAGCCGGCGAGACGCCCGAGGAGGGCATTCGTCGGGAAATCGCCGAGGAGACCGGCTTGGTCACCCACACGCTGGCGCTGGTCGGCGTGCACGACTTCCAGCGCATGAATCAGGTCATCATCACCTACCACGCGCTGGTCACCGGCGACGTGCGCTTGTCGCCCGAGTTGGCGGAGGCCCGTTTTTTCGAACCGGCGCAGGTGAAATGCTGGCGCCAAGGCACCGGGCTGGCGCTGGCCTCGTGGCTCCGTGCCCAAGGTCACGAACCCGTGTTCTGGGAAGATCAGCCGCGTCCCGGGGCTGCGTAGAATATTGCAACCATTTGTAGCAAAGCCATGATCACCGTCGACAAAGAACTGGACGCCCGCGGCCTGAACTGTCCGCTGCCCATCCTCAAGGCGAAGAAGGCGCTGGCCGAGATGCTCAGCGGCCAGACGCTGCGCGTCACGGCCACCGACGCGGGCTCCGTGCGCGATTTCCAGGCCTTCGCCAAGCAGACCGGCAACGTGCTGGTGCTGCAGGAGACGGTCAACGGCGAACACATTTCGGTGCTCAAGCGCCGATGAACCTCGCCTGATGCGCGCCTCGACCGCCGGACCGATGGACATCCTGCTGGTCGACCCCCTTGTGCCCGAAGCCCTGGCGTGGCTGCAGGAGCGCTACCAGGTGGTCTACCAGCCGGAACTGGCCGACGATCTGCCGACCCTGAAGGCGGCGATCGCCCCGGTGCGCGGGCTGCTCCTGCCGTCCCATGTCGTGGTGTCCCGGGAGTTTCTGGAGCACGCACCGAAGCTCGAGGTGCTGGCGCGCCTGCAGATCTCCACCGACAACACCGACCTGGAAGCGTGTTCCCGCCGTCAGGTGCGGGTCCTCCAGGCGCGCAGTGCGACGGTGCGCGCCAACGCGGAGTACCTGCTCTATGGCCTGTTGATGCTGTACCGGCGCGGCATGGTCAGCGCGCTGCTGGGGCGCACCCTGTCTCAGGTGCGCATGGGACGCGAGCTGGGCGGCAGCACCGTGGGCTTGCTGGGGCTGGCGCCGGTGGCCCACACACTGGCGCCCATGTTGCGCGCGATGGGGGTGCGCGTGCTGGGTTACGACCCGGCCGTCCACCACGCCGCGGATTTGTGGAAGAAGCTGGACGTGGAGCCCGTGTCGGCGCAGGACCTGCTGGCGCAGTCGGATGCGATCTCGCTGCAGATGGTCTACGCCTCGCGCTTCAAGGGCTGGATCAACGAGCGTCTGCTCAATCATTGCAAGCCGGGTCAGCTGTGGGTGGGCGTGAGCCGTGGGGCCTTGTTCGACCCGGAGGCGCTGGCGCTGGCCCTGTGCGACGGTCGCATCGACGCCTGCTTGCTCGACGGCGCGAACGCGCAGTTCGCTGCACCGGGGTCGCCCCTGCATGGCATTCCGAACCTGCACCTGACGCCGCGCCTGGGTGCCCACACGCGCGAGGCCAAGCTGCGCTCGAGCTGGTACATCGTGCACCGCATGCACGAGACCCTGTCGCCCAACGACGCGCGGCGCGACAGCGCCATGGGTGAGCTGTCGCTGCTGGACTCGCTCGACTTCGACGAGTCGGTGCAGGGGCCCGCGTCATCGCCATCCCCCTGGCGGGCAATGGCGATGCGTCCTTGACCTTCCGCTGAACGCGCGCCGAGCCGGCCTGAACCGGCTTGGTCGGGTCAGCCGAGCCGGGCGAGTTGCGCCGTCACTTTGTCCAGGGTGGCGCTGAACGCCGCGAGGCGCTCCCGCTCCTGTTCAATCACCGCTGCGGGGGCGCGCGCCACGAACGATTCGTTGCCGAGCTTGCCCTGGGCCTTGGCGATCTCGCCCTGCAGGCGAGCCACTTCCTTGGTCAGACGGGCTTTTTCGGCGGCCACGTCGATCTCCACGAACAGGCAGAGCCGGACGTCGCCCACCACCGCCACCGGTGCGGCCTGCGCCGCCGCGGCCCAGCTGGCTTCGTCGTCGAACACGCGGACCTCGCTGAGTTTGGCCAGGGCTTGCAGGACCGGGGCGGCCGCGCGCATGAACGCGGCATCGCCCACCGCGTACAGCGGCAGCCGCGTGGCCGGGGACGTGCCCAGTTCGCCGCGCAGACCGCGGCAGGCGTCGACCAGCGCCTTCAGCCGCGCCACATGGGCCTCGGCCGCCGGGTCGATGCGATCGGGCTGGGCCACCGGGTAAGCCGCCACACTGACCGACGGGCCGGCCCGGCCCGCCACCGGGGCGACCTTTTGCCAGAGCTCTTCGGTGATGAAGGGAATCACCGGATGGGCCAGCCGCAGCACGGTCTCCAGCGTGCGGATCAGGGTGCGGCGCGTGGCGCGTTGCTGCGCGGCATCACCCGTCTGGATCTGCACCTTGGCGATCTCCAGATACCAGTCGCAGAACTCGTTCCACACGAAGTCGTAGATCGCATTGGCCACGTGGTCGAGGCGGTACTCGGTAAATCCTTTGGCGACATCGGCTTCCACACGCTGCAGCGCCGAGGCGATCCAGCGGTCGGCCTGGCTGAAGCTGAGATACCCGTGGAAGGGTTGTCCGACCGCACACTCGTCCTTGGTGTGTTCCTTCAGGCCGCAGTCGTGGCCCTCGCAGTTCATGAGCACGAAGCGCGTGGCGTTCCAGAGCTTGTTGCAGAAGTTGCGGTAGCCCTCGCAGCGTTTGCTGTCGAAATTGATGCTGCGGCCCAGCGTGGCCAGCGCGGCAAAGGTGAAGCGCAGGGCGTCGGCGCCGTAGGCCGGGATGCCGTCCGGGAATTCCTTC
Source organism: Hydrogenophaga sp. T66 (assembly GCF_057219855.1). Classification (NCBI taxonomy): domain Bacteria; kingdom Pseudomonadati; phylum Pseudomonadota; class Betaproteobacteria; order Burkholderiales; family Comamonadaceae; genus Hydrogenophaga; species Hydrogenophaga sp. T66. The sequence continues at coordinate 228,518 of NZ_JBXVVX010000002.1, read as the reverse complement.
TCGGTGTCCTTGCGCACGCGCGGCGCGGTCTCCGGCTTGCGCAGGCCGGTGGTGCGCTTGTCCAGCAGCGCGGGCAGGTCGATGCCGTCGATCAGGTCCACCGGGTCGAGCACATTGCCTTCGCTCTTGCTCATCTTGCGGCCTTGCGCGTCGCGGACCAGGCCGTGGATGTAGACGTGGCGGAACGGGACGCGGCCGGTGAAGTGGGTGGTCATCATGATCATCCGGGCGACCCAGAAGAAGATGATGTCGTAGCCCGTGACCAGCACCGTGCTGGGCAGGTAGAGGTTGTAGTCGTCCGTCGGCGCCGCGCCCTGCGCCGGCCAGCCCATCGTGCTGAAGGGCACCAGCGCTGACGAGTACCAGGTGTCGAGCACGTCGGGGTCGCGAGTCAGCGTTTTGCCCGGCGCCTGCAACTGGGCGTCGGCTTCGGTGCGCGCGACGTAGACGCGGCCGTCCTCGTCGTACCAGGCGGGGATCTGATGACCCCACCAGAGCTGACGGCTGATGCACCAGTCCTGGATGTTGTTCATCCACTGGTTGTAGGTGTTGACCCAGTTCTCCGGCACAAACCTGACTTCGCCGGACTGCACCGCGTCGATGGCCTTCTGCGCGATGCTCTTGCCGGTGGGGTCCTGCTCGCTGACCTGGGTCATGGCCACGAACCATTGGTCGGTGAGCATCGGCTCCACCACCTGGCCGGTCCGGGCGCAGCGGGGCACCATCAGCTTGTGCTTCTTGGTCTCGACCAGCAGCCCTTGGGCGTCAAGGTCGGCGACCACCGCCTTGCGCGCGGCGAAGCGGTCCAGACCCTGGTACCGAGCCGGCGCGTGTTCGTTGATGGTCGCGTCCAGCGCGAGCACGCCGATCGTGGGCAGGCCGTGGCGCTGGCCCACCGCGTAGTCGTTGTGGTCGTGCGCGGGGGTCACCTTCACCACCCCGGTACCGAAGGCGCGGTCGACGTAATCGTCGGCGATGACCGGGATCTCGCGGTCACTCAGCGGCAGCTTCACCTTCTTGCCGACGATGGCGGTGTAGCGTTCGTCTTCGGGGTGCACCATCACCGCGGTGTCGCCCAGCATGGTTTCCGGCCGCGTGGTGGCCACGACCACCGAACCCGAGCCGTCGGCCAGCGGGTAGCGGATGTGCCAGAGGAAGCCGTCCTCCTCTTCGCTTTCCACTTCCAGGTCGCTGACCGCGGTCTTGAGCACCGGGTCCCAGTTGACCAGGCGTTTGCCGCGGTAGATCAGCCCTTGTTCGTACAGGCGCACGAAAGTCTCGGTCACCACGCCGGAGAGCTTCTCGTCCATGGTGAAGTACTCACGGCCCCAGTCCACGCTGTCGCCCATGCGGCGCATCTGCGTGGTGATGGTGTTGCCGCTCTTTTCCTTCCAGGCCCAGACCTTCTGCGTGAACGCCTCGCGGCCAAGGTCGTGGCGGCTGATGCCTTGCTCCTGCAGCTGGCGCTCCACCACGATCTGCGTGGCGATGCCGGCGTGGTCGGTGCCCGGCACCCACACGGTGTTCGCGCCCAGCATGCGGTGGTAGCGCGTGAGGCTGTCCATGATGGTCTGGTTGAAGGCATGGCCCATGTGCAGCGTGCCGGTCACGTTGGGCGGTGGCAGCTGGATGGCGAAGCCGGGCGCGCCCGCACGGGCCTCGCCCGTGCCGCGGTAACCCGCGCGACCGAGGCCGCGGCGTTCCCACTCGGGGCCCCAGTGCGCCTCGATGGGGGCGGGATCGAAGGACTTGGCGAGGGCCGCGAGGCCGGGCTGTTGCATCGTGTCGGACATGGGGGCGCCAGCGTGGCGACGGCATCCCGCAGGATGCCGTCGTGGGGTGTCAGGAGGGAGCGCGATTTTACGCGGCGACCCGCCGCGGCGGGCTCAGCGGCCCGGGGCTGGTCCGGCTTCCTGGGCGATCTGCAGACAGTCGCGCAAGACCCCGGCGTCGCCAATCTGGTTGGCCAGCACGAGGATCAGTCGCGCATTCAGGGCTTCACTGGCTTCGCGGTCAAGGCCGGCGTGGGCGTCGAGCAAGGCTTCGTAGAAGCCGTCGGCGTCGGTCCAGCGGGGCTGGTCGGTGAACGGGGTCATGCGGTTTGCTCCTCCAGGGCCAGGGCCCGCGCGACCGACCGCACCAGGTCGGTGTCCACCGCGGGGCCGGTGGCCGCGATGTAGCCGTCGGGCCGGACCAGCGCCCAGCCTCCCGCCGGCGCGGCGGTGGTCTGGCGCAGGTGGCCGGCCGGGTCCCGCACGGCTTCCAGGACCTGGGGCGCGCTGTGGCGGTCCAGCACCTGGACTGCGCGCAGCGGGGCCGCGGCGGCGAGGTCGCGCACGCGCCGCCGTGGAGCGGTCGCGAGCGGGCCGAAGACCAGCAACAGCAGGTCGGTGCCGGCCCAGCCCAGCAGGTCGTTGAGCCGGCCCACCCGGCCGTCAAGCCACCGCAGCGCCACGTTCTGCGTGGACTGCCCGGACCCGGGGCTGTCGCCGCACACGCGGGAGTGCCGGTAGTGGTTGGCCACCGCCATGCGTCCGGTGTTGATCAGGGGGCGGGCAAACGGGTGGCGCTTGGCCAGCGCGATCGCCGCCTCTCGGAAGCGGCGTTCCACGCCGTCGGCGGGCCGCAGGAAGCGCGCGGTGCGGTTGGTCACGCGCACGTTTTCGCGCGCCGCCTCCAGACGCTCGTCGTGGTAGCTCTCCAGCAGCGCTGGCCCCGCATGGCCCCGCGACACCGCGGCGAGCTTCCAGGCCAGGTTGTCGGCATCGGCCACGCCGGTGTTGCCGCCGCGCGCGCCGAAGGGACTGACGATCTTGGCGGAGTCGCCCATGAAGAAGACCCGCTGGTGGCGCATGGCGTGCACGCACTCGCTGCGGTAGGCGTACGGCCCGACCCACACGATGTCCACCTCCACGCCGCGGCCAAACTGGCGCTCCAGGCGTTCGCGCACCACGTCCTCCCGGCTCACATAGGCCGGGTCGCTGTCGGGAGCCATCTGGTAGTCGATGCGCCAGACGTCGTCGGCCATCAGGTGTTGCCAGACCGCGCGGTTTTCGTTGAACGGGGCCTCAATCCAGGTGTGGCGCTCCAGGGGCGGCCGCGTGCCGAAGCGCACATCCGCGATGCACCACCGGTCATCACCGCGCTTGCTGTCGAACGGCACCTGCAGCCACTTGCGCAGCGGGCTGGCGGAGCCGGTGGCGTCGATCACGTGGTCGGCCTGGATCGTGTACCGCCCCGCGGGCGTCTCCAGCGTCAGCGTGGCCACGCGATCGTCCTGTTCGAAGGCCACCAGGCGGTTCTTCCAGCGGATGTCCACATGGCCGAGTTCCAGGATGCGCTCGACGAGGAAGCCCTCGATGTAGAACTGCTGGATGTTGATGAAGGGCGGCTGCGCCGACAGGCCGAAGCCGCCCTGGTCGCGCAGATCGAAGCGGTAGACCTCGTCCTCGCCGGCGAAGGTCCGCCCGACGCTCCAGCGGATGCCCTTGGCCGCGATGCGTTCGTAAATGCCGAGGCGGTCAAAGATTTCGAGCGACTTCTGCGTGTAGCAGATCCCGCGCGAGGACGCGCCTTTCACGCCGACGGTGTTGTCCTCGTCGACCAGCACCGCCGCCACGCCCAGCCGCGCGAGCGAGCAGGCCAGGGTGAGCCCGGTGATGCCGGCCCCCACGATCACGATGGGGTGGCGGGCGGGTCGGCCGTCGCGCAGTTCGGGCGGCTCCACAAACGGGTATTCCGGCAGCGCGTAGCCCGTGCCCTGCGTGAATTCGTAGCCGTTGGTGTGGGCGGTGTCCCGGTAGCTCATCGCGGCCTCTGTGCTCAGCGCGCGGCCGCGGCGCGGGCGGCCACTTCCGGGCGGTCGTTTTGCTGGGGCTTGAGCGGCGCCGCGCTCTGGCCGGCGGCCCGCTCCCGGCGCCACTGCTCCTTGCGCGCGTTCCACTCGGCGAGGCGGGCGTGGGCGGTTTTGCTTTCCTCCAGCATCTGGAATTCATCGGCCAGCTGCGCGGTCAACTCCAGGCGGATGCCGTTGGGATCGAAGAAATAGATGCTCTGGAAGATGTGGTGGTCGGTCACACCCAGCACCTCGATGCCGTGCGCTTCCAGGCGGGCCTTGGTGTTCTCCAGTTCGGCGACGGTGTTGACCCGAAAGCTGATGTGGTTGACCCATTTCGGCGTGTTCGGGCTGGGCAGGGCCGCCTCGTCGTCGCCGAGGTCAAAGAACGCGATGAAGGAGCCGTCCTGCAGGCGGAAGAAGAAGTGCGTGTAGGGGCAGTATTCGCCGGTGCTGGGCACGTAGTCGCTCTGGATGATGTGGTACAGCGGCAGGCCCAGGATGTCTTCGTAGAAGCGGCGCGTTTCTTCGGCGTCGCGCGCCCGGTAGGCGTAGTGGTGGAGTTGTTGCACCGGGGCCGGCGGGGGCAGCGTGGCGTGGGCGGCGGGCGTCATGCGGATCTCCTGAGAAGAGCATGAATTTACCATAGCGAAACGCATTCACTCAAACGTAATTCGATGGCCGGTCGGGTTATGGGGCGCCGATATCTGGCACTCCCGACCCATAGGCGGTGCCAATCCCTCGCATAGCGCTCGCCAATTAGACGCGCGACTCTAGGCCGCGGTAATGTTTTGGCGTCCCAGGCGCCGGCTGCGCTGCTTCCGGGGCCGGGCGACGTGCATTCCTCAACCCACGACACAGGAGATGACCATGCCGCAACTCAAGGGCTCGAAGACCGAGCAGTGCCTGAAGGAAGCGTTCGCCGGCGAATCGCAGGCCAACCGCCGTTACCTCTACTTCGCCAACAAGGCCGACGTGGAAGGCCAGAACGATGTGGCGGCCCTGTTCCGCTCCACCGCCGAAGGCGAAACCGGCCACGCGCACGGTCACCTGGAGTTCCTGGAAGCCGCCGGCGATCCCGCCACCGGCCTGCCCATCGGCTCCACCCGCCAGAACCTCGAATCGGCCGTGGCCGGCGAAACCCACGAGTACACCGACATGTACCCGGGCATGGCCAAGACCGCGCGTGAAGAGGGCTTTGACGAGATCGCCGACTGGTTTGAGACCCTCGCCAAGGCCGAGCGCTCGCACGCCAACCGCTACCAGAAGGCCCTGAACGAGCTGGTGGACTGACGCCAGCCTCGCCCCCAGAGGGGCCGCGCGGCAGAGCGGGTGCGCCCGTTCTGCCGCGCCCGATCACCGCGCCTCACGAACAAACCCGCACAGACGGAGACAAGCTATGGCCCGCGAAGGCAACCTGGAAGCGCCCACCCGCCACCCGCTCGACTGGAAGAACCCCGACTTTTGGGACGAGGGCAAGCTGTACGTCGAGCTGGAGCGCATCTTCGACATCTGCCACGGCTGCCGCCGCTGCGTGAGCCTCTGCGGATCTTTTCCGACCTTGTTCGACCTCGTCGACGAGAGCTCGACGATGGAGGTCGATGGCGTCGACAAGAAGGACTATTGGAAGGTGGTCGACCAGTGCTACATGTGCGACCTGTGTTACATGACCAAGTGTCCGTACACGCCGCCGCACGAGTGGAACCTCGACTTCCCGCACACCATGCTGCGGGCCAAGGCCATCAAGTTCAAGAAAGGCGAGGTCGGCGCGGCCGAGCAATTCCTGGCCTCCACCGACAAGCACGGCATGTTTGCCGGCATTCCGGTGGTGGTGCAGGTCGCCAATGCGGTGAACCACAGCGCCGCCGGCCGGTCGCTGATGGAAAAGCACCTGGGCGTGGACAAGAACGCCTGGCTGCCTGAGCTCGCCACCAGGCGCTTTCGTTCGCAAGCCCCCGACGCCCGCGCCACCGCGGTGGTCGACGGCGAGAAAACGCCGGGCAAGGTGGCGATCTTCAGCACCTGCTACATCAACTACAACGAGCCGGGCATCGGCCTGGACCTGCTCAAGATCCTCGACCACAACGACATCCCGTACACGATCGTCGAGAAAGAGCAGTGCTGCGGCATGCCCAAGTTGGAGCTGGGCGATCTCGATTCGGTGCAGGCGGCCAAAGAGGCCAACATCCCGGTGCTGGCGCGCTACGCCAAGGACGGCTTCGCGATCCTCGCGCCGGTGCCCAGCTGCGCGCTGATGTTCAAGCAGGAGCTGCCGCTGATGTTTCCCCACGACGCGGACACCCAGCGCGTGAAGGAGGCCATGTGGGACCCGTTCGAGTACCTCATGGCGCGCAAGCGCGACGGGTTGCTGAAGACCGAGTTCCCGCAGCCGCTGGGCAAGGTCAGCTACCAGATCCCCTGCCATGGCCGGGTGCAGAACATCGGCCGCAAGACCGAGGAAATGCTGAAGATGATCCCCGGCACCACGGTCAACAGCATCGAGCGCTGCAGCGGCCACGCGGGCACCTTCGGCGTGAAAAAGGCCTACCACCAGCAGGCCATGAAGATCGGCAAGCCGGTGTTCAAGGCCATGGCCACCATGAAGGACGGCACGCCACCGGACTTCATCAGCTCCGATTGCCCCCTGGGCGGGCACCACATCGCGCAGGGGTTTGAGGTCAATGGCCTCGGCGCGCCCGAGCTGCAGCACCCGCTGAGTCTCGTGGCCCGGGCGTACGGCCTGTGCTGAGGCCTCCCGCGCAGGCGCGCCCAAGCCCCCCATCGCTCCACTCCCTTTCCCGGAGACTTCCATGCAACTCACCGGCCACATCACCCCCGACAACCTGATGACCCTGGAGGCCTACAGCAAGTGGCGCAAAGCCCACAAGGCGGAGGTCATTGCCCACCGCAAGCTGCGCAGCGTGATGCTCGGCGAGCACATCAACCTGCAGTTCGAGAGCGAAATGACCATCCGCTACCAGATCCAGGAAATGCTGCGGGTGGAGAAGATATTTGAGGAAGAGGGCATCGAACACGAGGTCGAGGCCTACGCGCCGCTGGTGCCGGACGGCACCAACTGGAAGGCCACGATGCTCATCGAATACGCCGATGTCAACGAACGCAAGCGCGAGCTGGCACGGCTCATCGGCGTGGAAGACCGGCTGTTTGTCGAGGTCGAGGGCCACGCCCGGGTGTACGCCATTGCCGACGAAGACCTCGACCGCGACAACGCCTTCAAGACCTCGGCCGTGCACTTCGTGCGTTTCGAGTTCAGCCCCCCGATGATCGCCGCCGTGCGCGCGGGGGCGGCGGTCAAGCTGGGCTGCGATCACACCCATTACCCATCGCACGTGATGATTCCCGCCGAAACCCTCGCCAGCCTGGCGGGCGATCTGCGCTGAGGCCGGGCGCGCGGCGGCGCTTCGCGATAATCGGGGCTTCGTTGGGAAGCCCCTTTGTCGGGTGCGAACGCCGCCATGATTTTTCTTCTCTCGCCCGCCAAGGCCCTCGACTACGACACGCCGCCCCACGTCGTCGCGCACACGCAGCCGATGTTCGTGCCGCAGGCCGAGGAACTGGTTGGCGTGCTGCGCCAGAAGTCGCCGCAGGACGTCGCCGCGCTGATGGACCTGTCGGACACGCTCGCCGCGCTGAACGTGGCCCGGTACGAGGCCTGGCGCCCGAAGTTCACCGCGGCCAACAGCAAGCAGGCGGTCCTCGCCTTCGATGGCGATGTCTACGGCGGCCTGGACGCCCGATCGCTCAGCGCCCAGGAACTGGACTGGCTGCAGCAACATCTGTGCATCCTCAGCGGGCTGTACGGCGTGCTGCGTCCGCTGGACTGGATGCAGCCGTACCGGCTGGAAATGGGCACGCGCCTGACCACCGCCCACGGCACCAATCTGTACCAGTTCTGGGGCAGCCGCATCGCCGAGTACCTCAACGAGCGCGCCCGCGCCGACGCCACCCCGGTGGTCGTCAACCTCGCCAGCGAGGAATACTTCAAGGCCGTGGACCTCAAGGTCCTGCAGCCGCGGGTGGTGCAGTGTGTGTTTGAGGAGCGCAAGGCCGCGGGCTACAAGGTGATCAGCTTCATGGCCAAACGCGCGCGCGGCCTCATGGTGCGCTGGGCGGTCCTGCACCGCGCGGCCACGCCGGAGCGGCTGCGCGACTTCGACCTCGAGGGCTACCGCTACGTGGCTGAGGTGTCGGAGCCCGACCGGCTGGTGTTTCGCCGTGAGGCGCGGCCCTGAGCCGCGGCAGCCCGTGCCCCAGACGGTCACCCCCGAACTGCGTCGCTGGATCATCGAGCAGGCCACGGCCGGTTTCGCGCCAGACCAGGTGCTGGCGGCCATGCGCAGCGCCGGCTGGGACGAAGACACCGCCATCGCCGCGCTCGAAACCACGCTCTCGGATCACCTCAAATCGATCGCGCCCGCGCAGCCGTTGACCCTGCCGGCAGCCCTGGCCGAACCCGCGGCGGTGGCGCGCCTGCCCACCATCGACCTCGCGGGTTCGCCACGCCGCATCGACGCCGGCGACCGTTGGGTGGAGATCGTGGCCAGCGTGAAACACCCGCGCGTGGTGGTGCTCGGCGGCTTGCTGTCGGCCGACGAGTGCGAGGCGATCATCGATCAGGCGCGCCCGCACCTGGCGCGTTCGCGCACCGTGCAGACCAAGACCGGCGGCGAGGAACTCAACCCCGACCGGACCAGCGACGGCATGTTCTTTGCCCGCGGCCAGACGCCCGAAGTGGCCCGCGTGGAAGCCCGCATCGCGCGCCTGGTGGGGTGGCCGGTGGACCACGGCGAAGGCATCCAGGTGCTGCACTACCGGCCCGGCGCCGAGTACAAGCCCCACTACGACTACTTTGACCCGGCCGAGCCCGGCACCCCCACCATCCTCAAGCGCGGCGGCCAGCGTGTGGCCACGCTGGTGATGTACCTCAACGAGCCCACCCGCGGCGGCGGCACCACCTTCCCCGACATCGGGCTGGAGGTGGCGCCGGTGCGCGGCCACGCTGTGTTCTTCAGCTACGACCGGCCCCACCCCGCCACCCGGACCCTGCACGGCGGCGCGCCAGTGCTGGAAGGCGAGAAGTGGGTCGCCACCAAATGGCTGCGCGAGCGCACCTTCGCATGACCGACCACACCCCCGAAAACTCCCAGCTTGGCAAGGCCAGCGCCTACGTCGACCGCTACGACCCGGGCCAGCTTTACCCCTTGCCGCGCCAGACCAAGCGCGCCGAGATCGGCATCGACGGCCCGATCCCCTTCATCGGCTGCGACCTGTGGACCGCCTTTGAACTGTCCTGGCTCAACCCGCGGGGCAAGCCGCAGGTGGCGATCGCCCACGTGACCGTGCCCGCCGAGAGCACTCATATCGTGGAGAGCAAGTCCTTCAAGCTCTACCTCAACAGCTTCAACAACACGCCTTTCGCCAGCGCCGACGCCGTGCGAGACTGCCTGAAGCGCGACCTCAGCGCGGCCATCTGGGCCGGCGGGCCCGTGCGGGCGGGCGTGGGCGTGCGCCTGCTCACGCCCGAGGCCTTCGACGCCGAACCCATCCACGAACTCGACGGCCTGAGCATCGACCGCCTCGACGTGGAGTGCACCCACTACCAGCCCGCGCCCGAGCTGCTGAGCGCCGCGCTCGACGAGAAACCCGTGGAAGAGACGCTGGTCAGCCACCTGCTCAAGAGCAACTGCCTCGTCACCGGCCAGCCCGACTGGGGCAGCGTGCAGATCCGCTACAGCGGGCCCCAGATCGACCAGGCCGGCCTGCTGCGCTACCTGGTGAGCTTTCGCAACCACAACGAATTCCATGAGCAGTGCGTCGAGCGCATCTACATGGACATCTGGCGCCGCTGCAAGCCGGCCAAGCTCAGCGTGTACGCGCGCTACACGCGCCGCGGCGGCCTCGACATCAACCCCTGGCGCAGCAGCCACCCGCAGCAGCCCCCGGCCAACGTGCGCACCGCGCGGCAGTGAGCCCCGCCCGGCGCGGGCGACCGTTGGTCGCGCCGACGGCGATTCTCACGAAATGATTAGGTGATTCCGCCCGGGCCGCGTAGCATCGCGCGCTTGCCAGTGACTGGCCGGCCCCTTCGGCCGACGATCCCTGACGGTCGGGCCTTTGCCGGTCCGCCGTCTTCTCCAGGCGAGGCGGCTCACGCCGCTCACCGCCTTCTCTCGTGGTGCACCCCCGAACTCCGGGCGGCGCGCGCCACACACTCGAAAGGCTCAACCATGAGCAGCAAACTGTACGTGGGCAACCTGCCCTATTCCGTCAATGACGATTCCCTGCGCCACAACTTCGCCGCCTACGGCCAGGTTGCGTCCGCCAAGGTGATGATCGACCGCGACAGCGGTCGCTCCAAAGGCTTCGGCTTCGTCGAGATGTCCAGCCCCGCTGAAGCGCAAGCCGCCATCGACGGTCTGCACGGCCAGTCGGTCGACGGTCGCCAGATCGTGGTCAACATCTCGCGCCCCAAAGAAGGCGGCAGCGGCGGTGGTTACCGCAGCAACGGCCCGCGCTACTGAGCGCCGTCCGCCCCCCGAAAAAACCGGCCGCTGGCCGGTTTTTTCATGCCCGCGCGGGCGCGCCGGTCACAGCTGCTTCTGGATCAGGGCGCCGCTGAACAACACCGGGCCGGTGGGGCCGCGTTCGCTCGGCACGCCGCCTTGCGGCTCCAGGCTGATCGCCAGCGCCGGCACTTCGGCCACCGCGCTGCGGTCGGCGGCCAATTGCAGCAGCCGCTCGCGGTTGAGCACGCCCAGCGAGCGCGGCGCTGCGCCCGGCGGCAGCGCCCACAGCTGCAGCGACTTGTCCGGTGCTTCCTCGTAGCCGCCCACGCGCTGCACATGGAGCCGGTTGTTGGCCGGGTCGAAGGTGATGAGCAGCGCGGGGCTGGCCTTCTGGTCGTTCAGCACCGCCACATATTCCACGCGCGGCGCACGCGCCAGTTCCTGCTGGAGCGCGGACACCTCGGTGTCTCGCGCCGATAGGGCGGCCTGCGCCTGGCCGAGCGAGCCCTGCAGGGCCGCGACCTGCTGGCGCTCGGCACTCAGGTCGCTGCGCAGGGCGCTGGCGGTGGTGAACGCGATCACCGCGGCCAAGGACCCCGCGGCCGTGGCGCCTTGCCACCAGCCCAGGCGCTGCCACCAGGGCAGCGCCGTCGCCGCTGGGCCGCGCGCCGCGGCCATGCGCTGCGCATCGTCGTCGGCGCGCACGAGGTTGGCGATGCGCGTCCACACGGCCGGCGCGGGCGCCACCGGCGCTTGCACCTCGGTGAGCGCCGACACGCGACCCTGCCACAGCAGCGCCGCCGCGCGCACCTCCGGCAGTTCGCGGGCGAGCGATTCAAAGCGGCGCCGGGCGCCTCCCCGCAGCGTGCCGAGGGCGTACGCGGCGGCAAGGCGGTCCAGCAGTTCGGGGTGACGGGCGATGTTCATGCGTACCCCTTCAGGCCAGCCGCGCCATGCACGTGCGCAGTTGCTCCAGACCGCGGCGGATCCAGGTTTTCACGGTGCCCAGCGGCAGGCTGAGCTGTTCGGCCAGCTCGCTGTGACTGAGGTCGCGCAGGTAGGCCAGGCTGACCACCTGGCGCTGTTTGAACTCCAGCCGCGACAGGCACTGCTGCAGCGCCACGGCCTGCTGGCTGGCTTCGCTCAAGTCCTGCGGGGTGGGTTCGTCGCTGGCCAGTGTGTCGGCCATCGCGTCGTCGAGCTCGTCGGTGAGATGACCGCGTTCGGCCTGCCGCCGGCGCAGGAAATCGAGCGAGCGGCTGCGCGCAATCAGGCCCAGCCATGCCATGGGCGGGCTCAGCGTGGCGCGGTAGTCGCCCGCGGTGCGCCACACCTGCACAAAGGTGTCCTGCAGACAGTCTTCGGCCCACTCGGTCTTGCCCACGATGCGCATCGACACGCCCATCAACCGCCCGGACGTCAGGTCGTAGAGCTGGCGCAGCGCCGCCTCGTCGCGCCGCGCGATGCGGTCGAGCAGGGCGATCAGGGTGTGGTCCGGGTCGGCTCGCATGCGCGCATTGTGCCCGCACGCGCAGCGCCGCACGCGGTGGTGGGGGAAAGGGACATGAGGACCTCACCCTGCGCTTACGCGCCGCCGCGCCGCGCAGATTCAGCCACGCGACAGCCGTGTGACAGACCGCACGCGCCGCGCCAGGCTGCCGCGTCAGACCCCGCGCGCAAAGCCCTCGAGGACGTTGACCGCGTTCACGCCCACCTCGGCCACCGCGTAGCCACCCTCGAAGGTGAACACCGTGGGCAGGCCCAGGCCCGCCAGGGCTGCGCCGATGCCGGGGTAGTCGCTGCTGCGCAGCGCAAACCCGGAGATCGGGTCGCCCTCAAAGGTGTCCACGCCCAGCGGCACGACGAGGGCCTGCGGGTCGAAGCGGGCCACCGCGTCCAGGGCCTCGTCGAGCGCGGCGCGCCACGCGGCAGCGCCGGTGCCGCGTGGCAGGGGCCGGTTGAGGTTGAAGCCTTCGCCTTCGCCGGCGCCCCGCTCGTCGGCGCGGCCGAGGAAAAACGGGTACTCGGTGTCCGGGTCGCCGTGCAGCGACGCGGTGAAGACGTCGGCCCGCTCGTAGAAGATGGTCTGCGTGCCGTTGCCGTGGTGGTAGTCGATGTCCAGCACGGCCACGCGCGCACAGCCGCCATCGCGCAGCGCCTGCGCGGCGACCGCTGCGTTGTTCAGGAAGCAGTAGCCGCCGAAGTAATCGGGGCCGGCGTGGTGGCCGGGTGGGCGGGTGAGCGCAAAGGCGCTGCGCGCGCCGGCCAGCACGGCCTGTGCCGCGGCCAGCGCGCATGCCGCTCCGGTGCGCGACGCGCGCCAGCTGCCGGCGGTCAAGGGCGTGCCCGCGTCGAAACCGAAGCGGCCCAGCCGGGCGGCGAAATGGCGCGGCAGGGCGTCGGTGCGAAAGCCGTGGCGCGCGGGCAGCGGCCACACCGAGGGCAGGGCGTCGCGCCCCACGTTGGCCGGGTCGAGCGCCACCCATTCCTCCCACGCGCCGCGCAGGAAATCCAGGTAGGCGGGGTCGTGCACCGCAGCGAGCGCGCGGTCGAGCGCCGCGTCGTCCACCGCCGGCGGCGCCATGGGCCCGAGCGGGCGTCGCTGGAGTTCGGCCAGCACGTGGTCGAGCCGCGCGGGCACTTCGTGGGCAGCGACCAGCTGGCCGCGGAACATTTCCACCCGCCCGGCGTGGGCGGCGTGGTCGGGGTTGTGGAAGATTTTCATCGGGGTTGAATCCGCCGCGACACCGGTCGCGTAACTGGGACACGGCGCTGTTGCCGTCAATGCCCGTGGAGACCTCCGATGTTAGTGAAACCCCGTGCCCTGGTGGGCGCTTGCGTGGGGATGCTCATGGCCACTGCGGCCCTGGCGTCCAGCCACCGCGAGGCCCCCTTCATCACCACCAGCCCCAAGGTGGACGCGACCGACTTCTACATGTTCCGCAGCTACGAGTCCGGTCGCAGTGGCTTCGTGACGCTGATCGCGAACTACCAACCGCTGCAGGACCCGTACGGCGGTCCGAACTACTTCCTGATGGATCCGAACGCCCTGTACGAGATCCACATCGACAACAACGGCGACGCCCGCGAAGACATCACCTTCGGCTTTCGCTTTGACAACCGGCTGGCCAACAACAACGCCGGTGTGACACTGCCGATCGGTGGCGTGAACGTGCCGATTCCGCTGAGCCAGGCGGGCGTCGTGACCGCCGGCAGCGACGCGGCGCTCAACGTGCAGCAGAACTTCACCCTGAGCGTGCGGCGCGGCGAGCGCAGCAGCGCGGCGGTGAACGTGGGCACCTTCAAGAAGCCGTTTGACCACATCGGCACCAAGACCTTCCCGGACTACGCGGCCTATGCCGCGCAGCACGTCTACTCGGTCAACCTGCCGGGTTGCAGCACGCCGTCGCGCGTGTTCGTGGGCCAGCGCCAGGACCCGTTCGCGGTCAACCTGGGCACGATCTTCGACCTCGTGAATGCGCCGGTCGATGTGATCACCAACCCCGCGCTGATCAACGCCGCCCCCAACACCATCGGCGACAAGAACGTCACCACCCTGGCGCTGGAAGTGCCGATCAGCTGCCTGACCAGCGGCCCCAACGCCCCGGTCATCGGCGGCTGGACGACCGCCAGCCTGCGGCAGGTGCGCCTGATCGACGGCGCGCCCGGCAGCGGCCTGCAGAGCGCCGAGCGCGCCGGTGGCGCCTGGACGCAGGTCTCCCGCCTGGGCATGCCCCTGGTCAACGAGGTCGTCATCGGCCTGCCCGACAAGAACCGCTTCAACGCCAGCAAGCCGCGCAGCGACGGCCAGTTCGCCACCTACGTGACCAACCCCACGCTGCCGGCGCTGCTGGAGATTGCGCTGAACCTGCCTGGCACCGCGCCGACCAACTTCCCGCGCACCGACCTGGTCACGACCTTCCTCACCGGCATTCCCAACGTGAACCAGCCGGCGGGCGTGGTGGCCTCGGAGATGCTGCGCCTGAACACCGCCATCCCGGCGGTGCCGTTCGCCGAGCAGAACCGCCTGGGCATCGTGGGCAACATCCTGGCCGGCGGCAACGACAACGCCGGTTATCCAAATGGCCGCCGGCCCAAGGATGACGTGGTCGACATCTCGCTGGTGGCGGTGATGGGTGGCCTGTGCATGGCCAACGGCGACAACAACGCGCTGGGCTTCGGCACCGCCTGCCGTCCCTCCGCGGTGCCCCTGGGCCAGACCGCCTTCCGCCTGCACGACGCCGTGGACCAGGCCGTGGTGCCGCTGCTGTCGGGCTTCCCGTACCTGAACACGCCGATCCCCGGCGCCGGAGGTGCCCAATGACGCCGGCCGAGCGCCCGACCCGCACCGCCCGGTGGTGCGCCGCGGTGCTGCTGAGCGCCGGCCTGCTGGCCGGTTGCGGCGGCGGTGGCGATGGCGGTCCGGTCACGGCCGCACCGCTCACCGCGGTGCCGGCCGCCATCGGCAACAGCGTGGACGCGCTGCTGGCCTTTGCCCTCGGACTCATCACCACTGACACCGGTGAGCCGCTGAGCCTGGGCACGGTCCAGCCCGCGATCAGCGACACCGCCGAGCCGAGGGATCTGTGATGCCGGGGGCACCGCGCAGGATCGGTCTGCTGCTGGCCCTGGGGGTCGCTGCCGCGCAGGCCACCGTCATGCCGGTGCCCGCCGGACCCGACGACGCGGTGGTGGAGGTGTTGCCGCAGGTCACGCGCCTGCGGCCCGCCGCCACCCCCGCGACCCCCGACGCCCTCGCGCGCCCCGCCGTCCCCCTGGCGGCGGCGCTGGCGCGTGAGGCCATCGAGACCGCGCGCCGCACCGGCGACGCGCGCTACTGGGGCCGCGCCCGCGCGGCCCTCGGCGCCTGGTGGGACGACCCCCGGGCCCCGGCCGATCTGCTGGTCCTGCAAGCCACCGTGCTGCAGGGCCAACACGCCTTCGACGCCGCCGCCGTGCGCTTGCAGCAGGCCCTGAGCGTCGATCCCTTGAACGCGCAGGCCTGGCTCACGCTGGCCACCCTGCAGCGCCTGCAGGCCCGCTACGACGAAGCCCTGCGCGCGTGCGCGGGGGTGGCGCGCGCCGGCGCCGGCTTCCACGCCCGCGCCTGCGCGCTGGAACTGCGCAGCCTGCGCGGCGACGACACCGCCCGCGACTGGGCCGCGCTGGCCGCGGCCGCGCCCGATCCCGGCTCGCTGGCCTGGGTGCAGTCGCTCTGGGGCGAGCATCTGGAGCGCCAGGGCGACGACCGCGGCGCCGCCGCGCGCTACCAGGACAGCCTGCGCGCCGCCCCCGACCTCTACACCGCCCTGGCCCTGGCCGATCTGCGCCTGCGCGGGCAACAGCCCGATGCCGCGCTGCGGGCGCTGGCCGATCAGCCCGAGACCGATGCGGTGCTGTTGCGCCGGGCTGCGGCCTGGCGCCAGCGCGGTGACGCGCGCTGGCAGACCGCCCTCGTGGCCCTCCTCGACCGCCAGCGCGGCCTGGAACGGCGCGGCGAGGACCTCACGCCCCACGCGCGCGAGTTTGGCCTCATGGCCCTGTGGCTGCAGGACGATCCCCGCGCCGCCCTGCGCTGGGCCGAGCGCAATCTCACGCTGCAAAAAGAGCCGATCGATTGGTGGATCGCGCTGGAGAGCGCGCGGCGCACCCGGCAGATCGATCGGCTGGCCGCGTGGCGCGAGCAACTCGCGGCCGCCGGACTGCGCGACGTGCGCCTGCGGGTGGCGTCGTGACCGCGTGGGCCCGCGCCCGGCGGTGGATCGCCGGGCTGGTGCTGGGCGCGGGCGCGCTGGCGCCCGCCTGGGCCCACAAGGGCAGTGACGCCTACCTCGCGCTGGCGCCCGAAGGGGCGCGGATCTCGGTGGCGCTGAAGGACCTCGACCAGGCGGTTGTCCTGGATGCCAACGCCGATGGCCGCGTCACCTGGGGCGAGGTGCGCGCGGCCGAGACCGCCGTGCACGGCCTGCTCGCGCGCGACCTGCGCTGGCTGGACGAGCGCGGCGCTGCGTGCCACGCCGACTGGCGTTTCGCCGGCCTGGAGCGGCGCAGCGATGGCACCTACTGGGTGGCCGAGGCCACCTGGCCCTGCGCCGGCGCCGACGCGGTGCGCCGGCTCGACTACCGCCTGTTCGCCACCACCGACACCAGCCACCGCCTGCTCCTGTCGGGCGAGCGCGCGGGCCAGCCGGTGCTGGCCACGCTGGCGCCCGGCGAGTCCCACGCTTTCGCCGCCGCGGCGCAGGCGCAGGGGCGCCTCGACACGGTGGTCGATCATGTGTGGCTCGGTGCGGCCCACCTGTTGCAGGGGCCTGACCACATCGCCTTCCTGCTGGCGCTCGTGCTGCCGCTGCACCTGGCCCTGCGTCTGCCGGGGCGCGCGTGGAACGCCGGGCGCCCGCCCGAATGGCGGGGGCTGCTGGCGGCCGTCACCGCCTTCACCGTGGGGCACTCGATCACGCTCGGGCTGGCCACGCTGGGCTGGCTGCGCGTGGGCGGCCCGTGGGTGGAGACGATGATCGTGGTGTCGATCGGCGCGACCGCGCTGCTCAACCTGTACCCGGTGCGCCGCCTGCCCAACGCCGCGCTGGCGCTGGTGTTTGGGCTGGTGCATGGCCTGGGCTTTGTCGGTCTGCTGCGCGAGGCCGGGGCGTCGCCCGCGCTGCTGCCCTGGGCGCTGCTGGGCTTCAACCTGGGGATTGAGCTGGCGCAACTGGCGCTCGTGGCGGCCTGGGTGCTGATCGTGCAGCCGGCGGTGCACCGGCCGTGGTACGAGGCGCGGGTGGTGCGCGGTGGGTCGTGGGCCTTGCTGGGCGCGTCGGTGGCGCTGCTGGCCTGGCGCGCCGCGTCAGCCGCCTGAGCGCGGCCGCCGCATCAGCCCAGCGACTGGAAGGACTGCAGCGGCGCCAGCGGGGTGAAATCCCCGGGGCGCTTGTCCTTCATGGCCGCGATGGCCTCGCGCACGTGGGCGTTGCTCCAGATGGCGCCCTGCAGCCAGCCCATCTGCCGCAGGCTGTCTTCCACGCTGTGGTCGCGGGCGTAGGTGACGGCCTGCTTGGTGCCCCAGATCGCCACCGGCGGCTTGGCGGCGATCTCCCGCGCGCACTGCAGCGCGGCCTCCACGGTGGCTGCGTGGGTTTCAAACACCTCGTTGACCAGACCGCTGGCCAGCGCGCGCCCGGCGGTCATGCGCCGGCCGGTGTAGGCAAGCTCTTTCACCAGCGCGAAGGGGATGAGCTTGGGCAGGCGCTGCAGCGTGCCCACGTCGGCCACCATGCCGATGTTGATTTCCTGGATGCAGAAGAAGGCGTCGGCGCTGGCGTAGCGGATGCAGGCCGCGCTCACCATGTCCACCGCGCCGCCGATGCAGCCGCCCTGGATGGCGCAGATCACCGGGATGCGCAACTGCTCCAGCCGCGTGAACGTCGCCTGCATGTCGCTGAGCAGGTCGAAGATCGCGGCCCGGCCCTCGGGGCTCTGGTCGTCCATCGTGATCGCGCCGCCGAAGGTCTCCAGTGCCATGCCGGCGCTGAAGTGCTTGCCAGTGCTGCTGATCACCAGCGCACGCGCGGTACCGTCGCGGTGCAAGCGGGCGAGCACGTCGTCGAGCTCGCGCCAGAACGTGGGGTTCATGGTGTTCATCGCCTGCGGGCGGTCGAGCACCAGGTGCGCCACGTGGTCGGCGCCGACGGACAGGTGGAAGCAGGTGAGGGCGGTGTCGTTCATGCGGTCATTGTGATGAGGCCGGCGTCGCCAGCCAGTCGCACCTGAGACGCTGCGCCGCGTGGGCCCGCGCCCGCCAGCGCACGTACAGGTGGGGCAACACCATGCCGGCCACGCACAGCGGCACCGCCCACACCACCTGCAGCACGGCCGACGGCAACCAGCCCAGCCAGCCCATCAGCCACAGCGTCAGCACGCCGTCGAACAGGTGGTACTCCAGCGGGCGCTCCTCGCGGTGGTCGACATGCCACTGCTTGATGCGCTGCAGCTCGGCCAGCGTGACGCGGGGGGGCGGTGTCGTGGACATGGCGCGCTCCAGGAGGGTGGAGCGGTCACTGTAAGTTTCCCGTCAGCGCCCGTCAAACCGCGGTCAGAACAACCGGTCGGTGGCCGGGGTTGTCGGCGCCGCGGCGGCGGGATCGCCGGGCCGGCTGAGCTTGGCCACCCGCACGCCCAGCAACCGCAGGCGCCGCGACAGGTCGACCCGCTTCAGGCACTGCCCGGCCGCGCGGCGGATCGCCGCCGCGTCCGCCGTCGGCGTGGGCAGGGTGAGGTCGCGCGTGACCTTCTCGAAGTTGTCGTAGGTCAGCTTGATGCCGATGGTGCGACCCTCGTAGCCCTTGCGCGCGAGGTCGGCGGCGACCTGCTCGCACAGCCGGGTGAAGATCGCCCCCAGCGCCTCCCGGTCGCGCACCGCGTGCAGGTCGCGGTCGAATGTGGTCTCCCGGCTCAGGCCCACCGGCTCGCTCTCGGTCACCACCGGCCGGTCGTCCCGGCCCCAGGCCGCGTCGTGCAGCCAGGCGCCGTGGCTGCGGCCGAAGGTCGCGATCAGCCAGTCGCGGTCCCGCGCCGCCAGTTCACCGATCGTGGTGATGCCATGGGTCTGCAGCTTCGCGTCCGCCTTGGGGCCCACGCCGTTGATCTTGCGGCAGGGCAGCGGCCAGATGCGGGGGGCGAGGTCGTCCGGCTGGACGATGCTGATGCCGTTGGGTTTGTTGAACTCGCTGGCCATCTTGGCCAGCAGCTTGTTGGGCGCCACGCCGATCGAGCAGGTCAGGCCGGTGGCCTCGGCGATGCTCTTCTGGATGAGGCGAGCCAGCACGCGACCGCCCTCGCGCTGCCCGCCCGGCACCTCGGTGAAGTCGATGTACACCTCGTCCACGCCGCGGTCCTCCATCACCGGCGCGATGTCGGTGATCACCCGCTTGAAGGTGCGGGAGATGCGCTTGACCTCGTCGAAATCCACCGGCAGCAGCACCGCCTCCGGACACAGCCGGGCCGCCTTCATCAGCCCCATCGCCGAGCCCACGCCGAAGGCCCGGGCTTCGTAGGTGGCGGTGGTGGCCACGCCACGGCCCACGTAGTCGCGCAGCCGCGGAAAGAAGTCGACCGGAATGCGGTCCAGCGAGTCCGGGCCCCACGCCCGGTCGGGGAAGGCCGCGCGCAGCCGCTCAAACAGCGCGTCCTCGCGCCGCCGGCCACCGCCAATCACCAGCGGCAGCCCGCGCAGCTGCGGGTACCGGCGCAGCTCGACCGACGCGTAGAACGCGTCCATGTCGAGGTGGGCGATGCGGCGCGGCGGCGGGGTCACGCCGGCGAGAATAGCGGCGCGTCGGCCGCCACGCCTCAGGTCGGGTAGGTGCCAGGCAGCAGGATCGACTTGTCCACCGTGTCAATCTGGGTGTGACCACAGAAGGCCATGGTGATGTCGAGCTCCTTGTGCAGGATCTCCAGCGCCCGCGTCACGCCGGCCTCGCCCATCGCCCCGAGGCCATAGAGCATGGCGCGGCCGATGTAGGTGCCGCGCGCGCCGAGCGCCCGCGCCTTGAGCACGTCCTGCCCGCTGCGGATACCGCCGTCCATGTGGACTTCGATGCCCGAGCCCACCGCGTCCACGATCGCCGGCAGCGCCTCGATGCTGCTGGGCGCGCCGTCAAGCTGGCGCCCGCCGTGGTTGCTCACGATCAGCGCGTCCGCGCCCGAGGCCACGGCCAGCCGCGCGTCCTCCGGCTCCATGATCCCCTTGAGAATGAGCTTGCCGCCCCAGCGCTTCTTTATCCACTCCACGTCGCCCCAGTTCAGCGCCGGGTCGAACTGCTGCGCCGTCCACGACGACAGGCTGCTCATGTCGGCCACCCCGGTCACGTGGCCGACGATGTTGCCGAACTGGCGGCGCGGCGTGCCCAGCATGCCCAGGGCCCAGCGTGGTTTGGTCGCGATGTTCAGGATGTTGGGCAGCGTGAGCTTGGGCGGCGCCGACAGCCCGTTCTTCAGGTCCTTGTGGCGCTGGCCCAGGATCTGCAGGTCCAGCGTGAGCACCAGCGCGCCGCACTGCGCCGCCTTGGCCCGGTCGATCAGGCGCTCGATGAAACCGCGGTCCTTCATCACGTACAGCTGGAACCAGAAGCCCGGCCCGGCGTGCTGCGCCACGTCCTCGATCGAGCAGATGCTCATGGTCGACAGGGTGAAGGGAATGCCGAACTTGCGCGCCGCCTTGGCGGCCAGGATCTCGCCGTCGGCGTGCTGCATGCCGGTCAATCCGGTCGGCGCGATCGCCACCGGCATCGCCACCGATTCGCCCACCATGGTGGTGCGGGTGCTGCGGTTCTCCATGTTGACCGCCACCCGCTGACGCAGCTTGATCTTCTGGAAATCGCTTTCGTTGGCCCGGTAGGTGCTTTCGGTCCACGAGCCGGAGTCGGCGTAGTCGTAAAACATGCGCGGCACGCGCTTCTGCGCCAGCACGCGCAGGTCTTCGATGTGGGTGATCACGGGCATGGCTTGTCTCCGGGGCGGTGGTGGGGTCGTCAGGTGCCGGCGATGGTAGGGCGGGCGTCCGGGCGCGG
This sequence comes from Hydrogenophaga sp. T66, assembly GCF_057219855.1. Classification (NCBI taxonomy): domain Bacteria; kingdom Pseudomonadati; phylum Pseudomonadota; class Betaproteobacteria; order Burkholderiales; family Comamonadaceae; genus Hydrogenophaga; species Hydrogenophaga sp. T66. The sequence continues at coordinate 207,588 of NZ_JBXVVX010000002.1, read as the reverse complement.
GTTGTGAAACCGGGCGGGTCGGGGGTGAAAATTTTTGTGCGCGGCGGTCGCACCGTCGATCAGCCGAAGCGGTAATCCTCCCAGCGTGGCCGGGCGACGGCGCGGACGTACTCGGCGGTGAAGCCGGGGAAGAGGGCGGTGATGCGGCCGCTGTCGTGGCGGTACCAGCTGCGGCAGTGGCTCCAGACTGAGCCGTCGAGCCGGGCCTGGAGCGCGGCGTTGTGGGCGCGCATGGCCTCGTCGCGGACCTCGATGTGGCGGTGGCCGCCCGCGCGCACCGCGGCCATGCAGGCCAGCGAGTGCTGCACCTCCGGCTCAATGTAGAGCAGGGTGGAGGTGTGGCCGGTGCCGGTGTTCGGGCCGAGCAGCAGGAACAGGTTGGGAAAGCCGGCCACGCTGATGCCGTGGTGCGCCTGCGGGCCGTCGGCCCAGGCGTCGCGCAGGCGCTGGCCGCCGCGGCCGGTGATGGTCAGCGACGACAGTGGCTGGTGGGTGTCAAAGCCGGTGGCGCAGACGAGCACGTCGACAGGCCTTTCCGCGCCGTCGGCGGTGCGGATGCCGGTGGGTGTGATGGCGGCGATGGGGTCGGTGACGAGCTCGACGTTCGGGCGAGCGAGGGCGGGGTAGAAGTCGTTGCTGTAGATGATGCGTTTGCAGCCCAGCGGGTAGGGCGGCACGAGGCGCTCGCGCAGGGCGGGGTCGGGGATCTGGCGCTGGCGGTGCAGGGTGGCGGTGCGCAGCATGCCGCGGCGCGCCAGGGTGCCGTCGTCGAAGCCCCGCCGGCCCCATTCGAGCACTTGCATCCAGGCCCAGCGGGTGAACCGTGCGTAGGGCGGCCAGTGCGCGAGCCAGCGGTCCAGTGCGGTGTAGCGACGGTCCAGCCGCGGCAGCACCCAGTTGGCGGTGCGCTGGAAGACGTGCAGTCGGGCGGCCTGCTGCGCGATCGGACCGACCAGCTGCGAGGCGGTGGAGCCGGTGCCGATGACGGCCACGCGGCGTCCCTGCAGCGGCACGCGGGCATCCCAGCGGGCGCTGTGCAGGCGCTGTCCGGTGAAGGTGTCGAGGCCGGGGATGTCGGGCCAGCGCGGCTGGTTGAGGGGGCCGGTGCTGCAAACGAAGAAGCGGGCGCGCAGGGTGGCTGACGTGGGGGCGCTGCCGGGCGCCGGGGCGTCGGGGCTGGCCTCGGCGCGGACGTACCAGCGGTGATCGGTCTCGTTGAAGCGGGCTTCGGTCAGGCGGGTGTGGAAGCGGATGCGGTCGAGCAGGCCGAAGCGTTCGGCCAGGGCCTGCTGGTAGCGCTGGATTTCCGGCGCGGCGGCGAAGCGGCGGGTCCAGCCCGGGTTGGGCGCGAACGAGAAGGAGTACACCGGGGCGGGCACGTCGACGTGGGCGCCCGGGTAGCGGTTATCCCACCAGGTGCCGCCCAGGCCGTCCTGCTTTTCGACGATGACGAAACGGTGGCGCCCGGCGCGCTGCAGGGCCAGCGCGGCGCACAGGCCCGACATGCCGGCGCCGAGGATGAGGACCTCGGGGTCGCCCGGCAGGTGGGCGTGGGTGAAGGAGGCGAGGCGGTTGATCGCGTCGTCGGCGCTGGGCAGCAGGCCGGCCTGCAGCTGGAACACGTGCCAGCGGCCGCGGGTGATGTCGCAGCGCGCCGTCACGCCGGCCGCGCGCAGGGCGCGGTGCAGGTCCAGGGCCTGGTCGTGCAGCAGCTCGTCGGTGCCGGCCTGGATCAGCGTGGGCGGCAGGCCGCGCAGGTCGGCGCGGATCGGCGAGATGGCGGGGTCGTCCGCCGGGGTGGCGCCGCGGTAGTGGGCGCTGCAGGCCTCGGCCCACGCGGGGCTGAGCATCGCTTCGCCGGGTACCGGCGGCGGCAGCGGGTCCGGAATGACCTGATCGGCCCAGGGCGAGAGTAGCAGCAGCGCGGCGGGTTGGGGGCCGCCCGCGTCGCGCAGGGCCAGGGCGGTGGCCAGCGCGAGGCCGCCGCCCGCGGAGTCGCCGCCGATCACGACCGGGCCGCGCGCGGCCAGCGCACGAAACGCGGCCAGCGCGTCCTGCAGCGCGGCCGGGTGGGGGTGCTCGGGGGCGAGGCGGTAGTTGGCGGAGAACACCGGCAGCCCGCTGGCGCGCGCCAGCCGCCCGGTGAGGGCGCGGTGTGTGGCGGCCGAGCCGATGCAGTAGGCCCCCCCGTGCAGGTAGAGCACGGTGCCGGCCGGCGCCTCGTCGCTGCGCGGCTGGAACCACTCGCCGGGCACGCCGCCGGCCTCGCCCGTGCTCACCGTCACCGAGCGCGGCACCGGCGCGGTCGTGCGGGCCAGCGTCTCCAGCCAGGCACGCTGGAAGCGGATCGACCAGCGCGGTGAAAAGACCGGCTTGATGAGGGCGCGCAGCAGCGCGCGGTGCAGGCCGGCCAGCGCGCGGTCGCGCCACGAGGTGGGCGTGACCACCACCGGACGGTCGAGGGAATGCGGTTCGCTCATGGCGGGGCAGTGTAGGCAGGGGCCCCGCCGGGCGCGAGGCCGGGGGCTGCTCGCTTTCCCCGAGTCGCTGTCGCCGACGCGTCGCCTCCCCCGCGCGATACCCCCGTCCGGGCGCGCTATCGTGCGTGTCCGCCCGCCGACCCGGAGAACGACCCATGAACCTCGCGCACCTGTTGCAGCGCCAGGCCCAGCAGCACCCCGACCGCACCGCCCTGTGCCTGGGTGAACGCCCCGTGGCCACCCACGCGCAGTGGGCGCGGCGCGCGGCCCGCGTCGGCCACCGCCTGCGCGAGGCGGGCCTGCGCCCGGGCGACCGGGTGGTGCTGTTCGCGCGCAACCACCCGCGCTACCTGACCTTGCTGTTTGGGGTGTGGTGGGCGGGGCTGGTGGCGGTGCCGGTGAACGCCAAGCTCCACCCGCGCGAGGTGCAGTGGATCCTCGACAACGCGCAGGCGCGCTGGGCTTTCGTGACGTCCGACGTGGCGCCCGATCCGTCGGTCTTCACCGGCCTGGATGGCGTGATGGACCTGGACGCACCGGCGCTGGATGACTGGCTGGACAGCGGCGACGGCCTGCCGGCCATCGAAGAGCGCGCGGGCGACGACACCGCCTGGCTCTTCTACACGAGCGGCACCACCGGCCGGCCCAAGGGCGTGATGATCACGCACCGCAACCTCCTGACGATGGCCACCGGCTACTTCGTCGATGTGGACCCGGTGGGGCCGGGCGATGCGATCGTGTATGCCGCGCCCATGTCCCACGGAGCCGGCCTTTACGCGCTGCCGCACCTGCTGGCCGGCGCGCGCCACGTCGTGCCCGCGTCCGGTGGTTTCGACGCCGCCGAGCTGTGGACGCTCGGTCGTGCGGTGGGGCCGCTGTCGCTGTTTGCCGCGCCCACCATCGTCAAGCGCCTGGTCGACGAGGCCGAGGCCCAGGGGCTGGGGCCCACCGACGCGGCGCGCGCGTTCAAGACGATCGTCTACGGCGGCGCGCCGATGTATGCCGCCGACATCCGTCGCGCGCTGCGCGTCATGGGGCCGCGCTTTGTGCAGATCTACGGCCAGGGCGAAAGCCCGATGACGGGCACCGTGCTGAGCCGCGCCCACCTGGCCGACACGGCGCATCCGCGCCACGAGGCGCGCTTGGCGTCGGTGGGCGTGGCGCAAACGCCGGTGCGCATCCGCGTGGCGGGTCCGCAGGGCGAATCGCTGCCGGCTGGCGAGATCGGCGAGGTGTTGATCCGCGGCGACACCGTCATGGCCGGCTACTGGCGCCACCCCGAGGCCAGCGCCGCCGCCCTGCGCGACGGCTGGCTGTGGACCGGCGACATGGGCACGCTCGACGGTGACGGCTTCCTCACGTTGAAAGACCGCAGCAAGGACTTGATCATCAGCGGCGGCAGCAACATCTACCCGCGCGAGGTGGAGGAGGTCTTGCTCATGGCCCCCGGCGTGGCCGAGGTGGCGGTGGTCGGCGCGCCCGACCCGGCGTGGGGCGAGGCGGTGGTGGCTTTCGTGGTGCCGGCGCCGGGCATCACCCCCGATCCGGCGGCGCTGGATGCCTTTTGCCTCGACCACATCGCGCGGTTCAAGCGGCCCAAGCGCTATGTGATGGTCGACGCCCTGCCCAAGAACCACTACGGCAAGGTGCTCAAGACGGCGCTGCGCGAGCGCGTCTGAGCCTCCCGCGGCTCAGGCGCAGCCCGCGCTGCCACAGCCGCTGCGCGCGACCGGCGGGATGGCGCCCGGCGTGCGCAGGGTCTCGGTGCGTGTGTCGAAACCGACCTCGCGCAGGTGCTGGGCCAGACCGGCGTCCATCGTGGCCGCGTGCTGCGGGAACCATTCGGCCAGCGCGTCCACCAGCCGGCCGATGATGTCCGTGTCGCCGCGGGCCGCGTGATCTGCCACCGCGCGCAGGGTCTCCAGGATCGTGGCGTGGTGGCTGGCGTGGCAGTTGTCCGGCGCGAAGCCGGTGGCCACCATCCAGCGCTCTTCCTGCGCGAAGTGATCGACGGTGTGGTCGAGGAAGGCGTGGTACAGCGGCAGCTGCTCATCGGGCGCAGCGAGCCGCAGCGCATTGAGCTGCGCCACGAATTCGGCGTGCGTGTCGTCCATGCGCGCGTCGCCGGTGTGCAGGGCGGGGGTCCAGTCCAGGGCCTGGGCCATGGTGTCGGGGGCGGTGTCGGTGGTCATGGCGGGGAATCTACGGTCTGGCGGGCGGCGCGCCCTTGATCGCCGTCAAGCCACGCTGCCGGCATACCCCCCGGCTGGTCGACGGCCCGCCTGCGTAGGGTGGCGTGCACGCGGCGGCGGGGTGCCGCCGCGATCATCGCCACACCACGAGGGATCTCATGGGCTTCACCGACGCCGTCGCTTCCTGTTTCCGTCAGTACGCCACTTTCAGCGGCCGCGCCCGCCGCAGCGAGTACTGGTGGTGGTACTTGTTTCTGATCATCGCCACGGTGGTGACTGTCTTGATCAGCGACGTGCTGTACGCCGTGTTTGCCGTGGCGGTGATGCTGCCGGCGCTCGCCGTCACCGCCCGCCGCCTGCACGACATCGGCCGCAGCGGCTGGTGGCAGCTGATCGCGCTGGTGCCTCTGGTCGGCTGGGTGGTGCTGATCTGGTGGCTGGTTCAGCCCGGCGATGCCGCGGGCAACCGCTTCGGCGAGTCGGCCGCCTGAGCGGGCTCAGCCCAGGCGGGCGCGGTGGCGCGCGATCTGGGCGCGCACCTGCGCCGGCGCCGTTCCACCCAGCGTGTTGCGGGCCTCCAGCGAACCGCGCAGGCTCAACACCGGGTAGACGTCTTTCTCGATGCTCGGGTGGAACCCCTGCAGCACCGCCAGCGGCAGGTCGGACAGGTCGCACTGGTGAGAGGCCGCGGCCTTGACCGCGTGAGCCACGATTTCGTGCGCGTCCCGGAAGGGCAGGCCCTTCTTCACCAGGTAGTCCGCCAGATCCGTTGCGGTGGCGAAGCCCTTGTTGGCCGCCGCTTCCATGGCCGCGGCGTTGACGGTGATGCCGCCTTCCTTTTGTCCCGTGGCCGGATTCAGCTGACCACCGACCATCTCCGCGAAGATGCGCAGCGTGTCCTTGAGGGTGTCCACCGTGTCGAACAGCGGCTCTTTGTCTTCCTGGTTGTCTTTGTTGTAGGCCAGCGGCTGGCCTTTCATCAGCGTGATCAGCCCCATCAGGTGACCCACCACCCGGCCGGTCTTGCCGCGGGCGAGTTCGGGCACGTCGGGATTCTTCTTCTGCGGCATGATCGACGAGCCGGTGGTGAAGCGGTCGGCGATTTTCACGAAGCCGAAGTTCTGGCTCATCCACAGGATCAGCTCTTCGCTCAGGCGGCTGACGTGGACCATGCACAGCGACGCGGCGGCGGTGAATTCGATGGCGAAGTCCCGGTCGCTCACGCCGTCGAGGCTGTTCTGGCAGACCTGAGGCTCGCCGCGCTCGTCCACCATGCCCAGCGTGCGCGCCACGCGCTCTCGGTCAAGCGGGTAGGTGGTGCCGGCCAGGGCGGCGCTGCCCAGCGGCAGGCGGTTGGTGCGGCGGCGCACGTCGGCAAAGCGTTCGGCGTCGCGCGCAAACATTTCCACGTAGGCCAGCAGGTGGTGGGCAAAGCTCACCGGCTGCGCGACCTGCAGGTGGGTGAAGCCCGGCAGGATGACATCCACGTTCTTCTCGGCCACGTCCACGAGCGCGCGCTGCAGGTCGGTCAGCAGGCCGCCGATGAGATCGATCTCGCCGCGCAACCACAGGCGCACGTCGGTGGCGACTTGGTCGTTGCGGCTGCGGCCGGTGTGCAGCCGCTTGCCCGCGTCGCCCACCAGCTGCGTCAGCCGGGCCTCGATGTTGAGGTGCACGTCCTCCAGGTCGAGCTTCCACTCAAACGTGCCCGCCTCGATGTCGGCCGTGATCTGCGCCATGCCGCGGCGGATGTCGGCGAGGTCGGCCGCGCTCAAGATACCCTGTGCAGACAGCATCTCCGCGTGTGCGAGACTGCCGGCGATGTCGGCCTGCCAGAGGCGCTTGTCGAAGAAGACGCTGGCCGTGTATCGCTTGACCAACTCGCTCATCGGCTCCGAGAATAGGGCGGACCAGGCTTCGGACTTCTTGTCGAGTTGGTTGGTGGACATCGTGAGCCAGCCTCGAGGGCCGTTGCAGAAAACGGTGTTGGAAGAAGATGTAGGGGGAGCCTGGCGCGAACGCCAGCGAACATGCCAGCGAACGGGCCGCAGCGGCCGAACGATCGCACAACGGAATCGTCTGCCGTGAAAGATTCGCGAATTTTATCGACCTTCCAGGAACTGCCCCATGCCGCGCGGGCCCGGCCGTTCGCCGAGATGCCCGAGCACGTGAAGGTCCGTGTGCAGGTCTTCGACACCTGCCAGCCGGGCGTGGTGCTGCGGGCGGTCCTGTTCATTGAAGCGACCATGGCCGTGGCCGCCATGTTTCTGGCCACAGGCGTGCTGTCGTGGTTCGCGCAGGTGGGCGTGCTCACCGGCGCCGCGTTGCCCGCCACGCTGGTCTGGCTGCTGTCGGTCTGTGCGCTCAAGCGCGTGATCGGTCGGCTGCCGGAGGCGGGCCAGTGGGGGTTCGGGGCCGGTCTCGGCGCGCTGTGCGGTGTGCTGGGCTGCGGTCTGCTGGCCACGCTGGGCATGGTCGGACACGCCCCCTGGCTCGCCAGCGCGGCCGCCGGAGCGCTGCTGGCCGCAGCGATGGTCGCCGGTCTGTTGTGGCGCGCCCGGGCGCGGATGCCCGCGAGCACCAAGGCGCAGCTGGCCGAACTGCAGGCCCGCATTCGCCCGCACTTTCTGTTCAACACCCTCAACAGCGCCATCGCCTTGGTGCGCGAGGAGCCGGCCAAGGCCGAAAACCTGCTGGAAGACCTGAGCGAGCTCTTCCGTCATGCGCTGGCCGACACCAAGGAGGCCGTGCCGCTGCGTCAGGAGCTTGAGCTCGCGCGCCACTACCTCGCCATCGAGCAGGTGCGGTTTGGCGAGCGCCTGCAGGTGGAGTGGGCGATCGACGAGTCGGCCTCCAAGGCCCGCCTGCCGCCCCTCATCCTGCAGCCGCTGGTGGAGAATGCGGTCAAGCACGGGGTGGAGCCGAGTCCAACCGGCGCGGTGGTGCGCATCAGCACCCAGCGCCGCGGCAGCGTGGTGGTCATCAAGGTCACCAACACGGTGCCCGGGGGTACCGGCAAGCGTGGCAACGGTCTGGCGCTGGACAATGTCCGCCAGCGCCTGACCCTGCTGCACGATGTGCAGGGGCGTTTCCAGAGCGCCCTGGTCAACGGCCTTTTCCAGGTTCGCCTGGAAATTCCGCTGTGAGTCGATCTATCAACTGGAGCGTGGGACGGAGCGGCATATGTCACTGAAAGTACTGATCGTGGACGACGAGGCGCTGGCCCGGTCGAGGCTGCGCACGCTGCTGGCCGAATGCACCGAGCCGCGGGCCGATGTGGTGGGCGAGGCGGGCAACGCGGTGCAGGCCATGGAACTCATCCAGCGCAGCGGCTGCGAACTGGTGCTGCTGGACATTCACATGCCCGGCGTGGACGGCATGGCCCTGGCCAGCACCTTGCGGCAGATGCCCAAGTCGCCCGCGGTGGTGTTCGTGACGGCCTACGCCGAGCATGCCGTGCAGGCGTTCGATCTGGAGGCGGTGGACTACCTCACCAAACCCGTTCGGCGTGAGCGCCTGCAGCAGGCGCTGCAGAAGGTGCACAAGCTCCTCAGCGCCAAGGACGCCCCCGTCGAGGTCGGTTTGCCTGAGAGCCTGATCATTCAGGAGCGCGGCCGCAGCGAGCGCGTTGCCCTGCAGGACGTGATCTACCTCAAGGCCGAGCTGAAGTACATCACCGTGCGCACCCGCGAGAAGGAACACATCTACGACGGGGCGCTGAGTGATCTGGAGCAGCGCTACGGCCACCTGTTCGTGCGGGTGCACCGCAACGCCCTGGTTTCGCGCCGGGCCGTGCGCGCGGTCGAAAAGCACAACGATCCGGTGGAGGGCGAGGGCTGGACCGTGCGGCTCGATGGCGTGGACGAGCGCCTCTCGGTGTCGCGCCGGCAGCTGGCCGCGGTGCGCGAAGCGCTGATGGGGTGAACGACTCCCCCCGCGCCGCCTGCGGCGTCACCCCCCGAGGGGCGGCACTGGCGGCCCGGCCAAGCCGGTTCCGCGGTGCCCTGGGTCACGGCCACTTCCGGCGCGAGGTGTCTGCTTCGAGGATGCGGTGGAACCGGCTTGGCCGGGCCACTCGCATCGCCCCCTCGGGGGGTGACGCCGCAGGCGGCGCGGGGGGGTCAAACCTCCGCCGCTTCGACCAGAAACCGCACGCGCCGTTGCCCCTGCCATTCGTCCGCATCGAGGCGGAACGCCAGTTTCACCCGCGCCGGCAACGGCTCGGTGTGACCGAACCAGATGCCGTCCACCGCGTCGCCCTGGTGGCGCAGCTTGAGCGAGAGGTGTTTCTCGCCCACCAGGCGCTGGCTCACCACCTCGACCTCTTCACAAAACACCGGCGGGGCAAAGCCCTGGCCCCAGACCACGCGGTGCAGGGTGTCCACCACGTCCGGCCGCCGGTACTGCGGGTCGAGCGCCCCGTCGGCTTCGAGCCGCCGCTGCAGCGTGCTCTCGTCCAGCCATTCGTGGGCCACCTGCTGCAGCGCCGCTTCGAACACATCAAGGTGTTCTTCCGCCACGGTGCAGCCGGCGGCCATCGCGTGACCCCCGAAGCGCTGCAGCACCCCCGGATGCCGCTTGGCGACCAGGTCGAGCGCGTCCCGCAGGTGAAAGCCGGGGATCGACCGTCCGGAGCCTTTGAGCAGGTGTTCCTGCCCCGCCGCGCCGCTGGCTGCGAACACGAAGGTGGGCCGGTGCAGCTTGTCTTTCAGGCGCGAGGCGACGATGCCGACCACGCCTTCGTGGAAGTCGGGATCGAAGACCACGAGCGCCGGCGGCGGCGTCTCGGATTCGTCGATCATCGACTCGGCGATCTCCATCGCCATCTCGCGCATCTCGCCCTCGATGCCTTTGCGCTCGCGGTTGATGCCGTCGAGCGCGCGCGCCAGCTCCTCGGCGCGGGCGTCGTCGTCGGTGATCAGGCATTCGATGCCCAGGGTCATGTCGGCCAGGCGGCCCGCGGCGTTCAGCCGGGGACCGAGGGCGAAGCCAAAGTCGAAGCTGGTCGCGGCCTCCGGCCGGCGTCCGGCGGCGGTGAACAGCGCCGCCATCCCCGGCGGCATGGCGCCGGCACGCACCCGGCGCAGGCCCTGCGCGACGAGGCGGCGGTTGTTCGCGTCCAGCCGCACGACGTCGGCCACGGTACCCAGCGCGACCAGCGGCAGCAGCGCGTCGATGCGGGGCTGCGTGGCGGCGTCGAACGCACCGCGTGAGCGCAGCTCGGCGCGCAGCGCCAGCAGCACGTAGAACATCACCCCCACGCCGGCGATGCTCTTGCTTTCAAAGCCGCAGCCGGGCTGGTTGGGATTGACGATCAGGCAGTCCGAGGGCAGCATGGTCTGGCCGTTGCGCTGGGCCGGCAGGTGGTGGTCGGTCACGATGACGGTGAGCCCAAGCGCCCGCGCCGCGGCCACGCCATCCACGCTGGCGATGCCGTTGTCCACCGTGATCAGCACGTCGGCGCCGCGCTCGTGCACCCGGCGCGCGATCGCGGGCGTGAGGCCGTAACCATCGACCACCCGGTCGGGCACAAGATAAGCCACCTCGCGCGCGCCCAGCAGACGCAACCCGCGCCAGCCCACCGCGCAGGCGGTGGCGCCGTCGCAGTCGTAGTCGGCCACGATGCACAGCCGCCGGTTCGCGGCGATCGCGTCGGCCAGCGCCACCGCCGCCTCGCGCGCGCCGCGCAGCGTGTCGGGCGGAAGCAGGCGCGCGAGTCCGTCGTCGAGTTCGTCCGGGCTTTGGATGCCGCGGGCGGCGTACAGGCGCGCGAGCAGCGGGTGGACGCCGCTTTGTTCCAGCGCCCAGGCGGCGCGGGGGGGGACGTCGCGGGTGATGATTTTCATAGGGTCCGCAGGTGGTCAATCGGGTCGGGCGCGCCCGACCAGCGCGCGCGCAGGCGGGTCCACCAGCCGCCGTCGCGCGGGCCGTGGCACACGGCATGGCGCTCGCCGCAAAGGGTGAGGTGCACCGGCTCGCCCCGCGCGGCGCGCCCCAGCAGGTCCGCGAGGGGACCGGCGTCGAGCGCCGTCCAGGCGTGGCGCCAGGCAGCGGTGTCGGCGGCCAGCGCCGGGGCGCGCAGCGCGTCCAGCACGGTGGGCGGGCGGCGCAGGGCGAGGCCGTGGATGACGGCGCCGGGTGCGCTCATCCACACGCCATTGACCGGCAGCCGCCCGGCCGCCTGCCGGGCGTCGTGCGCGGGGTGGGTGTAGAACAGCATCTGCGCTTCGTTGCCCAGCCGCCGCAGCCACGCGCCCTCCGGCCCACGCGGCTGCCAGGCGGCCACGCCGCGCCCGCTCACGCGGTCCAGACTTGCCAGCGCCAGGCCCGCGAGCCGGGGCCCTTCGGCGCGCCAGCGCGTGGCGCTGTCCACCGTCAGGCGCACGCCATCCTCCGCGCACAGCGGCGCCAGCGCGGCGCACAGGGACCGCGACGTGGCTTCATCCAGATCGAGGGCCTCGCCCGCGAACAGGCGCACCTGGTCCATGCCGACCTGGAAATGCACGGGATGCACCCAGGCCTGCGCCTGTTCGGGGTGTTCACTCCCCAGCGCCGCCCAGGGCAACTGGCCGTCTGCATCGGGCAGGCCGATGGCCCAGGCCAGGGCGCGTTCGTGCGGCGGGTTCAGGCGCTCGGTGTCGCCGCTGAGCTGGGCCTGCGGCGCGAGGTGGCCGAGCAGCGCGCGCAGGTTCGGCAGGGTGAGCCCTTCCAGCGCCGCGGGGTCGTCCAGCGCGGCGCAGGGAACCAGCCAGTGCGTCGCGGGATCAGGAGCCGGGGGCCAAGCAGACATGCCGAGATTGTCGGGGATGCCACAATCCCCGCACCCCCGACCCACCATGCAAACCCCCTACGAGCTTCTGCTGGGCTGGCGCTACACCCGCGCCGGCCGCGCCACCCGGCGCAACGGCTTCATCTCCTTCATCTCCGGCGTGTCCATGCTCGGCATCGCGCTGGGCGTGGCGGCGCTCATCATCGTGCTGTCGGTGATGAACGGTTTTCAGAAGGAAGTGCGCGACCGCATGCTGGGCGTGTTGTCGCACATCGAGGTGTTCGACGCCGGCGCTCAGGCCATCGCCGACCTGTCCGGGACGCTCGCCACGCTGCAACGCCACCCCGACGTGGTGGGCGCCGCCCCCTTTGTGGGCGCGCAGGCGCTGGTGGCCCGGGGCGAAGACATGAAGGGCGTGCTCGTGCGCGGCATCGACCCCGCCCTGGAGCCCACGGTGACCGACCTCGCCGCGGGGCTGGCCGACCGCGTGCTGCCTCGCCTGCAGGCCGGTGGTTTCGGGGTTGTGCTGGGCGGCGCGCTGGCGCGGCAGCTGGGGGTGGTCGAGGGCGACAGCGTGACCCTGATCGCGCCCAGCGGCCAGGTCACCCCGGCCGGTGTGGTGCCGCGGGTGCGCAGCCTCACGGTGGTGGGTACCTTCGACTCCGGCCACTACGAATACGACGCGGCTCTGGCCATGCTCCACCAGGACGATGCGGCGCGCATCTTCCGCGTCGAAGGACCCACCGGCGTGCGCGTGAAGATCCGCGACCTGCACCAGGCCCGCGAGGTGGCGGCCGAGCTGGCGGCCGCGCTGCCGCCCGGCCTGCTCGTGCGCGACTGGACCCGCCAGAACCGCACCTGGTTTGCCGCGGTGCAGCTCGAAAAGCGCATGATGTTCATCATCCTCACGCTCATCGTGGCGGTGGCCGCCTTCAACCTTGTGTCCACGCTGGTGATGACCGTGACCGACAAGCGCGCCGACATCGCCATCCTGCGCACGCTCGGCGCCAGCCCGCGCAGCATCATGGCGATCTTCGTGGTGCAGGGCGCCACCGTCGGCATCATCGGCACCGGCGTGGGCCTGCTGCTTGGGCTGGGCGTGGCCTTCAACATCGACACCCTCGTGCCCGCGCTCGAACGCCTGCTCGGCGCGAGCTTCCTGCCGCAGGACGTCTACCTCATCAGCCGCATGCCCAGCGACCCGCAGCGCGGCGACATCCTGCCCGTCGCGCTGATTTCTCTCGCGTTGGCCTTCGTGGCCACCCTGTACCCGAGCTGGCGCGCCAGCCGCGTCAACCCGGCGGAGGCGCTGCGGTATGAATAAGGCCCCCACGCTCCGCCGCTGCGCGGGTCGCTGCCCCCCAAGGGGGCTGATCCGGCTCGGGGCGGCCCGGCGCCGGATCGTGGCCCCCACGCTCCGCCGTTTGGCGGCTCCTCTGTACGGGAGTCTGGAATGACTTCGACCGTGTTGAGCGCCCGCGGCCTGACGAAGCGATTCCAGGAGGGCCGGATCGATGTGACGGTGCTGCAGGGCGTGGATCTGGATGTGCGGGCGGGGGAGACGCTGGCCATCGTCGGTGCGTCGGGATCGGGCAAGAGCACGCTGCTTCACCTGCTGGGCGGACTGGACGCGCCGAGCGCGGGTCGCGTCGACTTGATGGGTCAGCCGCTGGCCGCGCTTGACGCGACCGCCCAGGGCCAGTTGCGGAACCGCCACCTGGGTTTTGTGTACCAGTTCCACCACCTGCTGCCGGAATTCAGCGCTCAGGACAACGTGGCCATGCCGCTGTGGATCCGTCGTCTGCCGCGCGCCGACGCCGCGCGCGACGCCGCGCAGACGCTGGCGCGGGTGGGCCTGGGCGAGCGTCTGCACCACCGGCCGGCCGAGCTCTCCGGAGGCGAGCGCCAGCGGGTGGCGATCGCCCGCGCGCTGGTCACGCGGCCGCGCTGCGTGCTGGCCGACGAACCCACCGGCAACCTGGACCGCAGCACCGCCGACGGCGTGTTCGAACTCATGCTCACCCTCGCCCGCGAACAGGGCACTGCCTTCATCGTCGTCACCCACGACGAGGCCCTGGCCGCGCGCTGTGACCGCGTGTTGCGCCTCACGCGCGGCGTGCTCGCGACCGCCTGAGCGCTTCGCCGGCCGGGCCGCCATGTGGACCGACACCCACGCCCACCTCGACGCGCCGGAGTTCGGCCCCGACCATGGCCTGGCGCTGGCGGCGCGCGCCGAGGCCGCGCTGCGCGGCGTGACGCGTTGCGTCATCCCGGCGGTGCTGCGCTCGAACTTCGACACCGTGCGCGCGCTGGCCCACCGGCTGGACGACGCGTACGCGCTGGGCATCCACCCGCTGTTCGTGCCGCAGGCCAGTGAGGACGACCTGCGCGCGCTCGACGAGGCGCTCACGGCCCACCGCGACGACCCGCGGCTGGTGGCGGTGGGCGAGATCGGCCTCGACCACTTCGTGCCGGCGCTCAACACCCCGGCCGCGCGCGAGCGGCAGACCTATTTCTATCGCGCGCAGTTGCGGCTGGCCCGCCGGCACCGGCTGCCGGTGATCCTGCACGTGCGCCGCAGCGCCGACACCCTGCTCAAGCACCTGCGCGAACTGCCGCCGGCCGGCGGCATCGCCCATGCCTTCAACGGCAGCGCCCAGCAGGCGCAGGCCTTCGTCGACCTCGGCTTTCGCCTCGGTTTCGGTGGCGCCGTCACCTTCGAAACCGCGCGTCAGTTGCGCCGCCTGGCGCGCGAACTGCCCTTGTCGGCGCTGGTGCTGGAAACCGACGCCCCCGACATCCCGCCGCAGTGGCTGTACCGCACGGCCGCCGAGCGCGCCGCCGGCGCTGCGCAGGGCCTGAACACGCCGGCCGAACTGCCGCGCATCGGTGCGGCGGTCGCGGCCTTGCGTGGCATGGATGCCGCCGCGCTGGCGGCCGCCACCAGCGCCAACGCCCGCGCGGCCCTGCCCCGGCTGGCGGCGCTCGATACGACACCATGACCGCGGCGGCCGCACCCCGCCTCACGGGTCTGCCGCCGGTGGTGGACGCCCGCACCCGGCTGCTGGTGCTGGGCAGCTTCCCCGGCGAAGCGTCCTTGCGCGCCGGCCAGTACTACGGCCACCCGCGCAACGCCTTCTGGCCGATCTTGGAGGCCTTGTGGGGCGAGCCGCTGACCGCGCTGCCGTATGACCGCCGGCTGGAGGCGCTGCGCGAGCACGGGCTGGGGTTGTGGGACGTGTACGCCAGCTGCGAGCGCACCGGCAGTCTCGACAGCGCGATCCGCGCCCCCGTGCTCAACGACCTCGCGGGCCTGCGCGCGCGCTGCCCGGCGCTGCAGGCCGTGGCCCACAACGGCGGCGAGAGCTTCCGCCACGCCCGCCACACCCGCGGCTTCGGTCTGCCGGTGCACCGCCTGCCGTCCACCAGCCCGGCCAACGCCGGCTGGTCGATGGAGCGCAAGCGTGACGCCTGGGCGGCGGTGCTGCGCGCGCACGGCTGCGCCTGAGGCCGCGGGCGCCCGGGGCGACCCATAATGGGCGCGACCATGAAAAAAACCGACCTGCCCGACGTCACCCTCTCCGAGTACGGGGACGTGCGCTGCCTGCACCTGGGCACCGAGTGGATCCAGGGCACGATGTGGCTGGACGCGCCGTTTGACATCGAGCTGGAGTATGTGCAGCGCATGATGGCGTGGCTGCTGTTTGTCGAGCCCGAGACCGTGGGCCGCCGGCGCGCCCTCCAACTCGGGCTCGGGGCCGCGGCGCTGACAAAGTTCTGCTTCAAGAAACTGCGCATGGACACCACCGCCATCGAGCTGAACCCGCGCGTGGTGACCGTCTGCCGCGAGTGGTTCAAGTTGCCGCCCGACAGCGCCCGCCTGCGGGTGATCGTGGCCGATGCCGGCGCTGAAATCCGCCAGCCACGCCACGCCGGCCGCTACGACGCGCTGCAGGTCGACCTGTACGACCACGAGGCGGCGGCGCCGGTGCTCGACAGCGCGGACTTCTACGCCGACTGCCGCCGCGCCCTCACCGACGATGGCTGCCTGACGGTCAACCTGTTCGGCCGCGACGTCAGCCACGAGCGTTCGCTCCACAGCCTGCGCGAGGCCTTCGGCGCCGAGGCCCTGTGGGCCTTTCGGCCCACCCGCGAGGGCAACACCGTGCTGCTCGCGCAGCGCACCCCCGAGCGCCTGGCGCGCGCCACCCTGCTCACCCGCGCGGAGGCGATCCAGTCGCGCTGGGGCCTGCCGGCGGTGAAGTGGCTGCGCCTGTTCAAGCCGATCGCCGCCTGACACCTTGCCGCAACCGCCATGGCCACCCGATCTTCCCCGCCTTCGCCCGCCTCCTCCGCCACGCCGGCCGCTTCGGCGCTGTCGTCAACGCCGCTGGCCGGCAGCCACCAAGGCCCGCTGGACTGGCGCACCCTCGTCAACTGGCTGCGCGAGGACGGCGTGATCAGCGCCGACGAGGCCGACCGCACCGTGGCCCGCTGCAGTTCGGCCCACAGCGCCCAGCACCCGCTGCAGCGGCTGGCGGTGGTGGCGATGGCGCGCGCCGCGGATGGCCGCGTGCTGGACGCCGAGCTGCTCACCGAGTGGCTCGCGCAGCGCAGCGGCCTGGGCTATCTGCGCATCGATCCGCTGAAGGTGGATGTGGGCAAGGTGGCCGATGTGATGAGCGCGGCCTACGCGGAGCGCCACAAGGTGCTGCCGGTACAGGTCAGCCCCACCGAGGTGGTGGTCGCCACCGCCGAACCCTACCTGCGCGACTGGGTGCCGGAGGTGGAGCGCCAGACGCGCCGGCAGGTGCGCCTGGTGGTGGCCAGCCCGGCCGAGATCGCCCGCTACACGGCGGAGTTTTTTGCGCTGGCGAAATCGGTCCGCGCGGCGAGCAAGGCCGGCGGCACCGGCATCAACAGTTTCGAGCAGCTGGTCGAGCTCGGGCAAGGCAACAAGCAGCTCGATGCCAACGACCAGGGCGTGGTGCAGGTGGTGGACTGGTTGTGGCAGTACGCGTTTGACCAGCGCGCCAGCGACATCCACCTGGAGCCGCGGCGCGAGCAGGGCGTGATCCGCTTTCGCATCGACGGCGTGCTGCACCCGGTCTACCAGATGCCCATCGGTGTGATGAACGCGATGGTCGCGCGCATCAAGCTGCTGGGGCGCATGGATGTGGTCGAGCGCCGCCGGCCCCAGGACGGCCGCATCAAGACGCTCAAGCCGGCCGCTCCCGGGCAGAAGGGCGACGAGGTGGAGATGCGCCTGTCCACGCTGCCCACCGCCTTCGGCGAAAAGCTGGTCATGCGCATCTTCGATCCCGAGTCCACGGTGAAGGACCTGGCGGCGCTGGGCTTCGCGCCGCACGACGCCCAGCGCTGGGAGTCACTCACCCAGCGGCCGCATGGCATCGTGCTGGTGACCGGCCCCACCGGCAGCGGCAAGACCACCACGCTCTACGCCACGCTCAAGCGGCTGGCGACCGAAGAGGTCAACGTCAGCACGGTCGAAGACCCGATCGAGATGATCGAGCCGGCCTTCAACCAGACCCAGGTGCAGGCGCACCTCGATCTGGACTTCGCGCAAGGCTTGCGCGCCCTGATGCGGCAGGACCCGGACATCATCATGGTGGGCGAGATTCGCGACCTCGCCACCGCCGAGATGGCGGTGCAGGCGGCGCTCACCGGCCACCTGGTGTTCACCACGCTGCACACCAACGACGCGCCCTCGGCCATCATGCGCCTGATGGAGTTGGGTGTGCCGCCGTACCTGATCAATGCCACGGTGCTGGGTGTGCTGGCGCAGCGCCTCGTGCGCACGCTGTGCAAGGCCTGCCGGGTGCGCGAAGACGATCCCACCACCGCCCAGTCGCGCGAGCAGCTCGCCGAGCTGGTCAAGCCGTGGCAGGTCAGCGGCGGGTACCGGCCTTACCAGCCGGTGGGCTGCGTGGACTGCCGCATGACCGGCTTCCGCGGTCGCATGGGCCTGTACGAGCTGCTGACGGTGACCGAGGCGTTCAAGGAGAAGGTCAGTCGCGAGCCACATCTGCAGAGCCTGCGTCACCAGGCGGTCAAGGACGGCATGAGGCCGCTGCGTCTGGCCGGCGCCGCCCGCGTGGCCGAAGGGCTGACCACGCTCGACGAGGTCCTGGCCTGCACGCCGCCGCTGCAGTAGTTTCCGCAGGGCCGCGTACACGCCGCTGCGGATAATCCAGCGGATGTCCGCCGCCGACGCCCGCTCTCCCCACCTCGCCACGGGCCTGATGCTGGCCGCCGCCGGCTCCATCGCCTTCAGCGGCAAGGCGATCATCGTCAAGCTCGCCTACCGCCACGGCGTGGACGCGGTCACGCTCATCATGTACCGCATGCTGTTCGCGCTGCCGCTGTTCCTCGCGCTGGTGTGGTGGACCAGCCGACCCCGCGGCGGACAGCGCCCGGTGCCGTTGACGCGGCGCGATTGGGGCGGCGTGCTGGGTCTGGGGGTGACCGGCTACTACCTCGCCAGCTTCCTCGATTTCTGGGGGCTGGAGTACATCAGCGCGAGCCTGGAGCGCCTGATCCTCTACCTCAACCCGACGCTGGTGCTCGTGCTCGGCTGGATCGTCTATCGCCGCCGCATCAGCGCCCGGCAGGCGCTGGCGATGGCGGTGAGTTATGCGGGGGTGTTGCTGGTTTTCGGCCACGAGGTCGGCCAGCAGGGGCCGGACGCGGCCCTGGGCGCGGCGCTGGTGTTCGGCAGCGCGGTGAGCTACGCGATTTACCTGCTCTACAGCGGAGAGATGGTCAAGCGGCTCGGGTCGCTGCGGCTCGTGGGGCTGGCCACCAGCGTGGCCTGCGTGCTGTGCCTGCTGCAGTTCGTGTTGCTGCGGCCGTTGTCGGCCGCGGTGGTGGCCCCCGAGGTGATTGGCCTGTCGGTGCTCAACGCGTTGCTGTGCACGTTCGCGCCCGTGCTGATGGTGATGATGGCCATCGAGCGCATTGGCTCCGGGCTCACCGCCCAGACCGGCATGATCGGGCCGATGTCCACCATCGTCATGGGCGTGGTGATCCTGGGCGAGCCTTTCAATGGCTGGATCATTGCTGGCACGGTGCTCGTGCTGGCCGGCGTGTTTCTGGTCACGCGCGGCGGTGGACCGGCGGGCAGGTAGCGTCCTGTTTTCTCCTTCGTTTCCTCCTTCGTTTCAGTCTTCTTTCCTCTTTTTTTATCTCACAGGAGCAGTCACATGGATCTGGGCATTGCGGGCAAGTGGGCGCTGGTCGGCGGCGCGAGCAAGGGCCTCGGGCTGGGTTGCGCGCAGGCGCTGGCGGCGGAGGGCGTGAACGTGGTGATGGTGGCCCGCGGCGCCGACGCCTTGCAGGCCGCGGCTGGTGGGCTGCGCGCGGCGCACCCCGGCGTGAGCGTGGTGGCGGTGGCGGCCGACATCACGACCGACGCCGGTCGTGCGGCCGTGTGGGCCGCCCCTGGCGGGCCCGGCGTGGCGTTCGACATCGTGGTCACCAACGCCGGGGGACCGCCCCCCGGCGATTTCCGCCAGTGGGACCGCGCCGCCTGGCTCGCGGCGGTGGAGGCCAACATGCTCACGCCGATCGAACTGATCAAGGCCACGGTGGACGGCATGGCCGCGCGCGGCTTCGGTCGCATCGTCAACATCACGTCGAGCGCGGTGAAGGCGCCGATCGACATCCTCGGTCTGTCCAACGGCGCGCGCAGCGGCCTCACGGGCTTCGTCGCCGGGGTGGCCCGCAGCGGGCTGGCCGCGCAGGGCGTGACGATCAACAACCTGCTGCCCGGCGCGTTCGACACCGACCGCCTGAAAGCCACGATGGCTGGCGCCGCCCAGAAGAGCGGCCAGCCGGTGGACGCCGTGGCCGACGCCCGCCGCCGCACCATCCCGGCGCGGCGTTTCGGCACGGCCGCCGAGTTCGGCGCGATCTGCGCCTTCCTGTGCAGCGCCCACGCCGGTTACATCACCGGTCAGAACGTGCTGGCTGACGGTGGCGCCTACCCGGGCACCTTCTGAGCCGGGCGGTCAGCGCCGCGCGCTGACCAGGATGCCGCCGACGATGAGCACGAAGCCCAGCGCGTGGTAGGCCTGCGGCCACTCGCCCAGCAGCGCGCCCGACAGCAGCGCCGCGAACAGCGGCGTGAGGTTGGCGAAGAACACCGCCGGCCCCGGCCCGACGCGGGCCACGCCGGTGCCCCAGGCGCGGTAGGCCAGCAGCGACGGCCCGATCGCGAAGAAGAACAGCGCCGCCACCAGCCCGGGGCTCCAGTCGATGTGCCACGCGGCGGCCGGCAGCACCACCCACTCGGCGCCCGCCAGCAGCGCCGACCATCCCAGGCCCAGTGCCATCTGGGCCATCAGGTAAGCCGCCCAGTCGCCCTTGATGGCCGCGGGCTCGGGCGGGTTCACGGGGCGGGCCAGCAGCCAGCTGTACCACGACCACACCAGCGCGGCCAGGACCATCAGCGCATCGCCCGGCACCAGCCGCACCGCGAGCAGGCCGCCGAGGTCGCCACGCGCCAGCACCACGGCCACGCCCACGATCGACAGCGCCGCGCCCAGCGCCGAGCGACGGGTCACTGGTACGCCATAGAGCACCCGGCCCATCAGCAGCATCCACACCGGCATGCTCGAGGCCACCAGCGTCACGTTCACCGGCGTGGAGGTCTGCAGCGCCATGTACTGCAGCGTGTTGTAGCCGCCGATGCTCAGCAGGCCCAGCAGCGAAAAACGGCGCCAGTGCGTCCACAAGCCGCTGCCCGGCCGCAGCACCCAGCCGGCCAGCGGCAACAGCAGGGCAAAGGCCAGCAGCCAGCGCAGCAGGTTCAGCATCACCGGCGGCACCATGTCCTGCACCACGCGGCCCAGCACCGCGTTGGCCGCCCACATCAGCGGCGGTACCAGCAACAACAGGGCGGTCGAGACGGTCAGGCGGGGTGCGGTCATGGGGCGCTGAATGTAACCCGGCGCGACTCCCGGTCCGATAGGCCCGCCCGGGGCGGGGGTGACGGTCGGTCGCCCGGGCGACGGCCGCGGTTCGTGGCAGCATCGCGGCTTCCCTGATTCCAACGCGCCACCGAGGAGACCTCCCATGAGCACCACCACCAGCCGCGCCGTGCGCATCCACGCCACCGGCGGCCCCGAGCAACTGGTCATCGACCAGGTCGAGGTGGGCGAACCCGGCCCTGGCCAGGTCCGCATCCGCCACCACGCCATCGGCCTGAACTTCATCGACGTCTACCAGCGCACCGGCCTGTACCCCAACGCGATGCCGCTGGCCCTGGGCATGGAAGGCGCCGGGGTGATTGAGGCGGTGGGTGAGGGCGTCACGCACCTGCGCGTGGGCGACCGTGCCGCCTACGCCGCCAACCCGCCCGGCAGCTATTGCGACGCCCGCGTGATGCCGGCGATGAACGTGTGCCGCCTGCCGGACGCCATCGACTTCGAGACCGGCGCGGCCATGATGCTCAAGGGCCTGACCGCCCAGTACCTGCTCAAACATTGCAAGCCGGTGGAAGGGCTGGAGCCGGGCGACTTCGTGCTGTTCCACGCGGCGGCGGGCGGCGTGGGTCTGATCGCCTGCCAGTGGGCCCGGGCGCTGGGCCTGCGCCTGATCGGGACGGCCGGCTCCGACGACAAATGCCGCCTCGCCCTGGAGCACGGCGCCAGCCACGCCATCAACTACCGCACCGAAGACTTTGCCGCCCGGGTGAAAGAGATCACCGGCGGGCAGGGGGTGAAGGTGGTGTACGACTCGGTGGGCAAGGACACCTTCGAGAAGTCGCTCGACTGCCTGCGCCCGTTCGGCCTGATGGTCAGTTTCGGCAACGCGTCCGGCCCGGTGGCGCCGTTTGCGCCTGGCATCCTCGGCCCGAAAGGTTCCCTCTACATCACGCGCCAGACGCTGTTCTCGCACATCACCAGCCGCGAACGCACGCAGGCGATGGCCGACGACCTGTTCGGCGCCGTCACCCGCGGCGAGGTCAGGATCCGCATCGACCAGCGATTCCCGCTGACCGAGGTGCGCCGCGCCCACGAAAGCCTGGAGGCGCGCGCCACCACCGGCTGCACGGTGCTGCTGCCCTGACGCGCTGGCAGAAGGCCGCGCGCGGTTTGGGTCAGGCCGCCGCGGCTTCGGCCGGTTGCGGTGCGACCTGGCGCAGCGCAGCCTCCAGCCGCGCCACCGTGGCCGGCACGTCGTGCCACTTGTCCAGGCCAAACAGGCCGAGACGGAAGCTGCGGAACGCCGGCCCTTCGTCGCACTGCAGCGGCACACCGGCGGCCGTTTGCAGGCCCACCGCGAGAAACTTCTGGCTGGACTGGATGGCGGGGTCGTCGGTGTGGCTGACCACCACGCCCGGCGCCTGGAAACCCGGCGCGGCCACGCTGGCAAAGCCGTGCTGTTCGACCAGCGCGCGCACCGCCCGGCCCAGCGCGATCTGCTCCTCGCGCACCCGCTCAAAACCGTAGGCTTCTGTCTCGGCCATCGTGTCGCGCAGGCGTTGCAACGCGTCGGTGGGCAGGGTGGTGTGGTAGGCGTGCCCACCGCCCTCGTAGGTTTCCATGATCTGCAGCCACTTCTTCAGGTCCATGGCGAAGGTGGTGCTCTGGGTGCTGTCGATCGCGGCGCGGGCGCGCTCGCTGAGCATGACCATCGCGCAGCAGGGCGAACTGCTCCAGCCCTTCTGCGGCGCGCTGATCAGTACGTCCACGCCGGTGGCCCGCATGTCCACCCACATCGCGCCGGACGCGATGCAGTCCAGCACAAAGAGGCCGCCGACCGCGTGGGTCGCCTCGGCCACGGCGCGCAGGTAGTCATCCGGCAGGATCATGCCGGCCGACGTTTCAACGTGCGGCGCAAACACCACGGCCGGCTTTTCGCGCGCGATCGTGGCGGTGACCTCGTCCAGCGGCGCTGGCGCCCAGGGCGCCTGCGCTCCGGCGTGCAGCGGTCGGGCTTTGAGCACGGTGTGGCTGGCCGGGATGCCGCCCATGTCGAAGATCTGCGTCCAGCGGTAGCTGAACCAGCCGTTGCGGATCACCAGCGCGTGGCGCCCGGTGGCGAACTGGCGCGCCACCGACTCCATGCCGAAGGTGCCGCTGCCGGGCACGAGCACCGCCGCGTGGGCGCCGTACACGCGCTTGAGCATGCCGCTGATGTCGGTCATCACGCGCTGGAAGCGGCGCGACATGTGGTTGAGGGAGCGGTCGGTGTAGACGACCGAAAACTCATACAGACCGTCGGGATCGACGTCGGGCAACAGGCCGGGCATGCGCGTCTCCAGGGGGGCGCCGCTCACCCGCGGCGGGGGAGGGGCAGGGTAGCACAGGCCCGCCGCGCGCGGCATCGGGTTGCCCCGCGCGCCGCGCCGGCGTGGTGCTCAGCGCGAGCGGCGCACGCGCAGCAATTCGTCCACGATCAGCGACACCGCGCCCACCGTGATCGCCGCGTCGGCGATGTTGAACGAGGGGAAGTGCCCGCCGGGAAAGAGGCCCGCGAGAAACGGCCAGTGGAAGTCCAGCCAGTCCACCACGTAGCCGTGCAGCAGGCGGTCGATCACGTTGCCCAGCGCGCCCCCCAGGATGCACGACAGCGCGAACGCAAACAGCTTCTCGCCCGGGTGGCGGCGCAGCAGCCAGACGATGAAGATGGCCGCACCGATGCCGATGGCGGTGAAGAACCAGCGCTGCCAGCCGCTGGCGCCGGCCAGGAAGGAAAACGCCGCACCGGTGTTGTGCACCCGCACGACGTTGAAGAAGCTGGTGATGCGGGTGCTGTCACCGAGCTGGTAATTCCCCAGGATCAGCACCTTGGTGAACTGATCGGCCAGGAACAGGATCGCCGCCAGCCCCAGCCAGGGCCACGGGCCGCGCGCGCCGCTTGCCTTGGCCATGGTCAGGCGACCGACCGGGGCTCGCCCGCGCCGAACAGGTTGCTGGTGCAGCGGCCACACAGGCCCGGGTGCGCCGGGTCATGGCCGACATCGTCGCGGTAGTGCCAGCAGCGCTCGCACTTGGGCGCGGTGGCTGGGGTCACCGCCACCGCAAGCGCGTCGCCGTCGGCCACCGCGGCGGCCGAGGTGATCGTCACGAAACGCAAGTCGTTGCCGAGCGAGCGGAGCAGGGCGGCGTCGGCGGCGGGCGCGGTGATCGTGACCAGTGCCTGCAGCGAGGAGCCGACCGCGCCTTGCACACGCACCGCCTCAATTTCCTTGTTGGCGGCTTCGCGGATCTCCCGCACGCGCGCCCACTTGCTCAGCAACGCCTCATCCGGCGCCGGCAGATCCAGGAAGGTCTCGAAGAAGATCGAGCCGCGGTTGGCGTCGCCCGCGAGCACCGGCCAGGCCTCCTCGGCCGTGAAGCTGAGGAACGGCGCCATCCAGCGCAGCATCGCGTGGGCGATGGTGTGCAGCGCGGTCTGGGCGCTGCGGCGCGCCGGGCTGTCGGGCGCGGTGGTGTAGAGGCGGTCCTTCAGCACGTCGAGGTAGAACGCCCCCAGGTCTTCCGAGCAGAAGACCTGCAGCTTGGCTACCACCGGGTGGAACTCGTAGCGCTCGTAGTGCGCGCGCACCTCGGCCTGGAACTGCGCGGTGCGGGCCAGTGCCCAGCGGTCGATTTCCAGCAGCGCTTCGGGCGCGACGGCGTGGCGGGCCGCGTCGAAGTCGCTGAGGTTGGCGAGCAGGAAGCGCAGCGTGTTACGGATGCGTCGGTAGGCATCGACCACCCGGGCGAGGATCTTGTCGTCGATGTTGAGGTCGCCCGAGTAATCCGTGGCGGCCACCCACAGCCGCACGATCTCCGCCCCGAGCTTGCTGGTGATCTCCTGCGGCACCACCACATTGCCCAGGCTCTTGCTCATCTTGCGGCCCTGGCCGTCGGTGGCGAAGCCGTGGGTGAGCAGGCCGCGGTATGGCGCGCGGTCGTGCAGGGCGCAGCCCAGCAGGAGCGAGCTGTGGAACCAGCCGCGGTGTTGGTCGTGGCCTTCGAGGTACAGGTCGGCCTCGGGGCCGCTGGCGTGGTGGGGCGGCACGCCGTAGGCGGCGGCGTGGCTGCCGCGCAGCACGTGCTGGAACGTCGAGCCCGAGTCGAACCAGACCTCCAGGATGTCGGTGCACTTGTCGTAGTGCGCGGCGTCGGCCTCGCCCAGGATCTCGGCCGCGCTCACGCGGCTCCAGGCCTCGATGCCCCCGCGCTCGACGATGTCGGCCGCCTGGTCGAGGATGTCCATCGTGCGCGGGTGCAGTTCGCCGGTGGCCTTGTGAAGGAAGAACGGGATCGGCACGCCCCAGCTGCGCTGGCGCGAGATGCACCAGTCGGGCCGGTTGGCGATCATGTCGCGCAGGCGCGCGCGCCCGTTGTCGGGATAGAAGCGGGTCTGGTCGATCGCGTCGAGCGCGAGCTGGCGCAGCGTCTTGGGCGCCTTGTCGCGGGTGAACACGCCGTCGCCTTCATCCATGCGGATGAACCACTGCGCCGCGGCGCGGTAGATCACCGGCGTCTTGTGGCGCCAGCAGTGCGGGTAGCTGTGGGTGATGCGCTCGGTGGCCAGCAGGCGTTCGGCCTGGCGCAGCGTGTCGATGATGACTGGCACGGCTTTCCAGATGTGCTGGCCGCCAAAGAGCGGGAAGTCGGCCGCGTACACGCCGTTGCCCTGCACCGGGTTGAGGATCGCGTCGTGCGCGATGCCGTTGGCCACGCAGGAGTTGAAGTCGTCCACGCCGTAGGCCGGTGCGCTGTGCACGATGCCGGTGCCGTCGCCGTCGCTCACGTAATCGGCCACAAACACCGGCGCCAGCCGGCGGTAGCCGGCGTCCACGTCGTGCAGCGGGTGGCGGAAGGCCAGACCATGCAGCGCATCGCCGCGCGCGGTGCCGATGACCTCGCCGCTCAGACCATAGCGCGCCAGGCATTTCTCCACGAGGGTCTCGGCCAGCACCAGGCAGCCGCGTGGCGTGTTCACCAGCGCGTAGGTCAGCTCGGGGTTGGCGTTGAGCGCCTGGTTGGCCGGGATGGTCCAGGCCGTGGTGGTCCAGATCACCGCGAAGGCGCGCTGGCCAGCGGGCAGGGCGCTCAGGCCGAAGACCGCGGCCAGCCGCGCCGGGTCGTCCGCCTCAAAGGCCACGTCCAGCGTGTCGCTTTGCTTGTCGGCGTATTCGATCTCGAACTCGGCCAGCGAGCTGCCGCAGTCGAAGCACCAGTACACCGGTTTCAGGCCGCGGTAGACGAAGCCGCGTTCGATGACACGCTTGAAGGCGCGGATCTGGCCCGCTTCGTTGGCGGGGTCCATGGTGCGGTAAGGCCGCTCCCAGTCGCCCAGCACCCCCAGGCGCTGGAAGTCGGCGCGCTGCTGGTCGATCTGTTCGGTGGCATAGGCCCGGCTCTTGGCCTGCATCTCGTCGCGCGAGAGATGGCGTCCGTGCAGCTTTTCGATCGCGTTTTCGATCGGCAGGCCGTGGCAGTCCCAGCCCGGGATGTACTGGGCGTCGAAGCCGTCGAGCTGACGGCTTTTGACGATCATGTCCTTGAGCACTTTGTTCAGCGCGTGGCCGATGTGCAATTTGCCGTTGGCGTAGGGCGGACCGTCGTGCAGCACGAACAGTGGCGCGCCCTGCCGGGCGTCGCGCAGGCGGCGGTAGAGGCCCTGGTCGGTCCATTGCTTCACCCACGCGGGCTCGCGCCTGGGCAGGTCCCCGCGCATGGGGAAGGGCGTGTCCAGCAGGTTGACGGGGTAGGCGTTCTTCGTCTCGGACATGGTGGTTCGCGTGTTGGCTTCGACAAGCTCAGCCCGAGCGGGGAGGAGCGCGTGTGCGTGCGATTCAGCAGCCGATCGCCCTGAGCTTGTCGGAGGGCGGCGAGCGGGGCCGGAGCCCGTCAAATTCGGTCGCGGGTGGTCTGCCGGTGGGTGCGGCCGTGCATGGCCTCGAAGAACGCCCGCGCGTCGGCCACATCCTTCGCGATGCCGTCGGTGAGGGCATCGAGGCTGTCGTACTTCAGCTCGTCGTGCAGTTTGTGCAGCAGGTCCACCCGCACGATTTTACCGTAGGCCTCCCCGCCGGGCAGGCGCTCGGCCAGCCCCGCCGGCCAGTCCAGGCAATGCGTTTCCAGCAGCACACGCCCGCCGTTCACGTCGTTCGGGTCGAGCGAGGGACGCACGCCGAGGTTGGCCACACCGGGCAGCGGGGTGTCCCACAACCCATGCACCTGCACCACGAAGATGCCGCTGGCCGCTGGCTTCCAGTGGGCAAAGCGCAGGTTCAGCGTGCGGAACCCGTCACCGCGGCCCTGGGCGGTTTCGCCGAGCTGGCGGCCGAGCTGGCGGCCGCGCACCACGTGGCCGCTGATCGCGTAGGGCCGGCCGAGCAGGGCGGCGGCAGCGTCCATCCGGCCGGCCGCCAGCGCTTCGCGCACGGCCGAACTCGACACGCGCAGGCCGTGGACCTCGTAGCTCTGCATGCGCGCGACGTCGAAGCCAAGGCGGGCACCGGCCGCATCCAGCATCGCGTAGTCACCCGCCCGGCGCGCACCGAACCGGAAATCGTCGCCGACCAGCACGTAGCGCGCACCCAGGGCGTCCACCAGCGTGTCCTGGATGAAAGCCTCGGCGCTTTGTGCCGCCAGCCGCTCGTTGAACGGCAGCACCACGCACTGGTCCACGCCGCAGCGCGCCAGCTCTTCGAGTTTGTCCCGCAGGGTGGCGATGCGCGCCGGGGCGAGCTCGGGTTTGTGCAGCACCGCGGCGAAGTGGTCGCGCGGGTGCGGCTCGAAGGTCATCACGCAGCTGGGCACGCCGCGGTGGCGCGCCTCGCTCTGCAGGAGCGCCAGCATCGCCTGGTGGCCGCGGTGGACACCATCGAAGTTACCGATGGTCAGTGCGCAGTGGGGGGCCAGCGCGCCGGGTCCGGTGCGGGTGTGGCGCAGGCCGCGGACGATCTTCATGCCGGGTGGAAAGCGGGGTGGGCCAAGGGGTGGGACTTCGGGCGAGACACGGGGTGGGACATGACGCCGGGGCGCCATCAAAGCTTGCTATATTGACACAGGAAAACGCATACCCCGGGGTGGACCCATCCCGGCGTGGGCCGGCCCACCGCGGGGCCGGGTGGTTCGGTGACACGTCGCACGAAGGAGCCCGTTTTGAAGGTCTTGAAGCTCTCCGCCCAGGGACTGCCGCAGTCGTGGATCAGCCTCGAAGAGGCCGTGCTGCACTACGCGGCCGACGAGGTGCGCTGGGAAATGGGGGCGGAGGTCGCGGTCTTCCACGGCGGCCACAACGCGATCACCGGGCGGCAGTCGATCATCACCGTCAACTCGATCATCGGCACCGAGGGCGTGCCTCGGATCAACCCATTCGAGCTTCGTCCCACGCTCACCAACCAGAAGCTGTTTGCGCGCGACCGCAACGTCTGCGCGTACTGCGGTCAGCATTTCCACGACGATGAGCTGACGCGCGAGCACATCGTGCCGCTGGCGCAGCGCGGGCGCGACGGCTGGATGAACGTGGTCACCGCCTGCAAGTCGTGCAACCACCGCAAGGGCAACAAGACGCCCGAGCAGGCCCACATGCCCCTGCTCTACGCGCCTTATGTGCCCAGCCTCTGGGAAGACTTCATTCTGCGCAACCGCCGCATCCTCGCGGACCAGATGGAGTTTCTGATGGCGCACCTGCCGAAGACGTCGCGCTTGCACGCCTAGCCGCGAAACGCCGCGGAACCGGCTTTGCCGGGCCGCTGGCGTTGCCCCCTTGAGAGGGTGACGCGCCGCAGGCGCGGCGCGGGGGTGTCAGGCAAATACCCCGGCTGTGTCCTGCATGCGGGCCGAGACCTCGCCGAGGTGGTGCAGCGTGTCGCCGAACGTCATTTCCAGCTGGGTCAGCTTCTTGAAGTAATGGCTGATGATGTATTCGTCGGTCACGCCGATGCCGCCGTGCAG
This sequence comes from Hydrogenophaga sp. T66, assembly GCF_057219855.1. Lineage (NCBI taxonomy): Bacteria > Pseudomonadati > Pseudomonadota > Betaproteobacteria > Burkholderiales > Comamonadaceae > Hydrogenophaga > Hydrogenophaga sp. T66. The sequence continues at coordinate 179,216 of NZ_JBXVVX010000002.1, read as the reverse complement.
CTGCACCGCCTGTTGGCCCACGAAACGCATCGACTGGCCCAGCTGCACCTTCGCCCGGGACAGTGCGGCCCGGCGCTCGTCGGCCGGGGCGTTGAGCTTGAGGCTGGCGTAGTAGCTCATGGAGCGCGCCAGTTCCAGCTGCATCTTCATGTCGGCCACGCGGTGGCGCAGGGCCTGGAAGCTGGCGATCGTCACGCCAAACTGCTTGCGCGTGTTCATGTAGTCCACGGTCACCGCCAGCGCCCGGTCCATGGCACCCACCGCCTCGGCGGCGGTGGCGGCGATGCCGATGTCCACCGCGTGTTCCAGCGCGGCCTGACCGTCGGCCACCAGCAGTGTGGCCGGGGCGTTGGCCAGCGTGAGCGTGCCGGCGCGGCTGCCGTCCTGCGTGAGGTGGCCGGTGGCGGACACGCCGGCGGCACCGGCCTCCACCAGGAAAAGCGCCGTGCGGCCGTCGAGTCGCGCGGGCACGATGAATGCGTCGGCGCGGTCCGCGGCCGGCACCAGGTGTTTTTCGCCCGTGACGGTGTGACCGGCGCCGGCAGAGGCGGCGGTGGCCGCCACGCGGTCGAGCCGGTAGCGCGCACCGCGTTCCTGGTGTGCCAGCACGACGAGCACCTCACCCGCGGCGATGCGCGGCAGCCACGCGGCCTGCGCCTCGGCTGCGGCGTAAGCGCCGATCACGCCGCTGGCGATCAGCGTCTGGGCCAGCGGCTCCAGCACGATGCCGCGGCCCAGCTCCTCCATCACCAACATGGCCTCCACCGGGCCCATGCCCAGCCCGCCGTGGTCTTCACTCACGTACAGGCCACTCAGGCCCAGTTCGGCGAGCTCGCCGTAGGCCGCGCGGTCAAACCCGCCGGCGGCCACGATGCCGCGGCGGCGCTCGAAGTCGTAGCCCTTCTCCACCCATTTCTGCACGGCGTCGCGCAGGGCGACCTGATCGTCGGAAAAGTCGAAATCCATGATGCCTCCTGATCAGCCGAGCACGGTTTGCGCCACGATGTTGCGCTGCACCTCGTTGGAGCCGCCGTAGATCGTGGTCTTGCGCATGTTGAAGTAGGTCGAGGCCAGCGGCGCGTTGGCCACGGTGCCGCCCGGGAAGTCGCCTTGCCAGCCCGCTTCCATCGCTTCGAAGATGAAGGGCAGGCTGTAGGGACCCGCGGCCAGCATCATCAGCTCGGTGTAGCGCTGCTGGATCTCGCTGCCGCGGATCTTCAGCAGACCGGCGATGTCCAGCGAGCTTTTGCCCGCCTTCTCGGCCGACAGCACGCGCAGCACCAGCATCTCCAGCGCCACGATGTCCACCTCCAGCAGGGCAATCTGGTCGCGGAAGCGGCTGTCTTCCCACACGCCCTCGGCCTTGGCGATGCGCTTGAGGCGCTCGAGTTCGCGCTTGGCGCGGTTCACGTCGGCGATGTTGGTGCGCTCGTGGCCGAGCAGGTACTTGGCGTAGGTCCAGCCCTGGTTTTCCTCGCCCACCAGGTTCTCTGCCGGCACCTCGACGTTGTCGAACCACACCTCGTTGACCTCGCACTCGCCGTCGAGCAGGCGGATCGGCCGCACGGTCACGCCCGGCGATTTCATGTCAATGAGCAGGAAGCTGATGCCCGTCTGCGGCTTGCCTTCCGTGCTGGTGCGCACGAGGCAGAAGATCCACTCGCCGTACTGGCCGAGCGTGGTCCAGGTTTTCTGACCGTTGACGATGTACTTGTCGCCCCGTCGCTCGGCCCGGGTCTTCAGCGAGGCGAGGTCGGAGCCGGAACCCGGCTCGCTGTAGCCCTGGCTCCACCACACCTCGCCGCTGGCGATGCCCGGCAGGTGGCGCTCTTGCTGCGCCTTGTTGCCGAAGGCCATGATCACCGGGGCCACCATGACCGGCCCGAAGGGCACGACGCGCGGCGCACCGGCCAGCGCGCATTCCTCTTCAAACAGGTGGCGCTGCACCGCGTTCCAGCCCGGCCCGCCAAACTGCTGGGGCCAATTCCAGCCCAGCCAGCCCTTCTTGCCAAGGATCTTGGCCCAGCGCTGCATGTCGTCCCGCGACAGGCGCATGGCGCTGTGCACCTTCTGGGCGATGTCGGCGGGCAGGTTGTCCCTGACCCAGCCCCGGATCTCGTCGCGAAACGCCAGTTCTTCCGGCGTGAAAGCCAAATCCATGGTGGTCTCCTGATGCGCGCCCGTCCGGGCGTCTGACAGCCGGGCAGTCTCGCACGACCGTTCGATTTGAGCCTGTCCGGGCCGCGACAAACCCGCCGCCCGTCCTCGGGTTTGGTGCGGCGGGGGACGGCGCCGGGCCGCGCAGGCGCGGGTCGCTACACTGCGCGCCCATGTCAGCGCGGCAACCCATCGTCATCCTGATCTCCGGCAGCGGCTCCAACATGGCCGCCCTGGTCGAGGCCGCCCAGCGGCGCCGCTGGGCCGAGCGCTTCGGCGCGCCGGTGGCCGCGGTCATCAGCAACCGGCCGCAGGCCGCCGGACTCGCGTGGGCGCGGGAGCGGGGCATCGCCACCGCGGTGGTCGATCACACCGCCCACGCCGACCGCGACGCGTTCGACACCGCGCTGGCCACCGCCATCGACGCACACCGGCCCGGCTGGGTGCTGCTGGCGGGTTTCATGCGGATCCTGACCCCCGCCTTCGTGGCGCGCTACGCCGGGCGGCTGGTCAACATCCACCCCAGCCTGCTGCCCGCCTTTCCGGGGCTGAAAACCCACGAGCGCGCCATCGCCATGGGCTGCCGCGTGGCCGGCGCGACGGTGCACCGCGTGACGGCGGAGCTCGACCACGGCGACATCCTGGAGCAGGCCGTGGTGCCGGTGGTGCCGGGCGACACCCCCGAGGCCCTGGCCGCGCGGGTGCTCTCGCAGGAGCACGTCATTTACCCGCGGGCGGTCGAGGCGCTGCTGGCGCGCGGCTGACCGCCGGCCGCCACGCGGCGGTGCGTCACATCGACCTGGCGAACACCAGGCCCGCGTGTTCGCGCATGGCGTGGAAGCGGATCTTCGGCCAGTTGGCCTCCACCGCGCGCAGCGTGGCCAGGTGGTCCAGCAGGATGGTCGGCGCGTCCACCGCGTCCAGGGCCACACGGTGGGCGTTGGCGTCGATGAAGCGCTTGAGCTCCTGCTCGCCACCGTCCTCGGGCGCGCACGTCACCCAGCGCGCCACGTTGTACGAGCTGCCGGTGATGCGCGCTTTCACGCCGTACTCGTGCTCCAGCCGGTGGGCCACCACCTCAAACTGCAGCTGTCCCACCGCCCCGAGCAGCAGCACGCTGCCCGCCACCGGCCGGAACACCTGGATCGCGCCCTCTTCGCCGAGCTGCGTCAGACCCGCGCGCAGCTGCTTGGTGCGCAGCGGATCGGCCACCTCCACGCTGCGGATGATTTCCGGCGCGAAGAAGGGCAGCCCGGTGAACTGCAGGGCCTCGCCCTCGGTGAGCGTGTCGCCGAGCTGCAGCACGCCATGGTTCGGGATGCCGATGATGTCGCCGGCAAAGGCCTCGTCGAGCAGTTCGCGCCGCTGCGACAGGAAGCTCACCACCGTGTTGGGCCGCAGCTCCTTGCCGCTGCGCACCACCTTCAGGCGCATGCCGCGCTCGAAGTGGCCGCTGGCCACGCGCACGAAGGCGATGCGGTCGCGGTGCGCCGGGTCCATGTTGGCCTGGATCTTGAACACCACACCGCTGAACTTCGGCTCCACCGGCTCCACCGTGCGCTGGATGGCCGCCTTCGACCCCGGCGGCGGTGCCAGGTCGACCAGCGCGTCGAGCACCTCGCGCACGCCAAAGTTGTTCACCGCCGAGCCAAACAGCATCGGGGTCTGCTGTCCGGCCAGGAAGGCCGCTTCTTCAAACGCCGGCGACGCGCCCGCGACCAGCTCCAGCTCTTCGCGGGCCTGCGCGAACTCCGCGCCGAAGCGCCGCGCGGATTCGGCGTTGTCCAGGCCTTCCAGCACTTCCTCGTCGCCCCCGCGGCGGTCCTCGCCGGCCGCGAACACGCGCATCTGCTCGGTGCGCCGGTCGTATACCCCATGGAACAGCTTGCCCATGCCCACCGGCCAGGTGAACGGCACCACCGTCATGCCGAGCTCGCGCTCGATCTCGTCCATCAGGTCCAGCGGGGCCTTCACCTCGCGGTCCATCTTGTTCACGAAGGTCAGGATCGGCGTGTTCCGCGCGCGGCAGACCTGCAGCAGCCGCCGGGTTTGCGGCTCGACGCCGTTGCCGGCGTCGATCACCATCAGCGCCGCGTCCACCGCGGTCAGCACGCGGTAGGTGTCCTCGGAGAAATCCTGGTGGCCCGGGGTGTCCAGCAGGTTGATCACGCAGTCGCGATACTCCATCTGCATCACGCTCGATGCGACCGAGATGCCGCGCTGCTTCTCGATCTCCATCCAGTCGGAGGTGGCGTGGCGGGCGGCCTTGCGTGCCTTGACGCTGCCGGCGATGTTGATCGCGCCCGAGAACAGCAGCAGCTTCTCGGTGAGCGTGGTCTTGCCCGCGTCGGGGTGGGAAATGATGGCGAAGGTGCGCCGACGGCGCACCTGTTGGGGAATGTCGGACATGGGGCGCGATTATCGGCGCTGCCCCCGCGCGCGGCCGGGGAGGCCCGGCGGGGGACAATACCGGGATGCACCCGAATGCCCTGCTGGAAGAAGCCGCCACGCTGCTGGAGCGCGTGTTTCGCTTCGATCAACCCACCGACGCGCTGCTGGCGCGCCACTTTCGCGAGCACCGCTCGCTCGGTCCGCGCGACCGCGCCACGCTCGCCGACACCGTCTTCGCCGTGCTGCGCGAGCGCCTGCGCCTGGAGGCGCTGGCCCGCTCCGGCAGCGGCTCCCGCTGGCGTCGGCTGGCCATCCTGGCCTTCCCCGGCGACATCGATTTCCTCAAGAGCGCCCTGAGCGAGCCGGAGAAGACCTGGCTCGACGCCTGCCGGGCCACGCCCGACAGCGTGTGGCTCGCGCCACACCGCCACAACCTGCCCGACTGGCTGGCGGCGGCGCTGCAGGCGCAGGTCGGTGACGAATTCGACACCCTGGCCGAGGCCCTGATGCGTCCCGCGCCCCTGGACCTGCGCGTCAACACCCTCAAGGCCCGTCGCGACGCGGTCCTGGCCGAGCTCGCCGCCGGCGGTCTGACGGGCGAGCCCACCCCGTGGTCGCCGCTGGGAATCCGGCTCGCCGGCAAACCCACGCTCGCCCGCTGGCAGCCCTACGCCGACGGCGCGGTCGAGGTGCAGGACGAAGGCTCTCAATTGCTGGCCCTGCTGGTCGGCGCCCGGCGTGGCGAGATGGTGGCCGATTTCTGCGCCGGCGCGGGCGGCAAAACGCTGGCGCTCGGCGCGGCCATGCGCAACACCGGCCGCCTTTACGCCTTCGACACGTCGGCCCACCGCCTCGAAGGCCTCAAGCCGCGGTTGGCGCGCAGCGGCCTGTCCAACGTGCACCCGGTCGCCATCGCCCACGAGCGGGATGACCGCATCAAACGCCTCGCCGGCAAGCTCGACCGTGTGCTGGTCGATGCGCCGTGCTCCGGCCTGGGCACGCTGCGCCGCCATCCCGACCTCAAGTGGCGCCAGACGCCCGCGGCGGTGGCGGCGTTTGCAGCGCAGCAGACCGCCATCCTCGCCAGCGCCGCCCGCCTGCTCAAGCCCGGTGGACGGCTGGTGTACGCCACCTGCAGTCTGCTGACCGACGAAAACGAGGCCATCGCCGCCGCGTTCGACGCGGCCCAGTCCGGCTGGCGGCTGCTGTCCGCGGCGACCTTGCTGGCCGACGCCGGCGTGCACGACCCCGCGGTCCTCGCCAGCGGACCGGAGGGGCGGTTTCTTCGCCTGTGGCCCCACCGGCATCGCACCGACGGCTTTTTTGCGGCTGTCTGGCAGAAAACCCCTTGATCTTTCACAAACACCCCCTGATCTGCGGTCTTTCTCCGGTTGGAGAAAACCCCTGTCCGTCCTAAAATCGGGGGACCGCAGCGCCCCTGCCCGGCGTAGCGGCGGCCCTTGGCCGCGCTTGTTCACTTGGGCAGCTTTTCAGGAAATCCATGTCTGCATCCGACCCCGGCCTTCTCGCGTCCCTGTGGGATGGCTTCATCACCTTCGCGGCCGAAGGCCTGACCGGCGCGAGCTGGTGGCAGACGCTGATCGTTGCCCTCGTGCTCACGCACATCACCATCGCCAGCGTCACCATTTACCTGCATCGCCACTCGGCGCACCGATCGCTCGACCTTCACCCCATCCCGGCCCATTTCTTCCGCTTCTGGCTGTGGCTGACCACCGGCATGGTCACCAAGGAGTGGACCGCCATCCACCGCAAGCACCACGCCAAGTGCGAGCAGGACGGTGACCCCCACAGCCCGCAGGTGTTCGGCATCAAGAAGGTCTTCTGGGAAGGCAGCGAGCTGTACCGCGCTGAGGCCAAAAACCGCGAGACGCTGGAGCGCTACGGCCACAACACGCCGACCGACTGGATCGAACGCAACCTCTACACCCGCCATTCCCGGCTCGGTGTGAGCCTGATGCTCATCGTCAACGTCGCGCTGTTCGGCGCGCTGGGTGTCACCGTCTGGGCGATCCAGATGATCTGGATCCCTGTCACGGCCGCCGGCATCATCAACGGCATCGGCCACTGGTGGGGCTACCGCAACTTCGAGGCCACCGATGCCAGCACCAACGTGTCGCCCTGGGGCATCCTGATTGGCGGTGAAGAGCTGCACAACAACCACCACACCTACCCGACCTCGGCCAAGCTCTCGGTCAAGCCGTACGAGTTTGACATCGGCTGGCTTTACATCAGCGTCCTCAGCGCCCTTGGTCTGGCCACGGTGAAAAAGGTGGCGCCGCGCGTGGCGTATGGCGATGTCAAGCCGGTGGCCGACGAGAAGACGCTGGAAGCCGTGATCGCCCACCGCTACGAAATCATGGCCGGCTACGCCCGCGAACTGCGCGCCGCCTGCAAGAGCGAACTGCAGTCGATCAAGGCCCGCAGCGGCGATGTGTCGGCGCTGCAAGCCGCCAAGCGCTGGCTGCACCGGGATGACGACAAGGTGCCGGCGGCCGTGAAGCCCCAGCTGGCCCAGGCCCGTGCCCAGCACCCGGTGCTCGACCAGATGGTCACCATGCGGGAAGAGCTCCGCGCCCTGTGGTCCAGCACCACCGCGTCGCGCGAGCAGCTGGCGGCGGATTTGCAGGCCTGGTGCCGCCGCGCCGAAGAGAGCGGCATTGCCGCGCTGCGCGACTTCTCGCTGCGTTTGCGCGCCGCGCACGCCTGACGCGGTCCGGGCGCCCCGGCCGGGCGGCGATGCCTGCGCCGGTTCTCGCCCTTCACCGCCTCGATCGCATCGCCATCGAGACTGACCAAGAAAAAGGCCCGCTGGGAACAGCGGGCCTTTTTGCTGGGTCGATGGAAGCCGGCGCGATACCGACGCCTCTCGTCACTTCAGCTTGATTTCCTTGTAGTCCACGTGCTTGCGGGCGACCGGATCAAACTTCTTGATCAGCATCTTCTCCGGCGTGGTCTTCTTGTTCTTGGTGGTGGTGTAGAAGTGGCCGGTGCCGGCGGTGGACTCCAGCTTGATCTTCTCGCGAACGCCTTTGGTTGCCATGGTGCGTCTCCTTAAGCCTGGCCACGGGCGCGCAGGTCGGCGAGCACCGCATCGATACCGTTCTTGTCGATCAGGCGCAGTGCGGCGCCCGAGACGCGCAGACGAACCCAGCGGTTCTCGCTCTCGACCCAGAAACGGCGGTATTGCAGGTTCGGCAGGAACCGGCGCTTGGTTTTGTTGTTGGCGTGGGAAACGTTGTTCCCGACCATGGGCTTTTTGCCCGTGACGTCGCAGACGCGTGCCATGTGGACACTCCGATCGCTATAAACAGCCGCCGCCGGAGGATGGTGCGCGCCCGCTGGGGGCACCATCCTGGCGCATCGGCCTCACCTCGCCATGAAAAGGGTGGCGGTATCCCGTTGATCGCAGGTTCCCAGCCGGACGGCGAGCCCGGGGGCGGAAAACGCAGCAAAGCCCGCAATTATAGCCTGCCCCGCGGCGCGCCGCAAACCGGGGTCGGTTGCGGCCCCGTGTCAGGCGCTTTGCTGCTCCAGGAAACGCTGGGCGTCGAGCGCGGCCATGCAGCCGGTGCCGGCGCTGGTGATGGCCTGCCGGTAGACATGGTCCTGCACGTCGCCCGCCGCAAACACCCCCGGAACGCTGGTCATGGTGGCCATGCCGTTCAGACCCGAGCGGGTGACGATGTAGCCGTCCTTCATCTCCAGTTGGCCCTTGAAGATGTCGGTGTTGGGCTGGTGCCCGATGGCGATGAAGCAGCCTTTGAGGGCGAGGTCCTCGGTGCCACCGTCGGTGGTGCGGCGGATGCGAACGCCGGTCACGCCGGTGGCGTCGCCCAGCACCTCGTCGAGCGTGCTGTGCAGCTTGAGCTCGATCTTGCCGGCGGCGACTTTTTCCATGAGCTTGTCGACCATGATCGCTTCGGCCCGGAAGCTGTCGCGGCGGTGGATCAGGTAGACCTTGCTGGCGATGTTCGACAGGTACAGGGCCTCCTCGACCGCGGTGTTGCCGCCGCCGACCACGCAGCACACCTCGTTGCGGTAGAAGAAACCGTCGCAGGTCGCGCAACCGGAGACGCCTTTGCCCATGAACGCCTCTTCCGAGGGCAGGCCCAGGTACTTGGCGGAGGCGCCGGTGGCGATGATCAGCGCGTCGCAGCTGTACTCGCCGCTGTCGCCCTTGAGCACGAAGGGCCGGCGCGAAAAGTCGACGGCATTAATGTGATCGAACACGATTTCCGTGTTGAAGCGCTCGGCGTGGGCAAGGAAGCGCTGCATCAGGTCCGGGCCTTGTACGCCTTGCGCGTCGGCCGGCCAGTTGTCGACTTCGGTGGTCGTCATGAGCTGGCCACCCTGGGCGATGCCGGTGATCAGCACGGGCTTGAGGTTGGCACGGGCGGCATAGACGGCGGCCGTGTAGCCGGCGGGACCGGAGCCGAGGATCAGGACGTGGGCGTGTTTCATGGGAGGCGGCTCCGCGCGACGGACGGGGGTATTTGGTTTAGAGTTGGCGTGTGAGGTGAGGCTGTCGGCCGCAAAGTCAACCCGTCTTGACATCCGGTGCGGCGCGCCTTGCGTATTGTAGGAAGGGCCCGTTGAACGCCCGAACGCCAAGGGAATACACGCATGTCGATCCTCTCGAATCTGGACCTCATCCGCCGTGTGCCGCTGTTTGCCACCCTGACGCAGGCGCAGGCCGAGTCGGTGGCCGATGCGGTCGTCAAGCGCCGCTTCAAGCGCGGCGAATGCATCGTGGAGCAGGGCAAAAAATCCAACGCTCTGTCGATTGTCCTGACGGGCCGCGCCCGGGTGGTGACCACCGACACCCGCGGCCGCGAGGTGATCCTGGCCACCATGAACCCGGGCGACTATGTGGGCGAGATGAGCCTGATCGACAACCAGCCTCACTCGGCCACCGTGCGCTGCGAGGTGCAGACCGATGTGCTGATCCTGGGGCGCAACGAATTTGCCCGGTGTCTGCCCGAAAACTCGTCGATGGCCTACGCCATCATGCGCGGCTTGGTGCAGCGGCTGCGGCACGCCGACCGCAAGATCGAATCGCTGGCCCTCATGGACGTGTACGGCCGGGTGGCGCGCGCGCTGCTGGAGTTTGCCCAGCCCGACAAGGAGGGGCGCCTGGTCATCAAGGACCGCGTGTCCCGCCAGGACGTGGCCAAGATGATCGGTGCCTCGCGCGAGATGGTCAGCCGGGTGATGAAGGACCTCGAAGAGCGGGGGTTCATCGAGGTGACCGAGGCGGGCGCCACCGTGATCAAAGAGCGGCTGAGTTCCCTCGGTTGACCCGCCGGACCGGGGCGGGCTTGGGGTAAGCTCCCCGCCGACGCCCGCTGGTCCATGACGTACTCCCTCAATACCCTCAACGCCGACCGCGCCACCGCTGCGCCGGGCGGTGTCGCGCGCTTTGCGCAGGAAATCGCGCTCGTCCTGGGCGCGGCCGCCTTGTTGATCTGGCTGATCGCGCTGCTGAGCCACTCGCTGGCCGACCCGGCGTGGAGCACGACCGGCGCGGGTGCCGCCGTGGGGAACTGGGCCGGGCGTTTTGGCGCGCTGCTGGCCGATGCCAGTTACTTTCTGTTCGGCTTTTCGGTGTGGTGGCTGTTTTTTGCCGGCGTGCGTGCGTGGTTGGCGACGCTGGCGCGCTGGCTGCGCAGCGCACCGGCGCCGGCACCGGAACAGGGCGAACGCTGGTGGCAGCGGCCCGCGGTCCGGCGGGCTGGCTACGCCGCGGCGCTCATGGGCCTGATGGGGGCGAGTACCGCACTGGAGTGGGGCCGGCTCCACCGGCTGGATGCGGCGTTGCCGGGGGCTGCCGGCGGCGTGTTGGGGCAATGGCTGGGGCCGCTGGTGCAGCGCGGTGTGGGATTCACGGGAGCGGCGCTGGTCTTGCTGGCGGTGGCGCTGGTGTGCCTGCCGGTGGTGTTTCGCTTCACGTGGGGCCACTGGGCCGAAGCCTTGGGGCAGCGTCTCGATGGCTGGTTCGAGGCGCGCCGCGAGAAGCGCGAGGCGGTGGAGGATCAGCGCATCGGAGCCCGGGCGGCGCGCGAACGCGAAGAGGTGGTGAAGGTCGAGCGGGTGGAGATCGAGGAGCACCACCCGATGCCGGTGGTGATCGAACCGGCGGTGGTGGACGTGCCCAAGAGTGAGCGGGTGGCCAAGGAGCGGCAGAAGCCGTTGTTCACCGACCTGCCCGACAGCAAGCTGCCGCAGGTCGATCTGCTGGATGCGCCCCCGTCGCAACAGGCGGGCGTGGACCCGCAGACGCTCGAGATGACGAGCCGCCTGATTGAAAAGAAGCTCAAGGACTTTGGCGTGGAGGTGCGGGTCGTGGCGGCGGCGCCGGGTCCGGTCATCACGCGCTACGAGATCGAGCCGGCCACGGGCGTCAAGGGCTCGCAGATCGTCAACCTCAGCCGGGACCTGGCGCGTTCGCTGTCGCTGGTGTCGATTCGCGTGATCGAGACCATCCCGGGCAAGAACCTGATGGCGCTGGAACTGCCCAACGCCAAGCGGCAGACCATCCGTCTGTCCGAAATCCTCGGATCGCAGGTCTACAACGACGCCAAGAGCCTGCTCACCATGGGCCTGGGCAAGGACATCGGCGGACTGCCGGTCGTGGCCGATCTGGCCAAGATGCCGCATTGCCTGGTGGCCGGCACCACCGGTTCGGGCAAATCGGTGGGCATCAACGCGATGATCCTGTCGCTGCTGTACAAGGCCGACCCCAAGGACGTCCGCCTGTTGCTGATCGACCCGAAGATGCTCGAGATGAGCGTCTACGAAGGCATCCCGCATCTGCTCGCGCCGGTGGTTACCGACATGAAGCACGCGGCCAACGGCCTGAACTGGTGCGTGGCCGAGATGGAGAAGCGCTACAAGCTCATGAGCAAGCTGGGCGTGCGCAACCTCGCCGGCTTCAACGCCAAGATCGACGACGCCACCGCCCGCGGCGAATCCATCGGCAATCCTTTCAGCCTCACGCCGGAGCAGCCTGAGCCTCTGGAGCGCCTGCCTTACATCGTGGTGGTGATCGACGAACTGGCCGACCTGATGATGGTGGTCGGCAAGAAGATCGAGGAGCTGATCGCCCGCCTGGCCCAAAAGGCACGCGCGGCCGGCATTCACCTGATCCTGGCCACGCAGCGGCCCAGCGTGGACGTCATCACCGGCCTGATCAAGGCCAACATCCCCACGCGGCTGTCCTTCCAGGTCAGCAGCAAGATTGACAGCCGCACCATCCTCGACCAGATGGGTGCCGAGAGCCTGCTGGGCATGGGCGACATGCTGTACATGCCCTCGGGCACCGGCTTTCCGATCCGCGTGCACGGCGCCTTCGTGAGCGACGACGAAGTGCACCGGGTGGTGGCCTATCTGAAGGAGCAGGGCGGGGAGCCGAACTACGTGGACGGCGTGCTCGATGGCGCGGGCGCCGACGGCGAGGGCGGCGATGGATTCGGCGAAGCCGGGGGCGATGCGGGCGGCGAGAAAGACCCGCTCTACGATCAGGCGGTGGCGATCGTGCTGCAAGACCGCAAAGCCAGCATCTCGTACGTGCAGCGCAAGCTCAAGATCGGCTACAACCGCGCCGCGCGCCTGCTGGAAGACATGGAAAAGGCCGGCCTGGTCAGCGCGCTCACGTCCAGCGGCCAGCGAGACATCCTCACCCCGCCGCGCGGCGACTGACGCCGCGAGGGCTGAAACTCGCCGGCGCCGCCCGGCTCTGACCGCCCATGAAACACCCGATCCGCCGATTTCTCCTGGCCAGCGCGCTGGCCGCCACCGCATCGGTCGCGTGGGCCGATGGCCTGCAGGCGCTGGAAAGCTTTCTGCAGAACGTGGGCAGCGCCCGTGCCTCTTTCACCCAGACCGTGACCGCGCCCCCGCGCAGCGGCGAGGCCACGCCACGCGTGCGTGCATCCAGCGGCAGCTTCGCGTTCCAGCGGCCTGATCGCTTCCGGTTTGACTACGCCAAGCCCTTCCCCCAGGTGATCGTCGCGGACGGTCAGACCCTGTGGCTGCACGACATCGACCTCAACCAGGTGACCGCCCGGTCGCAGAAATACGCCCTGGGCAGCACCCCCGCCGCGCTCATCGCTTCGGCCAAGGATCTCAAGTCGCTGTCGGCGGCCTTTGAGTTGCGCGCTGCGCCCGACCGGGACGGCCTGAGCTGGGTGGAGGCGCGGCCTCGCCAGGCGGACGGTCAGCTGCGGCTGATCCGCCTGGGTCTGCAGGGCGGGCAGATCGCCGCCATGGACATCGAGGACGGGCTGGGGCAGCGCTCGCAGATCCGTTTCCAGGACTGGCGCAGCAACCCCGGTCTGGGCGCCGCCGACTTCCGCTTCACCCCGCCGCCCGGGGCCGATGTGATCCGCCCGTGACCGCCACCCGCGCCGAAGCCCACGTGCCGCTGGCCGAGCGGCTGCGCCCGCGCACGCTGGGCGAGGTCGTCGGTCAGCAGCACCTGCTCGGCGACGGCATGGCCCTGCGTCTGGCCTTCGAGTCCGGCCAGCCGCACAGCTGCATCCTCTGGGGGCCGCCCGGGGTCGGCAAGACGACGATCGCCCGGCTCATGGCCGACGCCTTCGACGCGCAGTTCATCACCATCAGCGCCGTGCTCGGTGGCGTGAAGGACATCCGCGAGGCGGTGGAGCGCGCCGAGGCAGCGCGTGGCGGCCTGCAGAGCCAGCGCACCATCGTGTTCGTGGATGAGGTGCACCGCTTCAACAAGAGCCAGCAGGACGCCTTTCTCCCCCACGTCGAGAGCGGCCTGTTCACCTTCATCGGTGCCACCACCGAAAACCCCTCGTTCGAGGTGAATTCGGCTCTGCTGTCCCGGGCGGCGGTCTATGTCTTGCAGCCGCTCACCGACGAGGACCTGCGCGGCATTGTGGCCAAGGCGCAGGCGATCGGCGCGGTGCCGGCGGCCGACGAGGCCGCGCTGGCCCGGCTCATTGCTTACGCCGACGGCGACGCCCGGCGACTGCTCAACACCCTGGAAACGCTGGCCGTGGCGGCGGGGCGCGAGCGGCTGGCCGAGATCACCGACGCCTGGCTGCTCAAGGTGCTGGGCGAGCGCATGCGCCGCTATGACAAGGGCGGCGAGCAGTTCTACGACACCATCAGCGCCCTGCACAAAAGCGTGCGCGGCTCGGACCCCGACGCGGCGTTGTACTGGTTCGTGCGCATGCTCGACGGTGGCGCCGACCCGCGCTATCTGGCGCGCCGCCTGATCCGGATGGCGACCGAGGACATCGGCCTGGCCGACCCCAGGGCGCTGCGTCTGGCGCTCGACGCCGCCGAGGTCTACGAGCGCTTGGGCAGTCCGGAGGGTGAGCTGGCCCTGGCCGAGTGCGTGGTGTACCTGGCGGTGGCCGCCAAGTCCAACGCCGTCTACAAGGCTTACAACGAGGCGCGCGCCTTCGTGAAGAAGGATGGCACCCGTCCGGTGCCCCTGCACCTGCGCAATGCACCGACCCGGCTCATGAAGGACCTGGACTACGGCAAAGGTTACCGCTACGCCCACGACGAGGAGGGCGGGTTCGCGGCGGGGGAAACCTACCTGCCCGACGGGATGGCGCCGCCGCGCTTTTACCGTCCCGTTGACCGGGGGCTGGAGGCGCGCATCGCCGATAAGCTGCGGGAACTGCAGCGCTTGAACGATCAGAAAAGCTAATACCGGGCCATTTGCGCTCATGCAGGCCCGATACCGCCCCCGGGTATCAGGGTAAACCCTTGATTTGTCAGGGCAAGCCCGCATGCGTCCCCCAAGAAGGGGTCGCTACAATCCGCCGCCGACCCGCCAATCGCCCTTTACCAAGGGCCGTTGTGGCGGGTTTTTTGCTAGGTTGTTACAGGGGGTTGCGTACCCACGCCGCCCTGCCGGTCACAAACACGGAGAACCTTCATGGAAGTTTTGCTACAGCAGATCATCAACGGTCTGGTGCTGGGCAGCATGTACGCGCTGGTCGCCTTGGGCTACACCATGGTGTACGGCATCATCGGTCTCATCAACTTCGCCCACGGTGACGTGCTCATGGTGGGCGCGCTGACGAGCTGGACCATCATCGGCTGGATGATGAGTGCCTCCACCGGCCTGCCCGGCTGGATGATCCTGTTGCTGGCCACGCTGATCGCGATGGTCGTCTGCGCGGTGCTCAATTTCTCGATCGAGAAACTGGCCTACCGGCGCCTGCGCAACTCGCCACGGTTGGCGCCCCTGATCACCGCGATCGGTATGTCGATCCTGCTGCAGACGCTGGCGATGATCATCTGGAAGCCGAACCCCAAGTCTTACCCGTCGATGCTCTCGCGCGAGCCGATCGAAATCGGCGGCGCGGTGATCTCGGTGACGCAGATTGCCATCCTGGCCACCACCGCCATCGTGCTGGCCCTGCTGATGTGGCTGGTCAACCGCACCAACCTCGGCCGCGCGATGCGCGCCACCGCCGAGAACCCCCGCGTGGCAGCGCTGATGGGCGTCAAGCCCGACGTCGTGATTTCCGCCACCTTCATCATCGGCGCCATGCTGGCGGCCATCGCCGGCGTGATGTGGGCCTCCAACTACGGCACCGTGCAACACGCCATGGGCTTCATGCCCGGCCTGAAGGCCTTCGTGGCCGCGGTGATGGGTGGCATTGGCAACCTGGGCGGTGCGGTGCTCGGCGGCGTGCTGCTCGGTCTGATCGAAGCCCTCGGCGCGGGTTATCTGGGCAAGCTCACCGGCGGTTTCCTGGGCAGCCAGTACACCGACATCTTCGCCTTCATCGTGCTGGCCCTGGTGCTGACCCTGCGCCCCTCGGGCCTGCTGGGTGAACGTGTGGCCGACCGCGCCTGACGCCGAAGGAGACGCCCCATGAACTCGAAAAGCGCCAAACTGATTGCCTTCGCCATCGTGGCGGTGGCCCTGCTGCTGCTGCCCATGGCCTTGCAGGCCACCGGCAGCAACTCCTGGATGCGCATCGTCGACATCGCGCTGCTGTATGTGCTGCTGGCCCTGGGCCTGAACATCGTGGTGGGCCACGCCGGCCTGCTCGACCTCGGCTTCATCGCGTTCTTCGCGGTGGGTGCCTATTTCTACAGTCTGCTGGCTTCGCCGCATCTGACCGACAACTTCCCGGCGCTGGCCGCGCAGTTCCCCGACGGCTTGCACCTGAATTTCTGGATCGCGATGGTGTTTGCCGGGGTGCTGGCGGGATTGACCGGGCTGATGCTGGGCTTTCCGGTGCTCAAGCTGCGCGGCGACTACCTCGCCATCGTGACGCTGGGCTTCGGCGAGATCGTGCGCATCTTCATGCTCAACCTCGACCGCCCGATCAACCTGACCAACGGCCCCAAGGGCATCAGCAACGTCGACGCCGTGTCCGTGTTCGGCCACAGCATGTCCCGACCGCTGGAGATCAATCTCGGCAGCTTCAGCTACACCTTCCAGTCGGTCACGCTGTACTACTACCTGATCCTGTTCTTCGTGGTGATCGCCGTGATCGTGGCCAGCCGCCTGGAGCAGTCGCGCATCGGTCGCGCCTGGATGGCCATCCGCGAAGACGAGATCGCCGCCAAGGCCATGGGCCTGAACACCCGCAACCTCAAGCTCGCCGCTTTCGGCATGAGCGCCACCTTCGGCGGCGTCTCCGGTGTGCTGTTTGCCTCGCTGATGCGCGGCGTCTACCCCGAGTCCTTCATCCTGATGGAGTCGGTGATGATCGTGGCGATGGTGGTGCTCGGTGGCCTGGGTCACATCCCCGGCGTGATCCTCGGCGCGCTCGTGCTGGCCGGCCTGCCCGAGCTGCTGCGCCACGTGGCGCACCCGCTGACGGCCATGACCGACGGTCGCCTCGGCCCCGAGATCCTGCGCCAGCTGCTGATCGCCCTGGCCATGATCATCATCATGCTGCTGCGTCCGAAGGGGCTCTGGCCGTCGCCCGAGCACGGCAAGTCCCTGTCCAAGTGAGCGGAGGCCCGGCATCATGAGTGAAACCATCCTGAAAGTGGCCAACGTCTCCAAGCGCTTCGGCGGCCTGCAGGCCCTGAGCGACGTGGGCCTTGAGATCAAGCGCGGTCAGGTCTATGGCCTGATCGGTCCGAACGGCGCAGGCAAGACCACGTTCTTCAACGTGCTCACCGGCCTGTACACGCCCGACAGCGGCAGCTTCGAGCTCGCCGGCAAGCCCTACACGCCCTCCGCGGTCCACCAGGTCGCCAAGGCCGGTATCGCCCGCACCTTCCAGAACATCCGGCTGTTCGCCGAGATGACCGCGCTGGAGAACGTGATGGTGGGTCGCCACGTGCGCACCCATTCCGGCCTGCTGGGCGCGATCCTGCGCACCCCGGGCTTCAAGCGCGAGGAGAAGGAAATCGCCGACCGCGCCCGCGAGTTGCTCGACTACGTGGGCGTCGGCAAGTTTGCCGACTACCGCGCCCGCACGCTGAGCTACGGCGACCAGCGCCGGCTGGAAATTGCCCGCGCGCTCGCCACCGACCCCCAGCTGATTGCGCTGGACGAGCCGGCGGCCGGCATGAACGCGACCGAGAAAGTGCAGCTGCGCGAGCTGATCGACCGCATCCGCAACGACAACCGCACCATCCTGCTCATCGAGCACGATGTGAAGCTGGTGATGGGCCTGTGTGACCGCGTCACCGTGCTCGACTACGGCAAGCAGCTGTCGTCCGGCAGCCCGGCCGAGGTGCAGCGCGACCCCAAGGTGATCGAGGCCTACCTCGGCACCGGTGGCCATTGACATGCAGCGCCCCCGCCGCGCAGCGCGCGACCCCCTCAAGGGGGCGACACCACCGCCCCGGCCAAGCCGGTTCCGCGGTGGTCCGCGGTGGCGCAGTTGGTATCCCTGTACCGCAGCTTCGGCCGGTGCGGTCGCTTGAAGGAATTTGACATGGCAAACACGCTTCTCAAGATCAAGGGCCTGAAGGTGTCCTACGGCGGCATCAAGGCCGTCAAGGGCATCGACATGGAGGTCCGTGAAGGTGAACTGATCACGCTGATCGGCTCCAACGGCGCTGGCAAGACCACGACCATGAAGGCCGTGACCGGTTCGCTGGCCATGGAGGCCGGCGACGTGGAATACCTGGGCCAGAGCATCAAGGGCAAAGGCGCCTGGGACCTGGTCAAGCAAGGCCTGGCGATGGTTCCGGAAGGTCGCGGTGTGTTCACCCGGATGACCATCACCGAGAACCTGCAGATGGGTGCGTACATCCGCAGCGACAAGGGCGGCATCGACGCCGACATCGAGCGGATGTTCACCATCTTTCCGCGCCTGAAAGAGCGCAAGGATCAGCTGGCCGGCACGATGTCGGGCGGTGAGCAGCAGATGCTGGCCATGGCCCGCGCGCTGATGAGTCAGCCCAAGGTGCTGTTGCTCGATGAGCCCTCGATGGGTCTGTCGCCGATCATGGTCGACAAGATCTTCGAGGTGGTGCGCGACGTGTACGCCCAGGGCGTGACCGTGGTGCTGGTGGAGCAGAACGCCCGCCGCGCGCTGCAGATTGCCGACCGTGGCTACGTGATGGACTCCGGCGAGATCATCATGACCGGCAACGCGCGCGACATGCTGGACGACCCGAAGGTGCGAGCCGCCTACCTGGGCGAGTAAGACAGACGGGGAATTCTGGCGGCGCGGCGGCGCTCCGGCGGCCGATGGACGCAGCCCGTTTGGCCGCGCCGTGGGGCGAGTCGCCCTTGAGGTGGTCGCGCGTGAGCGCGGCAGGGCGTGGTCCCATCCCTACAATTGCGGGTTGCGCGCCATCGGGCGCCCAACCCGCTTTTCATTCATGACCCCTGCCAACACCCCCGAATCCGCCGCGCCCGTGGCGCCCGACGACAACCAGCTGATCGCCGAGCGGCGCGAGAAGCTCAAGGCGCTGCGGGAGGCGCAGGCCCGGGGCGAGGGCATCGCGTTCCCCAACGACCACAAGCCGGCGGACCGCGCGGAAGACCTGTTCGCCCGCCACGGCGAAACCACCAAGGAGCAGCTCGAGGCTTCGCCGGTGCGCGCCAGCGTGGCTGGGCGCATGATGCTCAAGCGGGTGATGGGCAAGGCCAGCTTTGCCACGCTGCAGGACGCCTCCTTCGGCCCCAGCGGGGGCCGCATCCAGATCTACCTGAACAACGAGTCCGTGGGGGAGGCGGTGCACAACGCCTTCAAACACTGGGATCTGGGCGACATCGTGGCCGCCGAAGGCGTGCTCTTCCGCACCCGCACCGGCGAATTGACCATCCACGCCGATCGCATCCGGCTGATCACCAAGAGCCTGCGCCCGCTGCCCGACAAGTTCCACGGCGTGCACGATCAGGAGATCAAGTACCGGCAGCGCTATGTCGACCTCATGACCGACGAGGGCGCGCGCCAGCGCTTCGTCACCCGCAGCAAGGCGATCTCGGCGTTGCGCGGCTTCATGGTTGAGCACGGCTTCCTCGAGGTGGAAACGCCGATGCTCCACCCCATTCCCGGAGGCGCCAACGCCAAGCCCTTCATCACCCACCACAACGCGCTGGACCAGGAGATGTTCCTGCGCATCGCGCCCGAGCTCTACCTCAAGCGCTTGCTGGTGGGCGGCTTTGAGCGCGTGTTTGAGATCAACCGCAATTTCCGCAACGAAGGCATCTCGGTTCGCCACAACCCCGAGTTCACCATGATGGAGTTCTACGCGGCCTACTGGAACTACCGCGACCTCATGGACTTCAACGAGGCGCTGATTCGCCATCTCGTGCGCACGGTGCGTGGTGACGGCGAGTTGACCTATCAAGGGCGGTCCGTCGACATCGACTCCCCCTTCGAGCGGCTCACCATCCGCGACGCGATCGTGAAGTACACCGATGCCGGCGAGCGCGTGGACGACCGTGACTGGCTGATCTCGCGCCTGCGTCAGCTCGGTTTGAGCGAAGAGAAGGAGCAGCTCTCCACGCGCAGCCTGGCCAGCCTGCAGGTGATGTTCTTCGAGGAAAAGGTCGAGGACCAGCTCTGGAATCCCACCTTCATCATGGATCACCCGACGGAGATCTCGCCGCTGGCGCGCGCCAACGACACCCGCCCGGAGATCACCGAGCGCTTCGAGCTCTACATCACCGGTCGCGAGTTCGGCAACGCCTTCTCGGAGCTCAACGATGCCGAGGACCAGGCCGCCCGTTTTCATGCGCAGGTGGCGGCGAAGGATGGCGGCGACGACGAAGCGATGCACTTCGACGCGGACTACATCCGCGCCCTCGAGTACGGCATGCCCCCGGCGGGTGGCTGTGGCATCGGCATTGACCGCTTGATGATGCTGTTGACCGACAGCCCCAGCATCCGCGACGTGATCCTCTTCCCGGCGCTGCGCCGCGAGCATTGAGCGGTCGCGCGAAGCGCCGGGCCTGGGCGCCGCCGCTCAGAAGTTGAGCCGCAGGATCGCTTTGCGCGGGTCTTCGGCCAGGGCCAGCAGGCCCTGGGTCAGCCAGTCCAGGTGGGCCTTGGCGTCGGTCCCGAACTCGCCGCTGGCATCCGGCAGCATGGCCACGACGATGCGCAGCTGCAGGCTGGCCCCGCTGGGCAAAGGCCGGTGTTCTTTGAGTCCGCTGGCCACCAGCCCGGTCGCGGCAGCCAGCGCCTGTGGGCTCCGGATCGGCCCTTCCATCAGCCACGCCAGCGTGGTGTCGCCCACGCGGGCGGCGGTGTCGATGTCCCGGGCCTCGGAGCGCAGCAGCGAGGCCGCCAGCACCAGCGCTCGGTCGGCCACCTCACGGCCGTGGCGGTTTTGCAGGTGGTCGTGGTTGTCCAGGTGCACCAGCAGCAGGGCACTCTGGTGTCCGTGGCGTTGCGAGCGGACGAGGCTCTCGTGCAGCCGTTGCAGGAAGTGGTGGCGGTAGGTCAGGCCGGTCAGCGGCTCGGTGAGCGTGAGCGCCCGCGCGCGGACCTGGGCTTCGTGTTGCAGCGACGATCGCTGCAGCAGCGCGTAGATGAGGACCGGCGCCTCGATCGCCGCGGCGATCACCATGCCGTACTGCGACAGGAAGTCGGATTCCAGCAGATTGAAGTTGCGCAGGACCGGAATCAGGCTCCCGAGCAGCACCGGGCACACCCCCAGCGCCACCCAGCGCGCCCAGCGGTCGCCGGCCTGCCAGGCGCGCAGCGTCATGGCGAGGCCCAGGCCAATCGTCACCGCGCCCAGTGCCGTGCTGGCGTGCAGGCTGGCGTCGCTGGGCGCGGTCACGTCCCAGGCCACGACCAACAGCCAGACGAGGCACACGAGCGTGGTCAGGCCGCTCAGCGTGCGGCCCACCCGGCGCGGCTGGATCACCTGCCTGAGGAACAACAGCCCGGCGATCCCGACCAGCGGCAGCAGGCAGAACTGCGAGGCCTGGTTCCAGCGCGCGCTGTCCGGCCAGAGGAACTGGCCGCCCACACCGAGGGACGCGGCCAGCGACAGCCCGAGCAGCGAGATGTAGACCGCGTAAGCGGCGAAACTGGGGTCGCGGAACACCACCGCGTTGGCGCTGGCGACCACCACCAGCAGCAGCGCCATGCCGAAATAGGCGCCGAGCAAAAATTGCTCCTGGATGCGCTGTTCGCGCAGGTCCCGGTGGTCGCGCACCCACCACGAGCCGGAAAACGGCACGCGCGCGTGCTCGACACGCACCCAATAGCGGATCGTGCGGTACGGGTCGGCGTCGAGACTGAACACCGGAAAGCGATCCGGGCTGGTCCAGGCACTCACCGGGAGGCGGTCGCCCGCGTGCTGCGCGGCCCACGACCCGTCGGCGGTCTGGTGGTAGACGCTGATGCGGTCGGTGCCTGAGCGCGCGAGCTCCAGCTCCCAGCGTGCTTCGGTGGTTCGCAGCTGCACGTCAAAACGCAGCCACAGCACACTCCCGTCTGCCACCTGAAACCGCTCGCCGCGGCGCAAAGGCCGCCAGGCCAGCGCCGCGTCGTTCGAGGCGAGCGCGGCCGCGTCCAGCCGGCCGCTGTCATCAACAGCCACCCACAGGTGAGGCTCCAGCCGGTGGCGCGCCAGGTGGCCGTCCAGCACCAGCACCCCGGTCTCGGCCATCGCCGCCGGCATGGCCACCAGTCCGAGCAGACACAGGATGACGGCGCCCAGATGGGCCAGCGCGCCGCCAAGAAAGGCCCGGCGCGGGCCGGGCCATGCGGTGGGGTGGGGCGGGTTCATCCGCCCCATTCTGGGGACTCAGCCGGGCGACACCCTCAGGCGTATCCGCGGACCGGCGCGCGGACCGGTTCGTGGACCGATGTTCCTCAGGCGTAATCCGCCAGGGCCTTGCGCATTTTTTTCATGGCCGCCACCTCGATCTGGCGGATGCGTTCGGCGCTCACGCCGTACTCGGCCGCCAGCTCGTGCAGGGTCATGCCGCCGGAGCCGTCGTCGTTCACCTTGAGCCAGCGCTCGGTGACGATGCGCCGGGCCCGGTCGTCGAGTTCACCGAGCGCGCGGGCGATGCCTTCGGTGGCCAAGCGGTCGCGCTGGGCCGACTCGATCACCGCGGTCGGCTCCTGGGTGGCGTCGGCGAGGTAGGCGATCGGGCCAAAGGCGTCTTCGCTGTCGTCGCCGGGCAGCGGATCGAGCACCACGTCGCCGCCGGCCAGGCGCGTTTCCATTTCGCGCACCTCGTCGGGCTTGACGTTGAGGTCGCGCGCCATGCGGCCGACCTCCAGGTCGCTCAGCACCTCACGGTGCGTGTCGCCGTCCAGCGCCTCGGCGCGCATCCCCTGCTTGCGCGAGCGCAGGTTGAAGAAGAGCTTGCGCTGCGCCTTGGTGGTGGCCAGCTTGACCATGCGCCAATTCTTCAGGATGTACTCGTGGATCTCCGCCTTGATCCAGTGCATGGCGTAGCTCACCAGCCGCACGCCCTGGTCGGGGTCGAAGCGCTTGACGGCTTTCATCAGGCCCACGTTGCCTTCCTGAATCAGGTCACCCTGGGGCAGGCCGTAACCAAGGTACTGGCGCGAGATCGACACCACCAGGCGCAGGTGGGACATCACCAGGCGGCCCGCGGCTTCCAGGTCGTTGTGGTCGCGCAGGCGGCGTGCGGCGTCCTGCTCTTCATCGAGCGTGAGCAGGGGCAGGCGGTTCACCGCGGCGATGTAGGCGTCCAGGTTGCCCAGCGGCGGCAGCGTGAGCGAGCGGCTGGCCCACGGCGACGCCACGGCCACGGCGGCCGCGGGGGTGGCGGGAACGAGCGTATGGGACATGGCAACCTCCTTCGGTGGTGCAGGATTTGATGTTAGCACTCTCACTGTTCGAGTGCTAATCGGCGGAGTTTGAACCGGATCCGGGGGTGATGACGCCGGCGCTGGCGAAATACCCCCGGGTTTTCCCGGAATTTCAATCAAACGTTTGATTGATTTGGCTACACTGAGTTCCATGTCTCCGCCCCCCGTCCCTGGTGATGCTTCCTTTCCCCGGCCACCCGCCGCCCGCGCCGACGGCGAGGCCAGCCGCGAGCGGCTGGTGCTGGCCGGCCTGCGTTTGTTTGCCGAGCGGGGCTACGCGGCCACCTCGGTGCGCGACCTCGCGCAGGCCGCCGGCGTGAACGTCTCCGCCATCCGGTACTACTTCGGCGACAAGGCGGGCCTGTACCGCGCGGTCTTTTTTGAGCCGATGGGCGACCCGGAGGCCGACATGGCGCGTTACCGCGATCCGGCGCTGGGGCTGCGCGAGGCGCTTGACGGCTTCTACGCCATGTTTCTGGAGCCCTTGTGCGACACGGAGGCGGTGCGCCTGTGCATCAAGCTGCGGATGCGTGAAATGGTCGAACCCACCGGCCTGTGGGAAGAAGAGGTGGCGGTGGCGATCAAGCCGATGCACGACCTGCTGTGCCGGGTGATCGCTCGCCACCTCGACTGCCCGCCGCAGGACGAGCCGGTGCAGCGGTTGGCCATCTGCATCGCCGCGCTGGGCATCCACCTGCACATTGGCCACGACGTGATGCGCGCCATCGCCCCCGACCTGCCGCACGGCCCCGCGGGTGTGTCGGCGTGGGCCGATTTCCTGGCCACCCAGGCCGAGGCCATGGTGGAGCGCGAACGCGCCCGCCGGAACTCGGCCGCCACCCCGCCCGCCGCCTCGGCACCTCCTTTCTCTGCACCGTCACCACCATGAGCGATCTGCCTCTTTCCGGTTTGCCCGCGCGGGCTGGCCGCCCCGCCCGCCGGGCGCTGGCCGCCGCCGTTCTCGCGTGGGGCGTCGGCGCCGCCCACGCGGTCTCCCCCGCCGTGCCCGCCTTGCCCGCGACCCCGCCGTCCTGGCTCGCACCCTTGCCGGCGGCCGCCGGCGTGGCGGCCGGCGCCGCGTGGTGGTCGCAGTTTGACGATCCCCTGCTGCCCGCGCTGATCGACGCCGCGCAGGCGGTCAGCCCTGACATCGCCAGCGCCGCCAGCCGCATCGCGCAAGCCCGCGCGACGCGCGTGGCCGCCGGCGCGGCGCTGGGCCCGCAACTCAATGCCAGCGCCAGCGCCTCGCGCGCCCGCGCCGACCTGTCGCAGCCCGCGCCCGCCACCAGCGCCCAGGTGGGCCTGGCCGCCAGCTGGGAAATCGACCTGTTGGGCGGCGCCCGGGCCGAGCGCGACGCCGCGCGGGCCCGCCTGCAGGCTGCCGAAGCCGACGCCCACGGCGTGCGCGTCGCGGTGGCGGCCGAGGTGGTGGACGCTTACTTGAGCCTGCGCGCCTGCGAGGCCCAGGTGCGCCTGGACGACGAAGAGGCCCGGTCGCGGGCCGAGAGCGCGCGGCTGGTGGCGCTGCGCCGCAGCGCCGGGCTGGAGTCGCCCCTGGTGGCCGATCAGGCCGAGGCCCAGGCCGACAGTGCCGCGGCGCAGGCCACCGAACGGCGCGCGCAGTGCGATCGCACGGTGAAATCGCTGGTGGCGTTGAGCGCCTGGGACGAGCCGATGTTGCGCGAGCGGCTCGCCGCGGGCACCGGCCGCGTGCCCGCGCCCGCCACGCTGGTGGTCGGCGGCGTGCCGGCGGTCGCGCTGGCGCAGCGGCCGGACCTGTTCGCCGCCGCCCGCGAGCTGGAGGCGGCCGCCGCCGATGTGGACGCGCGCGAGGCGGATCGCCTGCCGCGGGTGAGCCTGAGCGGTTCGCTGAGCGCCGCCGCCCTGCGCACGCAGGGCCTGCGCACCGACGGCAGCGTCTGGTCCTTCGGGCCTCTGCAGGTCACGCTGCCCCTGTTTGATGGCGGGGCGCGCCGCGCCAACGCCGATGCCGCCCGCGCGGCCTACGACGCCGCGCGCAGCGACTACGCCGCGCGGCTGCGGGTGGCCGTGCGGGAGGTGGAAGAAGCGCTGGTCCGCCTGGATGCCGCCGACCGCCGCCGTGAGCCGCTGCAGCGGGCCGCCGAACGGTTCGAGCGCGCCGCCGTGGCGGTGCAGGCCCAGGCCGACAACGGCCTGGCCAGCCGCCTCGAGCTCGAAGACGCCCGCCGCAACCGGCTGGCCTCGCAAGCGGCGCTGATCGAGCACCGCCGCGAGCAGACCGCCGCGTGGGTCGCCCTGTACCGCGCCCTCGGCGGCGGCTGGTCTTCGGCGCTGGCCCCGATCGCTGCCGCGCCGTCCGCCGCCGGCCCATGAGGTCTGGCCGCCGCGCCCCCCCCCGCTTGACGCCAGTTCTGTTCTTGCCCCTTTTCCGCCCCCTTTCTGACCCCTTTCCGCCGACCCTTCCGGGAGCCTGTCATGTCGTTGCCCGTTTCGTCTTCATCGTCCCCTGTGGCCCATCCGTCCGGGCTGGTCGCCCGCGTCCGCCGGGCCGGCGCGTCGCCCGGCGCCCTGACCGCCGTTGCCGCGGCGCTGGTGTCCGCCCTCGCGCTGGGCTGGGTGCTCGCCGCCGGAGAATCCCGCGCCCAGGCGCCGGCCACCCCGGCGGCCGCGGCCCCGGCCAAGCCCGCCCTCACGGTGCAGACCGTGGCGCCCCAGTCGGCCACGCTGCCGGTCACGCTCGACGTCAACGGCAACGTCGCTCCTTGGCAGGAGGCGCTGGTCGGCGCGGAGGCCGCGGGGCTGAGGCTGATCGAGGTGCGCGCCGACGTGGGTGACCGCGTGGCGCGCGGCGCTGTGCTGGCCCGCTTCGACAGCGCCCCGGTGCGCGCCGACCTGGCGCAGGCCGAGGCGGCGTTGGCCGAAGCGCGGGCCACGCTCGCCGAGGCCGCCGCCAACGCGCAGCGCGCCCGCGGCATTGCCGGCAGCGGCGCGCTCAGCGAGCAGGCGGTGCAGCAGTTCCTGGTCGCCGAGCAGACCGCCGCGGCCCGCGTGGCAGCGCAGGAAGCGACCGTGCAGGCCCAGCGGTTGCGCCTGGCGCAGACCGAGGTGCGCGCGCCCGACGCCGGCGTCATCAGCGCGCGCAGCGCCACGGTCGGCGCGGTGGCCGGTGCGGGCCAGGAGTTGTTCCGGCTCATCCGGGGCGGGCGGCTGGAGTGGCGTGCCGAGGTGCCGTCGGCCGACATCGGCCGCGTGCGGGCAGGGCAGGCCGCGCGGGTGACCACGCCCAGCGGCGCCGTGGTCGAAGGCGCGGTGCGGCGCGTGGCGCCCACCGTGGACACCGCCACCCGCAACGGGCTGGTGTATGTCGATCTCAAGCCCGGCGAGAACAGCGATGTGCGGGCCGGCATGTTTGTGCGCGGCAGTTTCCGCTTTGACAGCGCGCCAGCGCTCACCGTACCGGCCTCGGCGCTGATCCTGCGCGACGGGTTCGAGATGGTGGTGCTGGTGGATGGCGAGAGCCGCGCGCGGGCCAGCAAGGTGCGCGTGCTGGGCCGCGAGGGCGACCGCGTGGCCATCGACGGCCTGCCGGCCACCGCCCGCGTGGTGGTGCGCGGCGGCGCCTTCCTGACGGATGGCGACCTCGTGCGCGTCGTCGACGCGCCGCGTTCCTGATGCACCGACGGAGCCTGCCATGAACGTTTCTGCCTGGTCCATCCGCAACCCGATCGCGGCGCTGATGGTCTTCGTGCTGCTCACCCTGGGCGGCGCGCTGGCCTTCCAGTCCATGAAGATCCAGCAGTTCCCCGACCTGGAGCTGCCCACCATCACCGTCACCGCCTCCCTGCCCGGCGCCTCGCCGTCGCAGATGGAGACCGAGGTGGCGCGCAAGCTGGAGAACTCGATCGCCACGCTGCAGGGCGTCAAGCACATCACCACCCAGGTGCAGGACGGCGTCGCCACGCTGACTACCGAGTTCCGTCTGGAGAAACCCACGCAGGAGGCGCTCGATGAGGTGCGCGACGCGGTCAACCGCGTGCGCGCCGACCTGCCGGCCGACCTGCGCGACCCGCAGGTCAGCAAGCTCAACCTCTCGGGATCGCCCATCCTCACCTACACCGTGACCAACCCGCGCATGGATGAGGAGGCGCTGAGCTGGTTCGTGGACAACGAGGTCACGCGCGCGCTGCTCGGCGTCAATGGCGTGGGCTCGGTCGCGCGCGTCGGCGGGGTGACCCGCGAGGTCCGCGTGGCCTTGGACCCGGCGCGTCTGCTCGCCCTCGGCGCCACCGCCGCCGACGTCTCTCGCCAGCTGCGCGCGGTGCAACAGGAATCGTCCGGCGGACGGCTTGATCTCGCCGGCGGTGAGCAGGCGGTGCGGACCATTGCCACCGTGCGCTCGGCGGCCGAACTGGCCGCGCTGGACATTCCCCTGTCCGACGGCCGCCGCATCCGGCTCGACCAGGTGGCCACCGTCACCGACACCGTGGCCGAGCCGCGCAGCCTGGCCATGCTCGACGGCAAGTCCGTCGTCGGCTTCGAGATCACGCGCAGCCGCGGCGCCAGCGAGATCGAGGTGGATGCCGGCGTGACCCGCGTGATCGAGCGCCTGCGTGCGCAGTACCCGGAGGCGCAGTTTGAGCAGGCCTTCAACTTCGTCGACCCGGTGGTGGAAAACTACGACGGCTCGCTGATGCTGCTCTACGAGGGCGCGCTGCTGGCGGTGATCGTGGTCTGGGCCTTCCTGCGCGACTGGCGCGCCACCTTCATCGCCGCGGTGGCCCTGCCCTTGTCGGTGATCCCGGCGTTCATCGGCATGTGGGCGCTGGGATTCAGCATCAACGTGGTCACGCTGCTGAGCCTCTCGCTGGTGATCGGCATCCTGGTGGACGACGCGATCGTGGAGATCGAGAACATCGTGCGCCACCTGCGCATGGGCAAGACGCCCTACCAGGCGGCGATGGAGGCCGCCGATGAGATCGGTCTGGCCGTGATCGCCACCACCTTCACGCTGATCGCCGTGTTCTTGCCCACCGCGTTCATGAGCGGCATTCCGGGCAAGTTCTTCAAGCAGTTCGGCTGGACGGCGGCGCTGGCGGTGTTCGCCTCGCTGGTGGTCGCGCGCATGCTCACGCCGATGATGGCGGCCTACCTGATGAAGCCCATCGTGCAGCGCGGTGAGCCGGCCGACGGGCGCGTCATGAGTGCCTACATGAAGGCGGCCGCCTGGTGCCTGCGGCACCGTCTGGTCACCACGCTGGGCGCCGCCGCGTTCTTCGTCGGGTCGATCAGCCTGATCCCGCTGCTGCCCACCGGTTTCATCCCGCCGGACGACTTTGGCCAATCGCAGGTGCGGCTGGAATTGCCGCCCGGCAGCACCCTGCGCGACACGCTCGCTGTAGCCGAGCAGGCACGCGAAATTCTCGGCCAGAACCCGCACGTCAAGAGCGTCTACACCACCATCGGCGGCGGCGCGTCGGGCACCGACCCCTTCATGGGCGGTGGCATGGCCGAGGTGCGCAAGGCCACGCTCACGCTGCGCCTGACGGCGCGCCAGGACCGCCCGGGCCTGAAGAAGCAGGCCATCGAGAACGACATCCGCACCGCGCTGCAGGTCCTGCCCGGCGCGCGCGTGAAGGTGGGGCTGGGCGGGTCGGGCGAAACCTACGTGCTGGTTCTGTCCGGCGACGATGGCAACGCGCTGGCCGAGGCCGCCCGTGCCGTGGAAAAGGACCTGCGCGGCATCCCCGGCCTGGGCAACATCGCCTCCAGCGCGAGCCTCGTGCGGCCCGAGGTGGTGGTGCGGCCCGACCCGGCCCGCGCCGCGGCCGCCGGCGTCACCGCTGCGGCGATCGCCGACACGCTGCGCGTGGCCACGAGCGGCGACTACGACAGCAACCTGGCCAAGCTCAATCTGGCGCAGCGTCAGGTGCCGATCGTGGTGCGCCTGGACGACGCCGCGCGCCGCGATCCGGCGCTGCTGGGGCAGCTCACCGTGCCCGGCCGCGACGGCCCGATCGCGCTGGCAAACGTGGCCACCATCGGCTTCGAGAGCGGCCCGGCGCAGATCGACCGCTATGACCGGCAGCGCAACATCAATTTCGACATCGAGCTCAACGGGCAGCCGCTGGGCGAGGTCGCCAAAGCCATCAACGCGCTGCCCAGCCTGCAGCAACTGCCCGCGGGCGTCCGTCAGGCCACCATCGGCGACGCCGAGGTCATGGCCGAGCTGTTCACCAGCTTCGGTCTGGCGATGCTGGCGGGCGTCTTGTGCATCTACATCGTGCTGGTGTTGCTGTTCAAGGGCTTCATGCAGCCCGTGACCATCCTGGCCGCGCTGCCGCTGTCGCTGGGCGGCGCGTTTGTGGCGCTGCTGATCGCCAACAGCTCGTTCTCCATGCCCTCGCTGATCGGTCTGATCATGCTCATGGGCATCGCCACCAAGAACTCGATCCTGCTGGTGGACTACGCCATCATCGCGCGGCGCGACGGCATGTCGCGCTGGGACGCGCTGCTTGACGCCTGCCACAAGCGCGCGCGCCCGATCGTGATGACCACCATCGCCATGGGCGCCGGCATGATGCCGATTGCGCTGGGCTGGGGCGCGGACCCCAGCTTCCGCCAGCCCATGGGCCTGGCGGTGATCGGGGGCCTGATCACCTCCACCGTGTTGAGCCTGCTGGTGATTCCGGTGGTGTTCACCTACGTGGACGATCTCGCGCAGGCCGCGCTGCGGGGCTGGCGTCGCCTCACGCGATCGGGCGCGCCGGCGACCTCAACCCCCGCCGCGCCCTGAGCCGGGCGCCGTGGTGAGCGCGGTGAAGGCCGTGCGTCAGCGTGGGCCGCGGCGGTGTTCCAGCCACTCGAATGCCGCCATGCCCGCCAGCATGGCCAGCACAAACACCACCGCCTTCACTTCGCCGGTCGCCAGCGACACCAGGCCGGGTCCGGGGCAAAAGCCGGCCAGCCCCCAGCCCACGCCAAACGCGAGGCTGCCGATCACCAGCCGACGGTCGATCTGGCGCGCCGTGGGCAGGTGCATGGCGCCGCCCAGAAAGCTCTGGGTGCGCCGGCGTGCCACCGCATAGGCCCCGACCGCGACCAGGATGGCGCCGCCCATCACGAAAGCCAGCGACGGGTCCCACGCCCCGGCCAGGTCCAGGAAGCCCTGCACCTTGCCCGGATCGGTCATGCCCGACAGCAACAGACCCAGACCGAACAACAGGCCCACCGCAAACGCGGCCATGGTTTGTTTCGCTTGCATCACGCCACTCCTCACAACACGTGCCGCAGCACGAAGACGGTCAGAAAACCCGCGGCCATGAAGGCCAGCGTGGCCACCAGCGAGCGGGGTGACAGGCGCGACAGGCCGCACACCCCGTGGCCACTGGTGCAGCCTGCGCCGTAGCGGGTGCCGACACCCACCAGCAGGCCCGCCAGCACGATCAGGCCCGTGCCGGCGTCGATGCGAACCGGCGGCAGACCGCCGGGCGAGAGCAGGGCGTACACCAGCGGCGCGCTGAACAGGCCCGCCAGCAGCGCGACGCGCCAGCCGACATCGCCGCTGCGCGGCCGCATCAGCCCGCCGACGATGCCGCTGATGCCGAGCACCCGGCCGTTGAGCAGCACAAACAGCGCGGCCGCCAGTCCCAGCAGCAGGCCCCCGGCCAGCGAGGCCCAGGGGGTGAAGTTCGCGAAATCGATGGTCATGGGTCTTCCTGGGTGGTTTGGGGTGGGGTGGTTCCGTTCAACGGGCGCAAAACTGCTGGTACAGGGTGCGGATGACGGCGAGCGCCTGCGGGCTGTCGATGCGGTAGTACACGTGCTTGCCCTCGCGCCGGGTGCTGACCAGCGCCTCCTCGCGCAACACGGTGAGCTGCTGAGACAGCGTGGGCTGGGTGATGCCCAGCGCCGCTTCCAGTTCGCCCACGTTGTGCTCGCCCTGTGACAGCTGGCACAGCAGCATCAGCCGGTCCGGGTTGGCCAGCGCCTTCATCAGGCGGCTGGCCTCAGCCGCCGCGGACTGCATGTGATCGAGGTCGAGTTTGATGGAGGTCATGGTTTCGCTTTCACGATCAATAGTATATTGAAAAATAGATTGTTTGAAAGCATATTGAACCCAAACCCGTTCTGAAAGCTGCCCATGACCCCGACCACCACCGATGCGTGCGCGCCGTTCCAGTCCCAACCCGTCAACCCACCCAGCCCCGGTCGGCCTCGGGTCGACAGCTGGTTCGATCCGGCCACCTGGACCGTCACGCACCTCGTGCACACCGGTCGCGGGTCGGATGCCGTGGTCATCGACCCGGTGCTGGACTATGACCCGGCCGCCGGGCGCACGGGCACCGGCAGCGCGCAACGCGTGCTGGACGCCGTGGCGGCCCTGAACCTGCGCGTGGCCTGGATTCTGGAGACGCACGCCCACGCCGATCACCTGTCGGCCGCCGACTGGCTGCGCGGGCGCCTGGGCGCGCCGGTCGCCATCGGCGAGCGCATCACGTCCGCGCAGCGCACCTTTGAGGGCCTCTTCAACCTGCCCGCGGGCGCGCCGGGCGGGTCGTTTGACCGCTTGCTGGCCGACGGCGAGGTGCTGGTGGCGGGTGATCTGCGGGTGACGGTGATGGCCGTGCCCGGCCACACGCCGGCCTGCGTGGCCTACCGCATCGGCGATGCCCTGTTCGTGGGCGACACCCTGTTCATGCCGGATGTGGGCAGCGCGCGCTGCGACTTTCCCGGCGGCGATGCCCACGCGCTGTATGCCTCAGCGCGCCGACTGCTGGCCCTGCCGGGCGACACTCGACTGTTCGTCTGCCACGATTACCCGCCCGCCGGTCGCGCGGTGCGGGTGCAGACCAGCGTGACCGAGCAGCGCGCGTCCAATGTGCACCTCCACGATGGTGTGGACGAGGCGGCGTTTGTCGCGATGCG
Source organism: Hydrogenophaga sp. T66 (assembly GCF_057219855.1). Taxonomy (NCBI): domain Bacteria; kingdom Pseudomonadati; phylum Pseudomonadota; class Betaproteobacteria; order Burkholderiales; family Comamonadaceae; genus Hydrogenophaga; species Hydrogenophaga sp. T66. The sequence continues at coordinate 147,513 of NZ_JBXVVX010000002.1, read as the reverse complement.
CCGCGCCCGCGACGCCACGCTGTCCGTTCCGGCGTTGATCCTGCCGTCGGTGCAGGTCAACATCCGGGCGGGTCAGCTGCCGCCGCCCGAGGCCAACGGCCGTCGCTACCTGAAGGTTCCGCTCGACGCGCTGTGAGCGTGACACACGATTTCGTGATAGCCCTGTTCGCAGTGGGGCGATACCATCGGCGCGCCTAATCCGCGGCTGGCCGCCATCGCGGCCACTGGCGAGCCCCCACCCGGGGCGGCGCCCCAGGTTTTCACGGAGTACCCCCATGCCTGCCCCCACGCTGGCGCTACCGCGCCTGTCCGGCCTGTTGGCCTTTGCTTTGCTGATCCCCGCCCTGCTGTCGGGCTGCGGCCGCCCGGCCGAGGCCCAGGGCGGCCCCCCGCCGGCGATGCCGGTGAGCGTGTCGCCCGCGGTGCAGCGCACCGTCACCGACCTCGAGACCTTCAGCGGTCGGCTGGAAGCCGCCGAGTTTGTTGAACTGCGCCCGCGCGTGGCCGGCACGGTGGAGCGGGTGCATTTCACCGACGGCGCCGCCGTGGCCCGTGGTCAGTTGCTGTTCACGATCGATCCGCGTCCGTTCGAGGCCGAGGTCGCCCGTGCCGAAGCGCAGCTGGCGGCCGCCCGCGCCCGCGCCGAGCTGGCCCGCAGCGAAACCGCCCGCGCCCAGCAGCTGCTGGCGAGCCAGGCGATCTCCCGGCAGGAAGCCGACCAGCTGGCCGCGTCGGTGCGCACCGGCGAGGCGGATGTGCTGGCCGCCGAAGCGGCCTTGCGGGTGGCGCGGCTGAACCTGTCGCACACCGCGGTGCGCGCGCCGATCGCCGGTCGCGCCTCGCGCGCGGCGGTCACGGCCGGTAACCTGGTCAGCGAGCAGGTGGTGCTCACCACGATCGCCGCCACCGGCCGCGTGCACGCCTATTTCGACGCCAGCGAACAGACCTTCCTGCGCGTGAAGGCCGCCGGCACGGCCCAGACGCCGGTGCGCCTGGGCCTGGCCAACGACGCGGGCTTCCCGCACGCCGGCACGCTCGACTTCGTCGACAACCGCCTGAACCCGCAGACCGGCGCCATCCGCCTGCGGGCGAGCTTCGACAACCGCGACGGCCGCTTCGTGCCCGGCATGGCGGCCCGCCTGTCCATGGGCACCGGCGCGCCCTACAGCGCGGTGCTCGTGCCCGAGCGCGCCATCGGCACCGACCAGAACCGCAAGACGGTGGTGGTCGTCGGCGCTGACGGGCAGCCGCAGTTCCGCGTGGTGCAACTCGGCGCGCTGCAGGACGGCATGCGCGTGGTCCTGGGTGACGCCGTCAAGCCGGGCGAGAACGTGGTGGTCGAAGGCCTGCAGCGCATCATGCCCGGCATGCCGGTGCAGCCGCAGGTCTTGAAGGTGGACGAGAAGGGCATGCCCATCTTCCCGCCGCCCGCCGCGCCGAAGCCGGCCCAGTAACCGGAGCGCCCGCCATGGACATCTCCCGGTTCTTCATCGACCGGCCGCGGTTCGCGGCCGTCCTGTCGATCTTCATCTTCCTGATCGGCTCGCTGGCGATCTTCCAGCTGCCGCTGTCCGAGTATCCCGAGGTCGCGCCGCCGCAGATCGTGGTGCGCGCCCAGTTCCCCGGCGCCAACCCGCGCGTCATCAGCGAAACCGTGGCCACGCCGCTGGAGGAGCAGATCAGCGGCATCGAGAACCTGCTGTATTACGAATCGCAGGCCACGGCCGACGGCGGCATGACGCTGACCGTCACCTTCAAGATCGGCACCAGTCCGGAGGCGGCGGAGACCGCGGTGCAGAACCGCATCAACCGCGCCCTGCCGCGCCTGCCCGACATCGTGCGGCAGATCGGTGTGACCACCGAAAAGAGCAGCCCGAACCTGACCATGGTGGTTCACCTCGTCAGCCCGGACAACAGCCGCGACGCGCTGTACCTGCGCAACTACGGCCAGCTCAACGTGCGCGACGACTTGCTGCGCCTGCCCGGCATGGGGTCGGTGATCCTGTTCGGTGCGGGTGACTACGCCATGCGCGTGTGGCTCGACCCGACCAAGCTGGCCGCGCGCAACCTCACCACCGCCGAGGTCGTGGCGGCGATCCGCGAGCAGAACGCTCAGGTCGCCGCCGGCACGGTGGGCGCGCCGCCCGCGCCAGCCGGCACCGAGTTCCAGCTCGCGGTCAACACCCAGGGCCGTCTCACCACCGAGGCCGAGTTCGCCGACATCATCGTGCGCGCCGACCCGGCCACCGGCGGCCTGATCCGGGTGCGCGACATCGGGCGCGTGGAGCTGTCGGCCGGCAGCTACGCGCTGCGCAGCCTGCTCAACAACAAGGAGGCCGCGGCCATCGCCGTCTTCCAGGCGCCGGGTTCCAACGCGCTGGCCCTCTCCAACAGCGTGCGCGAGACCATGGACCGGCTGGCGCAGAGCTTCCCGCCGGGCGTGAGCTACAGCATCGTCTACGACCCGACCCGCTTTGTGCAGACGTCCATCGAAAAGGTGGTCGTCACGCTGCTGGAGGCGGTGGCGCTGGTCGTGCTGGTGGTGGTGGTGTTCCTGCAGACCTGGCGCGCCTCGCTCATCCCGTTGCTGGCCGTGCCGGTGTCGATCGTCGGCACCTTCGCTTTCCTGCTGCTGTTGGGCTACTCGATCAACACGCTCACGCTGTTCGGCCTGGTGCTGGCGATCGGCATCGTCGTGGACGACGCCATCGTGGTGGTGGAGAACGTCGAGCGCAACATCGAGGAAGGGCTCTCGCCGCGCGAGGCCACCATCAAGGCCATGCGCGAGGTGTCGGGCCCGATCGTGGCGATTGCGCTCGTGTTGTGTGCGGTGTTTGTGCCGCTGGCCTTCGTGCCTGGCCTCACCGGGCAGTTCTACAAGCAGTTTGCCGTGACGATCGCCATCAGCACGGTGATCTCTGCCTTCAACTCGCTGACCCTCAGCCCCGCGCTGTCGGCGCTGCTGCTGCACCCGCACGACCAGTCGCCCGACCGGCTCACCCGCTTCATGGACCGCTGGCTCGGCGGCTTCTTCCGCTGGTTCAACCGCGTGTTTCAGCGCGGCGGCGAGAGCTACAGCCGCCGCGTGGGCTACCTCGTGCGCCACAAGACCGCCTCGCTGGCGGTGTACGCGGTGTTGCTCGGCGTGACCGGCCTGCTGTTCGCCCGCATTCCCGCCGGCTTCGTGCCGGCGCCCGACAAGCAGTACCTCATCGGCATCGCGCAACTGCCCGCTGGCGCGTCGATCGACCGCACCGAAGCCGTCATCCGCGAGATGAGCGACATCGCGCTGACCGTGCCCGGCATCGTCGACTCGGTGGCCTTCCCGGGCCTGTCGATCGCCGGCTTCTCGGCGGCGCCCAACGAAGGCATCGTGTTCTTCGGGCTGGCGCCGTTTGAAGAGCGCACCTCGCCCGAGCTGAGCAAGAACGCCATCCTCGGGCAGGTCAACGGCGCGATCCAGAGCATCCAGGGCGCGCGCATGTTTGTCGTGCCGCCGCCGGCGGTGGACGGGCTGGGCAACGCCGGCGGCTTCAAGCTGCAGGTGCAGGACCGCGCGGGTCTGGGTGAGCAGGCGCTGTACGGTGCCGTCTGGGGCACGCTGGGTCAGGTGTATGGCAACCCGCAGTCGAGCATCGGCACGCCGTTCTCCGGCTACGACATCAACGTGCCGCAGCTCTACGCCAACGTGGACCGCACCCGCGCCAAGCAGATGGGCATCAACCTGGCCGACATCTACGACACGATGCAGGTCAACCTGGGCTCGCTGTATGTGAATGACTTCACCCGCTTCGGCAAGACCTACCAGGTGGTCGTGCAGGCGGATGCGCCGTTCCGCGCCGACGCTTCGGCCATCACCAGCCTCAAGACCCGCAACGCGGCGGGCGAGATGGTGCCGCTGGGCGCGCTGATGACGGTCGAGCCCACCTTCGGCCCCACGCGCGTGACCCGTTACAACGGCTACCCCTCGGCCGACATCAACGGCGCGCCGAACCCCGGCTTCTCCTCCAGCCAGGCCGAAGGCGAGATCGAGACGCTGCTGCAGCGCACGCTGCCGCGCGGCATGACCTACGAGTGGACCGAGCTGAGCTACCAGGACCGCCTCACGCGCGACTTCACCATCCCCGGCACCCAGATCAAGCTGCCGGTGCTCGCCGCGGTGCTGCTGATCTCGGTGCTGCTGGTGGTGCTCGTGCTGGCGGCGCAGTACGAGAGCTGGAGCCTGCCGCTGGTGATCGTGCTGATCGTGCCCATGGGCATTCTGTCGGCGCTGTTCGGCGTGTGGCTGTCCAGCTTCCCGCCGTTCATGCAGCCCGGCGACCTCAATATCTTCACGCAGGTCGCGCTGGTGGTGCTGGTGGGGCTGGCCTGCAAGAACGCCATCCTGATCGTGGAGTTCGCCAAGGAACTGGAAGAGCGGGGTGAGGCCCTGTTCGACGCCATCGTCCACGCCTGCCGCATGCGCTTGCGCCCCATCCTGATGACGTCGATCGCGTTCTGCGCGGGCGTCATCCCGCTCATCGTGGGCTCGGGCGCGGGCAGCGAGATGCGCCGCGCCATGGGCATCGCCGTGTTCTCCGGCATGGTCGGCGTCACGTTGTTCGGCATCTTCATGACGCCGGTGTTTTACGCGCTGCTCCGCGCGCGCCGCGCCCGCCGCCTCGGCCAGGGCACTGCTGGGGAGAGCCACCATGCCTGATCGCCGCCTGACCCTGATCGCCGCCGCGGCGGCGGTCGCGCTGCTGGCCGGCTGCGCCGTCGGCCCGGACCACCGCGCGCCCACCCCCTCGCTCGACGCGCGCTTCGCCCAGCCCGGCGTGGACCGGGCTGCGGGCGCCGCCAGCGCCTCCGCTGGTTCCGAGGTGCGCCCCGTGGGTGCCGACATCGCGCGCTTCTGGCGCGGCTTCAACGACCCGGCGCTCACCGCGCTGGTCGAGCGGGCGCTGGACGCCAGCCCCGACGTGCGCCTGGCCCAGGCGCGCCTGCAGGAAGCCCGCGCCGGGCTGGACGAGGCCGACGCCGCCGGCCGCCCGGGCGTGGGCATCACCGGCTCGGCCGAGCGGGCCGTCCAGCCGCTGACCCAGCGCCCCGGCACCACCCGCGCCGAGCGCACCGCCAACGCCTACGACGCGAGCTTCGTGGCCCGCTGGGAGATTGATCTCTTCGGCGGCCTGCGCCGCGCCAGCGAAGCGGCCTCCGCCCGCCTGGCGGCGAGCGAGGCCGGCGTGGCCGCGGCCCACACCGCCGTGGCCGCCGAGGTGGCGCGGCAATACCTCGCGCTGCGCGGCCTGCAGGCGCGGCTGGCCGTCACGCGCGAGGCGCTGGAGCGCCAGCGCGAGGCCGCGCGATTGACCGCGGCACGCACCGACGCCGGCCGCTCATCGGCGCTGGATCTGGCGCGCGCCCGCGCGCTGGTCGCCGCCACCGAAGCCGCTGTGCCGGCGCTGCAAACCGCGCTGGAGCGCACCGCCTTGCGCCTGGGCACCCTGACCGCGCAGCCGCCCCGCGCGGTGCTGGCGTTGGCCGGCGAGGCCGCGCCCTTGCCGGCCCTGCCGGTGACCGACCTCGCGACGCTGCCCGTGGGCACGCCGCAGGACTGGCTGCGCCGCCGGCCCGACCTGATCGTGGCCGAGCGCGAGCTCGCCGCGGCGACAGCCGACATCGGCGTGGCGCAGGCCGCGCTGTACCCGCGCCTGTCGCTGTCTGGCCTGCTGGGCTTCAACGCGCCCCGCGCGGGCGACCTGTTCGACAGCGCGGCCGGACGCTATGCGCTGGGCGCGGCGATCAGCTGGACGCCGTTCGACGGCGGCGCGCTGCGCGCCCGCGTGCGCGCCAGCGAGGCGCGCGCCGCGCAGGCGCTGGTGCGCTTCGACCAGACACTGGCGCTCGCGCTGGAGGAAACCGAGGGCGCGTTCAGCGCCTACAGCCGCCAGACCGAACGCGCCACGCGCCTGGACGAAGCCTCCCGCCAGGCGGGCGAGGCAGCGCGGCTGGCCCGCCTGCGCTTCGAGGCCGGTGTGACCGACTTCCTCGCGGTGCTTGACGCCGAGCGCGAGGCGCTGGGTCAGCGCGACGCGCAGGTGCAGGCGCAGGTGGAGGCCGGGGTGGCGCTGGTGAGCGTGTACCAGGCGCTGGGCGGCGGCTGGGAAGCGCCGCGCTGAGGGGATGCCATCCCGCGCCCGCGGGATGGGCCCCGAGAAAGCCTCCCGCTCACGCGGGATGAGGCCATCAGAGGCCTCCCGCTCACGCGGGATGAGGCTATGAGAGGCATCCCGCTCACGCGGGATGAGGCCATGAGAGGCATCCCGCTCACGCGGGATGCCAGTGCTTCGGGAACGCGTAGCGCTCGTCGAGGGCGCGGCCGACCATCAGGGGCAGGTGGCGGGCGATGAACCACTCGCCCACCCAGCGCCGCACGTCGGGTTCGCGCAGGTCGGGTGCGCGCAGGCTGAGCGCGCCGAAGCAGCCGATGCCGTCGTCGGCGCTCAGCGGGGTGGGGGCGTCGTGCACGCCGCTCTCCCAGGCGTGCATGAAGCGCTCGAAGTAACCCACGGTGCCCTGGCGCCACACCTCGGCCACGTAGACGTTCCAGCCGCCGGCGACCTCGGTGAGGAAGCCCCAGCCGAACTCGTGCACCGCCAGCGGCGGGGTGTCGAAGACGCCGATCTCCTGCACCTCCGGCCGGTCGGCGAATTCGGCGAACAGCGGGCCGGCGCCGGTCGCCCGTCCGAGCACGAAGGCGTCGATGGCGGTGGCGGGGGTGTCGAAAAACGGCCCCGGCTCGACCCAGGGACCCTGCGCCCGTCGCAGCAGCCGCTCGGTCTCGTTCACGCCTTTTTGTGCGCTGATGCAGCGGTCGCGGAACGCCTGCCGCCCTTCGGGCGTACTCACTTCCTGCAAGACCTGCTCAAACGCGGCGTCTTCGCGCAGGCTGCCGGTTTCGCGCATGTACAGCACGATGTCGAGCATCGCGCTGCGGGTGATGTGCTCGATGGTGTAAGCCATCTCGCCACCCTCGTAGTCGGTCATCGAGCGGCGGATCCATTCCATCGTCTCCAGCGGCGACAGCCCCTGGGGGGCTCGCGGGAAATCGTGAAAGAGGGCGCGCAGCACCCGGACGGTGTCGAGATCGCTGGCCATGGCGGTGGTCGGAAGTATTCCTTTATCGGCCATGGTGCCGCAGGCTTGAGGCCGGCGGGGGGATGTCCCTTCAGCCGACGGGCGTGGCCGTGGCGTCGGTCACGCTCCGGCCCCGCCCCGCGTGGGGCGCCCGACACGGTGCCGGCCCCGCGCGCGCCGCGCAGGCGACAGCCGCCACCCCCGGGCGCGGTAGAGTGAAGGCCGACGCGCGGCAGCCGGTGGCGGTTGCGCGCGGCGCGGGAGGCGCTCATGGTCTGGCTGGTGCTGGGGCTGGTGTTGTTTCTGGGCATCCATTCGGTGTCCATCGTGTCGCCCACGGGGCGCAGCGCGCTCGCGGCGCGGCTGGGCGAGAACGGCTGGAAGGGCCTGTACTCGGTGGTCGCGCTGGCGGGTTTCGTGTTGATCGTGGTGGGCTATGGCGCCGCGCGTCAGGCGCCGGTGCCGCTGTGGGAGCCGGTCACCGGCCTGCGCCATGCGGCGGCGCTGTTGATGCTGCCGGTGTTTCCGCTGGTGATCGCCTCGCAGCTGCCATGCCGGCTGGGGGCCGTGGTCAAGCACCCGATGCTACTGGCGACCAAGTTCTGGGCCCTGTCGCACCTGTTGGCCAACCACACGCTGGCCGATCTGCTGCTGTTCGGCGGCTTCCTCGCGTGGGCGGTGGCCGACCGCATCAGCGTGAAGCGCCGCGAAGCCGCCGGCCTGCTGGCCGTGCGGCGGCGGCCGGCCGCTTGGGGGGCTCGCGACGCGGTTGCCGTGGTCGGCGGGCTGGCGCTTTACGGCCTGTTTGTGGCCTGGGCCCACGCGGCGCTGTTCGGCATCCGCCCGTTTGGCTGACGACCGGCGTCGCGGCCGGCGGGAACTTGGCGCGTCTGGTCGCGGTCAGTTCGCCATGTCACACACCCTTCCCCCCCTGTTCCGCCGGGTGACGCGCTGCGCCGTGTCACTGTCCGTCCTGTCCCTGGCCACGCTGACGGCCCACGCCGCCGGCCCGGCCCAGACCGAGCTGGTCGCGCGCGGCCTGGAGAACCCCTGGGCGGTGGCCTTCCTGGGCGAAGGCCGCTTCCTCGTCACCGAGCGGCCCGGCCGGATGCGCGTGGTGCAGGCCGACGGTCGCGTCGGGCCGGCCTTGGTCGGGTTGCCGCCGGTGCAGGCCGGCGGGCAGGGCGGTCTGCTCGACGTGATCGCCGACCGCGATTTCCCGCGCAACCGCCGCGTCCACTGGTGTTACAGCGAGCCCGGCGAGGGCGGCAACTCCACCGCGCTGGCCAGCGGCACGCTCAACGCCGACGCCACCGCGCTGCAGGACGTCAAAGTGGTGTTCAGCCAGCGGCCCAAAGTGCAGAGCCGCCTGCATTTCGGCTGTCGCATCGTGCAGACCGACGACGGCGGCTTCTTCCTCACGCTGGGCGACCGCTACCACCGCATGGCCGATGCCCAGACCCTCGACAACCACCACGGCAAGGTGGTGCGCCTGAAGGCCGACGGCAGCGCCCATCCCGGCAACCCCTACCTGGGCCAGAGCGGCGCGCTGCCGGAGATTTACAGCCTGGGCCACCGCAACCCCCAGGGGGCCGCGCTGGGCCCGGACGGGCGCCTGTGGCTGGTGGAGCACGGCCCGCAGGGCGGCGATGAACTCAACCGCCCGGACCCCGGCGCGAACCACGGCTGGCCGCTGGTGACCTTCGGCGAGAACTACGGCGGCGGCCGGATCGGCGAAGGCCTGACCAGCAAGCCCGGCATGGTGGCCCCGCTGTGGCAGTGGACCCCGTCGATGGCGCCCTCGGGCATGGCCTGGGTGCGCAGCGAGCGCTACCCCGGCTGGAAGGGGAGCCTGCTGGTGGGCTCGTTGAAGTTCCGCTACGTGGCGCGCCTGCAGCTCGACGGCACGCGGGTGGTGAAGGAAGAGAAGCTGCTGCCGGACGTGGGTCGGGTGCGCGACGTGCGCGAAGGCCCGGACGGCTGGATTTACCTGCTGACCGACGAGCGCGACGGCCGCCTGCTGCGGGTCAAGCCCGGCGCCTGACGCCCGGGTGCCGCGCCACCCCGTGGGGCCGGTTCAGCGCGTGAGCACCCGGCGACTCAGGTGGCTCAGGGCGTCCACCAGCGCCACCAGCAGCAGCATCGCTCCCAGCACGGTGGCCGTCTTGCCCATCTGAAACAAACCCATGTGGAAGGCCAGCAACTGGCCCAGACCGCCGGCGCCCACCACGCCGAGCACCGCGGCCGCGCGGATGTTGTTTTCCCAGCGGTAGAGCGTGTAGCTCAACAGTTGCGGCAGCACCTGCGGCAGCGTGGCGTAGAGGAAGGTGCGCCCGTTGCCCACGCCCTGCACCCGCAGCGCGTCGCCGGGGCCGGGCGGCGCGTTTTCGATCGCCTCGGCGAACAGGCGACCCAGCACGCCGCTGGTGTGCAGGGCCAGCGCCAGCGTGCCGGCAAACGGGCCGAGCCCTGCGCTGATCAGCAGCAGCGCGGCCCACACCAGTTCGGGCACGCTGCGCAGTGCGTTGAGCAGCAGCCGCGTGGGTGCCCGCGCCAGCGCGCGGTCGCCGTCGTGCAGGCGGCTGGCCGGCAGCGCGAGCGCCAGGCCCAGCGCGGCCGCCAGCGCGGTGCCCAGCGCCGACATGGCCAGCGTCTCCCACGCGCCCACCAACACCTTGTGCAGGAACGCCGGCGAGGTGTCGGGCGGGAAAAACTCGCCGAGGAAGCGGCCCATGCTCGCCGCCGCCTCCCACGACAGGAACTGCCGCCACTGCAGGTCCAGCGTGGCAAAGCTCGCCACCACCAGCGCCAGCACGGCGGCGGTGAACCAGCAGGCGCGGCAGCGCGCGTCGAACAGGCGCGGCGGCAGGCGCCACGGCGGGTTGGCGGCCGCGGGGCCGCGGCGGGGTGGGGGCGCTTCGTTCATCCGAGCGCTTTCCGCAGCCCGGCGCTGACCCGGTCGGCCAGCGCCACCAGGGCGACGAACACCAGCAGCATGCTGGCCACTTCGCCGCCGTTGAACATCTTCATGGAGTTGTCCAGCTGCTGGCCCAGCCCGCCCGCCCCCACGAAGCCCAGCACCACCGAAGAGCGGATCGCGCATTCCCAGCGGTAGACGGTGTAGCTGGTGAGCTCGGCCGCGTTGGTGGGCAGCAGACCGTAGAAGAAGGCCTGCAGGCGCCCGCTGCCGTGGCGCAGCAGCGTGTGGGTGGCGTGCGTATCGCCACTCTCCAGGATTTCGCCGTATACCTTGCCCAGCATGCCGCCGTAGGTGAGGGCGATCGCCAGCACGCCCGCCGTCGGTCCCAGGCCCACCACGCGCACGAACACCAGCGCCCACACCAGCTCCGGAATGCTGCGCAACAGCACCAGCAGCCAGCGCACGGCCTGCCGCACCACCGCAGGCCACACGGCCATGCGGCCGGTCAGTGCCGACACCGACAAGACCCGCGTGCCGACCAGCGTGAGCGGTATGGCGATCAGCAGCGCCAGCGTCACGCCGGCGGTGGCCATGGCCACGGTGCGCCAGGTCTCGCGCGCCACCATCGCGAGGAACTCGCCGCTGAACGCCAGCGGCCAGAAACTGGCGAGAAACTGCCCGGTGACCTTCAGGTTGCGCGGCTCGAGCAGCACCCAGGGCCGGAACTCGGTGGCCACCAGCAGCGGCCACAGCACCACCAGCCCGGCGCCGGCCCAGAACACGCGGCCGATCCACGCCGGGTCGCGGCGCGGGGCGCGGGACAGCGCGTCGCTGGTCATCTCAGCGGCAGTGCATCACCACCGGCGCCGGCCCCAGCGCGGGGGTGTCGGCCGGCGCGGCGGTTTCACCGCGCAGCTCGTGTTCAAAGCGCTCGTACAGGCGGGCCAGCCGTTCGCGCGTGACCTCGCCGGCTGGCAGGTCGAAGGCCACCGCGCCGTCGCGCAAACCGATCACCCGCGGGAAGCGCGCCAGCGCGACATCGACCTGGTGCAGCGTGGCCACCAGCGTCACCCCGCGTTCGCGCGCGCCGGCGGTCAGCGTGTCGATCGCCTGTGCGGCGCGCGCCGGGTCCAGCGCCGACAGCGGCTCGTCCACCAGCCACAGCCGCGCGGGCGCGAGCAGCGCGCGCGCCAGGCCCACGCGCTGGCGCTCGCCGCCCGAAAGGCGGTCCACCCGCTCGAACAGCTTGTCGCCCAGGTCGAAGCGGTCGAGGGCATCAAAGGCGCCCGGAATGTCGCTGGGGTAGAACAGCGAGCGCAGGCTGGCCCACAGACCCAGCGCGGGCAGGCGTGCCGCCAGCACGGCCGTGACCGCGCGCTGGCGCGGCGGCAAGGGCGGTACCTGCGGCGCGAGGAACAGCGTGCCGCGCAGGCGGCGCAGCGCGCCGCGGTCAAGCTGCCAGGGGTCGCGCCCGTCGAGCGTCAGGCGTCCGGCGGCGGGCCGCAGCGCGCAGGCCAGCACCTGCATCAGCGTCGTCTTGCCCGCGCCCGATGGCCCGATCACCGCCACCTGCTCGCCCGGGGCGATGCGGATGTCCAGCCCGCGCAGGGCGGGCGGGTGGTCAGGCCGCGCGGCCGGGTGGCGGGCGCTCAGGCCCTCCAGCGCGATCTGCACGGCGCGCTCAGAGGAGGCCGGCGCTGCGCGCGGCGGCTTCCAGCCCCTTGTAGTTTTCCGGGCGGGTCTCGATGTAGCGCGTGGCGCGGTTGAGCTTGAGGATCTCGGCGTGCGCCGGGTTGGCCGGGTTCAGGCCCAGCAGGGCGGCCTTCACGCGGTCGCGCAACGCGGCGGGCATGTCGGCGTGCACCGACCAGTTGTAGTTGAAGTAGCCGGGCGTGGTGAAGAACACGTCGACCGCCTTGGTGTCGACCCGGTTCTCGCTGACGAACTTGCGCCAGACGGTGATGTCCAGCGCCGCGGCGTCGACCTTGCCGCTCACCACCGAGGCGATGGTGGCGTCGTGGGCGCCGCTGTAGGCGATGCGCGCAAAGTCCTTCTCGGGGTTGATGTTGGCCTGCAGCAGGAAGCTGCGCGGCATCAGGTGGCCGGAGGTGCTGCTCTGTGAACCGAAGGACACCTGCTTGCCCTTCATGTCGGCCAGGCCCTTGATGCCCGAGTCGGTCTTGGCGATGAACACCGACTGGAACTTCGTGTCTTCCTCGCGCTGGGCGATGGGGATGATCTTGCCGCCCGAACGCAGGTTGGCCTGCACGTGGGTGAAGCCGCCGAACCAGACCAGGTCGACCTTCTTGTTGACCAGCGCTTCCACGGCGGCCGGGTAGTCGTTCACCGGCGTGAACTCGACCTTCATGCCGAGCTGCTGTTCCAGGTAGGTGGCCAGCGGTGTGAATTTGCGGATCTGCTCGGTGGCGGCTTCCTCGGGGATGGTGGTCACGCGCAACACGGTCTGGGCGTGCACGAGGCCCACGGCGCACAGGGCCGAGGCCACCAGCAGGCGGCGACCAAGGCGCGCCAGGCGATCAAGCGACATAAGATGTTCTCCAGGACGAAGGGCTGGGGGAGCGCCGATTAGAACCCGGAAGCGGGGCGGCTGCCCGGCCCGGGTTTCTTCCCGACCTTCTCGCACGCCGCCCCTTGCATGACCCCATCGCCCCACCTGATTCATGGCCACCGCCTCGACGCGCAGGCTGTGCGCGCCGAATTGCGGGACGGCCTGTCGCAGCGACCCGCCCGGATCGCGCCGAAGTTCCTGTACGACGCACTCGGCTCGCGGCTGTTTGACGCGATCTGCGAGCTCGACGAGTACTACCCCACGCGCACCGAAGCGGCGATCGTGGCCGCCTGCCGCGATGACCTGGCCCGCCGGGTGCCGCGCGGTGCGGCGTGGTTTGACCTGGGCGCCGGCAACGGCGCGAAAGCCGAGCGCCTGTTTGACCTCCTGCGCCCCCGCGCCTACGTCGCGCTCGACTTCTCGTCCGATTACCTTGGTGACGCGTTGCGCGCGATGGCGCAGCGCCATCCCAGCCTGCCGCTGCTGGGCCTGGGCATCGACTTCGCGGCCCGGCTGGACTTGCCCGACGCCGCCGAGACCTGGCTGGCCGGGGTCGGCGGCGGCTCGGTGCCGCGCGTGGTGTTGTACCCCGGGTCCAGCATCGGCAACTTTGCGCCGGCCGAGGCGCTGGCCCTGCTGACCCAGGCCCACGCGCTCTGCCGTGCCGGCGGGCCTGGCGGCGGATTGCTGATCGGGGTGGACCGCGTGAAGGCGCGTGATGTGCTGGAGCCGGCCTACGACGATCCCCTGGGCGTGACCGCCGCCTTCAACCGCAACCTGCTGCGCCACGTCAACCGGTGGCTGGGGTCCGATTTCCGGCCCGGCGCCTGGCGGCACGTCGCCTTCTACAACGAAGCCGACTCGCGCATCGAAATGCACCTGCAGGCCGACGGTGTCCAGTGTGTGTCGCACGCGGCCGGCACGTGGCGGTTTGAGGACGGCGAGCGCATCCACACCGAAAACTCCTGGAAATGGGCACCAGCCGACTTCACCCGCCTGCTCCAGGCGGCTGGTTTCGGTGAGCCGGTCCACTGGACCGACGCGCGCGGCTGGTTCAGCGTGTTCTGGGCGCCGGCCTGAGCCACGGTGATCGATCAGCGGGCGACGCTGCGGAAGCCCACCAGCGGGTCGTTGCGGTGCGCCGGGTAGTAGTTGCGGTAACGGGGGTGGCGCAGGATCGGGTCGGTCGCCCAGGACGCGCCTTTGAGCACCGGGCGGCCGTCGAACCAGGGGGCGGAGTAGTCGCGGTAGGGGTGGGGCTCAAAGCCCTCGAAGGGCGCGAATGGTGTGGCGGTCCATTCCCACACGCGGCCCCAGGCGAAGCCCGGCGCTGTCATGGCCGCGATCTCCCATTCCGCCTCGGTCGGCAGACGCCGACCCGCCCAGTCGCACCAGGCCCGGGCCTCGTGCCAGCTCACGTGGCACACCGGCGCATCGGGCTCCACCGCGCGCCAGCGGGCGCCCTGACGCACCGCCCAGCCGCTGCCGGTGTGGCGCACGTCACGCGGCAGCGGCACGGCCCCGGCTTCCACCGCAGGCAGGTAGCGCGACCAGTCGACCGGGCTCGCGTCGATGTCGAACGGCTCCACCACCACGACCGCGCGTCCGCACTCGTTGTCAAACGCGAACCCCCCGGTTGGCCAGCCCAGCACCCACGCCTCCCCCGCCACGCGCACCGAACCCGCCGGGGCGCCGGCCGGCCCCGGTGCGCTCTCGCGCAGGTTGATGCCCAGGGTTTGCGCCATGTAGACCAGGGCCTCGGCGTGCATGGCCTCGTGAAAAAGCGCGAGTCGGTGGAAATACAGCGCGTTGTCGAGATGGATCTCGCTCAGGTCGTCGGGCATGCCTCGCAGCGCGGCCTGGGTGTCCTGAAGGCTGGCAGCGAGGTCGTCGCGCAGCGCGGACAGCGGGGGCAGCGGCAGCCCCCAGCGGTCGTCGTGGCGCACGCGGCTGCTGTCGTACAGCGCGTCCGCGTCCTCGCCCCGGGCGGCCTGCCGGGCCGGGCGTCGCGGCGTGTCGGGGGGCGCGTGCCGCCCCCGCAGGCGATCGGTAAACCGGGCAATCCACCAGTCGGCAAACCAGCCGATGTGCCCAAACTCCCAATGGGGCGGGTTCAGGCTGTCGGCCTGAGGCACTGGCATCGCGGGCCCCAGGTTGTCGACGTAGTCGTCCAGCAGCGCCAGCGTGCGGGCGCGGGCCGCAGCGAGGAGGCCGGCGAGCTCGTCCGCCCCCGCGCGGCGGGCCCTTTCCGCCTCCACCCAGCAAGGCGCGTCGCCGGGTTCCACAATCGAGCCTGACATGACCACCCCTCCCAAACCCGTGCTGTGCATCGTGACGCCTGCCCTGGCCGACGCGAACAACGGCAACTGGCAGACCGCACGCCGCTGGGCGCGGCTGCTCGGCGGCCATTATCGGGTGGTGCTGACGCGCCAGTGGCCCGACCCGGCGGTACCGGACACCGCGGCCGCGCTCGTGGCGCTGCACGCCCGGCGTTCTGCCGCCTCGATCGCCGCCTGGGCTGCGTCGCGGCCGAATGCCCCGCTCGTGGTGGCCCTCACCGGCACCGACCTGTACCGGGACATCGCCGTCGACGCATCGGCCCGCCACTCCCTGGCCCTGGCCCACCGGCTCATCGTGCTGCAGGAACGCGCGCCGCAGGCCGTGCCTGCCGCGTGGCGAGCGCGGTGTCGGGTCGTGTTCCAGTCCGGTCCGACCCGACGTCCGCTCGTCAAGCCCGATCGCGTGCTCACGGCCGTGATGGTCGGGCACCTGCGGGATGAAAAGTGGCCTCAGACCTTGTGGGAGGCGGCGCGCCAGCTGGCGCCGACCGAGGGAATCCGCCTGGTCCACATCGGCGCCGCGCTCGATGCCGGGCTGGGTGAGGCGGCTCGCGCCACCGCGGCCGACTGCCCGCACTACCGATGGCTCGGCGGCGTGCCCCACGAGGCCGTGTTGCGCCGGATCCAGCGCGCGCATCTGCTGGTGCACACCAGTCGCCTGGAGGGCGGCGCCCACGCGATCCTGGAGGCGGTGCGCTGCGGCACGCCGGTGCTCGCGTCCCACATCGACGGCAACATCGGGATGCTCGGCGACGGCTACGCGGGCTATTTCCCCGCCGGCGACGCGGCCGCGCTGGTCGACCGTCTGCGCGCCTGCCGCGCCGGCCTGGGGCAACCCGGCGGGCCCCTGGACGCGCTCGCCGCACAATGCGCCCAGCGAGCCGCGCTCTTCGATCCGGCCGCCGAGCGCGCCGCGCTGCTCGGCGTCTTGCGCGAGCTCGGCCCCACCCACTGAACCGGAAAGCCCTTCCATGAACGCACCCCAGACGTCCCCGACCGAACCCCGCCTGACCAGCCTCTCTCACGGCGGTGGCTGCGGCTGCAAGATCGCCCCCGGCGTGCTCAGCGAAATCCTCAAGGGCACGGCCCAGATGCCGCTGCCGCCCGAGCTGCTGGTGGGCATCGAGACCGCCGACGACGCGGCCGTGTACCGCCTCAACGACGAGCAGGCCCTGATCGCCACCACCGACTTCTTCATGCCCATCGTGGACGATCCGCACGACTTCGGGCGCATCGCCGCCACCAACGCGATCAGCGACGTCTACGCCATGGGCGGCACGCCGATCCTGGCCCTGGCGCTGGTCGGCATGCCGATCAACGTGTTGTCCACCGCCACCATCGGCCGCATCCTGCAGGGCGGGCGCGACGTGTGCGCCGCCGCCGGCATTCCGATCGCGGGCGGCCACACCATCGACTCGGTCGAACCCATTTACGGCCTCGTGGCGCTGGGGCTGGTCCATCCCGACCGCGTGAAGCGCAACGCCGACGCCCGCGCCGGCGACCGGCTGGTGCTGGGCAAGCCGCTGGGTGTGGGCGTCTTGTCGGCCGCGCTGAAAAAGGAGCGCCTGGATGCCGGCGGTTACGCGCAGATGATCGCCACGACCACCCAGCTCAACACGCCGGGCCCCGACCTCGCGCGGCTGGCCGGCGTGCACGCGCTCACCGACGTGACCGGCTTCGGCCTGGCTGGCCACGCGCTGGAGATCGCGCGCGGTGCCGGTCTCGCGGTCCGTCTGTCGATGGACGCGATCCCGCTGATCGAGGGCGTGCGCGCCCTGGCCGGCGCGGGCCTCGTCACCGGCGCCTCCGGCCGCAACTGGGCCGCCTACGGCGCCGAGATCCGGCTGGGCGCCGGCCGCGATGCGGTCGACCAGGCCCTGCTGTCCGACCCCCAGACCAGCGGCGGCCTGCTCGTTTCCTGCGCGCCCGAAGCCGTGGGCGCCGTGCTCGACACCTTCCGCCGCCACGGATTTGCCCACGCGGCCGAAATCGGCGAGGTGATGGCGCCGACGGCAGACGGTGTGCGCTTGCGGGTGGATTGATCCCTCGCATTGCCCTGTTTCTGCAAATTGAAAAACAATTCTTGAATTTGCAGAAGCGGTGCATACTGTCCGCATGCAGCCGCGCCACATACAGCCCCTGTTTGATCGCCTGCTGTCGCAGTACCCGGTGGTCACCCTGACCGGTCCTCGGCAAAGCGGGAAGACCACCCTCGCCCGGGCGACCCGCGCTGATCTGCCGTACGTCACGCTCGAAGACCCGGACACACGACGGTTCGCGCTCGAGGACCCGCGGGGCTTCCTGGCCGGATACCCGGCCGGAGCGATATTCGATGAGGTGCAGCGGGCTCCCGAGATCACGGCTTACCTGCAGTCCGTGGTCGATGCGGACCCAACGCCAGGCCGTTTCATCCTCACGGGCAGCCAGCAGTTCGAGCTGATGCATGGCGTATCGCAGTCGCTGGCCGGGCGCACCGCTGTCCTGAGATTGCTGCCATTCACCGCGGCGGAGGTGGCGAGTTGGCGGCCGGAGATGATGGGTCACGATCTGGGTGCCTGGCTGTTGACCGGCTTCATGCCCCGGATCCACGACCGCCGGCTGGATCCGTCCCAGGCCTTGGGCGACTATTTCGCGACCTACGTCGAGCGCGACCTGCGGCAGCTCGCCGCCGTGCATGACCTGCAGCGCTTCGACCGTTTTGTCCGTCTGTGCGCCGGCCGCGTTGGCCAGCTCCTCAACCTGAGCAGCCTCGCCAACGACTGCGGCATCACCCAACCCACTGCCCGGGCGTGGATCGACCTGCTGCAGACCAGTTTTCTCGTGCACTTGCTGCCACCCTGGTTCGTGAACAGTGGCAAGCGCCTGATCAAGAGCCCCAAGCTTTACTTCTGCGATGTTGGCCTGGCCTGCTGGTTGCTGGGCCTGCGCGAGCCCGCCCAGGTGCGGCGCGACCCCCTGTGGGGCGCGCTGTTCGAGAATTTCATCGTGGTCGAGGCGCTCAAGGACCGTTTCAACCGGGGCGAATCGGCGCCGCTGCATTTCTACCGCGATGCCGGTGGCCACGAGGTGGATCTGTTGCTCGACGTGGGCGGGCGGCAGCACGCCATCGAGATCAAGGCTGGCGCCACCGTGAACCCGGACTTTTTCCTCGGCCTGCGCCAGTTCGCCAAGGACCACCCGGCCCACCTCAGCGGTGGCGCGGTCATCCATGGGGGAGATGCCGATCAGGCCCGCTCCGACTGGCCTGTCTGGTCGTGGCGCCGTCTGTTGCACCGTCCCTGATCTGCTGGCTGATTGACCACCATGAGTTCCGCCCATCCCACCTCCCCAACCGACCTGTCCCTCCTCGTCTTCGACATCTTCGGCACCGTGGTTGACTGGCACGGCAGCATCGCGCGGGAGGTGGCGGCGCGTCACCCGGGGGTGGACGCCGACGCCTTCGCGCTGGCCTGGCGCGCGGGCTACCAGCCGGCGATGCAGCGCGTGCGCAGTGGCGAGCTCGGCTGGACGCGCATCGACGAGCTGCACCGCCTGATCCTCGATGACATCCTGCCGCGCTTCGGGCTGGATCACCTGGACGACGCCGCGCGGCGCGAGCTCAACCGCGTGTGGCATCGGCTGGATGCCTGGCCCGACAGCGTGGCGGGGCTGACCCGGCTGAAGTCGCGCTTCACCATCGCCTCGCTGTCCAACGGCAACGTCGGCCTGCTCACCAACATGGCCAAGCGCGCCGGTCTGCCGTGGGACTGTGTGCTGTCGGCCGAGGTGTTTCGCGCCTACAAGCCCGATCCCGCCACCTACCTGGGTGCCGCGGCGGTGTTTGACCTGCCGCCGCAGCGCGTGATGCTGGTGGCGGCGCACCAGGACGACCTCGCCGCGGCGCGCGCCTGTGGGCTGCGCACGGCTTACATCGAGCGGCCGCTGGAGTTCGGCGCGGCGCGGCCCAAGGACGTGTCGCCCGACCCGGCCAACACCTTCCACGCGCGCGACCTGAACGACCTCGCCGCGCAGCTCGGCTGCTGACCGCGCGGGCTCAGGCTTTTGGTCCGGGTAACTGGCTGGGGTTGGGGCTGGGGTTGGGGCTGTGGCTCGGGCCGGCGTTCGGCGGGTCGGCCAGCGTGTGACGCGCCACGAAGCCGCGGTCGATGCGGTCCTTCCACCACCAGGCCCAGGCCCCCGCGGCGCTCCAGCGGCCGTGGCTGGCGATCGCGTGGCCTGCGCCGCAGGACAGCAGGTTGAGGGTGTGCCGGGGCGGGTGGTGCTCGCGCAGCGGCCGCCCGTCGTGGGCGGCAAGCAGGTTGTGGGCCAGCGCCGGTCCCGCCCGCACGGCATACACCCCGCTGCGCGGGTGCGGCCGGTCCGTGCGGTCGGCCACGTCGCCGGCGGCGAACACGGCCGGGTGGCTGGTGCTTTGCTGGCAGGCGTTGACTGCCACGTGCCCGTGCTCGCCGAGCGCCAGACCGCTGTCGGCCAGCCACGCCGGCGCTTGTGTGCCCAGGGCCAGCAGCGGCGCGTCGCAGGCCAGCGTGGCGCCGTTGCCCAGGCGCACGCCGCCGGCCTCGATGCCCACGCAGGCCTCGCGCAGCACCGTGATGCCCAGCCGCTCCAGCCCGCGCCGCACTCGCGCCTGCACGCCCGGCGGGTAGCTGGCGGCGACCTCGCCGCCGCCGGTGATGAGCGTGCAGCGCGAGCCGGCCACGCCGTCGCGCGCCAGCCGCTGCGCCGCCGCCGTCACCAGCTCGATGCCGGCCGCGCCCGCCCCGATCACTGCCAGCGAGATCGGCCGCGCCTGGGCCAGCGCCACCACCTGCGGCCACAGCCGCACAAAGCCTTCGATCGGCCGCACGGCGAGCGCGTGGGTGCTTGCGCCGGGGAGGTGGGCGTCGAGCCAGGTCCGCTCGACCACGCCACCCGTGTCCAGCGACAGCAGGTCCCAGGCGAGGCTTTGCCGCGCGCCGCCGGGTGCGGCGACCTCCACTGTGCGTCCGGCCGCGTCGACGGCGACGGCGCGCCCGGGCAGCCAGCGCACGTGGGCGGCGCGGGCGAGCGGCTCCAGCGGGATCTGGCAGGCCTCCACCGGGTAGCGCCCGGCAATCACGCCCGGCACCATGCCGCTGTAGACCTGGAACGGGTAGGGCGACACCAGCGTGACCGCGAGGTCGGCGGGGTGGCGCTCGCGCAGGGCCTGCAACACCGCCAGGTGCGCGTGCCCTGCGCCCAGCAGCACAAGGTGGCGGCGTCCGGTCGGCATGGACCGCGATGTTACGGGGCCGTCGGGGCCCAGCGGATCTGGGCGATCCAGCCGCTGGCGCGCGCGCCGGTGTTGTCGCCATCGCCACCCACCAGCACCTGCGTGATGCGCGGCAGCGGCGCGTCGGCCGGCAGCTCGTCGGCGAACAGGCGGCGCAGGTCCTGGGCCACGTCGCGCGATTCGTCCACCCAGCGCGCCAGCGGCGCCTCGCGCCCGCGCAGGCTGATGAAGCGCACCCGGCGCGTGTACGGGTTCGCCGCGCTCAGCTCGGCGGGGTAGGTGCTGTCCCACAGGTAGCAGACCGTGGCCGCCGGCAGGGGCTCGCCGCTGACGCGCCGCGCCACGCGCAGCACCTGGCGCTCCACGAAGGGCACGCGGTCCAGCGCGTGGTCGAACAGCACGCACACCTTCAGCGCCGCATCGTCGCCGCGCCGCTCCAGGATGTCGGCCGGCGTCTGCCCGCCCGCCAGCGGCTCGTCCAGGCGCCAGCGCCACTGCAGCCGCTGGGCGGCGGTGGCGTCGACCGCGTGGACCAGGTTGCCGTAGGAGCCGGCGACCCGCACCCGCACGCCCGCCACGCCGTCGGCCGTACCCGGCTCAAAGGCGGTGGCCGGCGCCTTGGGCGGGTCACCCGGCAGGGCGACCAGTCGCCAGCCCGGATCGAGCGCCTCGCCCGCCCGCAGCGCGGGCAGGGGCGCGGGCGCGGCGGGCGCCGGCGGGTCGGCCGCTGGGGCGGGGCCGGCCGCGAGCAGCGCCAGCGCGGCCGCGGGCAGCAGCGCTCGGCGCCGGGGGGCACCGGGTGGACGCGGCAAGCCGGGCAGAGCGGTCATGCGACGTCGGACCCGGCGGCGCGGGCCGGGTTCCCGTCCCCGCCGCGGCGCCACGTGTGAAAACGCGCCACCCAGGCCAGCAGCCGCTGCGGCGCGTGCGCCCGCTTCCACTCGCCGGCGGCGTACTTGTTGGCCTCCGCCATCGTGGGGTAGGGGTGGACGGTGCCGAGCACCCGGTTCAGACCGAGGCCGTGTTTCATGGCCAGCGTGTATTCCGCCAGCAGCTCGCCGGCGTGGGCGCCGACGATGGTCACGCCGAGGATGCGGTCCTTGCCCGGCGCGGTGAGCACCTTCACAAACCCATGCGCCTCACCGTCGGCGATGGCGCGGTCGAGGTCGTCGATGCCGTAGCGCGTGACCTCCACCGCCACGCCCCGCTCGCGCGCCTGCTCCTCGGTGAGGCCCACGGAGGCCACCTCCGGCTCGGTGAAGGTCACGCGCGGCATCACCCGGTCGTCCACCTTGAACGACTTGATGTCGCCGAACAGCGCGTTGACCGCCGCGTACCAGGCCTGGTGGGCGGCGGCGTGGGTCAGCTGGTGCGGCCCGGCCACGTCGCCGGCCGCGTAGATGTGGGGAAACACCGTCTGCAGGTAGTCGTTGGTGAGCACCACCCGGTCGGTCGGGATGCCCAGCGCCTCGAGCCCATAGCCGCTGAGCCGGGCGCGGCGCCCGACCGCCACGATCAGCTCGTCGGCTTCCAGCCGCTGCTCGACGCCATCGCGCGCCACCACCAGCACGCGCCCGTCGCCCACCGCCTCGGCCCGCTGCGCGGCCCAGCCGGTCATCACGGTCACGCCGTCGGCCGCGAGGCTCTGCGCCACCAGCGCCGCGGCGTCAGCGTCTTCGCGCGCCAGCAGGCGCGGCGCCTGCTCCACCACCGTCACGGCCACGCCCAGCCGCGCCAGCGCCTGCGCCAGCTCGCAGCCGATCGGGCCGCCACCGAGCACCACCACGCGCCGGGGCGCCTCGGCGCGCGCGGCCAGCCGGTCCCACAGGGTGTCGCTGGTGAGGCAGACGCCGGCCAGCCCCGGCAGGTCGGGCACCACCGGGGCCGCGCCGGCGGCGATCACGATGCTGCGCGCCGTGAGCGTGCGCTGGCGGCCGTCGGCGTGGTCGATGCGCACCGTCCAGGGATTGACCAGCGTCGCGCGCCCGAGCGCCACGTCCACGCCGAGCGCGGTGTAGCGCTCCACGCTGTCGTGCGGTTCGATCGCGCGGATCACCTCACGCACCCGCGCCATCACCGCGGGCCAGCGCACGCCCGGTTCGGCGTCGGTCAGACCGAAGCGGCTGGCGTGGCGCATCTGGTGCGCCGCGCGCGCCACGCGGATCAGCGCCTTGCTCGGCACGCAGCCCGTGTTCAGGCAGTCGCCGCCCAGGCGGTGCTGTTCCACCAGCGTCACGCGCGCCTTCACCGCCGCCGCGATGTAGGCGGTCACCAGGCCACCGGCGCCGCCGCCGATGACGATCAGGTTGCGGTCGAACCGGCGCGGCCGCTGACCGGCCCACGGGCGGTACACCCGGCGGCGCTGCAGCAGCGCCATCACCCGCCGCGCCAGCAGCGGAAACACGCCCAGCAACACAAAGGCACCCAGCACGCCCGGGCTCAGCACATCGCGCAGCGAGGTGAGCTGCGCCAGCTGCGTGCCCGCGTTCACGTACACCAGGGTGCCGGCCAGCATGCCGAGCTGGCTCACCCAGTAGAAGGTCCAGGTGCGCATCGCCGTCAGCCCCATCGCGAGGTTGATCACAAAGAAGGGCACCACCGGGATCAGCCGCAGCGAGAACAGGTAGAAGGCGCCGTCGCGCGCCACGCCGGCGTCGATCGGCGCCAGCCGGTCGCCCAGGCGCTGACGCACCGCGTCGCGCAGCAGCGTGCGCGCCGTGAGGAAGGCCAGCGTCGCGCCCAGGCTGGAGGCGAAGGACACGATCAGCGTGCCCCAGCCCAGGCCGAACAGCGCGCCGCCGGCCAGGGTGATCACCGTGGCGCCCGGCAGCGACAGCGCCGTCGCGGCCACGTACACCACGAAGTACAGCGCGGCCACCTGCAGCGGCGCCTGCGCCTGCCAGGCCACCAGCCGCGCCTGGCTGTCGCGCAGCGCCTCCAGGCTCAGGAAGCGGGTCAGGTCCAGGGCCACCACGGCGGCCGCCACGGCCAGCAGGCCGATCACCAGTAAGCTTTGGCGCAGTTTCACGACAGGTCTTTCATCAGGCCCCGCGGCCCGTTGCGCGGTGGTCGGCCCGCGAGGCCTATTCTTACTGAGACCCCTTACCTCGCCCTTGAAGTCCCCGAAATTGCCTGCCGCCGCCGCCAACGACCCGGTCCCGGACGCCCTCTGCGCCGCCCTGGGCCGCGCCCTGCGCGCCGCCCGCCACCCGGGCGCCGACGCGCCGCTGCAGCCGCTGCCCGACACCGGCCTGGCCCACCGCCACGTGCGCCTGGCCGGCACCGGGCTGCTGGCGCGCCTGCCGCTCAACAGCCAGCTCGACCTGCCCGCGGCCGACAACCTGCGCCACCAGGCCGCGTGTTTCGACCGCGCCGCTCCCAGCGGCCACACGCCCCGGCTGCACGCGGTGCTGCCGCCCTCGGACCCCCTGCCGCGCGGCGGTCTGCTCGTGGAGGAGATCGTGGGTCGGCCGGCCCGCCTGCCCGGCGATCTCGACGCCATCGCGCAGGCGCTTGCCGCGCTGCACCGCCTGCCGCACCCCCCGCAGCCGGCGCCGCTGGCGGCGCCGGCCGACCCGCTCGCCGACCTCGCCGCGGAAATCGACCGCCAGGCGGTCCACCTCGACGCCGCCGGGCTCGACCCCGCCGCCCGCCGCGACATCGACGCCCTCAACGCCGCGTGGCGCCGCCGTCTGGCCGGGGCGGCGCGGCCGCCGGTGGCGCTGATCGCCTTTGACGCCCATCCCGGCAACTACGTGATCCGCCCGGACGGCCGCGCCGTGCTCGTGGACCTGGAGAAGTGCCGCTATGGCCCGCCCGGTCTGGACCTGGCCCACGCCACGCTGCTCACTTCCACCACCTGGGACCTCGCCAGCCGCGCCACACTCGACGCGGCAGCGGTGGCCGCCTTCTACGCGGCCTGGGCCCGCCACGCCGGCGCCGCGCCGGCGGCGGCCGCCCGTCCCTGGCACGCCGACCTGCGCCGCGCCATGGCCTTGTGGTCGCTCACCTGGTGTGCCAAATGGCGTGCCCTCAGCCCGCGCCCGCCGCGCGCCGACGGCGAGAACTGGTCGGCCGACGACCGGCCCGACGCGCTGGTCGCTCACGTGCGCGAGCGGGTCGACCATTACCTGAGCCCGACCGTGGTGAGGGCGATCGCCGCCGAGATCGAGGCGCTGGAGGCGCAGGCATGGACCGCCTGACGTCTCTGATCACCCCGATGGCGCCGCCCTCGCTGTCGATCGTCGTGCCCGTGCTCAACGAGGCCGCGTCGATCGGCCCGCGGCTGGCCGCGCTCGCCCCGCTGCGCGCGCGCGGCGCCGAACTCATCGTGGTCGATGGCGGCAGCACCGATGGCACGGCCACCCTCGCCGCCGTCCACGCCGACCGCGTGGTCCGTGCCCCGCGCGGCCGCGCCAGCCAGCTCAATGCCGGCGCCGCGCTCGCCCGCGCGCCACACCTGCTCTTTCTCCACGCCGACACGGCGCTGCCGCCGCAGGCCGACGCGCTCGTGGCGCGGGCGCTGGCGGGCGCGGTCTGGGGCCGCTTCGACGTGACCATCGCCGGCCGCCACCCGGCGTTGCCGCTGGTGGCCGCGTTGATGAACCGCCGCTCGCGCTGGAGCGGCATCGCCACCGGCGACCAGGCGATGTTCGTGCGCCGTCGCGCGTGGGAGGCGCTGGGCGGCTTCGCGCCGTTGCCGCTGATGGAGGACATCGACCTGAGCGCACGCCTGCTTGCGCGCCACGGCCCGCCGGTTTGCCTGCGCGAGCGGGTGACCACCGACGGCCGCCGCTGGGACGCGCAGGGCGCGTGGCACACCATAGCGCTGATGTGGCGCCTGCGCGCCGCCTGGGCGCTGGGCGCCGACGCCGCGTCGCTGGCCCGCCGCTACGGTTACCGCCCGCGCGCCGGCGCCGCGGTGGCGGTGATGGCGAAGGCACCCGTGCCGGGGCTGGCCAAGACGCGGCTGGCGCCCTTGCTGGGCGCGGCGGGGGCGGCCCGCGCCCAGCGCGCCCTGTTGCTGCACACGTTGCGCACCGCACGGGACGCCAGCCTCGGCCCGCTCACGCTGTGGACCGCGCCCGATGTCCGGCACCCCCTGTTCCGCGCGCTGAACCGGCGCTTCGGGGTGCCCCTGCGCCCGCAGCCCGAGGGCGACCTCGGCGCGCGGCTCGCGGCCGTGGCCCAGGCGCATTTCACGGGCCCCGCGGCCGGCCCGCTGCTGATCGTGGGCACCGACGCGCCCGCGCTGTCGGCCGCCGACCTGCAGGCCGCCGCCGACGCGCTGGCGTCGCACGATGCCGTGCTCACGCCGGCGGAGGACGGCGGCTACGTGCTGATCGGCCTGGCCCGGCCGGTGGCGGGCGTGTTCGACGGGATCGACTGGAGCACCGAGCGCGTGGCCGCGCAAACCCGTGACCGGCTGCGGGCGGCTGGTGCGCGCTGGGCCGAGCTGCCGGCGCGCTGGGATGTCGACACGCCGGCCGACTGGGTGCGCTACACCGGCTGGCTGCGCGCGCGGGCGGGCTGACGGCGGCTCAGTCGAGCAGTCGGGCGCCGGCCGCCAGCCGCAGGCCGGTGGTCAGCGCGCACAGGGCGGCGAAGCCGTAGGCCAGCGGCGCGAAGGCCGCGGGCCAGAGGCACATGGCGGCAAACACGAGCAGGGTTTCGCTGGCGCCGGTGAGTCCGCCGAGGTAGTACAGGCCTTTGTCGGGAAAGCGCGGGGCCTGCAGGCCGCGGCGCGCGGCCAGTGCGGCGAAGGCCAGGAAGCTGCTGGCCGTGCCGATGAACGCGGCGAGCAAGGTGGCCGCGGCCAGCGCGTGGCGCGCCGGGTCGGCCCAGGCGAAGGCCAGCGGCACGCTGGCGTAAAACAGGAAGTCCAGCGTGATGTCGAGGAAGGCGCCACGGTCGGTGGGGCCGCGCAGCCGCGCCACCGCGCCGTCGAGCCCGTCGCACAGGCGCGACAGCAGGATCAGCGCCAGCCCGGTGCCGTACCAGCGGCCGGCGATCGCCACCGCGCCCAGCGCCCCGATCAGGAAGCCCGCCACGCTCAGCGCGTCGGCGCCCACGCCCGCGCGCGCCAGCGGCCGGGCCAGCGCCGCCAGCGCGGGCTTGAGTGCGCCGTGCAGCGGGGCGTCAAGCATGGGCGGGTGCGTCGGGCGCCGACGGCAGCCGCAGGACGCGCGCCGGGTCGGCGATGTCGGCGGCGTCGTGCGTGACCAGCAGGGCGGGGATGCCGCGCTCGCGCACGTGGTCGAACACGAAGGCGCGGAACTGCGCGCGCAGTGCGGCGTCGAGCGCGGCGAAGGGCTCGTCGAGCAGCAGCGCGCGGGGCCGCGCGAGCAGGGCGCGCATCAGCGCGACGCGGGCGCGCTGGCCGCCGGAGAGCGTGGCCGGGTCGCGCTCGCCGCAGCCGGCCAGACCGGCCTCCGCGAGCGCGGCGTCCACCGCCGCGTGGCGCTCGGCGCGCGGACCGGGCGGCACGGCGAACAGCAGGTTCTCCGCCACGCTCAGGTGGGCGAAAAGCAGCGGGTCCTGGAACAGCAGGCCCACGCCGCGCCGCGCGGTAGGCAGGCTGGCGAGGTCGGTGCCGTCGAGCGTGAGCGTGCCGGTCCAGCGCAGGGGCGGCGCCAGCGTGCCGGCGACGACGGCCAGCAGCGAGCTTTTGCCGCAGCCGCTGGGACCCATGACGGTGAGGATTTCGCCCGGCGCCACCCGCAGCGTCACACCGCGCAGCATGGGCCGATCGCGCACGGACAGGCTCTGCAGGTCCAGTGCGAGCGTCATGGCGTCTCCGGCCGAAAGCGGCGTGGGCGGCCGAGCGCGGCGGCCAGCGCGAAGCCCAGCACCGGCAGTGCGAACTGCAACGCAGCGTAGGCGCTGGTGAGTGAGCGCTGACCGCCGGCGGCCAGGGTCACCGCCTCGGTCGTCACGCTGGACCAGCGGCCCGCGCCGAGGTAGAGCGTGGGCAGGTACTGCGCCACACTGACCGCAAAGCCCACCGCCGCGGCCGAGGCCAGCGCGCGGCGCAGCAGCGGCCATTTCACGCGCCACAGCAGCGTCCAGCGGCCGTGGCCGAGGCTGGCGCACAGCGCCGCGCAGCGCGGGTCGAAGCCCTGGTAGGCCGGGCTGAGGGTGAGCAGCACATACGGCAGCGCCATCAGCGTGTGCGCCAGCAGCAGACCGCCGGCCGTGCCTTCCAGGCGCAGGCGCAGGCCCAGCGCGTACAGCCCGACCACCCACAGCACCGCCGGCAACAGCAGCGGCAGGTAGATCAGCGGGCGCAGCGCCGCGTCCCAGCGCGGCGGAGCGCATTCCAGCCACGCCACGCTCCAGGCCAGCGCCAGCGCCGCGCTGCCCGCGGCCAGCCACAGCGTGGTCCCCACGGTGGCGCCCGACGCGCCGACCGCGCGCCACGCGTCCAGCGTCCAGGTCTGCGGCCACAGCGCCGGGAAGGCCCACACGCCGCTCACGCTCCCCACCGCCAGCGCCGCCAGCACCGCCGCGTACGCGCCCAGCAGCAGGGTGGCGCCGGGGCGCCAGCCCATCGTCGCCGGCCCGCGACGCCCGTCCACCGCGCGCCGCGGTCGCCGGGGCGCCAGCACCAGCGCCGCGCAGGCGCCCACCACCAGCGCGAGCGCCAGCCCGGCGGCCGCGCCCTGCGCCTGGATGGCGGGGTCGGCGTCCTGCAGCCACTGCCAGGCCAGCACCGCCAGCGTGGGCGGCGAGGCCGGACCGATCACCAGCGCCATGTCCACCACCGTCAGCCCGTACGCCAGCACCGCCAGCAGCGGCCAGCGCAGCCGCTGCGCCAGCGGCGGCCACACCACCCGCCAGAAGGCCCGCACCGGGTGGTAGCCGAGCGTGCAGGCCAGGGTGTGCTCGGCCTGCCAGCGCCTGGATGCGTCGTCGCGTTGCAGCTGCGTGGCGGCGCACCAGAGCAGAAAGGGAATTTCCTTGGCCACCAGCGCCGCGATCAGTCCCAGTCCCCAGGGGTCCTGCGTGGTGGGCCAGGGCGGTGGCGCGTCAAAGCCGGTGAGCCACGGCGACACAGTGCGCAGCAGCCAGCCGCTGGGCGCGAGGAGAAACACCAGGCCGATGGCCAAGGCGGCGTGAGGTGTGGCCAGCAGCGGCGGCAGCGCCCGCAGCAACCTGTCCAGGCGGCGCCGCACCACGGCCTGCGCCAGCAGGGCCGCGCACGCCCACCAGGCCAGCGCGGTCGACGCAAGGCCGGTGAACAAGGTCAGGCCCAGCGCGCGCAGCGCCCCGGGCTGCGCGGGCCAGGCCGCCCAGGCGGCGGCGTCCAGGGCCGCGCCCAGCGCCAGCGCGGCCGAGGCCAGCAGCGGCGCCGCCACCAGCGCCAGCAGCCCCAGCGCCAGCGCGCGCTCTCCCCGGCCGGTGTGAGTCATCGGGCCGCGCGCGCGGGTGTCAGGCCGCGTAGCGCCGGGCCCATTCGCGCTCCAGCGGATCGACCCACGAGGCGTGGGGTTCGGGCAGCGTGGGCGCGGGGCGCGTGACCATGCCGGGCAGCGGCGCAGCGCCGAACAGCGCGCGCTCGGCCGGCGACAGGCGGGCCAGATCGAGCACGGTCGGGTCGCCCCAGTGGGCGATGTCGGCCTTGCGCGCCTGGGCGGCGGGCGAGAGCAGGAAGTTGGCCACCACCTGCGCCGCCGCCGGGCTGCGCGCGTTGTACGGGATGGCCACGAAGTGGGTGTTGCCGATCGTGCCGCGGTCGAACTGCCAGCTGACCACGCTGGGCGGCAGGCGCCGCGCCGCGATCTCATTGGCCGCCTCGTTCGGATTGAAGGTGAGGGCCAGCAGCAGCTCGCCGTCGGCCATCATCTGTCGCACCGCCGCGGCGTTCTGCGGGAACTGGCGGCCACCGCGCCAGAGGTGCGGGCGCAGCGCGTCGAGGAACTGCCACAGCGGCGCGGCCTGCGTGGCCAGCGCCGCATCGGTGACCGGCCGGCCGAGCGCGGCCGGGTCGGGGGCAAACTCCACCAGCGCCTGCTTGACGAAGGTGGTGCCGTGGAAGTCGGGCAGGCGCGGGTAGGTGATGCGCCCGGGCTGCGCGCGCGCCAGCGCCAGCAGCTCGGTCATGCTGCGCGGCGGTTGCGGCAGGCGGCGGCTGTCGGCGAACAGCGTGAACTGCGCCATGCCCCACGGCGACTCCATGCCGTCGGTGGGCACCGAAAAGTCGTTGCGCGTGGTCGGTTTGCCCACGACGTCCACCAGCCGGAAGTTCGGCAGGCTTTCGGCGAACGGGCCGAACAGCAGGCCCTCGTTCTTCATCGCGGCGAAGTTTTCGCCGTTGATCCACACCAGGTCGACCGTGCCTTCCCCGGCGCGGCGCCCGGCGGCCTTCTCGGCCCGCACGCGTTTGACCACGTCGGCGGTGTCGGTGATCTTGACGTGCTGCAGCGTGATGTTGTGCGAGACCTTCACCTGCTGCGCCACCCACTGCAGGTACGCGTTGGTCTGTTCGCTGCCGGCCCAGGCGTTCCAGAACACCGTCTGCCCGCGCGCGGCCTGCTCGACGGCGGTCCAGGCGTCGGTCGATTGGGCGCGGGC
Source organism: Hydrogenophaga sp. T66 (assembly GCF_057219855.1). Lineage (NCBI taxonomy): Bacteria > Pseudomonadati > Pseudomonadota > Betaproteobacteria > Burkholderiales > Comamonadaceae > Hydrogenophaga > Hydrogenophaga sp. T66. The sequence goes on along the minus strand of NZ_JBXVVX010000002.1, from coordinate 117,742 downwards.
CGGGCTCACGGCCGGCAGCCAGGGCAGGGTGGCGCCGGCCACGAGCAGGGTACGACGGCGCAGGGGGGTGGGGCGGGTGGTCGGCATGGGCGGGTCTGGGTGCACGGAGGAGGAAACGACGCTGGCGAGCTTACGGCATGGCGTTCAGGCGTGGGCCGCCGCGGGCCATCGGCGGGCCGCCCAGGGCCGCAGCCAGGCCGCATCGACCGACCAGCGTCCCGGACCCCACAGCGCCAGGAAAGCCAGTGCCAGTCCCCAGCTCACGTGCAGCTGCCAGGCGGCCGGGGCGATCTCGGCCAGGCTGATCACGGCCACCACGTTGACCACGCTCAGGCCCAGCGCGGCGAAACGCCCACCCAGCCCGAGCACCAGCAGCACCGGCAAGACCAGCTCGCCGGCCGTCCCCGCCACAGCGGCCACCGCGGGCGAGAGCAGCGGCACGCGGTATTCGTCGGTGAACAGGGCGAGGGTGATGTCCCAGTCGCGGAGTTTGGTGAGGCCGCTGAGGAAGAAGGCGTGGGCCACGTAGACGCGGGCGGCCAGCGCCGCGGCGGGTTGCGCGGCGTCGAGCGCGTGGGTCAGGGTGTGCCAGGCGGCGATCAAGGGATTCATGGGGACTCCGGATCGGTGGGTGGGAAGAGGTCGATGCCTGTGATCAGCCCGTCGTGGACGGCGCTGTGCAGCCAGGGGTTGAAGTCAAAGTGCGGGTCTGCGGCGAGGGCGGCGTCAAGCGCGCGGCCCAGCGGGATGCCGGTGGTCAGCAGCGCGACCTCGGCGGGCGGAGCCGGGCGCACGGCCGCGCGCCAGCCGCGGCGGTGCACCAGCGCGGTCTCGGGCTGCCGGGCCGCCACGCGTTCGCCCGCCGCCGCGAGCGACAGGCCGCCCCCCCGGTGCGCCTCGATCAGGCTCACCACGGGCCAGGCGCTGGGCATCAGCGCGGCGCCGGGCGACAAACGCCAGACCAGCGCGTTGGGGTCGTGGCTGGTCAGGCGCGCGAAGCTCGCGCCGTCGACCGTGGCGTTGGCCGCCCGCTCAGCGCGGTGAAGCGCCCATTCGACGCGCGCCACGTCGCTCAGGTAGGGCAGCTCGGCCAGCCCATCCAGCGTGTCGATGAGGGCCGCCAGCGGCTCGCCCCACACGCCCGCGTCGCCGCCAGACGGCGGGTGGGCGTGCCAGAGGTGGCGGGCGAGCGCACGGTGGGTCTCCTCGCCCACCAGGGCCTGCACCACGGGGTAGACGCTGGCCAGGCAGCGTTCGGCCAGCGCGTGGCCATTGGCGCGGTAGATCGACAGGCCGCGGTGGCTGCGCACGTCGGTGAGGTCGGCCAGCGCTTCGGCGGCCGCGCGGGCGGGCGGCCGCGCGGGATGACCCAGCAAGGCCGCCAGCAGCGTGTCCTGGGCGTGGCGCAAGGCGCTCATGCGGGCACCCCGTCTGCCGAGTGCATCGCCGCGTCCGCGCGCGCGGCTTCGTCCAGCAGCGTGTCGAGCGGTGGCAGGTCGGTGTCCCATTCGATCAACGTCGGCACCGGGCCGAAGCGCTGGATCGCGTGGCGGTAGAGTGACCAGACCGGCGCCGCCACGGCGCTGCCGTGGTCGTCGATCACCCAATCGCCGGTGTCGGTGTGGCCGGCGAGGTGGATCTCGGCCACCGCGTGGGGCGCGATGGCGTCCAGCCACGCGCGCACCGCGTGATCAGGGTCATCGAGACGTCCCTGGCGCTGGTCGTTCAGCGCGTTGACCCAGAGGTTGTTGATGTCCACCAGCAGGCCGCAGCCGGTGCGCCGGGCCAGCTCGTTGAGGAAGGTGGCTTCGTCCATGTCGTGATCCCGCCAGCGCAGGTAAGCGCTGAGGTTCTCGACCGCGATGGGCCGGCGCAGGCGCTCCTGCACCGCTTGCACGTGACGCGCCATGACGTCCAGCGATTCCCGGGTGAAGGGGCTGGGCAGCAGGTCGCTGGCGTGCCAGACGCCGCCGCCCGGCGCTGCGCCCCGGGCAAACGCCGCGTGGTCGCTCACCCGCACGGGCTCGATGTCGTCCACCAGGCGCGCGAGCTGTTCCAGGTGATGCCCGTCCAGGCCGTGGGCCGAGCCCAGGGCCAGACCCACGCCGTGCAGGCTCACGTCGTAAGCCTCGCGGCCGGCGCGCAGCACGGCCCGGGCTGCGCCACCCGCGGCGAAGAAATTTTCGCTGTGTACTTCCACGAATCCCAGACCCGGCCGGCGGGTCAGCAGGGCTTCGTGGTGGGGATCGCGCCAGCCGATGCCCGCGCGGACATCGGCCGACGGCGCAGGCACCGCGTTCATGCCGCCGTTCAGCCCGGCTTCTTCATCGAATCCAGCTTGGCCTTGGCTTCAGCCACCGTCAGGCCGCCGGCCTGCTTGCAGGTGCCGCTGGCGACGAATTTCCACTCGCCGGGGTCGTTGTCGACCTTGGACTGGCCGGCGCAGGAGTGCGTGCCGGCGAGGTTGGCGCAGTCGTTGGCGCCGGCCTTGGCGATGCCATAGCACTTCTCCTTGCCGCTGCTTTGCGCGAGGGCCGGGGTGGAGAGCAGGGCCAGCGACATCAGCGAGGTGGCGGCGGCGGCGAGCAGGGGACGGTGGTTCATGGCGTGACTCCGGTGGAGGTTGGTTGAGCCGGCCGACATGACCGACTGGGGGTGTGTCGGTGCAAGTGCATCCTTCTTACTTGGCTAGGGAAAACCATGTGTCAAAGCAGCTCGGCCACCCGGTCCCACACCGGCGCCGGCACCCGGCCGTGGTGCTGTTCCACCAGACGGCCCTGCTTGTCGATCAGCAGCACCCAAGGCAGCGTGCCGGCGGCACCGAAGGTGTCGCGGTGACCCGGCGCGCCACGCCACAGCTGGAGGAGCCGTTGGTCGGCTGGCACGGTGAGTTTCAGCAGGCGCTCGTACTCGGCCAGGGCCGACGGGTTGGCGTCGGTGTTGACCAGCACGACCTCGAACGGTTGTCCGACCCAGCCGCGGGCGTTGGCGCGCAGCTCGGCCATCTTGTCGCGGCAGACCGCGCACCCGGTGGACCACAACACCACCATCACGACGCGGCCACGCCGCTGGGCGAGGTCAAAGGGGGCGCCGTCGGTGGTGGTGCCACGCAGCTCGACGGGCGACGAGAGCGCCGGCTCGGCCTGCGCCAGGCGCGGGCTGCTGAGGGCGCCGGCGAGGGCGGCACACAAGGCCAGGGTGGTGAGCCAGGAGCGGTGCGGGGCGACGTGGGGCATGGCTGTCTCCAGTGAAGCGTCATGGGTTCGTCGCAGAACCCGTCCCATTCCTTACGTACACTGCGCGGCATATGTCACACCCCGACGCCGACTTTGCCCAGCAGGTGGCCGATCTGCGGCCCTACCTGATGAAGTTCGCCCGCCTGCAGCTGCGCAACGACGCCTGGGCCGAAGACGCGGTGTCGGACACGGTGCTGGCGGCCATCGCCAAGCCGCAGGCGTTTGCCCAGCGCTCGCAGCTCAAGACCTGGCTGGTCGGCATCCTGAAGCACAAGGTGGTGGACGCGCTGCGTCACCACGGCCGCGAGATCAGCGTGGGCAGCGGTGACGACGACGAGCGCGAGGACCCGCTGGAGCACATGGCCTTCAAGGCCGATGGCCATTACGCCGAGAAGCCGGCGGACTGGGGCAACCCGGAGCAAGATCTCGGCAACCGGCAGTTCATGGCCGTCCTGGAGGCCTGCACCGAGCGGCTCCCGCCGGTGCAGGGCCGGCTGTTTCTCATGCGCGAATGGCTGGAACTCTCCACCGACGAGATCTGTAAGGAGCTGGCGCTCACCCCGACCAACCTGTACGTCCAGCTGCACCGGGCCCGTTTGCGTTTGCGCGAGTGCCTGGAACTGAACTGGTTCGCCCGACCCACCACCCCATGAAGCCCGCCTACCCGTTTCGCCGCACCTGCAAGGAGGTCAGCGCCCTGCTGATCGCCCGGGAGGACCGCGCGTTGCCGTGGTCAGAGCGGCTGGCCTTGCGCCTGCATCTGGCGATGTGCGAGGCCTGCCCGCGCTTTGAGCGGCAGATCCTGACGATGCGCCAGGCCATGGGCCGCTGGCGCCAGTACAGCGACAACGACTGAGCCTGTCGCACCGCGGCGCTGGCCGCGTTCAGCTCAGCAGCGCCTGGGCAAATTCGCGCGCGTCAAAGGTTTCGAGGTCTTCGAGTTTCTCGCCGACGCCGATGAAGCACACGGGCACCGGGTGCTGCCGCGCGATCGCGCACAGCACGCCGCCCTTGGCCGTGCCGTCGAGCTTGGTGACGATCAGGCCGGTCAGGCCGAGCGCGTCGTCAAAGGCCTTCACCTGGGCGAGCGCGTTTTGCCCGGTGTTGCCATCGATCACGAGCAGCACCTCGTGCGGCGGGGCCGCGCCCCCGGCGCCGCCGGCCTTCGCCTCATCCGCCTTCGCATCTCCCGCCTTCGTATCACCCGCTTTGGCGATCGTGCGCTTGATCTTGCGCAGCTCCTCCATCAGGTGCAGCTGCGTCGGCAGGCGGCCGGCGGTGTCCACGATCACCACGTCCTTGCCCCGCGCGCGGCCGGCACTCACCGCGTCGAAACTCACCGCGGCCGGATCGCCGCCGTCCTGCGAGACGATGTCCACCGTGTTGCGTGTCGCCCAGACGGCGAGCTGTTCGCGGGCAGCAGCGCGGAAGGTGTCGGCCGCGGCCAGCAGCACGCTGGCACCGCTGTCAGACAGGTGGCGCGTGAGCTTGCCGATCGAGGTGGTCTTGCCCGCGCCGTTGACGCCGGCGACCATGATCACCGTGGGCGCGTGCTCGCCAATCACCAGCGGCTTCTGCAGCGGGGCGAGCAGGTCGGCGATGGCGTCGGCCAGCAGGGCCTTCACCGCCGCTGGCTCGGTGGTCTTGGTGTCCTTGACCCGGCGTTTGAGGTCGTCAAGCAGGTGGGTGGTGGCGGCCACGCCGGTGTCTGCCATGAGCAGCGCGGCCTCGAGCTCTTCGTACAGCGCGTCGTCGATGCGCGTGCCGGTGAAGACCGTGGTCAGGCTGCTGCCGGTCTTGCGCAGGCCGGCCTTGAGCCGGTCCAGCCAGCCCTGGCGCGGAGGGGCAACGGGCGATGACGACGGTGATGGCGATGCCGCAGCGTCTGCCGCCGGGACCGCGGGTTCGGGGGTGGCGGCCGGCGCCGGGGCTTTTTTGCGGAAGAACGAGAACATTCGCCAATCTCTGGAATCATCGGATTCTATGAAACGACCCTTGTCCTTCGCGGGCGCCGGCACCGTGGCGCTGGCCCTGGCGTGGCCCGTCGCCGCGGCCAGTCCGTCCACCGCCGTGCAGCAGTTCACCCTGGCCAACGGCCTGACCGTGATCGTCAAACCCGACCGCCGCGCGCCCACGGTGGCCCACATGCTGTGGGTGCGAGCCGGATCGATCGACGAGGTTGACGGCACGTCCGGCGTCGCCCACGCGCTGGAGCACATGATGTTCAAGGGCACCCCCAGCCTGAAACCCGGCGAGTTTTCGCGGCGCGTGGCGGCCCTGGGCGGTCGGGACAACGCCTTCACCAGCCGGGACGCGACCGCCTACCACCAGCAGGTGCCGGCCGACCGGTTGGAGGCCGTGATGGCGCTGGAGGCCGATCGCTTCGCCAACAACCGCTGGGACGACGCGGAGTTCACCAAGGAAATCGAGGTGATCAAGGAGGAGCGCCGGCAACGCACCGACGAGTCGGCCCGCGGCCGCTTCTTCGAGGCCTTCACCGCCACCGTCTTCCAGACCAGCCCGTACCGGCGGCCGATCATCGGCTGGATGAACGATCTGGATGCGATGACGCCCCAGGACGTGCGCGACTGGCACCAGCGCTTCTACGTGCCCGGCAACGCCGCGGTGGTGATCGCCGGCGACGTGGACCCGGCGCGGGCGCGCGCGCTCGCCGAGAAGCATTACGGCGCCATCCCGGCGCGCGCGCTGCCGGCGCGCAAGCCGCGCGAAGAGGTCGTGCAGCACGGCCCGCGCCGCATGGAGTACCGCGCCGTGGTCGATCAGCCGCTGGTGGCGCTGGCGTGGAAGGTGCCACGCTACAGCGGCGCCGACGACGCCGCCAACCGCGACGCGCTGGCGCTGGCGGTGCTGGCCGCCGTGCTCGACGGTCACAGCAGCGCCCGCCTCAACCGCGCGCTGGTGCAGGGCGAAGGCACGGCCGGCAAGCGCATCGCCGACGGTGTGGGTGCGTCCTACGGCCTGCTGGGTCGCGGCCCGGCCACGTTCACCCTCACCGCCGCGCCGGCGCGCGGTGTCACGCCCGAGATGGCGGCCGCCGCCCTCAAGGCCGAGATCGCGCGCATTGCCCGCGAGGGCGTGCGTGAGAGCGAGCTGCAGCGCGTGAAGACGCAGTGGATGGCCAACGAGGTCTACAAGCTCGACTCGGTGTTTGCCCAGGCGCAGGAACTCGGCAGCCTGTGGAACCTCGGGCTGGGGGTGGACGGCGGCGACCGCCTGCTGCAGCGCCTGCGTGGCGTGACGCCGGCCCAGGTGCAGGACGTGGCGCGCCGCCATTTCGCCGACGACCAGCTCACCACCGGCGTGCTGGTGCCCCTGGCCCAGGCAGCCGCGACGCCCGCCCAAGCCCCGAACGCGGCCAACACGCCCGCGGAGACCGCCCGATGAACCGTTCGATGATGGCCTCGATGAATGGCTCGATGAATCGTCCCGCGCGCCGGTTCGCCCGGTGGTGGGCCGGCCTGGCCCTGTCCGGGCTGGCTGCGGCGGCCCAGGCCGCCATCCCCATCCAGCACTGGACCCACGCCAGCGGTGCGCGCGTGTTTTTCGTGCCCAGTCCGGCCCTGCCGATGCTGGACGTGCAGCTCGACGTGGACGCCGGCAGCCGCCGCGATCCGGTGGGCCGCCGCGGGCTGGCTGCGGTGACCGCCGGCCAGCTCGACTCGGGCCTGCTCGCCGCCGACGGGGCGCCCGCGCTCGACGAGAACCGCCTCACCGAGGCCTGGCTCGACCTCGGCGCCCAGTTCGGCGCCAGCGCGGGCAGCGACCGCTTCACGGTCCAGCTGCGCACCCTCACCGAGCCGGACCTGCTGGCCCGCGCGGTTGCGCTGGCTGCGCGCCAGCTCGCCCACCCGGCGTGGGCGCCCCAGCCGTGGCAGCGCGACCGCGAGCGCCTGCTGGCCGCCCTGCGGGAGGCCGAGAACCAGCCGGCCACGCTGGCTGGCCGGCGCTTCGCCGCCGCGGTCTACGGCGACCATCCTTACGGCGCCCAACCGGCCGCGGCCGACTACCAGGCGATCACCAGCGAGGACCAGCGCGACTTCTACCGTCGCCACGTCGTGGCCTGCCGCGCCCAGGTGTCGCTGGTCGGCGCCATCGACCGGGCCGAGGCCGAGCGCATCGCCGACCGCTTGCTCGCCGCACTCGCCCCCCACGGTTGCCCGCCGGTATCCGCGGTGCCGGAGGTCGCGCCGCTGGCTGCGCCTGTGGATCTGCGCCTGCCCTTTGCCCGCGCCGCGCAGGCGCAGGTGCTGATCGGCCAACCCGGCGTTTCGCGCAGCGACCCCGACTTCTTCCCGCTCTTTGTGGGCAACTACATCCTGGGTGGCGGCGGTTTTGTGTCGCGCCTGACCACCGAGGTCCGCGAGCGCCGTGGCCTGAGCTACAGCGTCTACAGCTACTTCTCCCCCGGCCGCCACGCCGGTGCGTTCCAGATCGGCCTGACCACCCGCCCCGATCAGGCCGACCAGGCGGTGGCGGTGGCGCGCGACACCCTGACGCGGTTCATGGCCGACGGCCCCACCGAGGCGGAGCTGGCCGGTGCCAAGGCCTTCCTCGTGAACGGTTTCGCGCTGCGGTTCGACAGCAACCGCAAACTCCTCGACAACGTGGCCAACATCGGCTGGAACGGCCTGCCGCTGGACTACCTCGACACCTGGACGCGCGAGGTCGAGCGCGTGACGGCGGCCGACATCCGCCGCGCGTTCAACCGCGTGTTGCAGCCCGACCGGCTGGTGACCGTGGTCGTGGGCGCGCCGCAGTAAGCTCGGGCATGACCCCGCGATCACCGACCCGCCGCACCGCCGCCGCTCCCTCCGTGGCCAGGCCCGCCGCCGCCAGGCCCAGCGTCGCCTCGAGTGCTCCCCACGAAGTCCGCCTCATCGGAGGTCGCTTCAAGCGCAGCAAACTGCCGGTGCCCGACCGGCCCGGGCTGCGGCCGACGCCGGCGCGCGTGCGCGAAACCCTGTTCAACTGGCTGGGTCAGGAGCTCGGCGGCTGGCGCGCGCTCGACGCGTTCGCCGGCAGCGGTGCGCTGGGTCTGGAGGCCGCGTCCCGTGGCGCGGCAGCCGCCTGGTTGATCGAGACCGATCCCGCGCTGGTCACCAGTCTGCAGCGCACCGTCCAGCGCCTCGGCGCCGCCGACGCGGTGCGCGTGCAGCGCGGCGACGCCTTGACGGTGCTGCGTCAACAGGCCGGACAAGCTTGGGACGTGGTGTTTCTCGACCCTCCCTTTGGCGAGGAGGCCGTGTTTGAGCCTGCGCTGCGCGCCGCGGCCGCGGCCATCGGCCCAGATGGCTTCGTGTACCTCGAGGCGCCTGTGGCGTGGGACGACGCCCGGCTGGCGCCGCTGGGCTTGCGGGTTCACCGCGAGGGCCGTGCCGGCGCCGTGGTCTTTCACCTCCTGGTGCCGCTGGCCGGATAATTCCGGCCATGAGCGCGACGCAACGCCCCCGCCTGGCCGTCTACAGCGGCACCTTCGACCCCCTCACGCTGGGCCATGAAGACGTGATCCGCCGCGCGGCCGGTCTGTTCGACGAACTGGTGGTGGCCGTGGCGCGCGCCCACCACAAAAAGACCCGTTTCGACCTGGCCGAGCGCCTCGCCATGGTGGAGGCCGCGGCCCAGGGCATGCCGGGGCGGGTGCGCGCCGTGCCTTTTGAAGGCCTCATCATGGACCTGTGCGGCGAGCTCGGGGCCTGTGCGGTGGTGCGAGGCATCCGCAACCTCACCGACTTCGACTACGAGGCCCAGATGGCGGCCATGAACCGCAAGCTGCGGCCGGCGGTGGAGACCGTGTTTCTGGTGCCGCAGGCGGAGCTGCAATGCATCAGCAGCACGCTGGTCCGCGAAATCGCTGCGCTGGGCGGCGATGTCTCCACCATGGTCAGCCCAGCGGTGGCCGGGCGCCTGGCGCCGCGCCCGCTGCAAGCCTGAGGACGCGCGCCATGGCTTTGATGATCACGGCCGAGTGCATCAACTGCGACGTGTGCGAACCGGAGTGCCCGAACCAGGCCATTTCGATGGGCGAGGAGTACTACCAGATCGACCCCAACCGCTGCACCGAATGCGTGGGCCATTTCGACGAGCCCCAGTGCGTCCAGGTCTGTCCGGTGGAGTGCATCCCGGTCGATCCGGCGCACGTGGAGAACCACGAGACGCTGTGGCAGCGATACCAGCGCTTGCAGGCGGCGGGTCAGTCGCTGGGCTCGGCCGGGCCCACGGGCGTGCCACCCATCGGCGGCTGAGCGGGAAGCGTCGCCGGCCGGGGCGGTTTTGGTCGCGGCGGTTTGCTCGTGTGAATGAGCGCCGTGGCCTTGTCCATCTCGCCGGCAATGAGGTGCGGCAGCGCCTTGAGGCTGCGGTCCAGGGCTTGCGCGATCGCGATGCGGTCGTCCGGTGACGGTTTCTTCAGCACCCAGTTGGCCACGTCGTTCTTGTTGCCGGGGTGGCCGATGCCCACCCGCAGCCGCCAGTAGTCGGCGCTACCGAGCTGGGCGTGGATGTCGCGCAGTCCATTGTGGCCCGCGTGCCCACCGCCCTTTTTCAGCTTGACCTCGCCCGGCGGCAAGTCCAGCTCATCGTGCACCACCAGCACCTCATCCGGCGCGATTTTGAAGAAGCGCGCGACCGACGCCACCGACTTGCCCGACAGGTTCATGAAGGTCTGGGGCTCGAGCAGCCAGAGCGCCTGACCATTCACGCTGACCCGGCCCACATGCCCGAAATGGCTGCGTTCCAGGGCCATCGGCGCTTTCAGCAGGCGGGCGGCCTCATCCACCCACCAGAACCCGGCGTTGTGGCGCGTGTCTTCGTAGTCGGGGCCCGGGTTGCCAAGGCCGGCAATCAGTCGAATCATGGGACGGCATTATCAAAGACGACGACCCACGAAAAAGCCCGCACGAGGCGGGCTTTCGGGGAAGCAGGGCGGGCAGCGACCCCCGCGAAGCGGCGGAGCGTGGGGGCCAGGATCCCGGCGCCGGGCCGCCCCCAGCCGGGATCGCACCCCCTCGGGGGGCAGCGACCCGCGAAGCGGCGGAGCGTGGGGGCTCCGTTTACTTCTTGCCCTTCTTGCCCTTCTTGTCGTCGGCAGCGGCGGCCACCGGGGCAGCCACGACCTCTTCCACCGGCTCCACGATGGTGGCGATGGTGATGTCCTTGCGGCCGTGGGTCACGATCTTCACGCCCTTGGGCAGCTTCAGATCGCCGGTGTGCAGGGTGGCGCCTTTCTCCACGGCGCTCAGGTCCACCTCGATGAATTCGGGCAGCTGGACCGCCAGGCACTCGATTTCAATCTCGGTAACGATGTGGTTGACCAGGCACTTGTCATTCTTGACGGCCGGCGAATTCTCCGCGCCCGTGAAGTGCAGCGGCACCTTCTTGTGCAGGCGGGTCTTGTCGTCCACGCGCTGGAAGTCCACGTGCAGGACTTGCGGCTTGTAGGCGTGGTACTGCACATCGCGCAGCAGCACTTTTTCGACCTTGCCACCGAGCTCCATGTCCAGGATGGAGGCGTGGAAGGCTTCCTTCTTCAGGGCGTGCCACAGGGCGTTGTGATCGAGTTCGATCAGGGCCGGCGGCACGTTGCCACCGAACACGATACCGGGCGCACGGCCGGTGTTGCGCAGGCGGCGGCTCGCACCCGTGCCCTGCTTGGCGCGCTCAAAAGCGACGAATTGCATGACTGACTCCAGTTGAGGGGTTCCGCGACCAGAACGCCTCGGTTTGACAATGGCCGCCTGCCCGCGAGGGTGGGCGACCGGCTCTTTGCTGCCTTAGAACAGGTTGTCCTGGTCGGCAAACAAACTCATGACCGACTCGCCCGAGGCGATGCGCGCAATGGTCTCGGCCATCAGCGGCGCCACGGAGAGCTGGCGAATCTTCGGGCAGGCCTGCGCGGCCTGACTCAAGGGAATGGTGTTGGTCACGACGACCTCGTCGAGTGCACTGCCCTTGGCGATGCGGTCGATGGCGGGACCGGAGAAGATCGGGTGCGTGCAGTACGCATAGACGTTTTTCGCGCCGCGTTCCTTGAGCACTTCCGCCGCTTTGACCAGCGTGCCGGCGGTGTCGATCATGTCGTCCATGATCACGCAGTTGCGTCCCTCAATGTCGCCAATGACGTGCATGACCTCGGACACGTTGGCCTTGGGCCGGCGTTTGTCGATGATGGCCATGTCGCAACCCAGCTGCTTGGCCAGCGCCCGTGCGCGCACCACACCCCCCACGTCGGGCGAGACAACGAGCAGGTCCTCGTAGTTCTTCTGGCGCAGGTCGCCGAGCAGCACCGGGGACGCGTAGATGTTGTCGACCGGAATGTCAAAGAAGCCCTGAATCTGGTCGGCGTGCAGGTCCATGGTGAGCACGCGGTTGACACCAACGGTCTGCAGCAGGTTGGCCACCACCTTGGCCGAGATCGGCACGCGCGCGGAGCGCGGCCGGCGGTCTTGGCGGGCGTAACCGAAGTAGGGAATGACGGCGGAGATGCGCTCGGCCGAGGCGCGCTTGAGCGCGTCGACCATGATCAGCAGCTCCATGAGGTTCTCGTTGGTCGGCGCGCAGGTCGACTGGATCACGAAGACGTGGCGGGCGCGCACGTTCTGGGTGATCTCGACAGTGACCTCGCCATCCGAGAAGCGACCCACGTTGGCCGCGCCGAGCTGCGTGCCCAGGTGCTGGGCGATTTCGGCGGCCAGCACCGGGTTGGCGTTGCCGGTGAAGATCATGAAATCCGGGGCTTGAACTTGCATGGTGTTCCCAGCTTCGCGTCGGCGATGAAAAAGCCGCCCTGCAGGGGCTGCGGGCGGCTCGGGCCGTTGTTCAACGACTGTCAAAAGGTTTGGCAGGGGAGGAAGGACTCGAACCCTCGCATGCCGGAATCAAAATCCGGTGCCTTAACCAACTTGGCGACTCCCCTACGCAGGAAACCGTCGGGCCGAAGCCACAACGATCACCGAAATTGTCGCAGGTTGCGCATCGCCTGCGGCCGGCGGGTGGGACGATCCGGTCGGATCAATCGCGGCACCAGTCGGCCAGGGGATGCGCATCCCCATTGCTGCAAACCCGCACCACCCAGAATTCGGGCGCCGGCGTCAGGCGCTCGGGCGTCCAGTCTTCTGGCAGCAGCGCGAACACCGCCGAACCCGATCCGCTCATGCGGCCTTGCAACCCTTGGTCGCTGAGCCACTTCAGGGCATCACCGATTTCAGGACAGAGCGCTTGGGCCACGGGTTGCAGATCGTTGTGACCGGCGGCCAGCACATGGGCCATCGAGTCCGCAATCCACTCACCTTGGGCGCCTGCGGTGTCGTTCGCAGCAAAGCCTTGGAGTATAGCAGTTTTTGTGTCCCGTTTGAGGTCCGGGTGGGTGAAGATGCGTTGCGTGGACACGCCGGCGGGTGGTTTGACCACCAAAAACCGGGCGGCCGGCAGCTTCAGCGGCGTGAGGCGCTCGCCGACGCCCTCCACGAAGGCGTGTTGGCCGCCGATGAAAAAGGGCACATCCGCGCCGAGCGACAGGCCGATGGCGGCCAGGTCGGCGCGCCGCAGGCCCGTGCCCCACAGGCGGTTGAGCGCGAGCAGCGTGCTGGCCGCGTCGGAGGAGCCACCGCCCAGGCCCGCTTCCGCGGGGATTTGCTTCGTCAACACGATGTCGGCGCCGAAGCGGCAGCCGGTCGCTGCCTGCAACGCCCGCGCCGCCCGAACGCACAGATCGTTGGCCGGCAGCGTCAGGCCGGGCGAGGCGTCGATGCGCTGGATGGCACCGTCGTCCCGGCGCGCGAGATCGAGCCGGTCGCACCAGTCGGTGAGCATGAAGACCGATTGCAGCTCGTGGTAGCCGTCGGCGCGCCGGCCGGTGATGTGCAGGAACAGGTTCAGCTTGGCGGGCGCCGGCACGCCGTCGAACCGGGTCGGGGTGGGGGTGGTCATGGCGCGAGGATGAGTCGCAGTTCGGCGCGCGGGGCGGGTTCGGTGCGTTCGGCACTGAGGCGGCCTTCGGCGTGTCGGCTGAGGTCCACGCGCCAACCGGCGGCCGCCGTGGCGCGACCCGCCAGCCAGTCGAACAGCGCCGTGACGGGCAGCGCGGTGCCCGCGAGTTCCGTGGTCAGTTCGTCGAGCGTGCCGCGTCGGGTGCGCTCCTCCCCGCGCTGCAACTCGGCCTGCACCGGCGACCAGCGGACGACGGCCAGCGTCTGGCCCAGCGGCGAGCTGAGGGTAAGGCTGCCCGTCGCGGCGTCACCGATCAGGTCGAACCCGGCGCTGAAGGCCTGCACCGGCTCGGTTTCGATGCGCAGTGCGAGCCGTCCGCTGAAGCTGCCAGCGGCGCGCTCGCGGGTCGCGGTGGCGCAGCCGGCCAGCCAAAGGCTCAACCCGGCGGCGGCGCCCGCGTGGATCGCGTGCCGGCGGTTCACGGCTTGACGCGCAGGCGTTTGAAGGTTTCCTGCAGCACTTCGTTGTCGGTCGCCTGGACCAGACCTTCGCGCCAGATCTTCAGCGCTTCGTCGCGCTGACCCTTGACCCACAGCACCTCGCCCAGGTGGGCGGCGATCTCGGGGTCGGGCCGTTTGGCGTAGGCGGCGCGGAGGATGGTCAGCGCCCGCTCGAGGTTGCCGAGACGGAACTCGACCCAGCCGAGGCTGTCCTGAATGAACGGATCCAGTGGCGCGAGAGACACCGCTTTTTCGATCAGGGTTTTGGCCTCCGCCAGCCGCAGGTTGCGGTCCGCCAGCGAGTAGCCCAGGGCGTTGTAGGCGTGGTGGTGATCGGGCTTGAGGCCGATGAGCTGGCGCAGCAGGCGCTCCATGTCATCGGGCCGACCGGCGCGCTCAGCCACCAGCGCCTGGTCGTAGAGCAGGTCGAACTCGGTCGGGAAGCGCGCGAAGGCCTCGCCGTAGACCGCGTAGGCCTGGTCGTAGGCCTTCAGGTCGCGCAGCAGCTGCGCTTCGGCCTGCAGCTTCAGGCGCGCGTCGTCCGGGCGGCGTTCGGGAAAATTCCGGAGCAGGGCGCGCGCTTCGGCCAGCTTGCCCTGGCGACCCAGCAGCGAGGCACGCCGCACCTGCAGGGCCAGCATGTCTTCCGGGGTCTCGATGCGGTCCAGCCACGCGTTCGCCGCCGTCAGGTCGCCCCGCTTCTCGGCGATCTGCGACAGCATCAGATAGGCCTGGGTCAGACCACGGCCACCCCGCTCATCAATGCCTTGCCGCACCAGCGCCATGTACCGCTCCAGCGAGCGGGTGGCCGCATCGAGGGCGTTGCCCTGCAGTTGCAGGGAGCCCAGCAGAAGCCAGGCCTCTGAGAGGTCGGGCTGGCGCGCGGTGAGCGCTTCCAGCTGCGTGCGGGCCTCGCCGCTGCGCTGCAGGTCCAGCAGGAGCCGGGCGTAGTTCAGGGCGACCGCGGTGTCGGTGGCGCTGGCGCGGTTGCTGGCCTGCAACTGGCGCAGGATCAGCGGTTCGGCCTGGATTTCGCCGCGTTCCAGCAATTCCAGCGCGAGCAGCGCGGGGTAGGGCGAGGCGGGTTCGGCGGCGTGGCCGGCACGGGCGGCTTCCAGCGCCGTGGCCAGCTGGTTTTGAGCCAGTTCCATGCGCCCGATGGTCGTCCACGCCGCCGCCGTGGTGGGGGCCTGTTGCAAGGAAGGCACCAGCGCTTCGCGGACCACCGCGGCCGCCTGCGCTTTGTCGGGCGCGCGGGCGTAGGTCTGCGGGATCGCGTTGATGAGGTCGTTGCGCTCGCCGGCGGCGGTGTCGCGGATCAGGTCGCGCAGGACCGGGCCGGTTTCACCGATGCGGCCCAGTGCGAGCAGGATTTGCAGCACGAAGCGGTCGGCTTCGTGAGAGCCGGGCAGGTCTTGCGCCCACGCGCGGGCGGCGGCCAGGGCTGCGTCGCCGGAGCGGGCCTGCAGCGCCACCTCCACCGCACGTCGGTACAGCGCGGGGTCCTTCTGGCGGCGCGCGGCGTCCAGGATCAGGGAGTAGCCGGCCCCCGGGTCCCCCCCGCGGACGCTGATTTCGCCGAGCAGCAACTGGTAGAACAACGGCGCATTGAGCGCCGAGTTGCTGACCGCAGCGGCGGGGGCGGGCGCTGCGACGGGCTCGGGGGCCTGGGCCACGGCCAACGTGGCGCCGGCGCTCAGGGTCAGGGCGACTAAGCGCGCGCCGCATCCAGGCTTCAATCGGTTCATCGGGTCATGATAATGGCGCCGGTTTGCCCCTGTGTGTTTGTTGAGCCTTCCATGCCCGAATTGCCCGAGGTTGAGGTCACCCGCCAAAGCTTTGCCGACCGCATCGCGGGCGCCGACGTGCGGGCGCTGTCTCTGGGCAAGCCGTTGCGTTGGCCGCTGGGCGTGGACGCGGGCGCCTTGGCCGGCCGGCGGATTGCGGGTGTCGAGCGCCGCGGCAAGTACCTGCTGATCCGTCTGGACGCCGGGCTGCTGCTGTTGCACCTGGGCATGTCCGGCAGCGTGCGCTTTGACCGCGACTTGCCGCCACCCGGCCCGCACGACCACGTCGACCTGCACACCAGCGCGGGCACCTTGCGGCTGCACGACCCGCGCCGCTTTGGCGCGCTGGTGTATGCGGACGGGGACGACGACCCGCGCGCTCGCAAGCTGCTGGGAGGCCTCGGTGTGGAGCCGCTGTCGGCGGGGTTTGACCCGCTGGCCTTCCACACCGCCCTGCGCCAGCGCCGCGCCGCCATCAAGACGGTGCTGCTGGCCGGCGACATCGTGGTGGGGGTCGGCAACATCTACGCGTCCGAGGCGCTGTTCCTGGCCGGCATCCGTCCCACCACCCGCGCCGACCGGATCAGCCGTCCGCGCGCCGCCCGGCTGCACGCCGCGATCGTCGATGTGCTGTCCCGCGCGGTCGCGCTGGGGGGCAGCACGCTGCGCGACTTCCGCAACGCCGACGGCCAGTCGGGCTATTTCCAGCTCGACGCCCACGTGTATGGCCGCGCTGGGCTGCCATGCCGCGTGTGCGCCCAGCCGGTCCGCAGCCTGCGGCAGGGGCAGCGCTCAACCTTCTTCTGCGCCACCTGCCAAAAACCTTGAAGAAATCCGCGGGCCTCGGCCGGGTTTTCGCGGCCGGACAACCGGGCAAATGTGCAAGGCCGGTGGCGGGGGAAAACCCAGGGCCGGTGCTATATTGACCGACCGACAGGGATCGTCCGCCACATGAGCTTCAACCACGAATTCGACCAGCACGGCGCCTGGCGCCGGCAGTTCGCACTGCGACTCAAACTGCTGTCCGAGTGGCTGACCGACAACGACCTCATGGAGCCCGGGATCCGCGAGCGGCTGGAGCAGCTGCACGACCGGGTGAAGCACGACAAGATCATGGTGGCGTTTGTCGCCGAGTTTTCGCGCGGCAAGTCGGAACTCATCAACGCCGTCTTTTTCGCGGGCTACGGTCGGCGCATCATGCCCGCCAGCGCCGGACGCACCACGATGTGCCCAACCGAGCTGGGCTACGACGCCGACATCCCGCCCTGCCTGCGCCTGCTGCCCATCGAAACCCGCCTGCAGGCCAAGTCCCTGCTGGAATGGCGCAACGCGCCCGACCGCTGGGAGCGCGTGAACCTCGACGTCAACGATCCGCAGCAGCTGGCGCTGGCCATCCAGAAGGTGTCTGAAGTGCGCCGCGTCACGCAGGACGAAGCGCGCTCGCTCGGCTTCTGGAACGACGAGATGCCCGATGACAACCCGCTGCCCGGCGCGGATGGCCTGATTGAAGTGCCGAAATGGCGTCACGCGCTCATCAACATGGCGCATCCGCTGCTCAAGCAGGGCCTCGTGATCCTGGACACCCCGGGACTCAACGCCATCGGCGCCGAACCCGAATTGACGGTGAGCCTGCTGCCGCAGGCGCACGCGGTGGTGTTCATCCTCGGTGCGGACACGGGCGTGACCAAGTCCGATCTGGCCATCTGGCGCCAGCACCTCGCCGTCCAGGGCGACCACCAGGCCACGCGGCTGGTGGTCCTCAACAAGATCGACACGCTGTGGGACGCGCTGAGTTCCTCCGAACAGGTGCAGCTCCAGATCGCCGCCCAGCGCACCGACTCTGCCGAGATCCTTGGTCTGTCGC
The DNA here is from genome assembly GCF_057219855.1 of Hydrogenophaga sp. T66. NCBI lineage: Bacteria > Pseudomonadati > Pseudomonadota > Betaproteobacteria > Burkholderiales > Comamonadaceae > Hydrogenophaga > Hydrogenophaga sp. T66. The sequence goes on along the minus strand of NZ_JBXVVX010000002.1, from coordinate 100,410 downwards.
CGCGTCAGGTGCTCGCGGTGTCGGCGCAAAAAGGCCTGCTGGCCAAAGTCAGCAACGACCAGAACCTGCTCGATGCGAGCAACCTGATGGAGCTGGAAACCGCGCTGGGTGAAGACCTGCTCGCGCAGCGCCGGCGCATCATCGGCGCGGCCGTGGCCGAAGGCATCGAGTCGTTGCGGGCCGAAACCAGCCGTCGCGTGCACACCCGCTCGCGCGACCTCGTCGAGCAGATTCAGGAACTCGAGGGTCTGCGCGGCAAGAACGCCGGCGTGATCCGGCAGATGCGGCTGCGCATCGAGCAGGAGCAGGCCGACTTCGACGCCAGCGGCGCGCGCATCCAGGCCGTGCGCTCGGTGCATCTGCGGCTGCTCAAGGACCTGTTCTCGCTGCTGGGGACGTCCCACCTGAAAACCGAGGTGGCCGAGCTGGCCAAGGCGCTGAAGCAGCCGGGCATCAAGCTGGGCGTGCGCCGTGCGTACGACGATACGTTCAGCCGCCTGCGCGCCGACCTGGAAAAGGCTGACCGCATGGCTGCGGACATCCAGTCCATGCTGGAGGGCAGCTTCAAGAACCTCAACGCCGAACACGGCTTCTCGCTTCAGACGCCTGCCGCCCCGCAGATCAGCCGTTTCATCCGTGATGTGTCGCTGATCGAGAAGAGCCACCTCCAGTACCTCAGCCTGGGCAATGCGCTGCGGCTGGCCCAACCCGAATTTGCCGAGCGCCTGTCGCGTGCGCTGATGAGCCGGCTGCGCACCGTGTACGACACGGCCGTCAACGAGGTCGAGATCTGGAACAAGTCCGCCGCTGCCCAGCTGGACGCGCAGCTGCGCGAACGGCGTCGCAACTTCACCCGGCGCATCGAGGCGGTCGCCCGCATCCAGCAGGCGGCCGGCGGCCTGGACGACCGCATCACCGAACTGCAGGCCCAGCAGGCACGTCTGGCCGAGACCGATGCCAAGCTCGCCGAACTGACCGCCCAACTGCTGGCGTTGCCCGCCGAAGAGCCGGCCGACGTCGCGGTGGCGTGACGTCGTCGCCGGCATGACGGCTCCCCTGCCGCGGGCCTTGGCGGCCGAGTTTGCCCCGCGCCTGATCGCCTGGCAGCGGCGCGACGGCCGTCATGGCTTGCCCTGGCAGGGTACGCGAGATCCCTACCGCGTGTGGTTGTCGGAGATCATGCTGCAGCAGACGCAGGTCGCCACCGTGCTGGCGTATTACGACCGCTTTCTGGGCCGCTTCCCGACTGTCGAGTCGCTGGCAAATGCGCCGGCGGACGAGGTGATGGCCTTGTGGAGCGGCCTGGGCTACTACAGCCGCGCCCGCAACCTGCACCGCTGCGCGCAGGCCGTGGTGGCCGAGCACGGCGGGCGCTTTCCCACGGACGCTGTCACCCTGCAGACGCTGCCCGGCATCGGCGCGTCCACCGCCGCCGCCATCGCGGCCTTCTGTTTCGACGAGCGCATCTCCATCCTCGACGGCAACGTCAAGCGCGTGCTCACCCGCGTGTTGGCCGAGGACGGTGACGTTGCGCAGACCGCCACGCACCGCCGCCTGTGGGACGCCGCCCAGGCCCTGCTGCCCCAGCGGCCCGCTCCCGGCGACATGGCGGCGCACACGCAGGGGCTGATGGACCTGGGCGCGACCGTGTGCACCCGCACGCGCCCGCGCTGCCTCGTGTGTCCGGTGGCGGATCTGTGCGCCGGTCGCGCCAGCGGCGAACCCACGCGCTACCCGGTCAAGGCGGCCCGTGCCGTGCGCCGCTTCGAGGCCTGGTGGCTGCTGCTCTGGCGGGGTACCGACGGCGCGGGACGTCCGGCGCTGTGGCTCCAGCGGCGTCCGGAGCGGGGCATCTGGGCCGGTTTGTTCAGTCCGCCGGTGTTCGCCGACGAGACCGCCTTGCGGGAGGCGGTGCCCGCCGTCCACCGCGACGCGCTGCGGTGCGCCGACGCGGTCGTTCACAGCCTCACCCACCGGGAACTGCGGCTGCACCCGGTGTGGTTCGATGCGGGCGATCCCGCGCCAGACCGCGGTCCGGCGGCGCCGGGGCAATGGGTGGCTTGGTCGGCCTTGCCGCAGACCGGCCTGCCGGCGCCGGTGCGACGCCTGATCGACGCAGCGCTCTAGCCGCGGCCCGCCGGCCGCGGCCAGCCGTCGGCCTCGCGGTGCCGCAGTCGCGTGGTCCACTGAGCGCCGAACGATGCGGCCAGTCGTTCGGCGAGGTACACCGAGCGGTGCTGCCCGCCGGTGCAGCCGATGGCCACCGTGACATAGCTGCGGTGGTCGCGGAGCAGGCCGGGCAGCCACTCGCGCAGGAATCCGGCGATCTGCTGTTCCATGCGTTGCACGTCGGCCTGCGCCGCGAGGAAATCGGCCACGGGCGCGTCGCGACCAGTGAGCGGCTTGAGGTCGGGTTCGTAGTGCGGGTTGGGCAGCATGCGCACGTCGAACACAAAGTCCGCGTCCATGGGGATGCCCCGCTTGAAGGCGAACGATTCAAACACCAGCGTGAGGGCGGTGCCGCGCGTGTTGGCCAGTTCCTTGACCTGGCTGCGCAGCTGCGTGGGCCGGATCAGGCTGGTGTCGAGCACCAGCGCCTGCTCGCGCAGCGCCGCGAGCATCTCGCGTTCGTGCTCGATGGCCTCGACCAGCGCCCGTTGCTCGTCGGCGCCATGGCCGATCGACAGCGGGTGCAGCCGTCGGGTTTCCGAGAACCGGCGCACCAGTGTGTCGGTGGTCGAGTCGAGAAACACGGTGGTGAGCTGCACGGCCTCGGCTGTGCGCGCCCGCAGCGCGCTCAGCCGCGCGGGCAGGCTGGGCAGTGAACTGGCGCTGCGCACGTCCATGGCGATCGCCACGCGCGTGGCGCCGTGTTGCTGTTCCAGCGCCACAAACGCTTCCAGCAGCTCCGGCGGCAGGTTGTCCACGCAGTAGAAGCCTTCGTCTTCCAGCGCGGCCAGCGCCACCGACTTGCCTGAGCCGGACATGCCGGTGATCAGCAGCAGCTGCATGGGCGACACGGCGGCGCTCATGGCGTGAGCAGCTCGCGGGCGTGCGCGAGCGAGATGTCGGAGCTGTCGCTGCCGTCGAGCATGCGGGCGAGCTCGCGCACGCGCGCTTCGCCGTCGATGGGCGTGACCGAGCTGCGGGTGTGCGAACCCTCCAGCCGCTTGCTCACCAGCAGGTGATGGTCGGCGCAGGCGGCCACCTGCGCGAGGTGGGTCACGGCGAGGACCTGCCGGTCGCGGCCGAGGCGGCGCAGCAGGTCGCCGACCGTGTGCGCCACGGCGCCGCCCACGCCGGCGTCCACCTCGTCGAAGATCAGTGTGGGCGCCTGGCCGAGCTGGCTGGTCACCACCGACAGCGCCAGCGCAATCCGCGACAACTCGCCGCCCGAGGCGACCTTGCCCACCGGCTTGGGCGTGCTGCCGGCGTGGCCGGCCACGCGGAACTCCACCGCCTCCGCGCCGTGGGCCGACGGCGCTTCCAGCGGCAGCAGCGCCACCTCGAAGCGCCCGCCCTGCATGCCGAGCGTTTGCATGGTGTCGGTCACGGCGGCGGCCAGTCGTGGCGCCGCGGCCTGTCGCTGGCGGCTGACCGCCGCGGCAGCCCGGCCGAGCGCGGAGGCTGCGGCGCGTTCGGCCGCGCGCAGGCTGTCGATGTCGAGCGCGGCGTCGAGCGAGGCCAGCGCCGCTTTCCACTCCGCGTGCAGCGCGGCCAGTTCCTCGGGCGGGCGGCGAAAGCGCCGCGCCAGGGACAGCCAGGCCGCCAGGCGCTCGTCCAGCGCGGCCAGCCCGTCGGGGTCCAGCTCGGTGTGGCGCAACTGCTGGTGCAGGCTGTGCACACTGTCCTGCACCTGCGCCAGCGCGCTGTGGAGGGTGTCGGCGATGGCGGCGAACGCCGGCTCCACGGCGCCCTGCGCCTGCAAAGCCGCGATGGCCCGGTGGATCAGATGGCTGGCGCTGGGTTCGTCGTCGTCCAGCGCGGCCACGGCGGCCTGCGCCGCGTCGATGAGGGACTGGGCGTTGGCGAGCCGTGCGTGTTGCGCGTTGAGCTCGGGCCATTCACCGGGCTTGGGGTCGAGTTTGTCGAGTTCGCCCACCTGCCACTGCAGCCGCTCGGCTTCGTCGCGCAGCGTGGCCTGGCGCTGGATGGCGTCGTCCAGGGCCTGTTGCGCGGCGCGCCACGCAGCCCATGCGCGGGTCAGCGGTGCCCGGTCCACGCCGGCGTAGGCATCGAGCAGGTCACGCACCGCGTCGGTGCGGGTGAGGCTTTGCCAGGCGTGCTGGCCGTGGATGTCGACCAGCGCATCCGCCAGCGCGCGCAACTGGGTGGCGGTGGCTGGGCTGCCGTTGATCCAGGCGCGGCTGCGGCCGTCGCGTTCCACGGTGCGGCGCAGCAGCAGGCCGTCGTCGGCACTGAAACCCTGTTCGTCCAGCCAGGCGCCGATGCCCGCGGGCGGGTCGAATTCGGCCGCCACGTCGGCCCGCGGCGCTCCCTCGCGCACCACGCCGGCGTCGGCCCGGGCGCCCAGCACCAGCTGCAGCGCGTCGATCAGGATGGATTTGCCGGCGCCGGTCTCGCCGGTGAGGACGCCGAAGCCGGCTGGCAGGTCGAGCTCCAGCTGTTCGACGATGACGAAATCGCGGAGGGCAATGCGTCGCAGGCTCATGGCCGGTATTGTCGCCGCGGGCTCAGGCCCCTTCGTTCCAGTGCAGTTTGCGGCGCAGGGTGTCGAAGTAGTTCCAGCCCACCGGGTGCAGCAGGCGCAGCGCGTGTTCCGAGCGGCGCACGACGATGCGATCGCCGTGCAGCAGGCTGGTGAGCGACTGCATGTCGAAGTGGGCCGAGGCATCGCGCCCCGAGACGATTTCCACCGCGATCTCGCTGTGGCAGGGCACCACCACCGGCCGGTTGGACAAGGTGTGTGGCGCGATCGGCACCATCAGCCAGCCCGCGATCGCCGGGTGCAGCAGCGGCCCGCCGGCGGACAGCGCGTAGGCGGTGGAGCCGGTGGGCGTGGCGATGATCAGGCCGTCGGCCCGCTGGTTGGCCACGAAATGGCCATCGACCTCGACCCGCAGTTCGATCATGCTGGCCACGCCGCCGCGGTTGACCACCACGTCGTTCAGCGCCGTCGCTTCAAACACACAGCGCCCATCGCGCCACACCGACGCCGCCATCAGCGCCCGCGCCTCCTCGGCGTAGACACCGCGCAGGATGGCCGCCAGCGGCTCGCGATAGCCTTCCAGCGCGATGTCGGTGATGAAGCCCAGGCGCCCCTGGTTGATGCCCACCAGCGGGACACCATAACGCGCCAGCTGGCGGCCAATGCCCAGCATCGTGCCGTCGCCGCCGACCACCAGCGCCAGGTCACACAGCCGTCCCATCGTCGGCACATCCAGCGCGCCGTACTGCGTCAGCCCGGTGTTGTCCGCCGTCTGGCGCTCCAGCGACACCTCGCTACCCAGGTCGTGCAGGAAATGCGCCAGCGACTCCACGACCGCGCGGGAGCCCGGCGCGTGGTACTTGCCCACCACGACCACGTGACCAAAGCGCGGCCGCCCGGCGGGCACGCGCGGGGTGGCGACAGGCGTGGGCGGGGTGGACATGGGGGGATTACAACACGCAGCCGAGGCGGTTCGGGTCGGCCGGCGGGGTGTCCGGATCTCAGGGAAAACCACCGGAAAACCACGAAAGCGCGGCGCTGAGCGCCCGCTCGCGCAGACCGCGTCCGTAGAATGCGCAGCATGCTGGACGATCGTGCGAAGTCGTTGCTCAAGGCCCTCGTGGAGCGGTACATCGCCGACGGGCAGCCCGTGGGCTCGCGCACCCTGGCCAAGGCCACCGGCATGGAACTCTCCCCCGCCACCATCCGCAACGTGATGAGCGACCTGGAAGACCTGGGCCTGATCGCCAGCCCCCACACGTCGGCCGGGCGCATCCCCACCGCGCGCGGCTACCGCCTGTTCGTGGACACCATGCTCACCGTGCGCCGCGACCAGCTGGTTGCCCCGGTGGCCGACATCGCCGGCGCCAGCCTGGAAGCCAGTGCGCCGCACCGCGTCATCAGCCACGCAGCCCACATGCTGTCCAGCCTGTCCCAGTTTGTGGGCGTCGTCATGGCCCCGCGACGGCCCTCGGTGTTCCGGCACATTGAATTCCTCAGCCTGTCTGACCGGCGCGTGCTGGTGATCATCGTGTCGCCCGATGGTGACGTGCAGAACCGCGTGATCCACACCCAGGTGGCCTTCAGCCAGACCCAGCTGCTTGAAGCCGCCAACTTCCTCAACGCCCACTACGCCGGTCTCACCATGGAAGCCGTGCGCGAGCGGCTCAAGACCGAGCTGGACGCCCTGCGCAGCGAGATCGCCGGCCTCATGCAGGCCGCCATGGACATCGGCGCGCAGCCGCCCGCGCCCCAGGATGAGGTCGTCATCGCTGGCGAGCGCAATTTGTTGTCGGTGAGCGAGTTCTCCAGCGACATGGACAACCTGCGCCGCCTCTTCGACCTGTTCGAGCAGAAGACCCAGCTGGTGCGCCTGCTCGATGTGTCCGCCCAGGCCGATGGCGTGCGCATCTACATCGGCGGCGAAAGCCAGGTCGTGCCCTACGAAGACCTCTCGGTCGTGACCGCGCCGTACGAGGTGGACGGTCAGGTGGTTGGCACGCTCGGCGTCATTGGCCCGCAGCGCATGCCGTACGAGCGCATGATCCAGATCGTCGACGTCACCGCCAAACTCGTGAGCAATGCGCTCAGCCACGGCAAGACCGGCTAAGGCCGCAGCAACGCGCCGCCTACAATCCGCGCCGGCGGGCCGTTAGCTCAGTTGGTCAGAGCAGGGGACTCATAATCCCTTGGTCGCTGGTTCGAGCCCAGCACGGCCTACCAGCCAGACATCGAGAAAAAAGCTGCTATACTTCAAGGCTTCGCGGCTGTAGCTCAGTTGGATAGAGTACTTGGCTACGAACCAAGGGGTCGTGGGTTCGAATCCTGCCAGCCGCGCCACACAGAAAAGCCTGCAGCTCACGCTGCAGGCTTTTTTCTTGGTGGTTCCCCCTCTGTTCATTACCGTGCCCGCCGACGCCGAGGCGCCGGCCTCCACCGCATGAGCAAAGCCTTCACCCGAGAGAGCGACGCGCCGGACGACGAAGACGACGGCGCGTCAGCCTTGCCTCCGCTGCCGGGGGGCAAGAACTACATCACCCGCGCCGGGTACGAGCGCCTGCGCGCGGAGCTGATACATCTGATCGATGCCGAGCGCCCCAAGATCGTCGAAATCGTGCACTGGGCCGCGAGCAACGGCGACCGGTCGGAGAACGGCGACTACCTGTACGGCAAAAAGCGCCTGCGAGAGATCGATCGGCGCATCCGTTTCCTGACCAAACGCCTGGAGATCGCCGAGGTGGTCGACCCATCGATGCACCACGGCGGCGACCAGGTTTATTTCGGTGCCACGGTCACCTACGCCGACCAGCACGGTGAAGAAACCACGATCACCATCCTGGGCGTGGACGAAGCCGACAGCGCGCAGGGGCAGATCAGTTGGGTGGCGCCGGTGTCGCGCGCCCTGCTGAAGGCGCGGGTGGGTGACGTGGTGCGCCTGGCGGTGCCGGGCGGCGTGCAGGAGCTCGAGGTGCTGGCGGTGTCGTACCCGGCGCCGGCCGCCTGACCGGCAGATGGCTCAGGCCTTGGCCGGCTTGTGCCGCTGGGCCTTGATGACCGAGGCGGTCCGTTTGAGGCTGCGCAACACCGCGGCGAGGTGTTGCCGGTCGCGCACCGCGACGGAGAAGCGGATGTCGGTGGCGGTCTGGGCCGGTTCGTCCCCCATGTCCACGTGGGTGATGTCGGCCTCGGCGCCGGCGATGGCTGCCGCCACCCTCGCCAGCACGCCTTTGCCATTGGACACGGTCACGTCCACCGTGGTGTCGAACGGCCGGACCGGTTCGTCCGCCCATTCGACTTCCAGGAAACGCTCGCTGTCCCGCGCGCGCAGGCGCCGGGCGGTGGGGCAGTCGTCGGCGTGCACCACCAGCCCCTCGCCGCGGCCAAGGTAGCCCACGATGCGGTCGCCCGGGATGGGCTTGCAGCAATGGCCGTACTGCACGGACAAGCCCTCGCTGCCGTCGAGCGTGACGACGCCTTGCGTCAGACTCTCTTCCTCCCCGCGCGCATAACGTTCGGTGCTGATGAGCAGGGCATCGGGCTTGAGGCCGGCTTCCGCCAACAGCACCGCGAGCTTTTTGCCCACCATGCCGGCGATGCGTTTGCCCATGCCGATGTCGGCCAGCAATTCCTGCGCATGGCGGTTGCCGGTGAAACGCAGCAGCTTGTCCCACGCGCCGGCATGCTCGCCGTCTGGTGCCGGCAGTGTGGCGATGCCTTCGCTGCGCAGGGCCTGCTCCAGCATGCGCCGCCCCAACTCGAACGACTTCTCCTGGGCGATGGTCTTCAGGTGGTGGCGAATCTTGGAGCGGGCGCGGCCGGTCTTGACGAAGGACAGCCAGGCCGGGTTGGGCTGGGCATCGGGCGCGGTGATGATTTCCACGACGTCGCCGTTGCCCAGTTCGGTGCGCAGCGGCCGCTGTTCACCGTTGATGCGCACGCCCACCGCGCGGTTGCCCACGTCGCTGTGGATGGCGTAGGCGAAATCCATGACGGTGGCCCCGCGCGGCAGCGCCAGGATCTTGCTCTTCGGGGTGAACACATAGACCGCGTCGGGAAACAGGTCGATCTTGATGTGGTCCCAGAATTCGTTGGCGTCGTGGGTTTCCTGCTGGATGTCCAGCAGCGACTGCAGCCATTGCGTGCCCAAACGCTGCGAGGTGTCGCTACCGGGTTCGCTGGCCTTGTAGAGCCAATGCGCCGCCACACCCGACTCGGCCACCACGTCCATCGCGTGGGTGCGCAGCTGGAATTCGATGTTGGTGCCGAAAGGGCCGATCAGCGTGGTGTGCAGCGACTGATAGCCATTGACCTTGGGGATCGCGACGTAGTCGCGGAATTTCCCGGGCACCGGCTTGTACAGCTGATGCAGCACGCCGAGCGCCGTGTAGCAATCGTGCAGTTCGGGCAGGATGATCCGGAAACCGTAGATGTCGGTCACCTGAGAGAACGAGAGGTGCTTGTTGTCCATCTTGCGATAGACGGAATACAGCGTTTTCTCGCGGCCCATGATCCGCACCGCCATCCCCTGGTGACCGAAGGCGGCCTCCACCTCGCGCTGCACGCGGGCGATCAGGTCGCGCCGGCGGGTGCGTGACTTGTTCAGCGCCTTGGCCAACACCTCGTAGCGCCATGGGTGAAGGAAGCGGAACGACAGATCCTGCAGTTCGCGGTAGGTGTAGTTCAGGCCCAGGCGATGGGCGATCGGCGCGTAGATTTCGAGCGTTTCGCTGCTGATGCGCTTCCACTTGCTGCGCGGCATGTCGCCCATGGTGCGCATGTTGTGGGTCCGATCGGCGAGCTTGATCAGGATGACCCGAACGTCCTTCGCCATCGCCAGCAGCATCTTGCGGAAGCTCTCGGCCTGGTTCTGTTCACGGGTGTCGAATTCCAGCTTCTCGAGCTTGGTCAGGCCGTCCACAAGGTCGGCCACGGGGGCACCAAAGCGCTCCACCAGCTCCTGCTTGGTGACGCCGCAATCCTCCATGGCGTCGTGCATCAGCGCGGCCATGAGGGCCTGCGCGTCTAGTTTCCACTCCGCGCATTGGGCCGCCACGGCAATCGGGTGGGTGATGTAAGGATCACCGTTCTTGCGCAACTGGCCCAGGTGGGCCTCGTCGGCGAATCGGTAGGCCAGCCGGATGCTTTCGATGTCCGTCGGGCCGAGGTAATCCAGCTTGCCCAGCAGCGCGGCGAAGCTGGCCGCGGCCGCGCTGTGGGCGGCCGTGGACGGCGGGACGGCGGGCGCGGAGCCCCGGGGGGCTTCGGTGATCATGCCTTTACTGTAGCGCGAGACGCCTGGTGCGATGGTCCCGTGGGTGCAAGTCCTTGGTGAGCGCAAAAAAAAGCACCGCCCTCGGCGGTGCTTGGCTCTGCGTCGCGTGCCGCGGTCAGACCGGCACTTTCTTCAGCATCTCGACGCCCACTTTGCCGTCGGCAATCTCGCGCAGCGCGGTCACCGCGGGCTTGTTCTTGCTCTCGATCTTCGGCGCGTGGCCCTGGCTGAGCATGCGGGCGCGGTAGGTCGCGGCCAGCACCAGCTGGAATCGGTTGGGGATTTTTTCCAGGCAGTCTTCGACGGTGATGCGTGCCATGAGAGCTCCAGACGGTGTCAGGTGAGATTGAGCGCTTCAAACGTGTCGCGGCGGGCGATGCGTTGGGCGGCGTACTTGAGCCGCTGCGCGTGAACGATGGCCTTCAGGTCGAACAAGGCGCGTTCGAATAACTCATTGATTATAACGAAGTCAAATTCTTTGGCGTGCGCCATTTCGGTCGCCGCGTTCTGGAGCCGCAACTCAATGACCTCGGCCGTGTCCTCGGCGCGGCGCTCGAGGCGCGAGCGCAGTTCGGTCCAGCTGGGCGGCAGGATGAATACGAGCACGGCATTGGGAAAAATCCGCTTCACCTGGATCGCGCCCTGGAAATCGATTTCCAGCACCACGTCCGCGCCCGCGTTCATCCGCTGTTCGATGGCCTGCTTGGAGGTGCCGTAGCGGTTGCCGTGCACCTTCGCCCATTCCAGGAAGGCGTCTTGCACCACCATCTGGTCGAAGGTCTCGTTGCTCACAAAGTAGTACTCGCGGCCGTGGACTTCCTGTCCGCGCGGCGCCCGCGTGGTGTGGGACACCGAGGGCTGCACGCGGGCGTCGAGCTCCATCAGCGCCTTGACGAGGCTGGATTTGCCGGCCCCGCTGGGCGCGGCCACGACGAACAGATTGCCGGGGTAATCCATGTGGGGCGTCATTCGATGTTTTGCACCTGCTCGCGCATCTGCTCGATCAGTACCTTCATGTCCACCGAGATGCGGCTGAGTTCCAGGGTGGACGACTTGGCGCCCAGGGTGTTGGCCTCACGGTGAAGCTCCTGGATCAGGAAGTCGAGGCGCTTGCCGAGTTCGGTGCCTTTGTCGAGCAGCCGCTCGATTTCGGTCAGGTGCGAACCCAGGCGGGTCAGTTCCTCGGCCACGTCGATGCGGATGGCGAAGGCCGCGGCCTCGGTCAGCGCACGCTCCTGGGCCGCGTCGCCGCTGACCGAGCCTCCCGCGGCAGCCAGCGCTTCGGCCCAGCGGTCGAGAAAGCGTTGCTGCTGCTGCGCCACCAGGGCTGGAATGAGGGGGGCCGCGTCGGCCGCGAGCTGACGCAGCCGGGTGCACCGGTCAAGCAGCATGGCCTTGAGGCGATCGCCTTCGCGGGCGCGCGCGTCGAGCAGCGCATCCAGCGCGCGGGCGCCCAGGGCCATCAGGTCATCGTGGGTGTCGCCGGGCAGGCTGGTCTGGCGGGCGGTGAGCTGCAAGCTTTCCGCCACCGACAGCGGGGCGGCCGTGGGCAGCCAGCTGCGCACCGCATCCTGGATCGCCAGCAGGCGCTGCAGCGAAGCGGCATCGGGCACGCGCGGCAGGGTGTCGTGGCGGCCCTCGGTCCAGGCCCGTACCTCCACCTTGCCACGCTTCAAGCGCGCGCCGAGCAACTCGCGCAGGGCCGGTTCGCTCCCGCGCAGCTCATCGGTCAGCTTGAAGCTGAGGTCGAGAAAACGGCTGTTGACCGAGCGGATTTCCACGCCCAGACCGACGGCCGCCTCGGCGTCCGAGCGGGCCGTGCCGTAGCCGGTCATGCTGTAAACTGCCATCGCACTGGGCCCGTGGTAAGTGGCTCCGAAACAGGGCGCTTCGGAAACAGCGAATTATGTCAAAGGTCAAACCCGCACCCTTGCCGCCCGACACCGTCATCGGTGGTTATCGCATCGTTCGCAAGCTCGCCGCCGGCGGCTTCGGCGTCGTGTACCTCGCGGTCGACACCGAAGGCCAGAAGGTCGCCGTCAAGGAATACCTCCCTTCGTCCCTCGCCACCCGGGCGCCGGGCGAATTGCTGCCGCAGGTGCAGCCGGAAAAGCTCTCGCTCTACCGCCTCGGCCTGAAGAGCTTCTTCGAAGAGGGCCGCGCACTGGCGCAAATCTCCCACCAGTCGGTGGTGAGCGTGCTGAACTTCTTCCGCGAGAACGAGACCGTGTACATGGTGATGAACTACCTGGAGGGCTCGTCCCTGCAGGAATTCATCATCACCGCGCGCGAGCTGAAGAAGCAGAAGGTGTTCCGCGAGTCGACCATCCGCTCGCTGTACGACGAGGTGCTGCGCGGCTTGCGCATCGTCCACCAGCACAAGATGCTGCACCTGGACATCAAGCCGGCCAACATCTTCATCACCGACGACAACCGCGCCGTCCTGATCGATTTCGGCGCCGCGCGCGAGGTGCTGAGCAAGGAAGGCAACTTCATCCGGCCCATGTACACGCCGGGCTTTGCCGCGCCGGAGATGTACCGGCGCGACTCGTCGATGGGACCGTGGACCGACATCTACGCCATCGGTGCCTGCATCTACGCCAGCATGCAGGGTTACCCGCCGAACGACGCGCCGCAGCGCCTGGAGAAAGACCGCCTGTCGCTCGCGCTGTCGCGCCTGCGGGGGGTGTACTCCGACAACCTGATTGAGGTGGTCGAGTGGTGCATGTCGCTCGACCCGCTGTCGCGCCCGCAATCGGTGTTCGCGCTGCAGAAGGAACTCAGCCGCGAGACCGAGCGCAGCTACACCAAGCTCACCGTGGCCGAGAAGATGCGGCTGCAGTTCGACAACATCGTCTCCGACAAGGCCAAGTCCCTGCGCAAGTCCACCAACGTGGGCACCAAGTTCCGATGAAGTTCTCGGTCTACCAGATCAGCCGACAAGGCGGCCGGGAGCGAAACGAAGACCGGATGGGCTATGCCTACACCCGGGAGTCCGGGCTGTTCGTGCTGGCCGATGGCATGGGTGGACACCCCGAGGGTGCGATGGCGGCCCAGCTTGCGCTGCAGACCTTCTCGGCCTACTTCCAGAAGACGGCCACGCCGATCGTGAAGGAAGTGCCGGAGTTCCTGTCCAGCGCCCTGATGGCTGCACACCACCAGATCATCCGGTATGCCGCCGAGAAAGGCATGCTGGACACGCCGCGCACGACCATCGTGGCGGCGGTCATGGAGCGCGGACAGATGCACTGGGTGCATTGCGGCGACTCGCGCCTGTACATCGTGCGCCGCCGCGAACTGCTGACCCGCACCCGCGACCACTCCTACATGGAACAGCAGGCCCACCTGGGTCGCGCCACCGAAAACATCAACCGCAACATCCTGTTCACCTGCCTGGGCTCGCCGGCCAAGCCGGTGTTTGATCTGTCGGGTCCGGTCACGCTGGAGCAGGGCGACCGCATCTTGTTGTGCTCCGACGGGCTCTGGGGCACGGTGAGCGACGACGAAATCACCGCCGGCCTGGCCGCGCAGCCCCTGGAACAATCGGTGCCCGACCTCGTGGAGACCGCGCTCAAGCGCGGCGGACCCCGGTGTGACAACGTGACCGTGTTGGCCATGGAGTGGGAAACGCCCACGCCAACCCACAGCACCCGCGTGTCGACCGACGAGATCGAGGACGGCAGCTTCGCGTCCACCATCCAGAGCGGCACGCCCGACTCCAGCATGGACGATCTGGACGATGCCGCGATCGAGCGTTCGATCGCCGAGATCAATGCCGCCATCCGCCGCACGGCGGAGCGCAATTCCTGACTTTTCCGAGGTTTCCCATGAGCGACGTTTCCCGGCCCGGCCAACGGGCTGCCGATGCCCTGCGCCCGGTGCGCATCACGCGCGGCTTCACCCGCCACGCCGAGGGCTCGGTGTTGATCGAGTTTGGTGACACGCGGGTGCTGTGCACCGCGTCGGTCGAAGAAAAGGTGCCGCCGCACAAGCGCGGCTCCGGCGAGGGTTGGGTGACGGCTGAGTACGGCATGCTGCCCCGCGCGACCCACACCCGCAGCGATCGCGAAGCCGCCAAGGGCAAGCAAAGCGGCCGAACGCAGGAGATCCAGCGGCTGATCGGCCGGTCCATGCGCGCGGTGTTCGATCTCAAGGCGCTGGGCGAGCGCACGATTTCGCTGGACTGCGATGTGTTGCAGGCCGATGGCGGCACGCGCACGGCCGCCATCACGGGTGCCTTCGTCGCCGCGCAGGACGCGGTGAACCGGCTGCTGGCCGAAGGCAAGCTGTCGGTTTCGCCGATCCGCGATCACGTGGCCGCGGTGTCCGTGGGCATCCTGGGCGGGCGCGCGTTGCTGGACCTGGAATACGTGGAAGATTCGGCCTGTGACACCGACATGAACGTGGTGATGACCGGCGCCGGTCATTTCGTGGAAGTGCAGGGCACGGCCGAAGGGGTGGCGTTCACCCGCCGCGAGATGGACGCGCTGCTGTCGCTGGCAGAAAAAGGCATCGCCGAACTCGTGGCGCTGCAGCGGCGCGCGCTGGCCGCATGAAACTGGTCCTGGCCTCCAACAACGCGGGCAAGCTGGCGGAGCTCCAGGCGCTGCTCGTGCCGCTGGGCATCACGCTGATCCGTCAGGCCGATCTTGGCATCGGCGAGGCGCCCGAGCCCCACCGCACCTTCATTGAGAACGCGCTGTCCAAAGCCCGCCACGCCGCGCGAGAGAGTGGCCTGCCGGCGCTGGCCGACGATGCCGGCTTGTGCGTCGAGGCGTTTGGGGGCGAGCCTGGGGTGGACACCGCCTACTACGCCACGCGTTTCGGGCTGCCCAAAGGCGATGACTACAACGTGACCGCGCTGCTTGAGCAGATGCGCGACGTGGACGACCGCCGGGCCGCGCTCGTCAGCACGCTGGTGGCGGTACGTCGGGCCGACGATCCGGAGCCGCTCGTGGCCACCGGCCGCGCGCCCGGCCTGATCACCCGCGAGCGGCGCGGCACCCACGGCTTTGGCTTCGACCCGGTGATGTGGCTGCCCGCCTTCGGGCAGACCTTTGCCGAGCTGCCGCCCGAGGTGAAGAACGCCCACAGCCACCGCGGCCAGGCCGCCCGCGCGATGGTGGCCCTGATGCGCGAGCGCTGGCTCGCATGACCGACGCGCTGCTCCACTGGATGCGCCCCGGCACGCTGATGCTGGGCGCTCCGCCGCCGCTGTCGCTCTACATCCATCTGCCGTGGTGCCTGAAGAAGTGCCCGTACTGCGACTTCAATTCCCACGAGTGGTCCGCCACCGCCGCCCCGGGGGAACACCTGCCGGAGCGGCGTTACCTAGACGCGCTGCGCGCCGACCTGGAGGCCTCGCTGCCGCTGGTCTGGGGTCGGGCCGTACACAGCGTGTTCATCGGCGGCGGGACGCCCAGCCTGTTTTCTCCCGAGGCCATCGAACGCCTGCTCGGCGACGTGCGGGCGCGGGTGCGGCTGGAGCCGGGTGCGGAGATCACGCTGGAAGCCAATCCCGGCACCTTCGAGCGTGATCGCTTCCGCGCCTTCCGCGACGCGGGCGTGACGCGCTTGTCGATCGGTGTGCAGAGCTTCAACGACCGCCATCTTGCCGCCATCGGCCGCGTGCACGACGCGGCGCAGGCGCGCGCCGCCGTCGAAGAGGCCGCCGCCGTGTTCGACACCTTCAACCTCGACCTGATGTACGCGCTCCCCGGCCAGACGCTGGCCGAGTGCGAGCAGGATCTGCGCACGGCGCTGTCCTTCCAGCCGCCGCACCTGTCGGTGTACCACCTCACGCTGGAGCCCAACACGCTGTTCGCGAAGTACCCGCCGGCCTTGCCGGCCGAGGACGACGCCTACGACATGCTCGACCGCATCACCGCGCTCA
Organism: Hydrogenophaga sp. T66; assembly: GCF_057219855.1. Taxonomy (NCBI): domain Bacteria; kingdom Pseudomonadati; phylum Pseudomonadota; class Betaproteobacteria; order Burkholderiales; family Comamonadaceae; genus Hydrogenophaga; species Hydrogenophaga sp. T66. The sequence continues at coordinate 84,576 of NZ_JBXVVX010000002.1, read as the reverse complement.
CCGGGGCGGCCGGCCTCGCGCGTTACGAGGTGTCCGCCTACGCGCGGGAGGGGCACCGCTGCGTGCACAACCTCAACTACTGGCGCTTCGGCGATTACCTGGGCATTGGTGCGGGCGCGCACGGCAAGCTCAGCTTTGCCCACCGCATCGCCCGCACGGTGCGCCGGCGTGAGCCGCGGCTCTACATGGAGCAGGCGCTGGCGGGCCATGCGGTGGCGAGCATGGAGGAGGTGGCCCGCCGCGACCTTCCGTTTGAGTTCATGCTCAACGCCCTGCGCCTGCGCGAAGGTTTTGCCCTCAGCGCCTTCACCGAGCGCACGGGGCTGCCGTTGTCGGCGATCCGGCCCGCGCTCGACGAGGCGCAGTCCCGGGGCTGGCTCACGCTCGACGGTGCGCTGGTGCGCCCCACGGAGCGGGGCTTCGATTTTCTGTCCGACCTGCAGGCGCTGTTCTTGCCGGATTGATCGCCGGATGCCCTGGTGGTCGGCCGCCCGGGGTCAGGCGGGCGTGTGTTCTTCGGCCGTGTGGGGCGCCAGCGGCAGGCGCAGGATGGCCGTGGTCCCCACGTCCGGCTGGCTCTCCAGCAGGACCGAGCCGCCGTGGATGTCGACAATTTCCTTCACCAGGTTCAGGCCCAGCCCGGTGCCGGGGATGTTGCCCGAGGTGTCGGCGCGGTAAAAGCGTTCGAAGGCCCGCTGGAGCTGCGCCGGGGTCATGCCGATGCCCTGGTCGCACACGCGGATCGCCGCCCAGTCACCGGCGGCCGTGGTCTCGATCGACGCGTCGAGCCGAACCTCTCCGCCCTGGGGCGAGTACTTGAAGGCGTTGCTGAGCAGGTTGGTGAGCGCCTGCTGGATCTTCTCCGGGTCGGCCATCACCGCCACGGGCGGTACCGGGCCGAGCGTGACCGCGCGGCCCATGGCGTCATTGCAGAAGCCGCTCACCGTGGCTTGCACGAGCGTCGGCAGGTCGTGGGGCACGATGCGGAAGTCTTTGCCCTGGCGCGCCTCAATGCGCGACAGGTCCAGCAGCTCCTGGATCAGGTTGGACAGGAGCGTCCCTTGGCGCAGCACCGTAGCGAGCATGTCTTTCTGTTTGTCTTCGCTGTAGCGCCGGTGGAGCATCAGCTCAGTGAAGCCGACGATGCTCGACAGCGGGGTGCGCAACTCGTGGGCTGCGGTGGCGAGGAACTCGCTCTTGAGGCGATCGACCTCGCTCTGGTGGGTGATGTCCCGCAGGTACAGGATGGTTTCGCCGCTGCCGCCCAGGTTGCGGCGGACTTCGCGCTCGACGACCTTGCGCCCCGGCTTGACCAGCACCAGCCGGTCTTTGCCGGCCTCCTGCATCGCCTGGGCCAGGGTTCGGTACTGGTCGGGGTGTTCGCAGAGTTGCCGGAACCAGGCGTCAAAGCGCACGGTGCTGCCCTGGCCGGAGGGCACGTCGCCGACGATCGCGCGAAAGGCGGGGTTGGTGGTGATGAGCTCGCCGTCGGCGTCGAAGACGGCGAAGCCATCGGGGCTGAGGTCGAAAGTGGCGTTCAGGCGGGCGGTGCGCTCGATGAGTTTCTGTTTGACCTCGATCTGGTTGCTCACGTCTTCAATGACGTTGATGTAGTGCGTGATGCGGCCCTTGGGGTCGCGCACCGGAGAGACCGAGAGCTTGTTGTGGAAGAGGCTGCCGTCCTTGCGGTAGTTCTTCAGGGTGATGCTGAGGTCGCCGCCGCGCTTGACGGTGCGCTCCAGCAGGGCGAGGTCATCCGGGTCGGTCAGCGGCCCTTCGAGCACGCGGGCATCGCGACCCAGCACCTCGTGCGGCGCGTAGCCCGTGATGCGGCTGAAGGCCGGGTTGACGTGCACCAGCGGCTGCGGAAAGCGCCGCGCGTCGCTGATGAAGATGCCATTGAGCGCGCAGTCCACGGCGCGGCCGTAGAGCGTGAGGTACTCCTCGGCCTGCTGTATCTCGGTGAGGTCGCGCACGATGGCGGTGTACCGCACCTCCGGGTCGTCGGGGATTTCGCCGACGAGCACTTCCACCGGGAAGGCCGTGCCGCCGTGGCGCAGGGCGTCGATCTCCAGCCGGCCGATGCGGCTCTGCGTGCTGTGGATCAGCACGCCGCCGGCCATCACGCTGGCCAGGCGGTGTGCGTCGACGTCGGGCAGCACCGCACCCAGAGGCTGCCCCCGCAGCTCATCGGCGCTGCGGCCAAACATGCGCTCGGCCGCGGGGTTGGCGCTGTGGATGCGCCCATCCACCCCGACGCCGACGATCGCGTCGGCAGCGGTGTCCAGAATGCCGCGCAGGCGGTTGAGCTCGCGGTCCTGCCCCGCGGTGTGGTGCATGAGGGCCTGGTGGACCGCCCGCGCGCGCGCCCAGCGGCGCTGCGCCCACCAGGCGATGGCACCGCCGCCGGCCAGGGCCGAGACGGTCGCGGTCAGCCCGAGGAGCGCCAGTTCCACGGTCATGCCGCCTTCAGGCCACGCGCCCTTCGAGCATGTCGTCCACCAGGTCCAGCAGCTTGAGCGGGCTGAAGGCCTTGGTGAGGTAGGCGTCGGTGGATGCCTTGCGCCCGGCTTCGAGGTCGTCTTTCTGGGCGCGGGCGGTGATGAGGATCACCTTGGTGTGGGGGCCGAGCAGCGGGTCCTTTTTCACTTTTTCGCAGACCTGGTAGCCGTCGAGTTCGCCCGGCATCATGACGTCGAGCAGCATCAGGTCGGGCTTGAGTTGCTGGGCCAGACGCAGGCCGTCAACGCCGTTGTCGGCTTCGTGGACTTCGGCGTCATCGAGGTGTTGCAGGGTCAGCCGGATGAGTTTGCGGATGTCGGGCTGGTCGTCGACGATGAGGATGCGGTGCGTCATGTGGTGCTCCGGCGGTTGCGGCTTCGGGCCATCAGGCGCGACAGGTCTTCGGCATAGATCTGGGCCTGCAGCAGGTCGAGGTGGTGGGTGTTGCGCATCGGCGCGCCGGTGGGCAGCTCCAGCCGCGCCACCACCTCGCCATCGTCGCTGTCCACGCGCAGGTGGCCGCCGTGGAGCTGCAGGATGCGTTGGGCCAGCGGCAGTCCGATGCGCGGCCCCATCCGTTCGGGCGCTGGCGGCATGCCCGGCAGGTGGCGAAAGAGCGTGGCGGCGTGGCGACTGATGACGGAGGCCGACAGCGCGCCGTGGTTGCGCAGCGTGAGCAGCAGGTGGTTGCCGGAGGGAGCGACGTCGAGGCGGACGGCGGCCGGCTGGTCGCGTGCCACGCCGTCGCGGGCGTGTTCAACGGCGTTGTGCAGGCATTCAACGACCGCGCGCTGCAGCAAGCGGCGGCTGCCGTAGACCGGGGGCAGGTCTTCGCGCACGCCTTCGATCAGCACCGACACACCAAGCTGCTTGGTCAGGGGCAGCAACTGGGTGCAGGCGTGGGTCACCAGCTCCGGCACGAGCACGCGCTCCTCGCCGATCAGCGCGTCATCGCCAAACACATCCACCAGATCGACCAGGCGCGTGAGCCGGTCGCTCAAGTGGCGCACGCTGTCGGCCAGCGCGCGTGGGTCGGCCGCCACCTCGCCCGCGCTGGCCAGCACGGCGTTCATCGGGGGCACCAGTTCGCTGCGCAGAAGGTTCATGATGGCCGGCAGCGACAAGCGCTCTTCGACCACCGGGGCCGAGGCCGGCGGGGCGTCGGTGCCGGCCGGGCCTGTTGCGCGGGGCGTCACGACCAGCGCGACCAGCCCCGCGATCGGGCGTGGCGCGGCCTCGCAGTCCAGTTCGGCCACGCCCTGATCGGAGTGCACCTGCAGCGCCAGCCTCAGCTGCGGGACGGTCTGGCCTTGCGCGATGCCACGCACCAGCTGGCGCACCTGCGGGTCGCTGGGCAACACCAGCACCGGCCGGCTGGGCAGCTGCCGCGCCGCCCGGTTGGCAAACACCACGTGGGCGTCTGCGCTGAACAGCAGCATCGCGCTGCCGCACAAGTCCAGCAGTGAGAGCAAAGGATTCGGGCCAGCAGCGGCGGTGCTCATGGCATGTCGGACCCGGGTGACGCATCACCCGGTCCGCCTTTCTTGACACCGTATCGGCCCCTTTTGTCCCCGGCTTGAGCGACAAAAGTCTCACTCGGGGGGCCGGCGTGGCCGCCGTGACACGTCAGGCGCCGGACGGAGCGGGCCGCGAAAGGCTGAAGCCGACCCGCGTGCGGCCGTCGGCCGACTCGGCAGCCGGAAAGCCGTCGTGCATCCGGGCGATCGCCGCCACGATGGACAGGCCCAGGCCGTGGTGGGGCTTTTCCAGTTCGCAACGCGAGCTGTCGACGCGGAAGAAGCGGTCGAACAGGCGCGGCAGGTAGGCGGCCGGGATCGGGGCCCCCTCGTTTTCCACCCACACCCGCACCGCGTCCGCGCCCTCGGCCTGCAAGCGCACAGCGATGCGCGTGCCCGGCGTGGCGTAGCGGATCGCGTTGCCCAGCAGGTTGGAGAGCGCCCGCTTGACCAGCGGCGCGTCCACCGCCAGTCGCTCGTCGCCCACCACGTCCACCGCCAGCCGGGCTTCCTCCAGCGGGGCTTCGTGGAACTCCAGCACCTGATGCACCAGTTCGGCCAGCGCCGCCGGTTCGCCGCGGCGCGCTTTTACGCCGCGGTCGGCCTGCGCCAGAAAGAGCATGTCGTTGACGATGCCGGCCATGCGCTGCAGCTCTTCCAGGTTGCACGCCAGCACGTCGGCCAGCTCGGCCGCGGTGCGCTCGCGGCTCAGGGCCACCTCGGTGTGGCCGATCAGGTTGGCCAGCGGCGTGCGCAGTTCGTGCGCCACGTCGGCGTTGAAGCCTTCGAGCTGCACGTACGCCCGCTCCACCCGCTGCATCAGGCCGTTGAACTGGTCGATCAGCGGCTGCAGTTCTTCGACCGGCTCGGGCAGGTGCAGGCGCTGGTCCAGCCGCCGCACGTCGATCGCGCGCGTCTGGGCCGCCACGTCGATCAGTGGGCGCAGGCTGGAGCGCACGCGCCAGAACGTGCCCCAGCCAGCCAGCGCGCCGCCGGCGATCACCGCGGCCACCAGCAACAGCGCCATGCGCTGCCCGGTTTGGGCGTCCTGCGAACAATCCAGCCAGACCTGGCCGCGCCAGCCCGTGCCGTCGGCCAACGCGATGTCAAACGCCAGGGCCTTGCTGGAGCGGGCCTGCAGGTCGAAGCCGGGCTTGGGGTCGCTGTACACCAGCTGTCCGTCCGCGGCCTTCACCACCACATGGGTACCCGGGCGGCGTTCTGCCGACCACGCCAGCTTGCTCAGCACCTCGTCGCGCCCGCCCCGCTCGTCGGCGGCGCGCGCGATGTCGACCAGCACCCGGGCGTAGTTCTGCAACTGCTCCTGGTGCTTGGCCGTGAACAGCATCGCCGTGACGGCCCACACCGACGCCAGCAACACGCCCAGGCCGATCACGGTCTGCAGCGCCAGCAGCAGCGACAGGCGCCGTCCGATGGAGTAGGCGCAGGGCGCGCGAGCGGCGCCGGGCGTCATGAGCGCTCCTCCAGCACATAACCCATGCCGCGCACGTTGTGCAGCAGCTTCGGGCGGAACGGGTCGTCCATCTTCGAGCGCAGCCGGCGCACGGCGACTTCCACCACATTGGTGTCGGAGTCGAAATTCATGTCCCACACCTGCTCGGCCAGCGTGGTGCGCGAGAGGATCTGGCCCTTGCGGCGCACCAGCAGCGCCAGCAGCGCGAACTCCTTGGCGGTGAGTTCCAGCCGCTGGCCGGCGCGCCAGGCTTTGCGGCTGATCAGGTCGATCTCCAGATCGCAGACCTGCAGGCGCGTCGCGGCGACCTCCGCCTGCGGCGGACCGCGCCGCAGCAGCGCGCCCACGCGCGCCAGCAGCTCGGAAAACGCGAATGGCTTCACCAGATAGTCGTCGGCCCCGGCTTGCAGCCCCTGCACCCGGTCTTCCACCCGGTCGCGCGCCGTGAGCATCAGCACCGGCGTCTGTCGCTTCTCGCGCAGCGCCGCCAGCACCCCAAAGCCGTCGATCCCCGGCAGCATGATGTCCAGCACCACCAGCTGATAGTCGCCCTCGAGCGCGAGGTAGCGGCCCTCGATCCCGTCCTTGGCCACGTCCACCGTGTAGCCGGCCTCGCTCAGGCCGCGACGCACATAGTCGGCCAGCTTGGACTCGTCTTCGATCACCAGGATGCGCATGGATGCGGGGGTTGTAGTCGATGGCAGGGGCGTGACATTGTCGAAAAAATCAGGGTTTTCATGGATTACAAACTCGTAATCTGCCTGTTCGACAACTGCAAAAACCGCTCCCTACAGTTCCTCCCATGCCGCGACAACGGCATGTCTCCTCCCCTCAACGTCTCACAAGGAACTGTCATGAAAGCTGCTACCCGCGCCCTCCTGCCCCTGATCATCGCCGCCGCCGCGGGCTCCGCCCTGGCCCAGAGCGCTCCCGCCCCCGAAGCGAAGACCCGCGCCCAGGTCGTCGCCGAAATGCTGGAAGCCCGCCGCCTGGGTCTGCTGGAGACCAACGTCGAAAACTACCCGGTGCAGGCCACCCCGGCCCAGGCCGAACAGATCCGCCAGGCCGGCCTGCGCGCCGTGCAGGGCAACGCGACCGCCTCGCTGCGCTGATCGCGTCTCCGGTTCTCCTCGGTTGTCTCCTCATGCGGCCCTTCGGGGCCGCTTTTTTTGCGCGTGTCGCGGCTCAGGACTTGCCGCCCGCCTTGCGCTTGTGTGCCTCGATCGCCGCCTTCAGCTCGGTGTACTCCTCGCACGGCAGGAAACACGCCTTGTTCAGCGCTGCCAGCCGCTGCTCTGCCTTGGCCAGATCGCCGCGGGTCAGGTGCAGCTCACCCGAATACTCCAGCGCGCCCCGGTGCTTCGGGTTGATGCGCAGCGCCTGCTCGTAGTGGCTCTCGGCCCGGTCCAGATCGGGCTTGGCGAAGTGACGCAGGCTGTAGCCCATCAGGTTGTGCCAGTCGGCGTTGCCGGTCTCATTGACCCGCTGCAACTCTGCCACCGCCTCCGGCCACTGCTTTTTGGCGATCAGCGCGCGCGCCCCACCCAGCGGATCGGCCACCGCGCTGGGCGCCGGCCCGGGATCGGCGGCCGCGGCGGGCCCGGCGGTCAGGGATGCCGCGGTTGCCACGGCCAGCGCGGCGGCGATGCGCCGGGTTGAAAAAGGGGAAAAAGACGGACCCATGCTGCCTCCGGTGTCAGGCACACGCCTGTGGGCACACGGTAGCGCCAGCGCGGGCGGCCGAGTCGATCAACCCCAGGGCGGGGTCGGGCAAGCCGACGAGGCAGCGGAAAAGGTGTCGGCCGGTCTGGCGGAGACGGTGTCCCCGGAAATCGAACTTCATGCAATCTCACTGCACATCAAAATCGGGGCTTTTACCTATGTAAATTGAGTGCCTTTCGCATCAGATAGGATCGTGCTGTATCATTCCATCGCATCCCGTTTGGGCGGGTGTTTGGGCGGGTAGCCAAGAGGGTGATCTGATGCCTAGGAAGGCCAAAGAACTTGCGCCGATCACAGTTGCAGGGCTAAAGCAGCCGGGCATGTACGCCGTGGGTGTGATTCCTGGCCTGCACTTGCAAGTGCTGCCCACGGGCGGCCGGACATGGGTGCTGCGCGTGCGGATAGGCAACCATCGACGTGAAATCGGCCTGGGGGGATTTCCCGATGTGACGCTTGCCCAGGCACGGGAGAAGGCCCGCGAACTGCGAGAACAAATTCGGTCTGGTCGCGACCCGGTGGCGGAAAAGCGAGACGCCAAAAGTGCGATGAAGGCCGCCCAGGCTGCGCAGCGAACTTTCAAGCAATGCGCCATCGCTTACATCGAGGCCCACGAATCAGGCTGGCGCAATGCGAAACACGCTCAGCAATGGCGAAACAGCTTGGAGCAGCACGCTTACCCAGTCCTGGGTGATTTGCATGTTCGCGATGTTGGATTGCCGCATGTGATGGATGTGCTGCGACCCATCTGGACCAGCAAGAACGAGACAGCCTCTCGACTGCGCGGGCGTATCGAAGCTGTTCTTGACTGGGCCACGGTGCACAAGTACCGAGAGGGCCTCAACCCTGCCCGTTGGAAGGGCCATCTAGACAAGCTTTTGCCAAAGCCCTCGAAGGTGGCAACGGTAGATCACCACAAGGCTGTTGCTGTTGGTGAAGTGGGCGCTTTCATGGCCCGGCTGCGCGAGATAAGCGGAATGGGTGCGCTGGCGCTCGAATTTGCCATCTTGACCGCTGCACGATCTGGTGAGGTGCGTGGGGCGACGCGGGCCGAAATCGACCGAATCGCGAAGGTGTGGACCATCCCCGCTGAGCGCATGAAGGCTGGCAAGGCGCATCGCGTTCCCTTGTCCGATGCTGCCCTGGACGTGATTGACCGCGCTGCAGTCCTTCCCAGGCTGACCGGTACCGATCTGCTGTTCCCTGCTCCGCGTGGTGGGCAACTTTCAGATATGACGCTCACCGCCGCCATGCGCCGCCTGGAGGTCGACGCTGTTCCCCACGGCTTCCGATCAACCTTCAGGGACTGGGCCGCAGAGCGCACGAACTATCCCCGAGAGGTTGCAGAGGCCGCGCTGGCGCATGCCATTTCGGACAAGGTGGAGGCTGCCTACCGTCGGGGTGATCTGTTCGACAAGCGCCGCCGCATGATGGACGACTGGGCTGCGTTTGTTGCGCGTGTGGAGGCCACTGCCGATAACGTGCTTGCACTGAATCGGAGCGCGGCATGAGCAAGAAACGCGATCCTGAAAAGGTGCTGGCTGAATTTGGCCGCATTCTGCGATTGGGCCGGGTGGAGACAGTCGTGAGACCGGGCAAGCGTCCTGACGACCCATGGCGGGCGCGAATCAAGGGCGCAAGTGGGGCTGACTATCCGGTGAATGAAGCGCACCCACTGGATTACCACCTGAAGGTGACAGAGGGCAGATTCAAGGCCGAACTGGGCAAACTGCGCCGGTTGGCTGAACTGCCGGACCGCCAGCGGCAAGCACTGAATGCGCGAGCCAAAGCAGCAGAGGAAAAAAATCGACGGGTGTTAGAGCTTGCGGCGAGCCCACCATACGTAATGAAGGGTGCAGGTAAGGCCGGTGCAATCGCTGTTGCTGTCGGTTTGTCCCCTTCCCAGGTGCGCCGCATATTGTCCGCAGCAAAGAAAAACGCGCACGACTGAAAAAGGCCGATCGATGTAAGCCATAGCGCTTTCTAGAGTCATCCAGTGTTCCACAACTTCATTGGATGGCTCATGAAAATGCCCTGTAGCGCGGCCAAGGCGAGGCTGCGACCGGTTGACCAAAAGGCCCTTGAAGGCTTCGATCACCTGCCCGAAAGTGCCAATGTGCGCTTGCCCGTGGTCGCCGCGCTTTGCGGTGTTTCCCCGGTAACTGTTTGGCGTTGGAGCAAGTCGGGTCGCTTGCCGACACCCCGCCGCCTGTCTGAAGGTGTGACAGGGTGGAACGTTGGCGAGCTGCGCCACCATTTTGCCAAGCACGCGTAACGGGGGCCGGCATGAGCAGGCTGCCCCCTCAAAAATTTGGCCGCACTAACGGTGCGGGCAACGAACGCCACCTCGCTAGCACTCCCAGGCGCAGCTCTGGACAGCGATCCAGTTCTGAGGAACTGTTGCCCGGGTCGCGTTCGGCGGCCATCGCAAAACAGCGCGAGCGTGACCGAAGTGTGCGCCTTCGTGCGCCTGTCGAGCACACGCCGCCTGAGCGCCGCGCTCGCCTGATGGCCGTGCTGCGCGAAATGCGCGGTAACGATGCCAACACCCAGGCACAAAGGGTGCTGCGCGCCTTGCGCGGTGGCCCGGCTTCCTCCCTTGAACTGCGTAAGTACCTCGACGTGATTCAAATTTCGAGTCGAGTCTTCGAGTTGCGCAAAGCGGGCCACGCCATCGACACGATCTGGATACAACAGCCTACCGACGCCGGCAAGCTGCATCGCGTCGCCCTGTACCGCCTGCGCAATTAGCACCTAGCTCAACGATGCACCACGCCGGACGGTCCAAACGGTGGCGGCGTGGGAAGACTCCCCCACCACGGGAAAGACAGGGAAGCAGGGGATCGGGTGGCGAAGGTAGCGCCCAACTGTCGAACGGCTGCCGGGTCATGCGATCCGACGGGTCAACGTCGTGCATGTGAAGGTGAGCAGACAGGCGCTGGATGGGCTAGGTCTGCTCACCTCTGGGTCAGTCCTTCCTTTCTTTACCTACTCAACGTCATCAACTGAATCAGCAAACCATAAAGGACAGTGAATATGAGCACCAGCGTCAACAACTCAAAGGCCATCGAACAACAGTCGGTTGTTCGCGCAGAGCGCGCACGTCTGGAGGCCGAGATTCAAGCCATCGACGCGAAGGCGACGCAACTGCGCGAAATGTTGGGTACCTTGGAGCAAGCCGAGGCGTTGCAAGCGCAGGCCGTGGCCCGGGCGACAGCAGCGTTAGCAGATGCCTTGGAGGGCAACGACGAGCATGCTGCCGCCACCGCTCGAAAACAGCTTGCATCGGCATCGAAGCAGACTGGCGACGTGTTGACTCGTACCGGCGAAATCGCCGCACTGCGGGCTGCCATTTCGGCCCTGAACGAGAAGGCCAATCCACTCGCTCTCCGGCTGATGGAGTTGGCAGATCAGGACAAGGCCCTTACTGCGCTGCGGGTGCAGGAACTGGCGGCCGAGCTGGGAAGTGGCTACGTGGCCCGCATGCATGCTGTGGCCGAGGATGTAGCTAGAGGGCAGGCCTTGGGCCTGCTGGCGCTGCGTCTGGAGGTGCCCGGTAACTTTGCTCCCCAAATCTTTGAGATGCCCAGTGTGATCGGCCCGAACGTGGGCAACAGTGGCCGTCTTGTGCTGCCCCTTGATTCGGCACGCCAAGATGCTGTGACGGCCATCGTTGAGCAGTTGCGGGCCGAGGGTTTTGCCGGGGTTTGACTGTGATTCGCAGCCGCACCGATGACACCCAACGTGCCCCGGGCGGCCACGTCCTGCACGGGGAAGAGGTTGACCCTACCCCCTCACGTCGAAGCCGCGCAACGCTTCGCACGCTCGACGATGTAGCCGCCGAACTGGCCCGCCTGTACCGGCGGGCAGAGCGCGGCCAGATTCCAACAGCCGATGCCTCGCGGCTGACTTACATGCTTACCAGTTTGGCTAAAGTAATGGAATCGGCCGCAGAGGCGCGAAACAGTGCGCCAGAGGCCAAAGTGATCGGTCCGCCCTCGCCTTGTTTGGCTGATCTCTATCACGCCATGCACTCACTTGGCATGGACCGTGTGGAGCAAACAGCTGAACCGTCCGCCCCCGGAGCGTGACTTGCTGTTTAACGTATCTGAAAAGGGTCTTCGAGCTGACTGTCGGGGCGTAACTTCAAGGGGAGCCAAGCAGAACAAGCGATCCGAGATGCTTGAGAAGCATCGGCACCACGCCTTGGTAGATGTACTTCAAAAGTGTTGCCTTTTGCTCTGCTTGCCTTGATTCTCGCTTCTTTAGCGACACATTGCCCGTCGTTGTACTTGGCAGAGTCAAAATGCCTACAAGATTGGAGTAGATGCTCGTTACTGGCGCGTACCGAGTCTAGGCGGGTGGTAAAGTCAAGCTGGCGCATATCTTTGCTCTAGGAAATGTATGCCTCTTATTTTTCACTCCTTCAACAGCCTGCCACCCAAGCCGGAGCATATTGCCAGAGTAAAAACTGTCCTCGCAAAATTAGGACCAATTGGTGAAAAGGCTTTGGTTGTGGAAGCTGGCTTGACGAAAACGCAGACTCTTTGCGCGCTGCAGAGTTTAATTAGTGACGGTGTTGTGACTAAAGACGAAGTTCAGAAAAAGTATGCGATAGCCTAAGACTCGGTGCAGTCCTAGCTTTTTCGATCCCTGTCGATGCATGAAATGTCAAAAAAAAGAAATCAACCTACCGTAATTGATTTGTTTGCCGGCGCCGGTGGAATGACCGAGGGCCTAAAAAAAGCTGGGTTCAAATCTATCCTGGCAAACGAGTACGACTTGATGGCTGCTCGAACCTTCGAGTTTAACCATCCGAGTGTGCCTGTATTGGTAAAGGATATTCGCGAACTATCTGTCGAAGAGGTTCTGGAAAAGACGGGTCTCCGCGTTGGTGAGCTGTCTTTGATCGCGGGCGGTCCGCCTTGTCAAGGGTTTAGTTTAGCGGGGCCGAGACTTGATTGTGATCCGCGAAACCAGATGTTTAAGGAGTTTGTCAGGCTGGTGAATGGGCTCAAACCTGAGGCTTTTCTTTTCGAGAATGTCGCGGGAATTATGAGCATGTCCAAAGGTGCGGCTCTCAAGGCTATCGTTTCGGAATTTGAGTCGATTGGATACGGTTGTGAGTACAAGCTTGTGAATGCTGCTGATTACGGAGTGCCGCAAGCAAGGCCTCGATTTATCATGTTTGGGATTAGAAATGGTGGAAGGGTGGGTTTTCCAGACCCGACTCACGGTTCCAGTGACGCAATCTTCGATTTGTTTGCCCGAGATCTTAAGCCTCATGTAACGGTTTGGGATGCTTTGAGTGACCTTCCTGTAATACAGCAAGGAGAGGGCGATGAGGTAATGCACCACAGTGGGGAATATCACAACTCGTTTCAGGAGGAGCGGAAAGGCACTAGGCATCCAGGCTTTATATTCAATCATCGGGCTACAAGGCACAGCGAAGAAATCGTCGCTCGCTATGCGGCAATACCAGAGGGGGGCGATAACTCACAGGTACCGGAAGAACTTCGGACGAAAAAGATTAACGTTTTCAAGTTGCATAGCGCGAAACCGGCTAGAACTGTGACCTGCAATCACAGGACAGATTTGTTGCATCCGAAAGTTCCTCGCGGGACGACGGTAAGAGAGGCGGCACGGCTGCAGTCATTTGACGATGATTATCAATTTTTTGGTAATTTGACCCGGAAGGCCAAATATGTCACCCAAGATGATCAAGTTGGAAATGCAGTTCCCCCACTTTTGGCCAAGGCACTTGGCGAGCACCTCAAGAAGGCATTTAAATGGTGACCGGTAAAGATCAAAAACCAGGGAGTGGTTCCGTTAGCTCGGCCGGGCATGGTCTAGGTCAGTTAGTCGGAGACTGGTGGGAAAAGCAGGTCATACTACCTCTGCTAAGTGAGGTTGCGGAAGAATTGAACTTATTCTTGGATAACAGGGAGATTGTTCGCGATGCGAGTTGTCGAGCTGGAAAAATTCAATGGCAAGACAGCGATGGAAATCAGGTCGATTATGACTATGTTCTTGAATTGAATGGTTCCAAGAGCGCAAGAGGCGTTCCTGTTGCTTTTATTGAAAGTTTTTGGCGGCGTGGTTCGAGGCACTCCAGGGACAAAGCTCGGGATGATACAAATAAACTGTTGCCTATGCGTGCGACCTACCCGACTGCGCGATTTCTTGCAATCGCTGCGTGTGGTGAATTTTCTGATGGTGCCAAAAACTATGTGAAGTCTCGTGATGTTGAGCTCTTCTTTGTTGGCAAAGAAAAAATCGTGTCTGCATTCGAGGTAATTGGTGCGACGATTGACTATCCAGATGATTTGGCAGAGGGTGAAAAGCTGACACTTCTTGATGATTTGAAGCGTAAGTTGACGCCGGAGGCGGGGGTGCTGGTGGCAACCAGTCTGCGGGAAATTGCAGGTGCTAGTGCTTTCGCTTCCTTTAAGAGTCGGATTTTCAGTGCCCTAACTGCCTCTCCCCAAGAGATCAAAATTTACTCACTCAAGCGGTTTGGTCCATTGATATTCAGGACTATTGAGGAGGTGTCCGAATTTTTGAGTAGTGCCTCTCCCGAGTTTTCGACGGAGGGCGGTGCAACTCACTACGAGTATCGTGTGAGTTTCTCTGACGGCTCTGATTTTGTCAGAGAGCTGCACTCCCTTGAGGAAATTCGGACAGTCAATCGCAGTCTCCACGAACTGACGTCTCACATGGCGAATGTTCTGGCGAAAAAGAATTTTTAAATCAACGGAATTGTGAAGGTGCACGAAGGCCGCTCTGTCGATTTAGTTCCGACGGTTGTTGGGCTCAGTTGATGTCAAGTCATGACACGTTAGCTACATTGGCCAAGCGCCGTGATTCGCGTGCTTCAGGTAACAGAAGTTGTACTCGGCAGAGTCGGGGTGGGTGATGGAAGTTCAACAGAAGCATCCATTCCAAGGTGGCGATCGTTACATCGCCCCCTTGGCCTTCCTAATTTCACCGACTTGGTCTTGTTACTCCCACTAATGTTCCATTGGGGACGCACTCACCGATCAGGTAATGAGTTATGGGCATGTCGTCGAGGGTGTCTCCTAGAGTGGGCAAACAGGCTGCAAGAATGGCGTAAGGGCCACGACGGAAGTTCCGGCCACCTCTGCAGTCATCAGACGCTGCACACCCAAGATCGACGATGTGCCTCACTGAGCTTGAGCAAGTTGTTTCTGGCTTAGTCCGAGGCAGTTCGTGCGTCAGCAATCATCGAAACTTGCTGAGGAAGCTTGTCGACCGCTGACTAAATGAGCCGCTGCCTCCAATATCCAGCACGGTCGGTAGGCTGAATCGGTCAGTCTTGACCACTTTTGTTGTGGGCGGGTTTTTGGGCGGGTGGGCACAAAAAAGCGGCCCGGAGGCCGCTTGTTTCCTTATTATCTGGCGGAGACGGTGAGATTCGAACTCACGGACCCTTGCGGGTCGGCGGTTTTCAAGACCGCTGGATTAAACCACTCTCCCACGTCTCCGGAGGCCCGCATTCTACGGGCGCGGGCCGGCCGGGCGCGTGGGTTCAGGCGGTGGCCGGGGTGGTGAGCAGGCCGCGGGTTTCGATGAAGCGCACCACCTCGTCCAGGCCGCTGAGGGTCTTGAGGTTGGTCATCACCCAGGGGCGGCGCTGGGGGTCGGGGCGCATGCGGGCGGTGTCGGCGCGCATGACGTCGAGGTCGGCGCCGACGTGGGGCGCGAGGTCGGTCTTGTTGATCACGAACAGGTCGCTCTTGGTGATGCCGGGCCCGCCCTTGCGCGGAATCTTCTCGCCGGCGGCGACGTCGATGACGTAGATGGTGAGGTCGCTGAGTTCGGGGCTGAAGGTGGCGGCCAGGTTGTCGCCGCCGGACTCGATGAACACGACATCCGCGTCGGGGAAGGTGCCGAGCATGCGGTCGATGGCTTCGAGGTTGATGGAGGCGTCTTCGCGGATGGCGGTGTGCGGGCAGCCGCCGGTCTCCACGCCCATGATGCGTTCGGCCGGCAGGGCGCCGCTGACGGTGAGCAGGCGCTGGTCTTCCTTGGTGTAGATGTCGTTGGTGATGGCGACCAGGTCGTAGCGATCGCGCATGGCCTTGCAGAGCATTTCGAGCAGGGTGGTCTTGCCGGAGCCGACGGGGCCGCCGATGCCCACACGCAGCGGGGGCAGGGATTTGGTGCGGCCGGGGATGTGGTGCAGGGCGGTCATGGAGGGGAACGGGTCAGACAGGGGGCAGGAGCAGGTCAGGAGCGGAACAGGCGGGAGTACTGGGTTTCGTGGCGTGCGCTGTAGATGGCCAGACCGGGTGCGAAGGCCTGGCGCTCGTCATCGCCGAGGGCGAGGGCGGCGCTCACCGCGAGCGGGATCTCGGGCAGCAGCCGCGCCAAGGTGCGCTGGCCGGCGCCCTGGCCGAGCGGCACGGCCTTGAGCGCGGCTTGCACCAGGTTTTCTGCCCAGGCGAAGGCGTAGGTGGCGGTGCAGCGGGTGGGGTCGGCCTCGCTGGTGGCGGCCGCGGCCGCCCAGGCCAGCGGCCAGCTGGGGGGCTGCAGCGCCGCGCCGTCGAGGCGCGCCTGCACGGCAGCGCCGGCGGGACCGAGGCTGCGGGCCCAGGCCTGCAGGGAGTGACCCATCTGCTCGCATTGCAGCCGCAGTTCATGGGTCTCGCGGGTCTGCCAGACCCAGTCGTTGAGGGCGCGCAGTCGCGCGTGGTCGTCCGCGCGCCACGCGGGCACGGCCTGGGCCACGACCGCCAGCTCGCCGCGCGCGAGCACAAGGTGGAGCTGGTCAACCAGCCAGTCGGCGGCGCTGCCTTCGTCGTGCACCAGGCCGGCGTCCACCGCCGCCTCCAGACCTTCCGAATAGGAGAACCCGCCCACCGGCAGCGCCGGGGACGCCAGCCACAGCAGCGGAAGCCAGCCCGCGTCAGCCACCGTGGGGGTGGTCATGGGGGTGGTCAGGGACATGGTGGTGGCCGTTTGCGTGATCGTGGTCGTGGTGGTCATGACCATGACCATGGTCGTGTCCATGTCCATGTCCATGTCCATGTCCGTGATCGCCATAGGCACCGCCGGCGGGCTCGAACGGGGCGTTGAGCGCGGTGACGGTGAGGTGCATGGCACGCAGCATGTCGGCCAGCACGTGATCGGGCTCGATCTGCAGGTGGTCGGCTCGGAGTTCGACGGGCACGTGGCGGTTGCCCAGGTGGTAGGCCGCGCGCAGCAGGTCGAGCGCTTGCGTGGCCGCGGCGTGGTCCGGGCAGGCGCTGACGCGCAGCACCGGCTGCGCGGCGGCCACCACACGCACCAGCTCGCCGCCGGTGGTGAGCAGCGCGTCACCGCCGCGCAGCACCGTGCCGCGCGGCAGGAATACGGCGAGCGTGCGGCCGTCGCTCAGCGCCGCGTCGAAGCGGCTTTTCTGGCGGATGTCCCAGTCGAGTTCCACGGCGGGTGCCCGGCGCAGCAACACCGGCGCGAGTCCCCGCCCTTGTGCGATCAGCTTGGCGCTTTGCAGCATGCGGCCCCGCCTCAGAACAGGAAGTAACGCTGCGCCATCGGCAGCACGGTGGCGGGCTCGCAGGTCAGCAGTTCGCCGTCGGCGCGCACGCTGTAGGTCTGGGCGTCGATCTCCATGGCGGGCAGCCACGCGTTGTGCACCATGTCGCGCTTGGTCGCCTGCCGGCAGCCGCGCACCGCGGCCAGGGTTTTCTGCAAGCCGTAGCGCGCGCCCACACCGGCGGCCAGCGCGGCCTGCGACACGAAGGTCAGGCTGCCGCGCGCCAGCGCGCCACCGAGCGCCCCGAACTGCGGCCGGTAGTGCACCGGCTGCGGCGTGGGGATCGAGGCGTTGGGGTCGCCCATGGCGGCCAGCGCGATGCTGCCGCCCTTGATCACGAGGAAGGGCTTGACCCCGAAGAACGCGGGCTTCCAGATCACCAGATCGGCCCACTTGCCCACCGCCAGCGAGCCGACCTCGTGGGCGATGCCGTGGGCGATGGCCGGGTTGATCGTGTACTTGGCCACATAGCGCTTGACGCGGAAGTTGTCGTGGCGCGCGCTGTCCTCGGCCAGGGTGCCGCGCTGCAGCTTCATCTTGTGGGCGGTCTGCCAGGTGCGCAGGATCACTTCACCGACCCGGCCCATGGCCTGGCTGTCGCTGCTCATGATGCTGATCGCGCCGCGGTCGTGCAGGATGTCTTCGGCCGCGATGGTTTCCTTGCGGATGCGGCTTTCCGCGAAGGCCAGGTCTTCGGGGATGGCGGCGTCGAGGTGGTGACACACCATGAGCATGTCGACGTGTTCGTCGAGCGTGTTCACGGTGTAGGGCATGGTGGGGTTGGTGGAAGAGGGCAGGAAATTGGCCTCGCCGACCACGCGCAGGATGTCGGGCGCGTGGCCGCCGCCAGCGCCTTCGGTGTGGAAGGCGCACAGGGTGCGGCCCCGGGTGGCGGCGATGGTGTCTTCGACGAAGCCGGACTCGTTGAGCGTGTCGCTGTGGATCGCCACCTGGGTGTCGGTGGCCTCGGCCACGGCCAGGCACTGGTCGATGGCCGAGGGCGTGGTGCCCCAGTCTTCGTGCAGCTTCAGCCCGACCACGCCGGCCTCGATCTGCTCCATCAGGCCCTCGGGCCGGCTGGCGTTGCCCTTGCCGAGGAAGCCGATGTTCATGGGCAGGCCGTCGGCCGCCTGCAGCATGCGTTCGATGTGCCAGGGGCCGGGGGTGCAGGTGGTGGCGAAGGTGCCGGTGGCGGGCCCGGTGCCGCCGCCGAGCATGGTGGTGATGCCCGAGGCCAGCGCCTCGTCGACCTGCTGCGGGCAGATGAAATGGATGTGGCTGTCGATGCCGCCGGCGGTGACGATCATGCCCTCGGCCGCGATGATCTCGGTGCCCGGGCCGATGACGATGTCCACCCCCGGCTGCACGTCGGGGTTGCCGGCCTTGCCGATGGCGGCGATGCGTCCGTCCTTCAGGCCGATGTCGGCCTTGACGATGCCCCAGTGGTCGATGATCAGCGCGTTGGTCAGCACGGTGTCGACCGCGCCCTGCGCGCGCGAGCGCTGCGATTGCGCCATGCCGTCGCGGATGGTCTTGCCGCCGCCGAACTTGACCTCTTCGCCATAGCCGCCGGCGCCCAGCGTGAAGTCGCGCTCGACCTCCACGATCAGGTCGGTGTCGGCCAGGCGCACGCGGTCGCCCACGGTGGGGCCGAACATGTCGGCGTAGGCGCGGCGGTGGATCGTGGCCATCAGCGGGACTCCTGGACGTGGTGGGCGGACGGGGCGCTCACAGCGGCCCCTGCGTGAGACCACGGAAGCCGATCACCACGCGGTCGCCCGCGTAGTCGACCAGCTCGACGGTGCGCTGCTGGCCGGGCTCGAAGCGCACCGCGGTGCCGCTGGCGATGTTCAGCCGCATGCCGCGCGCCGCGGCGCGGTCGAAGGACAGCGCGGCGTTGGTCTCGGCGAAGTGGTAGTGCGAGCCGACCTGGATCGGCCGCGTCGCGGTGTTGTGGACCACGAGGGTGGTGGTGCGGCGGCCCGGGTTGAGCGGGTGCTCGCCGTCGTCGATCAGGGTTTCGCCGGGCGTCATGGCGTTCAGCGTCCGCGCGACGACCACCAGGCGGCCGCGGCCAGCGCCACGACGATCAACAGGCCCACGGTGTCGGTGGCGTGCCAGTGGGCGCCGCGCAGGCCGTGGCCCTCGTGGGCGAGCGCGAGGCCGGGCAGGGCCGACAGGGTGGCAAGGGACAGGGTGCGACGCTTCATGGGGGCTCCTCGGGGAACGGGGGTGGTGGCCGGGTGGCGCGGGGCGGCCGCGCGGGTCACGGAATGGGCTGGTGCACGGTGACCAGCTTGGTGCCGTCGGGGAAGGTGGCTTCCACCTGGATGTCGGGGATCATGTCCGCCACGCCGTCCATCACGTCGGCGCGGCTGAGCACGCTGCGCCCTTCGCTCATCAGCTGGGCCACCGTCTTGCCGTCGCGGGCGCCCTCCATCACCGCTGCGGTGATCAGGGCGATGGCCTCGGGGTGGTTGAGCTTGAGGCCGCGCGCGCGGCGCCGCTCGGCGAGCAGCGCAGCGGTGAAGATCAGCAGCTTGTCTTTCTCGCGCGGGGTCAGGTCCATGGGTCTCCATCCTCGGTGTGTAGGAGGGGGCAGCAAATCCCGTGCCGCCGGGGGCGGCGGCGGCGGAAATTGGCACGGAAGCTGCACGCCCCCCCGGTGTGTCTGCCGTCGTCCCACCCCCATCGCCCGATGCGCCCCAGCGCATCATCAAGGTGCGCCGCGACTACAACAGCTGGGTCGGCCGGGAGACGCTGGAAGACTATGCCCTGCGTTATACGCCGCAGCGCTTTCGCAAGTGGAGCGAGTGGCGCGTGGCCAACACCGCGTTTGGTGCGGCGTCCTTCCTGATCCTGGAGGCGCTGGGGGCGACGCTGCTGGTGCAGTACGGCTTCATCAACGCCGCGCTGGCCATCCTGGCCACCGGCCTGATCATCTTCCTCGCTGGCCTGCCCATCAGCACCTACGCCGCGCGCTACGGCGTGGACATGGACCTGCTCACCCGCGGCGCGGGCTTTGGCTACATCGGCTCGACCATCACCTCGCTGATCTACGCCTCCTTCACCTTCATCTTCTTTGCGCTGGAGGCCGCCGTGATGGCCTACGCCCTGGAACTGGCGCTGGACATCCCGCCGGCCTGGGGCTACCTGATCTGCGCCGTGGTCGTGATTCCGCTGGTGACCCACGGCGTGTCGGTGATCAGCCGGTTCCAGGTCTGGACCCAGCCGCTGTGGATCGTGATGATGGTGGTGCCCTTCGTGGCGGTGGCGTGGCACGCGCCCCACGTGTTCACCGAGGTGGTGCGTTACGGGGGCGAAAGCGGGGCGGGCTCGGCCTTCGACTGGCACCTTTTTGGTGCGGCGCTGACCGTCGGTATCGCCCTGATCACGCAAATGGGCGAGCAGGCCGACTACCTGCGCTTCATGCCCGCCCGCCAGCCGGGGCGGCCCTGGCGCTGGTGGGCTGGCGTGCTCGCGGGCGGGCCGGGCTGGGTGGTCCTGGGGGTGTTGAAGATGCTCGGCGGCGCCTTGCTGGCCTACCTCGCGCTGAGCCACGCGGTGCCGCCCGACCGCGCGGTCGATCCCAACCAGATGTACCTCGCGGCCTACGAGTTCGTGTTCGCGCACCAGGGCTGGGCGATCGCGGCCACGGCGCTGTTTGTGGTGGTGTCTCAGCTCAAGATCAACGTCACCAACGCCTACGCCGGCTCGCTGGCCTGGAGCAACTTCTTCTCGCGCCTGACCCACAGCCACCCGGGCCGCGTGGTGTGGGTGGTGTTCAACACCTTCATCGCCTTCTTGCTGATGGAGATGAACGTGTTCCAGGCGCTGGGCCAGGTGCTGGGCGTGTACTCCAACATCGCCATCGCCTGGATCATGGCCGTGGTGGCGGACCTGGTGATCAACAAGCCGCTGGGCTGGAGCCCGCCCGGCATCGAGTTCAAGCGCGCGCACCTGTACGACGTGAACCCGGTGGGCGTGGGAGCCATGGTGCTGGCGTCCAGCCTGTCGATCGCCGCCCACATGGGCTTCATGGGCCCGACGGCCGAGGCCTTCTCGGCGGTGATCGCCATGGTCACGGCGCTGGTCACGGCGCCGCTGATTGCCTGGGCCACGGGCGGGCGCTACTACATCGCCCGCGGCGCCGCCGCGTCCGACGCCCCGTCCACGGGCGCGGCGCGCGCCTGGCGGGGCTGGCGCCTGGCTGGTGAGCCCGGGCGGGTACACACCTGCGTGATCTGCGAGCGGCCCTACGAGGCACCCGACATGGCCCACTGCCCGGCCTACGGCGGCGCGATCTGTTCCCTGTGCTGCACGCTCGACGCCCGCTGCGGGGATCTCTGCAAGCCCCACGCCACGCTCTCGGCCCAGTGGGGCGCGGCGCTGCGGCGTGTGCTGCCCCGGCGCGTGTGGCCCTATCTCGATGCCGGGCTCGCCCACTACCTGCTGCTGATGCTGGTGATGGCGCCGCTGCTGGCCGCGGTGCTGGGCCTGCTGTACCGCCAGGAGGCGCAAAGCCTGCTGGCCAACCTCGGTCCGGCGGCCGGCGCCATCGACACCGCGCTGCGCGCGGGCTTCCTGCGGGTGTACGCGGTGTTGCTGCTGATTGGCGCCACCGTCGCCTGGTGGCTGGTGCTGGCTCACCAGAGCCGCGTGGTGGCGCAGGAAGAGTCCAACCGCCAGACCCGGCTGCTGCTGCAGGAGATCGAGTCCCACCGCCGCACCGACGAAGCCCTGCAGCAGGCCCGCCACGCCGCCGAGCAGGCCAACCAGGCCAAGACCCGCTACATCAGCACCATCAGCCACGAACTGCGCACACCGCTCAACAGCATCCTGGGCTACGCGCAGCTCCTGCAGGAAGACCCCGACCTCGCGCCACACCGTGCCCAGGCCATCCGCGTCATCAACCGCGGCGGCGAACACCTGCTCTCCCTGATCGAAGGCACGCTGGACATCGCCCGCATCGAGTCCGGCAAGCTGCGGCTGGAGATCCGGCCCATGGCCTTTGCCGACGCCGTGCGCGAGGCGGCCAGCCTGTTTGAGCTGCAGGCCCGCGCCAAGGGGCTGGACTTCCGCTTCGACGCGGCCACGCGGCTGCCCGAGGCGGTGCGCGCCGACGACAAGCGCGTGCGCCAGATTCTGATCAACCTGCTGGCCAACGCGGTGAAGTTCACCCGCCGCGGCCGGGTCATGCTGCGCGTGACCTACGCGCGCGAGATGGCGCAGTTTGAGGTGCACGACACCGGTCCGGGCATGACGCCGGCCGAGCTGGAGCGCGTGTTCGAGCCGTTCGCCCGGGGCGCCGCCGAGGGGCTGGAGCCGCTGGAGGCGGTGAACGGCACGGGGCTGGGCCTGACGATCGCCAAGATGCTGACCGACCTCATGGGCGGCGCGCTGACGGTGCGCAGCGTGCCCGGCGAAGGGTCGGTGTTCACCGTGCGCCTGTTCCTGCCCGAGCTCAGCGGCGGCGCGCCCGCGCGCGCCGGCGTGCCGAGCCCGGTGGGCTACGCCGGCGACCGGCGCCGGGTGATGGTGGTGGACAACGAAGAGGCCGACCGCGAACTGATCGCGCGCTGGCTGGTGCCTCTGGGCTTTGAGGTCATGCCCGCGCGCAGCGGCCTGGACGCGCTGGCCCAGCTGGATGGCCTGTCGCCCGATGCGCCCCAGGCGCCCCACGCGATCTTTCTCGACCTTGCGATGCCCGGCATCGACGGCTGGGAGACGTTGCGGCGGCTGCGCGCCCGCGGCTGGGGCGGTGTGCCCACCGCGATCGTCTCGGCCAACGCCTTCGACCGGGGTCTGCCCGGCGACATCGATCCCGACGCGCCTGCGGCCGTGCGCCACCGCCCGCAGGATTTCTTCGTCAAACCCGTGCGGCGGGACGACCTGCTCGCGTGGCTGGGAGCCCAGCTGGCGCTGCGCTGGATCAGCGGCGCGCCGGTGGTCCCGGTGCCCGCGGTGCCGGCGGCGGCACCGCCGGCCTGGCCCGCGCCCGAGGCCCTGAGCGGTCTGCTGGAGCTCGTGCGGCTCGGGTATCTCAAGGGCGTGGTGCAGTGGCTCGACGCCTGGGAGCGCCGCGAGCCTGCCCAGGCCACCCGCATTGAGCGGCTGCGCGCCCTGGCGCGCGAGTTCCGGTTCGACACGCTCGAAACCCTGCTGACCGAACGTCATGGCTGAGCACCCGCCTCCCCATCCCTTGTCCGCCGACGCCCCGGTGGTGCTGATCGTCGACGACGTGCCCGACAACCTCGGCGCGCTGCACGACGCGCTCGACGCCAGCGGCTACACCGTGCTGGTGGCGCTGGACGGCGAAAGCGCCCTGCGCCGCGCCGCGCAGGCCCGCCCCGACCTGATCCTGCTCGACGCGGTCATGCCGGGGCTGGACGGCTTCGAGGTGGCGCGGCGCCTCAAAGCCGATCCGGTCACCGCCCCCATTCCCATCGTGTTCATGACCGGCCTCACCGACACCGACCACCTCGTGCGGGCGCTGGATGCCGGCGGTGTGGACTACGTGACCAAGCCGCTCAAGCCGCGCGAGGTGATCGCGCGCATGGGCGTGCACCTGGCCCAGTCGCGCCACGCCCGCGAGGACGCGCGCGAGCGCCAGCAGGCGCGTCATGCGCTCGACGCCTTCGGCTACGCCAGCATCACCGTGCGCGCGCGCGACGGCCGCCTCATGTGGCAGACGCCGCTGGCGCGCAGCCTGCTGCGCCAGTACGGCGGTGGCGACGGCGTGACCGCGCCCGAGCCGGTGATGGCCTGGCTGCGCCGCCATCTCGACGACGCGCGGGCCTTGCGCGAACCGCCCCGCCTCACGCTCGATCAGGGTCCGCGCCGCCTGACGCTGCGCCTGCACCAGTGCGTGGACGACGAGGACAACCCCGCCGCCCAGACCGGGGGTGACTGGCTGATCGTGATGCAGGAAACCTCGGACGACGCGGTGCTCGGCGCCCTCGCTGAGGCCTTCGCGCTCACCGCGCGCGAGGCCGAGGTGCTGTACTGGGTCGTGCAAGGCAAGATCAACCGCGACATCGCCGACATCCTGGGCGCCAGCCCGGCCACGGTGAAGAAACACCTCGAACGCATCCACGCCAAGCTCGGCGTGGAGACCCGCACCGCGGCCGCGGCCATGGCGCTGCAGCGCGTGCCCGCGCTCACGCCGCACCCGAGCCACTGACCAGGCCGGTGGGCCGCGTGGCGCGGTCCCTGGGGCGTTCAGCGGATCGGCACCGACCGCGTGGCGCGGCAGCATGCGGCCATGTTTCACGCCCGCTCGCCCCGGGGCTTCCAACCCACCGCCCGCCCCACGGCCAGGGGGGATCCCGCCGCGGCTGACTGTTGGCTGGAGCCGCTGTCGCCGCACCACGCGACCGCGCTGGCCTGGCAGTACCGCGACCCCGCGATTGCCGAGCGCACGCTGCTGCCGCCGATGCACGGCCCCGATGCCGGCGCCGCGTGGGTGGCCGACCGGCTGAGGCAGCCGGTGCTGGGCTCGGTGCTGATGGCCCGGGGGTTGGGGCTGGTGGGTTATGCGGAATGGGTCACCGACGGTGAGGCCGGGTTTCTGTGCCTGTGGATCGGCACCGACTGGCAGGGTCGTGGTCTCGGGCGCCGGCTGGTGACGATGGCCTGCGATCGGGCCGCCCGGCAGGGCCTGCATCCCCTGTTCACCGCGGCGCTGGACGACAACCACCGCTCGCTGGCCGCGCTGCGCGCCGGCGGCTTCGCCGACTTGCCGCTGCGTGCCCTGCCACCGGACCACGACCGGGTGTTCCTCGTGCACGGCGAGCAGGCCCACCGGCCGGCCGCCGCGGTGCGGCGCCTCGTGTTGTTTTCCGACGCGATGCAGACCGGTCTGGCGTTTGCGCCACCGTGCGCCACATCGATGGCGCCGTCACGCTGATGGGGGACGTACGCCACCCGGCGTACATACGCCACCGCGGGGTCTCCCTAGAGTGCGCCTCAAGGTTGGGCAGGCCACTTGCGCCGCCCGACCGCCCGTCCCCCAACCCTGAGGAATCCTGGAGAAGCGCCATGACCCATTCCCTGAACCAACGCCGTTTCACGCTCAAGACCCTGGCCGCCGCGGCCACGGTCGCCTCGCTCGGTCTCACCGGCCTGAGCGCCCACGCGCAGTCGACCATCAAGGTCGGCATCCTGCACTCGCTGTCGGGCACGATGGCCATTTCCGAGACCGTGCTCAAGGACGTGGCCCTGATGACGATCGATGAGATCAACGCCAAGGGCGGCGTGCTGGGCAAGAAGCTCGAACCGGTGGTGGTCGACCCCGCGTCCAACTGGCCGCTGTTTGCCGAGAAGGCCAAGCAACTGATCGATCAGGACAAGGTGGCCGTGGTGTTCGGCTGCTGGACGTCGGTGTCGCGCAAGTCGGTGCTGCCGGTGTTTGAAGAGAAGAACTCGCTGCTGTTCTACCCGGTGCAGTACGAGGGCGAAGAACTCAGCAAGAACGTGTTCTACACGGGTGCCGCGCCCAACCAGCAGGCCATTCCCGCCGTGGAATACCTGATGAGCAAGGACGGCGGCAGTGCCAAGCGCTTCGTGCTGCTGGGCACCGACTACGTCTACCCGCGCACCACCAACAAGATCCTGCGCGCCTTCCTCAAGAGCAAGGGCGTGAGCGACGCCGACATCATGGAGGAGTACACGCCCTTCGGTCACAGCGACTACCAGACCATCATCGCCAAGATCAAGAAGTTCGCGGCCGAGGGCAAGAAGACCGCCGTGGTCTCCACGATCAACGGCGACTCCAACGTGCCGTTCTACAAGGAGCTCGGCAACCAAGGCCTGAAGGCGACCGACGTGCCGGTGGTGGCTTTCTCGGTGGGTGAGGAAGAGCTGCGCGGCGTGGACACCAAGCCGCTGGTCGGCCACCTGGCCGCCTGGAACTACTTCATGAGCATCAAGAGCCCGGCCAACACCGAGTTCGTCAAGAAGTGGAGCGACTACGCCAAGGCCAAGAACATCCCCGGCCACAAGGACAAGCCGCTGACCAACGACCCGATGGAAGCCACCTACATCGGCATCCACATGTGGAAGCAGGCGGTCGAGAAGGCCAAGAGCACCGACACCGACAAGGTGATCGCTGCGATGGCCGGCCAGACCTTCCCGGCGCCGGGCGGCTTCATGTCCACGATGGACAAGGAGAACCACCACCTGCACAAGCCGGTGTTCATCGGCGAGATCAAGGCCGACGGCCAGTTCAACGTGGTGTGGAAGACCAAGGGTCCGGTGGTGGCCGATCCGTGGAGCGACTACATCCCGGAAAACAAGGGCAAGAAGAACGTGCCTGACAAGAAATAAGCACCCCCGCGCGCCGTCGGCGCTCCCCCCTCTCCCGCCGCCGGCGGGAGAGGGGGGACACCTTGGGCCGGCGGAGCCGGACCCTCGGTGTCCCTGGGATGGCCGGGCTGGCGTTGGCCTGTGATGGTGGCGTTCTGATGACTGTTCTGTGGCTCCGGCTGTCCCCGGCATCGGGTGGGTTGCATTGGCTTGTGGTTGAGGAGTCTTGATGACTTTTTTTTGGCTCCGGCGGCTGTGTCTGGGGGTGATGCTCGCGGTGGGCATGGGCGCGGGGCATGCGCTGACGCCGGCCGACGCGCTGGCCGTGGCGCAGGGCGACAGCGACACGCGCATTGAGGCCATCAACCGCCTGGCGGCCGCGGCCGATCCGCAGGCAATTGCCCTGCTGCAGGCCCTGGCCGAGGGCTCGGTGCAGGTGCAGGGCGAACGCACGCTGATCGTCGGCGCCGACGGCACGCCGCGCGATGCGGTCACCGGGGCCGCGGTGACGCCCGACGGTTCGGCCGACGATGCGGTGGTCAACAACCGCCTGCGCGGCGCGCTCAACACCGCGCTGGCCGGCGCGGCCCTGTTTGGCGATGACGCCAAGGCGCAACGCGACGCCGCCACCGTGGTGCAGCGCGCCAGCGTGGACGATCCCGACCCCGCCCGTTTGCCCCTGATCGACCGGGCCTTGGCCTTGTCCACCCTGGATGCGACCGCGCGCGAGCGCCTCGAACTCGCGCGCGCCGCGCTGCAGCTCGCCAGCGCCGACCCCGCCGAGCGCATCGCCGCCGCGCAGGCGCTGGGCGCGGTGAGCCAGCCGGCGGTGCGGCCTTTGCTGGAGCAGGCGCGCGCCGCGGAGAGCGAGCCCGCGGTGCAGGCGGCGCTGAGTGCCGCGCTGGCCTCGCTGGAGCGGCGACTGGCGCTGGGCAGCGCCCTGGCCCAGGCCTTCAGCGGCATCAGCCTGGGCAGCATCCTGCTGCTGGCGGCGCTCGGTCTGGCGATCACCTACGGGCTGATGGGCGTGATCAACATGGCCCACGGCGAGCTGATCATGATCGGCGCTTACGCGACCTGGGGCGTGCAGGTGCTGTTCCAGCGCTTTCTGCCGGACTGGTTTGATGTCTACCTGCTGGCTGCGTTGCCGGTGGCCTTTGTCACCTCGGCCCTGGTCGGCGCGGCCATGGAGCGCAGCGTGATCCGGTTCCTGTATGGCCGGCCGCTGGAGACGCTGCTGGCCACCTGGGGCATCAGCCTGGTGCTGATGCAGTCAGTGCGCAGCCTGTTTGGCGCGCAGAACGTGAGCGTGGAGAACCCCGCCTGGATGAGCGGCAGCGTCACGCTCATGGGCAACCTCACGCTGCCCTGGAACCGGGTGGTGATCATCGCCTTCGCGATCGCCGTGCTGGCCGGCGTGGCCTTGCTGATCGCGCGCACGCGGCTGGGGCTGTTCGTGCGCGGGGTCACGCAGAACCGGCCGATCGCCGCCTGCATGGGCGTGAACACGGCGCGCATCGACACCTGGGCCTTCGCGCTGGGCTCCGGCATCGCCGGGCTCGCCGGCTGCGCGCTGAGCCAGATCGGCAACGTGGGGCCCGACCTCGGCCAAGCCTACATCGTCGACTCGTTCATGGTGGTCGTGCTCGGTGGGGTCGGCCAGCTCGCGGGGACGGTCTATGCCGCGCTCGGCCTGGGGGTGCTCAACAAGCTCATCGAGGGCTGGGCCGGCGCGGTGCTGGCCAAGATCGCGGTGCTGGTGTTCATCATCGTGTTCATCCAGAAGCGGCCCCAAGGCATCTTCGCCATGAAAGGACGGGAAGCGTGAACCACCCCCGTCGCTCCGCTGCGCCCTTCAAGTGGCAGTGCCTGCGGCCCGGCGGAGCCGGTTCCGCGGCACGTCCGACCATTCACTCCGCTCGCGAGGCTGGCCGCCCATGACCGCTGCTTCTGTTTCTCTTCCGGGGCCGCGTCCCTTGCTCACGCGCTCTGCCTTCAGCGGCGTGCTGGTGGCGCTGCTGGTGGTCTGCGCGGTGGCGCCGGTGCTGAATCTGGTGGTGCCCGAGGGCAGCCCGTTCCACCTGTCGGACTACATGGTGGGTCTGCTCGGCAAGATCATGTGCTACGCCATTTGCGCGCTGGCGATGGACCTGATCTGGGGCTACACCGGCATCCTGTCGCTGGGCCACGGGCTGTTCTTCGCCCTCGGCGGCTACGTGATGGGCATGTACCTGATGCGCCAGATCGGGCGCGACGGCAACTACCAGAGCGACCTGCCCGATTTCATGGTGTTCCTCGACTGGAAGGAACTGCCGTGGCACTGGGCGCTGTCCGACAGCTTTGTGGCCACGCTGGTGCTGATCGTGCTGGTGCCCGGGCTGGTGGCCTTCGTGTTTGGCTACTTCGCGTTCCGCTCGCGGATCAAGGGCGTGTACTTCTCCATCATCACGCAGGCCCTGACCTATGCGGCGCTGCTGCTGTTCTTCCGCAACGAAACCGGGCTGGGCGGCAACAACGGCTTTACCGATTTCAAGCGCATCCTGGGGCTGCCGCTGGCCACGCCCGGCATGCGCATGACCCTGTTTGTCATCACCGGCCTGACGCTGCTGGGCTTCTACCTGCTCGCGCGGTGGATCGTGGCCAGCAAGTTTGGCCGGGTGCTGCAGGCGATCCGCGACGCGGAGAGCCGGGTCATGTTCTGCGGCTACAACCCGCTGCCCTACAAACTCGCCATCTGGACGCTGTCGGCCGTGATGTGCGGCATCGCCGGGGCGCTGTATGTGCCGCAGGTCGGCATCATCAACCCCAGCGAGCTCAGCCCGGCCAACAGCATCGAGATCGCCATCTGGGCGGCGGTGGGCGGCCGGGCCACGCTGATCGGGCCGATCGTGGGCGCGTTTCTGGTCAACGGGGCCAAGAGCTGGCTCACCGTGGCGTTCCCCGAGGTGTGGCTGTATTGCCTGGGCGCGCTGTTCATCGCGGTCACGCTGTTCATGCCCCACGGGGTGGTCGGCCTGGCGCGCCAGTGGCGCCAGCGGCGCGCCGCGGTTCGCGCAGCGAGCGCACCCGCGCCGGCCAGTGCACCGCGCGAGGAGTCCGCTGCATGACACCCGATCTTCAACAGGACGGCGCGCAGCGCCACGAACGGGCTTTGGCCGCGGTCGCGCCAGGGGCCACCGAAAGCGGTGGGCGCACCGCGGGTTTTTCACGGCTGGTGCAGCCGGGCGAGGTGGATGTGGCCCATGGCCGCATCCTGTACCTGGACGATGTGCACGTGAGCTTCGACGGCTTCAAGGCCATCAACGGGCTGTCGCTGGACATTGCCCCGGGCGAGCTGCGCTGCATCATCGGCCCCAACGGCGCCGGCAAGACGACGATGATGGACATCATCACCGGCAAGACCCGGCCCGACCGCGGCAGCGTGTTCTTCGGCTCCACCATCGACCTGCTGCGCCACCGCGAGGCCGAAATCGCCGCGCTGGGCATCGGCCGCAAGTTCCAGAAGCCCACGGTGTTTGAGCAGCTCACCGTGTTCGAGAACCTGGAGCTGGCGCTGGCCACCGACAAGCGCGTGCGCCGCAGCCTGCGTTTCGCGCTCGACAGTGCTCAGCGCGACCGGGTGGCCGAGGTGTTGCAGACCATCCACCTCGCGGCGGCGGTCGATCGCCCGGCCGGCCTGCTCAGCCACGGTCAGAAGCAATGGCTGGAGATCGGCATGTTGCTGATGCAGGAGCCGCGGCTGCTGTTGCTCGATGAGCCGGTGGCGGGCATGACCGATGAGGAAACCGAGCGCACCGCCGAACTGTTCCTGCAACTCAAGGGCCGGCATTCGCTCATGGTGGTGGAGCACGACATGCATTTCGTGCGGGCCATCGCGGAGAAGGTGACGGTGCTGTGCGACGGCGCGGTGCTGGCCGAGGGCACGCTGGACGAGGTGCAGGCCGACGAGCGTGTGATCGAGGTGTATCTTGGACGATAGCCCCCCGCCGCGCTTCGCGCGACCCCCCACGGGGGGCAACACCAGCGGCCCGGCCAAGCCGGTCCCGCGGTGCTCCGGGCCAGTGAATGCAATAGGAATCCATCCATGAGCCTCCTGGAAGTCAAGGACGTCAACCAGTACTACGGCGGCAGCCACATCCTGCGCAACGTGGGCCTGAGCGCCGCGCTGGGCGAGGTCACGGTGGTGCTGGGGCGCAACGGCGTGGGCAAGACGACGCTGCTGAAGTCGCTGATGGGGCTGGTGCCGATCAAGAGCGGCAGCATCACGCTGGAGGGTGAAGCGATCCACGCGGCCACGCCCTACGAGCGGGCCCGCCGGGGCATTGGCTTCGTGCCCCAGGGGCGCGAGATCTTCGCGCGGCTGACGGTGCAGGAGAACCTGCAGATGGGACTGGCCACGAAGCCGGCCGGCACGCCGGTGCCGGCCGAGCTGTACGAGTTGTTTCCGGTGCTCAAGCAGATGCTGGGTCGCCGCGGGGGCGACCTCTCCGGCGGGCAGCAACAGCAGCTGGCGATTGCGCGCGCGCTGGCCGCGGGGCCGAAGCTGCTGATCCTGGACGAGCCGACCGAGGGCATCCAGCCCAACATCATCAAGGACATCGGCCGCGTGATCCGCCTCCTGGCCGATCGGGGCGACATGGCGATCGTGCTGGTCGAGCAGTACTACGACTTCGCTGAAGCGCTGGCCGACCAGTACGTGGTGCTGGAGCGCGGCGAGGTGATCGCGCGCGGGCCGGGGTCGGAGATGGCCGCGCGCGGGGTGCGCCAGCTGGTCGCGATCTGAGGACCGCGACCACGGCGGCAGCGCGTCAGGCCGGGGCGTGGTGGCCGAGTGCCCGGGTGCAGGCGTGGTGTGCCTCGTGGTGCGCCACGCCGACGGCCATCAGCAGGTCAAACAGGCCTTCCAGCGCCTCCATCAGCGGCTGCGGCGGCAGCGCGTGGGACACGCCCTCGGTGTGCGCGGTCACGAAGCCCAGCAGCCACTCGCCATCGTCGCGGTGCAGGCCGGTGTGGCCGAAGCGTTCGAAGCGGGCCATGAGCGCGTGCAGCCAGGCCACGGTCACCCACGGGGCCTGGAAGCGGGCTTGCACCCGGGCCAGGCCGTGCAGGGTGTCCCGGGTGAGGGCGTGGGGGGGATGGCGCTCGTCCGCCAGCATGGCGTGGGCCAGCGCCTGTCCAGCGGCGAGGCGGTCGGTGAGCGGGCATTGCAGCAGCAGGGCCTGTGCCATCGCCTGGTGCGCGTGGGTGGTGGCGTGGGCCTGGCCGAGGGCGTGCACCAGCCGCTCCAGGCCGTCCGGGGTGGCGAGGGCACCGCGCACCAGGCCCGGCATCCACGCGTCGGTGTCGATGCCGCCTCCGAGCAGGGCGCGCAGGGCCAGTGGTGCGTGGTGGGCGAACGACGGGGCCAGCAGCGCTTCCAGCACGGCCTGTCGCGGATGGTGCCGTCCCTGCTGATCGAGCCACGCGGTGTGCCGCCGCGGCAGCCAATGCCACACCAGCGGCCAGGCGTCGCCGTCGCCCGCGGTGGCCAGGGCGCCGACCGTGTGGTGCAGGCGCACGAGCGCCATGCACGGGTGGCGCCGGCCGGCGCCGGTCAGGCTCAGGCCGGCGGCGTGGGTGAGGGCGAAGAGGATGCGGTGGCGCAGGCGGCTGCCGGCCTCCTGGCCCACGCGGGCGCACAGGGCCAGCAGGGTTTGCACCGCCTCGTCGCCGACGGGGGTCAGCAGCCAGTGGTCGTCGCACGCCGTGTGACCCACGCGGATCACCGGCGGGTGGCGGTGCATGAGCCAGGGGGCGCCGCTGTCTGGCGCGGCGTGGGTCGCCTGGGCGCTGGGGTGCTGGTCCAGCAGGGTGGCGAAGCCGGTGTCCAGCGCGATGGCGCCGAGGTCGCCGATCAGGTCGTGCAGGCCGTGCAGCGTGGTGTCCTCGCTGAGCGCGTCGAGGGTGTGGCGCAGGGGGTCCGGGGCCAGCCGGTCCCAGCGGGGGAGCAGCAGGTTGCGCGCCCGGCGCTGGGCCAGGTCGGCTGCCATCGACGATCCCCCGGGCGGCAGCAGGGAGAGCGCGTGCGGCACCCAGAAGGGCAGGGGACCGCTCTGCGCCACCGCCTGCTCCAGCAGACCGAGCGCCACGGCGGTCGGGTCGCTGGCACCGGCGAAGCTGGCGATCAGCGCGTGGACCACGTGGTCGTGGCGGTGGTCGTGGCGGTTGGCGTGGTGGTGCAGGTGTTCAACCAGCCGGCCGATCACCGCGGCTTCGACCGAGGGGTGGCGCAGGCGCGCGGTGTGCAGGACGCGCACGAAGGCCTCGTGGTGGCGGGCGGCGCGTTCCTGGTCGACACCGTCCACGCCGCGGCCTTCGAGCTCGTCGAGTGCGGCCAGCAGATGGGTCTGGGCTTCGGGAAGCGGGGTGTCCGGGTGGAGGATGTGGGCGGTGTCGAGCGTGAGCAGGAGCGGACCCGGGGGCGGACGCAGGCGGGAGCCGAAGGGCGTGGGGGTGGTGTTCATGGCGGCGCGACGGTGAAGGAGGCCGCCATCGTGCGGCGCCCGGCTGCCGCTGTCGCTCGGGCCGATGCCCGATCGGCCCGCTACCCCAGGCCCCGCGGAGACCGGGATCAGGCCACCATCGCCTCGTCGAGCAGGCCGGGGCGTTGTGGCGTGCGGAAGCCCGACGGCAGGGGCACCGCGCCGGCATCGCGGGTCTCGCCCATGCGCACCGGCGCACCCTTGAAGCGGGCCCGCAATTCGTCCACCCGTGGTTCCAGATCGTCGGCGTCGGGGATGCGCGCGCGGTAGCGCTGCAGCACCTGGTGGGCGGATTCGAACAGCTTGGCGTTGAGCGTGCGCTCGCCTTCGGCGATGAGTTGGGTCACGGTGCCGCGCGGATCGCCGCGCAGCGTGAGCTTCATGGCCTCCTCGGTGAGCTTGAGGATGGTGGCATGGCCGCCGCGCAGGATCTCTGCCCAGCCCTCGTGTCCCCG
The DNA here is from genome assembly GCF_057219855.1 of Hydrogenophaga sp. T66. NCBI lineage: Bacteria > Pseudomonadati > Pseudomonadota > Betaproteobacteria > Burkholderiales > Comamonadaceae > Hydrogenophaga > Hydrogenophaga sp. T66. The sequence goes on along the minus strand of NZ_JBXVVX010000002.1, from coordinate 51,523 downwards.
CGCAGCCCCGTGCAGGACCTCGCTGAGTGAGCGGCTGCTGCCAAACCGCAGCGCGAGCCGCTGGACGGTGTTTTCGTGGTCGGGCGGGGTTTGGCCCCGCTGGTGCAGGCGCACCATGACACCGAGCAGGTTGCAGGCCGCCTCCAGGTCGAATGCGGGCTCGCCGATCTGCCCTGCCACACGCAGCACGGATTCGGTGGCCCGGCTGCCCTGGCCGTTGTGCAGCGCATTGATCGCCTCCGCGACCTCCAGCAGGCGGTGCGGCCGCTCCGGCTCAAAGCTGCGGTCGCGCAGGCGCGTGAGCTGGTCCACACAGCGCTGCAGGCCTTTGCCGTCGTTGTTGTCGAGGCGGGCGAAGGCGAGCAACACCAGGGTCTGTGGGTCGTAGAGCTTGGAGTCCAGGCCGAGGCGTGTGGCCCGGTCGAGCAGCTCGAGGGACTCGGCCCGGTCGCCGGCGTACCAGGCCAGCATGCCGTGCTTGAGCAGCCGACTCACCGACCCGGGCGTGAGCCGCGTGGCGGTGGCGTAGGTGGCCAGCGCGTTCTGGAACTGGCCCAGTTCGAACTGGGCGCGGCCCATGACGTCGTAGGCGTCGGCATAGTCGTTGTCGTCGCGCACCAGGCTCTCCAGCGTGCTGAGTGCGCGGGCGGGCTGGCCCGATTCCAGCTGCGCGCGGGCCACACCGAGCCGGGCCCAAGGCACCGTCTTGGCCTCGATCACAGCCTCGAAAAGCTTTTGCGCGTCGTCGATCTGGCCGGCGCGCAGCATCAGTTCGGCGCCGATTCGCGCGGCGTACAGCCAGTAGGGCTGGCGCGACTCGAAGCGCGCCTGGCACAGCATCGAGGCGGTGTCGAAATCCTCGGCGTCGATGGCGGCAAAGATGTCGTGCAGCGCGCGCTTGCGCTGGCGCGCCTGCAGGATGCGCTCGGCCAGCCGCGCGCCGGTGTGGGGTTTGAGCAGGTAGGCGTCGAGCGCGGCCTCGGCCGCCTCGGCCACCTTGGTGTAGGTGGCTTCGGCGGTGATCATGATGAACACCGTGTAGAAGGGCAGCAGCTGGTTGCGGCGCAGGTCGTCCAGCAGCTCCTGACCGGAGCCGCTGTCGCGGTCGAAATGCTGCTCGCAAATGATGACGTCGAAACGCGCGGCTTCCAGCTTGCGCCGCGCTTCGTGCAGCCGGGAGCACTGCACCACGGTGCCCACGCCGATGTCGCGCAGCTGCGATACCAGGATCGAGCGCGACTGCGGGTTGCCTTCGATCACGAGGGCGCTGGATTCGTGGAGCGGTGGTTGGGTTGCAGCCATGGTGGTTCAGCCCGGCGCATGGCCGGGTGCTGCGATTGTGGGCAGCCTGACGCGCTGGCAGCGGCCGGAATTGGGCCTGGGAGATAGCCCATTTCATCCCTTTGGCCGCTGGGGGAGGTTGCCCGGCGACGCAGTTGGGCGTTTGACGGGATGGCGACACGCCGATCACCCTTCGACACTGATTTCATCGAAGATCGGTGGAGATCAATCATGTTGGGATGGCTGGAATGGGATGAAGCGAATCAGCGGTTGCGCGTGGTAATTCCGCCGTGGAACTGCGTGGACGGACCTCGTCTGTCTCCTGGCGATGCGAAGGCCAAGACCGCCGAGGTGATGGACTTGGTCAAGGACATGAAACTCAGTCAGAAGTTGCGTGTGTCCATCAGAAACTCTCTGGGGTCGGCGATCGTTTGGTTGTCAGAGGACCTGTTCGAGTTCGCGCTGGAAACCCTGGTGATGTATGCCAATCTCAATCCTTCGCTGTTCGACAAGCGAGGCGAGTTCGGGAAGCTGATCAATCCGCCGTTTAGCGATCTGATCGCAGCCAAAGTGGACTGCACCAAGCAGATCGAGGATCTTCAAACCGTCGCATTGCTGCTGACGTCCACCACCCGGCGTGTGTTTCTCAACGACTTGGTGTCCCGCGCGCGCGAGAAGCTGCATGACGATCACAGCGTCGTGGCGCCGCACGCGTCCATAAATCAGTGCCTGAACCGGTTGGACAGCATGCTGCTGATTGCGTCCCCCGGGCTTCCAGACCCAACCGGAGGGGCACTCATTCCGGCGAATGCCGATCAACAGAACACGCAGATTCGCCGTCTCGTCCGCCGGTTGCTGTTTTCCATGGACTGCAAATTCCATCGGGACGTTTTGGTCAGGTTTGAAGCGCTGGTCAAGGCGAACCGCGTGGGCGTCGTTCATCGGGTAGCGCAGCGCGTGGAGCAGCTCGGCGCGCAGTTTCCGCTGTTCTCGCTTTGCGAAGCTCTCTACATGAAGCTCAACGAGGTGCTGAACTGCCAGGATCCTAGGCAGCTCGCCGACGAGGCGACCCTGGCGGATGACGTGTTCTCCAGGGCGGCCATGTGGATCGAGGGGTGTACCGGCATAACCTACCGTCTGACGCGCGGTTACTTGATCTCCCTTGGAGATGCGAGGCCGCTGTCGCCTCAGCTGCAGCGGAGCCACGACTTGCTGACCCAGCAAAGCGGCTTGTCCGCAGCGCTGCGCATCGCTCGACGTAAGCGCTGGTTGTTGGGTCAGGTACCGGCCGTACCAGCCCTGACCCTGACGGCTGATCCCGCGGCCGCAACGACCGATGACCCGGTCCATGCATGGCCGGTGGACCGGATTGTTCGATGGATCAACGGCCCTGTGACCGGCAAGAACGCGGGTAAAGCCCTTTCAGACCCCGATACGCTGGCGGCCCGAGACAAACTCCTGCTGAACAATGATCGCAAGCGCAGCGGTGCGGAGGTACAGAACAAGCCGGAGGAAGAAGATCTGGCCCTCACCGAGATTCAGGCGAAGGAAATCGTTTGGCAGGGCTTGATCCAGTCGGCGGAGTACCTGCGTGACGACCTGCGGGACCTTGGTTCGCTGGCAGACAGCCTGGGCGTGAAGGGGAAAGAGCGGGAAGCCGCCGTCGACGCATTGCGGAGTCTCGAACAGGCCCTCGCAGATATTCAGTCCACGAAGAGGAAACTGAACGTGGCCGCCGCTCAGATGAGATTGGTGCTTGCCGACAGCTGCGCGGAAACATTGCGGGCGGCGATCAAGCCCGTTAAGGCGGCCACGGATCGATTGCTTAAGTTCGGGGAATGCCTGAGCCAGCGCTTGATCGAAGAGGCGCTGATCGTCGGCAAGCGACACGGAGGGGTGATCGGTTGCCCGATGCCTTTGGACCAGTGGGCTGCGGTGCGTGACCGCTATCACCAGCGGTATTGCTCGGTGGTCCAAACGGTGTTCATGGATGAGAGCCGTGTGTTGTTATCCAGCGATCAAGCGCTGGCTCTCCACGTGACCGGCAGCAGTCAAAGCGGATACGCGTTCGATGTGTCGGTCCATTTGTGGCAACGCTACGATGAATCCAAGGACGATCCCTTTGATATGGAGTCCACGGAGGCATTCCCGAAAATGAACACCCGTGGGTGGTTCGACACCTTCCAGACCTGCGCCGTCCTGCACGTCGAGCGTCTTTGATCCGATTGCTATCTGGGGCGAGCCGACGCCCTTGCGCTGCTCGCTCCAGTCCGTGGAGGGGTGAGGTCGGGTTTTCTCAGACCCGCCAGATCCGCGGCGGTCGGTCCGGCAGGCCCCAGGCGGTGTGGCGCAGGGCGGCCCACGCCTGCTGGAACAGCGCCATCAGCGGTTCCACCACCGGCGCGGTGGCGCGCAGCACCACCAGCTGCGGGTGGGGCGCGGTGGCGCCCGCTCGGAGATGCTCCGACGGAGCCGGCAGCGCGCTGCGCAGCGCGTCGAGCAGGGCGTCGCGCCGTTCGCGCGGCAGCGCTTCGCCGCGCGCAAACACGAGGGTGCCCAGGCAGCGGTGGCCCCCGAGGCCCAGCGGGCTGTCGAGCAGGCGGCGGTCGCCGGCGTCGAGGGTGGCTTGCTCCAGCCAGTGGTTGCCCAGGCTCAGCCGCTGGCGCAGGCGTCCGCGCACGAAGGGTTGGCCTGCCGCGGGCAGGCCAAGGGCGGTCACGTCCCAGGCCAGCAGCTCGCCGTCGGGCGCGAGCGTGGCGGCCCAGTCGTTGCGTGCCACGCAGTCGGGGAAAGCGATGGTCTCCAGCGGCACCCATTCCAGCCGCGCGCCGTGGTCGACCGTCAGGCGCACGCGCTGCGTGGCCTCTGCGCCTTCGCTGCGGTAGAAGCGGGTGGCCCCGGGGGTGGAGACCAGCCCGTGGGCGCCGGCGTGTGCGTGGACGGCGATGACCAGCTCATCACCGCCGACCAGTCCGCCGGGCGGGTGCACGATCACCTGGTGGCACACGCCCGGGCCCTCGGGGTACAGGGTCTTGAGCACGCGAAGCGGCCCGTCGTGGGAGAAGCGGGTCACGCTGCGTCCGGCCTCGGCCACGACATCGAGCGCCAGGCGTGCGCGCCAGCGCGCCGCCACCGGGGCGGCCGATCCCAGCACCTGGGTTGGGTTCATGAGGCCTGCGTGCCGCGGTGCGCCCAGCCCGTGGTGTGCTTTTCCACCAGGCTGAACAGCTCGTACATGGCCATCGCCATCAGACCCACCACCAGCAGGCCGCTGAAGGCCAGGCCCATCTGCATCGACGACCCGGCCGAAATGAGCAGGTAGCCGATGCCCTCGTTCGAGGCGGTCATCTCCGACACGGTGGTGCCCACAAACGCCAGGGTGATGGCGACCTTCAGCGAGCCGAAGAAGTAGGGCAGCGAGCGTGGCAGCCCGACCTTGGTCAGCACGTCCCAGCGCTTGGCGCCGAGCACCCGCAACACGTCCTCCAGCTCCGGCTCCAGCGTGGCCAGGCCGGTGGCGATGTTCACCATGATCGGGAAGAAGCTGATGAGGAAGGCGGTGAGGATGGCCGGTCCGATGCCGATGCCGAACCACACCACCAGGATCGGCACGAACGCCGCCTTGGGCAGCGCGTTGAATGCCGTCATCAGCGGGTAGACCGCTGCGTAGGCCAGCCGCGAGCTGCCGATCAGGAAGCCGAGCAGCACGCCTACCACAATGGCGATGCCAAAGCCGGCCATCGTGACCCAGAAGGTGCGCCAGGCGTGGCCGAGGATGGTGCTCTGGTGCTCCAGCGTCTGCGCCCAGATGCGCGAGGGGCTGGGGAAGATGAATTCGGACACGGCGAAGCCGCGGCAGATCACTTCCCACACCACGACGATCAGCAGCAGCAGGAGCCAGGGCGCGAAGCGCTCGATGTTTTTGCGTTGTCGGGCGTTCATGACGGGCTCATTGCGGGAGAGAGGCGCCGGGCTTGCGCAAGGCGCCGATGTGGCCGCGCAGCTCTTGCACGACGTCGGTGAAACCCTTGGTGTAGGTGACTTCCAGGTCGCGGGTGCGCGGGATGTCGATGTCGCGCCGGACCACGAAGCGCCCCGGGCTTTTGCTCATGCAGTACACGGTGTCGGCCAGAAAGACCGATTCGCGCAGGTCGTGCGTGACGAGGACCACGTTGAACCGCTGCGCTTCCCACAGGTCGCGCAGGGTGCACCAGAGCTCCTCGCGGGTGAATGCGTCCAGCGCGCCGAAGGGCTCATCGAGCAGGAGCATCTTGGGCTCGTGGATCAGCGCGCGGCAGATGCTCGCGCGCTGCTGCATGCCGCCGGAGAGCTCCCACGGGTACTTCTTCTCCATGCCGCCCAGCCCCACGCTGTCCAGCAGCCGCCGGGCGCGGTCCTCAAACTCGCGGCGGCGGTCCTTGAACTGCTGCCGGTACGGCTCCACGATTTCCAGCGGCAGCAGCACGTTGTCCAGCGTGGTGCGCCAGGGCAGCAGGGACGGCGCCTGGAAGGCCATGCCCGAAATCTTCAGCGGCCCGGTGACGGGCTGACCGTCGATGCGGATGCGGCCGCGGCTGGGCATCTTCAGGCCGGTGGTCAGCTTCATGAAGGTCGACTTGCCGCAACCCGAGGGCCCCACGATGGCCACGAAGGCCCCGCGCGGCACCTGCAGGTCGATCGCCTCCACCGCAAACACACCCTGCGCCAGCAGGGATTCGTTGTAGGCCAGCCAGACGTCGTCGAAGGCGATGAAGGCGTCGCCTTCGCTCGTGTCCTGGTTCATGCGCGCTCCCGCCTCAGCGCCGGGCCGGCGGCAGCACGTTGAGGGCGGCGGCGGCTGGCAGCAGGCTGCCGTTCCACACGGCGTCGGGGTTCACGCGGGTCTTGGTGCCGAAGGCGTCGGACACCTGCGAGGCCATCAGCGCCAGACGGCCCGGCACCACCTGACCAAAGCCCTCGCGGCGGGCGTCGGGGCTGGCCACCACGGCGTCGATCGCCAGCTGCAGCCGGCGCGTTTCGAGCGCCACGTTGATGATGCCGTCGCGCGCCTTCACGCTCTCGATGGCTGCGGCCGGATTGGCCATCACCTCGCCGGCGCCTTTGGCGAACGCGGCGAGGAAGGCGCGCACCGCGGCCGGGTTGTCCTTGAGCAGCTTGGGGCTGGCGATGATGACGTTGCCGTACAGCTTCACGCCGTGTTCCGCGTAGGGCATGACCACCACGTCGGCCGGCTTGACGCCGCGCGCCTCCAGGTTGAGCAGCGAGGTGAAGGAGAAGCCGGTGATGGCGTCGATGTCGCCGCGCACCAGCATGGTCTCGCGCAGGGGCGGGTCCATCGAGGTCCAGGTCGGCGCGGCCAGGCCGTTGGCCTTCTGGAAGATCGGGAAGGCCTTGCGGCCGGCGTCGAACACCGGCGCACCGAGCTTTTTGCCGTTGAGATCGGCGGGCTTGGTGATGCCGCTCTTCTTGAGCGCCAGCACGGCCGCGGGCGTGTTGTTGTAGACCATCATCACGGCCACCGGCTTGTTCGGCGCGTCGGGATTGTTGGCATGAAACTCCATCAGCGCGGCCATGTCGGCAAAACCCATGTCGTAGGTGCCGGAGGCCACGCGCGTGACCGTGCCGCCCGAGCCGTTGCCCGCGTCGATGCTCACGTCCAGCCCCGCCGCCTTGAAGTACCCCTTGGCCGCCGGGTGCAGGAACAGGGCGGCGGGCCCCTCAAAGCGCCAGTCGAGCTGGAACTTGATGGGCGTCTGGGCGTGGGCAAGCCCGGCGGTCAGCAGGCCGGCGAGTGCGAGGGTGTGCAGGAACTGGCGTTTGTGCATGGGGACTCCGTGAGCGGTGCGCGCGGTGGTGCGCGGGTGCGGTGTGATAAGCAATTCTGGTGCCAGCCTTGGGGCGCTCGCGTGCTCCGGGTTGGTGCGGTGGCGCGCGGCCCGCGTCCGGTGTAGCGTCATGGGCGACTATCGACCGGAAGAGACGACCCATGATGCCGCAGACCCAGGCCCCGAGCCAGTCCCCGAGCCCCGCCCCCGGCGGTCCCTTGCTGGACCGCCTGGCCGACTACGCCGCCTACCACCGCGACCGGCGCAATATCGCCACCCACTTTGTGGGCATTCCGATGATCGTGCTGGCCGTGCAGGTGTTGTTGTCGCGGCCTTCCCTGGGGGCGGCCGGCCTGACCCCCGCCCTCCTCGCGTCGCTCGCCGCCGCCGTCTGGTACCTGCGGCTGGATGCGCGTTTCGGGCTGGTCATGACCGCGCTGCTCGCGCTGGGCCTGTGGGCGGCGCAGGCGATGGCGGCGCTGGCCACGCCCGCCTGGCTGGGCGCCGGGTTGGGCCTGTTCGTCGTGGGCTGGGCCTTCCAGTTTCTCGGCCATCTGTGGGAAGGCCGCAAACCCGCGTTCGTCGATGACCTGCGCGGCCTGATCGTCGGGCCGCTTTTCGTGGTGGCCGAGGCCGGATTTGCGCTCGGCTGGCGGGCGCCGCTGCGCGAGGCGATCGAGCGCCGCGCCGGTCCCCTGCGGCGCGGGCCGGGCGGCACGTCGTCCGTGGCAGGCTGACCGCCACGTGAGCGCCGAGTGAGCGCCGATTGAGCGCCGATTGACCGCGGGCGAACCCGCGGTCGGCTGGGCTCAGGCGCGCCCGGCCACGGCCAGCGCGGTCATGTTGAGCACCCGCCGCACCGTCGCGGCCGGCGTGAGGATGTGCACCGAGCGGGCCGCGCCCATCAGCACCGGCCCCACCGTGACGCCGCCGCTGGTGGTGGTCTTCATCACGTTGTAGAGGATGTTGGCCGCGTCCAGGTTGGGGCAGATCAGCAGGTTGGCCGAGCCGTGGAGCGTGCTGTCGCCGAGGTAGGCGGCCCGGATCTCCGGCTGCAGGGCGGCGTCGCCATGCAGTTCGCCGTCGCACTCGATGCCCGGGTGCGCCGCGACGAACAGGTCGCGCGCGGCGGCCATCTTGCGGGCCGAGGCGCGCTTGCTGGAGCCGAAGCTCGAGTGCGACAGGAAGGCCACCTTGGGCGGCAGTCCGAAGCGCTGCACCTCCTGCGCCGCCATGCCGGCGATTTCCGCCAGTTCCTCGGCGCTGGGGTCTTCGTTTACGTAGGTGTCGGCGATGAACACGGGGCCGCGGTCGGTCATGAGCGCGTTCACGGCGGCGTACAGGTGGGCGTCGGGGCGCCGGCCGAGGATGCTGTCGATGCGCTCCAGGTGGGTCATGTAGCTGCCCACCAGACCGCAGATCAGCGCGTCGGCGTCACCCAGCGACAGCATCAGCGAGCCGATGATGGTGTTGGAGCGGCGCACGGCGGCCTTGGCCACCTCCGGCGTGGCGCCGTGCCGGGCCATCAGGCGGTGGTAGTGCTCCCAGTACTGGCGGAAGCGCGGATCGTCCTCGGGGTTGACGTTCTCCACGTCGGTGCCGAGCTTCATGCGCAGGCCGGCCTTGGCGATGCGCGCCTCGATCACCGCCGGGCGGCCGATCAGGATCGGGTGCGCCAGGCCGTCGTCGATGGCCAGCTGGGCCGCGCGCAGCGCGCGCTCGTCCTCGCCGTCGGCGTAGGCCACCCGCTTCTGCCCCGCCGGCACGGCGCGCGCGGCGTTGAAGACCGGCTGCATCAGGATGCCGGTCTGGTAGACGAAGCTGCCCAGGCGCTGGCGGTAGGCGTCCATGTCGGTGATCGGCCGCGTCGCCACGCCCGACTCGGCCGCGGCCTGCGCCACCGCGGGTGCAATGCGCAGGATCAGGCGCGAGTCAAACGGCTTGGGGATCAGGTAGTCGGGGCCGAAGCTCAGGTCCTGACCGGCGTAGGCGTTGGCCACCTCCTCGCTGGTCTCGCTTTTCACCAGGTCGGCGATCTGGCGCACGCAGGCCAGCTTCATCGCTTCGGTGATCCGGGTGGCGCCGCAGTCGAGCGCGCCGCGGAAGATGTAGGGGAAGCACAGGACGTTGTTGACCTGGTTCGGGTAGTCGCTGCGGCCGGTGGCGATGATGCAGTCGGGCCGAACGGCCTTGGCCAGCTCGGGCCGGATTTCCGGCTCGGGGTTGGCCAGCGCCAGGATGATCGGACGCGGCGCCATGGTCTTGACCATCTCGGCCGTCAGCACGCCCGGGGCCGAGCAGCCGAGGAACACATCGGCGCCGTTGACCGCATCGGCCAGCGTGCGTTTGTCCGTGGCTTGCGCATAGCGCTGCTTGGACTCGTCCATGCCGCCCGGGCGGCCCTGGTAGATCACGCCCTTGGAGTCGCACACGAAGATACGCTCGCGGCTCACGCCGAGTCCCACCATCACATCCAGGCAGGCGATGGCCGCCGCGCCGGCGCCGGACACCGCCACCGTGACCTCGCCAATCGGTTTGCCCACGAGTTCCAGGCCGTTGAGCAGCGCGGCGGCGCTGATGATGGCGGTGCCGTGCTGGTCGTCGTGGAACACCGGGATGTTCATGCGTTCGCGCAGCTGCTTCTCGATGTAGAAGCACTCGGGCGCCTTGATGTCCTCGAGGTTGATGCCGCCCAGCGTGGGCTCCAGCGCGGCAATGATCTCGACCAGCTTGTCCGGGTCCTTCTCGGCCAGCTCGATGTCGAACACATCGATGCCGGCGAACTTCTTGAACAGGCAGCCCTTGCCTTCCATCACCGGCTTGCCCGCCAGCGGGCCAATGTCACCCAGGCCCAGCACGGCGGTGCCGTTGGTCACCACGCCGACCAGGTTGCCGCGGCTGGTGTAGTCGGCGGCCTTGGTGGGATCGGCCTGGATGGCCAGGCAGGGGTAGGCCACGCCGGGCGAGTAGGCCAGCGACAGGTCGCGCTGGTTGGACAGGGGCTTGGTCGGGGTGACGGCGATCTTGCCCTGGCGCGGGCTGCGGTGGTAGTCCAGCGCGGCGTCGCGCAAGGCTTGTTCGGCGGGGGTCATGCGTTGTCTCCGTGGTCGGTCGCCGCGCGGCCGGTCTGCCGGCGCGGCGGGCGGCCATTGTGCACCCGACCCAGGCCGGGCGCGGTGGGGTGGGCCTTTGGTGGGCGGTCCCGCGGCTACCTGCACTGAACGCCGCCTCTTGCGAGCCCGGGCGGCGTTGCCGGGTGCTTGGATCAGTGGGACAACCCGCTAGGCGGGCGTGGCCAGCAGCGCAGCGAGCGCGCGCGCAACCACACGCGTGGCGCCGTGCAGGTCGCTGAGTTGCAGGTGTTCGTCGGCCCGCTTGGCGTTGGACTCGCGCACGCTGCGCGGCCCGGCGCCGTAAATCACGCCGGGGATCCCGTGTTCGCCGTAGAGCCGCACGTCGGTGTAGAGCGGCGTGCCGACCACCGGCACCGCTTCGCCAAACACCGCCTCGGCCTGCACCTGCAGCGCGCGCGCCAGCGTCTCGTGGCCGGGGCGCGGTTGCAGCGCGCGCGCGAGCAGCAGACGGCGGACCTGCACGTCGAGCGTGCGGCCGCCGCGCGGCGGGGCGAAGTCGGCGGCTGCGCGGGCGATGGTGTCACGCAGCGCGGCCTCCACCACGGCCGGGTCTTCCTCCGGGATCATGCGGCGGTCGAGCTTGAGCACCACCTGGCCGGGAATCACGTTGGTGTTGGTGCCGCCTTCGATGCGCCCCACGTTGAGGTAGGGGTGGGTGATGCCCTCCACGTGGGAGCGCACGCCGAGGTAGTCGCGGTTGAGCGCGTACAGGGCGCCCAGGATGTGGACGGCGCCCTGCAGCGCGTCGGTGCCGGTGTCGGGGATGGCGGCGTGGGCCATCTCGCCCCGCACGGTGACTTCGAGTTGCAGGCAGCCGTTGTGGGCGATCACGACCTGGTGGCTGAAACCCGCTGCGATCAGCGCGTCGGGCCGGGTCAGGCCCTGCGCCAGCAACCAGCCGGGGCCGCACTCGCCGCCAAACTCTTCGTCGTAGGTGAAGTGCAGTTCGACCGCGCCGTGCAACGGCGTGCCGGCGGCGTGCAGCGCCTGCAGGGCGCGCAGCGCGTAGGTGTAGGTGGCAAAGTCGCTTTTGCTCACCGCGCTCGCCCGGCCATAGAGCGCGCCGTCCACGATCTCGCCGCCGTAGGGGTCGCGCGTCCAGCCTTCGCCGGGGGGGACCACGTCGCCGTGGGCGTTGAGCGCGATGGTCGGGCCGGGCCCGAAGCGGTGGCGCACGATCAGGTTGGTCACGCTCTGCAGGCCGGCGGCGCGCACCGTCGCTTCGGGCACCGCATGGCGCTCGACGGTCAGGCCCATGGCCTCCAGCAGCGCGGCGGTGGTGTCGGCGTGGGGTGCGTTGTGGCCCGGCGGCGTGTCGGTCGGCACGCGCACCAGCGCCTGCAGAAAGCGCACCTCGTCGTCGAAATGGTCGGCGATCCAGCGGTCCAGGGTGGTGTGGGTGTCGGTGCTCATCGGGTGGCTGGTGTGTCGAGGTCGGCGAGCAGTTGCTCGAAGGCGCGCAGGGCGAGTTCCATGTCGTCGGCGGTGGTGGACTCGAGCGGGTTGTGGCTGATGCCCCCGTTTTGTCCGCGCACGAACAGCATGGCCTGCGGCATCACGGTGTGCAGCTTCATCGCGTCGTGGCCGGCGCCGCTGGGCAGGCGGTGCAGCGGCAGGCCAAGGGCCTCGACCGCGCGCTCCCAGCGCGCCTGCCAGGCCGGGTCGCTCGGCGCGGCACTGGCGCGCACGGTTTCGGTCAGGGACACGTCCACGCCGCGCCGGCTGGCGATGGCGTGCAGGCCGTCGAGGATGTCGCGCTCCAGCGCGTCGCGCTGCGCGTCGCTGGGCGCGCGCAGGTCGAGCGAGAAGCGGCAGCGGCCCGGCACCACGTTGATCGAGCCACCGGGCACCTCCAGGATGCCCACGGTGGCGACCGCGTCGGCATCGCGCGCGGCGCGCGCCTCGGCCAGCAAGGCGATCTCCGCCACCGCCGCCGCGGCGTCGCGCCGCCGGTTCATCGGCGTGGTACCGGCGTGGCTGGCCAGTCCGGTGACCTCGCCCGTGTAGCGCACGCTGGCGTTGATGGAGGTGACGATGCCCAGCGGCAGCCCGGTTTCCACCAGCACCGGTCCTTGCTCGATGTGCACCTCGACGAAGCCCAGGTAGCGGGCCGGATCGCGCCGCAAGGCACCGATGGCGTCCATCGTGGCGGGCAGGCCGGCGCTGCGCATCGCCTCGCGCATGGTGACGCCGGCCGCATCCGCCTGGTCCAGCCACGCCGGGTTGAACGCGCCGGTCAGGGCGCTGGAGCCGAGGAAGGTGGCCTTGTAGCGCTGGCCTTCCTCCTCGGCGAATGCGACCACCTCGATCGCGTGCCGGGGGCGTTCGCCGCGCTCGCGCAGGCGCTGCACCGCGAGGATGGGCAACAGAATGCCCAGGCGGCCGTCGTGCGGGCCGGCGTTGCGCACGGTGTCGTAATGGCTGCCGGTGAGCAGGGCGGGGGCCTCGCGGTCGCGCCCGTCCAGGCGCCCGACGACATTGCCCACGGCGTCGATGCGGACGTGGTCGAAGCCGGCCGCTCGCATGCGGTCGGCGATCTCGGCGGCGCAGGCGAGGTGGGCGTCGCTGAGGTAGGTCACGGTGAGCTGCCCGGCCTCGGCCCAGCCGGGCTCGCTGTGGCGCGCCAGGGCCGCGTGCCAGTCCCAGAGGCGCGCGCCGTCGATGGGGGACGCCCCGAACTTGTCGGCCAGACGGATCTCGGCGATGCGGTGGATCTGCCGCAGACACTCGGCCCGCTCCGCGTCCGGCGGAAGCGCAAGGCGCCGCGCGAAGCTGTCGATGATCTCGGTGCGACTCAGGCCGGTGCCTCGCGGGCCGCGCACGGCCAGGATGAAGGGGTGGCCGAAGCGCGTCCGGTAGGCCTCGTTGAGGGCCTGCAGCCGCTCGAATTCGGCGGGCGTGCAGTGGGTGAGGCCGGCGCGTTGCTGCTCGCCGGTGGACTCGGCGGTCAGCGTCCCGGCGACCATGGCCCGGCCGGCGAGTTCCGGGTGGGCGCGGATGAGGGCGATCTGTTCGTCGGGGCTGGCGGCGTCGAGCGCCCGCACAAGGGCCCATTTCAGGGCCGCCAGGCTGGGGAACCCGTCCGCGGGCCGGGTCGCGAGTGCCCGCTCAACCACCCAGGGGGAGTGTTCGTACAGGCCGTCGAGCAGGGCGGCGGCGTCGGCCGGCGAGGCGGCGTTGAACTGGTCGAGCGTGAGGGCCATGGCGTCAGGCGGGTTGGGGCAAGCGGGCGGCCCAATGGCGTGCGATGTCCAGGCGGCGGGCCACCCACACGCCTTCGTGCGACTGGATGTGGTCGAGGAAGCGTTGCAGCGCGGTGATGCGGCCCGGTCGGCCCAGCAGGCGGCTGTGCATGCCCACGCTCATCATCTTCGGCCGGTTCAGCCCCGCCGGATCGCCTTCGGCGTACAGGGCGTCGAAGCTGTCGCGCAGGTACAGGAAGAACGGATCGGCGTGGGAGAAACCCTGCGGCAGCGCAAAGCGCATGTCGTTGCAGTCCAGCGTGTAGGGGACGATCAGCTGGTGGACCGTGGTGCCGTCGGTCTTGAGCACCTTCATCCAGAACGGCAGGTCGTCGCCGTAATAGTCGCTGTCGTAGGCGAAGCCGCCGAAATCGGCGACCAGCCGGCGGGTGCGGGGGCTGTCGCGGCCGGTGTACCAGCCCAGCGGGCGTTGGCCGGTCAGTTCGGTGATCAGGGCCATGGCCTGCGCCATGTGGGCGCGCTCGGTGGCTTCGTCCACCGACTGGTAGTGAATCCATTTCCAGCCGTGGCAGGCGATCTCGTGGCCGAGTTCGCCGAAGGCGGCCGTCACCTCGGGGCAGCGCTGCAGCGCGGTCGCCACGCCAAACACGGTGAGCGGCAGGCCGCGCCGCTCAAACTCGCGCAGGATGCGCCAGACCCCCGCGCGCGCGCCGTACTCGTAGATGCCCTCCATGCTCATGTGGCGCTCGGGGTAGGCGGCCGGGTTGAACAGTTCGGAGAGAAAGGTCTCGGACGCCGGATCGCCATGCAGCACGCAGTTCTCGCCGCCTTCCTCGTGGTTCAACACAAACTGCACGGCGATGCGCGCGCCGGCGGGCCAGCCGGCGTGGGGTGTGTCGCGGCCGTGGCCGCGCAGGTCTCGGGGGTAGGGGGCGGTGGCGTCGTAGGTCATTCGAGGGTCTGGGCAAGGGCCCGGGCGAGGTCGTTGGCGGGGGCGGGCCGGTCAAACCGCAGGCTGTCTTCCACGTGGCGCAGGTGATCTTCCATCAGGCGCACAGCCTGGGCTTCATCCCGCGCCGCCAGCGCCCGCACGATGGCGACATGCTCCTCGCCGGAGTCGGCGGCGGCCTGGTCGCTCTGGTACATCAGCGTGATGAGCGCGCAGCGCGACACCAGGTCCCGCAGCAGCTCCGCCAGCACCTCGTTGCCCAGCAACTCGGCCATGCGCACGTGGAAGTCGCCCAGCAACTCGACGCGCTGGTGCGGCGTGCCCGCGCGCACCGCCTCCTGCTCGCGCGACAGGTGGGCGCGCAGGGCGCGCAGGTGGGCTGGGGTGGCCGCGCGCACGAAGGCCCGGGTCATCTCGGCCTCCAGCATGCGGCGCACCGCAAACACCTGCCGCGCCTCCTCGGGCGATGGCGTGGCTACAAAGGCGCCGCGCGCGGGGGCCAGCGACACGAGCCGGTCGCGGGCCAGCTGGTGCAGCGCCTGGCGCACCAGCGTGCGCGACACGCCGAAATGGTCGGCGAGCTTCTGCTCCACCAGCTTGGTGCCCGGCGCGAGGCGGTGTTCGACGATGGCGCGCGTGAGCGCGTCCACGATCTGGCCGGTGCTGGTGGCGTCGGTGCGGGTGAAATCCATGCCGCGATGGTAGTGCTGAATGCACAAACTGTATACACTTTAGACGCCAAGACCACCACCGCGGAGACTTCCCATGGGCCTGAGCACCCACGTTCTGGACACGATGCACGGTTGCCCGGCCGCGGGCATGGGCGTGGCCTTGTACGCCACCGACGGCGAGCGCGCGACCTTGCTGCGCGCATTCACGCTCAACGCCGACGGCCGCAACCCGGACGGGCTGCTGATCGATCACGCGGCGTTGCGGGCGGGGACGTTCCGGCTCGTGTTCGACGTCAAGGCCTATTTCGCCGGCCGCGGCGTGGCGCTGCCCGAACCGGCCTTTCTGGACCGTGTGAGCCTGGATTTCGGCATCGCCGACCCCGCGGCGCACTACCACGTGCCACTCCTGGTCAGCCCGTGGAGCTACGCCACCTACCGCGGCAGCTGAGCGCGACCGGACGACCTCAGAACAGCTCGATGCGCGGGCCGTTGGCCGTGGCCAGCGCCAGCGGTGGTGCGTCGGGCGCGCCGGTGTCCTCGGTGGTCGCCGGCTCGTCCAGCACGGCCACGGCCGCCCCCAGCGCCGCGGCGCCGCCGGTGGCCATCGCGTGGGCCACGCGCTGCGAGTGCATGACGTAGTTTTCGGTCCAGCGCGCCAGCAGCTCTTCGAGCATCACCGGCGGGGGAGGCGCTTCCCCGTCCAGCAGCTGGTAGACCTGCGAAAAGTGCTCGGACAGGCTGGCCATGGCGTCGTTGATCTGCTCAAGCAGCTGCCGGTTGATGTCCTGGAACTGCATGTCCCCGAGCGTGTCCACGATGTCCTGGGTCACGCGGCCCATGCCGCTGTCCATGTCTTCGGTGAGCGCACCCAGGTAGGGCACGACCTCGGCCAGACGTTCGTGGCTGTGGCGTACGTGTTGTGCGATCGCCCCGAGGCGGTCCCCCGCGCTGGCGCCCGACAAGGCCTGCGCCCCGTCGGCGTGGCTGCCGATGGCCAGGCTGGCGGCGGCGATGCCGGCGCCGATCTCGCGCGCGGCCTCCGCGGTCTGGGCGGACAGGCGCCGCACCTCGGTGGCCACCACCTTGAAGCCGGCCCCTTCCGGGCCGGCGCGCGCGGCTTCGATCGAGGCGTTGATCGAGATCAGGTTGGTCTGGCGCGCGATGTCGCTGATCAGTTCGGCCAGCGGCGTCAGGCGCTGCACCTGGGCGGCCACCGCCTGCACCCGCGCGTGGTGCTCGCGCTGCGCCGCGTCGGCGCGCTGCTGGTGCTCGGCCAGGCCGTTGAGCGCCTGGGCCTGGTCCTGCGCCTCCCGCAGGGAGTCGTCCGACAGGTGGTGGGAGTGGGCCACCGCGGCGCCCACGCGCTCACGCAAGGCGCGGGCCTCGCGGTGCACGCGGTCGAGGCGCTCCATCATGGACATCACGGCCGTCTCCGAGGTCTGGATCGTGGCTTGCACCTGCTGGCGCAGCACGCCAAAGGCCTGCTGCAGGGTGCGGATGTCCTGCGCCACGGCCCGGGTGGGATCGTGGGGATCGACCTCCCGCGTTCGGGGCGCCCGGCCGGCGAGGTTGAGACCAAGCGCCGTGCCCGCGACCACACCGGCCAGGCACCAGACCACGGCCGCGCCGTCCACCGGCGGCGAGTCGAGCACGAGCAGCAGGGCTGCCAGGGCGAGCAGGGCGGCGGGCAGCGCGTGGCCGCGCCAGCGGCGGGAGATCGTGCGCAGGCTCATGGCGGGCTCCTCAGGTGCCGGGGTGTTCAGGTGCCCGGCAGCACTTGCCGGATCACGTTCAACAGGTCGTTGCCGCCCACCGGTTTGACCAGCCAGCCGGTCGCGCCGCTGCGCTTGGCCTCTTCGCGCTTGGTCGCCTGGCTCTCGGTGGTCAGCGCCAGGATGGGCACGAAGCGCAGCTGGCGGCGCACCGCGGCGATCAGCGCCAGCCCGTCCATCCGCGGCATGTTGATGTCGGTGATGATCAGGTCGGGTTTCAGCCCGGCCTCCACCTGACCCAGCGCCGCCAGCCCGTCGCCGGCGGTCTTGACGTGAAACCCGCTGATCTCCAGCGTGTTCTTCAGGCTCATCAGCATGGTGGCGGAGTCGTCCACCAGCAGCACGGTTTTGCTCATGCAGGCTCTCCTTCGGATGGGGGCACGGGGGGCAGGCCCAGCGCGGCGCGCAGCCAGCGGTCGGTCGGTTCGCTGCGCAGGGCCGGACGCAGGGCCAGCAACACCTGCAGTACCGCGCTGTGCACATGACCCACGGCCTTCAGCGCGACCGCGGGCCGGCGTTGGGCGCGCAGCCAATGCGCCAGTGCCTCGGCGTCGTCCACCGCGATGTCGCCTTCCAGCGCCGCATGGGTTCGGGTGTATCGGATGCCCATCAGATCAGCTCCCGGGGGTTGAGGATCATCAGCACGCTGCCGTCGCCCATGAGGGCGGTGCCGGCGAAGCCGGTCAGGCCGGCGAGCACGCCTTCCAGGGGTTTGAGGATGATGTCGCTGGTGCCGTCAAAGTCGTCCACCACCAGGCCGATCGTCTCGCCGCCCAGCCGCACGACGAGCACCGCGTGTTCGCCTTCCGGGTTGGGGCGCGGCGGGTCGTCCAGGCCCATCAGCGCATTGAGCGAGCGCAGGGGGACGATGCGTCCGCGCAGCACCACGGTTTGCGATTGCTTGAAGTGGTGGATGTCTTCGGCCGGCACGCGCACCGTCTCCACGATCAGGTCCATCGGCACGCCAAAGCGCCGCCCCGCCGTCTCGATCATCATCACGTGGGTCACCGCCATCGACAGCGGCAGCGACAGGCGGATGGTGGTGCCGGCGCCCGCCGTGCTGCTCAATGCCACCGTGCCGTTGACCCGCTCCACCGCCGTGCGTACCACGTCCATGCCGACCCCGCGTCCGGAGAGGTCCGACACCGATTCGGCGGTGGAGAAACCGGGCAGGAACACCAGCTGCACCGCCTCGGCGTCGGTCAGCGCGTCCGCCCGGTCCGCCGGGATCAGCCCGCGCTCCACCGCCTTGGCGCGCACCCGCCGGGTGTCAATGCCGGCGCCGTCGTCGGCGATTTCCAGCACCACGCGGTCGCCTTCCTGGCGCGCGCTCACCCGCAGCGTGCCGGTGGCGGGTTTGCCGGCGGCGCGTCGCGCATCCGGGGGCTCGATGCCGTGGTCCAGGCTGTTGCGCAGGATGTGAATCAGCGGGTCGGCCAGGCTTTCGATCACGTTCTTGTCGGCCTCGGTGTCCTCGCCCTCCAGCACCAGCTCGACCTCCTTGCCCAGCTTGCGGGAGATGTCGCGCACCAGGCGCCCGAAGCGCTGGAACACCGTCCCGACCGGCAGCATCCGCACCTGCAGCACCGCGTGCTGCATGTCCTCCGCGATGCGGTTGATGATTGAGTACTGGGTCTTGATTTCGCGGGCCAGTTCGCGCTGGCCAAACTGCGTCTCGGCGCGGGCGGCGAGATAGGGCAGGGCGTTCTTGGCGACCACCATCTCACCGATCAGGTCCATGAGACGGTCGATCTTGTCCTGCGACACCTTGAGCACCCGCGGGCCGCGGTCGCCGCTGTGGCCTTCCTCGGCGCTGGGGCTGGCGGCGCTCGCCGCACCCAGCCGGGGCGCGGGTGGCGCGACCGAGTCGTCGGTGGTGCGGTCGGCCGCCGCGGCGCCGTCGGGGTGGTGCTCGCGCGCCCAGGTCGCCAGCGGCACCGCGCCCGGCGCGAGCCCCGCCAGCGAATCTGCGGCGTCCAGGCCCAGGATGCGCGCGAGCCGCTCCAGCACCCGCCGCGCGGATTCGACACTCGCCGCCGCGACGCCGGGACGCGCGAGCAGCTCCCCCTGGGCGGTCCAGAGCGCGCGGGCGTGGTGTCGCAGTGCGACGAGGGCCGGGTCGGCGTCGTTCGCGGGCACCGACCGGGCGGCGGGGTCGGCACGCTCGCTGGCGAGGACCACGCAATCCACCTGCTCCGGCACGTAGCGGAAATGATCCTGCACCGCCGCCAGCGGGGCGTCACAGACCAGCCGGAAGGACAGCCGGTGGTCGTAGCAGTCGAATGCCTCGGGCGCCGCAGGCCAGTCGGTGGGCGCGTGCACGGCCAGGTGCCGCAGGCCCGGCGCGCACCGGGCCAGGCGCCAGGGGTCTTCGCCCTTGAAGTAGCAGCCAGGCTCGGGCGCGTAGGTCACGGCCACAGCGCCGGCCGGGCGCTCGCCATCGGGCAAGGCCGACAGCCAGTCGGGCATCGCCCGCGGCGGGGGCGCGGCCGCTTCGCCGCGCGGGGCGGTGTCGGGCGCGGTGAGGTGGTGCCGCAGTGCCTGCGCGAGCGTGGCAGCGGCCGGGTCTTCACCGTCGAGCCGACCGTCGCGGGCGATCCGGTCCACCAGCGCGCCGGTGTGATCCATCGCATCGAGCAGCGTGTCGGCCAGCGCCGGCCGGTAGGCGATCTGGCCATCGCGCACGCGGTCAAGCAGGTCCTCCGCCGCGTGCACCAGATGCTCCAGCGCGCCGAAGTCAAACAGGCCGCAGTTGCCCTTGAGGGTGTGAACCTCGCGGAACAGGTCGTTGAGCAGCTCACGGTTGGCCGGGTCGCGCTCGACCGCGAGCAGCCGCTGGCCGATTCGCTCTAGGCATTCACGGGCCTCTTGCACAAACTGGTCGAGCAGGTCTTGGGTCTTCATGCGCGGGCTCCCTGGGCAACGTGCAGGCTGGCGGCCCGTTCGGCCGCGGGGAGGTCGCCCAGCAGCAGCGCCGCGGTCAACACCAGTTCCGGCGGCCGCGCGGGTTTGATCAGGTAGGCATTGGCCCCGGCGTCGCGCGCGGCGGTGGCGTCATGGACCTGGGCCTCGGTGGAGACCATGAGCACCGGGGCCGGCGCCACCTGCGGCAGCCGGCGCAACTCGCGCACGAAGCTGTAGCCGTCCATCTTGGGCATGTTGATGTCCACGACATACAGGTCGTAGGGTTCATCGCGCGGCTGCGCCACGACCCGCTCCAGCGCTTCCACGCCGTTGACCGCCTCGTCGGTCTGCCAGCCGGCGTCGCCGAGCATCTTGCGGTGGTAGAGCCGCACGGTCGCGGCGTCGTCGACGATGAGAATGCGGGCGGGCTTCATGCGCGGCCTCCTTCCAGCGGCTTCTGATAGACCATGGCGTCGGCAAAGCGGCGCACCTGGAACAGCGAGCTGATGCGGCTCATCGACTCGGAGTGGCCCAGGCAGATGAAGCCCCCGGGGTGGAGGGCGTCGTACATCGCCTCCACGGCCACGCGGCGCGAGAGGTCGTCGAAATAGATCAGCAGGTTGCGGCAGAAGATCAGATCGATCTGCCGGAACCGGCGCGTGTCGCGCGCGTCGCTGAGGTTGACCTGCGAGAACTCGACCGCATCCACCAGGTCGCGCGAGATGCGGAACTCGCCGTCGCCGTGGGGCGTGAAGTACTTCTCCAGGTAGGCGCGCGGCAGGTTGGCCACCGAGCGGGCGCTGTAGATGCCCTGTTGCGCGGCCGACAGCACGCGCGTGTCGATGTCCGATGACAGGATTTCCACGTCGTGGCGGTCGATGTGGGGCCAGCGCTCCAGCAGGTACATCGCGATCGAGTACGGCTCCTCCCCGGTGGAGGAGGGGATCGACCAGATGCGGATCCGCTCGCCCGGCGCTTTGCGCCGCACCACCTCGTCGAGCAGGTTGTTGACCATGCAGTCGAACTGGTAGGCCTCGCGGAAGAAGTAGGTCTCATTGACCGTCATGGCGTTGACCAGCGCCTGCAGCTCCGAACTGCCGCTTTCAAACCGCAGGCCCACGAAGTAGCTGCGGAAGCTGTCGGCGCCGGTGGCCTCCATCCGTTCGATCAGGCGCTTGTCCACGAAGTAGCGTTTGCCTTCATCGAAGTGGATGCCGGTTTTCCGATAGAAGAAGTCGCGGAACTTCAGGAAGTCCGCGTCGGTGATGACCGGATCGGTGGGCCGGGTCGCGACCGCCGCTTTCATGCCGCCTCCGCGCGGCCGGCGGCCATGTCGGCCGCGAAGCCGATGAAGGGATCGTCAGGGAAGCGCCGCACCACCGCGGCCAGCGCCGGGCGGTGCTGCGGCCCGCCCACTTCGGCCAGCACCTCGATCGCCGCCGCCACCACATTGACCTCGGAGTCGTGCACGAGCACGTCCACCAGCCAGTCGGCCACCCGGGGGTGGCGCAGGTCGCCCAGCAGGTTGACGGTGAAGATCCGCACATCCGGGTCGCGGTCGTGCAGCAGCGCGGCCATGCGCGGCGCCACCGCGGCGGGCATCCCGGCCAGGGCTTCGATGGCGCCGTTGCGCAGGCTGGCGTCCTCGCTGCGCAGCAGCGGAATCAGCGCACTGGCCGCGGCCTCGTTGGCGTGGGTGCTCAGGCTGGTGAACAAGGCTTCCCGCACGCTGGGGTCCTGCTCGTCACCCAGGTGGGCACCCAGCTGGGCGGCGGTGTCGGGGTGCTCGGCGAGATCGCGCGCGGCCCAGCGGCGTTCGTGGCCGAGGCCCTCGTGCAGCTGCGCCAGCAGGCCATCGCGGTCGCGCCCCCAGCGGCGCGGCACCACGGGGTGCAGCGGCGGTGGATCGGTTCGTCGCAGTCCCATGGTGATCTCCTGTTCAGGCGCTGGCCCGCTCGGTGTGAAGCCAGCCACAGAGCTGGCGGGCGATGGCATGGCAGGGCAGGACGACGCCTGCCCCGCCGCGCTTGACGAGTTCCTGCGGCATGCCGAACACGACCGCGGTGTCGCGCGACTCGGCGATCGTGCGACCGCCTTGCTGGCGCAGCCGGGTGAGGCTGGCCGCACCGTCATCTCCCATGCCAGTGAGCAACACCCCCACCACGGAGGACGGCGACAGCACACGCAGGACGCTGTCCATCAGGACGTCCACCGACGGATGCCACGGGTGCGCGGGTGACTCGGTGCGCGCTTCCGCCACCAGACGGCCCAGGCGTCGCTGCACGACCATGTCGGTGCCGCCCTTGCCAACCACGACCAGACCGGGCTCCAGCGGCATTGCGGCGCTGCATTCGCGCACCCGCAACGCGCACAGCGCGTCCATGCGGCGGGCGAATGCGTCGGTGAAGTTCACTGGCATGTGCTGGGCCACCAGCACCGGCCAGGGAAAGTCCGCCGGAAGCTGGGGCAGGATGTCCTCCAGCGTGCGCGGTCCCCCCGTCGACACGCCAATCACCACCACGCCCTCGGCCGGTCGTGGGCCCGCGGGCCGTTCGTCGCTGACGCCGGGTGCGGTGGCGCGCGGTGTGGGCGACGGACTGGCTCTCACGCGGCTTGGCGCGGCCGCGGGTGGCGCACTGACACGCGGTGCCGGTACCCGGGCGCGGGCCGCCGCGCGGACCTTCTCCACCAGCGTCTGGGCAATCTGGTCGATGTTCAGCGAGATCGTGCCGCCGGGTTTGGCGATGAAGTCCACCGCGCCCAGCGCCAGGGCCTCCAGCGTGGCCTGCGCGCCGCGCTCGGTGAGCGATGACACCATCACCACCGGTGTGGGCCGCGCCTGCATGAGCATGGCCAGCGCGGTCAGGCCGTCCATCTCGGGCATGTTCACGTCCATCGTCACCACGTCCGGCTGCCAGCTGGTGAGCATCTCCAGCGCCTCCCGGCCGTGGCGCGAAAAACGCACCTGCAAGCCCGCCTCCGACAGCACCGTGCCAAGCAGACGGCGCATCAGCGCCGAGTCATCCACCACCAGCACCTTCATCGCGGTGTCCTCACGCGGCTTCTCGCCACGCCGGTGCGTCGATGGCCTCGGGTCCGCCCATCACCCCGCCGACCGCCCCGTCCAGCGCCACCCGCTCGCCATGGCCCAACAGCCGGTCCGGGTCGATCAGCATGACCAGCCGACGCCCACCTTCAACCTTCGCCACCCGCGAGAACAGCGCGCGCTGGGTGTCGCTCAGGTCGGGCGCCGGTTCGACCTGCGCGCTGTCGATGCGCATCACCTCGGCCACCGAGTCCACGATGAACCCGGTTCGCTGGCCGCCCAGCGTGTAGACCATGATGCGCTGGCGGTCGTTGCGTTCGATCGGCGCCATGTCGAGGCGGCGGCGCTGGTCCACCACCGGCAGCACCGTGCCGCGCAGGTTGATCACCCCCTCCACATACGCCGGCGTTTGCGGCACGCGGGTGAGCACCTCCGGCACGCGCACGATCTCCTGCACGCTCATGATCGGGACCCCGAATTCCTCGGCACCCAGCCGGAAGATCACCACCTGGAGATCGTCGTTGACCGGGGAGGATGCGCTGGCGCGGGGCGTGTTCATGGAAGACTCCTCGGGATGGGAGAGGGAGGCGCCGGCGGCGGCGTGCAGGGTGGCTTCCACGGCCTGCACCGCTGGCAGTCCGAGCAGGCGCCCGATGTCGATCACCGACACCAGCCGCCGCCCGTCGTCGAGCCGGCAGATGCCGGCGAATTCGCTCAGCTCGCCCTCGCGCGCCAGCAGCGGCGGTACGTCCTGTGTCAGGCTGCGCGGCACGCTCAGCACTTCCTTGACCGTGTCGGTGACCAGCCCGATCTGCGCGCCGCCGTGTCCCACCACCACGATGCGGTGGTGCTCGTCCGCGGTCACCGGCGCCAGCCCGAACAGGCTGCGCAGGCTGACCAGGGGCAACAGCCGCTGCCGCAGCGTCACCAGGCCCAGGGCGTGGGGCGGCGCGTTGGGCACGGTGGTCACCTGGGCCGGCATCTGCACGATCTCCTGCACGTCGGCGATGTCCACCGCGTACTCCTGGGCGTCGACCGTGAAGCTCACCAGGCGCAGATCGTCGCTGCCCGCGGTCTCGGGAGCGACGGTGCTCCCGGGCGAACCGCCGTCCAGCCTGCCGCCGGCCGCCCGCTCGCTGCGCCCGCCGGCGCCACGGAACTGCGCCCCGATCAGGCGCTGAAAGTCCAGCACCAGCAACAGCTCGTCCTCACCATCACTGCGCGGTTGACGGATCACGCCCGTGAGGTAATCGGCATCGACCACGCCCCGGATCCGCTGGGCCGGTTCCATGTGGGCGGGCTCCACCTCGATCACGCTGCTGACCCGGTCGACGATGAAGCCCAGGGGCTGGCCCAGATGGATCACCAGGGCCCGCGTGGCGTCGCTGTCGGCGGTGTCCGCCGCGCCCAGCAGGCGGCGCAGGTCGATCAGGGGCAGCACCCGCCCGCGCAGGTTGGCCAGTCCCTCCAGCGCCGGAGGCGCCAGTGGCAGCCGCGCCACCTCGGGCAGGCGAATGATTTCCTGCACCGGCGCCATCGGCACGGCAAAGCGCTCGCCGGCGGCGCTGAAGGTCACGAACTGGCGGTCGTCCGAGACGGGGTCGGTCGATGTGTCGGCACGCACGGCGCACCTCCTTTCGTGGATGCGGCGGCCGCGGTCAGTTGCTCTGCAGTTCGTCGGCGAGCGACGCGATTTCCTCGATCGCGGCGCTCAGCTCTTCAGCGCCCTGCGATTGCTGCTTGGCGGCGGCAGCGGCCTGTTCGGCGGCTTTCTCGGCCTGCTGTGCGGCGGCCGACACCTGATCCACGCTGACTTTCACCTGCGCCAGCGCCGCAGCGATCTCCTGCGAGGCCGCCACCGTCTGTACGTTGCCTTGCTCCAGCTGTTCGACATCGGCGCTGATGTTGACCAGGTCGGTGGCGATCACCCGCGTCTTCTCCACCTCGGTCTGGCCGGCGGCCATGATGTCGATCAGATCGCGTCCGACCATGCCGATCTGGTCCTGGATGCCCTTGACCAGATCCTTGATGCGGTCGGCGTTCTCGGCCGAGTCGTGCGCGAGGTTGCGGATGTCGGTGGCCACCACGACGAAACCCTTGCCATATTCGCCGGCGCGGGCGGCCTCAATGCTGCCGTTGACGGCGAGCATGTTGGTCTGGATGCTGACCTGCGTGATGGCGTCGACGATCTTGTCGATCTTGCGGCTGACCAGCTCCAGCTCCTTGATCTGCTGCAGGCTTTGCCGGGTGGCGCTCACCCCATGGCCAATGCTGGCGATCAGGCCATCGATCTGGCGGCGGTTCTCCTCCATCAACTGGCGGATGGCGCCGGCCCGGTCGCGGGCGGCCGTGGCGCGTTGTTCGGCCAGCTGGGCGCCCCGCTCGATCTGCGTGATGGCGGCGGCCGACTCGGTGGTCGCCGAGGCCTGGGCCTGCGAGCCTTTGCGGATCTGCTCCAGCGCGATCATGATCTGCGAGGCGGCCCGGTTGATTTCCTGCACCGCTGACGACAGCTCCTCGGCCGCCGAGGCCACCTCCTCGGCGCTCTTGCCGATGTCGGTCGAGTTTTTCAGGTCGTCCGCAATCTCCGACAGGCTGGCCGAGCTTTGCTCGCATTCCGCCAGCGCGGCGCTCTGCTCTTCCACCGTCTTGCTGGCCTCCGCGCAGGCCGAGGCCTGCTCCGTGGCTGCGGCGGCCACCAGCTCGGCGCCCTTGAGGGCCTGCTGCGCGGCGGTGTTGCTCTGGGTCGCGGCGGTGGCGATGTCCCCCGCGCCGGCCACGATCTCGGCCGCGTCTGCGCGGATCTGGTCGAGCTGCTGCAGGATGCGGTCGCTCTTGTCCACCTCGCCCTGGATGGTGTCGGCCGATTCATTGATGCCGCCGGCAATCACCTTGACCTCGCCCTGGATCTGGCTCACCAGTTCCTGGATCTGGCGGGCGCTCTTCTCACTCGTCTCCGCCAGCGTGCGCACCTCGTCGGCCACCACGGCGAAGCCCTTGCCATGCTGACCGGCGCGGGCGGCCTCGATCGCGGCGTTCAAGGCCAGCAGGTTGGTCTGGTCGGCGATGCGGGCCACCGCCTTCACGATGTCCCCGATGTTGGCGGCCTGCCGCTCCAGCTCCGCGACCATCTTCACCGACTCCGCCTGACGCCGAGCCGCGGTGCCGACGGCCGATACCGTGGTCTGCACCGCCTGGTTCACCCGCAAGGCCATCGACTGCAGGCCGCCCGCGGTGGCCTGGGCCACACGGCATGCTTCCATCTGCCGCGTGATGGCGCCACTGACCTGGGTGATGGCCGCGAGGGACTCCTGCGCCGCACTGGATGCCTCTTCGGCGCCGGTGGCGATCTGATCCGAAGCGCGCTTGAGTTCCTCGGCCGCGGCCGCGGCCTCATTGATGCCCGAGGACAGCTGGCTCGAAGCGCTGGCCACCCGCTCGGCGGCTTGCTGCTGCTTGGCCACGGTGCGGGCCCGTTTGCGGTTGGCTTCGGCATCGCGCGTCATGCGCCGCGTCACGCCGGGGATGCCCCCGTTGGGAACGAGGGGAGGGGTGGCCGCGCTGCGGCTCTTCATGACCAGGGACATCGTTGGGCTCCTCGGGATGGCTGCACGGAACCCCTTGCGGGGCCCTCGGCCGTTGGACCGGCCGTGTGTGAGCTATCGGAGCCGGCTGAAGCCGTCTGAGCGGATTGACACGCGTTTGCGTGACATTCGTCATCGCAGGCGGCTGCCAGTGCGATGGGTGGCCTGAACCGCCCGTTGGCCGGTACTCAAGTCGACTGACTGTCACCCGTTTGCGTGTATCCCTAAGTGTTCCCGGCCCAAAACGAAACGGCCGCCCGAGGGCGGCCGTCCGGAGGTCGGGACCCAAGGCTTCAGCGGTTGCGCTGGCCTTCGGTGAGCGTGTCGAGCTGGAACTTGCCGCTTTTGTCCCAGAGCCACACATCGGTGTAAGTGACGCGGCCCATGCGCACCGGCGCCGGGAAGGGCGAAGCGGCGCGCACGGTGCGCTCGATCTCGCGCATCACGTCGGGCACGTGGCTGGGCGCCCGCATCCAGTTGAGGTGTTTGACGTGGCCGAGGTGGTCCACCTCGACCTGCAACACCCCGACGGCGTGCATCAGCGGCGGCAGTTGCCCCTTGTAGATGCGGTCGGCGTTGCGCTCGTAGATGTGTTTGGCGCCGTCCTTGCGGTATTCCAGCGGCGAGGCCGCTTGGGAAATGCGCTCCGGCGTGGGCGCCACGGTCACCGGCGCCGGCGCGGGGGCCGGTGCGGGGGCGGGCGGCGGTGGCGGCGGAGCCGGCACGGGCGCGGCGCACGACGCCAGCAAGACCGCGGCGGCAACGCCCAGCCACACGGGCAGGGGACGGGGAGCGGGAGAGGGTGTGTTCATCGGGGCCTCGGCTCAGGGGGCGACCGCGGGGGGCGGCCATACACGCAGCGCGATGGAGTGTATGGCGATTCCTTCAGTGCGCCCATCGGGGCCGGCCCGATACTCACCCTTGCTTCGTCTGTTTACGTCTGCTCACACGCCCATGGCCGCCACGCCACACGATCCGCCTTCCACCGCGCCGTCCGGCGCGTTCGGTGCGGCGTTGGTCGACCGCCCGCTGGACGCGTTGCTGGCGTGGCTGCAAGGCGGCCGCCCCGCGGTGCTGGTCACCGTGATCGCCGCGCGTGGGTCGGTGCCCCGGCGGCCCGGCGCCTGGATGGCGGTCACGCCGGACGCCGTGATCGGCACCATCGGCGGCGGGCATCTGGAGTGGGACGCCGTCGCCGCCGCGCGCGACGCACTGGCCACCCGACGCACCGGACCCTGGGAGCGCGAGGTGGCGCTGGGCCCGTCGCTGGGCCAGTGCTGCGGCGGCGCGCTGCGCTGGCGCGGCGAGCCGGTCGGGGAGGCCGACGCGGCGGCATTGGCCGCCCGGCTGGCGCCGTCCCGGCGCCCGGTCGGGCTGTTCGGTGGCGGCCACGTCGGGGCGGCGATCGTGCGCGCGCTCGCCCCGCTGCCGTTCGCCGTGCACTGGATCGACAGCCGCGACGGCGTCTTTCCACCCGCCCTCGCCGCCCTGGCCACCACCGACCACGCCGAGCCGGTGCACCGCGCCGTCGACGACCTGCCGGCCGGCTCCGCCGTGCTGATCATGAGCTTCTCCCACGCCGAGGACCTCGACATCGTGGCCGCCTGCCTCGAGCGTCGGCGGGCGCGGGACGACCTGCCCTTCATCGGCCTGATCGGCAGCCGCACCAAGTGGGCCACGTTCTGTCGACGCCTCGGCGCGCGCGGCTTCAGCGAGGCCGAGCTCGACGGGGTGACCTGCCCGATCGGCCTGCCCGGGATCGGCGGCAAGGCGCCCGCCGTGATCGCGGCGTCGGTGGCGGCGCAGCTGCTGATGCAACTCCCCGGCGATTGATCCTGGCGACTGAGCTGGGCGGTACCGGCCGCGCTACGATCCCGCCATGCCACTGTCCGCCGATCACCGTCCGCGCCGCTTCGACCTCATCGCCTTCGACTGGGACGGCACGCTTTACGACTCCACCGCCGTCATCGCCCGCTGCATCCAGGCCGCCGTGCGCGACGTGGGTGGCACGCCACCCTCCGACCGCGACGCCTCTTACGTCATCGGCATGGGCCTCATGCAGGCCCTGGCCCACGCCGCGCCGGACGTGCCGCGCGAGCGCTACCCCGAACTGGGTGAGCGCTACCGCCACCACTACCTGATCCATCAGAACGACCTCAGTCTGTTCGACGGCGTGCTGCCGATGCTGGCCGACCTGCGCGCGCGCCACCACTGGCTGACCGTGGCCACGGGCAAAAGCCGCCGTGGGCTGGACGAGGTGCTGCACAGCGAGTCGCTGGCGGGCGTGTTCGACGGCTCGCGCACCGCCGACGAGACCGCCGGCAAGCCGGCGCCGCGCATGCTGCACGAGCTGATGCGCGAATTCGGCGTGGACCCCACCCGCACCCTGATGATTGGCGACACGACCCACGACCTCCAGATGGCGGTGAATGCCGGGTGCGCCAGCGTCGGCGTGAGCTACGGCGCCCACGAGCCCGCCGCCTTCGCCGAACTCGGTCCGCTCGCGGTCGTCCATTCGGTGCGCGAGCTCCACGACTGGCTGCTGGCCCACGCCTGACACCGGAGATCGCATGGCCCCCGACGACGCCCTGATCCCGCTGTGCAACAGCCGCGACCTGGTCGACGGCGGCCGTGCGGTGCCCTTCGATGTGAACCACGCCGGACAGACCTGCCGGGCGTTTGCGGTTCGGTACCAGGGCCGCGTCCACGCCTACCTCAACCGGTGCGCCCACGTGGCCATGGAAATGGACTGGCAGCCCGACCGTTTCTTCGACGACACCGGGCGCTGGCTGCTGTGCGCCACCCACGGCGCGGTCTACGAGCCCGACACCGGCGCTTGCCGCGGCGGCCCCTGCCGGGGCGGGCTGGTCAAGATTGAACTCGTCGAGACCCAGGGGGTCGTGCACTGGCGGGCACAATACCCGTTCAAGCCCGTCGTGTTCTGAACCCGAACCACCGCCTCGCGCGGCGACCCCATGCCCGACAACGACTTTCCGCCCACCGACCTCCCGGCCAGCACGCCCGCCCGTGGCACCGACGGCCGTCCCTGGGAGCGCGAAACGATCGAAAAGCTGCTGTTCGCCCAGTTGCGCGAGCAGCAGGCGGCCCGCCGCTGGAAGATCGCCTTCCGCTTCTTCTGGCTGCTGCTGGCCGGCGCCTTTGTGTGGCTGGTGTATCAGGCCGAAGCCACCACCGGCGCGCCCAGCACGCCACACACGGCGGTGATCGAGGTCAAGGGCGAGATCGGCGACGGCGCTGATGCGAGTGCGGAAAACGTGGTCGGCTCCCTGAAGTCGGCCTTTGAGGACAGCGGGTCGCGCGCCGTCGTGCTGCTGATCAACTCGCCCGGCGGCAGCCCGGTCCAGGCGGGCATCATCAACGACGAGATCCACCGCCTGAAAGCGCTGCACAACAAGAAGGTGTACGCGGTGGTCGAAGAAACCTGCGCGTCGGCCGCGTACTACATCGCCGCCGCTGCCGATGAAATCTACGTCGACAAGGCCAGTCTGGTGGGCAGCATCGGCGTCTTGATGGACGGTTTCGGCTTCACCGGCCTGATGGAAAAGCTCGGCGTCGAGCGCCGCCTGATGACCGCCGGTGAGAACAAGGCCCTGCTGGATCCCTTCAGCCCGCAAGACGCGAACCAGAAGGCCTACATCCAGGCCATGCTCACCGAGATCCACCAGCAGTTCATCGCCGTCGTCAAGAAAGGCCGCGGCGATCGCCTCAAGGAAACGCCCGACACCTTCAGCGGCCTGGTCTGGAGCGGCCAGCAGGCGGTGCAGCTGGGCTTGGCCGATGGCCTGGGCAATCTCGATTACGTGGCCCGCGAAGTGATCAAGGCCGAGGACATCGTGGACTACACCCACCGCGAAAACGTGGGCCTGCGGCTGGCCAAGCGGTTTGGCGCCAGCGTGGGCGAGGGGATCTTCCACGCCGCCCGCGCCGCGGGCGTTCAGCTGCGCTGAGCGGTTTCGCCGGGCGCTCAGCCGCCGCGGTAGCCGTTCGGGTTGCCCTGCTGCCAGCGCCAGGCGTCGGCGCACATCGCGTCCAGCGAGCGTGTGGCTTCCCAACCGAGGGTCGCCCGGGCAAGCGCCGGGTCGGCCCAGCATTCCGCCACGTCGCCGGCGCGGCGTGGTGCGGCGCGCCAGGGGATCGGGCGCCCGGACGCCTTCTCGAACGCCGCCACCACCTCCAGCACGCTGTGGCCGCGGCCGGTACCCAGGTTGACGGTGAAGCTGCGGCCGTCGCGCAGCAGGGCCTGAAGCGCCGCCACGTGCCCCTCGGCAAGGTCCATGACGTGGATGTAGTCGCGCACGCCGGTACCGTCGGGGGTCGGGTAGTCGGTGCCGAACACGCTGAGGGCCTCGCGCCGCCCGACCGCGACCTGCGCCACGTAGGGCATGAGGTTGTTGGGCACGTCCGACGGGTCTTCGCCGATCAGGCCGCTGGGGTGCGCACCGACCGGGTTGAAGTAGCGCAGCGTGGCGATCCGCCAGTCGGGCTCGGCCTGATTGAGCGCGGCCAGCATGTCCTCGGTCACCAGTTTGGTGTGGCCGTACGGGTTGGTGTGACGGCGCGGGAAGTCTTCGGTGATCGGGACGCTGGCCGGATCGCCGTAGACCGTGGCGCTGCTGGAGAACACCAGCGTGGGCGCGCCGATCACCGCGCGGCTGGCTTGCAGGGCGCGCAGCAGGCTGATGGTCCCGCCGAGGTTGTGGTGGTAGTACTTGAGCGGCTGGGCCATGCTTTCGCCCACCGCCTTGTCAGCCGCGAAGTGCACGACGCCGGCCGGCCGGTGGCGCTGCAACACGTCTTGCACCCAGGCCGTGTCGAGCACGTCGCCGCGTTCCAGGATCAGCGTGCGCCCGGTGATGCGCTGCAGGCGCTCCATCACCGCCGGGTGGCTGTTGGCGAAGTTGTCGAGGATGACTGGCTCGAATCCGGCTTCGCACAGGGCGACGGCCGTGTGGCTGCCGATGAAGCCAGCGCCGCCGGTGAGAACAATGCGGAGGGCGCTCACGTCAGGCCTTCGGTTCGCGACCGTAACGGTCTTCCAGGCGCACGATGTCGTCCTCGCCGAGGTAGGCGCCGGATTGCACCTCGATCATCTCCAGTTCCAGCTTGCCGGGGTTGTGCAGGCGGTGGACTTCGCCGATGGGGATGTAGGTCGACTGGTTCTCCGACAGCAGGTAGGTCTCGGCGCCGCGCGTGACCTCGGCCGTGCCGCGCACGACGATCCAGTGTTCGGCGCGGTGGTGGTGTTTCTGCAGACTGAGCGATGCGCCCGGTTTCACGCCGATGCGCTTGACCTGGAAGCGTTCGCCGGCGTCGATGCTGTCGTACCAGCCCCAGGGCCGTGCCACCCGCCGGTGGGCGGCGGCCTGGGGCACGTCGCTGCGGGCGAGGTGGGCCACGACGTCCTTTACCCGCTCGGCGTGGTCGCGCTGTGCGACCAGCAGCGCGTCGGGCGTGTCGATGATGAGCAGGTCGTCCGTGCCCAGCGCCACCACCGGGCGCGCGCCAGCGTGGATGTAAGTGTTGCGTGCCTGCAGCGCGTGTCCGGCGCCGTGGACGCGGTTGCCCGCGCCGTCGGCCGGGGTGAGGTCGGCCACCGCGTTCCAGCTGCCCACATCGCTCCATTGGCCCTGGAATGGCACGACGGCGACGTCCGGGTGGTGTTCCATCACCGCGTAGTCGATGCTTTGCGAGCGGCAGGCCAGGAAGGCCTCGCGGTCGGGCCGCACGAAGTGCACCGCGTCGAGCGTTTCGCGGCCCGCGCCAGCCAGCGCCTGCTCGCACGCCGCGAGGATGTCCGGGGCGTGGGTGCTCAGCGCGCTGCGCAGGGTGTCGGCCTGGCACAGGAAGATGCCGGCGTTCCACAGCACGTCGCCCTGCAGCAGCAGCGCCTGGGCCGCCTCGGCGTTCGGCTTTTCAATGAAGCGCGCGACCCGCTCAGAGCCGTCCGCGCGCGCCGCGCCGCGCTGGATGTAGCCGTAGGCCGTGCTGGGAAAGCTCGGCATCACGCCGAAGGTGACGATGGCGCCGGCCTGCGCCGCCGCCACGCCGGCGCGAACCGTCTCCGCGAAGGCCGCGGCGTCGGGGATGTGGTGATCGGCCGGGCAGAACAGCAACAGCCGCCCCGGGTCGCCGGGCTGCAGAGCGGCCAGCGCCATCGCCGCGGCGGTGTTGCGGCCCGCGGGTTCCAGCAGCACCGCCGCCCCACGCTGTCCGGCGGCCAGCAGCGTGTCGCTGACCAAAAACCGGTGCTCCTCGGCGGCCACACAGGTGGCGGGCGCGCCGCACCAGGCCAGCCGCTCCAGCGTGAGCCGCAGCAGGCTGCGATCGCCGATCAGCGGCACAAACTGCTTGGGGAAGCTTTGGCGGCTGAGCGGCCACAGGCGGGTGCCGGAGCCGCCACACAACACGACAGGGAACAAAGTCATGGAAGGGCGCTGCGGCTTGAGCCGCAGCGATTTGTGTACGTATTGGGTGGGTATTATGGTGGGCTGTCCCGATCCATTGATGCGAAGGAATTCACTCTCATGCGCCCGATTCGCAAAGCCGTTTTCCCGGTGGGGGGCCTCGGCACCCGGTTCCTCCCGGCCACCAAGGCCATCCCGAAAGAGATGCTGCCCGTGGTCGACAAGCCGCTCATGCAATACGCGGTGGAAGAGGCCTATGCCGCGGGCATCCGCGAGATGATCTTCGTCACCGGCCGCAACAAGCGCGCGATCGAAGACCATTTCGACACGGCTTACGAGCTCGAAGCCGAACTCCAGGCCGCGGGCAAGGGCGCGCTGCTGGAGTTGGTGACCTCCATCAAGCCCGACGACATGGACTGCTTCTACGTGCGCCAGCCCCGCGCCCTGGGCCTGGGCCACGCGGTCCTGTGCGCCGAGCGACTGGTTGGCGACGAACCGTTTGCGGTGTTGCTGGCCGACGACCTCATGATCGGCCGTGAGCAGTTCAGCGGTGGTCCGACCGTGCTGGCCCAGATGGTGCAGGCCCACGCCGCGAGCCCGGGCATGGTGCTGGCGGTGCAGGACGTGCCGCGCGAAGACACCCGCCGCTACGGGGTGGTCGATGTGCGAGGCGTCAACGCGCCATTGGCCGAGGTTTTCGGCATGGTTGAAAAACCCGCCCCGGACAAGGCGCCCTCGACCCTCGCGGTCGCCGGTCGCTACATCCTCACGCCGTCGGTTTTCGACAGCATCCGCCGCCAACCGCGTGGCGCTGGCGGCGAGATCCAGCTCACCGACGGCATCGCTGCCCTGATCGGCACCGAGCGCGTGCAAGCGTTCCGTTACGACGGTCGTCGCTACGACTGCGGCAGCAAGGAGGGCTTCCTCGAGGCCACGATCGATCTCGCGCTGGCCAATCCGGCGCTCGCCCCCGCGGTGCGGGCCCACCTGGACCGGCTGCAGTCCGCCGGTTGATCGCCGCGGCCGCGCGTCAGCGGCCGATCAGGAACACCGCCGGCCGGTCCAGCGCCAGCCCGGCGGTGCCGCGTTGCCGCCACGTGGCCACGGGCAGGCTCACCACCCGTTCGTCCGTCAGCCCCAGCCCGACCGCCACCGCGAGCCGGGTGTCGCCTTTGAGGGTCTGCAGCAGCGCATCGAGCAGGGCGGCGTTCCGGTAAGGCGTTTCGATCAGCACCTGCGTCTCCCCGGTGTCCCGGGCGCGGGCTTCCAGTTCGCGCAGCCGCCGTTGCCGGTCGGCCGCCGCCTGCGGCACGTAGCCCACGAAAGCGAAGGCCTGGCCGTTCATCCCGCTGGCCGCCAGCGCGAGCACCAGCGACACCGGTCCCACCAGCGGCACCACCCGCACGCCCGCGGCGTGCGCAGCGCGCACCACCGCGCTGCCCGGATCGGCCACCGCCGGCATGCCGGCTTCGCTCACCAAGCCCACGTCATGACCGGCCAGCGCCGGCGCGATCAGCGCGCGGGCCTGCGCGTCGAGTGCCGCGTCGGGGCGGTGGTCCCCGTGTTTGTGGGCGGCGCGCGGCAGCTCGGTGATCGTCATTGCCTGGAGAGGCGCCGCGAGCCCGGCCACCGCATCCACCCGCTTGAGAAAGGCGCGGGTGGATTTCGCGTTTTCGGTGACCCAATGGGTCAGGCGCGCAGCGACGGCCAGCGTGCTGGCGGGCAGCCAGTCGGTGGCACCGCGCTCGGCGGCCTCGGCGGTGCCGAAGTCCAGCGGCGTGGGCACGAGGTACAGGGCCCCGGTCGGGGGGCTCATGGCACGACCGCCCCAGCCGCGCGCAGCAGCTGACAGGTCCGGATCAGCGGCAGGCCGACCAGGGCGGTGGGATCGTCGCTGTCAATCCGCTCCAGCAAGGCGATGCCCAGCCCTTCGCTTTTCGCGCTCCCGGCGCAGTCGTAGGGTCGCTCGGCGCGCAGGTAGCGCTCGATGGCCTCGTCATCCAGCGGGCGGAACACGACCCGCACCGGCGCCAGATCGGCCCGCTCAAAGCCCGTCTCGGCGCACACCACCGCCAGCGCCGTCTGGAAGACCACCGTGCGGCCCGACAGCCGCCGCAGTTGCGCCACCGCCCGTTCGTGGTTGCCGGGTTTGCCGAGCGGCTCACCCGCGAGGTCGGCCACCTGATCACTGCCGATGACCAAAGCGTTCGGAAAGCGGGCGGCCACGGCCCGCGCCTTGGCCAGCGCCAGCCGTTGCGCCAGGGCGGCCGGCGTTTCGCCCGGCTGCGGTGTTTCCTCCACCTCGGGTGCAGCCACGTCAAAAGGCAACCCCAGGCGGGAAAGCAGTTCCCGGCGATACGGGGAGGTCGAGCCCAGCACCAGCGGGCGGGGCAGGGCGGTGGAGGGGGCGGCGGTCGTCATCCGGCGATTGTCGCGCTGCCTCGCTCCCGTACACTGCCACGGATGAAGAGTGCGACAACCCCCGCCTGGAATCCGGCGCGGCTGGACGTGCGGTCCCTCGCGGCCGCGGCCGGCTCCCTCGAAGGCCAAACGCCCCTGACTGCTTTGGAGCGTTTGGCCGAGGACCTCACCCCGACCGATGATCAGGCCCTGGCCGGTTCGGTCCGCTGGCGGGCCCGCGCCGAGCAGCGCCCCGGCCCGGCCGGCGGGGAGCCTTCCATCTGGTTGCACTTGCACGCCGACGCGGTGGTCCCCCTGAGCTGTCAGCGCTGCCTGGCGCCGGTCGACACCCCGCTGGAGGTCGACCGCTGGTTCCGTTTCGTGGCGGACGAGGCGACCGCCGAAGCCGAGGACGACGACTGCGAGGAAGACCTGCTGGCGCTCGAGCCACGTCCGGACCTGATTGCCGTGCTGGAAGACGAATTGATCATGTCCCTGCCGGTGTTGCCCATGCACGACACCTGCCCACAGCCGCTCTTGCCGCCGGTCGGCCCGCCGGCTGCCGTGGAAGCCCCCAGCCCGCGCCCCAACCCGTTCGCCGCGCTGCAGGCGCTCAAGCGCCGGGGCGATTGACCCCCCAAACCGGCGAGGTGGTTATAATGCTGGGCTTTGCGCTGACATGCTCAGGCGCCGCTTTGGCGGTCGACCCGGTCAACCCGGGAGATGCGCCTGATCTGACCTCACCGATTCCACGAGCCCAAGGAGCCCAACATGGCCGTTCAGCAAAACAAGAAGTCCCCGTCCAAGCGCGGCATGCATCGCTCGCACAACGCCCTGAGCGTGCCGGGCATCGCCGTGGAGCCGACGACCGGCGAAACCCACCTGCGCCACCACATCAGCCCCAACGGTTTCTACCGTGGTCGTCAGGTGCTGAAGAACAAGTCCGAAGCCTGACGCTTCGGGCCACCCGCCGCGGACGCCCAGGTGTCCGGGCGCGGGTGCGGCAGTCGCAGGCCCGCATGGCTCATGCGGGTCTTTTTTTTGGCGCGGGGTCCGGGCCCCGCGACGTCGAATGCCAGACATGATCACCGTTGCCGTCGATTGCATGGGCGGGGACCACGGCCCATCCGTGACCTTGCCCGCCTGCGAAGCGTTTCTGCGCCAGCATCCCGACGCCCACCTGTTGCTCGTCGGACGGCCGGATGCCCTGACCCGCGGGGCCCTGGCCACGCATGGACGGTGCCGCGTGGTGGCCGCCAGCGAGGTGGTGGCGATGGACGACCCGGTGGAGGTGGCGCTGCGCCGCAAGAAGGACTCCTCGATGCGCATGGCCATCGAGCAGGTGAAATCCGGTGCTGCCCAGGCGGCGGTGTCTGCGGGCAACACCGGCGCCCTGATGGCGATCGCCCGCTACGTGCTCAAGACCCTGGATGGCATCGACCGGCCCGCGATCGCCACCCGCATGCCCAACGCCCGTGGCGGGGCGACCACCGTGCTTGACCTGGGGGCCAACGTCGATTGCACCGCTGAGCACCTGCTGCAGTTTGCGGTGCTGGGGTCTGCCCTGGTTGCTGCCACCGGCGACCGCAGCGATCCGACGGTGGGCTTGCTCAACGTGGGAGAGGAAGTCATCAAGGGCAGCGAGGTCATCAAGCGAGCCGGTGCGCTCCTGCGTGACGCCGCCGCCCGAGGCGACCTCAATTTTCACGGCAACGTCGAGGGCGACGACATCTTCAAGGGCACGACCGACATCGTGGTGTGCGACGGTTTCGTCGGCAACGTGGCGCTCAAGGCCAGCGAAGGGCTGGCGGCCATGATTGGCGGCTTTCTCAAACAGGAGTTTTCGAGCAGCATCGGCCGAAAAATGGCCGCCATCGTGGCCTATCCGGTGCTTTCGTCGTTCAAGCGCCGGGTCGATCACCGGCGTTACAACGGGGCGGCGCTGTTGGGGTTGCAGGGGCTGGTCTTCAAGAGCCACGGTTCGGCCGACGCCTTCGCCTTCGAACAGGCCTTGTCCCGGGCGTATGATGCCGCCGCCCGCGGCATGCTCCCGGACGTGCGCGAGCGCATCGCCCGCGCGCGACCCCTGCTCTCGGCCACCGACGCGGCCGCCGCCCCTTCGATTTCCTGACCCCTTCCGCGCATGACCCGTTACGCCCGCATCACCGGCACCGGCAGTTCCCTGCCGCCGCGCCGTTTGACCAACGCCGACATGGTGGCGCTGCTGGCGCCGCGCGGCGTGGAGACCAGCGACGACTGGATCGTCGAGCGCACCGGCATCCGCGCGCGCCATTTCGTGGACGACGGCGTGTTTGCCAGTGATCTCGGCGCCGAAGCGGCCCGCGCCGCCATCGCCTCGGCGGGGCTCACGCCGGCCGACATCGACCTCATCATCGTGGCCACGTCCACGCCGGACATGGTCTTCCCGTCCACCGCCGCCATCGTCCAGCACAAGCTGGGCATCGCCGGCTGCCCGGCGTTTGACGTGCAGGCGGTGTGCAGCGGCTTTGTCTACGCACTCACCGTGGCCGACGCGATGATCCGCACCGGCTCGGCCCGCCGTGCGCTGGTGATCGGGGCCGAGGTGTTCTCGCGCCTGCTCGATTTCAACGACCGCACCACCTGCGTGCTGTTCGGCGATGGCGCTGGGGCTGTGGTGCTGGAAGCGTCTGACACGCCCGGCATTCTTGCCACCGATCTTCATGCCGACGGCAAGCACGTGGGCATCCTCTGCGTGCCGGGCCATGTGAGCGGCGGCCAGGTGTTGGGCGACCCGCTGCTCAAGATGGACGGTCAGGCGGTGTTCAAGCTGGCGGTCGGCGTGCTGGAAGACGCGGCCCGGACCACCCTGGCCAAGGCCGGTCGCACCGACGCCGACATCGACTGGCTGATCCCGCACCAGGCCAACATCCGCATCATGCACAGCACAGCGCGCAAACTCAAACTGCCGCTGGAGAAGCTCATCGTCACTGTCGACCAGCACGGCAACACCTCGGCCGCGTCCATCCCGCTGGCCCTGGACCACGCGGTGCGTGGTGGCCGCATCCAGCGCGGCGACACGCTCATGCTCGAAGGTGTGGGCGGCGGCTTCACCTGGGGCGCGGTTCTGGTCGATTTCTGACCGGGTGCGCGATCTCGTTTTTTCCCCTGTCATTTCCCGTCCGATCGCATGAAAGCATTTGCATTCGTCTTTCCTGGCCAAGGCTCCCAGTCGGTCGGCATGCTCGACGCCTGGGGCGACCACCCCGCCGTGCGCGACACGCTGCAGGAGGCGTCCGACGCCCTGGGCGAGGACATCGGGCGCCTGATCCACGAGGGTCCGAAAGAAGCGCTGGCCCTCACCACCAACACCCAGCCGGTCATGCTGGTGGCCGGCGTGGCAGCGTGGCGGGTGTGGCGCGCCGAGGGTGGCGCGCTGCCGGCCGCGGTGGCGGGTCATTCGCTGGGTGAGTACAGCGCGCTGGTGGCCTCGGGCGTGCTGACGCTGGCGCAAGCCGCGCCGCTGGTGCGGTTCCGCGCCGCCGCCATGCAGGAGGCCGTGCCCGTCGGCACGGGCGCCATGGCCGCCATCCTGGGGCTGGATGCCGAGGCGGTGAAGGCCGGCTGCTCGGAGGCGCAGGCCACGTTCGGACCCGGCAGTGCCGATGTGGTGGAGGCGGTGAATTTCAACGACCCAGCCCAGACCGTGATTGCCGGCAGCAAGGCCGCGGTCGACAAGGCGTGCGAGGTGCTCAAGGCCCGCGGCGCCAAGCGCGCGCTCCCCCTGCCGGTCTCCGCGCCCTTCCATTCCAGCCTGATGAAGCCCGCGGCCGACCGGTTGCGCGAGCGCCTGGAGGCTACGCCGCTGGCGGCACCGCAGATCCCGGTCGTGAACAACATTGACGTGGCGGTCGAAACCGATCCCGCCCGCATCCGCGACGCCCTTTATCGCCAGGCGTTTGGTCCGGTGCGCTGGGTGGAATGCGTGCAGGCGCTGCAGGCGCGCGGCCTAGTCACGCTGGTGGAATGCGGACCCGGCAAGGTGCTGGCCGGTCTGACCAAACGCATCGGCGCCGACCTCACGGGCGCCCCCCTGTACGACCCCGCCACGCTGGCCGATGTGCGCCAGTTGCTGGCCTGACGCGGAGCGAGCTGATGTCTGATGTGAAATTCGCCGGCCAGGTGGCCCTCGTCACCGGCGCCTCCCGCGGCATCGGCGCCGCCATCGCCCACGAACTCGCCGCCCGCGGGCTGACCGTGATCGGTACCGCCACGTCGGACGACGGCGCGGCCCGGATCGGTCAGGCCCTCACTGCGGTGTCTGGCGCGGGCGCGGACTGCCGGGGTGTCCGGCTGGATGTGAACGACGGCGCCGCCGCCGAGGCCCTGGTCGACGAGATCGTCAAGGCCCACGGCGGCCTGCAGGTGCTGGTCAACAACGCGGGCATCACCCGCGACATGCTCGCCATGCGCCTGAAAGACGATGACTGGGACGCGGTGCT
The DNA here is from genome assembly GCF_057219855.1 of Hydrogenophaga sp. T66. Classification (NCBI taxonomy): domain Bacteria; kingdom Pseudomonadati; phylum Pseudomonadota; class Betaproteobacteria; order Burkholderiales; family Comamonadaceae; genus Hydrogenophaga; species Hydrogenophaga sp. T66. The sequence continues at coordinate 11,848 of NZ_JBXVVX010000002.1, read as the reverse complement.
CGACACCAACCTGAAGGCGGTGTTCCGCCTCAGCCGGGCGGTGATCCGCCCCATGATGAAGCAGCGCTACGGCCGGATCATCAGCATCACCAGCGTGGTGGGCGCTTCCGGCAACCCCGGTCAGGCGAACTACGCTGCGGCCAAGGCCGGCGTGGCGGGCATGACCCGGGCGCTGGCGCGCGAACTGGGCAGCCGCTCCATCACCGTCAATTGCGTGGCGCCCGGATTCATCGACACCGACATGACCGCCGCCTTGCCCGAAGAGCAGCAGAAAGCACTCCTGGGCCAGATTCCGCTGGGCCGGCTGGGCAAGCCCGCCGACATCGCCCACGCGGTCGCCTACCTCGCCAGCCCACAGGCCGGCTACGTCACGGGCCAAGAGTTGCACGTCAACGGCGGCATGTTCATGGCCTGACGGCCGGGCGCGGCCCGTCGCCGCGCCTAGGGACGCCTCCCTAGCCCCGGCTAAAATGCCGGTTTGTATTTCAACCAACCCCCTGAGGGACATATGAGCGACATCGAAGCACGCGTCAAGAAGATCATCGCCGAGCAACTCGGCGTGGAAGAAGGTCAGGTCACCAACGAGAAAGCCTTCGTGGCCGACCTGGGCGCCGACTCGCTGGACACCGTGGAACTCGTGATGGCCCTGGAAGACGAATTCGGCATTGAGATTCCGGACGAGGACGCCGAGAAGATCACCACCGTGCAGCACGCCATCGACTACGCGCTGGCGCACCAGAAGGGCTGATCCACCCATGAGCCGCCGCCGCGTCGTCGTGACCGGCCTGGGTTGCATCAGCCCCGTGGGCAACACGGTGGGCGATGCCTGGGCCACGCTCCTGGCCGGCAAGTCCGGCATCGACTTCATCAAACGCTTTGACGCGTCGGCGTTTGCGTGCAAGTTCGCCGGAGAGGTCAAGGATTTCCCGCTCGAGTCCTACATCAGCGCCAAAGAGGCGCGGACGATGGACACCTTCATCCATTACGGCATCGCGGCGGCCCATCAGGCCGTGGTCGACGCTGGCTTGCCCACGGGTGAGGCGCTGGGGGAGGAGTTGGCCACGCGGATCGGCGTCATCATCGGCTCCGGCATCGGCGGTCTGCCGCTGATCGAGGACACCCACACCGAGCTCACGAACCGGGGACCGCGGCGCATCTCGCCGTTTTTTGTGCCGGCGTCGATCATCAACATGATCTCCGGTCACGTGTCGATGCGCTACGGCTTCAAAGGCCCGAACCTGGCCGTGGTGACCGCCTGCACCACCGGCTTGCACTGCATCGGGGAAGCCGCCCGCAAGATCGAGTACGGCGACGCGGACGTGATCGTGGCCGGTGGCGCCGAGGCCACGGTCTCGCCGCTGGGCATCGGCGGTTTCGCCGCCATGCGCGCCCTGTCAACCCGCAACGACGACCCGGCCAGCGCCTCCCGCCCCTGGGACAAGGACCGCGATGGCTTTGTGCTGGGTGAGGGCGCGGGCGTCATGGTGCTGGAAGAGTACGAACACGCCAAGGCGCGCGGCGCCACGATCTACGCCGAGGTGGCGGGTTACGGCATGAGCGCCGACGCCGGCCACATGACCGCACCCAACATGGACGGCCCGCGCCGCGCGATGCTGTCCGCGCTGCGCAACGCCGGGGTGAACGCCGACCAGGTGGATTACCTCAACGCCCACGGAACGTCCACCCCGCTGGGTGACGTGAACGAGAGCAATGCCATCAAGGCGGCGCTCGGTGACCACGCCCACCGCATGGTCGTGAGTTCGACCAAATCGATGACCGGCCACCTGCTGGGCGGCGCCGGGGGCATTGAGAGCGTGTTTACGGTGCTGTCGGTGCACCACCAGAAGGTGCCGCCGACCATCAACCTGGTCAACCAGGATCCCGAGTGTGACCTGGACTACTGCGCCAACGTCGCGCGTGACGTGAAGATCGACGTCGCGCTGAAGAACAACTTCGGCTTCGGCGGCACCAACGGCACGCTGGTGTTCCGCCGGATCTGACGCACAACGCCGGTCTGCCCCATGCGAAACGCCCCGTCCGTGGCATACCCGGCGGGGCGTTTGGCTTGGGAGGGTGCTGCACTGGCGCTGGTATCGGTGTTGGCTGCCGAGTTGTGGGGTGTCGCGGCGCTGGCCTGGCCGTCGGGTGTTGCGGCGGTCGGCGTGGTTGGGTCCGTCCTGTGGGGTTGCCTGGCCTGGGGCGCTTGGCGTCGTTCGGCGGGAGGCCGCCTGGCCTGGGACGCCCAGGCGCCGGCTCCCGGCGGTGATCGGCCGGGAGCGTGGCTCTGGTACGCCCCGGTCGGCGCGCAGGGCGCCACGCCGGCACGTTCCGTGCGCGTGGCGGTCGACGCGCAGACCTGGTTGCTGGTCCGCCTGGACCTCGGCGTCGCCAACGGGGTGCGGTGGTTGGTGTTTCAGCGCCGGGACGAACCGGCCCGCTGGGACGATTGGCGGCGGGCGCTGCTTGCACACGCGCCGCCTCGGGGAAACCCTGAGGGGGATGCTCCATCGGGTATAGTCCCGCGCGCATGACGCCCCCCGACCACACCGCGCCGCCGGCGCCCGACAGCGACGCCTTGCTGGTGCAGCGCACCCTGGCCGGGGAGCAGCGTGCCTTTGAGTTGCTGGTGATGAAGTACCAGCGTCGGGTCGAGCGGCTGATCGGGCGGATGGTGCGCGACGTCGATCTGGTGCCCGACATTGCCCAGGAAACGTTCATCCGGGCCTACCGGGCGCTGGGCCAGTTCCGCGGTGAGGCGCAGTTCTACACCTGGCTCTACCGGATCGCCGTCAATACGGCCAAGAAGCAGCTCATGGAACTCAAGCGCGACCCGCTGGTTTTCCAATCGCAGCTGCAGGGTGCCGAGGACGATGAAACTTCCGCGCCGGAGCGCGAACTAAGCGCAGGTGTGGCCGACACCGAAACGCCTGACGCGGTGCTGGCCAGCAAGGAAATTGCCGAGGCCGTGAACGCGGCCATGGACGCCCTGCCCGAGGAATTGCGCATGGCGATCACCTTGCGGGAGATCGAAGGCATGAGTTACGAAGAGATTGCGCAGGCGCTTGACTGTCCGATCGGCACCGTGCGGTCCCGGATTTTCCGGGCCCGCGAAGCCATCTCCGGCCGCATCAAGCCCATGCTTGAGCGCCAGAGCGGCAAGCGCTGGTGAACAGCTGGTGAGCCACACCCGGAGCCCACGATGAACGCAGACCCGACACCCTCTCTCCCGACCCGCGACGACGCGTGGTCGGCCCTGTTCGACGGCGAGGTGGCCGAGGCGGAGTGGTCGGCCATCGCGGCCGGCGGCGATTGGCCGGGCGACACGCTCGCCCGCTACCAGCTGATCGGCGACGCGCTTCGGGCGGGGGCCTCCGCCGTGCCGGTCACGCCGCCGGGTGACTTCCTGGCCGGGTTGCAGCGCCGCCTGGCCGAAGAGCCCCGTCCGGTGCCGATGGCGATTCCGGTCGAGCCGACGGTGGTCGTGCGCGGCCCGGCGGCCAACGACGGTGTCTTCCGCTGGAAACTGGCGGCGGGCTTTGCCTCGCTGGCGGCCGTGATGGCGGTGGCGTGGGGCCTGGTCGGTACCGCGCCGGCCCCCGGCGCTGCACCAGTGCTGGCTCAACCGTCGCCGGCGGCGCCGGCCTTGCCCTCCGCCCAGCCGGTGCTCGTGTCCACGCCGCAAGGGCCGGTGGTGCGCGACGCGCGCCTGGAGCAGCTCCTGGCCGATCACCGCCAATTCGCCGGACAGTCCGCCTTGCAGGGCCCCACCGGCTTCATCCGCAACGCCACCTATGACGCGTCCGAGCGCTGATCTGGTTCGTGCGCGGCGCTGGCGCCGCTGGATGACGGCCGGCGCGGTCGCGCTGGGCGCTGTCGCGGCCTTGCCGTCCTGGGCCCAGACGGCCCCGGCCGGCGCGTCGACCCCCGCCCGCTCGGTCAATGAGTGGCTCAACCGCATCCACGAGGCGTCCCGCCAGCGGGCGTACACCGGCACGCTGGTGGTCACGGCCGGGACCACGATGTCGGCCTCGCGCATCTGGCACGTCTGCGATGGCACCGAGCAGATGGAGCGCATCGAAACCCTCACCGGGACGCCGCGCACCACCTTCCGTCACAACAGCGAAGTGATCACCTTCACGCCCGACACCCGCACCGCGGTGGTCGAGCGGCGCGAAGCGCTGGGCCTGTTTCCTGACTTGCTGCGCACGCCCAACAACGTGATTCCGCAGTTCTACACCGCGCGCGAAGTGGGCAGCCAGCGCGTGGCCGGCCACCTGGCCGACATGGTGGAGTTTCAGCCGCGCGATGAGCTGCGCTTTGGCTACCGCATCTGGTCGGAGCGGCAGACCGGTCTGGTCATCAAACTGCAGACGCTGGGCGAGCAGGGCGCGGTGCTGGAGCAGGTGGCTTTTTCTGAGCTCAAGCTCGAAGCGCCGGTTACGATGGACAAGCTCGCGGCCATGATGCGCGACACCCGGGGCTACGAGGTGGTGCGCCCCACCCTGAAGAAAACCACGCCCGAGGCCCAGGGTTGGCGGCTGAAAGAGGCGGTGCCGGGGTTTGCGTCGATGAGCTGCCATGTGCGCGAGACCCCGGGTGCGGCCGCCGGCAAGGCGCCGATGCAATGGGTGTTTTCGGACGGTCTGGCCTCGGTGTCCCTGTTTGTCGAGGCTTACGACCCCAAGCGCCACACCGAGGAGGCCGCAGCCGCCACCGGCGCCACCCATTCGGCCAGCCGCCGCGTGGGCGACCACTGGGTGACAGCGGTGGGCGAAGTGCCTCGCGCCACGCTCAAGCGCTTCACCGCCGCGCTCGAGCGCACCAAGCCCTGAATTTCCCGGAATGCCCGCGCGCGCCACTCGGCGCGCCGGCTTCGCTATCGTGAGTGTCCCTGTCGAGGAGCCCCATGAACACGATCACGCTGTTGCGTCCCACGCAAACCCGTCTGGCCCGGTCCGCACTGCTCTCTGCCCTCTTGTCCGCGGGCGCATGGGGTTTGACGGCGGCGACGGCCCTGGCGCCTTCGCCCGCTGCGGCGCAGGCCGTGGCCAGCGCGCGCGGCCTGCCCGATTTCACCGACCTGGTGGATCTGGTCGGGCCGTCGGTGGTGAACATCCGCACCATCGAGCGCAGTGAATCCGGCGGCGCCGGCGCGGGCACGCCCGATGAACAGATGCTGGAGTTTTTCCGGCGCTTCGGCATCCCGGTGCCGCCGGGCGCCCAGCCCCGCAGCCCGCGGCAGGAGCGCGGGCCCGAGGAGCGGCCGCGCGGCGTGGGTTCGGGCTTTGTGCTGAGCGCCGACGGCTTCATCATGACCAACGCCCACGTGGTCGAGGGGGCCGATGACGTGATCGTCACGCTGCCCGACAAGCGCGAGTTCAAGGCCCGGATCGTCGGCGCCGACAAGCGCACCGACGTGGCCGTGGTGAAGATCGAGGCCACCGGACTCCCGGCCGTGAAGATCGGTGATGTCAACCGCTTGCGCGTGGGCGAGTGGGTCATGGCGATCGGTTCGCCGTTCGGCCTGGAAAACACCGTGACCGCGGGCATCGTCAGCGCCAAGCAGCGCGACACGGGGGACTTCCTGCCCTTCATTCAGACCGATGTGGCCATCAACCCGGGCAACTCCGGCGGGCCGCTCATCAACATGCGCGGCGAGGTGGTCGGCATCAACAGCCAGATCTATTCGCGCTCCGGTGGCTTCCAGGGCATCTCTTTCGCGATCCCGATCGATGAGGCGGTCCGTGTGTCCGATCAGCTGCGCACCAGCGGGCGCGTCACGCGCGGGCGCATCGGCGTGCAGATCGATCAGGTCAGCAAGGACGTGGCCGAGTCGCTCGGGCTGGGGCAGCCCAAGGGGGCGCTGGTCCGCGGCGTCGAGCCGAATTCGCCGGCCGCGCGCGCCGGCATCGAGCCCGGCGACATCATCCTGAAGTTTGACGGCAAGGACATCGACAAGTCGGTGGACCTGCCGCGCATGGTCGGCAACACCAAGCCCGGCAGCCGCAGCACGGTGACCGTGCTGCGCCGCGGTGCGCAGCGCGATCTCGCCATCACGGTGGCCGAGCTGGAGCCCGAGCGGTCCGAGACCCGCGCCAGCGCGCCGGCGCCCGCCAAGCCGCAGCCGAGCAACGCGCTGCAGGCGCTGGGGCTGGCCCTGGTGGATCTGGGGGCGGATCTGCGCAAGGAACTCAACGTGAAGGGCGGGGCGCGCATTGCGTCTGCCGACGGTGCGGCCGCCCGCGCCGGCCTGCGCGAAGGCGACGTGATCCTGCAGATCGGCAACGTGGAGGTGACCAGCGTCAAGGAGGTCGAGGCCGCCCTGGCGAAGCTCGACAAGTCCAAGCCCGTGAGCGTGCTGTTCCGCCGCGGCGAGTGGGCGCAGTACGCGGTCATCCGCCCGCAGCGCTGATCGGGGCCGTTCCGCACCCGGATTCCCCAGGCGACGCCCGGGGTATTCCGGTGGGGGTGGCCGATTCGCCACAGGCCACTTTCCCGATCCCGCGGCGCCGCAAGGGGCCAATTTGTCAGTGACCGCTCACCAGCTTGCCGGGTGGCATGTCTCTATTCGATAAAATCGAACCATCGACCGGTCCACAGGGCCGGCCGGACAGCATCGGGCACCACCATGTGGAAGCGCGCGCGGTTGTCCTCCGATCATCCACAAGGGCTCCTCAGCTTGCCCACACGATCTGTGGATATCCTGTGGATGAAAAAGCTGTTGTTGCCGGACGACAAGGCGTGGCGGGCGGTTTCGGGGTGTGCGTTCCGGGCTTTTTGCCTACAATGAAACCCCAACTATCGCAGTTGCCATTGATTGTTGGTTCCGGGCGCGTCAGCAGCTGACGCGCCCTTTTTTATGGCCGCGACGACCCCTCGTCATCCCTCTTCGCGCGACACCGCGCGAGCACTGTGTTCCCGATGAATCACATCCGCAACTTCTCGATCATTGCCCACATCGACCACGGCAAGTCGACCTTGGCCGACCGCCTCATCTCGCGCTGCGGCGGCTTGTCGGACCGCGAGATGAGCGAGCAGGTCCTCGATTCCATGGACATCGAGAAGGAGCGCGGCATCACCATCAAGGCGCAGACCGCCGCGCTGCAGTACAAGGCCCGCGATGGCAAGGTCTACAACCTCAACCTGATCGACACGCCCGGCCACGTCGATTTCTCCTACGAGGTGTCGCGCTCGCTCTCGGCCTGCGAGGGTGCGTTGCTGGTGGTGGATGCCAGCCAGGGCGTGGAGGCGCAGACGGTGGCGAACTGCTACACGGCGCTGGATCTGGGCGTGGAAGTGCTGCCGGTGCTCAACAAGATGGACCTGCCGCAAGCCGACCCGGACACGGCCAAGCAGGAGATTGAAGACGTCATTGGCATCGACGCCAGCGAGGCCGTGCCCTGCTCGGCCAAGACCGGCATGGGCGTGGAGGAAATCCTGGAGATGGTGGTGGCCAAGGTGCCGCCGCCGCGCGGCAATCCCGACGCGCCGCTGCGCGCCATGATCATCGACAGCTGGTTCGACAACTACGTGGGCGTGGTGATGCTGGTGCGGGTGGTCGATGGCCGCCTGGCGCGTGGCGACAAGATCAAGCTGATGGCCACCGAGTCGCTCTACAACGCCGAGAAACTCGGCGTGTTCACCCCGGCCAACCAGCCGCGCGAGTCGCTGGAAGCCGGTGAGGTGGGTTACATCATTGCGGGCATCAAGGAGTTGAAGGCCGCCAAGGTGGGCGATACCGTCACGGCCATCAAGACCAGCAGCGGCGCCAATCTGGCTTTCGCCACGGAGGCCTTGCCGGGTTTCAAGGAAGTGCAGCCGCAGGTGTTTGCCGGCCTGTACCCGTCAGAGGCCAGCGAGTACGACCAGCTGCGCGACGCGCTGGAGAAATTGCAGCTCAACGATTCGGCCCTGCGTTACGAGCCGGAGGTGTCGCAGGCGCTGGGTTTTGGCTTCCGCTGCGGCTTCCTTGGTCTGTTGCACATGGAGATCGTGCAGGAGCGGCTGGAGCGCGAGTTTGACCAGGACCTGATCACGACCGCCCCCAGCGTGGTGTACGAGGTGGTCAAGGGCGATGGCGAGGTCATCATGGTGGAAAACCCCTCCAAGATGCCGGAGGCCGGCCGGATTGAGGAAATCCGCGAACCCATCGTGACGGTGCACCTTTACATGCCGCAGGAGTATGTGGGGCCGGTGATGACGCTGGCCAACCAGAAGCGCGGCGTGCAGATCAACATGGCCTATCACGGCAAGCAGGTGCTGCTGACCTATGAGCTGCCGCTGGGCGAGATCGTGCTGGACTTCTTCGACAAGCTGAAGTCGGTGAGTCGCGGTTACGCCTCGATGGACTACGAGTTCAAGGAATACCGCAAATCCGATGTGGTGAAGGTCGACATGCTGCTCAACGGCGAGAAGGTCGACGCCCTGTCGATCATCGTCCACCGGACCCAGGCCCAATACCGGGGTCGTGCGGTGGCGGCCAAGATGCGCGAGATCATCAGCCGCCAGCAGTTCGATGTGGCGATCCAGGCCGCGATCGGCGGCAACGTGATCGCCCGCGAGACCATCAAGGCGCTGCGCAAGAACGTGCTGGCAAAATGCTATGGCGGTGACATCACCCGCAAACGCAAACTCCTCGAAAAGCAGAAGGCAGGCAAGAAGCGCATGAAACAGATCGGCTCGGTCGAGGTGCCCCAGGAAGCGTTCCTGGCGATCCTGCAGGTGGAGGAGTGATGGCCGGCGCGATGGCTTCCATCACGGCGGTGGTGCTGGCGGCGTTCATTGGCTACGCCGGGGCCTGGTACGCCGGGATCGTGCAGGGCAACTTCTCGTTGTTGCTGTTCCTGGCGGTGGTGGTCACGGGTGTTTACTGGCTGGCCGACCGGTTCATCTTTCTGCCGCGCCGTCGGCGCGAGGCAGACCAGCTGCTGGAGGAGCACAACCGCCGCCGCGCCGCCCTGGCGGCGCAAGGCTTCAGCCAGATCGAGGGCGATGTCGAGACGGCGCGCCAGAAGCTGCTTGCCCAGCCATGGTGGCTGGACTGGACCGCCGGGCTGTTCCCGGTGATCCTGGCGGTGTTCGTCTTGCGCTCCTTCCTGTTCGAGCCCTTCAAGATCCCCTCGGGCTCGATGATTCCGACGCTGCGCATCGGCGATCTCATCCTGGTCAACAAATACCACTACGGCATCCGCTTGCCGGTCATCAACACCAAGGTGTGGGCCAACCAGGAGCCCAAGCGCGGCGACGTGATCGTCTTTCGCTACCCGCCGCAGCCCAGCCTTGACTACATCAAGCGCGTCATTGGCCTGCCCGGCGACGAGGTGGCCTACCTGAACAAGCAGCTCACGGTCAATGGCAAGCCGGTGCCGCGGGCGGCCCAGCCCGACTTCTTCGACAGCGGCACCATGCGGTATTCGAAGCAGTGGCAGGAGACGCTCGACGCCAAGCGCTACAGCACGCTCAACGACAGCGACCGCCCGGCCTTTGTGCCCGGCGCGACCGAGTTTCCCTTCGCCGATGGCTGCCGCTACACGGTGGAGGGCGTCACCTGCAAGGTGCCTGCTGGCCACTACTTCGTGATGGGTGACAATCGCGACAATTCGCTGGACTCGCGCTACTGGGGGTTTGTGCCTGACGCCAACATCGTCGGCAAAGCCTTCCTGGTGTGGATGAACTTCGGCGACCTGAGCCGCATCGGCTCGTTCGAGTGAAGCGCTGCTGCTGGAGACTGCCCTCATGAAGCTCAAACGCCACCAACGGGGATTGACGTTTTTCGGTCTGGTGATCGTCGGCGGCCTGCTGGCCTGCACCGGCATCGTCGCCGCTCAGGTGGCGCCCACCTACATCGAGTTTCTCGCGGTGCAGAAAGCCGCCAAGAAGGCGTCCGCGGGCAACACCGTGGCCGAGGTGCGCGAGTTGTTCGACAAGGCCGCTGCCGTGGATGACATCCGCAGCATCAGCGGCAAGGATCTTGAGGTGGGCAAGCAGGGCAACGCCGTGGTGGTGTCCTTCGCCTACGCGCGCGAGATCCACCTGGCCGGGCCGGCCTACCTGGTCATGAAGTACCAGGGCAGCTCGCAGTGACGGTTTGAACGCTGACCTCGCCGCGCTGCAGCAACGCCTGCAGCATGTGTTTGCCAACCCCCGCCTGCTGGAGCGGGCGCTGACCCACCGCAGCTTCAGCGCCGACCACAACGAGCGCCTGGAGTTTCTGGGCGACTCGGTGCTCAACCTGGCGGTTTCCGGCCTTCTGTACGAAAAGCTCGATCGCCTGCCGGAGGGCGATCTGTCGCGGGTGCGCGCCCATCTCGTGAAACAGGACACCCTGGTCGGCCTCGCGCAGGATCTGGGTGTCTCCGCCCACCTGCGGCTGGGCGACGGCGAAAAGCGCTCCGGGGGTCACAAGCGGCCTTCCATCCTGGCCGACGCCGTGGAGGCGCTGATCGGCGCGGTGTACCTGGATGCGGGCTTCGAGCCGGCGCGCGCGCTGGTGCTGCGCCTGTACGCGGACGTTGAGTTGCACGCCGGCATGACCGCCCTGGGCAAGGATCCCAAGACCGAGCTGCAGGAGTGGCTGCAGGGCCGCCGGCTGCGACTGCCCAGCTACCGCGTGGTGGCCATCACCGGCGAGGCCCACCGCCAGACCTTCGACATTGAATGCAGTGTGCCCGAGCTGGGTCGCCAGGAGCGCGGCATCGGCAATTCCCGCCGCGCCGGCGAACAGGCCGCGGCTGCCGCCATGTTGCAAACCCTCCAATCGCTGCCCGCCCGCAGCCGCGCCTGACCATGTCCGCTTCCGCCAGCCCGCCGCCCGCCGAACCCACCGACCCCGACCTGGAGGCGATGCTGGCCCGCGCACTGGGACGGCCCGCCGAGGCAGGGACTGGCCCGCAGGAGTCGCCCGCGGCGGCCGAGCCCGTGGACCCCGCGCTGCAGCGGTGCGGCTTTGTGGCCATCGTCGGCAAGCCCAACGTGGGCAAGTCCACGCTGCTCAACGCCCTGGTGGGCCAGAAGATCAGCATCACCTCGCGCAAGGCGCAGACCACGCGCCACCGCATCACCGGCATCCGCACAGAAGGCGCGACGCAGTTCATGTTCGTGGACACGCCGGGTTTCCAGACCCGCCATGGCAACGCACTCAACCGCTCGCTCAACAAGACCGTGCTGGGCGCGGTGGCCGACGTCGACCTGATCCTGTTTGTGGTGGAGGCCGGTCATTTCAACCTCGCCGACGCGAAGGTGCTGTCGCTCTTGCCCGCGAACGCGCCGGTGATCCTGGTGGCCAACAAGTTTGACCTCGTGCACCGCCGCGGCGAGCTGGCGCCCTGGCTGCGGGGCATGCAGGAGCGGCATCCGTTCGCGGAGTTTGTGCCCATGTCGGCCAAGACCCCGCGCGACATCCAGCGGCTGCTGGCGATTTGCGAGAAGTACCTGCCGCAACAGCCATGGATGCACGAGCCCGACGAACTGACCGACCGCAGCGAGCGCTTCATGGCCGCGGAGATGGTCCGCGAAAAGCTGTTCCGCTTGACGGGCGACGAGTTGCCTTACACCTCCACCGTCATCATTGATCGCTTCGAAGAAGAGGGCGCGCTGCGTCGCATCGCGGCGACCATCGTGGTGGAGCGTGACGCCCACAAAGGCATGGTGATCGGTGACAAGGGCGAAAAGCTCAAGCGCATCGGCACCGAAGCCCGCGTGGAGTTGGAGAAGCTGTGGGGCGGCAAGGTGTTTCTGGAGCTGTGGGTGAAAGTCCGGTCGGGCTGGGCCGACGACGACGCCCGTGTGCGCTCGTTTGGGTATGAATAGGGCCCCCACGCTCCGCCGCTGCGCGGGTCGCTGCCCCCCG